>NZ_JACJTR010000110.1 GCF_014698795.1 Nostoc sp. FACHB-892
AATTACGCTTTTTCGGATTAGCGTAGATATTAAAAGAATTCACAGTGGGTTACGCCCGGCTACGCTCTAAGGGAGATCCAATAAATAAATCAGCCCAGCCGTCGCTTTCGCCCTTAAGGCGAAAGCGCCTAGATATTTCGGTTTTGCCAAAAATATTATTGATACGGTGAAGCAGCGCGGTCTTGAGGGTTTCCCCCATGAGCGACTGCTGAACCCCGAAGGGGCTGGGCTGATTTATTCGTGTCTTGTGCCTAAGCAAAGCTATGCCGAAGCTTTACGCAATTAAGTTTTGTAATAGGGATTGAAAGTGGTACTTTCGCAAGAAAAAGTTTTTATTACTGGTAAATGTTTGAAATTTAATTTGTATCCAAGAATGCATCGATTCTTCACAAAGCTTCAAATCTTTGGATAGAGATGATTACATAAAAACATTTCTTATTTAGTAGGCATAAACCAGACTTTTAAGATTGGATCGAATTAAGGTAATTGAAAAAATAAAAATGGCTCTCACATTTAGTCGCCGTTGGCGCAATCAGTAAATCTGAAGTGTCTAAAATTAGAGCGGTAAAGCATTATGATTAACCAAATTACACTTTTGGAATCTTGCTGGTATATTTCTCCTCCGTGGGGTCAAGCTATGCCTCCATTAGCGGTTCAGATGCGAGAAAAAGTTTTCCTGCCAACCTACAATTTGTTAGGTTACTGCTGTGGCGTTTACTGGGAAAGCCCGAAGTGGGTTTATGCAATTGTTTGTCGCGGTGAAATACTTTACTTGCCTTCTAAAGAATTTTATCCAACAAATGTCTTCAAAAATGCTGCTGTTCCTACTTCGGTTTTTCAATTAGGCGACACAGTTGAAGTTGATTTTAGTCTCCAATCAACACGTCGTATTATTCAAGGGATTTTTTGCCTTAAAAACAATTGGCTTTACGGTGTGGAGTGGTGTTCTCCAATTATGGAAGAAACGGCATCGGCTCAAAGCCAACTCATCTGGCTTGCTGATATTGATTTAGTAAGAAAGATGAGGCTTTAGCAATTTGTGGGGCAAAGCTTCGTATTGGAGTTTAGAATAAACAATGCAAAACAACCCAGCGCTGCTGAGTTAATAGGAAACTTGCTGAAAGTATGAACAATGTTTGATATTAAACCGCAACAAGTGGTTATTGCCGGAGTTATGTTGCTGTCTTTTTAACGATTGGGAATCGGTTTTTACGTAGACGAAGTTTTCCTGGCATCCAATCTGGAAACTAACAAAGCTTTGAACCAACCGTACAAGAATGTTACATGGAATGTTGACCGTCTTCAAAATGGAAGGAGCGCAGCCAATCTGTCTCACATATATTCAGGGCAATAGAGGCAAAAAATTTTGTATTTTCACCCCTTTCAGGGGAAAAATCAGTCTTGAACAAGCCAATTTTTACACAAATTACTATTCATATTTTATTAAATATGTCTAATTATACATAGCATTTTAATCTAACCTGTTTCAAAGGATAGGTAAATTTTAAGTATTTAAAGTTTAATGTAAAAATAGTTAATGATTAATTTTTATAAAGAATACTGATGCTCATAGATCAGGATCATAATCATAATAAAAATATTAAAGATTTTCTCCCAAAAGCTTTGTTATTGCAAGTTCCATCTAGTTCTACAATGCTGATGCTGAGAATCTATTATGATGTTATTCCACGAGTTCATAAACATTTAGAATTCTGGAAGAAAAAAGCTGAACGAATTCCTAATCCTGAACTACGTAAACAGGCTTTACTAAGTATAAAAACTAAAGCTTTTCACTGTGAAGGTGGTTCTATCTATGGATTACTTGCCAAACAAGAAATTGAGCAAATAATCTGCTTTATTGTTGCTTATCAAACAATTAGCGATTATTTAGATAACCTATGCGATCGCAGTACTTCCTTAGATCCGAAAGATTTTCGTACTCTCCATCAAGCTTGTTTAGATGCTTTGACACCTAGCGCTAAATGCATTAATTACTACCAATTTCGTCAAGAGCAAGACGATGGCGGCTATCTGATGGAATTAGTAAAAACTTGTCAAAATGTACTAAGGGAGCTACCGTCATATCACGTAATTGCCCCTAGTTTATATCATCTGGCTGATTATTATTGTGATTTACAAGTTCATAAACACGTTCAAGTTAACGAGCGGGTTCCTCGCTTAGAAGCATGGTTTGAAAGACATCGTAACCAAATTCCTCAAATGAAGTGGTATGAATTTTCAGCTTCTACTGGCTCAACATTAGGAATTTTTTGCCTTGTGGCTTATGCAAGCGATCCAGATTGCTCCGAGGAATTAGCTACAAAAGTTAAAACCAGCTACTTTCCTTGGGTTCAAGGGCTTCATATCCTACTTGACTATTTTATCGACCAAGAAGAAGACCGCATAGGTGGGGATTTAAACTTCTGTGCTTACTATAATAATGGGCAAGAAATAAGTGAACGGTTTGCTTATTTTCTTAAACAGGCTGATCAAGCTGTTTCCCGTTTACCACATAAGCACTTTCATCGAATGATTAATCGAGCTTTATTAGGTGTTTATCTGGCTGATGAAAAAGTTAACGAACAGAAAAACATTAAAAAAACTGCAAAGAAAATTCTCCGTTCCTGTGGCGGTTCATCACTCTTTTTTATGTGGAATATTATGATTATGGCTCGGATTCGGTATCGAAAAATCTTAGTACAAGTAGTCTGATGTACCAAAAAATATAACAAACTAGATATTAGTTATAAAGAAGCAAGCGTATCCATCATCTGAAAGTCCAATACAAGTCTGTTATCTATTACTTGTCTAAAAAATCAGAAAGCAATTCATCAGTTTGTAAAATTGTTGGCATCCTTTTAAACTATGTTCATGGATAAAGACAAATTCTAATAAGGATGATTTAATCATGTCTAAAATTGTAGTCCTTGGGGCAGGGCCAGCAGGGTGTTCCGCAGGTTATCACTTGGCTAAAAGCGGACATCAAGTCATGCTTATAGATAAAGACTGTTTTCCCAGAGATAAGACTTGTGGAGATGGAGTCAGCCTTGGATCGGTTCAAGCATTATCAACAATGGGGATATATCCACAGGACATCAAACGTTTAGCCTCTGAGTACGCTCAAATCGATGGGTTTCTGCTCGGAGTTTCAAACGACATTAGCCATCTGTGTCCCACTGAGCTTAAAGGCTATTGCATACCTAGATTTGTATTCGACAATCTTCTTTATGAAAAAGCAATCAATGCAGGGTGTGTACAAAGAACGCAGAGAATTACCGATATTCAACGCTATCACCAAGAACTTCATAGTGATTTCGATTACATAATTGATGCACGCGGTGTCTATGCAGGAGAAGCCAATGCGATCGCAATTAGAGCTTACTGGAATATAAAAGTTACAGATTTTCCAAAAACCTATCTCTCAAAAGCTCAAATTTACTTTGATAAAACTCTTGGGGTTAATGGATATGGTTGGATATTTCCCGTAGCGGTAGACTCAGAATTAGTCAAGCTCAATGTTGGTGTGGGAGTATGGATAGATGAATATCAAAACAACAACACAAACATTATTCGCCTTTTCAATGAATTTGTGCAGCGTAATCAGGCTACAAAAGAACTCTTAAGTCTAGTAGTTAGTCAGCAAAAACCTAAAGCTTATCCCTTAGCCACCGCAAAACGAGCTAACACAGTCAGCGATGGTAAAATTTTCAAAATTGGTGATGCTGCAAATCTGACAGATCCTTTGACTGGTGAAGGAATTGCAAATGCTATTCTCAGCGGCTTATACGTGACGCAAGCGATTAATATGAGTACTAGTCCAGAATTAGCATCTGAAAATTGGCAGCGTCTTTATCAGCTGTACTTTGAGCCAGACCTCGATGCTGGTTTACAGATAAAGTCTTTTAGGAAATTCTCATTTATAAATAAGTTATTAATCTGGCTGATGAATAGGAATAAGCCATTGGCAGAGCAGGTAACTTACACATTTGCCGGCTTAATTCCTTATAAAAGGCTACTTCCGTAACTCATATTCTGTTAGACAGTACAAACTCAAACATCCCTCAATAGGTAGAGCTATTAACACGGAATCCCTTGACAATTCCCCAAATATTTACCCAAGTAGAAGATCCTCTTGTCTTTGGATGCAAGGGGTTACGCCTGAAGCTGCGCCTTGAACTCGACAGCGTTGGCAAGTTTTACCAATAGCTAGTCTCCAAGGAAAGCGAGACTGTCGGCGTTGCTAATGGTGAGACTTACAAAGAACGCATACCTGGGGCAGTGGCAAGTTTGGGTTAACTTTGGGAGCGGATGCAAGTCTGTGGTCTGCGATTGGGTGGTGGCAGTGTAGGTCAAAGTAGTTCACTATTCCATCAAAACAATTACTCTGAGTCGGTTATTGTGCAGATTCTGAGTTTGGGGCAAATAATCTCTCTTGCAAAGCCATTGAAAAAAACAATTTTGTGTTCGTTATCTCCTCCGTCTCCTAAAGTAACTCGTTTAAGGATGCTCATCTTTTTCATCTCAGAGATGGTATTCTCAGAGAAATCCAATTCATGTCTACAGTCGCAACGAAAGGATGATGGAAATAGTTCTACTGCCATCTTGCACACCAGGATAAACCCCACCAAATGCTACCACACTCTATGGAACGGAACCTGGGTCATTATTATGTAACAGTCTTTGTAAATAATCTGATACTGAACTATCCCAATAACAATTTATATACATGACTCATAGTCTGCAAATTCTTTTAAATAATCAAGAATAGAAGTACCAAATTCATCATTAGAAACTTCATTCTTGAGCAGTAGATTTGTAACTCCGGTTTCACCCCTTAGATGAGCAGCCGCAAGGATGCCAGATTGTGTAATTTTGGCTCCTTGCAGTTCCTGTCCAATGAACTGTTCAATGGAACGTCCATTTGACTGAAGGATTTGACTAATTCGATTCGAGTTCAAGCTAAATGCCTCTTTGATTGCTGTCTCTTGTACACCATTCTTGTTTTGCATAAATTCTTCCCTACTATTAATTTCATTTTTACCTTTCCAAGTACCACGCCAATAATTCTTATCTACGCCGTTACCTCCACCGTTGTAAGGATTTTCAACTTGGTAGTACCCAAGCTCTATAAGTAGTGTTTCACCAAATTGGTACTTACCAATAAACCCTAAAGCATTTTCAATGTCATAAGGTGGAGTTTGCTGTCCTGTTTCTCTTATAGCAAGAGCTGATAAAAATTGTTCACAGCTTCCTCGATTCTGAGCAATAAGATTGTTCCTCGTGATGTTGTTAGTAATTGAGGATGTGCTGTAAGCATAACTAGCTTCACACGTTACGAATAATCCAGTCAGAAGCGAAGGCAGAATCAGTTTTGTAGCTATGATTTTATCTAACTTTAGGTGAGCAGCTTGTGTCCTACAAGATAGGTTCATGATGTTTTAGCCTATTGTCTCTTGGTTTTACAAACAGTGGGTTCGGTATTTACTACTCTTCAGCATTAGCTTTGTACTTGATGCCAAAACAACGAAAAATTTGGAACCGGCATCACATACACACAGGGCAAACACAAGTATCAACCCAACCCTCGCTCATGTTACTTTAATATAAATCGATAAAGCTTTGGTAAAGAGTTGAGTAATTCATGCTTCCGATTTCGTCTTACCAGCTTTTTTAGAGACAGCAATTGCACCAACTCCAAACAATAGACCTAGTAGGGAAGTGGGTTCTGGTACTGATGTATATGAAGAACTCAGGGTAATATTGGCAGCAGAATCTTGATAGATGTATGTTCCTGCCCGTCCCACCTCACCTGTCAAGGTAATTTCAGAGCTTGAAGTTCTTTTTAAGGTATATCTTGGAGCATCAAAAGCAATGCCAAAATCAACTACTAAACTCCAATTCGACCCAGAATCAAGCTCAAAATCGACATCTGGGGTTAAGTTACCGCCATTAGTAGGGACTCTCTTCAAATTTAGGTCTAGATTGTTGACGGATAGCTCCCAATCGCTTAAAGTCCCGGACTCTGAGTAAACCACGAATCCCGAATATTCGCTTTTTTCTGGCAAAGAGTTCGTAAGGAATGGGCTAGTAGCATCGACTAAAGTAAAATCACCTGAAAATTCTTGTCTAGTTAGAATAGCTCCCAGCACTGGAGTAGCATGAAATACGCTTGCAACTACCAAACCAATCACGGCAACGCTAACTTTAGGGAGTCGAACTTGATTCATGGATTAGGTATGCTATCTAAAATTGTTGAAGGTATGCTATCACATCGGGAGCAACTTAAGATACATTTGATACACCAAAATTTTCTGCGATGTGCGGTGTTCTCGAAGAATCGCTCAAGCCAAGAAATGGGCAATACTATTAAAGAATTACTCAGTGCCCTAACGATTGATGAGCGGTTGGCTATGATGCTGAAGTTTGAGATTAATTCATCAGTTAGGCTATTCGGTATGGCTTCAGATTTAGATTTGGCGATGCCTGCGGTAAATGTTTGCCGAAGCGTGGCAATATCTTGTACAGCACAAGAATGCCTATCACTTACCAAAATGACTTGCATTGAGTACTATCGTTTGCGAGATGCTAAAAATAGCACCTCGCAAATCGTACCGCTTGGTGATGGCAGAACGTTAACTCCGATTAAACAACCACAAAATTCTTTTCGGTTAGTGCCACCTCAGCATCTAATTGTGCAAATTGTACCTGAGTAAACCTAGAGGCACTACCATCAAGGTCAAAGAACAATCCACCTGTAGTGCTGTTAAAGATAAATCGCTGAGTATTAGTAGTTGCAGATGCTCCGATGGCAAACTTATTTGTCTCAAGTGTACCTGATGATAATCCGCCACCAAAACCAGCAGCCGTCACCTGAATTAGTTCATTAGTCGTGTTGAAGTCATCAAGACGATCAACACCTTCATTGAAATTCTTGAAAGCAAAAGTGTCAGTACCAGCTCCTCCAATTAGGCTATCATTACCTTTGCTACCAGTGAGGGTATCATTGCCAAAACCACCCTTGAGGGTATCATTGCCATTGCTCCCCGCAATCAAGTCATCGTACTGTGTACCTGTGATATCCAATCGTTCGATAGACTTATAGCTAATTCGACTAGTGCCATTCGTAATCGAGCCAGTATTAGTGCTGGCATTAAAATTTGAAATGATTCCCTTACCCTCACTATTACCACTGTCATTGACAATCAACAAATCCTCACCTGCGCCCCCATCTATTGTGTCATTGCCAGCAATCATCGCAACCTCTTCAAGATCACGGAACC
>NZ_JACJTR010000111.1 GCF_014698795.1 Nostoc sp. FACHB-892
TAATCAGCAACTTGTAAACTTCTTTTCCTCTGCGCTCACACTTCTCGAATTTCAGTTCTTTTAGATATCCAGTTAAGGCAGTTTGGGTAATCGCACTTGCTTCACTGTTGTTTAGGGTATACCACAGCGAACCATTGTGACGATTGCAGTAGATTTTGCTACTGCCTGCATCAGAGTGCAATCCTAGTTTTGGCTTATTGATTGAAGCGATCAACTGCTTGAGTAGTTCCTCTTGGCGCATCAAAGCAGCAAGTAAATCCGATGTTTCTTGAGGGGTCATTGTTCAATACCAATATATTTCACTTTCGCATTGGCGTAGCCGTTTAATTGTGATATATGAAGCGTGGAGCCAATAAAACAGCGCTTTTGCTACTGCAAGAGCGCTATAAACTGGTTAATGATTAATCGCTAGAACTACGATGGTGGATTATTCCTATCCCGCAGTAACCGCAATATTTCTTCTATACTTGCATCGATATTACGAATGTCAGCTTTGACTTGTCTAATGTCGGCTTTTACTTCTCTCATATCTGAGGCTAAACCTGTAGCCAAGGTAATTGTCCGAGCGATAGCCATTTGAGAAGTTCCAATGGTTCCTGCTTGAATTTTTAGTGTTGCGACATCCTCTGTTAATTCATTGAGGCGTAGGTAGATATCATCAATTCTGGCATCGTCGGTCATCTGCTTTTCCTCCCCTATCTTATTTTAAACGGTTAGCCCTAACCTGTATTACACTCTTAAACCTTACAATTGCTGTGGTACATAAAAAGCCTAGTAAAATGAACGTAAGTTTTTATACCCGCTTTCTTACTTGTAAGCCTTAGCTACTATCTCAAAACTAGAATGTACAGGATAGAGAAATACTTTTAGCTTAGAGCTTGTCACGAAACAACCTTGCTTCTTTTTTGCTAGAAATACTTGATTTAGTAGGTTTTTAGATGGCAAATTGTAAAAGTTGTTTCTTGACAGGCTCTTAGTCACAGTTAACTTAGTGGTTTTCTAATAATCAAGTGCAAAGCGCTACGAACAAATGCTTCCCATAATTCAGGGGTAGGTTGAAATATTTGTGCGTAAAGCATAATCCCGCTCATCGTATCGAAGACTAGAGCAGGATCTATATCCGCTTCAATTTCCTGTCTGACTTTTGCTCGTTCAATAATAATCGCAAAGGCTTGCCGTCGAGGTTGTAAGTATTTTGTCCAGTAGATATGAGCAAATTCAGGGTCACTGGATGCACTGCTGATAATCATGGCAACCGTTCGCCGACCTAAAGGGTTAAGCGTGTTTTGTGCAGCACTGGCGATCAGCGCATCTATATCACTCCAAAGTCTACCAGTGTCAGGAATAACAATTTCTTCTCTTAGGCTTTCAATCGCGTCTGCAACCAGTTCTCCTTTAGAGTTATAGCGCCGATAAATAGTACTTTTGCCAGCTTTAGCACGGGATGCGATTGCATCTACGGTTATCCGCTCAAATCCAACTTCTGCTAGCAGTTCTAGGGTTGCTTGCAAAATAGCTTGATGAGATTGAGTACTACGAGGTCTTCCTAGTGAATTTTTTCTAGCATTGTTCATAAATGTTATTATAAATTACGATACTAGTTAGTACCGTAATAGATCAGTTATGAGCCAGCATTCTCGCCCTCTTTATACAAACATAAATAGTACTCAGACAGTTCGCCAAGGTTTAGAGGAGTACTATGTTGTAAATCCAAATGTTACTGACCCACGCAAACTATCGCCAGAATTTGCCAAAATTTTGCTTGCACATGATGTATCGCACGTTGTTTATGGTTGCGATACCGATATGTATGATGAACTGAAAATTCTGCCCCTGACGTGGTGGACAAGCAATTACAGATTTCGAGACCACTTACGCACTCTTAAAGATCCAATCATCAGTCCTGCAATCAAACTTATGTACGATGATCTGGTAAAAGAGCGTGGAGTGATATGGTTGTATACTTCAATCTTTTTTGTCTTACCACAGCTACTGCCAGAATTGATTTCAATGTGGCGCAACAGCCGCCAACGTGAGCGTTTTGTTCCATTTCTGGATTTTGAACCTTTACTTGACCGTTCACTGTTGGAGATTCGTCAAGAGTTTGATCTGTTGCCATTTTTCAATCAGTTGTCCTAGATACAAAATAATTTTGAACTAATTTCTCTCAATTCTGTTTTTTGCATTTTGAAATAGTGTTTTAATACTCACCAGCATCAGTACTTTATTCACCAAATACAGCTTGACTTCGGGCAAATAGAAGCCAACTCATGAGTTGGGCAATCAGCAATCACAATATCGTCATTGGCTACAAAATACCTCATACATTTAACTCAAAAGCATTTTCACATATACAAAGGGCGTAGCTCTTTTCTGTCAAAGCTACGCCACCGCTTTCTTACGCTGCTACCAACTCCCGACGAACTTGCGGCAGTTCAATCGGAGCAGTTGCCCTGGATAAAACCTTTACAGCCTCTTTTACACTCCAATACCGTACTCCATCTGTACACCGCCAATAGTAAGTCTTGGGGTCGTTTTCCCATAACTCATCAGCGTTTCTGACCTTGAAGACAATTCCCAAGAACTCACCATCTAGATATACGTTGTGAGCCGTCTGAAGGTCAGTGCATCCTACATAAGTCAATCGGTAGCTGTCCACTGGTTCGCACAAGTCTTCTGCACGAGTACCGCGATACCCGCAGTTACCGCACCCATGTCCTTCGCAGTCTGGACAGATGGCAGCAGGCATATTCCATTTCGGCAGGGTGAAGTCCCATTCAGCAAGTGGGGTTAATATTCGAGCCTTGTGAGATATATAACAACCAGCGTGACCGATTACTTTATCAGGATAGTATTGGACGCTCAACGATAGCCAATCACAATCACCCAACAAGCCAATTTTCTCAGAAGCTTGTTTTAATTCCTTTTCTTCCTTGTGATTGCGCTCTACTGGAGCAGAAAGACTCGCTTTTACCTCTGCAACAGCGTGTTTGAATGATTGTTTATGGTATCGAGCATAGCCGTGGGTCATTTTTACCCACACAATATCATCACTGTTGATCCAGATAGTCACTACATCTTCGGGCTTGCAGTTTTTGGAGTAGTCCGACTGATTGACGATGGTTGCAATGATTTGGCGATCGCGTGTGGTTAACGGATCTTTTGTTGGCGCAGGGGCTAAACTTTGTGTCATCATTAGAAATTGCCTCTTCTTTAAAAGGTTGGGGGCATAGGGGCGATCGCGTAGTTTTCCAGACAGAGCGATCGTCCTATTTATTGGTCATCTTGTTGTGCTGAAGGCACAACACTCTCAATCTAGATTTGGCGAAGCCTTATAAAAGTATTCCAGGGTAAAGCATATTAACTGATGATCAAAACACCAGACAGCACAAAGCTGTAGAGAAGATATTGGGATGTTACCGTGTCCTCTGTACAGCCATGTGGAAACTAATTGAAAAGGCGATTACATACTGAGGAGTAATAATCGCCTTAATTCTGGGAGGATTGAAGTTTTTACAACCAGTTTTTAGACGTGGTAGGTCATCGGAATCATCTCGCGGTGGCTTGGCCATTACAAGTTTTAGGCTGCGGCTACTCATCCCGCCGGCTATTGGTTTCTAATAGTTTTGTTGTTAATTGAATTTGGTTGGTTTGAGTTTTGAGCGCTTCTTTCTTTCTCTGAGAGGCATCGCGCTCAATTCCTCTCTTGTATCTATAATTTACAACACGGTGTTGTACTATGTCAATAGAGTTTGGCATATTCCTTGTAAACTTTCAGGATTGATTACTAACGCTGGAAATAACTTCCAAATAGGTACATCAAGCGCATTACAAATAGCAAATGCATCTTCTTTGGAAATTGATTCTGGTCTATTTCCAGGGTTTGCCCATTCAAGATTTTGGATAAAAGTATTGCTACGACCAGCTTTACTCGCTAATTTATCTCGGCTAGTTTTCCCCCGTAGTTTTCTCAATCGCTGTGCTGTTTCTTCATCCCAAGTAAAACGAGATACATAGGACAGTTTCACAAAGCAGACCTCCTCTGTCATTTAGCTCTCCTCTAATTTACAACACCACCTTGTATTTTTAGAGTTTTTTGATTACACTGAGGTAGTGATAACGCAAAAGCGATCGCCAGCCGGGAAGCAACGCGATCGCTTTGCCAAACTCATTTACAAAAAGTGAGCCAATTATAATGCTGACACACTTTTGGCGTGATTCAGAAATCAACCAAATGCCTCAGTCTGGGCAGATAGGCAAATATGCGATACCCAAGGGCTATGTTAATGCCACCCAGATGGCTAAAGCGAACCGTAAACTTTTGTCAGACTACATAATACGATAGCTTCATTCTTCCCTTAACAAAGTTTTAGGTATTTCAGCTTACAATTTATCCGACTTCTCCTGACAAAGTCCGTCCAAAATCTTTTTAAAATCACATCTACCGTTCACATCCAATGCCATCACCATCTCGGTCAAACCCATGAGGATCGGGTGGCAGCACTTTAAACTTTCGTTGGCTAATATCTCGGCAATTTAAATCTGGTGAATTCTTTGGAATGCAAAAATCCGGGTAAGCAGGGTCGCAGTTATTCTGTTGCTGTCCTTGAGTTGGCACTGAAGTTGCCCGTTGAGCAGCTTTGTGGCGAAAGTCCCAAGGCATCACAGGATTAGACTGGCTCCAAAAAGCTAAACGCTGTTGTTTGGCGGTGTTTTCACCCTGTAACAAACTATCTTTAGATTCTGGACAGCTTTTTAGATACTGACGATAGATCACAGCCTGTCCCTCTTGCACCATCTTGAGATTGACACTGCGATTCTCGACAAACACCTCTGCAACCAGGCGCTTATATTTGTCAGTTTCAATAGCACGTAGGGTAATTCCTTGTCCCACTGGCAGCAATTGTTTAAGTCTTGCAGATGATTGTTGACCCCAAGGATTCTGTTTCATCTCTGGTGCATCAATGCAACCGAGGCGAACAGTTACAGTTTTGTTACCCGTTCTCACGCGTATGGTGTCACCGTCACCTACGCTTACAACTGTAGCGGTAAGATTGTTGGCAAATACGGGTAACGACATTTGAGCTACAAGCAGAACGCCAACGCTAATCAAGCGAACTTTAAAAACCATTGTACTAAAAATCACTATTAACTTCTTTTATGATTCCCAATTCAAGCCAAGCGATCGCTAGTTAAACCACAAATTAGTTTTATGTTTTAAAGTAGACAATATTATCCAGTCTACTTTTTTTTAATTCTAGGTTTTTACTCTTTATCTTCAGTAGTCAGAGAACGAATTAATTCCCGGATTACATCGGTTGCTGGTCTGCCAGTCTTTAAGCAGTATTTTTCCAGCTTCTCTGCTTCACTTGAGGTGAGATTGATTGTAAGTCGTTTAGCAGCCCATTTTTTATTCATAATATTATAAAAGTTAGATTTTGCAACTACTTCTCTAATATCAATCACTTAATCTGTTAATACATGGGTATGAATAATGACTTTTAATTTAAGAGATGATGAAGCAAACTTATATGTTTTTGTAAATAATAGTGAGGACATAAAGTCTATTTCAGAGGATGAAGTTTCAGCCCATTAAAAACAACAATTATTAAGGTAGTGCCAAGAAAGTATAAAATACTTAAGAGGAAATAGGTACTCTGGTCAAGTAAGTTTTTATCGTTTTTTAAAAAAGCATTGCATCGGCAGCATTGTATGCATCAGCAACCCATTGCCACAGCACTCTTTTTGGAGATATTAAAGCGATTAAGGAAGCGATCGCTTGTAACAAAGCAGTACACTGGTACTATGCCGAAACTTCCAGAGTGCGATAACTATCTTCTTTATTCACATAACCCCCACCTCGTCTGTGTCGTTCACCCTGATGGGGTACAGGGTGAGACCTGCTTGGACTTTCGAGAAGACCCCAACGCCGAACCAGAGGAGTTATGGCAACCGCAGGGGGCCAGTTATTACAACGGCGAGTTGATTGTGCAGCCACAGGCGAGGTGGACACCAGAACAGCAGCTAGAACTGATTGACTGGCATCCGATGTTTACAGGTAGATGCCCTCGGTGTAGTGCTGAATTTGACCGTGACTGGTCAGCACGGGTGCATTGGGACTGTCAAAATCCAGAGTGCGGATGGATGGATGATACTGTTTAGAGCGTTCGCCCTTGACGTTGGCGTAGCAATCGCTCTAATTACTTCCTTGCGCTTAATGCCTGCTGACTTAATTGCATCACATTTGGGGTAATGGGTCTATGACAGCATCAGTCGGCAGAGATTTAATAAAAGCTGTTACCTCTTCCCTAGTTTTGTATTTTCCCTCACTCCAGGCATCAGCAATCTGTTTCGCTACCGGGTCAGCATCATCAGGGTTAGCATGGGCGGTAATACATTGAATATCATTACCTGTAAATGATATCCATGTCTGCTAAAGTCCCGTAACTGGATGCTGAACAATCCCTGTGGTCAGTTCATTCTCTTCAAGCACTGATTTTTTCTTTGACCCACCGAATCCTTTAAACATAGCTGTATTTAGTAAACGCTACTTTAAAATGCCCAAAATCAACACAGCGATCGCTCTAGGTAAGATGCTAACAGGTTTGACTCCATCCAGTTGTGGGCGATAATCTACTGGTTTGTACATTCCCATTAATCACCTTGGAACCCAACCAGCTAAATTTATTTTCTGATTTGACCGTCACACCAGCACGCAGAGCAGAGACACTGTTAATGAGCCTTGAGGCGCTGTTGAAGTGGAAATCTCAGATTTTTGAATATCAGCAGAAGGTTCAAGAGAACAAACCACCACAGCAGACGGCATTATTTGACCTTACCCCAAAGCACTGCGACCCAGACGCGATAGATCCTTTTACTCTGCCCTTGCAATCAATGGCGTTTTATCGGATGCCAACAGATGCGGGTAGCGCCGCTATTTATTTTGTGATTGATAATGCCATGCCCTTGCTGTTGTATGTTGGTGAAACAAGACGATCTGGTAAACGGTGGAAAGGTGAGCATGGATGTAAGCAATATTTAGATAGTTACCATTCACTGCATCATCGTTATGGACTCCAACGAGAAGTGAGCATCGCTTTTTGGTGGGACACTCCCACAGACCGACGCGCACGGCAAGAATTGGAGTTGAACCTTA
>NZ_JACJTR010000112.1 GCF_014698795.1 Nostoc sp. FACHB-892
ACGACGTTTCTTTGATAATCAAGCTGTTGAATTATTTCTCCAATGTGCTGCGCTTAACCGCATGATCCAGTTAGGCAAGCCGGACAGTTACAAAGTAGAAAACTAATACTACTCCACTATCGGATTAGTATGTCTTTTTTTCATTCACGCAACAAAGCCCTTTGTATATCCCATAGTTTCACTGTTTTATCCACACTATCACCAGCACTAGCAATCATGTGACCATCTGGACTGAAGGCCACTGACCAGATTTCACCAGTATGCTCTTGTAAAGTTTTGAGGCATTTGCCACTTTGGATATCCCATAGCTTTACTGTTTGGTCTCTGCTACCACTAGCAAGTAGCTGACCATCTGGGCTAAAGACAACTGACCACAAGGATTGAGAATGTCCTTGTAAAACTTTGACACATTCCCCACTTTGAACATTCCATAGCTTGACTGTTTGACTAGTTCCACCGCTAGCAATTATCTGACTGTCTAAGCTAAAGACTAGTGAACGTATTTTCTCATGCGGTTGCAAAGTTCTGATACAGTCACCAGTCTGGATATTCCATAACTTTATTGTTTGATCATCACTTCCACTAGCAAGTATCTGACTTTCATGACTAAAAGCTACTGACCATACCATATCAGTATGTCCTTGCAAGGTTTTCAGGCATCTCCCTGTATCGATATCCCATAACTTTACCGTTTGATCATTACTGCTGCTAGCGAGTACCTTACCTTCATGACTGAATACGACTGAACGTACCCAATTAGTATGACCTCTGCAAATTAAAATTTCTCTTGTACTTGTGACTTCCCAGACCCTAATTACACCTGTAAAATCACCTATGGCTAATAGTTTACTATCTGGACTAAATGCTACTGCGAAAACTCTACCTAAGACCTGAGCAAAAATGGAATCAACCAAATTTGATTTAGCTAAATTCACACGTCGCAAACTTGCGCCTGAAAAATCAGCGCCTTTAATCACAGCACCATTAAAATCTTTACCTTCCAAGCCTACCTTATCAATTTTTACCAGTAGTGTCGCCGCATTCCCGCCAACAAAACCAGCCTCATCTTCACTTTTTCCCCGCGTTGCTTCAATTACAGTAAATAGAGATTCGCTATTACTCAAAATCGGCACCAGTAAATCCATTACTGCTTTTGTCAGTGGCACTTCACCAAAAGTCTCTCTAAGTTTCTCAAAACACTCACTTCTAAATTCTTTTAGTGGTGCATTCCCCGAAGGGGTTGTCATAGGCATTGCCCCCCCACTCTCTTGCGGCGAAAAATAACCAGACCAAGTATAATCAATAGCTGCTGCACTGTTATCCAAACCAGACTGTGCTTGGGCTAATTCCGTAAAATCGCTAGCCAAAGCTCCCAGCTCTGCCGCAAATTTATACGCCACAAAAAACTCTAATAACGACCTATGCGCTGGAGTATAGTCCCCATCAGCATTGCGGACAAGCATCGTCTGCGCCATCATGTCATAATGCCAGTGATCTAAATCTTTCTCCTCTTGGACAATAGAACCAAATAAGCGGCGAATGCGTTCTGGGAACAGTCGATAATTCAGGCTCATTTGGTCAGTGGACAGCATTTCCCAGGAGAGTTCGCACAAAAAATATAGTTTTTCAGCCAAAGAAGTAAAAGTACGCTCCGCTTTGATGTCCCGTTCCATCTTGCGCCGCACTGCATACAAATAAACCCGTGACATATCCACAGGTTTACCCGCCTTAATATCTGGCAATGCTTCCAAGATCAAGTCAGTCATCACTGGGCGACGAGCTAAGTCTAATAATTGCGGATTGCCTAGTACTTGTTCTACTGTCGTTGCTTCAGTTTGGTATGACAACACCTGCCGAATTTGCTCATCGTTGAATTTCTCCAGTTCCAGCACTTCAAATTGAGGTGTTTCGCCAGTTAATTTTTTAGTTGATGCTTGCAGTTCTGCATTTAGTAAAGCACGTCCTTCCTTCGCCTCTGGGAAATGCTCAGTACGACAGGTGAGGATGACTTTAGCACCGGGAACTACCACTTTCGCTAGTTCCCAAAAGTTGTTAATCATCTGTTGGCGGTCAACTTTTGCTGCCATTTCGTCAAAGCCATCGAAAATGAGCAGCAACTTACCCATGCGATTGAGTTGGTCAAAGACTTCGCTGTTGATGCGGATATTGTGTTGGGTAAAAAAGAAACCTGCCAAAACATTCTCAACATTTAGTGCTTTGGCAAAGTCACGCAGGGTAATTACTAAAGGCAGACGGGGACGTTCAACGCCACGTTTTTGGGCATCGCGGTAACGTTGCAGTGCAGTCCAAGCATAGTGAAAGACAAACCAAGTTTTACCTGTGCCAAATTCTCCCAGAATGGAAATATGCTCTTTGGCGGGGTCATCAAGCCATAAGTCAATATAGCCATCAATCCAGCCGTCTTCTTCTTCATATCGACTCACGCCGATTCGCCGCTTGCTAACCGGGTCAATTTCTTCTTTTGTACAAGCAAGGGGTACATACTTAGTATCAATTTTTCGGCGTTTGATTTCTGCTTCTAGCCAGTCAAGATACCCACTAAAGTCAGCATCCAAGTCAATTAGTTCGTCAAAAGTGAAACAATCAAGGCGATGATTTTCTTCCTTCTTGACTTCATCCCTTGCTGCGCGGGAAATCCGGCGGGTAGTTACCAACCATCCTTCATCCGTTTTTTGCACCTCAACTGAGGAGCGCAACGCCATAACATCACTCAGTTTAACTTCTCCAGCAACACCACGTATAAGAATGCGGTCATAACTGCGACGTACTGGGATGTTGATAATCCATTCAAAATATTCTTCTGCCCAGATTTCATATTTTTCCAGGGTATACCCCAGGGTTTCAAACCATCCTCGCATTTGTTGGGCAAGTGCGATCGCTCTACATTGGTTTGCAGTCGCAGTTCCTGGTAGTGCAGGATAATTCTCTACTGCCAACCTTGCTATTTCTGTCCGAATTCCCTCCAGCGTCGGCAATCTTTCCAGTTGTTCTTGGATACAAGCAATCCTTTTATGTAGAGAACCAATTTTCTGGTTTAGCAACACATCAGAGGGAGTGCGAGTGCGTTTAGCAACTTCAATAAATACAGTCGCAAATTCAGCCACTTCTCGCCTGACATCAAGTTCCAAACTACTAATTTCATCACCCAAGGTATAGGTATCTAAAAAAGCATCAACCTCAGAAAGCAGAATTGAGGGGTTATTGTGGTCTAATGCTGTGCGAAAAGCTTGTTTAATTGCTTGTTGTCGGAACAATTCGAGCAATGGCTTAGGTTTGCCTACGCCATATTCTACTAGGGCGTAAGCATAAACACCACTAAAATCAGCAGGTGGATGCTCTGGATCGAGGTTAAATTGCTGGAGTAACTTAATTACAGTCTCCGAACGCAGAATTTTTTCTTTAATCAAAGGGTTGGCGATGCTAGTAATTGCGTTGAAGACCAGATCCAGGTTAATCAAGCTCATTAGGATACTCCGAAAGCACAGAGCTATCTTGCTAACTAAGGGTTAATTACTGTTACAAATAATATACCGCCAAAAACAGTTTTATGAAGAGTTGACAAGACAGTTAGCTATTACACTTTAACTTCGGACTCTAGAAGGCTCAAAAGTTTTTCTTCCAACTCAGTAAGATAAGGTCGATTCAGCTTCCCCAGCATCTCCAAAAACCTCTGCACCGATTCCTCAAGCCCACTCGAATACACCCGATTAATGCGATCAGCGAAGCTGGGCGTTCCGCCATCGCCAAGATTTGGGCTGGAAGCGATTGCAGATTACCTGCACGTTCGTATTTAATTTAGAAAAAAGAAATCACACTGTATTTTCTACCTAAAGTAATGTATTTCTTGTCACCTATTAAATAATTTCGGATAACAGTGTAACCGATAGCAGTAAACTTTTGCACAGCGTTCTCCAGTGGCAGTAGCAAGCAGCTTACCCATTAATTTTCTAATCGTCTAGTTCGTTTTTATAGCCACAGACGAGACATTCCCCGTACACATCAACAAAAGTGCTATCGCAGCCAGAAACTTGGCAATTAACCTTCATAACTTCTTCAATAGCTTCTAAATTCTCACAACAGCAGAAACAATAAAGGGAACTTTTACTTCCAGTTTCATCTATTACCATTTGTGCAAAATTCGGTTTACCTCCTTGCTTGTTCGCAGCACGTTTGCATAAAGGGCATTGATACAGCTTTTCCTTGGTACGAAATCCTGTATATTTCTCAATATGTTCTGGGGTAAAATAATTAACAATAACTTCCATCTCCACCATCATTTGAGACTTAACATAGTATTCAAGATCAATAAAGGGTGAAACTGGACTTTTTTCAAGGAACTCTTTGTGAATTTTTAACCATTTCTTACCATAGTTTAAATTATCAACTGCTTCAAAAACTGATATTAATACTTGAGATACTTCTACAGCTATAGAGTTGCTTACGCTATGAAAAGCTATATTCCTATGCTGTCTTAGTTCACTAACCATTTTCTTAAATTCTTCTGAAAGCCGATGTTGTCTTACAGTGTCATAGACTTTAATTAAGTCTTGTGCATCTATTGTACGAAACTGTGAAAAAGGAGTATCAGTTTTTGCAAACTTATCCCAGTTACGCTGATCTGAAATAAGAAGATATGGGCTGACTTCTGCAATACATCCTTTGAGTAATAATTCAATTCCCTGCTGAACAAGAGCTAGCGAAGTTATGAGCTTAGGTCGTCCTAATTCCCAAAATTCTTTTATCTCATCTGTATCAGGTTGATAGCCATCTTCTGGAATCTGAAGATCAATTAGTAAGTCTATAGCTTGTGACCAAGCATAATCTAGAAATCTCCACCCAGATATAAAGAAATCATTTGGCTCTGGTATATCAGTAATCATTTATAAGTTATGTTCTAAGAAATCAAAAACTATACATCAATCTTAGTCTGTACTCCCAATGCGTCAATAAATACCTTCAACAAATTTTCACCATTCCAAAGACATTAGATTTCAAACTTATAAAATTATTAAGAATCTTATTTTTTTACATATTCAAACTCCAGAACTGTCAACAATTTTTCCTCTATGCCCGTCAAATAACCCCGATTGAGCTTTCCCAACGACTCCAAAAACTTCTGCACCGACTCCTCCAGCCCACTCGAATACACCCGATTAATGCGATCGCAAATCACCCGCATCTGCTCACACTCGGCAGGTAAGTAGCTGAAGGACTTCAGATGTTGCAATCCAACCGTATATTCCCCATCCCAGGTTTTGACAGTGCAACTGAATTCGCCCACATGGTTAACTATACCCCAGCAGCCACCTTTGCCCCTCAGTTCGGGATTGTCTTTAACAAGGATTTGGCAGACTTCGCCAATTTGGTATGTGTTTGGTACTTTTGTCCTTTCCATGATGCGCTGCACCACATCTTTGACAATTCTGGCTGGCGGCACTTTTCCCCCTGCCTGCTCCACCGCTTGCCGCCATACTTCTTGCTGTTGCGATGGTTCTAGCTTAGTCAGTGGTCGAACTTGGCGTTCGGTTGTAGGCAAAATTTGGGAACCATTGGTTCCCATTTCATCCGGTATCTCATTTTGGGAACCATTGGTTCCCATTATTATGTTGTCAACTACATTTGAAGCAGCTATTAAATAATTTACATGCCGGTGAGTATACGCAAACCGAGAACGGCAATATTCCTCAAACGTCTTGTGGGTCGAGCGGTACAATCTGCGATCGCGCAATTCTGCCAGTGCCTTACCCGCCTCAAAAAACGCTCTTTCCACACGGCGCTCTAGGTGAAGGCGATCGCGTTGTTCCGTTTCGGACAACTCCTCTACTTCAGCAGCAGTAACTGTAATTGTTGCTGAAGCTGGATTTTCTGGATCAAAGGTGTCTTCGGCAGAACTAGCGGTTGCTTGTAAATTGTTGGAGACAGCAGAGGTGGCTTTTTTGCGGTTCGAGGATGGTTTAGTCATGATTCCACCCTTTCAAATGGTATTTCTCAGACTAGATAACAATTTTATGGTTGTAGTCAGGAGCTACAATCGCTCGTTAAAAAACTAAGGGCAAGGCGAGAGGAGTAGTTAATCATCGAATTTCACTCCTAAGTCAATACCAAGTACTCGCTCAATTTTCCTTAATGTGTCTTCAGGCAAAGCATCTCGTATTCGTTCTGCCTCAATATCGTGCCAGTAAGAGCGGCTAATATCAGCTTCTCCTGCCAAAACCTCGACTGAACGCCCATCAGCTTTTCTTGCTTGTTTAATTTTTCCTCCTAAACCTGAAATTTCAATGTCTGTGTAGCGTCTGATTTTCACTATATCCACCTAAACCACCTCCTTTAATGTAAAACGTCGTCCTACACTTACTATATAGTGTCGTACATCAGTTGACAAGTGTAAACCATCAGTCTACAATATTTATATAGAGAAAGCGCCCCCGACCGGAAATCTGAAGCGCTTCTCTATGTCCATTAAGACTTTATCAATTATGACTCACGCCATTTACACTTATCAACAGCTGCAACTGAAATCTATTGCCCGACTCAAGCAAATCTACAGCGAAATTGCCTGCACAGCCGAAGTAAGCGACAAACGCTGTAAGGATGCCTGGATTTCTGCCATTGTTAACTATCAGGCAAGCAAGGTTCAGAAACTCGCCCCTGCTG
Organism: Nostoc sp. FACHB-892; assembly: GCF_014698795.1. Lineage (GTDB taxonomy): Bacteria > Cyanobacteriota > Cyanobacteriia > Cyanobacteriales > Nostocaceae > Nostoc. The sequence continues at coordinate 6,676 of NZ_JACJTR010000112.1, forward strand.
CCCCCGACAACCAAACCCTCGCTCAAGCCGAACTCGACCACTTCATCGCTGACCAAGCCCAAGCGATCGCTCCCGAACCCCTCACAATAGTCGAAATTTCCTTTGACCATCACGAATATTACGCTGGTAATCAACTGGTAGCCAGCATCAGCCATGACGACAATCACTTAACGCAACGCTGGGTAGTAATGGTCAACGATAAAGAAGTATTTCGTGCCAACACTCTAATGCGTTGCGATCGCTTCATCTGGGTTGAGTCGATGGCGGGTATTATCCCGCGCACCTCTCAGTTAGATCCGGACGTGCGACTTTCACCGCATCCGGCTCCCGATGT
>NZ_JACJTR010000113.1 GCF_014698795.1 Nostoc sp. FACHB-892
TGTCATTGATGGAGTTCAAAGAAGAGGTGAAAAGAGAAGCTACAGTACACAACGTGTAAAATTTGACTCTCATTCTTCTGCTTAATTTTTTGTTACATACTTATAAAATTTCACCACGACTTACTTACTAGAAATCAATCTGTCGTAGCTCCACTGATGGACACTAACTCGGTATTGTTTGGCATACTGTTTTTGGACTTCTAGTAATTCTGATTTTTGTTCTGCTTTAGCTTGAATCTCACTCTGAACTTGCTCTCGCATATTGTCCAACTTAGGTAAAGCAATACTTCCAGCAGAGTAAGTTTGAGCGATCGCAATAATCTCTTTCGCTAGCAAGCTGTCTATATACTGACTTAACTCCGATTCTCCAAACTGATTTGGTACAGCAAGCATCTGCATTTGAGCTATTTGGCGTTGGTGGGATAAGGAGTGCTTTTGCTGTCGCTGTCGATTTAGCAATTTGTAATTATCACCCAGTAGTTGTCTGATGCTGCGATACGTAATGACTTGACCTGTAGCGCCATCAACTACCGCTAGCGTTGCAGGCTTTTCTAAGCCGAGGCTAACACCAACAAGAATATGAGATTGTCCTTTATATAAAGGTTTAGTAGGGCGAGGAAAAGGGTTATTAATTCTATCTAAGGTAGAGTTTTTCTGTTTTATATGGGCTTGCTGTTTTTCATTGAGGCCACCTTTGGCTTTTGCATTGGTAATAGTTTTAGCGATTTCTTTGGCTTTCTCTTCCCTTACTTGATTGGTTCCTTCAGTCGTCCATAGGCGGGTATCCACAGAACAGTAAAGGGTTAAGCGATTAATATTCCAAGGATCGCCTTTGCCTTCCTCTTCTTGCCAAGCAATACGCCCACTACGCAGGGTGAACAGGCTACTGGAGTGTTGGTTTTTGCTATTTTTCTTAATTTGTTGATCGTCTAGGAAGCGTTGAAACCAGTGAAGTTGGCGAGAATCACAATAGACTTGAAAGCTATACTCGCTCAAACCGTTGAACTTTACACAGATGCGTCCCAACTGGTTTTTAAACCAGGTCATATCTTCGTTGGTTTCGTAAGCTACCGGGAAAGGTAGTTTGCTAGATTGCCTTAAAAGGCTGTGTTGCCAAGATTTTGCCTCAGCTTCATTTTTTGGAACGTTATGAGTGGCAACGACAATAGTTTCTAACCATTTGGCAGCAGTTAAATCCCGACCTTTGGGAATTCGTGTTTCTAGCTGTTCTCTGAGGCGTCCAATCTGAATCTCAAGTTTACGGCGACGTTGAGCAAATTTTTTAGCGTCTTCCTCTTTTTCGTTAATTTTGCAACCATTTTTGAGCAAATAGCTGATGGCACAACGAGTCAAGTTATCTTCTGTATTGCTGTAAGCCCCAAATAAGTTCTTTGATAAAGCGTCGCTAGCTGAATTTTGAGATTTTTTGCACTTTTTAGCTTTTTTTCCATTCTTTGATTGAGTTTCAGCATTATCGAGGATAACAAGTTGAGTCAAAATTTCAGCAGCTTTAATGCGAAGACTATCTAAGCTAACACCACTGCTTTCTACCAATTCAACATCACTGTTGAGCATTTCCAACCAGCGAATTTTACCTTCTAGTTGGTACTGCGATCGCTTCATCAGCACGAACCATGATTTATAGATGTAGTTAACCAATGTAGTTGCACTCGTGTAAAACCGTGCAGGCTGACCAATGAAGCGCGGGTCTGCTTTGAGCATTTCACACACTTGCTTAACTGTACTAATCGGGAATCTACCTTGATGCCGCCATGTCTCAAAGTCTGGATGTTCAGAAATATGAAGCAATAGTTCGTTAATTAGTGGCGTGTTTTTATCTGCCATTAACTGCCATAGCTGTTGGCGAGTATTGGCGTTGGCTACTAGACGACACTGAATTGTAATTTGGCTCATGCCACAGTTAAACAAATAAGTTCAATAAAAACATATATGTATAATAACTTGCTTCTGTAAGATAAATCTCATGCAGGAAGAATTTTTTACAAGCAAACAAGCTGCTGAGATAACAGGCTGCACCCTTCGGCAGTTGCAGTATTGGCGAGAGAAAGAAGTAGTTGTCCCCGTGATTGGTGATACGGGAATTGGGCGAAGCATTTACTATTCGCGGTCTAACTTAATAGAACTGGCAGCAATGGCATATTGGCTGTCTATGGGGTTAAATTTTGACTTAGCCAGTCGAACCCTCAGACAGATCAAAGAACAAGAACCTGAGTTATTAAACTCAGGTCAAGGTGGGCGTTTTATGTTGTTGTGGAATTGGGAAACGCAATCGCTTGAGCTTGTACAGTTTAACCGGGAACGGGCGATCTTAAACCTAAGTGATGGTCTACCAGTGATTCCTGTATGGCTTGACCTAATTTATAGTCGTGTGGAATCACGGCTATTAACTGGAGAAAATTAAGTCAACTGCTTTGACTTGTCAGACTTGACCAGAAATCCTGTGCCGTTAAGGATTACAAGAGACAAGCGATCTAAATGATTCACAAAATGATTAGGTGGTTGCCTTTTTGCATAAGTGAAATGAACTGAATATTTTTGACTAGATACTGATTACGTTACCTTTAAGTGATTTTCGTTTTCAGTCGTAAAGTCAACGAAATAGGTTAAGGGTTTTTTGTAAATCATCGCAAAGTCTGTTAACTCTACTACGTCTACTCTCCTTTCTCCTGACTCACACCTTGAAACATAGGACTGGGGCTGATTCAGCTTTTGTGCAACTTCTATTTGAGTTAGTCCAGCTTCAAGTCGCGCCTCGCGCAGGCGTGTGAGAAATGCTTTGTACCTAACCGAGTAGATTGAACCTCCCATGTTGAGAGGCTACAGCCGTTGCAAAAATATGCAAAATTAACATATTTATGTTACACAGCTAATTACTGAAGGTTGGTGTGTTGTCTAAATAGAGGTTTTCCAGTGCCACTACCAATGGATGCAGACGAATTTATGAGCGAGTTGTTAGATGGCAGAAAAAATTTCCGTGGAGAGAACTTATCAAAAGCTAATCTTCAAGGAGAAGATTTGAGAGGAGTCAATCTCTATGGTGCGAATTTGAAAGGAGCTTGTCTTGTTAAAACAGATTTGCGTGGAGTTGACCTGCGTGAGGCTGACTTGAGTAACGCCTATCTCTGCCAAACTAGATTAGAGAAGGCTAAATTACAAAATGCTTGTTTGGTTGCAGCGGATTTAAGCCTGGCGAGATTGCATCAAGCAAATTTAGATTCAGCGGATCTAAATAGTGCAATTCTATTTATTACTTTTTTAATAAAAGCGAACTTAAGTAATGCCGACCTCAGTTATACAATTCTTCGTGGGGCAGATTTGAGTAACGCCAAGCTAGCAGGTGCAAGCTTGAGAGGAGTTGACCTATCTCAGACAAAACTAGATGGAGTCAACCTGGAAGGAGTAGTGCTTGATGGAGCCAAAATGCCAGAGGTTTTACAGTCTCCTGACAAGGAGATCGGCAATCAAGGGATTTTGTTCAATCCAAAATGGCGACTTTACACCTGGGAAGGACTGCGCTATCGCTCAAAATCTGAAATAGAAATTGCAAAAGCATTAGATCGCGCAGGAGTGCTGTTCATGCCAAATAGTCTTGCCCGGCTCAATTCACCAGAAGGTAGACGGAATCTAGAACCAGATTTTATAGTTTGCCACCAAGGTAAGTGGGGTATTCTCGAAGTTGACGGGCCTTGGCACACGCCTTCAAGACGAGTAGAGGAACAAGAACGAGAACGCTTGTTCCGATTTCATGGAATACGAGTGGTTGAACGTTTTGACTCTAAAAAGTGTGAGAAGCAGCCAAATGAAGTTGTGAAAGAATTTTTACAAATGATTGAGGGTATGTATTAGTTCATCGGGAAATGGATTGATATTAGTTTCAGGTAGCTGACTTCCCATAAATTATCTTTGGCAAAAGTTTAATTGTATGACTTTTAAGATGTGATCGCTCCGTGCATTATCTCTTTTAGATAAGCTTAAAGCTGTTATAGGAAAGAGTTAAACATTATATCCTTAATTGGCAATTATTTTTTAGATATATTTGACGATAAGCTTAATCATTATTAATTAGCTAATCGCTATTCAATTTTACATAGTAATTCGCTCTTAATAATTGATGAAATTCTATTTTTATATAAATTAAATGCTCATTAATGATAAATACTTTTATTTAAAGATAATATTATATTATTTTTTAAACTATATGTATTGCTTGCCTGGATTTAATTTCTAAGAATATAATTTTTATTATCAAATAATAAAAATTATATTCTTAATATCATGTTCTAATTAAAAATTTAATACTATTTTGAGTTATATCTTAGCAAAAAAATGTTAGCAATATTGACTTTTTACCACTAGATGCTAACATAATTGCTAGAAATAATTAAATAAAATTATTTTTTTCGCGATAGTATTTGCTTTCGGAAATGGCGTCTTCGGTATATTAAGTATGTATTTATGAGAAAAATAACACTACCTCAACTTGAACGCCATTTGTTTGCAGCAGCTGATATTTTGCGTGCAAAAATGGACGCTTCTGATTATAAAGAATATATTTTTGGAATGCTCTTTTTGAAACGTTGTTCTGATGTGTTTGATGAGCGATACGAGCAAATTATTAAAGAGAATATAGCTAAAGGACGCACTGAAGCATAAGCAAAACAACGTGCTGAGTCACCTGCTTACTATGCTGATACTTTTTTTGTGCCAGATAGAGCGCGTTGGTCTTATATCGAAAAGGAATTACATAGTGATGTTGGTAATGGCTTGAATAAAGCTTTAGGTGCATTAGAAATTGAAAATACAATTTTGGAAGGGGTCGTTAGCCACATCGACTTTAACAAAACAGTTGGTAAAACTAGGGTTCCCGATCAAAAATTACGGGATTTAATTAGGCATTTTGGTAAATATCGCCTCCGTAATGAAGATTTTGAGTTTCCTGATTTGCTGGGTGCAGCTTATGAGTATTTGATTAGACACTTTGCTGACTCCGCAGGCAAGAAAGGAGGCGAATTTTATACACCTCGTGATGTAGCACGGTTAATGGCACGGTTGCTCAAACCACAAACGGGAATGCGGATTTACGACCCCTGTGTTGGTTCGGGCGGGATGCTAATCCTTTCTAAGGAGTATGTAGAAGAACGTCGGAGTAATGCCAAAAATCTACGTCTATACGGTCAGGAGGCTAACGGCGGGGTTTGGGCGATTTGCAAAATGAATATGATTTTGCATGGAATCGCTGACGCTGACATTGAGAATGATGATACGCTTGCTAACCCACTGCATATAGAGGGTGGGGAATTGATGCGTTTTGACCGTGTAATCAGTAATCCGCCATTTAGTCAAAACTATTCTAGGAAGGGGTTAAAGTTCGAGGAACGGTTCAGTTATGGCTTTTGTCTTGAAAATGGTAAGAAAGGGGATTTGATGTTTGTCCAGCATATGCTGGCGGTCTTGCGACCTCAAGGAAGAATGGCGACGGTGATGCCTCATGGAGTTCTGTTTCGCGGTCGGGTAGAAAAAGAGATTCGACAAGGGTTTATTGAAGATGATTTGCTGGAAGCCGTGATTGGTTTACCACCGAATTTGTTTTATGGTACTGGTATTCCCGCTTGTATTTTGGTGATGCGAGGCTCAAAAGATGCCAAGCCTGAGTCACGTCGGGGTAAGGTTCTGTTTATTAATGCTGATGCGGAATATCAAGCAGGTCGAGCGCAGAATTTTCTCAAGCCAGAACATATTGAAAAAATTGTCTCGACTTTTGAAGCGTTTGTGGATGTACCTGGTTATGCAGCAGTAGTAACTAAGGAACAATTAGCGGCTAATGATTACAATTGCAATATTCGCCGCTATGTTGATAATTCTCCACCGCCAGAACCTCATGATGTGCGAGCGCATCTTTTAGGAGGTATACCCAAGGCTGAGGTAGAAGCTAAACAAGAACCTTTTATGGCTCATGGGTTTGACACTAAAGCTGTTTTTGTGGAGCGCAATCAGGATTATTTTGATTTTTTGTCTATGCTGTCAGAACGAAATCAAATTAAGGAACTTGTAGAAACCCATCCTGGTATAGTAGAGCAGGAGAAAAAGCTAAAGAACGCTTTTGTTGAGTGGTGGGAAGCTCACGAAAATCGATTGTTGAAGTTACCAGGAACAAAAGATGTCATGGAAATTCGTAATGATTTTCTGACCTCTTTTACTGAGGCACTTCGCCCTATCAAAATTTTATAACCTTATCAACTGGCAGGAACAATGGCTGAATGGTTAGATAATAACCGAAATGCTTTGGAAACTGCTGCTAATCAAAACTATCAGGGGTTAGTTGAAAATCAACTAGAAGCAAAGGCTGAGACTTTACGAAAAGAAGCAATACAAGAACAGATGCTTTTGTTTTTGGATGAATTTCAGGTGAATGGGGTTATTGCTAGTTGGTGGGATGAAATTCAGTATGACCTCAAAACTATTGCTGCCCAAAATTTTAACGGGTTGATAGAAGGTTGGGTGGCAACAATTACGACAGATTTAAATAGTGATGATAAGAATAGCAATAGTTCTGATCCTTTAAGTCATAAATTAGTGGTACGATTGTTGCCAGATTATTTACAGGAATTAGCAGATTACGAGGCGAAAAAGGCAGATTTAGAAAGCAAGTTGGCAGCAACGAAAAAAAGTGATGAGGAAAGTGAGGATACAGAATTAGAAGATGAAGATAAATTAAGTGAGGCTGAGATTAAAAAACTTAAGTAAGAATTGACGCAAGTAAAGAAGATTTTCAGTAAACCAAAAAGTTTTTCCCAAAGAGCGATCGCTAATTAAGTATACTTAGCTCAAAGTGCTATAAATTACTTAGTATATAATTAATGCTTATATTTATTGAAAGGGTTAAAAAAATGAAATGA
>NZ_JACJTR010000114.1 GCF_014698795.1 Nostoc sp. FACHB-892
GATCTAGACTGGCAGCGCCCCATGTTCCTGCTGACCTGCTTTTTAAACGCAATGCACTTCGGGAATCTCACTGGAATCCTTTAGCTCAAGCCTGTGCTGAGGGGATGGCGCTACCATTTTGGTTGAATGATAACCCTGTAATCACCACCTCACAAATCAAGGGTGATTTACAAGATATACAAGCTCGTTGTGGGTCAGTCAGTTTGGTGATTGTGGACTATGTGCAGTTGATTGAACCAATGCGCCGTGAACGTGGGGAAAATCGTGTACAAGAAATCGACTCCATCTTAAAACAACTCAGGGCGATCGCTAAACAATTCAATTGTGCTGTCTTGGGTTTAGCACAGTTAAAAAGAGAAGTTGATTCACGTTCCGAAAAGCGTCCAACCAAAGCAGATTTTCGGGAATCTGGAGGATTTGAACAGGAGGCTGCTGTGATGTTGGGTTTGTACCGGGAAGATTACTACGACAAACAAACTACCCAAAAAGGCATTTTTGAAGTTTCAGTTTTGAAAAGTCGGTTTAGTAGTGAGACGACTGTTAATCTCTTGTTTGATGAGCGATTTGGACAGTTTAAAAACTTAGCTAAGTCGAGTATTTGAGCTATAAAATGCTCGTTATCAAGCATTTAATCACAGCTTTCTTAGAGAAAAAGGACGAGATAAATTGAGTTACGATAACACAGCCAAGTATTTAGCTGTATATCCTGATGAGTTTGCTAAATGGTTACTAACCTCGGAGCCACAAGAAGTTACAGTGTTAAAAACTGAACTGTTTCTTGAACCAATTCGTGCTGATTTTGTAACATTCCTCCAGACAACTAATCGGATTTTACACATTGAGTTCCAGACTCTAGCTACATCTAATCCACCAATACCTTTACGGATATTAGATTATTATGTGAGGTTGACACGACAGTATCGTAAACCAGTTACACAGGTAGTAATTTTCTTGCAGCAGACTAGCGATGAACTTGCGTTCACTGAAGAATATACTGGTGAACAAACAACTCATCGCTATCGGGTAATTCGTTTGTGGGAGCAAGATTCAGCACTCTTTCTCAATAATCCGGCGCTGCTACCCCTTGCACCACTAACTCGAACTGATTCACCTGCCGCTTTATTATCCCAGGTTGCTCAAAATGTCGCTAAAATCTCAAATAGAGATGAAAGACAAAATATTGCTGGGTGTACAGAGATATTTGCAGGTTTAAGGTTTGAAAAAGACTTGATTCGTCAATTTTTACGGGAGGATATTATGCAGGAATCTGTTATCTATCAGGATATTTTACAGAAAGGTAATAAACAAGGTGAAGAACGTTTGATTCTTCGCCAATTAAATAGACGTTTTGGTGAGATTGATTCATCAAATATTGAAAGAGTTAGAGTCTTGTCTGTTGAACAATTGGAAACTCTAGGAGAAGCATTATTAGATTTTTCCTCAGTTGACGATTTAATAGTTTGGCTAGACCAACAATCAAATAATTACTAATTCGTAGCTCATAATTCATAGTTAAGAATCACGAACTATGAATTATGAATTATGAATTAGATTTATAGTCTCTGCTCTATACCAATATTGACTAACTCTAATCTGAGAGAGATTACACCAATTCCTTACATTGGGCGGTTGGGAATTTTTGAAGTACCTGATGAATTGGTCAGGAGTGCGATCGCCTTATGAAATCAGTCCTCTCACTTTTCTCCGGCATCAGCGGACTCTGCCACCACGGAATATCAGCCGCAGGTCTATCTCACAAATTCCGAGTCCAGCAATTTGTCGAAATCTCCCCTTATTCTCAATCACAATTGCGCCATGAACAACCAGGAATTCCAATCTACGCAGATATTACCAACTACCAGTGCCAAGAATCAATTCGCAATTCGCAAGTTTATTGATATTTGTTGTAGTAAAACAAAAGTTATTTGATTTTAATAACAGCATTTATTTAGCTACAAAACATACTAATTTTACACTGTTTAACTTCAAAGCAGACGACAAGTGTATAAATTCTTCATGCATAGATGAGGGGGAGAAAAGGGGTTGCCCTCGGCAACCCCTTTTCTCCCCCCTTAAAATGATTATCATTCTTGAGAAAACCTCTCTCTTGTTTTTCTTGGAATAATTTATTCTTTGGAAGTCCCTAAGCACTGCGACCCAGACCAAATTGATCCACTCTTGCTGCGGCTTGTGCCAATGTCGTTTTATCGAATGCCAGTTGATAGTCCTGGGTCAGCTTGTCTGTATTTCATCATAGACTCGGCGGCTTCTCTTGTGCTGTATGTGGGCGAAACGTGCCGCAGTAACAAGCGATGGCAGGGTATACACGCCTGCAAAGATTACATTGCCAGCTACCAGGATTTACATTATCGCTATGAGTTACAAACAGCAGTCAACAGCGCATTTTGGTGGGATGCTCCGGTTGCTCGACGCGCACGGCAAGAGTTGGAGTTGAACCTTATTTTGAAGTGGCGCAGTCCATTTAATAAGGAGAACTGGGAACGGTGGGGCCAGCCTTTTGGGTAGGGTGGCTTACTTATGCTTTATGGCGCTACTTTTTCTTTAATATGATGTTGTCAAAAACTCAACTACCCTTCCCCCTGATTTCGCTTACGCTCAATTCTGGTCAGAGGGCGTTTCGTTTTTGACCCGCAATTCATGAGGCAGTGCGTTGGGCGGCTCTGCCGACTTGAAGTAACTGCCGTCTCGCCGCTAAGGAAAGCGACTGTGACGGGAGTCTTCTTGCGGAGATTAGATAAATTCGTAAACTCTCAAAATTAGAGATTACGAATTGAGAGTTTATCTCCTCAAAATATTAATAGCTGCACCTGCTGCTGCGCCATCTAATAAATCGCCAGCCACATCTTCGCGCCCGCCAAGAATAGCGCGAACCCCGGCGCTAGTTCCTGCACCGACTGCGGCATCTCTACCCAAGTTACGTTTTTTCTTACGTCCAACCAAATTGACGGCAGCACCAGCCGCACCACACTTAGCAGCATTGCGTAAAACATTACCACGTCTTCTAGCAGCTCCAGTTACTACACAAGTACCAGCACCAAGGGCTGCATCTCCTAAAATTCGGTCGTTAGCTGCTGCTGGTTGAAGAGGGACTAAGGAGATTGCAGTTAAACTGGCAGCCATGAAACTGGGTAGAAATGCGCGTTTGAGAATTCGATTCATAGTAGATACCTTCTTAAAAAATCAAACGACTGTTCAAAAGACTAATTACAAATTCAATTTGTTGCAGTCACAGATGCGCTCCTGACTAGTTTAGACTAGGAACTAGGGAGTCAGGAGCGCGAAACCCAAAGCCTTATAGTAATTGAGATAGGAAAAAATGTACTCAATCGTAAGGCAGACAATAAGTGTTACAGAAAAAATATCACATTGACCGAGAGTTCAATATTATTATCTTGCTCCTGGGTGGTGAAATGGATAGACAATTAAAAATGTTAGAGAAAGTTTAATTAAGCACGCTTGGGCTTTCCCAACAACTCTAAAAACCTCTGCACCAATTCCTCCAGTTCACTAAAATACACCTGTGAAATGCGTAGACGCTTTACGGCTTGCCGTCAGGCATCACAATCTGCTGCATCTGCTGACATTCATCAGGCAGATAATTGAAATGCTTGGTTGGGCTGGTTTGGGTTTTAGGAAATTCATCAGTTGATTGTGAACCACCAAATCGAAAATTTGGCAAAAGCTTGCATTCCAATCTGGCTAATCTTTTTCCCTCTATTGGTTGCTAGAAGAACTTGAACTAGAGGCTGCCGAAGTGCTGATCGCAGCGATCATTGCCGCCTGAGCAGTGGCGATGATTTCTGAGACAGCCTTACTCACTAATTCACCATTCGCGATCGCTTGAATCCGCGATCGCACCTCTGGCAATTCTTCAGATGTAAAGACGGTATTGCTGAGATGACAGGTTTTCATCAAGCTGATTAGCACAGCCGTGCGGGAATCCAGTCGGATATTTTCTAAAACAGCTGCACGCACTTGATTAACAATCGCACGTTGGATTGATTCATCGGTTAGAAAGTACCGCTGAACAGGAAAAAACCAAAGTACGGTATGTTCTTGTTTCACCAAAACACCTAGATCAACTAAGTTCTGCAACACCACCTTTGGAAATCTTGAATATTTTCGGCTCCAATGGCTAATCCAGAACTTCACGGTTCGACTCCGAGGAGCCGCCACAACTTCATTAAGACATTGATCCAAAAATTCATCACCTGTTGTACTAGCATTCGCTACCATCAGATGATTGTTATCTATCGTGAGTTTGCCTTGCAGTACTAAATCCAATAGCACTGTACCCATCAAACTGTAGCGTAGAGCAGATGATGCAGCAAAGTGAATTTTTCCAGTTTGAGGATTGAGTGCAAGGAGCATTAAATCTTGTGCAAGATATTGCATGATTAATCTCTACTCTATCTATATTTCAAAATGGCTTTGTTCAGCAGAATTAGTAGAATCAAGTAGTCGTTTACCAATATGGCATAAGGATTTAAACAGTTATCTCGTCCAAAAGTTGGAAATCAATGCTTAATCCTCATCACTGAAAACCTTTAGTAGCTCAAATCTCCAAGTTGGTGCTACAAACTTTACTTACTGTTGAAAATTGACATTAGACAAAAATCTCCGTCTAATTTTTGTAACCTCTGACTAACGGTGTCACCTTTGGTTGATTGGGATTAGTTAGGTTTAATCGATAAGCAGTTTTTAAGATATCTTCCATTTTCTCACCTTTGACTGTAATTATATAATTTGCTGGTCGAGAAGGGTCTTTCTCAAATTTCTCAATTACCTTGTCTTAAATAATTGACACGTCTTTTAACCTCTGTGGTAGTCGAGCATTAGGTTCCCAAAGACAAAAAACACCTGTAGAGTTGGGAAATTTTAGCAATTGTAGAGCGTAGTTTTGATTATTAAATTGAAAGGAAGATGTCATCAATATTCTAGCTTGATTCTGTGGCGGTATTTGTTGAAATACTTCTTGTGTTCTCTCATGAGGGTGGCAGTTTCTATCGATAATTGGTTCTCCAGCAAGCGCAGATTTTGATAATGTTGATACACCTATACCGTAAAAACTTAAGCTTGTTAAAGCCAAAGCAATAACTTTAGAGAAATCAAGCATAGTTTAAATTCTCAGTTTTGGTATCGAACGACTGAGTAAAAATTTAGATTGTTCCTTCGACTTCACACTCGACCTTTACCATAACCAAGGTGTTGACCCGAAAACGATAGCCGTTCGCGTCAGCGTATCCTTTGGAGAAGGCTTAAGCGGGAGCTTATCGCAATTTCGTTTAGGCAGTTAGCCGAGAATCACCCAGAAGCAGATTTGCGAATCGTGGGCATGGAAATACGCGGTTAAAACAAGTTTCTGTTTCGTGCTAAAACTGCTGTTGAAGCTGACAAGCCGGAACTAAGTGCAGAATATTTTGAAATTTGTAATCAACTTAAAGCATTAGCAAAATAGGATTAATTTTAGAGAAAGATAGCCGAATTCCTAGTTTAGAGACTATGGTGGTTACGGCACTGCAAAGCCCTAAATTTTACGCCGAAACTTATAGTAATCAGGGAAATACTATGTCACAAAGTCCTAACAAACAATCCAACTTTGACCTCAAAGGCGCTCAATTTGCAGGTGGTCTAGTCAACGCAGACACAGTAACCGCACAACAAATCGGCGGCAATATCACTAACTACGACCCACAGCAAAAGCAGAATCTCGCAGAAGCCGCAGCAGAAATTCAGCAGCTTCTCAACCAATTGGGACAGAGTTATCCTACTAGCACTCCACTAGAAAAACAGATAGCAGTCACAGAAGCACTTAAGCAAATCAATGGTGATTCTACTTTGAAAGCACGGGTACTTGGGGCGCTGAAAGCTGGCGAGACAGAGGAATTAAAAGAATTAGTAGATCATCCTCTTGTCAATATACTTTTGGCAACTTTAGAAGGTTGGCAGGATGCTGAATAGTTCAGTCGCTACAGATGAAGCAGAGGGATTAGCTGGTGATGTCAAATGAGGAGCATCTGGCGATACTGAAGCAGGGAGTGGAGGCTTGGAATGAGTGGAGAGAAAAGAATTTTACTGAGAAAATCGGCGTTGCATAATGGAGGGATGAATTGAGGTCTTCTACTGTGCATTGTCCATACTGCAAGTCTACGAGGATTAGAAAAAATGGTAAACGCCGAGGTAAACAAAATCACTTTTGCGTCACCTGCGATCGCCAATTTATAGATATCTATAGTCCCCCAAAAGGATACTCAAATGAGATCAAAAACGAATGTTTAAAAGCATACGTTAACGGTGCAGGAT
>NZ_JACJTR010000115.1 GCF_014698795.1 Nostoc sp. FACHB-892
TGCTGCATCATAAGCGTTCCAATTCCGAACTTTATACTGGGCTTTCGTCTTCATCGTTGGGCTAGGCGGCAAGAGAATATAGGCGATAGGTAAAATTTACCATTTTCCTTATTCACGCAACAACGCCAAATCTTTCTGTAGTTCTTCTACAGCTTTTTCTAATACATCCTTAGAGACTTTAGTTGTTTTACGGTAGATTGTATCTTGCCCTGGTAAGCGAGTAATAATTTCTAGTCGGTTATCTAAGATGATTGGATAGATAACAGCTGTGGATATTTCTTTTTCAAGTAATTGATCAAGGTCAACTCTTGGTACCAAACAAGGCGAACGAAAAAAGTTATCTAATTCTGCTAATTGGAGAGATTCAATTACCTGACGAGCTTGAACAAGATTATCTGGCTTTTTAATTGGATTCTCTTGAAGTTGCAACAGTAAATCAACGTACTGTCGATATACAGGTTCTATACTTTCGCGGAAAGAAAATTGTACGTCAGGATTAATTGCAACTAAATCGTTACGAAGAGATTTGAGGGCGTTATAAGCTCGACTATAAGCATCTGTTGCTGCTGGGATATTAGATTGCTTTTGTAGTATTCGTCCCATTTGCCAATGCCATTGATAAGCAATGTCTTGGGCATTAATGGACTCAGCTTGTACCAATGCTTGCTGTGTAAGACCTTTGGCATCAGATAACTGTCCAGTTTGTTCGTACAGTTCGCCAAGAATACCAAGGGCATAAGATTCGGTTCGTTGATCTTTTAAGCTCTTAGCCACTTGCACAGCTTGCGCTAGCATTTTAGCAACATCTTTTGGCTCAACCGAGTTTTGTTTCATTTTGCTCAGACTTTGAGCAAAATTAATCCGGTAGTTAACAGCCGTGCGACTTGGAGGCAAATTGTCTATCTGAGACTGAATTTGGGGCAATAATGCCTTTGCTGTGCTAAATTCCTCTTGCTCTACCAATAGTCTTAATAAATTCAGTTGAGCTTGCAGGCGCACAGTAGGTGTTGCAGATGCAATTAGAGCCGCTTGCTGATAGTATTGAATTGCTGTTTTAGTGTAATCCTTGGCGTTGCTTGAGTTACCCAAACTAAGTTGAGCGGATGCTTGAGCGCGGGCTGTATTACCTAAACTAAGTAAAGCATTGCTTTGAGCGATGGCGTACTTGTCCGCCGTAGGCATCGCAGTCCCTACTTTCCCAGCCACATAATAACTTTCTTCTAGGACTTTCTGCGAATCGTTTAGATAACCCAAACTTCGCAGGATATTCCCTAAGCTATACAATCCTGTGGCTTTGAGAGGAGACTCTGGTTGTTTTTGAAGAATTTCTCGTACCGAGGTTAAGCTTTTATCTGCTTGGAGATAATTTCCCATAGCTTGCATTGCTTGGGCTTGGTTGATGTGATTGCGAATCAGCGCTGAGATATCATCTAAGTGTTGATAAATTTTAGCTGATGATTGCCAAGTACTTAGGGCTACTTCAGTTTGTCCCTGTGCTAACTCCAGCCCACCTCGAACATCTAAAGCTTGAGCAAAGACTTGCGATTGCTCTTGTGAAGAATCTGAATCTTCTAGACTTTGTAATAATTTAATAGTTTGTGAAATGGCTTCATTCGCTTGTTGCCATTGTCCTAACTGTTGATACGCTAAGGAAAGGTTAGTCAAAGCTATAGCTTCATTCAATACATTGTTAGTAGCTTTAAATTCGTCTGCTGCTTTTATTAGAAGTTGTACTGCTTCTGTAAATTCTCCCCCTTCATAAAGTGCTTGACTTTGCTGCACTAAACTAAAATTTTTGGTTTGGTTAACAGCAGGTTTTGTTGCTACAGCAGGAAAATATAAAACTTTAGATTTGGCAAAGGCTGCTGTAAAAAAAATAGAAGAATCGAAAATAACAGATGAAAAGATACAGAAAAGTATAGTCAAAAATGATAATAGCAAGTATTTTAAAAACTTCATATAAATTACAAAATTTATTTTGTATTTGTTCATAATAATTAATCATAAAAACTATGTAGTACTATGTGTGGCTTTGGATGAAGTTGTAGCTACAACATGGCAATAGTTGTTGTAAATCGGATATTTTTCACGCAACGCATTAGCTCCTTTGTGTAAGGTTAAAACGGATTATATTGTACAAGAAAATATAAACCATTTTCTTGCCATGTATTACCTTGAGTATCAACAGAAAATAAAGGAATACCCCACTCAATACCAGCAGTAAAATTACTACCCTGTAACCACCGCAAACCTAAACCAACAGCAGCTAGAGTGTTAGTATCATCTCTACTTGACGAATTACTCCAAGCAGTACCAACATCAACAAATGGTGTAAATTGTAGAACTCCCTTCCAGCGAGGCACACGCAGAATCGGTAGTCGTAATTCAGCAGAAACAAGAGCGCCATTATCTCTCAACAGCAAATCTTGACGGTATCGCCGAACACTATTTACACCACCTAAACCAAATTGTTCTGAGGTTAAAAGCTTTGTGGAAGCTAATTGCACATCGCCACGAATCAAAAGTAGGGTATCAGGAGCTAATAAGCGTACCCATTGTGCTTGCCCCCGCCAAGCGAAAAAACGGCTATCAGGGTCGGTATAATTGATTGTGGCATTGAATGCACCAATTCCAAAACTAAATTGAGAACGAGCGGCAATTACTTCTTGGCTATTGCGGGAAGTCCAGTCTTGAAAGAATCGCAAAGCAGATACACGAGTGTTTCCTTCTGCATCAGCCCCCGGCGAAAGTAGAGAAAGGGGAACATCCTCCTGTTCAAACACAGAAGAGGAAATCTGACTTTCTCTATGATAAGCAGCGATTCCAAGAGCGAATTCTTGGTTAAGAGTTTGGAGTAGTGGCTGGCGGAATGTGAGTTCGTAACGTTGGGGGGTTGATTCAATATCTAAGATACCAAAAGGTTTTTCAATGACATTCTCTGGTCTGTTGCCATAGCGGAAGGTAAAAGTGCCATTGCGGGGATTGAGGGGTAAGCTGTAACTGACATCTATACTATTACTGCCATCAGTATTACTGTATGTTAACAATATACTATCTCCAATCCCCAGTAAATTAGATTCCTTAACTTGGAGTTGGCGACGAAAGCTACCCGATTGGGGGGGAGGACGATTGTCCAGTACTATTTTTGTACTGAATGTATCTGCCTCAGTTATCTTGATGGACAGTAAACTAGTATTGGTTCGTGAGCCAGCAAACAGTTTAGCAGACAAACTTTTAATTAAAGGATTAAGCTGCAATAGTTGTAGGGACTCTAAGAGGCGTTTTTGATTCAAAGGGTTGGAAGCGCCATTAGCGATAATACGACTGCGAATATAATTTGGATTGAGTCGCCTAGTACCAGTGATCTGGATATCCTCTAATTCGCCTTCAACTACCTGTATTTGGACAATACCGTTTTTGACAGTTTGTTCAGGAATATAAGCACCAGAAGTAATGTATCCCTTTTGATTATAGAATTCGATAATTTTGGAACGAGCTTTTAATAATTGTGCAAAAGTAATCGGCTTGTTGATAAAGTCCTTAAGTACCTCATTCAACTTCTTTTGGCTAAAAACCGTACTACCAACTATCTCAAACTGTTTAACAGTGAAAGTGTAAAGAATTTCAGGGAGTAGTTGCTCTAGTGTAGGTAGCCCTTGATCTGGTTGGAGTAATTGGGATGGAGGGGGTAGTTGCAGTGCTGGAGACGGTGGTGTTGGTTGTGTTGTGGCTGGTGTTTGGACATCTTGCACTTGCCCAAGCGGCCCAAGCGAGGGAGAATTGTTTTGAGGTAACAGCGCCTCACTAGGTGTAGTTGTGATGCTGTTAAACAACATCAGCAAACAGGACACAGCAAAGGTATGAGTAGCTTTATCTACCATAACACTGCATGGGCTTTTGCCTGGAAGTATAATGAGTAAGGGTGACTGGATTAGCACTAAGAACTATTTGTCCAAACACATTTAGCGTCACTCCTGTGGCTTCAACAATACGTTTAGGAGTGGAGGTAGTTGGTTTAATACTGACAGGTGGTAGGGAACGCTTCTTGTTGCTGGGTTTAACAGACACCCAATCTATTCGGGTTGCTTCAGGAGTGAGAATATCTTTTGGATTGGGTGGTAAACCGCCGCGTCCGACATTCACAAAAGAGCTTTGAGCGTAACCAGGAGTGTAGCAACTTGGGCCAAAAGTAATTTCATTCGGGTTGAGAAAAAACAAGTTAGGAGAGCCATTGTCTTCAATTAAATCGTTGCCAATCGAGGGAAGTTGAGATTGAGCAAAAGCACGTCCTTGCAAAGAAAAAATAAACATACCCGTCAAAATCAGAGAACTATACCAAAATCGCCAATTTTGAATTATGCCTGACATAACACCCTCAATTAATCAGTCATTTGACCGTGTAACTAGTCTTATAAAGCAGCACCGTTAGGAAGGACAAGAAACTCCCCAAAGCTGTGAAACAAATTACTTCCTGCTTGCGTTCCTCCAGTAATATTGAGGGTGCTGCCATCTGTTGTAACGATGGAATTGTTAGGCAAAGTGCCATCTGGAGCAATTTGAGCGAAAACATGCTCTTGCGAAGAAGCAATCAAAAGGCTGCCCATCGCCAAACTACAATACCAATATCGCCAATCTTGAGTTATCCCTAACATTGTACCCACCTGATTACTCGTCTGATTTTGTCAATTTTAACTCGTTGTAATGCTGTACAATTGGCTCTTTAGCAATATCTTGCAAGCCAATGGCATTTAATAAGTCAACCCAATCTTTATTAAGAGTTGCATCCTGCGAATTAGCGCGGCGCAGTTGGCCTAAATTAGTTAGGGCATCGTACCAAATATTATTAGCGCTATAAGCAATGTACTCCCTTGGCTTCGCTGCCTTTAATTGACTATCAAGAACCTGAGTCAGCACCTGCCTTTGCACAAACCCATCTACATAAAAATTGTCAGATGTTTTTCCTACATCACCACAATAAATATGAAAGTACCAGTGATATTTTTTATCTGCTTTTAAGGAATATTGCGGTTGTGGTGGTGGAGTAATGCTAATAACACCAGGTTTTCCAGACAGAGTAAGAGGTGTTCGATAGACATTTTGTACTTCTCTACCATCCTGCATATGTAACACAAATTCTGCGGAACGGGCAGTCTCTGGTAGTTCAGGAACATAAAACTTAACCGTTCCTTTGGAACTCCATCAGGTGACGGAATCCCATCGCTATCACCATCATCATCAGTTGTAGCAACTTTGCACACAAAAAATAGACGATTATCCTGGCTAAAACGAGTGGCTAAATTTGGATATTTAGGATCTACAGTTCCATCACGGTAAATATCTAAACCGATAGTTCGCGGTTGGTACTTATTTAATTTATCTAATAATTGAGCAAGGGCTTGGTCAGATAACGACCATCGCATTTGCATCCCTTTATTGATTTGGTACTGAATATCTGCTTCATCAATAGTAATAATCAAAATCCGTTCATCAGGTTTTTCAGTTACAAGCTGCGATCGCAGTTGCATAAAATGGTCAAACCCTTGTAATTCCGATGTTTGTAAATAACCCCAATACCGCACCCCCATAACCAAACTTGTTACCAAAAAGCTTGCCAGCAATATTGTCAAAACACTCTTGGTAGTGATCATCTTTCGGTGTAACTGCCAAGTCATTGGCGCTTCCAAAGGATTTTGACAAATTACTGGTAACCAAGTTGCACAAGGATATTCATCTTCTATTCCTTCAAGCCTTTTTCTCGCCTCGCGCAGGGCAGAATATAAAGGTCGTCCGCTAGAAAATTCTGTTAAAAAATGTTTTAAAAATTCCTGTGCTACCAAGTCTGGGACTGGTTCGCGCATGACAATGACTTGGGGAATGTGTAAATCCTCTAATGCTTCTGCTAACCCTAAGCCATCACAGGAATTGAAAATTGCCAAACGCAATCCACTCTCAATTGCTTTTGTGAGTCCATGTTTTAATCTATCTAGAGTAATTGTCGTAGTTGGATTAATTTGCAGAACTCCTTTTTCTTGACTATAACTATGTCCGGCAAAAAATAAAATATTCCAACCTTGATCCCAAAGTTCATTACTTAATTCCTTTCTTTGTGGTTCAAGGAGAAACTTTATTTTAGCTTGGTTTGATGTATCGGCTCAATAAGTCGGGGTAACGAATAAAAGTAAGAAGAGTTGCTAGCATCCGATTTCATGAGAGCTAACTATATTGTTCTAACGCAGGCATTCTATTTGAATGCAAACGCTTTACTATAAAG
>NZ_JACJTR010000116.1 GCF_014698795.1 Nostoc sp. FACHB-892
TGCTGCATCATAAGCGTTCCAATTCCGAACTTTATACTGGGCTTTCGTCTTCATCGTTGGGCTAGGCGGCAAGAGAATATAGGCGATAGGTAAAATTTACCATTTTCCTTATTCACGCAACAACGCCACCCTAAAGTGCCTCCGAAAAGAGTTGTCTGGGGCAGAGGTGTACACGAAGGTGAAGCAGTAGAATTGCAGGACATGATGCGGCGGTATCCGCTATTGTAGAATTGTAAGTATAAAAAATAACTTTTATTAGTGAACATATACTTCTACAATCGGCATTGAGCAATTCTAACTACAAAAAACGGCCCAAACCACCAACCCCAGCCTACAACGAACCGCACAAATTTTGCTGGGAAGTGTCCAGTTGGAGCATCACTACTAAAAGTGAAGTTTGAGTAATTTAACCAACTCTCATTTTGATACCAACCAACATGCTTACCCCATTCGATTGTATCTCCTTTAACTTCTTCGTAGATTCGCTTCTGTACACTAAATCCAAACTGTTTATTTGAGTATTTCGTCCATAATTGGTCAATTGTGCAAAGGTCAGTACAAGGAAATTTGCTAATTGACTCTGTATCGAGCCAGCCTTGCTTTTCACGACCAGCCGCTTTGAGCATGAGCATTGCTGTTTCTTCATCGGCTAGTTGCCAATCGCTTGCAACCAGTAGCTCATGCAGCCGTGTATAGTCTATATTGGACTCTGACAATAATTTGATTTGAGACACTTACACCTATTGCTGTTGCAGATTCTAGTACTTAGAATAACTGTAACAGTTCGATAATTATCATCGCATTGCTCCCCTATGTCCTTGGATGTCAGCGCTTGGTTTAATTGGGTGATGCGGCAGCGTATTGTGCGATGTCGGGTGAGGTTGTGTATACAGCGTCGGGTGAGGCTGTGGCGGTTACAGAAATGATGCAGCGGTTTCCGATAGGGAATGAGTAGCGATGTTTACGGCAACCCAAAGAGGGAACGCATTTCAACTACTAGCATATTCCAGGACTCGTTCCCACTCCCAACGCGAAGCCGCCTCTACCAGTATTTCTTTACCATTGGTGAATTGGATGAATTCTTGCCCATTATCATCAAACACATCAGCAATCAGCCGATTACGTACATCGTAACCCCACTAAGAGACTGCGGAATTCCACCACAAATGTCGGTGCGGATTGCAGAGCGTGGTAGTTCCATATATTCATCACGCCACGTAGAGCGTTTTCATTGGTCTTGCAAAGCTCGAATGAAAATGACGTTTGGGAAAAAAAGCAATCGAAGGGATTAGTTTATTTACCAGCCTCATCCATCTTTAGCCAGTTAGCAAAGTTCTTTGCAGCAGATAAAATCCTTTAGGAAAAGCAAATTGATATATTGGTAGGTTTTTTTGCAAGTGTTACAGATAAGAAAAATTGGTTCTTTGATGCAGTTATTTTAATTCATTAAACGAGAGTTCTCATTATTAGAGCTATATAGTTATGCCAACCGCGCTCAAAAATATACAACCTAAAAATTTAATTTCAATTGGTTTACTAGTTTTTGTTCCGATTGCCATTGTGGCAGAAAAGTTAGGATGGGATGCATTAATAGTGTTTGGGCTTTCAGCAGTTGCAATCATTCCGTTAGCAGTTTGGCTGAGTCAGGCAACAGAAGAAATTGCTGTAGTTTTAGGGCCTTCTATAGGAGGTTTGTTAAATGCAGTCTTCGGTAATGCAACTGAGCTAATTATTGCTCTAGTAGCTCTCAAACAAGGCTTAGTAGATATTGTCAAAGCCAGTATTACCGGGACAATTATCAGTAATTTACTGCTGGTAATGGGGCTATCTATGTTGCTAGGAGGTTTACGCTATAAGGAGCAGACTTTTCAGCCAATGGCAGCGCGAGTCAATGGTTCGACAATGACACTAGCAGTGACTGCAATTGTACTCCCAGCAATGGTGATTACTACATCTAATGTGGTCGAGCAAAGCGCTATTACTAAGCTGTCTATTTTTGTAGCAGTTATTTTAATTGTAGTTTATGGTTTGACCCTGTTATTCTCTTTGAAGACTCACAGCTACCTATACGATGTTGGGGTTGTAGAACTAGAAGATAAGGTTTCTGAAGACCAAACCACCGAACAAGATAAACATTCTTTGCCAAACTTGAGCCTTTGGGTTGGTATTTTGCTTGCGGCAACAATTGGTATAGCGTTCGTGTCTGAGATTTTTGTTGGTGCGGTTGAAGAGGCAACAAAAGGGCTAGGATTGACACCTTTGTTTACTGGAGTAATTCTGTTACCACTAGTTGGAGGTGCAGCCGAATATGTAACTGCTGTCCGAGTAGCGATTAAGAACAATATGGATTTGGCAGTATCTGTAGCAATGGGGTCGAGTCTACTAGTTGCTTTGTTGGTTGCGCCGCTCCTTGTACTAGTTGGGCAGGTAATTGGGCAGCCAATGGATTTAAACTTTAACTTGTTTGAGGTTGTTGCAGTGATTATTGCAGTGGTCATTGCCAACTTAATTAGTTTGGATGGTCGCTCTAACTGGTTAGAGGGGATGTTGCTGCTAGCAACCTATGCTATATTGGGTGCTGCCTTTTACTTCCATCCAGTTTGAATGCTAATCCTTGTTGCTGTTTAATGTTATTCAAACTTCTTGCCATTTTTTTAGTAAAGCTGATGAAGTTTGGGCAGTGGGGCATTACGATTGTTGATGGGGTGCTGGTGAAGTGGGATACTGTAAAATAATGCTATAAGACCCAAGAAAACCCAAGGAAGTCTGTATTGACTTTGACCAACTCTCAGTCACACCCAACAAAAACTTATGACTAGAGCGATAAATCGACAGTTTCTATTAGCTGCTCGCCCCGTTGGTGACATTAAAGAAAGCGATTTTGAGTACCGAGAAGAGCCAATCCCCAGCCCAAAAGATGATGAGGTGCTGGTACGTACAATATATCTGTCACTAGATCCTACCAATCGGATCTGGATGAGCGATATAGAGCAATATATGCCTCCTGTTGAAATTGGGGAAGTTATGCGTGGTGGGATTATAGGTGTGGTTGAAGAGTCCAAAAATCCCAACTTTAAACAGGGGGATTTGGTATCAGGGATGCTAGGCTGGCAAGATTACGCCATCGCCCTTGGAAACAGTGGTTTTTCGCTGACGCCATTACCTAATCCTCTACCTTGTCCGCTCAACGCATTTACCGGGCCACTGGGAGCTACTGGTTTTACAGCTTATTTTGGGTTATTAGATATAGGACAGCCAAAAGTTGGAGAAACTGTGGTCGTTTCAGCCGCAGCTGGGGCAGTTGGTTCCATTGTTGGACAAATTGCTAAGATCAAGGGGTGTCGGGTAGTTGGTATAACTGGCAGTGATGAAAAGTGCCGTTGGCTTACAGAAGAACTTGGCTTTGATGCAGCAATTAACTATAAAACTGGAGATTTAGAAAAAGCATTAGCTCAAGCTTGTCCCAATGGAATCGATGTGTATTTTGACAATGTTGGCGGAATAATCCTTGATGCCGTCCTAACCAAAATTAATCTGCACGCCCGCCTGCCTTTATGCGGTTTAATCTCAACCTATAATGCTTCAAAGCCTGTTCCTGGTCCATATAATTACAGCCAAATTCTCATGAAACGCGCTCTCGTCCAGGGATTTATTATCTTGGATTATATTCCTCGATTTCATGAAGCGATAGCGGAGATTGGACAGTGGCTAAACCAGGGGAAAATTAAATATGCTCTTGAGATTGTCGAAGGCTTGGAAAATGCACCCAAGGCGATCCTAAAACTTTTCGACGGTAACAAAAAGGGAAAACTGGTTATTAAAGTCTCAAATGAGCCTACCTGAAAAATTTATGGCAGATAATACGTACTATACTTGCTAGTTTTCGCTTTACGGTTGCCAGCCTAGACTGCAAGACAGACTTCGCATTTTTAACGCTACCTGTGTCTGTCTGCCCTACATACTGAGAATGGACAGGTATTGATTATTGGCGATTTACTTTAGAATCTTGACCCGCAAAGAGACTGAAGTTGAACTTCCGGCAAGTCCCGATTCTTTTCCCGACAAATTAACACATCAGCTAACCGTTGTTCGGCATAGAACCGATGAGCTACCCAACCCAAAGGAAGACCAGCCAATAGTCCAACAATTAACCCAATTATCAAGCTAGAAACGAGATTCTTTCTAGTGATAGTATTCTGCGGCTCTACTCTTGCTGACATAATTCCCCTTCAAATGAATAAATGCCTCTATTACAATTATCGCGTCTCCCCAAATTTTTTAATATACTCCACTAACTCTCTGGTATGGCCCCCTTCAAAAATTCGCTCCAAATCCCCCACCCAGGATAAACAATTCTCGCGCTCCGTTACGGCTAGTTGTCGGATAGAGAGGTCAGTTATTTAAAAGTTGATGTTGAGTGATAAATTCGCTAATAAAGAGTATTTTTTGAGATAATTGAGATTGGGAAAATTATTTAGCATTAAAAAAGAATGACTAATTTTTCCAAAAAGTCACAGATTGTTGCTGGCGCTTTAGCCGATAGATTCTAGCTGGATAATTATCATTACTCCATCCTGCTTCAATCTCCTGTGTGTCAATCAGATCCTGCAATGCTTTATCAAGAACACTATAACTACAATCAAATATGTCCTTTAATTCTCCAGCAGTTTTCTCACCAGAACGCAAAGATTCTAAAATAGCCTGATTAATGGGATTCATAATTCTTTCATAAGAATTTATTTAAATATTAACTAGAAAAATTCATCTATTTTGAATAAATCTATCTAAATAGTTAGAAAATTAATAAAAATTTCGATTAGAAATCTACCGATTATATGAGATTACTTCTCAAGTATGACTTTTTATTTCTGATTTATGAGTAATGAATTCTTATTATCAACTCTATCCTCTGAATGTTATTAGTGAGACTCGTTATCAAAAGAAGCACTCCCAAGGAAGCTAGAAAAAGTAACTAGCATCCAACCGAAACAAATATGTTTTTGGGTTTGCCAATCGTATCTCTCTTCTATTATCGGGATTGTGTTAGCTTCAACAATTTCTAATCCCCAGTAGCCCAATGCACTGATGCCAAACAACATAGTGCTGACAATAGACAATTTAGCGATGACTTTGAAAATGTAATTGCTTAAAGTGGGTAGTACCTGAAAGGATTGTCTGTGACGGTGGTGGATAGTGAGTTCACTTGGAGCTACAACCAAAACACGTCTTGGTTTTTGTTGAATGAGTTGGGAGACAACTTGTTTGTTATCAGTCATGGGTGGAACCAAAGCTTGTTGGTTGTAGCTAGATTAGTTTCAGTAACTATATTGTAAACTTTTGTTAGGTAGATGTGGTTAAATTTACATAAAATTTCCATATTCAGAAAAGATATTCTAATGGTTAAGTGATGTCATACGCAAAAACCCAGAGGACAAACAAGCGATTAAGCTGAAAGTCAGTTAAAAATATCCTCCAATGCATACCGCACTGGGGGATATTATCAATCTGCCTCAGAGTAATAAATAGGAGCTACATGATCTAATACAGATTCATCAGCGATAATCTGTGTTCGGGTGCTAACTGATCCTACATGTATATCCAAGTCTGGGATATCAATTCCTAGCTGGTCAGATATGTCTCTTATTTTTTGGTATTGAGAATCTATTTCGGCTAGACTGTGGGTAGAATGCCCATACCCCTCTGACTCCCAAGAGGTAACAATTATCTTTACCATAGCTTTATTCCTTATTGAATTCTGGAATTTTCTCACAATATTTTCCGCCAAGCTGATTTACAAATGTCGCCAGAAGTTTTTACTGATAGTCTTGAGACTAATTACCTTGGGTTCTGCTGCTTCAGGGGCATGACCAACAGCCACCGCAGCAAGTGGTGCAGGTGTCGTTAACAGGGAATTGAGTAATTCCATTGGCTTTGTTGCGTGAATGAAAAAAAGACATAGTAATCCGATAGTGGAGTAGTATTAGTTTTCTACTTTGTAACTGTCCGGCTTGCCTAACTGGATCATGCGGTTAAGCGCAGCACATTGGAGAAATAATTCAACAGCTTGATTATCAAAGAAACGTCGT
>NZ_JACJTR010000117.1 GCF_014698795.1 Nostoc sp. FACHB-892
CTCTGTTTAATCTCACAAATGACAAAACTACTGCTTTATTGCTATTCCACTTATTTCAAGGCGCAATCTTAGACTTCTTGGCTACGGGAAATGCACAACGTGGACAGCAAACCATCAAGGCTTTCACCGAAACGCTGCGGTAGCTTCAACGCGGTTGTTTAGATCGTCTCGAAAAGATGAAGAATTGCTTAAGCCACGACTTGATAAGATTCCGTCCGAGGAATGGAAGGATCTCAATCTTGACCTAACTCCACGGGAATATGTTATGGACTAGAGCGGTAAAACTTGCTAGAGGTAGGTTGGAAGCATAGTAAACTCGTTTGATATTTTCTAAGACGCATACTTAATTAAGCCTTTAGTCTCACCTCTCCAGTTAGTTTTGCCGTTCTAGGTTATGGAAAATAGATCAGCCGAAGAAAGTTTGATGGTTGGGACATGAAGTACTTAGTGTGAATTTGCGGTAAGCTGACAATACCTTACCGCAACCAAGTTGCACTATGATGTGATTGAAGCATCTGTATCCGGCTATATTCAGAAGACATCTATGTTAATAGTGGGTTTGTCACAGTGCGTTGCAATTGCTCGATACTGCCTGAGTTTATTGCTCTTGTCTTACTACTAAATCCACTTCTGTTTTCAATTTTTGACAATCGCTTCAAGCTGACTAAGCAGATTCTCCAGCTGTTGAGTTTTTTTCGGATCACTCCAAAGCATCTTGTTTTTCTTTGCCACCTCAATCGTATTAGTTAAGCGTTGTTTCAGACTTACAGGTTCGGACTCGGACAGTGCTTTTTTACTACCATTCAATGCTTTAACTCGTTGCTTAATTTCAGAAAGGCTAAGGGAATTATTGATAGCTTCTTCTAAAACTTTTTGCCTGCTATCTTTGTCTTTGACACTAGCAATCAAAATTCCTTTAGTGTAATGAATTTTACCTTGACGAATAGCATTCAATATCTCTACTGGTTTTTTAAATAAGGGAAGTCGAGTTGCAACGAATGATTGCCAAGTAATTCGCCCGAATGAATTAAATACCTGTTGAACAAGTTCAGCTTCTTTACTAACCAAAACGTTTTGGTTAACAGTATTTTTTGTGGCGTTGTTCATTCGGTAAAGAAAACTAACAACTTGCTCAGTTTCGTAGCCCAGTTGAATTTCAAGCACTCGCAAAGTGTTGTCTAATTCCTCTAAAGCACTGAAGTCACGGCGATTTGTATTTTCTGATATCGCAGCATAAAAAGCGGTTCGATCATCCCAATCAAAAACCTTGACTGGTATATCTTCTAATTTTAGTATCTCTGCTGCTTTTAATCGCCGAAGTCCTGCAACCAACTCATATTTTTCAGATTGAGTGGGATGGGGACGTACCCACAGAGGAGAACGAATTCCATTGGGTTGAATATCATTTAGCGCCCATTCTTGTAGCTCTTCTAAATCATAGTAATGTCGAACTGGCTTGCCATCTGGAATAAATGTGAATGTACAAACAATTGCGTTGTGCGGAATGATTTGTTCTTGAGCTACTTCCGCTATTTGTACAATTTCCTGAGTAGTGGCTTGTCCAAAGACAAAGTTCAGTTCTTCATTGTTAGCAATATTATCCTTGAGTTTTCGTCGAGTCATGATTCTGATTCAAATAACTTCAAAGCTTCTGTTAGGATTTTGACGTAAGCACTTGCCGCCGCTTTAGGAGCTTCTCCCTTCATACGAAATACTGTACTACCTTGTCCAGGTGCATCCTTGATACACTGACGGTCAGGAAGGGTAGTATTAAGCAAAGGTATAATACCGCTTTGCAAAGCTTCTCTAGCTTCTCGTAATAAAATAGTGTTGTCTTTTACTGCATTTAGATAAAGCGCTGCTATCGGCAGCCCTCCTCGAATTTCCTTTGCTTGACGCACAAATTGTACAATTTTACCTGTACTTGCTAAATCGATCATGGAGTCCCTGCAAGGAATAAGTACTAAATTAGAACGGATCAAAATTGCTTTTGTCACCTCACTTGCATTTCCTGGTCCATCAACAATTACGACATCATAAGACTCTGCTAACTTTGGAAGTTCGTCAAATAAAACCTCTGGATCACCAATGACCTTACAAGGCAAGTTCAGATCCTTCAACCAACTTGATGAGCTTTCCTGCCCATCTGCATCAACTAAGATAGTGGAATGCCCCATCTGGGTAAACCAATCAACAGCATGAACTGCTCCTGTTGATTTCCCTGCTCCACCTTTCTGGTTAGCAAATGCCAAAATTTTAGGAAGCTTTTCAGATTTGGTCGTAGTCTTCGTAGGCTTGGATTTTACCATAGGAGCAATTCTCACTTTGCAACAATTGTATTAGTCTTCATAGAATTATCATTTTTAAGATAATTTTCAAGTATTCTTTTAGAACAGATTCAGCAGAGTATCTATTATCAAATAAGTCAATTAACCCAAATATATGGCTTGATGTTATCACTGATTCAAAATAAAGAATAAAAATAAAGTTAACCAAAACGTTTTGGTTAAATAAAACGAATATAAGTAACCCCCCTGACAGAAAGACTAATGAAATCTACTGAGCGTCCATCTAAAACACCAGAGAAACAAGAGCCAAAGCTCAACGGTCAAATTTCCAAATTTAGCCCTCCCCCGGCTGATGACAAGTTGCCGGAAGAACTCACAACTGACCAACAGCCCGGCCATCCCCCTGCCGAGGAAAAACCCCTAGAGCCACCAAAAGTTAAGCCGCAAGTGACTGGCAAGCGCAACAAGAAAAAAATAGATTCACCACCAGCAACCAAACCTTATATACCCTTTCAAGACCGCCCCGAAGAACCAGAATTACCGCCAGAACCCTGTCAGCACATGCAATTCCTGAATTGCAACTCGGAGGTAGGGCGTGTGATATTCGAGTGCTATCATTGCCAGCAGGGGATAATCAGCGAGTACAGCGGAGAACCCGTAATGGGCGAGTACAAAGGACGACCTTCAGTAATTTTCACAAAAGTAAAATGCCCCAACTGTGAGCAAACAGCAATTAGACTGCAAGCAAGGGAAGTGCTTTCGATTACCGCGATACCTTCACCTTGGCAGTAATGATCGCACGCACGCTCCCTCTTCAAGAGTGATTAGTAAGAGATATTTACGATTGATAATGCAAAAGTTGAAAATTTTACCCTCAATAATAACTGCATTAACGACGCTTACGCTTAATAGTTGTAGCACCGCTACAACTGAACAGTATGAAGCTACAGCACTCACCAGTTACACCTGGCAAGTTAAGTATGCCAATGATCTAACTAGTCAACCACAGCCACGCATTGAAACCTTTGCTAACACTTCAATGTTGAATAGGAATGGATTGAAACCGACAGGAGCAGTTGTTGGCCCAGATGACAGAGGGCTATGGTGGCCTACTTTACCGCCGCGACCAAGCGTTGAGCAAGTTGAACAACGCAAAAAACCTCAAGAAGAGGCAGGCAAGCCCGAATTGGTGAAAGATGTAAAGTACAAATTGACCTATGGAGTGGGTAATTCTCAGAACACGCTACCTACTAACTATGAAGTTTATCGACAAGTGGTAAAAGCTTACCCCCAAAGAACTCCTTTGCAATTGACTTTGGGTGTGAATGATAATTCAGTTGAGAAAGCTGAACCTGTAAGCAAGTAGTGACTCGCTCGTTACGTATTCAGCAAGAAGTTAGAGTGAAAGACTGAATTGCTTTTCAACAATCTTATTGACAGTAAAGTATAAATCAAAGAGTCAACAATGATCTAATTTAATTTTTGCTCCGTTGATAAAAGATATTTCAAAAATTCTTATTGGGGGCTATATGGGGGCTATATATACCCCAACAATATCTCAGGACTTTGGTGAGATTTTGACCCCTATATAGGGTATATATAGGTGCTATATGGGGTATATTTGACTGACTAACATTTTATACCCCATTTAGCCCCCAAGGGGTTATGATAAGCTCTTGAGATTAGGCAAAAAATGGGAAATTATTTTATTCTTCTTTCTCTTGCTCTTGCAGGTCACTTCAACAGATAATTTTCAAAAATCAAAGTCTATTACCTTTGTCTTTATGTCAAGCATTCACACCTTACAAAAAATTTTTCCTGCGGGTTTCGATAACGGTTACGGAAGCCTCAAACTTTTAGTCGAAGGGTTTGAAGTAGTTCGTGTCCCCAGCTATATAACCAATGCCGAGATGGAAGATGTTCCAGGACGTGTAGTTTTTAACGGTACTGCTTACACCGTTGGAGAGTCAGCTTACCGTACAGGAAATTATTTTGACCGCAACACAGACAATAATGAAAATAAAGTAAATAATGCGTTGTTGACTTTGTTGGGCGCATTGGCACATCTACCACACCGTAAGGCTTGGCACTTAAAGTTAGTCGTCAGTTTACATGATGTCGGTCTGGCTGAAGAATTGCAAAAAGTACTCAATGGAGAATATCAGCCAATACTTGCTGGCAAACAATCAGAAGTAAAAGTAGAAGTACTGAAAGTTGTACTAGAGGGTATGGGTGCATTGTTTGGGCATCCACTACCCAAAAAATTAACCATTTTAGACTTTGGCAATGGAACAACCCTGTATTCTCGTTACAACCAAGGGAAACGAGAAGTTCACACTGCCTACCCCATCGGTGTAGAAGTCCTCATTGATGATATCTCCCAAAAAATGAAACATCTAAATGGCGGAAAAATCGGGGATGCCTCCAAAATCCGATTTTGTTTGGAAATGGGGCATACCCGATACAGCCGTGACATCGATATCAAAGATGTATACAGTGCTTGTTTGAAAGATTGGTATGAAAAATACTTGAAGAAAGTGGTGAATCTGACCCTTGATGCCAAGCACCAGGGGGATGAAATCTGGGCGATTGGTGGAGGCTGCCTCTTACCTGGATTTAAAAAGCTGTTGGAGAAAAACGGCTTCAAAATCTTGGACAATCCGGTAGAAGCCAATGTCTCTGGGCTTTTAGAGATGGCGAAAACCATTAACAGCAAAAATCTAACGGGCACATCTCTTAAGTGAAGTTATAACAATGGCAGATAAAAAAGACTTAGCACCGGAAAAAGTTCGCCTCAAAGATAATTACCGAGAGCGCATATTTGCAGAATCGCAAAAACTAGATAAAAGTTACCTGGACACGATTTACTTTATAGTTGATTGCTATTTTGTTTTCATTAAAGCTGGATTACCTGTACAACATATACCAAACACTCCGATTAATACTGAGTCAAACCAACTCACGTCTTGGACTCCAACTCCATTTGCACAGGAGAAAGAAGAGGATTCTGAACCGGAAACATTCAGCCTTGATTTTGATTTATAACCATCAAAGCAAGTTGGCAACATAATGGTAACGGTATCATTTAATATATTTTAAGCGATATCCGTTCCTCAGCTCCCTCTGAAAAATCACCACTCAACGCTGGCGATCGCTGCCCTTGACATATCTACCTTGCCTTTATCTGTAGGTATGTATCATAAAGCTAGCTATTTGACAAGATAGTTGTTATACTTATTTACATGAACAATGATTTAGACTTCAAATCTCCTGAGCTATTTGGTTCTGTTGTTTTCAGACCTAATTTTAATAGCTTTAAGACTATCAATGCTTCCCAAGCTTGGTCTTTATT
>NZ_JACJTR010000118.1 GCF_014698795.1 Nostoc sp. FACHB-892
TTGTGCAAACCAGTATTTTATTTGCAAATAAAATCACCTTGTACCTAAATATAATTTTTAGCGATGGCTACGCCCGCCGCAGGCATCGCTTGTTTTTGACCAGACCTCACAAAATCGCATTGCTCCCGTATTAAGGTTACACAATGCTTGGGATAGCTTAATAGTTGTTCTGATCGTCCAAACCCTAAATACGCTCTGGATGTAAATTATCCGTCTTTCTTGTCCCCTAGTAATTAGCCTCTGCCTATTTTCCTAATTTCTTTTACATCATTATTCGTCTATTTTGTTAATGTGTAAGTTTTATAACCTATAAACCATTTAGAGTAGCTACCTCTTGAGGTAATTATCTAGCTAAATTGCTTATTTCTTTTGATAGATTAAATCAAGATTCAAAAAGACCAATATAACAATATACATAATACATAGCTGAAAAATAGACTATAAATTGTTAGTTTTATGCAAAAGATTTATAGCAATATTCAAGGCATCAAAGTTAACCGTTTTAAACAACTACAACAGTTTTATGAGCAAAATCAACCATTAGATAGATTAATTAAGCCAGAATTTGCTTACCGATACTGTAGGCTTTATTCACGAACTACCGCCACCATTTATGGATGCATTTCGTGCCACATTAAAGGAAGTAGTTGAGGCTTTGGCCATGATTCATGTCGAAGATTTGTCCCATCCAGCCGGGTAAAATCATATTGAGAGTGTGTTGGAAATAATCGAAGAAATGCCTGATATTCTAAAGAAAAATTTGATTGCTTTTAACAAAGTTGACCAAGTAGATAGCGAAACCTTGGCTCAAGTTCAACAAGTTTATCCTGACGCTGTATTTATTTCAGCAACTAAGGGGTTAGATTTAGAGACTTTAAAGGTGCGATCGCTGCAACTAATTGACGAAAGAGTTAAACCGATTGCAGTCCCACAGAATTCATACTAACAGCAAGGAATTATATGACACCGACCATCATTGTTCACGGTGGGGCAAAAACCATTACAGACGATAAAGTTGCAGCCAACAATGCAGGCTGTACAGCAGCAGCAGAAGCTGGTTGGGCTGTGCTAATCAGTGGAGGTAGCGCCGCAGAAGCTGTTGAAGCAGCTATTCGAGTTCTGGAAACTGACCAGACATTTAACGCTGGTCTTGGTGCAACTCTCAACAGCGATGGAGAGGTGGAGTTAGACGCGGCGATCATGGAAGGCTCACTAAGTTGGGGAGCAGTTGCAGCAGCTCAGGGCATCCGTCATCCCATCTCGGTTGCACGGAAGGTTATGGATGACAAACCCAGGCTACTAGTGGCGCGAGGTGCAGAACGCTTTGCTGTAGACTGCGGAGCCGAAATGTGCAAAAAAGATGACTTGATAACTGATGAACAGTGGCAGGAGTGGAAGGAGGATCAAAAGGTTATTGATCGCCCCAACACTGTAGGTTGTGTGGCTTTGGATGCTAGCGGCATCCTAGCTGCTGGCACTTCAACTGGTGGAACTACTAAGCAGCAACAAGGTCGCGTCGGTGACACTGCGCTTGTTGGCTGTGGCTTGTACGCTGATAATAAAATCGGCGGTTGCTCAACAACAGGTGATGGCGAGTCAATTATCCCCGTGGTTTTGGCTAAAACTGCGATCGATTTCTTGACTGGAGACAGACATCCAGACGAAGCAGCACAGATGGCAATTGACACTTTGGTTTCTAAGGTTAAAGGTGAAGCTGGGTGCATCCTTATAGATCGTCAAGGACGCGTTGGCTGGGCGTATAACTCATCACACATGGCTTGCGCTTATATGACTCAAGGACAAGAGAAAGTGGCTGCATTTACTAAAAAATAACTCATATAGATATAGCGGTTCCCATTCAGATGCAGTATAAGATTATATTGGCAGGTGTAGGGGCACGGTAGCGCCTACCTAACGTAAACGAGAACCGCCATAGTAATTTCTAAATGAGTCATGAAAATCTCTGATTCTTCTCTCTGCGTTCTCTGCGGTTAATTTATTTTTACAAGTGATTTAGGATTGCTATATATAGGACTCCGGTTTAATTTTTGAACCCATAGTGAGACTAAAAAGCTCGTTTTCTCATGGTTTTATCTAAAATTTCCTTCAGGAATTAGACAGGAGTCCTATATAAATTAAAACTCGGAAAGTCAAATGAAATGTGGCTTTTCAACTTTGAATATGTAGCTTTTTTTGAATGGGTACGAATTAATGAACTCATCAAAATATAACTTTCAATACTTTCAAGGGAGTTCTCTATCTGATTTATTTGCTCAAGATATCACAGAAGCATCTTATGGCTTTATCTTAAATTACCCTGCAACAGGGAGTTGGGCTGCTTATCCCAATCGGCAAAAATATTTTATTCAAGATGGCAGTAGTGAAGCCACCAAAACCTCCTTCGACAAGATTTGTCAAAAAGAACCTTGGAAAAATCTGGCTGTCTTAGGCGATCGTATTCCCGGAATTGTGATTAATCCGCCATCAAAGTCGCTGCTTGAATACTGGCAAGAACATTTCGGATTCAAGCACTCCAATATTGAGATGATGGATTGCTCAACTTATCTAGACGATCTTAGCCACAGCGAACGCTTTGATAAACTCATAACTCTGTTTCCCTTTGATGGTTTAAAACCAGAAAAACATGCTGTCGATTCAGACACTCATTACCGCTTACTCAGCAAAGTAGCGTTAGAAGAACTGGGAGTCCAATGTCCAAAATACAAGAGCTACAATCTGCACCAAGTCAATATCGAAGACATCCCATTACCACAATTTCCCTACTTAATTAAAACATCTCACGGACTCTCAGGAGAAGGCACTTATATTATCAAGAATCCCAGCGATCTAAACTACTGCCTTGAAGAAATTAGAAAATATCTTGATATTAAATTGCTTGATACGATTATTGTCTCAGAGTTCGTCAAGAATGAGGTGCAGAATTACTGCGTACAATTCTATGTCAACAAAGGGGGAGAGATAACCCTCATCGGCACTACCGGACAACTTGTCACTCCAGAAGGTAGCTATTTAGGAGGAGTGATTGACTACCGCAACACTGACATGAGCAAGTTTTTTCAGATGATTGCCAACGTTGGTGAGTATGCTCACAAACAGGGATATTTCGGCGTGATTGGCTTTGATGTGCTGGAAGACCAAGACGGACAATTTTATGCGATCGATGCCAATTTCCGCGTTAATGGCTCAACTCCATTGTGTTTACAGCGCCATACCCTACTGGGACTAGGAAAAGAAGTAGCTAAATATTCCAGTAGCTACCGAATCGAGGGGGCATTAGAATCAATCCTTATAACCCTAAAACCAGAATTAGATCGCAAAGACTTGATTATTTTATCGGCTTTAGAGAAAGTCAAATATGGAAAAATCTACACTGAGCTTTATGCGATCGTTACTGGAGAAACTATCGAAAAAATGCAGTATATCGAGCAGCAATTACAAACTAAGGGATTACAACTCCTCCCTTAAATCAAGCGGTAGTCGATATTTTTGGTTCTTCAGACTAATCTGCCTCAAGATTTATAAACCAATTTAACTCATGATGTGGAATGGAGCAAAAATGAAAAGGAATAATTTAGAATACTACGATCTAAATGCAGAAAAATGGTGGAAAGAAGATGAAACTTTATATCTATCTAACCATCTTAACAAGTCTAGATTTGAATATTTCTCAAATTTTGTACCAAATTGGAAAGGACTTAAAGTTTTAGATATTGGCTGTGGGGGCGGATTAGCTTGTGAGTTTATAGCTAATCTAGACGCTTGTGTATCTGGGATAGATTTATCCTTGAATTCAATTAAAATAGCCCAAGAACATGCTAGAAAAAATAATTTAGAAATTGATTATCAACGGGGGTTAGCTGAAAATATCCCTTACGAAGAAAATAGTTTTGATGTTGTTTTGTGCTTTGACGTATTGGAGCATGTTGAAGATTGGGTAAAAGTTATTTCAGAAGCTTATAGAGTTCTAAAAAATGATGGATTATTTTTATTTGACACAATTAATAGGAATTTCAAATCAAAGTTTATAATGATTTGGCTTTTAGAAGATACTCTAAAGCGTATACCACCTGGGCTTCATGACTGGAATAAATTTATTAAACCCCAAGAAATGATAGAAGTAATGGAAAGGGCTGGTTTTGAAGATTTGGAAATTAAAGGATTTGACTTGACGGGTGGCACTAACTTTAAAACGCTGAAGAATATTCTACTTAAGGGTTTAAATAATCAAAGAGAAGGTGAGAAGGCAGAATTATTTGAAATCAAAATTAATGATGATACTTCTGTCTGCTACATTGGTAAAGCAGTTAAGAAAAGTTGATAAGGGCTTACTTCCTGTGCAGAAAAACCATCTTATGTATCAACGTAAATAACTGGTTTCCAGCTTTTTGTTAATCATTTTTTGATGATAAATATACCCACGCTGTAGCTGACTTTTCACGTTATGTGGAAAAGTCCACGAAAAACCTAACCCCCTAACCCCCTTCCCGATGCGGGAAGGGGGAAATTCAAAGTCTCTCTCCTAAAAGGAGAGAGAAATAGAAGTGAGGTTTTCCAGATGCTGTGAAAAGTCAGACGCTGTAGAGGCAATTAATGAATTGCCTCTACAGTGCGTTTTTACATCGTCCATATTTAGCCTTTACTGCCAATGCGTAATATCATCTCCTCGTAATTACAATATGTCATTGCGAGTGTAACGAAGTGGAATGAAACAATCGCAATGATTTGCAGATTGGAACTATTGGAGATGCTGCGCGAACACTTCACTTGCAATGACAACTAAGGCAATTTCCGTTAATAAATCTACCGTCGCTGTTGGTTTCGACTTCGCTCAACCAACTAATGGATCGAGAGTTGAGCAAAGTTGAAAATCGTCAATCTGGGTATATTCTTTGTGAGAAATTACCTAATTAACCGGACATGATAAAGCCTTATACAGCACTTCCAACAGCTATGAGGTACATCCTAAAAGCTGAAAGCGATGATAAAAGAGGGGTAAGAAGAAAACTATATCGCATAATAGCCGGAAGCGCTATAACTCGTTAGTAAACAATATTTGAGTGTACCTCAGTTGCTTAGGAAAGACTATAAATAAAATTTGTAGTTGAAAAAATACATTTAATATTTATTATTTTAACCTTAATCTATATCTAAAGATAGTTATTCTCCAAATAAATAATTTTCAATTTATTCTGACTATTTAGGAAAACTTAAAAAAATATAAATATTTAAATTTTATCCCTGGCGGGGGGATTGTTCAGTCTTAAAAAAACTGGTTTTCTGATTACGTAATTAAGTATTAAGACCAAATACAACTTTCAGGAAAATTAAATGCTGCTCAAAAAAATTCCGGGTCTGCTCATAGCGGCAGCTATTCTGCCATGCTTTATTCAACCGGCTTCCGCTCACGTTATTTGGTTTGAGAAAGAAAATGCTCAATACAATTTGTTAT
>NZ_JACJTR010000119.1 GCF_014698795.1 Nostoc sp. FACHB-892
TAGGAGATGTTAGACCAGCAGCAACCATGATTGTTGCAGGGCTTTCAGATCCGAGAATGCGGATTGAGATAGAGGTGACAGCAAAAAAAACTAAGGGCTAGGTTTGAGGAGCAATTTTGTGACAAATCACGTAACCTCTTGGCTACTCGTATTGTTGAGAAACACACCCTTGTGTTTGAGTTTGGGGGAAACCTTGTTAAAGAATTGCTCAGTACCCTAACGATTGATGAGCGTTGCGGGGTGACGCTGGAATTTGAAGACGCAAGCCCTGACACATTAAACAAATTGCGATTGCACTTAATACAACTTTCAACACAACCAACAATGTTATCTAAAGCACATCATAAACCTTTCACTTCCAATCCCACTAATCAGCAACCGCTCTTTTTTATTATTCAGTAATTGTTGAGTCCAATCGGTAAACCCACCATCTACAAGAAAATATTCTGTTCCTGATGAGTTACGACCATAAACATGGAATCCAGCACTATCATAATAACCACGACCGATTTCACGTTCCTGATCAAATGTAAAGGTGACTTGTGGATATTGGGCGGCGAGTTTTTCGAATACATTAGCTTGCAGCGCATCGTAGCGAATTTTATCAAAAGCGGTTAACGATACACGCACATCTGCAATCGCAAACTCACTATGGTTAGCTGCTTCAAATAGCTGGAAATAAAATTCCAAATGTTCTATGAGGGCATTAATCTCAAAACGATAAGAACCTGTATCACGTCCAGCTGTACAAAGACCGAGTAACCGAAAATGCTGAAATAAATTTGGCCCATTTACTTGCTGGGTGCGTAACACACGATGACTGGCACACAATTTGATGATTTTATGGGCGCGTGTATATCTAGCAGCGCGTCTGCGCTTTGCACACTCTAAAGCCAGAACATTTGTTGCGTCCGCAGTTACTTCAGTATTACGAATAGTGGACAGAACCTTGTTTTGGTTAACTGTTGCTACGACTGAGTGTGTCCCCAGTGGAGAAACTGGTGAAAGTTCTAGTATCTCAAACCCTGGTGGAAGAACGGAATAAGCAAGGCTGTCAAATTCAAGTTGTTGTTGGGGATTTATTTGCGACGGCACTACAAAGCGATTGTTTTCATACTGCTTTAAAATATCGCTAGGTGTGAGGGAGGCTGCACGTCGGCGATAAACTTCAAGTAGAAGAGATTGTAAGTCTGACAAACTCAGCAGATTCGTTAATATATCAAGCAGTTCTGGAGTATCAGCAGCAGCAAGAATGCGCTCAATAATTTTGTCTTGCATATCATACTCTTATTCGTAGAGGTACACTTGGTTTAGTGATCGCCTTGCCAGTCACAATAATTATTAGCGTACCAAGTTAAGAGGATGTTTGAAAAGTTTTAGGAAGTTATACCAATTTGAAAAAAGAATGCGACAGATGGTAAATGTAAGAAAGTTAGCAATTTAGGGTATGTGATGGCAGGCATAACACATATTGAAATCAAAGAAAGTGTGGAGGAACTGGAGGCGTTAGTACGCCAGCAGAAAAATGCTCGACTCAAAGAACGTGTACAAGCACTGTATCTGATTAAAGCCCAACAGTTGAATGTATGTGCGATCGCGAAAACTCTAGGAAGGCATCGGGGCACGGTTCAAAGGTGGTTGGCAGCTTATCGAAATAGAGGAATTGAGGCGGTTGTGGAGTTTGGAACAAGTCCAGGTCGAACACGTATAATACCAAATTGGGCAGTGTCGAGCCTGAAAAAGCAACTCGAACAGCCTGAAGGTGGATTTCAACGTTACACCCAGATTCAACATTAGTTAGATACTGTGTTAGGGGTGCAAGCAGAATATGCAACTGTACATTACTTGACGCGTTACAGGCTCAAAGCCAAGCTTAAAGTTCCGCGTCCGCGTAGCCAAAAGCAGGATTTGGAAAAATTAGAGGCTTTTAAAAAAACCTCGGTGACGACTTGCAATTAATTGCTCAATACAGCGCCATCATGTTACCCCAGTACGAGAATATCCGTTATTTCGTACAAGATGAAAGTCGATTTGGGCTTAAAACCATTGAAGGGCGTAAGATTACTCTTCCTGGAGTTAAGCCTATTAGTGAGTGGCAATGGCAGTTTAAAGCGTTTTGGCTATACGGAGCAGTCGAACCGCTCACAGGTGAAAGTTTATTTTGGCAGTTTTCTCATGTCGATACTGAATGCTATCAGCAATTTTTAAACGAATTCGCTGCCTGTTATCCCAACTCACTCAACATTCTACAAGTTGATAACGGCTTGTTTCATAAAGCTAAACGTTTACAAATTCCAGAGAATATCGTTCTGTTGTTCCAGCCAGCCCATTCTCCTGAACTTAACCCGATAGAGCGCGTCTGGGAACATCTCAAGCAAGACCTGAAATGGGAGTTATTTGATAACCTGGAGCATCTGCGAACCAAAGTTGCTCAACTTCTTGCTGAACTGACTCCTAAAATTGCTGCTTCTTTGACTGGTTATGACTTCATCCTAAATGCCTTATCTGTCGCAAACATTTTTTGAATTGGTATAAGTACTATTTATACACAACCCTAAATCGCTCACAAACTAAAAGCATCTCAGAAGTCGGCTGCTTACCAATCTTAGGTAACACTCGCCAGAAGTACTTCCAATGTTGCGTCTGCCAAGATTCTAGGGATCGATCATCCTCACCCTCTTCAAAGGCAAACTGTGTATCCACTTCATTAAATGCTTGAATTTCTACTTCTATAGTTTCGATAATGCAAAGTGGGTTGTCATTACCATCAAGTACAATTGTTTTTAATCCCACTTTAGGGATTTCTCTTCCCTCTGCTTCCCATTCCCATAAAGCTGAACAAGTTGCAGTTTTAACCCCTTTTAGAATTAACTTTCCGAGTTCATCTGCCAGAGCAGGGTTATCACCAAATTGCTCTGCCTCATAGCCTTCGATATTAGATAAAGCATTTGGAACCGATACTAAGTATACTTGCCAATACTCTTCTAATTGCTCTTTATTCATAAGGTTTCAGTTTAACAGATAATTCCGTATTAACGTAAGGAAGAATCCACCAATAACTTTCTCCGGTATTGGGATGTACGAATGCATACAATCATAACCACTTGTATCTCCAGCCAAAATATTTTGAAATTTAGTATGGATGGCAACATCATAATTAGACCTTTTCTAATCTCATTTGAGATGAGAGATGAGTCCAAAATAATGGCAAGCAAGCTTTACAAATGGCTTCGATATGGCGATGATCTGTGCCACAGCAACCTCCCAAAACATTCAAATTCTTTAACTTACCTTTGAGCGCTTGATAGTGATTACCCAAATCTTCTGGATTGCCAGCATCTAGCGTTTCTGACTCATTCAGTTGGGCATGACTTTTGGTGGATGCATTGGCTCTAATGCCACGAATTCTTTCCAGCCAAGGTTCGTTAGGTAACAGCACTTGTGCAAAGTGGGTAGGATGAGCACAGTTGAGCATATAGTAAACAGACCCTTGATTTGTTGCAGCATCAACTTGGGCGATCGCATCCTTCAATGTCTGACCAGTGGGCAAATTACCATCTGTTTCCACTGTAAAAGAAATCACCACAGGCATTCCTATTAACTGAGCAGCACAAGTAATTCCGATCGCCTCTTCCACATAGTTCATGGTAATTGCCGTCACTAAATCAGCATCGGCATTGTGAAATACTTCTATTTGGGGGCGGTGATAGTCAGCTGCTTCATTTGCTGTCATGGCATTAGCGGGAATATAGCCATCACCACGGGGTCCTACACATCCACTAATTACCATCGGAGTCTGGTCAGTTTCGTATTCCTGACGAATGGTATGCAAAAGGGCGATCGCCTTGTGGTTCATCTCTGCTAAAGCCGTGCTAGAGTACCCCAATTTAGTCCCCCAGTCTGGGTTTGCCCGCCAAGTTGCGCTCTCTAAAATCAGCCCTACCTGATAGTTCCTGGCAAGGGCAGCATAGGTTCGGAAGTATTCCTGAAGTGCTTGATAGCCTGTGTCATTCTTCAACAAATCAAATGCTGCAAAGTCTGGTAAATTCAATCCTTCAAGAAAGATGAGGGTGGTTTCAATGCCACCATCCGTGATGAATAAATCGCTCGATAATTGAGGCAAATTGTTTCGATATTGAGCCATTTTAGTTCTCCTGGGTTAACTAACTATGTTGGATACTGGTTATTACGGTTGCCGCATCATGGGAAAAATACAAGGAGCAGCAAAGTAATGAATAAAAGCAGATGTTCCTTTGCTGTTCTATAACCAGGTTATTCAGTCTACCGTCCTGAAATCGTCCGCAAATCATCTGAGGATCGTTCAGTAGTTTCATAGCGTTCCTTTAAAGCTTGATTAAAGGCAAGATAGGCTCCAGACCATCTTGCAGAAAATTACTCAAATCTCGGCTCAATACCGTATGAACATTGCTGCAATCAGGAGCAAGATGTTTTGTATTAGCGTGTTAAATAGCGCACTTTTCCAGGAATTCTAAATAAGACCTTAAAAATTTATCACTCAGAGGTAGCTACCCCAAGTCGATCCAACCTATGCAGTTCAGTTTACAGCACTTCCGGCTATTAGGAAACACAATTTTACCTATATCCCTTTCCTATCCTAACTTTTGAGACTGTGTGCGTACCTCATAGCAGGCGGAAGTGCTGTAAGAAACAGCAGATTAGGTCAACCAATTTTAAAACTTATAATAGAGCAGGGTTAATTTAGGGAAATATCAATTCATAAGTTGTAACAGCAAGATACAGTTCACATTATTCAGGATGATAACGAAGGATGGTATTTCTATGATAAGAATGGCAAGAAAATTTTTTCTTTTGACTTACCTATAAAATTATTTGAGCTTTATGCCGAGGAAAGTATTTTGTCATTAACACCCGCTCACGATTTGAAAAATGATTTTATGTCGCAAATTCAATTAATAGTAACTCTGGAGAGTCAACCTCGTGTTATGAAACTAAATTTAGATCGAGAGTGGCTTAATAGTATACGTAATACTTATGGTTAAGTTTTTAATAAATTTAATTTACGCCTAATGTGAATTGGAAACGCCTCTTACCCCATAAGAGTTTCTAGATTAGCTGACAATCATTAGCCAAACTTCTGGTCGCGGTGGGTAAAGCGGATTTGGCTATTTCTGATTGCTTTTACTGTAAAGGTATGGCCGACGATAAATATAATCTGTGAAATTAGGAAGCCGGAGAAGTATTATTGGTATTGGGTTGGATAAAAGTTGCTTTCCAAACTCGTTCAAAAGGCTGACCAATTTTACGGTAGAGCGATCGCACATCCTCAGCAGTGACA
>NZ_JACJTR010000012.1 GCF_014698795.1 Nostoc sp. FACHB-892
GTTGGCGCTTGAGCGCTGTTGTAAGGTTGCTGTCATGGTTTTATAAGTGCGGTTAGTTATTTATAAATCAGGCGGTTTTGTTTTTGCCTGTGAAACTACTTTACAATGCTTTACATTTTTTAATCAACTTTTATTACTTTAGTAAAGCTGATATAGCTTATTACTTTTTCTTATTTAAGAGTAAACAACGAGGTCAGGGTATACCGAAACCTCTTTTCCCGGATTTATTAACAAATTTATGAAACTCAAGTCCAGAGGCTGTAGGGGCGAGTTCACGAGATATTC
This sequence comes from Nostoc sp. FACHB-892, assembly GCF_014698795.1. GTDB lineage: Bacteria > Cyanobacteriota > Cyanobacteriia > Cyanobacteriales > Nostocaceae > Nostoc. The sequence goes on from NZ_JACJTR010000012.1 coordinate 286, forward strand.
GTGAATGATTGAAGCATATTTGTGAACCCGCCCCTACCGTTTTGTGAGAAATGCGGGTTTTGTATGACATCACAATGTAAAATTCTGATTCTGTTGCTTACTGACTCTAGGAATAATAGCTTTGTAGATTAGCGCTATTCCAAAAAACTAACCCCCAGTTTACCACCTACGGTGTGTACACAAGTTCTAAAATCCTTGTTTGGTGAGATATAAGTCTTATGGGGCAAGGTTTTGAGTTAAATCTTACTAATTATCAATAGTGTCAGATTATTGATAGAGGTATAACGGAAAATCAAGGATCTTAAAAATAATTTTCCGTTCTTTTCTGTCCATTTGATTCTCGACTCGACTTGTGTATACACGGTAGGGTTTACCACTGGGGGCTTCTTTGTTTGGCAAAATGGCATATCTCTGAATTAGACCGTTGCTATGGTATTTGAGTAGGATACATTCCATGCGAAAAAGTACTGACTTGCATTACCCCTGGCTAATTACCAGGGGTTTTTATTGGAACTTTTACTGAAATATTGCACCATTCTTAGATAGTGATTTTAAGTCAATATAGGCTTATATTGAGACCAAAAAATCAACTACAACGAATTAATCATGACGGAAGCTAAAAACGTAATCGGTGGAAACCTAGAAGTCTGCTGCACTTCTCCTATAACCGGGTTTTACCGCGACGGTTTTTGTCGCACAGGTGGTCAGGATTTCGGGTCGCACGTCGTATGTGCCGAAGTGACATTAGAATTCCTGGAGTTCACCAAATTACGGGGAAACGACCTGAGTACACCTGTTCCTGATTTTAATTTTCCTGGATTGAAGCCTGGCGATCGCTGGTGTTTATGTGCTTCTCGCTGGCAAGAAGCTCTCGAAGCTGGCGTTGCTCCACCTGTTATCCTGTCTGCAACCCATGCTAGAGCTCTGGAAATGGTTTCCCTAGACGAACTCAAAAAACATGCCTTAACTTCTTCTTGATTTGAAATTGGGCATTGGGCATGGGGCATAGGGCATTGGTCAATAATTAATAGTTATTCTTCGTTATTTTTCCTCTGCTCCCCCTGCTCCCCCTGCTCCCTCATCTCCCGCCACTCCCCACTCCCCACTCCCCACTCCCCACTCCCCAATTCAAAATCAACTCACTGCAACTTCCACAGGCAGCTTTAATACATTGACAACCATAGCAATTAATTTAGTGGGGTCTATTGGCTTAGATAAATGCTGCTGAAACCCGGCTGAAAGCGCTTCTAAGCGGTCTTCTTCTCGCGTGTATGCTGTTAAAGCGATCGCTGGAATACATCCGCCTTTTTCTGGTTCTAAAGAGCGTAGTTTCCGAATCAGCGTATAACCATTTTTCTCAGACATACCGATGTCGCTAATCAGGATATCTGGTTTTGCTTGTTCAAGTATTGCTAGGGCTTCATCAACTGATGCTACCGCAGTGGCACAAGCCCCATACTCTTCAAACATAAAACTGAGAAAGTTACGGGTATCTGTTTCATCATCTACAACTAAAACTCTTAATCCAGCAAGGGGTGTCGATGCCACAGGGGAGGAAATTTCTCCTGTGGTTTCTCTACTCGCTCTGCTACCCCTATTGTCTTGTAGCAGTGGCAGTTTCACAGTAAAGGTTGCTCCTTCTCCTGTACCTGGACTTTGGGCAAAGATTGTACCCTTGTGCAGTTCCACTAAATGACGGACGATCGCTAATCCTAGTCCTAGCCCATTGTGCGATCGCGTTGTGGTGCTGTCTGCTTGCCGGAAACGCTCAAATACTTTGGGTAAGAACTCGGAACTGATACCAATGCCGGTATCGATTACTTGAATTTGGGCGTATTTATGAGTTGTTTGTTCTTCACCACAAATTACTGACAGATTCACATCTACCCTGCCACCCTTAGGAGTAAACTTAATAGCATTAGTTAGTAAGTTCCAGACAATTTGCTGTAACCGGGCTGGATCGCCATAAACTGACCCTACCGAAGTATCCAAGGCGATATTCAACTTAATATCTTTTGGTTCTGCTAGGGGACGCACTGCCTCTAAGGCTGCCTCCATTACCGTGATCAGATTCACCGCAGATACATTTAACCGCAGTTGACCTCGGATAATCCGGGATACATCTAAGATATCTTCAATTAGTTGCATCTGAGATGTAGCGTTGCGTTCAATCGCCTCTAAGGCGCGGGAAGTGGCTTTTTCGTCAAGTTTCTTAGATCGGAGGATTTTTGACCAGCCTAGCATTGAGGTTAGGGGCGTGCGGAGTTCGTGGGAAAGAACGGCGAGAAACTCGTCTTTCATCCGATTTGCTGCTTCTGCTTCGGCTCTTGCCGTCTGTTCTCGAATTACTTGAGCGCGGACTTCTTCTGCTTGCTTGCGTTCAGTGATATCTTCGAGAGTGCCTACATATCCTAGCAATTCCCCTTGACCGGAAAGCATCGGTGATGAGCGAACTTGAACCCAACGGACGATACCGTGAGCAGTTTGAAAGCGAAACTCTTCAGAGTAATCACGACCTTGATAAATGTAGTTAGACCAACTGGCGATTGCTCGTTCTCTATCTTCTGGATGAACAGATTCTAGCCATCTTTTTTCTAAACTCTCTGCTGCTTTCAAACCACAAATTGCCTGATAGCGGGGATTAGTATACCTACATCCCCCTTCAGTATCAATTTCAAAAATCCCAACGGGTGAACAGGTACTCAGTGATCGAAATCGTTCTTCACTTTGTCTGAGTTCTGCATTCACAGCTACCAGTTGCGCTGCTTGTTGCTTGACAGCTTCTGTTTTCTTAAATAGTTCTACGAATACTGTGACTTTAGAAGTCAAAATATTGGGGTCTAATGGTTTGAGCAAGTAATCAACTGCACCCAAGGCATAGCCTTTAAAAAGCATTTGATCGCTGCTGCTAAAGGCGGTGAGAAAGATAATTGGAGTGTGACGCGATCGCCCCCGATTGCGAATCAAGGTTGCAGTTTCAAAGCCATCCATCCCTGGCATTTGCACATCTAGCAAAATCACTGCAAAGTCTTGATGTAGCAGACACCTCAAAGCTTCTTCCCCAGAAGTAGCTCTCACCAAATTCTCTCCCAGTTTTTCCAGGATTGCTTCTAGTGCCAGCAAATTTTCTAGTTTATCATCCACTAGGAGGATGTTTACTTTGGGTTCCATCTGCATGGGTTTATTTCCGTGATGAGTGACAAAGCTTGACCATTTGGGAAGCAATGTTTGAGAGTGTCAAAATCCAGTCTACAGCAACAGCAGAAATTGCTGCTTCTGGCATAACTTCGCTCTCAGCTGTGGCAGGTTCTTGTACGATAGTTAGCCCTCCTAACGATTTTATTTTCTTAAGACCTTCCATACCATCTTGGTTTGCTCCTGTCAATATTACACCAATAACTTGCTGGGTGTAGACATCGGCTGCTGACTCAAACAGCACATCAATTGATGGTCTAGCATAAGAAACAGGTTCATCAGTAGAGAGAGCAAAATGACCTGGTTCAACCAACAAGTGATAATCTGCTGGAGCTAGGTAGATATGTCCTGGTAATATTTCGTCTTTGTCTTCCACTTCTCGAATCGGCAACGAAGTATATTCTTGTAATAACTCCTGGAGTGTGTTGTTAGACTCCTTGTGACGGTGTTGCACAATCGCGATCGGCACTAGGAAGTCGGCTGGTAAGTTTTGCAGAAGAATTTTTAAGGCTGATAATCCGCCCAAAGAAGTACCAATCACCACAATTTTAAATGCCACTTGTTTAGTCCTCACACCTGTTATGTGACTTGATGGCTTTTGACATCCTTTCAGCATTCTCCAGTTCCACCACAGCTACTAAATTACCTTGACTTGCTTTTATACCCATTAACCAAAATTATATATTTTTGTTATTTACATTACAATTAAAGATTTTATCATTGTGAAATATTTTACATAAAAAATATAGTTTCTATGGTTTTTTTGAATTTTAGTTAATGCCAGAATCGATACATTATAAAAATATATTTTTGCTAAATTACTAACTTTTAAAATTTTAATTATTATTGTTTTGACAATTCATAAAAATTTACTTAAGCTAAAGATAGGTTAAGCAAATCAACAAACGACAGCGATTTGGTTTAGCTACATCAAAAATTGCTGTTGCAGACTATTGGCATGAGGAAATAATCGCAACAAAAGTCTTTCCATAAAGGCAATTTTACTAAATTTGCCTACAAAAAGCTAAGACATGATTAAGCGTATTGCGCCGCGCACATATTGAACAGATTGCGGTCAATTATGGATAGATACTTGTAGTGGTGTTAGTGAGTATCCATCAATTATTGAAGTTGAACTAGCAATTTTGGATTCAGGTCTTCTGGTTTATATCTCGTCAGGGATGGAATAAATCGAAAATCCAAAATTGGCAATCCTTAATTAATTGACCAAAGTGCGGTAGATATGTCCAGGAGAATACAATGCTTGAGTATTTTACATCATTGAACGACCACAATTTACCTTATCCAGATACGATTCATCCCATCGTTGTCCACTTCGTAATTGCGATGGTGTTGTTTTCCTTTTTCTGCGATGTAGTTGGCTATTTTACTGGTAAATCCAGTCTTTTTGAGGTGAGTTGGTGGAACATGGTAGTTGCCACGATCGCCATCTTCGTTGCAATTATTTTTGGTCAGTTTGAAGCGGGTTTAGCACAGCCTTACAGCCTAGCTAAATCGGTGCTGAATTTGCATACACTGATTGGTTGGTCGCTTTCGGGAATCATCACGGCAATTACAGCTTGGCGCTATGTAATTCGTGCCCGCAACCCGCAAAAACTACCAATTTATTATTTGGGAACCGGGCTAGTTTTAACTTTGATAGTTGGCTTGCAAGTATATCTCGGAGATGAACTTGTTTGGGTGTATGGATTGCATACAGTGCCAGTTGTGGAAGCAGTAAAGGATGGTCTGTTGCGATGAACTCAGAATTAATTGATCAATTGAGCGGCTCTTTAGGCGCAAACGGATTACCTTACACAATTCCCATTCATCCCAACTTAGTTCATCTAACAATAGGTTTGTTCATCATTGGAATGACCTTTGATATTGTTGGTGTTCTGTTTCCCTTTGAAAAATGGGTCTTCAAATTTTTAGCAATTACTGTGGAACGTAACAACTTATTTGATGTTGGCTGGTACAACATGCTAGCTGCCAGCATCATCACATTTTTCACAGTAGCAGCAGGCTTTTACGAAATGCTGTTGGCAACACCACCAGCTGATATGAAAAGTGCCTGGGGATTGCAGGCAATGGAAACTATGCTTTGGCATGGTGTGGGTGGTGTGTTCTTATTAGCGCTGATTGTTGTCTTGACCATCTGGAGAGGATGGCAGCGCTTCGTTTGGGCCAAACAAGAATATAAACAGACAGATAGAGAAGTGCAATGGATCTATCTGTTGGCAGGCATAGCAATCATGTTCATTCTCTACGTCCACGGGACACTAGGGGCGCAAATGGCTGCCGAGTTTGGCGTACACAATACAGCAGATAATTTGCTGCGATCGCACCAAGACCTCAATACAACACTCAAATAGTCATTTGTCAATTGTCCTTTGTCATTTGACTAATGCCCCATGCCCAATGCCCAATAACCAATGCCCAATGACCAATGACCATGAAAATCCAGAAGATTTTAAATATTTTGACGCTGCTTACAGGCGCGATCGCAGTGACTATTACGAGTCTCTGGATCGGGCAGCAGGCTTACTCCTGGCTTCCCCCCCAAGCAGCAGCCGAATCCGTACTAATTGATGATTTGATTAGCTTCTTAGTAACCCTCGGCGCTTTCATCTTCTTGGGAGTAACAAGTACTCTGATGTATTCTGTGATCTTCCATCGGGCAGTCAAAGATGACTTTACCGACGGCCCCCCAATTGAAGGTAATATCACCTTAGAAGTTGTCTGGACAGCAATTCCAATTCTGTTAGTGTTGTGGATTGCGGGCTACAGCTACCAAGTTTACGAACAAATGGGGATTCAAGGCCCATCGGAAATAGTTCACTTGCATAATCCATTGGGAATGGAATCGGCTTATGCAGAACCAAAAGATGCACCAGCTAATGCTTTAGCGGAACCTGTAGAAAAAATCGACGTACTAGCTAAACAGTGGGCGTGGGTTTTTCATTACCCAGAAAGAGATATTACCAGTACCGAATTGCATTTACCGAGCGATCGCCGGATACGTTTAGCGCTGAAATCACAAGACGTTCTCCACGGCTTCTATATACCTGCATTTCGCCTCAAGCAGGATATTATTCCTAACCATGCGATCGACTTTGAATTTACTCCCATCCGCGCTGGCAAATACCGATTGACCGATTCCCAATATAGCGGTACATACTTTGCGACGATGCAGGCGAATGTGGTTGTCGAATCTCCTGAAGATTATCAGCAATGGCTAGCACAAGCTGCAACCCAAAAACCATCCGTAGCAAATAATCAGGCAGCTTCTGAGTATGCCCAAACATCCAATCAATCAGTTCAAACTGGTTGGGTTACAGTTCCACCTGCTGCACCTCCTCTAGTCAATTCACCTGGTTGAAAGGAAACTAACCATGACTAATGTTCCTATTGAAGGTATCCTTCTCCCTGATGAGAAGCATAACCACGAATCTCCAAGTAACTGGAAAGAATACTTCAGCTTTAGTACTGACCACAAGGTAATTGGTATCCAGTATCTCGTTACCTCCTTCTTCTTCTTTCTCGTCGGCGGTATCTTTGCGATGGTGATGCGGGGAGAACTGATGACACCCGAATCAGATTTAGTCGATCGCACCATCTACAACGGTATGTTCACCATGCACGGCACTGTGATGCTGTTTTTGTGGACATTTCCCTCACTCGTTGGTTTTGCCAACTATTTAGTACCCCTGATGATTGGGGCGCGAGATATGGCATTTCCCCGCCTCAACGCCGTCGCCTTTTGGATGGTGCCAGTAGTCGGAATTATCATGATGGGTAGCTTCTTTGTCCCTGGTGGCCCAGCCCAAGCCGGTTGGTGGTCTTATCCGCCAGTCAGTCTTCAGAATCCCACAGGTAACTTGATTAATGGTCAAGTTCTCTGGCTCTTAGCGGTGGCAATATCCGGCGTATCCTCAATTATGGGGGCAGTGAACTTTGTCACCACAATCGTGAAGATGCGGGCCCCAGGAATGGGTTTCTTCAAAATGCCCTTGTTTGTCTGGGCAGTATTTAGCGCCCAGATTATCCAACTATTCGGACTACCTGCATTGACAGCTGGTGCGGTGATGCTGCTACTCGATCTCACAGCAGGCACTGCCTTTTTTGACCCCGCCAAGGGTGGTAATCCAGTAATGTTTGAGCATTACTTCTGGTTCTACTCCCACCCCGCTGTTTACGTGATTATTTTGCCCATCTTCGGCATTTTCTCGGAAATATTTCCAGTTTATTCACGTAAACCCTTATTTGGTTACAGAGTAGTTGCCGTTTCATCCATTTTGATTGCGATCGTCAGTGGTATTGTTTGGGTACACCACATGTACGTCAGTGGTACACCCGGCTGGATGCGGTTGATTTTCATGCTGACGACGATGTTTGTATCTGTCCCCACAGGAATTAAAGTATTTGCTTGGGTAGCAACTATTTGGGGCGGTAAACTGCGGCTAAATACCCCCATGCTGTTTGCCTTGGGTGCATTAATCATGTTTGTCTTCGCAGGAATCACAGGCATCATGCTTTCTTCCGTGCCCGTTGATGTCCACGTTAACAATACCTACTTTGTAGTGGGACACTTCCACTACGTCCTCTACGGCACAGTGACGATGGGCTTGTATGCTGCCATCTACCACTGGTTCCCCAAAATGACCGGGCGAATGTACTCCGAAAGCTGGGGTAAAATCCACTTCTGGTTAGCCTTCATCGGCACCAACCTCAACTTTTTGCCCATGCACCCATTAGGATTGCAAGGAATGCTACGCCGAGTTGCTTCCTACGCCCCAGAGTACACATCCTGGAATATCATCGCCAGCCTGGGCGGATTTCTCTTAGGAATGTCCACCTTGCCCTTTATATTCAACATGGTGATTTCTTGGATGCAAGGCGAGAAAGCACCCGCTAACCCTTGGCGGGCAATCGGACTAGAGTGGTTAGTTTCTTCACCCCCCCCAGTAGAAAACTTTGAAGAAATCCCCATCATCATCTCCGAACCCTACGGCTACGGCAAATCAGAACCCTTAACATCCAACCTCCCAGAATAAACGCAAACTATCGGGAAGACGCAAAAACCCTCCGCGTCCCTCTGCGCTTCCCTCCGCGTCCCTCTGCGTTTCAAACTCCCCCTCAAACCAACACCAAAATGGACACCTATATCAATCCCCACGAACTGCACCACACACCCGCAGAACATACCCACGACGAAGAAGGCAACAAAATGTTTGGCTTCATTGTCTTCCTCCTCTCAGAAAGCGTCATTTTCTTAAGTTTCTTCGCCGGATATGCCATCTACAAAACAACAACCCCTAACTGGCTACCAGCTGGTGTTTCTGGGCTAGAAGTAAAAGAACCGACAATCAACACAGTAATTCTTGTCGCCAGTAGCTTTGTAATTTACTTAGCAGAACGCGCCCTTCAACGCCATGACTTAGTAAAATTTCGCCTGTTTCTCTTGACAACAATGGCGATGGGTACTTACTTTTTGGTTGGGCAAGCGATTGAATGGAACGGCCTCGATTTTGGCTTCACCACAGGGGTATTTGGCGGGACGTTTTACCTGCTAACAGGTTTCCACGGTTTGCACGTTTTCACCGGCATTCTGTTGCAGTCAATTATTTTGGTACGTTCTTTCATTCCTGGCAACTACGACACAGGCCACTTCGGTGTCAACGCGACTTCGTTGTTCTGGCACTTCGTCGATGTTATCTGGATTATTTTGTTTATCCTAATCTACGTTTGGCAGTAAATGAGAACGAGGGAGTAATTTCTCCCTCTACTTATTTCTCTTTATGCCAATTCAATTAATCATTGCAACACATCCTTGGGTAAAGACGCAATGAATCGCGTCTCTACAAATGGTCTATTTCTCGCATTCTTTTTTCAAATTGGTATTAAACTAAATAACTCGTATTTGGCACGATCGCAAAAAAGGCATACTCATACCAAGCAGTCCAAATGAAACTGCGAATCCATCGCTGGCGCTTTTCGGGACTCAATTCATATTCAAACGCGCCACTAGATACATCAATGGAAGATAGGTGAGAGTTACAACCACAGCCGTGTTGATAAGTAAAACCGTATTTAGAAGCAATACTTTGCACCTTCATTTGAATCGCAAACACTTTACCTGCATGCAGTATGGCATCCCAAGCCCGTTTGTGTTCGATATCGCGCTGATCAAATCTTAAGGCGCGTTCTTCAAAAACATGATCGCGGTAAATTGGTGCTAGATGCACATGATAAAAGCTGGCAGGTAGTTCATAACCAAACTCGTTGAATAAATCTATGCCAATGCGAGCGACTTTTACTTCATCAGCATAGTCTGTGCCCTTTGACTCCACATCACGGAGAATTTCTATAAAGTTTGGATAGCTGTGTTTGAGAAAGTCTTGCCCAAAAAACTCTAGGGTTTCCCATGCCAATTGTGTAAATAGCTGGGAGAATGATGGTATTAAGTGAGCTAGTTGGGGGCGATCGCTAAATAAGTCAACGTCACCATGCTGTAATTTGTATAGGAACAATTGTGCCATCTCAACATAGCTTTGGGAATGGGAAAGTCCGACACTCGTGGTTCCCCTAGCAATGTCTTGCCATGTAGAAGGTAGTTGAGAAACGTGAACCGCATTTTCTCCGGCAATGACTGCAACAGGAGGACATTCGAGAAGCTGCATCGACAATCTCCTTTAAGGCTTTAATGTATAATTTACCTTAAGCGATCGCTGTATCTATCTTCTGAACACAATTAAAAATGTTTGACAGACTGTCTTTTGACAGCGACCATAGCTTTATTCATAATATTTTTTCTGAAAAACATTTAGTGCTAATTAAAATATACTTTTAGTGAGACTCTATACTTTACGGTCAAATCCACCTAAATCAACGTGAGTTCGACAGGTCAGAAAGACCTCTCCCTGCTTTTGCTGTGCAAAACTTGTCCCTCTCCGAGTCGGAGAGGGACAGACTTAAAATTTAGTTTAAGTCAGGGAGAGGTTTGTCGAACTCGCGTTAAATCATGTTCATCTAATGGTTCAAACGGTCTAGATTTTAAGTAGCAGCTATTTTCTTATATATTTTTTCACCTTTGACTATCTCTTCATAGTACTGCTCATACGGGGTGAACCTGATAGATTCTTGTCTACCTAAACCCAAAATGCCAAAGTTGCCAAGGCTATTATAAAAGAGTTCGTGTACTCGCTTTTGAAGTACCTGATTGAAATATATAAGGACGTTACGACAAAGGATGACATTAAACTCATTAAAAGAGCTATCAGTTGCTAAATTATGCTGGGCAAAAACAACATTCTCTCTTAAAGATGCTCGAAAAATAGCATTGTCATAAGCTGCTGTATAATATTCTGAGAAAGACTTTTTACCGCCTGCTTTTAGATAAAGCTGAGTATATTCCTGCATCATTTTTAGAGAGAAAATTCCACTTTTGGCACTTTGTAATACCTTTTCATTAGTATCAGTCGCATATATGCGGCAACGGTGATAAAGCCCTTCTTCTTGTAGTAGAATTGCCATTGAGTAAACTTCTTCACCAGTTGAGCATCCAGCGTGCCAAATGCGAATAAACGGATAGGTTTGCAAGAAAGGGATAACTTGATTTCTGAAGGCGTGATAAAAGCTGGGATCACGAAACATTGATGTTACATTCACTGTCAGAGCAAGCAAAAATCTTTCCAAATAGGCACGGTTGTGAAGTAATTGTTCTTGCAATGCAGATACATTTGCTAACCCCTCTAATTGCATGAAGCCCTGAATACGGCGCTTGAGTGAGGAGAGAGCATAATTACGAAAGTCATAACCATAATACTGATAGATTCCTTCCAAGAGCAGATGTATTTCTATATCCTCCAAGGTAGGCTTGGGCAAAGTCATAGTAGGAATTAGCATATATGTTGAGCCAGTTATTTAAATGTGCTGGCAATAAAACGAGGTAAGCTGTTTGAAGTTATCCAAATAAATATTCCCCAAAACACCTAATGGAGAAAAATTTAAATAAATTTTCAACTAGTAGGTTTTTTATAGCCCAAGTGAATCTTACGCCGAAAATAGCTTGCTGGCTCGATTAAATTTGATAACTGTGCTATATATTGACTTTCAATTTAACCTAGTAGCTGTTATTCCTAAAATAGCGATCGCTATTATTGAAATACCAGCTAGCAATCTGACTTGAGAGCGTAGATTTTTAACCTCTTGGCTTAAATTTTCTCTCTGTGGGATGGGATATGGTTGAAGTTCTGCAACTTCAACAGCTACTTCTTGGTGTTTATTTTGGATACTTTCAAAAGTCACCTGCGTGTGTAGCCAATTAGTAATGAGTTGAGGACAGTTTTTCTTAAACCAATTTAAAGCCAAGGCTCTAAAAACTGGTTTGGACATTCGCGCAATTAATTTCATCACCCTGTTCACGGGTTTCAAGCGAAGCTTTTGGTTGATCAGGTTGACTGAGCCAACATCATACAGACAATCCAGAATTAGTTTAACAGTGGCTTCTTCACTGTTAATTAAGTTTTTCAGTAAAAGCAGAACATCGCGCATACGCTCTGCTTCAATAATTTTTTCTGTCAAGGTTTCTGGAGAATTTACTGAAGAACTTACGGTTGTATTTAGGGCGTTTTGTCTTACTATCGTCATATTAGTAACATAGCAGCCATAATAATGTAAGTATACCTGTCTATCGGGAGAAAGATTTTTTATCTAGAGAAATAATCTAAAAGCCAAAACTTTTTCGTGAGATACATGATTAGATCGTATCTGTAAAAAAAGCCATTTCTAGTTTCCATGAAACTTTTATTTACTTTTGAATAATTGAACTAAAGCTGTAAAGTAGAACCTGCTAGGTTCAATGGAAGTATAGGTTTTATAAAATATATCTTCATTTTTTATTTAGATGCTAATACCTCAATTTGTGCAACGACCCGTTCTAAGTCGTCAATAATTATAATAGTTCCAGTCTTCTTGAAGGTATCCACAAGCGCCCGATAATACCAAAGAGTTCCTTCTTTACCCCCATGAAAACGTTCCCAAAGTGAGTCGCCCAAAACGCGATAATCTTTAAGAATAGATTGGGCGTTGTAGAGTTTATCTGCTAATGACACGAGCAGCACTGATGGCGAAGCGGTAGGAATATGAGCAATGTAAGCCTCCTTTCGTTCTCGCCAAGAGGGTTTTGGAGTTGTATCAGCGTCAGTACAACCATCTACAATTGCCGTTACATTGTTACCAAAGCGGCGGCGAATTTCTTCCCGTGTTGCAGCGCCACCTTGGTCTTCGATCGCATCGTGTAACAGAGCTGCGATCGCTTCATCTTCATTTGCTCCATATTCTAAGGCAATACTGGCAACACCTAATAAATGAGCAATGTAGGGAACACCTGAACCTTTACGAACTTGGTTGGCGTGCAGTTGAGTAGCGTAGGTAAGGGCTGTGGTAAAGCGTTCTGAAAGCATTGTTTTGAAAGAATAATAATGTAAATGCGTAACAGCTTGTAGCTAGCGTACTGCTATTAACGTCAATTTTATAACAAACCACTCCAGACACAAACAATGTAGTCAGTACAGAAGTAATTGAATCTCAGCCTAAATTATCAAGACAACATCTTTCTTTTGAGCGATATTTAACGAGAAGCTGCTCTAAGTCTGCACTGCAAAACTTTTGCATAGAAAAGTCAAAGTTTTTATTAGATATAAACTGTAATTATACTTTTAGATAGACAATACTTGAAACCTAGATTCCATCGCCAGATAGATAAGATTTCAATGATTCAATGATTAAAATTAGTCAAGAATTTGCTATTTTAAAGTAGGAGTTAGTTTAATAATGCCAGACAATCCTGGATTAGGAGAGCAGGCGCTGAATAAAGCGGCAGAAATAGGATTATCTAGCCAATTAGATGAAGTAGAAAATTTAGATGTAGACATCAAAACTGATCCCTTAAAACTGGTTCAGGGAGAGGTGGATGCAGTCACGATTCAAGGTGAAGGCTTGGTTATGCAGAAAGACCTCCGTATGGAGGAACTGCAAATGCAAATGAATAGTGTTGCCATCAATCCTCTGAGTGTGGCTTTTGGCAAAATTGAACTTACTAAACCTACTGAAGCTAAAGCACAGGTTGTGTTAACCGAAGCTGATATTAATCGCGCCTTCAACTCAGAATATGTGCGATCGCAACTGCAAAGCCAAAAAATCCACGTTAACGGGCAACTAAGGACAATCGAACCTCAAAATGTAGACTTTCGACTACCGGGTAATGGGAAAGTAGCACTAAATGCCAGAATGAAATTAGTAGAAACTGGTGAAAATCAGCAAGTTGCTTTTTCCGCAGTCCCCAAGATCAGTGGCAATGGAAAAACTGTTACTCTGGAAAATGTCGAGTATGGCGAAAGTGAGGAAATATCGCCAGACCTGACACAAGCTTTGATAGATCAAACTAGCAAAATTCTAAATTTGAGTAACTTCGATTTAGATGGAATGAGTCTGCAAGTTAACCAACTAAAAGTAGAAGTAGGCAAACTAACCCTACAAGCTGAAGCTTATGTAGAAAAAATTCCTTCAGCTTAAAAATAAATAGGACGTTAATAAATTCAGGATACTAAATAATGGAAACTACAGACACAACGCAAACAGGTTCAACACCTTTCCCTAATATTCCACCAGTTATTGAAAGTAACGACAGTGAGTATGTTGATAGCGGCGTACCTAGCACAGTTGCGATCGCAGGACATCCCCTACATCCCTTAACTGTGATCTTCCCCATTGCCTTTTTAGCCGCCGCCTTGGGAAGTGACTTTGGCTACTGGTTAACTCGTGATTTCTTTTGGGCTAGGGCTTCATTCTGGTTAATCGGACTCGGATTAGGTTTAGGCTTGATTGCAGCAGCAACCGGTCTGAGCGACTTTTTGAAAATTGAACGAGTTCGCAAGCGCACCGCCGGTTGGGTGCATTTGATACTTAACGTTTCTATCCTGGTTTTATCACTCATCAACTTTCTCCTGCGTTTGGGCGACGCTGAGTCTAGAATACTCCCTTGGGGACTGTTGATTTCCTTGGTTGTTGGTACCCTGACTAGCGCTTCCGGCTGGTTCGGAGCTGAACTCTCCTATCGCCACAAAATCGGTGTAGTAGGCGCTGGTAGCAGAAGATATCCATAATGAACGCTGTGTGCAATTTTTACTCGAACCTAACCCCCCAGCCTACCAGGGAAGGGGGAGAATTCAAAGCCTCTCTCCTTGCAGGAGAGAGGTTTGGAGAGAGGTCAAAAATTAAGTTGCACATCGCGTTAATGATGAAGTAATTCGTAATTAAAATTTAAAATCACGAATTATTAAGAAAGAGCAATGCAGAGGCTAAAATTTTCGTTAGTCTTTAGCCTTGATACAATGCGCCGAAACCTTAACCAAACAGTATTTATTATTCTTTCTCTGCTCATCGTTGTACCGATGGGCTTTTTGTTTAAGTACTACACTGGGTCTGCCCATCAGTGGTTTAATGACTACGGAGCAGCGATATTTTATGAAATATTTTGGTGTCTGTTCGCATTTTTGTTTCTCAGAAATCGGGCGGCGATAATCCAAATTCCTATATGGGTTTTTGTCATCACCTGTATACTAGAATTCTTGCAACTTTGGCATCCGCCCCTATTAGAGGAGATTCGCGCCACCTTGATAGGTAAATTATTACTTGGTACTACCTTTGTTTGGTGGGATTTTCCTCATTATGTATTGGGTTCTGTTTTAGGTTGGTTGTGGCTGCGACAATTACAGAAAATAGATTATGCAAAAAAAAGTCAAAGTTAAACCTAATTCAAAACAGCAAAAAATTGAAGAACAACCTGATGGCAGTTTGACTGTGTATTTAAAATCGCCCCCAGTTGATGGTAAAGCTAATGAAGAATTAATTAAACTACTAGCAAAAAAATTTGATGTAGCCAAATCTGATATTAAAATTAAGTTAGGTTTGTCTTCTCGGCAAAAACTGATAGAAATTGACACAAATATCTAGTTACTGCTTAGTAATATCTTTTTAGTAATATCTTCGGGGAAAATGCCTCCTCCTGAATGTGAGGTGATATCCTACTCAATACATCTGCTAGCAGAGCCAAGAAACGAGAGACACAAACTTTATGGTTGTGTAATACTGATATACCTTGGTTGAGCTTTGACTCTTTCTACCCAAGCTTGAATAGCAGGAAATTCTGTTAAATCAAACCCACCTTCATCAGCTACATGAGTGTACGCGAACAAGGCGATATCAGCAATTGTGTAACGCTCTCCTACGAAAAAAGTGTGAGAAGTTAAGTATTTTTCCATCAGGCTAAGTGCTGCATAGCCTGGTTCACGTTTTTGCTTTATAGCTTCACTATATTCTTCAGCTTTACCTAAAATAGAAATCCAAAATCTTGATGTAGCAATAAAAGGTTCATGGCTATATTGTTCAAAAAATAACCATTGCAGCACCTGCGCTCGTAAAAAGCGGTCATAGGGAAAAAATTCTGTACCTTCGCTCAGATATACCAATATGGCATTTGATTCTGCCAAGTATTTCCCTGGCTCGATTTCAATAATAGGTATCTTCCCATTGGGATTTTTACTTAAAAACTCTGGTGTTCGAGTCTCGCCTTTCAAAATGTTAAGCTCTACCCTCTCAAAAGGCATACCTAGTTGTGTTAATAAAAGACGTATCTTATAGCCATTACCAGAAGGTAAAAAATCGTACAAACGCAGTAGTTCCATGCTAAAATACAGTTAAGAATATGTTGATAAGTAGAGGTTCAAAATACTATATCTTACCAAAATATTTTCCTAAAACCGGATGATTTTTTTGAAGATTTAGCTTAGAAATAATAAAGAAAATTATCTGAAAAAATAAAAAACATTCTTCATTTCTAGATTGAGATATTTAATTTAGTTAGTGGTCGAGAATAAAAGTATGTGTGGAAGATTTACTCTAAATCAGTCAGCAACAGCTTTAGCTCAAGTTTTTCATGTCGAGCCAGTTGTGGATTTAGCAGCCGGATATAACATCGCACCTACTCAAATGGTGGCAACGGTGTTACAAAATCCTGAAAGCGAAAAGCGTGAATTTAAGCAGTTGCATTGGGGATTAATTCCTTCATGGGCGAAAGATGTAGGGATGGGGGCAAAGCTGATTAACGCTAGGGCTGAAACTGTTGCCGAAAAGCCCGCTTTTCGTTCGGCTTTTAAGCATCGACGCTGTTTAGTCCTAGCTGATGGCTTTTATGAGTGGCAACGGCAACAAGGCAAAAAGCAGCCATTTTATTTTCGCCTTCAAGATGGGCAGCCCTTCGGCTTTGCAGGTTTGTGGGAGAAATGGCGGTCGCCTATTAACGAAGAAATAATTTCTTGTACAATTTTGACAACGGCAGCTAACGAATTACTCCAACCTATCCACGAGCGGATGCCAGTGATTCTAGAGCCAGAAGATTACGATTTATGGCTAGATTCCCAGGTGCAAACGCCCCAAACCTTACAGCAGCTATTGCGTCCCTATCCAGCGCCAGCAATGACTGCGTATCCAGTTAGCACCTTAGTAAATAATTCTCGGCATAATAGTCCAGAGTGCATCATCCCACTCAGTGAGAAGAATGCCCCCACAGATCAGTTAAATTAACTATTGAGCGTGCTAAAGGATTGGGGAAATGAAGGAGCAGGGGAAGCAGGGGAAGAAAAAATATTGATTAATGCCCCATGCCCCATGCCCAATGCCCCATGCCCCATGCCCAATGCCCCATACCCAGAGACAAATATGCCAAGAACACAAAAGAACGATAATTTTGTTGACAAATCCTTTACAGTGATGGCGGATATCATCCTGAAGATCCTGCCAACCAACAAAAAAGCTAAAGAAGCATTTGTTTATTATCGAGATGGTATGTCAGCCCAAGCAGAAGGGGAATATGCTGAAGCATTGGAATATTATGAAGAGGCTTTAACGCTAGAGGAAGATACCAACGATCGCGGCTATATTCTCTACAATATGGGGCTAATCTATGCCAGCAACGGCGACCACAGCAAAGCTTTAGAACTGTATCATCAGGCAGTTGAGTTAAACCCACGGATGCCCCAAGCCTTGAACAACATCGCCGTGATTTATCACTATCAAGGTGAAAAGGAGAAAGAAGCTGGAGATAACGAGGCTGGCGAAGCACTGTTTGACCAAGCAGCAGACTATTGGATTCGAGCCATTCGCATGGCTCCCAATAACTACATCGAAGCTCAAAACTGGCTGAAAACCACCGGGCGATCGCAAATTGACGTATTCTTTTAGTCATTAGTCATTAGTTCTTTGTCATTTGCTAAGGACTAATGACCAATGACCAATGACCAATGACAAATGAAAAAATATGATTGACCAAGAACAAGTTCATAAAGTAGCTAATCTTGCCCGTTTAGAATTGACTCCAGAAGAAGAGGAACAATTCACTACTCAGTTAGGAAGTATTTTGGATTATATTCAACAGTTGGATGAACTTGATGTTAGTAATGTGCCCCCAACAACGCGGGCAATTGATGTCAGTAACATCACACGAGAGGATGAATTGCAACCCTATCCTGACCGTGAAAGCATCCTCAACAGTGCGCCTGAGCAGGAAAGTGATTTTTTCAAAGTTCCAAAAATCCTCAACGCTGAATAGTCAAAAGTCAAAAGTTTTAGATTCTTGACTTTTGACTAATAACTAAGGAGATAATTATGGGTTTGGGAATTCTTAAGGATGGTCAGTGGATATCTCGAAGGGAACAAGAAGACTCAGAAGGTAAATTTATCCGCCCATCAACTACTTTCCGCAACCACATTACAGCTGATGGTTCTGGTGGGTTGAAAGCTGAAGCGGGGCGCTATCATCTGTATATTTCTTGGGCTTGCCCTTGGGCGTGTCGCACCGCTATTATCCGTCAATTGAAAGGACTCCAAGATGTTATTGGGTTATCGGTCGTTGCAGCAGAAATTGATCAAAATAGCTGGGAATTTAGTGATGAACCAGGGTGCATTCCCGATACAGTCAACGGTACTCAATATCTTTGGCAACTGTATCTGAAGGCTGACCCTAGCTATAGCGGCCGCGTGACAGTTCCAGTTTTATGGGATATCCAAAATGGGACAATTATAAATAATGAATCCCGCGAAATCATTCGGATGTTTGATACAGAATTCAATGCTTTCGCTAAACAAAATATTAACTTTTATCCAGAACATTTACAAAAAGTAATTGACGAGACAATTGATACAATTTATCAACCAATAAATAACGGTGTTTACCGGGCGGGATTTGCTACTACTCAGTCAGCTTATGATGAAGCGGTAACGGAACTATTCACGGCTCTCGACTACTGGGAAAAAGTATTGGGAAATCAACGCTATCTTTGCGGAAATCAAATTACTGAGGCGGATTGGTGTATGTTCACTACTCTGTTTCGTTTCGATGTAGTTTATTATGTGCATTTCAAATGCAACTTATGCAGAATTGTAGATTATCCAAATCTGTGGAACTATCTTAAAGAACTTTACCAACTGCCGGGAGTCAAAGAGACTTGCAATCTTGACCACGTCAAACGGCATTATTACAGAAGCCATCCCCAAGTTAACCCAACTCGCATCGTCCCAAAAGGCCCACTAATTGATTTTGATGCACCCCACAACCGGGATAAAATTTTTGCTTGATTAATACTGCTGACCTTTAACTGTTTTGTTCGCTTGTTGCGTCATCGCTTCATGAGTACTATAAGTAACCTGAGTTCGGGATAAGCTGAAACCCTCATTACACCGTTGCTTGATTCTGAGATATGTCTACGTGTTTGCACCGTTTCAGTCAACTAACGCTGAATAAATCTTCTTAACCTGAACTGACGTTGATTAATTTTCTTCCAAATTTCTACGGTTATAACAGAAGCCGACATTAGGATACACTGGCTTTTGAATAGACCAGAAGTTCAGCAGCGACTTTGTTTATTACTGGTGGTGACTTACTGCCTAGTATCCTATCGCTTTTTACTGTATGAAACTTACTCCAGCCTACGGTAAGTCTCCCTGAAAAAGGTTTCTTAACATCTACAACAACTCCCACTGTTTTGAGGTTATAGCCTTAGAATATTTACAAGCTTTACTTACGAATTAGCTCTCTCTAGAGAAAGTACCGTTTTACTGTCTAAGCTGACATTCTACCTGTTTCTATTGGAATTTGTGTAGCTTAACAAATTAGCGGATTCATTAATATTAAGCCTGTTTTACTATTTAGTTTCTTACTTTGACCTAATTAGACAGCTAGAGTGTTCATTTCACTTTGTTCAATAGCTTTTAGCCCTTATCGCTCCCATGCTGACTCATCACCGCAAGCCCGTGTGCTTATCACTTATTTCCACTGACCTACCAATTTGGTCTGTTGTAGAAACTGCCGCGACATTGTATCAAAAAGATACTGATAGATTCCATTTGCTGCTGACCGCACCACCTGTAATTAGCTGTGAAGTCGGAAGTGTTGTAAGTCCAGAGGAAACACTTCCCCAAAGTAAGAGCAAAGCTTACGCCCCTAATAGTCCCAGAATTTTGTGGTTGGAGATTTCACCTTACCGGGTTATCATGACTATGCAAGGTAATGCTCAAGTGAGTTACCGTCACTTTTGGGAACAGGGCGTTTATGGCATTAGTCGCTATTGGTTACCAACTGAGTCATTGCAACCTAACGATCCTATTCGTTTACGAAATTTTACTAGTAGCCTAACTCTTAACGGACATCCCTTACCAGAACATTTGCGTCTGGAATATGAATTGTGGGCAGAAAAAGTCCAACTAGGATGCTACATACTTAATTTGGAAATTAAACACTGAATATTTATGGGGAGTAAAGAGTAGGGAGTAGAGAAAAGTTTTCTCAATACTCAATGCCCCATGCCTAATTCCAAATCCCTTTCAACCAAAATAACTGGGTTGGTTTCCAGGTTTCCATTTAATATTGCAACCAACACTCGGCTTTTGCTCGCTTGTAACAGGTTTACCTGCTAGCACTGCTTCAATAGCTGCTCGTAAATCTGCGCCTGTTACGGGTTTACCATTACTGGGGCGGCTATCATCTAATTGTCCGCGATAAACAAGTTGGCGTTGGTCATCAAATACAAAAAAATCTGGTGTGCAAGCTGCTGTGTAGGCTTTTGCGGTTTCCTGGCTCTCGTCGTAGCATAAGGTAAAATTAAACCCTTGTTCTGTTGCAAATGCTTGTAACGATTCTGGCGCATCATCTGGATAATTTTTTGCATCGTTAGCACTGATGGCAACGATCGCTAAATCACTTGTAAAATAATCTTTTCCTAACTGCACTAATTCTTGTTGAATGTGCTTGACAAATGGGCAATGCCGACAAATAAACATTACCAACAGCGCTTTTTTATCTGCGAAGGTAGAAAGCGAAGTTGCCTTTCCAGATACTACTTCCGGTAGATTAAAATCTGGCGCTTTTGTGCCCAATGGCAACATAGTTGAAGCAGTTAAAGCCATAATTTACCTAATAACTTTACGCTGATAACTAACGGCTTTTGCTATCAGTATATTTTTACTCTAGCACTAAGTTTTCCATAAATTAAGAGACGGTAAATTTACCGTCTCTTATCATTTGTTGAGAATTAAGTTATAGAAATTAGTTTTTACAGACTTGCCAAAACACCAATGATGCCGTGTCCTGTGAATACTTCTAATGCTATCAGAGAGACAAAACCAATCATTGCTAAACGACCATTGAGCATTTCTGCATAGGGAGTGAAACCAGTGCGATCGCCTTGCTCATCTATGTAAACCTTTGGCTCGATCGCAAAGTTGTTCAGTTTGCCTTGGTCGTCAATTATAGCAGTGTTTGTACGCATAGATTTTTCCCTGTCTTCTCTTTGTGTAAATAACTGTAACGAAAATATTAACATTTGTAAAGTATTTTAATTTGATCAGCTAGAAGTCCAAGCCAGAGAAGAGATATGATGATGAATCGAGTTCAAAGCCATGTTTAAGCAACAGGCTCCGCTCCTTGTTCGTAAGCACTTTCAATCACAAATCCATCCCCCAACAGCTAATGCATCGATTTCGAGTAGAGGTTATTGCCAAAACACCAAACCCGCAGCAGGTGATTTATGCCGCGATGCATCAGGACTATACTGATGGGTTCGTGTTTGATGAGCGCGACTCTTGGCCCTCGGAGTCACAAAGCGGCGAAGTTATTGTTAAGCGACTTTTAGCGGGTGAAAGGGGACACTATGGGCCTCTAGAGCATCCCCAGATTGTTTTCAATTGTGGCTACTTTCCCCACAGTGTGATGCAGCAGGCTCGTACTCATCGTGTAGGCGTATCATTTGATGTTCAGTCTTTTAGATACACAGGCAACCAATTTATTGATGTAGTAGAAGGTAAGAAAGACATAGAAGATGTTTTTTATCTACGTCCCGTTGGTTATTACACTGATAGGCAAGGAAAAAAGTACCATTATTCGCCAGAGCAACGAGCAGCAGATTTGCAGTGGTGTCTAGAAGCAGCTAAACGATATAAAGCTGATTTTGAGGGTGGAATGTCTGAAGAACATGCAAGAGGTAAAGTGCCTTTTGATTATCGCCAGCATTTTGTAGTTAGCTTCAATTTAAGGTCTTTCTTGCATTTTTGTGACCTGAGAAATAAGAAAGATGCTCAACTTGAAATTCAAAAATTGTGTGAAATGATGTGGCCTCATTTTGAAGATTGGACACCTGCGATCGCACAATGGTATGAAAAGCAGCGTCTGGGTAAAGCTAGACTTGCACCATAATCATATTTTGGGGCAATTAATTCATACTGAATTCTGACCGGAGGCGGAGCATTTCCGGCTCCGCTCCTGAGTTCTAAATTATTCTTATAAAAAATTCATCAAATGCTTTCATGCGTTGAGATTCAATATTTTACAAACTGTTTCAACAGTCTCCCACTTTGCTCTTTGAACTAGTGGCAAATCCTCCAAGCAATGCAGATAGTTATCGTTTTGATTCAGTAGCCGTCAAATAACCTAAATTTGAAATTGACGGAGTATTTCTACCACCTGAAAGCGATGATGCTGGAGTTGTATATTTTTGTGAGGTGCAGTTCCAGAAAGATGAACAACTTTATGAGAGAGTATGGGCTGAATCTTCGTTATATTTCTACCGCAACCGTGCCAGATTTAGCGACTGGCAAGCAGTGATAATTTACCCGTCGTGCAGTATCGAACAAAGTGAAGTAGTACGGTCTTGGGTCCTCCCCAACTGGAGTAACTTAAACTATCTCAGTATAGACATTTGCAGAGGTAGGAAAATAGCACAGATGGTTATCAAACCAGTTTTATCAGTTTCCATCAAAGCTATAAAAGAACTGGATATAACTTCTAAAAGTTCAGGAGGATTTAGCTCAACAGGAACATGAATTAAATTGAGTTATTTAAAAACGTTCCATTATACCTTTGCTAATGTAACAATCTCTAGTTGATCCTGATATTTACCTTGACGGGCTTCATAACTAATAGCGCAGGGTTCGCCTTCTAAAAATAGCAATTGCACTACGCCTTCATTAGCATAGATGCGACAGTCAGCACTAGAAGAGTTGGAAAATTCTAAAGTTAAATGGCCTCGCCATGCAGCTTCAGCAGGCGTTAGGTTTGCTATTATGCCACAACGCGCATACGTAGATTTACCGATGCAAATTACAGTAATATTCTCAGGAACCTCTAGTTTTTCTAGAGCAACCCCAAGTCCGTATGAATGAGCAGGTAAAATAAAATAACTGCCATTGACATCTGTGTGCAGTGCTGTTGGCTCCAAATTTTGGGGATTAAAGTTTTTGGGATCAACTACAGTTCCGGGAATGTGGCGAAAAATACGGAACTCAGCCGAGGAAAGGCGTATATCGTAGCCATAAGAAGACAAACCGTAGCTAATTACAGGTTGAACCGCTACAGACTCATCTTTTTGTACTTTTCGGATTAAACTTGGCTCAAAGGGCGAAATCAAACCCTGTTGAGCCATTTCAGTAATCCAGATATCGTTCTTAATCACAAGTTCGCTACTAATGTTAATTTAAACAGACTTGATATATTAGCACGACTTGAGTATTTTCTTTAAGGTCGATAACTACGGCGTATTTCTGTAATTTGATCTGCTACATTCAAAATAGATTTCGGCATCTCCGGCCCTGTGAGAATGATATCGACGTGGGGAGGGCGTTTTGCCAGAAACGCTAAAACTTCCGTTTCAGGAATTAAACCAAAGTTAATCGCTAAACTTAACTCATCTAAGACAACGAGAGAATACTTACTTTCACACACTACTTGTTGTGTATATTGCCACAGCTTTTGTAAAGCTTGGTTTTCCGTATCGTCTAAATGTGGTGTATCAATACAACGAGGCAAATCACAGCGAATCCAATCTAAATTTTGTCCTAATTGTATGGGTCGATCCTGCCCTTGACGAATACCTCCTTTAAGAAACTGGACTATTAATACTGGCGTTCCTTGTCCAGCTATCCTCAGTGCTTGCGCCATAACGCTCGTAAAAAAGTTGCGATGGGAACTAGTGAAAACTTGCACTAGTCCTTCAACTGGATATGGTAAGGTTAGAGTTGAATTTATACTTGGAGTCTCTAGCTGGGCAACCATAGGGTTAAGTTCAAAAATTTACAATAAATTAGAAGTTTATGCTGGCGGTACTTATTACAAATCTGCCTGTATGCTCAATCTGTTTTTCACAGGTTTGATGAATTTGGCAAATTGCATTCTTAGTCAAACACTACGTTTGTGCTGAAGTCAAGAGTCATTTTCTTTTTTCTCTGAAAGCAGTTGTAAAAATAAAAACACATGAGTTGGAGTTCCAATTATTTAAAAAAGCTGGGCATAACGGCTGAAAATCTCTAAATGTTAGAGTTATCGGTTGTTTGGGCAAAGCAGACTTAGCAGGTAGTGAATTTGACAAGATGAGGAGCTAATTTTTGTGAGATTGGTGATTCTGGGAGGTTCAGGATCGGGTAAAAGTACTCAAGCGCAAAGGCTTTGCAGATACTTTGATATTCCTTTGATTTCTACAGGTGAGATTTTACGGGAAGCGATATTTGGCGATAAGCTCCTCCCGGACTTCCAAAGCTCACAAGCCGATCCCCGGACTTCTCTTTCGGTTTACACTAGCCTGAGTGAACTAGGTTACCACGCACGGCCATATGTGGAAACTGGGGAGTTGGTTCCGGATGAAATGATCATTGAATTAATCAGAATTCGCCTTAGACAACCAGATATTAATTGCAATTGGGTCTTAGAAGGCTATCCCCGTACTGCTTTCCAAGCTGAAGAATTAGATTTTTTATTGGATAATTTAGCGCAAAAGCTAGATTGGGCGATTTATCTACAAGTCCCTGAAGCAGTCATGGTTAGCCGATCTTTGGGGCGATCGCTACCAGATGACCAACCAGAAATCGTGCAACGGCGTGTAGAATTATTCTATGATCGCACCATTCCCATCCTAGAATATTACGACCGTCGTCGCTGCCTATTAACCATCAACGGCGACCAGTCACCAGATATGGTGCAGCAAAATATTTTGACTCTGCTTTCAGTTCCTTAGATAAACAAGCAGGGGGAGTAAATCAATTCAAAATTCAAAATTCAAAATTAAAGAACTTCTGCCTCCTCTTTACAATGCCCAATGCTCAATGTCTAATTCCCCAAAAAGATGATTTGCAACACTAAGGTAATCTTAAGGCAGTATTGTAAATCTTGAGGCAACTCCAATGGCTTGGCAGCGTCCTGACGGTCGTCTTGCTTACGAACTACGTCCGATCAGCTTTTATCCCAGTTTCACCCGCTTTGCCCCCGGTTCTGTTCTCGCAAGATGCGGTGATACTCAAGTACTTTGTACCGTTAGCGTTAATAAGGGAGTTCCTAAGTTTCTCGAAGGAACGGGTAAAGGCTGGCTAACTGCTGAGTATCGAATGCTACCATCTGCTACCCAAAAACGCCAAGAAAGGGAATTATTGAAATTATCTGGAAGGACGCAAGAAATTCAACGTTTAATTGGCCGCAGCTTACGCGCAGCAGTGGATTTTGAGGCACTGGGAGAACGCACGCTAACTGTGGATGCCGATGTTTTGCAAGCAGACGCTGGAACCCGGACAACAGCCATTACAGGATCGTTTGTAGCATTGGCTCATGCGATTTCTAAATTGTTGCAAGAGGGAGCATTGGAGCGATCGCCTCTGTGTGGACAAGTAGCAGCAGTTTCCGTAGGATTACTGGAGGGAGAGCCATTTTTGGATCTAAATTATATCGAAGATGTGGCTGCAACTGTAGATTTTAACGTGGTGATGAATCAACAACTAGGAATTATTGAAGTCCAAGGAACAGCCGAAGAAGGCAGCTTTAGCCGAACTCAGTTGGATCAGCTGCTAGATGTCGCCCAAAAAGGAATTCAGGAATTGTTAATTGCCCAACGCGAAGCGATCGCTGACTGGGAAGCGCTGTTTATAATTAATTAGGTTTATTAATTTTTAATAAGAATTAATAAATGTATCCTTTGTGGCGATCATCAACAAAGTATCAAGTAACTGGGTGTAAATAAAAATAATCATCAGAGGAGTTAGTAGTTAGTATGACTCACTACTGACAACTTCCCATTGAAAGTGATAATGAGCATCTACGTTTTTCCAGCCTACTTAATCTACGATGTTAAATGTTTCAAAAGTTAAAAAGGGGGATTGTAATAAGTTCGGTATGGTATTGCTGGAAGCCAGCAATATGATGATGAAGTCATGAACAAAACTGTTGAAGTTCTACCGGATCAGCCAGCGCTGGTTGCACGAGCGCTAGAATTAATATTGTCTAAGTTAGAAACTGCCATTGAGCAACGGGGGCAGTTTACTATTGCCTTATCGGGCGGCAGTACACCTAAACCGTTATACGAAGCGATCGCTACTCAAAAACTGCCTTGGGAAAAAATTCATATATTTTGGGGCGATGAGCGTTACGTACCACCAGATCACCCCGATAGCAATGAACTGATGACGCGTCGGGCATGGCTAGATCGCATTGACATCCCAGCAGCTAACATTCACCCTGTACCCACCTTGGAAGCCAATCCAGAACTAGCTGCTGCTAAGTATGAACAACATCTCAAAGAATTTTTCAATTCTTCTGGGGTCGAGTTTCCCTCATTGGATGTAGTATTACTAGGAATGGGTGATGATGCACATACCGCATCTTTGTTTCCCCACACAGAGGCTCTCAAAGTACGCGATCGCCTAGTTACCGTGGGTAACAAAGACGGAAATCCCCGGATAAGTTTCACATATCCCTTCATCAACTCTGGTCGCAGTGTGATTTTTCTGGTTGCTGGTGCTAATAAACGACCAGCTTTGGCGCAAGTCTTTGCACCTGTAGCCGATGATTTCGCTTACCCATCCCGCTTAATTCGGCCACAAGGAGAACTTCGGTGGTTGCTAGATGCGGCAGCAGGTTTAGAACTTCAACATTAATGAGGAATTGGGCATTGGGGATTGGGCATTGGGCATTGGGCATGGCTCAATAGCGCTCCCCCTGCTTCCCCTGCTTCCCCTGCCCCCCCTGCTTCCCCTGCCCCCTGCCCCTCCCACAAGTGTCCAATTCATCCTTCCATCAGCAGTAATTGCTAGAATCTAAAGTTAGGGCCGCCTTCTGCTTGCCAGTCCTACCTAATATTTATGATGATCTTGAACAAAGGCTAAATATCGATGATCGTCTGCCCTAATTGCAACCATCCCAACCCTGATGGCGCTGTCCAGTGTGAAGCTTGCTATACACCGTTACCCGCGACTACTAATTGTCCCAGTTGTGGGGCAACTGTGCAGGCAGATGCTGCATTCTGCGGTCAGTGTGGCTATAACCTTCACTCAGCAGGAGTTCCACACGTTCATACTACGGTAGCTACAACAGTTACTCCCGATGTTCCTGTGGAAGTACCGCCGTTAGTACCACCCGATCCCCTGTTAGAACTTTTACAACCAGATGCTTTGGGAATGAGCAGTTCTACTAACTCCCATCCTCCCATATCATCTTTACCAGCAACAGAGGTGGCAGCTCCCCCAGAACCAGCGCCACAGGTATCTGTTACAGAAATCAGCCCCGCAGAACCCGTAGCTCAACCCGTAGTCTCTGTACAAAGTATTCCTACTCCACCACCGTTGGAACCAGCGCCAGCCTCTGAAGCCAAAGTAGCCCCACCAGCAGCACCAGCACCAACTGGAACGGTTGCCAGAACGCAATTGCAGCAGGTTATAGCGCGGTTAATCCACGTTCAAACTGATCGGCTAATTGAATTGCCGCAAAATCTCTCTGTGATTCATATCGGCAAGCCTAATGACCGAATTCCCCCAGATATAGACGTTTCGGGATTTCCCAATTCAGAAGTTGTCTCGCGGATTCATGCAGATATTCGCGTTGAGGGAGACGCTCACTATGTAGAAGATGTGGGAAGCTCTAATGGCACTTACATTAATAACTTGCCCCTTTTACCAGGGAATCGTCATCGATTGCGACCAGGCGATCGCATTAGCTTGGGTAAAGGAGACTTAATGACGTTCCTTTTTCAACTTGCTTAACTGATTTTTCATTAATTGTGACATCAGTCTAGGCATCTTTTGCCCATCCTCCGGCATCCCTTTTGGAGGAAAACAAATGAACCGCATCAAACAAGCGACGGATAACTATGTTGTTCTTGATAACCCTATAGTTGTCAGCCGTCGCTTCAAGGTGCGAATTGTTGCATTGTTTAGCAATTAAAGATTGAAAAATAAATAACTTCAAGTCAAGTGCAGCAAGTATTTTAACTGTTGACTACATCTAATTTAAATGCTTGTCAGTTTAAGTACATTAGGATAGAGAAAATACACTATCAATTTAAGATTTTGAATTTTCCAGAAAATCTAAAATAGAGCGACCTATGAGGGAACCGAGCAGAAATTTTGAACCCTTGCTTACCAAAGAAGCTCCGCCAGTTGTTGAGCGCATGGGGCTAACCTGGCTAATTGCAGCAGCGATCGCAACTGCTTTACTATGGCAAGTTCCGGGAGGGGATTATATCTTATACCCATTTACAATTTTGGCAACTTGGTTTCATGAAATGGGTCACGGCTTAATGGCAGTTTTATTAGGGGGACAGTTTCAGAAATTAGAGATTTTTGGCAATGGCTCCGGTGTTGCAACTTATGGCATCCGGTCGTCATTGGGGCCAATTGGCCCGGCAATGGTCGCAGCAGCAGGTCCAATGGGGCCGCCTCTTGCCGGTGCAGCTTTGATTTTGGCTTCCCGCAGTTTTACAGCAGCAACTCTCTGTTTAAAAATATTAGGGAGTTTTTTGCTATTTTCCACATTAATCTGGGTACGTTCCTGGTTTGGATTGGTGGCAATTCCCTTGCTGGGTTTAACAATCTTAGGTATCGCTCTGAAAGCGCCTCGTTGGGCGCAAGGATTTGCTATTCAATTCTTGGGTGTACAAGCTTGTGTGAGTACGTTCCATCAACTTGATTATCTATTTAGTAGTTCTGCTGGTTCCCTTGGACTCTCGGATACAGCGCAAATGCAAAGGTATTTGCTATTACCTTACTGGTTTTGGGGCGGGTTAATGGCGATCGCATCTTTGGTGATTTTAGTCCAAAGTCTCCGCGTTGCCTATCGTTCATATTGATTGACAACTCTCACCGCTAAAACTGCTGCATAATCATTGTGACGAAGATTTTCAGACGCTAATTACTGAGGAAATGGAGAATTTGCCTGATGATGAGTGATTTTAGTTCAAAGTAATTGCGATCGCCAACCATTACCTAAGCTGACACTTGAGCGCGAATTTCATTGGCGCAAGGTCGACCATGTTCAACATCAGCAATATTAGCAAAAGTTGTTTCTGCAATATTGTGGAGAGCTTCTGCTGTAAAAAAGGCTTGATGTCCAGTAATGAGTACATTGGGGAACGTCGTCAGACGCTGGAAAATATCATCTTGAATAATTGCACCAGATAAATCCTCAAAGAACAATTCCGATTCTTGTTCGTAGACATCCACACCAAGATAACCAATCTTGCCAGACTTCAATCCCTCAATCACTGCTTGGGTATCAATCAGCGCTCCTCGACTAGTATTAATTAGCATCACGCCTGACTTAATCTGTTCTATAGCCTCAGCGTTAATCAAGTGATGCGTTTCGGCAGTCAAGGGGCAATGTAGAGAGATAATATCCGAGTTGGCAAATAGCTCAGGCAATTCTACATACTTTCCACCCAGCGCCTCCAATTCTGGATTTCGATAAACATCATAGGCGAGTAGGTTACAGCCAAACCCCTTCATAATCTGTCCTAAAATCAGACCGATTTTGCCTGTGCCGACAATGCCTATTGTGCGCTCATGCAAATTAAATCCCAACAGTCCATCTAGGGAAAAATTGCCTTCTCGAACACGGTTATAGGCACGATGAATTTTGCGATTCAGACTTAAAATCAATCCCACAGCGTGTTCTGCTACCCCATAGGGTGAATAGGCGGGAACACGCACAACGGTTATTCCTAAATCCGCTGCGGCTTGTAAGTCTACATTGTTAAACCCTGCACAGCGCAGGACAACCAGTCGAGTTCCCCGTGAGGCGAGAAGCTCTAAAGTTGGCGCGTCAACTTGGTCATGTACAAATACGCAAACCGCCGGAAATCCGGCGGCGAGGATAGCGGTATCCCGATTTAAGCGGGGTTCAAAAAATACTAGCTCGTGTTGAGTGGAAGAATTTGCAGCTGACAAAAACTTCCGATCATAGGCTTTTGTACTGAAGACTGCTACTTTCATGCAAAACCTCAAGCTGTATACTGCATAATGTTCGACTACATAATACCTTGGCAGTTACAGAAGCGATGTCTACGACGAGCCTATGCGGTACTTTTGAAGCATTTCCTTACGCAGATAAACCGATAATGTTATAGTAATATAGGAGATGTCCTAAGATTTCCCTTACTTCACGGCATTTGAACGCTCAAATGTGTGGATTATATAGCTGGAGAGGTGTCCGAGCGGTTCATGGTGACGCACTCGAAATGCGTTTTGGGGAAACCCAACGGGGGTTCGAATCCCCCCCTCTCCGTTGAAAATGATTACTAAAGAACTAGATAAGCCGATCGTGTTCGGCTTCATAGATTTTACTTATGATTATTTGCAAGTAAGGGCGCATAGCTATGCGCCCCTAACTATATAAAGGATGTTGTGTGGAACGGTATTATATTTGCGTATTTACTTAGTCAAATATTGTACAATTTGCATTAAAATATACACTAATAGCACAGATTTATGGGATAAACTAATGCCATCATGTGAGGAGTGAACGATGGCAAACCGCAGCATGGGTAAAGCGCTCTCATTTAGTTTTATCAGCGTCAGTTTATATCTAGGCATTAGTATAGGAGTCGTTATCAGGCTTGGGCAATCACAGCGATTAAACGCTGCTATTACACCTACTGAGCCTGTGCAATTTCCATTAGTTATCCCTGAACTTACGCCATCAACAACAGAAGAACAAACCTTTCCAGAGACTATTACTATCAAAGCCGTTGGAGATATTATTCCCGGCACTAATTTCCCTAACCATAGATTACCCCGGTTTCGAGATAAATTATTACCAAAGTCAGTGAGAACTCACTTGCAAGGATCTGATATCTTGTTTGGTAACTTTGAAAGTAGCTTAACTAATTATCCCTACACTGCCAAAGATATTAGTCGAGGACAAGTCTTTGCCTTTCGCTCCCCACCTGGATATGCTCGGCTATTTGCTGAAGCTGGTTTTAATGTATTTAATATGGCGAATAACCATGCAATGGACTTTGGCCCGGTAGGGTTCAAAGATACAAAGAAAAATCTTGAGGCTGTGGGCATTGCAACATTAGGCCATAAAAATCAAATTCTTTATCTGGAAGCTAACAATATCCCGGTGGCAATGATCGGGTTTTCTCCTTATGAAATGTATAATTCCATTCATAATTTAGGAACAGCCCAAGCACTCGTAGCAGAAGCTAAAAATAAGGCCAACATTGTAGTAGTATCAATGCACGCTGGAGCCGAAGGAACGGGGGCGCTACACGTTAAAAATCAGACAGAGTTTTTTTATGGAGAAAATCGAGGTAATTCGATTAAGTTCGCTCGAAACATGATTGATGCGGGAGCAGACTTAGTACTAGGACATGGGCCTCATGTTCCGAGAGCGATGGAAATTTATAAGGGCAAAATGATCGCCTATTCTTTAGGAAACTTCTTAGGATATAGAACTTTATCTACAAATGCCCAGACGGGTGACTCAATGATTTTAGAAGTTAAACTCAACTCGGTGGGAGATTTGGTATCAAGTAAAGTTATCCCCGTGCGGATGGATAAGCAGGGAATACCTCATATTGATCAGCGTTTTCGGACTGTGAAGCTTATGCGTTATTTGAATGCTCAAGCTTTTCCTAAAAACCCAGTGAAGATTAATAAGAAGGGGGAAGTTCTTGTACAGAAGATGAAATAAGGCAATTTCCGTTATTCAATTTTAGATTTTGGATTTTGGATTTTAGATTGAAAAATTTAATAATTATTGTCATCTTGTAGCTTGTCCTGAAATTTCTGATTATTCTGGGGTTGAATATCAGTCGGTGAATTTTGCTTTTCTAATGTTGGTACTACTACAGCAGAAGGATCTGACTGTTTAGATTCTATCGGTGGCGCTACTGGTGGTATAACCACAGAATTTGACGGAATCACCGGTTGAGGCGAAGCAGAATTTTGATTAGAAGTGGGTGAGTTATTTTGTGGTAATGGTGCGGGGGAAGCATTACGAGATGAACGGATAGCCCGTAGTTTCTCCACTAGCGAGGGTGTGGGAGAAACGTTAGGTGAAGGTGCGGATTGTTCGGAATCGCCACGTTGTGATTCTTGTGTAGCGCTGCTGGGAGTTTCTTGCGGGGAAGAACGACGATAGCGCCGACGCTGCTTGGAATTAGGAACAGGTGCTGATTCGGTTCTTGAGGTGGTGTTAGTCTCTTCACCACTCTCTGAGTTAGGTACTTTCGCGGCTGGTTGTTGAGTTGGCTGTTCAAAAAGGGGCTTTGCACTTGGCTGCGGTTGAAACTTGGGTAAGATGCTAGTGATGCTAAAACCTGCCGTAGCAGCAACTAGAGCTACACCTATACCAATGAATATTTTAGATGAACCCTGTTTTTTAGCCGCTACATTTTCCTTAGCGATACCTGAGTTGGGCTGCGCCAACCTAGATGGTCTATGAATGCCATTTTGGACAGTTTTTCCAATTAAAGTTGCTGCCTGTTGAGCAGATAAATTGACAGTTGGCACTGCATAAGTGGGTAAGGCTTGCGGTGTCATATTCACCCCATTTCCAGGTAGCAGTTGTAACCATTCAGCAACTGTCGCTGGACGAAAACGAGATTCCACCGCCATACCGCGCATTATGGCTTGGTTGACAGAAGCACTCAAATGTGGTTGCAATTCGCGGGGGGAAGGCATTTGTTCGCGATCGCGCAATAATGCTGGCATCGGAACCTGTGCTGTTAACAGTGAATACAAAGTTGCCGCTAAACCATAAACATCGGTGGCGGGTGTGCGCGGTGCTTGTGTCAAGTACTGCTCAATGGGAGAATAACCTTCAGAAACCATACCGGTGTGAGTCTGCCTGACACCGCCATTAAATTCCCTGGCAATGCCAAAATCAATCAGTACTACTTCCTGGGTTCCTTGACGAAGAATAATATTATCTGGTTTGACATCTCGATGTAGCAAACCGTTATTATGCACTACCTGTAAGGCTGCCCCAATTTGCCGGATGTAATGAATTGCTGTAGCTTCAGGTAATGGTATCCCTGGTAATACAAATGCATCTCCCAAGGTTTCGCCACGAATATATTCCATCACCATGTAAGGCAGTCCGGCTTCCACAAAAAAGTCACTAACTCGGACTATATTTGGGTGGATACACGTAGCTAATCGTCTGGCTTCATCTTGGAATTGGCGCTCAAATTTCGCGAAATCAGGATGTTGTCGCAGCCGTTCATTGATGGTTTTCATCACCACCTCCTGACCCAAGTAGTGATGCGTAGCTTTAAAGGTTATACCAAAGCCACCCCGCCCTATTTCTTGAATTAGGGTATATTTTCCATCCTGCAAAATTGTGCCTGCTAACATAGAGAGTCCTGAGTCTTGAGTGAGCAGATAAGTAGCGAGTTTTGAGTTTTGGGGGATTTGCAAAAAATTTTCCCTATCATATATGTACATAGGACAGGGTTTTTGCCTGTCTATCTTACGGGATGGGATGATTTAGTTGTTGGAACTCTCCAAGTGAGAAAGACCTCCCCATGATTACAAGAGTTTTATCTTTATAGGATAACGCGAGAGTCAATAAATTCTGGAGTAGAAAACAGACTCAATTTGTCTCCCAAATTTGTGATGTTAGCGAGGAAGGACGGCTTGATTGGCTACTTGTTACAAAGGCAAAGAGCAATTCAATGATTTGGCTTTAGAACACGAATTTAGTCATCTTTAATACTCTGAATGCTGACTTTCTTAAAATCGCTGCCCGATGCCTAGATGGACTTTGCTTTCTCCCTGGTCATTAATGCCATAGTCAGCCCGGATTAAACCCAAGGGTGAATTTACTCGTACTCCAGCCCCATAACCAAAACCATAACCTGGTTTGTCTCGCACACCTGCTGGATTTCCCAATACAGTATCACCAGAACCTAAGTCTGAGGCAAAGTCGGCAAATAATACACCCCCTACTATTGGTAAGACGGGAAAGCGATATTCTGCGGAAGCTAACACATAACTGCGACCACTCCCTACATCTCCAGAATCGTAACCGCGTACTGAGTTGGAACCACCCAAGTTAAAGCTTTCGTAGGGCGGTAAATTTCCAAGGACAGTACCAGCTTGGACATTCACCGCAAATACTTGTGGCTGTTTGGTGTTAAATAACTGCACTGGCAAATATTGGCTGTAATTGGCTTTAAGGCGATTGAGAGAAATATTTCCTTGACCGATGGGCACAGATTGTTCTGTACTCAGACTCACGACGGAACCTTTAGTGGGATTGAGGGAATTATCCCGTTGGTCTTTGGTGGCGGTGAAGGATACGGTAGTTAGGTCGTCAACGCCAGTTCCACTCGCAGATAGGGGATTGCCTTGAGCGTCAGTTGAAGTAATATTACCTTGGCGATCGCGAATGCTAGTTCGGGTATAGTTTAATCCTAATGAGGTCTTCCAGTCGTCAATTGGTCGCTGTAAGCTGACACTTGTGCCAACTTTACCTTCCCGCACTTTGTCGCCGTTAGCTAGCTTAATAGTGTCGTCAAAGGTTTCCGAAACTTGCTGATTACGAAAACCATTCACAGTGTACCCCAAGCGATCGGGGTTTGTTGTCCGATAGGGACTGATAAATTTAGTATTAAACTGCAAGTCTCGGCTACTTACACCAATATTCACACCTAAAGTATCATTAACACCACCAACATTCTGATCTTGATAGCTGATTGTGCCTACTAATCCCTGATCAGCATTGTAACTACCACCTAAGTTAACACCACGCGCCCCAGTTTCTTTGAGTTGGTAGACTAAATCTAATTTTGTCGCATCCCCTTCTAAGGCAACATTCACACTTTCAAATAAACCAGTCTGATATAGCTGTTGTATGTCTTGTTTAACTACATTTTCTTGGAAGATTTGACCAGTTTTTAGTTTTAGTTGCTGTTGCAGGAAATCTGGTTTGGTGCGTCCCCCCACGGGATTACCCTTGCTATCAACAGTTTTACCCTCATCGTTGATAAAGCGAAATTTGATATTACTCACCAAGCCTTCAGCGACATTCACAGTGAGAATACCTTGAGAACTGGGTTTAATTGATAGCACTCGTGCTAAGTTATAACCATTGTCGGCGTACCACTTATTAATTTGTGCTACTGCTTGTTGGAGTCTGGCAGGACTGATGGTGGTTCCGATTTGAGATTGGAACTGTTGTTGAGCTACTTGGTAAGTGAGAACTTTAGCGCCAGATAGTTGCAGCGATCGCACAATCACTGGTTGCACTTGATAAACTACATTTAATCCAGCCTTTGTACTAAAGCTATTCACACTAACATTGCTAAATAAACCTATATCCGAAATTGCAGCTACATCTTTTTGTAGCTGACTTTGGCTAGTTTCTCCACCCACCTGGGTTTTAATTACCTGGCGAATAATTTGTTGCAATTCTTGATTAGCTCCCACTATCTGTACATCTGTAGCTGTGACTACTAAATTGCTTGCAGTAGTAGAGGTTTTGGGAGATGGGGGAGCAGAGGAGGTGGGGGAAACAGGGAGGATGACTTGGGAATTTAATTGTTGTGCTGACTTTAAGACTACGCTGGAATTTTTGTTTGCACCTGTTTGCACGGCGACAGGATTTTGAGAAAATTGTTGTGCAACTATAGTTTCTGGGGAAGCAATCGTCTCTATCCGTGCGGGAGTGTCTTCAATTATTGGGACTACCAAGTTACCAGCTTTTGGAGTTAGAGTAACGGTTTTGGCAGTTGCAGCCGTTGCTTGCTGAGTGGCATTGGCAGCAGCTAAAGTAGCTAAAGTAAAAATTGCAGTAGCAGAAACTCGCATAATATTTAACCTAATTAACTGGGAGTTATATCAATTTTGGATTTTAGATTTTAGATTAAAAGATTTGACTAAAAGGCTGTTCCAAGAATTTGAAACAATACATTTTTTCCGAATTTGATTTTAGTTGTAGAAAAGTAAAGAAATAGCGATAATACTAACTTCCAGTTTCTTCGCCGATTTCCCTATTTATACCTCTTACCCAAACAGACAGTTAATTTTGATATTTTGTTTCTTATGAGTAATGTATCCCGTTTATCCCTAGCTTCTAACTCTCAAGCTGCCACTTCTCCTTTACGGTTACTTGTATTAAGTAATGGTCATGGAGAGGATGTCATTGCAGTTCGGATTTTGCAAGAACTCCAACGACAAGCAAACCCACCAGAGATTTTTGCTTTACCTCTGGTGGGTGAAGGACGTGCTTACCAACAGTTGGATATCCCCCTTATCGGTTCAGTTCGCACTATGCCTTCTGGCGGCTTTGTTTATATGGATGGCCGCCAATTGGCGAGGGATGTACGCGGTGGTTTATTGCAACTTACCCTTAGCCAGATTAAAGCTATCCGTCGTTGGGTAAGTTCTCAAAAAAGATTAGGTCAGAAAAGAGCGATTTTAGCAGTGGGAGATATTCTCCCCCTGTTGTTTGCAACTTTTAGCGGCGCTAATTATGCTTTTGTGGGTACGGCAAAATCTGAATATTATGTGCGTGACGAGGCTGGATTATTACCACAGAAATCTAAAGATATGCGTTGGGAAAACTTTTCCGGTTCAGTTTATCATCCTTGGGAACGTTGGTTGATGAGTCGTCGCCGTTGTAAGGCGGTGTTTCTTAGAGATGCGCTGACGACGGAAATATTAAAGCAATGGCCAATTCCAGCTTTTAATTTGGGTAATCCGATGATGGATGGTCTGCAACCAACTTTTTCACGCCAACAATTCTATAGTCAAAATAGTCAACAGCAAGAGACGGTTCGGCCTTTTATGGTAACTCTTCTTCCTGGTTCCCGTCCGCCAGAGGCATATAGTAACTGGGAAACAATTATGATTGCCGTATCTGCGTTAATGGCAAGTTTTCAGGAGCGAGATTCGGTGTTTTACACTTCTGGCACAGTTATGTTTTTAGGTGCGATCGCTCCGGGTTTAGACTCTAATATTTTATCCCAAAGTGTCCAATCCCAAGGTTGGCGCACTGAATCAGTATGTCCTATCCAAATTGCTGATCCAAATGTTTTGACATTTAAACAAAGAAATGCATATCTACTGCTGACACAAAAAGCTTATAATGATTGCTTGCATTTGGGAGATTTAGCGATCGCAATGGCCGGTACAGCCACAGAACAGTTTATCGGTTTAGGAAAACCTGCGATCGCGATTCCCGGTAATGGGCCTCAATATAACCGTGGCTTTGCTGAAGGTCAAAGTCGTCTTCTAGGCTCATCTTTGATTTTAGTTGAGCAGCCAGCAGAAGTTGCCAGAATCGTACAGTCCCTATTTAAAGATCCTGATATTTTGCAAATTATTGCTGAAAATGGTATGCGACGCATGGGAAAATCCGGAGCAGCACTACGCATTGCAGAATGTTTACAAGAACGATTTTGATTGGGCATTGGGTATTGGTCAACAATCAATAGTTCTTCTTTCCCCTGCTCCCCCTATTCCCCCTGCTTCTCCTGCTCCCTCATCCCCAGTCCTTTATGCTACCAACCCCGAACGTAAGGCCCTTACAGCAGCTTGGGTACGGTCATCAGCACATAATTTATTTAAAATATTACGAACATGGGTCTTCACAGTACCAACTGTAATGTAGAGTTTCTCAGCAATTTGCCCATTGCTACACCCAGCTACAATCAATTCCAAAATTTCCAGCTCCCGTTGAGTCAGGGGGTATGTTTCCAAAACTTGCTCGTATTCTGACGCTAATGCCTCAATTTTTACAGTCTTCGGCGTTTTCTCAGAACTTTGGTTTTCTCCAGGAATACCTTGCCGCATCTTCTGCAATACCACGTTGGCAATTGCCGGATCAATCCAAGAATTACCGCCGTGAGTTGCTTGAATCGCGTCAGTCAATTTACTGATGCTTGTTTCCTTCATGTAATAAGAATCAGCACCTGCGGCGAAAGCTGCAAGTACAGCATCCTCTGTGTGATCCATTGTCAGAATCAAAATCTTGGTTGTTGTCTGTCCAGTTTCAGCTTGGTGGCGTTTGAATTTACGCGTGAGTTCAATGCCATCCATGTCAGGCAAACCAATATCCACAACAGCTACATCTGGCTTTGCCGTTTCTAAAAGTTTTAGTCCTTGGGTAGCATTTGCGGCTTCCCCAACTACTTTTAATGCACTATGAGCCTGTAACGCTGCTCGTAGCCCCATTCGCGTTAAGTCATGATCTTCAATTAAAATAATGCTAATTTCACTCATAGCTACACTCGCTCTTATGCTGTTTGCATCTTTCAATGTATTACTTTTTGTAAGCGTTATCTTTTATTTTCCCAAACCAAAGATAGATGATATTTCAACCAGTCTGCATCCACCGATAGAAATAACAAGTATCCTATCTTTTCACATTTAGATAGAGGACATATCTAGCTGGAGATATATGGATACTTACACAAAAGGTATGAAATATTAAGACTGATACAAAATTGCTCCTTTTTAGCTCAAAATTCAGCTTTCATTTGCCATATTCCATTAGTCAATTACTATTATCTTGCACAAAGCTTATAAAAATGGACAAATTGCAAAAGGTTAACACAGGTCTAGCGATCGCTAAGAAAATTGTCGAAATTTCAGGAGGGAAGATGACTTCATCTCCACAAATCGGTATAAGGAGTTACTTTTTTGTTTAACTAATCTAACAAATCTGATGAGTAAAACTACTCAAACGTATAGCACGCAACGATGGGGTGTAACTCTCACCAATGACTGAGGACGGTCGCTTGCTGACTCAATTACAATTGTTTTTAAGCTTAGTAAAGTATTTTATTTTACTTTATCTCAACTATGTTTGCTCTCTTCAGGTCGATAGTTTTCAGTTTGTTCATTACTTACTAATTTTTTGGAATCCTTGGTCATTTGCTTGGAGTTTAATTTTAATACTCTGGTAAATTAGCCAGATTGAGTATATAACAGACTGAATTTAACCCAAGGAAATGCTCAAAAGAGTGATTAACATACTATTAATGGAGGACAACGAAGTTGATGTTATGGATGTCAAAGAGGCATTCAATGAAATTAAGATTATTAATTGGTTTCTTAAATCTAGCTTAAAGATATTCTGAAGCTTTTGACTTTCCTTAACTTTGTAGAGATTATAGCAAGGCTCAACAAAGATTGGATATTATGCAAAATGCCTTAGTCAGTAAAGTTACAGATTTTAGATATCTAAAAATTTTATATTATTTACTTAGATAATCTCAAAAGAAAAATTGTTATACATCAACCTATGTTTAGCGGCAAAAATAAAAACCGATGGAAAAGACGCTGAAAATTTTGGTTGTAGATGATGAACTAGACCGGATGGCAGTCCGTTGTGCCTTGACTCAAACAGGTATTCAAATGGAATTATCTGAAGTAGGCGATAGCAGTGATGCGTTTTCTATTTTAAGTACTACTGCCTATGATTGTGTTTTCCTCGGTGATCGCTTACTAGGCCAGGATAGACTAAACTTAATTCATCAGCTACGTTCTTCAAGAATTAAAGTTCCTTTAGTAGTTCTAATTGCTCAAGAAGATAAACTTGCTGTCGAATTACTGAAAGCTGGCGCTACAGACTATCTCTCTAAGTCTAGGATATCCCCAGAAAACTTGGCACAGGTTTTGCGGAGTGTGATTAGGGTTTATCGGGCTGAAATGCAGGCAGATTTGGCAAAAGACCAGCTTAGAGAAAGTCATCAACAACTTATTCATAAGAACCAAGAATTGGAGAAACAACGGCAACAGCTTCAAATGCAAAACTTCAAGCTATCGGAGGCATCAGTACTAAAATCACATTTTTTGGC
This sequence comes from Nostoc sp. FACHB-892, assembly GCF_014698795.1. Lineage (GTDB taxonomy): Bacteria > Cyanobacteriota > Cyanobacteriia > Cyanobacteriales > Nostocaceae > Nostoc. The sequence goes on from NZ_JACJTR010000012.1 coordinate 40,155, forward strand.
AACTATGTCCCACGAACTCAGAACGCCGATGAATGCGATTATTGGTTTTTCGCAAATACTACTGCGTCCTAAATTTGGTCAATTAACGCACCAACAAGCAGATATGGTTGAGCGAATCTTGAATAATGGGAAACATTTGCTGATGCTAGTCAATGAAATTCTTGACTTTTCTAAGCTGGAGGCAGGACGATTAGACTTAAAAGCGGAAATATTTGATGTATCAAAGGTAATAAATCTTGTTGTAGATGAAATGCGTTCTCTAGCTGAGGCCAAAAACTTATCATTGCTAGTACGAACCGATTTGCAAAATAGTTTGATATTTAATGATCCAGTTCGTGTGAAACAGATTTTAATTAACCTGCTTTCCAACGCCATTAAGTTCACAGAGTCTGGTGAAATTTCGGTTGAAGTGAAAGAACTATCTGCAAATCGAGTGACAATTATTATTCGGGATACAGGTATTGGCATAGCACCCAAAGATTTTAAACATATTTTTGAAGCATTTTGGCAAGTCGATCAAACTCTGACTCGGAAATATCCAGGTACAGGTCTGGGTTTGGCAATTGTAAATTTATTAGTGCGAATGATGGACGGCAAAATTTTTCTTGAGAGCAAAGTAGGGGTTGGTTCAATGTTTAAAATTGAATTGCCGCGTCAAATCACATTATCGGCTCTAGGAAACGATGATCTACCCTTACAATTAGATAGAGATCGGTTTTTTTTCTCCGTTAAAAATCCGCATCATTCGTCCTCTCAAGCTAGGTAATCATCAATAGGATATCCTAAATTTAAACTATAAATTACTTTAAAAAAACTAATAAAACTTAATAAATTATGTCTGTAGCTGAAAATAATAGAATTTATCGCATCCTCGCAGTTGACGATACTCTCGATAATCTCATTTTGGTTCAAGCAATTTTAGAAAGTGAGGGATATGAAATTCATTTGGTTTCGGATGGAATAAAAGCTTTGCAGCAAGTTGAACAATCTCCACCCGATCTGATTCTGCTAGATGTGATGATGCCAGGAATCGATGGTTATGAAGTCACACGTCGGATTAGGAATAACCCAGCAATTAGTTATATTCCAATTTTGCTGATTACTGCCTTTCACGAATCCAGTGTTGTCGAAGGTTTGGATGCTGGTGCTGACGATTTTATTCGTAAACCATTTGATACTGATGAACTATTGGCAAGGGTGCGATCGCTGTTACGTCTCAAGCACAGTCTAGACGAACAGCAAAAAATGGCCCGCCAACGCGAAGATTTTGTTTCTCGCCTAACTCATGATTTGCGAACTCCCCTAGTAGCCGCTGATCGCATGCTGGGTTTATTTGAGATGGAAACATTCTGCAAAATTTCGCCAGAAATGAAACAGGCGATCGCAGTTATGATTCGCAGTAACCAAAATTTGATGGACATGGTAAACACCCTCCTAGAAGTCTATCGCTTCGAGGCAGGTAAAAAAACGTTGAATTGGGAGGAATGTGATTTACGTGAGATATCTCAAGAAGTAGTCAGTGAACTCAGCCCTCTAACTAGTGAAAAAGGGTTAATTATGAAAATAGACACTAGTGGCTTAGATCCACTGAGTAAAAACCCTGCTGTTATTATGGGCGATCGCTTGGAACTACGGCGGGTGATAAACAACCTGATTGCAAATGCCATCAAATTTACAGATACAGGAGGCATCACAATCCGCATTTTTGAAACATCATCTCATCCTGGAAATCCAGATTCGGTAACAATCGAGATAGAAGATACAGGATATGGGATTGCGCCCGAAGATCAGGCAACAATTTTTGAACGATTTCGCCAAGGCAAACATAAACGCTCAGGTAGTGGTTTAGGGCTACATCTATCGCACCGAATTATAGAAGCGCACGCAGGAACTATCCAGGTCACTTCTGAACTAGGTAAAGGTAGTCTGTTTACTATGCAACTACCTAAAAATATTTAAGTTCTTCTCCTCCACATACATATTTATCTGCTGGACTGCTAATCCTGACAAAGCTCCAAAGCTGGATAAGGGGCGAATTTTCTTGCCAGCCCACGCTGAATTATAGCCTCTAATTCCTCAAGCATATAAGGTTTGCTGATGTAATCATTAAATCCTGCTTTGAGGATACGCTCACGATCCTCCGTGCTAGCTAAAGCTGTGACTGCTACCACTGGTATTTTGCAAGTTAGGGGTTCTTGCTTTAGAAGATGCACAACATCGATACCACTAAGACCTGGTAACAAAATATCCAATAAGATTAAGTCTGGTTGATATTCTTTAGCCACCAGTACAGTTGTAGAACAATCTGTTTGGCAAATGAATCTACAACCCATTGACTCAAGAGCATAACTAATGAGCAGGAGACTATCATCATGGTCTTCCACTGCCAAAATCAAAGGCTGGTGAGAGTTTTGCTTCTTTTCATCACTCATGAATGAATGTGCCAAATACATCTCTTCTCCAGAAGATTTTATTAAGATTAATCGTCTTTAACTTAGGAGATACAGACGAGGCTTACCGCGAAGAATACAATAGTGTTCAGTTAAGATTGACTTGTGTTTTACTTTTGTCTAATTGATAATTTTAATCCATGCAGAAATAGCTGAGGTAAGAAAACCTTAAGCTGATAGTTTTAGCAGATACTTTTAGATTATACGCAAAATTACAGAAGATTTTATCAATGAGTTGATAGTAACTTTGTCTACAACTGGCTATGCCTACGCAGAAATTTCTTTATAAATTATTAATATTTTATTTAGTATTCTATGCTAAAAAATACCAATAAATAGAAGAATCAAACCTTAAGCTAGCAGGTAAGGAGGAAAGTAAGAGTTAGGTTTTCAATAAAGCGCAATCTATCAGAAACTTGGTAAGTAGTCCAATTTAATCAAAGGTAAAATATGAACTCTGCTTCGTAGTGGCTACTTAAGAATTCAGAATAATAATTTTTAATAATTTCTATAAAATTTTGTTGATTTATCCTGATCTAGTTGTTAGTGATCGCAAGATTATCTTTATGAGATTTTCTCATAATTACATTTATTTTTTCGCAACGCAATACTCATGTCAGCTTAATATTATCTGCTGGCTTTTTACGCCTTCAGTCGATTTTGTAAACATACTATAGATAGATGAAGTGAAATGCAATTAACTCTAAATTATTAGCTATGTTAAACACTTGGTATATATAGGGCGTGGCTTTTAGCCATGCCTTTTTTGTTAGTAAGATCAAGTGAGTAAAACATATAGATATAGCGGTTATCACTTTGGTATAATTCAGTCTAAACATCACTCAAACCTATCTTCTTGCTTAAGAAACTGGTTAGAGGTGAGGTTTAAAAATGTATTTTATGCGAACGAGAACTGCTATACTTAATAAAATACTTACTCTGCAATCTCTGAATTTAACTTTATATTAAAATTAGGTTGCAAAATCTTTGTATTAATGATAAAGGAATAGAAAATATTATCCAACTTTACTAAGTTAGCTTTATAAAATACCATCTATAAATAGACCAAGCAGCAAAATACTACTACCATATATGGAGCAATATTCGTATCATTCTATGGATAGTAGAAATAACTATTTTACAAAGTTATTATTCAGCCTGTTAATGCCTGAAAAACGTGTATGTGCCCTGGAATAATAACCAGGGTCTTTTTTTGTTAAAATTTAGGCAATTTTGTTTTAGCCAGTCCTTTTATATAGAACTCATATTTGATTTTTGAAAAAACTCTGTACAACTTGAAAAGGCTGATTTTCTATTCCCTACCCCCTACCCCCTGCCTATCGCGCTTGCGCTGCGCTTCTGTGCGAGACGCTTCTCTTTGTAGAGTGGCTTCTCTTTCAGAGATGCGAACGCGCACCACGTAATACCATTTCACTTTAATAATGATACAAATACGCTCTTTTGGGGCATGGCAATGCCATGCCCTTACGAGAAATCTATATGTATCAGGATTTTTGGGAATTGGTATAAACAAGTATGGCTGCGCCACACTGTGCGAACAGAAATCAAAGCGGATTCCTATATTAAGCTTTTGACGGTGGGTAAACTCACATCTAATTAGCTGATTGCAAAATAAGCATCAAACTTATGAGGTAATTGCATTAATACGGATTTAGTATAGCTTCACAGATGCGATTCTAATTGAGGGAATAAAGATGGATACCCCTGGTGTTGACCAGGGGCTTTTTATTTAACGTGAGTTCGACGGTTAGAAAAAGGCAAAAAGCTTGCTAGATATGCAAAGCGTGAGCGAGTGAGGGATTCTCGACTTTATCAACTCGCTGCACTTTTACAAATGATTGCTGCCGCCATCGCGTACTAGTTCAATATTGGGAACCAATTCTTCAGACGCAAGTTTCCAGTTACCATCCATTGAACCACTTAATGCGTTTGCTCTCTTGAGCAAGTTGTTGCATTTTTGCGATTTCTGTACTCATGCTGTAAAGAAATTTGAAGTTTAGCTAAAAACTTTAAAAATTCTCTAGACTCTCTAGCCGAGTGGAGAGTCTAGGATAAATTCAAGGCGACTCTCTTTCCAGTTATTTCTGACTGTTGAAGGATATCTCCCAGTCATCCACTTTGGTTTGGCTAGCTTTTCCACTCTATCCCGTAAATCTATGACTCTCCAACTCACAGTTCCCAACATGGCTTGTTCTGTTTGTGCAAACACCATCACCAAAGCACTTCAGGCAGTCGATGCCAATGCTAGCGTTCAGGCTGATCCAACAACCAAGCTTGTCAGTGTAGAAACTCAAGCATCAGAAACAGCCATTAAGGAAGCGTTGGCTGCTGCTGGCTATCCAGTTGCCTAAAGAAAGGGGACTGGGGACTAGGAACTGGGTGCTGAAATTCTTCTCTATACCCAATCCCTAATACCCAATTCCCAATCCCCAATCCCTAATCCCCAATTCCCAGTATGGATACTCTCACACTTAAACTTCGAGGCATGAGTTGCGCTGCTTGCGCCAACAACATCGAAAAGGCAATTCGCTCTGTTTCTGGAGTAATTGACTGCAATGTTAACTTTGGAGCAGAGCAAGCCACTATTAAGTATAATCGCTCTTTAGCCAATTTAGAAAAAATTCAAAGTGCGATCGCTGCTGCGGGATACTCTTCCTACTCACTTAAAGAAGAATTGCTCACCGAAGAAGATGATGCAGAGATTGCGAGTAGGCAAGCATTACAACGCCAACTCTCTCTCAAGGTAGCGGTAGGAGGTGTAATCAGCATTTTCCTATTTTTGGGTTCGTTGCCCATGATGACTGGGCTAAATTTACCCTTTATTCCAAGTTTCCTGGAAAATCCTTGGATACAATTACTGCTAACAACACCCGTCGTGTTCTGGTGTGGTGGATCTTTTTTCCGCAATGGCTGGAAATCTCTCAAGCGCCATACAGCGACGATGGACACGCTGATTGCTTTGGGTACAAGTGCAGCATATCTATATTCTTTGTTTGTCACTGTTTTCCCGAAATTTTTTATTGCTCAGGGCTTGATACCTCATATTTATTATGAAGTTGCCGCCATTGTCATTACCTTAATTTTGTTGGGGCGGTTGTTGGAAAATCGCGCTAGGGGACAAACTTCTGAAGCCATCCGCAAACTCATTGGACTACAAGCCAGAGATGCCAGAGTTATCCGTGATGGAATAGAAATTGATGTTCCCATCGCCGAAGTCAGAATCAACGATGTGATTTTGGTGCGTCCTGGTGAAAAGATTCCCGTAGATGGCGAAGTGATTACAGGTGCTTCGACGGTAGATGAAGCGATGGTGACGGGTGAAAGTTTGCCAGTCAAAAAGCAGCCAGGAGATGAGGTGATTGGGGCGACGATTAACGGTGCGGGTGCTTTTCAGTTTCGGGTGACACGAGTTGGAAATGATACATTTTTGGCTCAAATCGTCAAATTAGTGCAACAAGCACAAGGTTCTAAAGCACCAATTCAACGCTTGGCAGATCAAGTGACAGGATGGTTTGTACCAGCTGTAATTGCGATCGCGATCGCCACTTTCGTCATTTGGTTTAATTTCACTGGCAACCTCACCCTAGCAACAATGACAACGGTGGGTGTACTAATTATTGCTTGTCCCTGTGCTTTGGGTTTAGCTACCCCCACTTCTGTAATGGTGGGGACAGGCAAAGGTGCAGAAAATGGGATTTTGATTAAGGGTGCAGACAGCTTAGAACTAGCACACAAAATTCAAACCATCGTTCTAGATAAAACTGGCACTTTAACTCAGGGGAAACCTACAGTTACAGACTTTGTGACTGTTAACGGTACAGCTAATGGTAATGAAATCAAGCTTTTACAGTTAGCAGCAACGGTGGAACATAATTCTGAGCATCCTTTAGCGTCAGCAGTGGTGAAATATGCCCAGTCTCAAGAAGTGAGTTTAACACAGGTCAAAAACTTTCAGGCGATCGCCGGTAGTGGGGTGCAAGCATTTGTTTCAGATAGCCTTGTGCAAATTGGTACACAACGCTGGTTAACAGAACTTGGAATTAACACCATAAGTCTCCAGCAGTATAAAGATACATGGGAAGCTGCTGGTAAAACAGTCATTTTGATTGCTGTAGATGGCGAATTGCAAGGAATAATGGGTATTGCTGATGCCCTCAAACCTTCATCAGCAGCAGTGGTGAAAGCTTTACAGAAGTTAGGTTTAGAAGTAATAATGCTCACCGGAGATAATCGTAAAACTGCCGAAGCGATCGCAAAGCAAGTTGGCATTCAGCGAATATTTGCCGAAGTGCGTCCAGATCAAAAAGCAGCGATTATCCAATCCCTTCAAAGAGAGCAAAGGAAGCAGGGGGAGCAAGCGAATAATTATTATTCTCCCTCATTCCCCCACTCTCCACTCCCCACTCCCCACTCCCTTGTTGCAATGGTAGGTGATGGCATAAATGATGCCCCAGCCTTAGCACAAGCTGATGTGGGAATTGCTATTGGGACGGGAACAGATGTTGCGATCGCAGCTAGCGATATCACTCTAATTTCTGGAGATTTGCAAGGAATTGTCACAGCAATTCAACTTAGTCGCACCACGATCAACAATATCAAGCAAAATCTTTTCTTTGCCTTTATTTACAACGTCATTGGTATTCCTATTGCGGCTGGAATTCTGTTTCCTATCTTTGGTTGGTTACTTAATCCAATTATTGCCGGCGCTGCAATGGCTCTTTCTTCGGTGTCTGTTGTTAGCAATGCCCTCAGATTGCGTAAATTTCAACCAAAAGCTATCTCATAATTGCAGGGTAATTTAGGAAATGTTCAGTAAAAAAATGCTTTGGGGAAGCCTTACAGCTTTAATGCTTCTCACTGGATCATCAGGTGTAACATTAGCAGAAATGTCAGCCCACTCATCAGAGCAAACCAGCCAATTTCACCGTATCGAGCAACCTTTGGGTTTAAAAGTTGGGGTTGCGATCGCTGGTTTAGCCTTGGTCGGATTAGAGTTGTGGTGGTTTCTTCTCTATAAAAATCCTGATTCTTAACCAGATGATTTGTCAGAAAAAGTTCTATCAAAGCGCCTAATGCACCGTGTTACATGACGGCGCATTAGGCTAAAGCCGTAACACACCCTAAATTTTGATTTACTTCATTAATAAACTTTAAATAGTTGAAATTTTGCTCTAATTAAAGATATTACTAAGTTTTTATTTTCAAAATATCTATTTTAAACTGAATAAGCTAATGCGTGCCTAAATTGTATAAACACTCTTTACATCTGTTAACTGTTAACTATTGACGGTTACCAGTTATCAGTATTAATGTAAATTTTCTAGTCAAATGCGTAACAGCTTATTAGCTTACATAAGCTGATATTTAACTAGTTTAATTTTAACACTTTTAATAAATTCCATTCAATATTTTACTTCTCTAATTTGCTCTATTTATTGGGCAACTGTTTCTCATGGTACTGAAAGTAACTGTTTTTTTCTAGTTTTCATGTTACTTCTAGATCAACTGCTTCACCTCAAGTGAAACCATAAAAATGAATCTTAACTCGCAGACTTTTAGCTCAATCCGTAAACCTAAAAATTTTAATAATCCAGAGCGTTTTATTGAGGGATGGTATTGGGTAATACCTTCTCAAAATCTGCGGGTGGGTGAAGTAAAACCTGTCACGATTTTGGGCAGAGAACTAGTAATTTATCGTGGTAAAGACAAAAGAGTTGTTACCTTTGATGCTTACTGTCCCCACATGGGCGCTCACCTTGCTGAAGGCCAAGTTGAGGGTAATGGACTACGTTGTTTTTTCCATCACTGGAAGTTTGATGCTGAGGGGATGTGTGTTGATATCCCATGTTTAGATACGCCGCCTTCCTTGAAATTACAAACTTGGCCCACTGCTGAAAAGTACGGAATGATTTGGGTTTGGACTGGAGAAATACCACAACAACCCCTACCTTTTGTTCCAGAGTTGGAACACAAAGAGTGTGATGTTGCTATCCATTCTCACTTTATAATGAACTGTCACCCTAATGTGGTGATGATTAATGCGATTGATGCTCAACACCTCAATGTAGTTCACAAACTGCCAATAGATATTATTTTTGAAAAACAGGAACTAAACGAAAATGCGATTATCTTCAACAACACTACACCTATTCAAGAAAATTCCTTTTTGATCAAGCTCATCCGTCTTTTTTATAAAAATGCCATAACTTACAGTATTTGCTATTGGTTCGGTAGCATTGGCATTGTGACAGTTGGCCCTGATTTCTTCCATGTCCACATGATGTTTGCAGTTCGCCTTCACGAAGGGGGAAAAACTGAAGGCCAAATCTTGTTAATTACTAAGAAGCGTAAAGGGTTTTTTAGTTGGTTATGCAATCGAATTGTGCTATGGCTGACTAAGATTGCAGGTAAGTTCTTTCTTGTGGGTGATATTAAGATTGTCCAAACAATTAAGTTTGATTTGAAAACTCCCATCAAAGCAGATCAGTCAATCATGCAGTTTATTAACCATGTTGAAAAACAGCAATCTTTAATGTGGGGAACTTGGCAAGAAGGGCGATCGCGTGATCTAGAGAGCAAGCCCAAGCGTGAGAGATGGCAAGATACAATGAGTAATGATTAACATCATGTCTATTGACTAGAATTCCGTCAAACTACTTGGTCAATTAAACATTCACAAAATCATCCCATTGTCAACAATCTTTGCAACAAATGAATCGGCTTTAGGGGTGTACAGCTGTACGTCCCTAAAAATGTAGGTGTAGCAGTTATTTTGCCAAATGGTATAACAATTAATAAAAGTTCGACTAAATTAGTTTTAACTTTTAATTTATTTTTTACTGGGCTACCAGAATAAATAAAAAGAAGTGGCAAAGCCACTTCCTAATTCCCAGGTAGAACCTAAGTCATGAGTATAACCACTAGAAAAATTTGAAATAGTATAAACAAACACCAATTAACTTAATATCTATGTTTTTCTCGTTTTCTGGGTTAGGCAATCCTGATTTTCATCAGTCGAATAACTGTATATTTACATAGCCTTATAATTGCAATGCAGACTCAATTTTATCCAGTTCATTGCTAAGATGTGCCAGTTTTGCCTCTTCATCAACAAGCTGCTGTTCTAATTGAAACTTGACTGCTGTACCAGCTTCAACTGCTACAGCTTTCTTCATCTGCTTAAACTTCTCGCTGCGGATGTCAAATTCTGCCTGAAGTGCATCTAGTTTTTGTTGCGATCGCTGTCGCCCTCCAGCAGTTAAGCTAGTAGAAAGCTGTTGGAACAACAGTGAATATACTACAGAACAAGCTGCCTACGGAATTGCTTTTTTAGGTCTTAGCAAGCAAACTGATGTTTAGCATTAGCGTACCACTACTGACTTGGGTTGAGTACAACGATTATTTCTGCTAGCCTGATTCCCAGAGGTTTCCAATTGGGATTGCTAGAAGAAAAAGTGCGATCGCCTGACACTGCTTTGTAGTCATTGGGATATTTCTGTGCAGCATTGGGAGCAGTATCTACTCGCAGGATGAGTTTGCCCTGATAGCTAGATAATTTGCTACTATCCAGCAAAATAGTACCGCCATAGTCCCACGCCAATCCATAGAGTTTAAAGTCACCTAACTTTTTGCGTAACTCGCTCAATTCTGTTCCAATACCGATACCTTCACGGGTTTTCCAAGCTGAACCCAGGTTACGCACATCTAGAGGTTTGGTACGAGTATTATCACTCCAAACTACCAAGAGAGAACGTCCCCGATTTAGGTTTACCTGAGTAGCTGCGAAACTACCCATTCCTTCAGGGCCAGAAATGGTTTTATCAATGAGGCGGGATGCACCGAACAGCTTAACTAAATCTTGCTTGGTAGTTGTGCGTGTTATCGGGCCAACTCGTTCGCCAGGAACGATTAAGGTGTCTTTTAAAGGTTGCGTTCGCGCATCGGTTGGGGGTTAATTGGTTTTCTGGGGTAATGCAACTACTGAAATTGCTAAAGTTAACACCAAAGCTAACGCAGCTGTAACGATACCTTTAATAGATGCTTTCATAGTCTACCTTTACGGGAATTCGATTTGGGAGTGTTCAATATATTCAATTATTACTTTTCAGTTTTAACTTCTACAGTTTCCCAATTACGGATTCCCGATTTCCCAATAGCTTTATTTCATTACTCTAGTTGCGTTGAAAATTGCTAGTAACGCTACTCCCACATCAGCGAATACAGCTTCCCACATTGTTGCTATGCCTAAAATACCCAAGCCAATAAATACACCTTTAATTGCTAATGCAAAACCGATATTTTGCCAAACAATTTGCCTTGTTTGTCTAGCGATTTGTATTGCTTCTGCCACTTTTGATGGTGCATCTGTCATGATCACAATATCGGCAGTTTCTATCGCCGCATCTGAGCCTAATCCGCCCATCGCTATGCCAACATCTGCTCTAGCAATCACTGGCGCATCATTAATACCATCCCCAACAAAGGCAACTTTATTATGTTTACCAACGGTGTTAAGTAACTTCTCAATGGCATTGACTTTTTCTTCTGGTAATAACTCTGCTTCGTAAGTATCTATGCCTAGCTGTTGAGCAATCTGAGATGCGATCGCTTGATTATCTCCTGTTAACATTACTGTTCTCTCTACACCCATTCTTTTGAGTGCATGAATAGCTTGTCTTGCATCTTCTTTCAACTCATCAGCAATGACAATATACCCAGCGTAAATATTATCTACTGCTAGATGAATAACTGTTCCCTCTAATTGGCAATTATCATGAGCAATATTCTCTTTGCGGAGTAAGCGATCGCTTCCCGCGATCACTACCCTATTTTCAAGCTTGGCTTTAATTCCATAGCCTGCTATCTCTTCATAATCCCTCACCTCAAAATCATCGATTTTTCCACCATAAGCCTTGCGGATAGATTGAGCGATGGGATGATTTGAGTGCGATTCTACTTTGGCAGCTAATTCCAGCAATTCGTATTCAACATAGCCATTTGATGCTACTATTTTTGCTACTTTAAATACCCCGTGAGTTAGGGTTCCAGTTTTATCAAAAACAACTGTATTGACTGCATTTAAAGTATCTAGAAAAGTAGAGCCTTTAACCAATATCCCGCGTCTAGCTGCACCTCCCACACCTCCAAAGTAACCTAATGGAATACTGATAACCAGTCCACACGGACAGGAAATAACTAATAAAATTAAGGCACGATAAACCCATTCTGAAGAAGTTGCACCAGAAATGAATAAAGGAGGTAATATTGCGACTGCTAAAGATATAAAAACTACTATTGGTGTATAATATCGGGCAAATTTAGTAATAAATTTTTCTGTTTCTGCTTTTTTACTTTTGGCATTTTGTACCAAGTCTAAAATCTTAGCAATGGAAGAGTCATCAAAAAGTTTTGTTACTCTAATGCTGATCACACCCATTTTATTGATCATCCCAGCTAAAACTGTCTCTCCCAGTCTTACTGTTCGCGGTACAGATTCTCCAGTTAATGCAGATGTATCGACTTGGGAATTTCCATCTATAATCTCACCATCTAAGGGAATCTTTTCTCCAGGCTTTACAACGATAATATCTCCAATATTTACTGTGTCTGGTGGTACTTTTTTTAGTTCTCCCTCTGTTTGAATATTTGCATAGTCTGGGCGGACTTCTAATAAGGCTTTAATAGAATTACGGGAACGACTAACGGCAATATCTTGAAACAATTCCCCAATTTTATAAAACAACATAACTCCGACAGCTTCGGGTAATTTATGAATTGCGATCGCACCCAGTGTAGCTACTGTCATCAAAAATGTTTCATCGAATATTTTACCTCTGAGTATATTGCGCCCGGCAGTATGTAAAACACTCCATCCACTTAATAAATAGGCAGGAATGAAAAGTAGATATTCACCTATTGAATAGAATGTATTGTGTAGTTGATCTTCAAAAATTACACCAGGCACATATAAACTTAAAATTACTACTAAAGGCAATACCTCATTTTTCAGATTGAATTCTCCATCGTGGTCGTGATTATGGTCATGGTTATGATTCTCTTCATGATTATGATTATGAACATGGTTATGATTCTCGTGATGCTCATGTTCACAGTTGCAACAACCTGAAGATTCTGAATGTATTTTTCGTTTCATTTTTATGTTTAGGCTAGTAAATTACTTGGTATATGAGCCTTTTTCCGAATGTAATGAAAAAAATAACTTTTTACAAGTCAAATATTTAAGAATCAAAATCTATATCAGTTTAATTGCTAAATATTTATACTATTTTTTGGTTAACATTAAGATTTTTAAATTTTAAAAATAGCGATCGCGGTTATTCATTTTATATAAGAATATAAAATATAACTTTGTTCGTAGTGAGCGATTTGTCGCTCTACATAAGATTTCAAAAGGCTATAACTGCTTAAATCAAACAAACAATTATTATCTTAGGAATATAAAGCTGATTTAAATTTTGTAAAGTAGACTACTTAGGTCTTAAAGCCAAACATCAAGCTTGTTTGCTGCTGAATCTGCTGTAGCAACTAATTGCCGTTCAAACTAACTGGATAGATATGGAACTTTCTTAGATAATAGCTGTCAAGCTAGCTATTCTTAGAGGAAATTAACTTGAAGTTTGAAAGTAAATCGAATACCCTAAGCTAGTAAACAATTTTCTCAAAGAAATCTATGAACAAAAAAATTATTTTGAATTTGCTTTCCAGTTCCTCAATTTTTGTGTCGCTGATGTCTACGCTGGCGGTATTGAATCCTGCTCATGCTAGTATTACTCAGCGATTAATGCACACACAAGACGGTCGTACCTGTATCACTAACCCACATGGTGGAAAAGATTTTGTGTGCATTCGAGATTCAGAGAGAAAGCAACCCTATGCCTCTACACGTTCCTCAAGCATTGTCACATCAGTATCAGATGACAATATTGCTATGTTGAACTTTACTGAGGAAGAAAGTGATGCTGCAATCCAGACATTTGGCTGTGACTGTCCCTACTGTGTAAATTCTTTGCGTCAGTTGCGCGGTACTGGAAATTTAGTGTACTAAGATTGAATAGCGCTTATAGCGGCTATAACTTCTGTTAGATACACTTGATTAATCACGTATAGAAGATATACGAAACTAATAAAGCATTTTTAATTAGATACCACTACTATTATTTGGTCAAAAGTAAATTCATTGAAAGCGGCGGGAAACTCCATCCCCAGGTGTCTGTAGAGGGATAGTCGCCCCGTCGCTTGGGGCATAGGGCATTGGTAACTTCTTCCCCATGCCCCATTCCCCATTCCCCATGCCCAAAAACTCCATCCCAAAAGTGGGTGGAGTTTTTCATTCAACCACCTCATTCACAGGGAATCGATCAATCAACTGCATCGCCCGATAGGCATTACGCTGGAAAGAGTCTGGCAAATGCGGAACATGAGGTATTTGCGATAATAAATCCAACGTTCGCCGGAGAATTCTTACCACATCGCCTTCATCTAAAGTGGTGTTTTCGCAGAGTTCTACCCACTCCATTCCTAGCGCCCATTGTTCCACGATCGCAATTAATTCAAACTCCAACCATATAGGCAGTGCTACATTATACCGACGTTGTAGTTGGAACATTTGGCGACGAATTCCCCGCAATTTTGCTAAGGCTTCTGCCACTTCATTACTAAGCTCAAAGTTAACCTTGCTATCTGGACGGGGGGTTTCCATCACCAAAGCGGCGGCGGCGGCGGCTAAATGGTGCGGGTCTAAGTTATCCAATTCACCACTAGCGAATACTAAACCTAACCACAACTCATTCTCACCCCGAATTGCGGCAGCGATTCGCCCTAATTCTGTGGGCACTAAGTTATCTAAAGCGCCGAAGTGTTGCAGAATTGAGATTAAATTGATAAATTCTTCCCAATGACGTTGTGAGTGTTGGTCTACTTGTCCTTGCAACTGTTCAAGTTCGGCTTCTAGTTCGACATAGCGGGCGCGGCGCTTGAAAAGCGTAGCAGCATTGCCTGATTGATGCAGAGGATGAGCTTCTAATTGCTCTTGGACGGCAGTAGCCCGGCTGAGTTGTTCTGCTACTTCTGGTGCTAGATGCAAAGATTCTATCGGATCAGGAATACGTGCTGCGATCGCAAATGTTTCTTGGTTACCACGGCGCGACTGTCCTGGCTTCAAGGGCATCTCTGGCGGTGGTAGTAAATCAGGTGGCACCTCAATTCGCGGCAGTTCAGCATACAAATCGACTACATCTCCTGTCGTTGCTACATACCAGCGATTATCGTGCCCCAAGCATACCAAGTAAGGAGCTTGACCAGAACCCGGCGATTTTCCCACTAACACTGCGGTTACAGGTACAGACACTGTGATGTTTTTACCCTTGAGACTCAACAGAGTTCCTGACACTGCAAATCCCAACATCATCCCCAACTCTTCTTGTCTATCTTCCTGCGCTTGCTCTTGCAAGGTTTTCAATATCTGGCGTTCTACTTTCAGGCGTTGCCGCAATTTCTCATAAACAGCCAGTTCATTTTCATCAACTGCGGCGATTTGCTCATGGAGTTGAGCTAATTGTCTCTCCAGTTCGGCAATCTCATCGTATTCTGGCCTTAAATGCAAGGTAGCCATATACTGCCCAAAGCTGCGTTCTATCAGTTCCCTAGTTTGCTCTAGGGTATGTGTTTGCAGCAAGTTGAGTACCATGCCATAACTGGGCGTAAACTGGCTTACAAGGGGGTCTGGCTTGGATATTGCCAAATACGCTGCCTCTTTGGCTCCTTCAAAGGGAGTTTGGACTGTTACAACATAACCTTGTTTATCCATCCCCCGGCGGCCGGCTCGTCCCGCCATTTGCAAGAATTCAGAAGCATTTAACAGGCGGTGTCCGGTGTCAGTCCGCTTAGAAAGGGTGGAAATTACTGTTGTCCGGGCGGGCATATTAATTCCCGCAGCCAGCGTCTCAGTGGCGAATACGACTTTAATCAGCCCTTGCTGAAATAGTTCTTCTACTAATGCTTTCCAAGCAGGCAAAATTCCGGCGTGGTGAGCAGCAATTCCTCGGTATAGGGGTGCAATTTGTCCAGAACGCCCGGCTTCGGGATTGCGGGCTAAAAAGTCATCAATCTGTTGCCGCAAAATCTGGGACTCTTCATTATTTACCAGCCATAAATCACCTACTTCTGCCACTGCTTTATCACATCCCCGGCGGCTGAAGATGAAGTAAATGGCTGGTAGCATATCACGTTGCTCTAACTGGCTCAAGGTATAAATTATTCCCGGAGCTTCGGGTCTACCACTTCTTCCCCTCTCCTTTTCTCCCCCTCTCCCCTTCTTTTTCTGAAGGCGGGGGTTAATTTTGGTTTTGCTATCATTCAGCAGGGGAAATAACCCTTTGGGATTGCAAAAGTGAAATTCCAAGGGGACTGGGCGAAAATCGGAGTAAATCAGGTCTGTTGGGCCATGAACGCGATTTAACCAGTCCGTGAGTTGATCACTGTTAGCAACCGTTGCTGAGAGGGCTGCCAGTTGCACTTCCCGGGGACAATAGATGATTGATTCTTCCCAAACTGTACCGCGCTGGCGATCGTTCATATAGTGGCACTCATCAAGTATTACGGCTTCAACGTCTACTAATGAGATGCCTATTTGCCCAATGGGTGTGCCATAGAGCATATTTCGGAAAATTTCTGTGGTCATCACCAAAATCGGTGCATCTCTGTTGATGGAGGCATCTCCAGTTAACAGTCCGACTTGATCAAACCCGAATTTTTCTCGAAAGTCACGTAATTTTTGATTCGACAACGCCTTTAGGGGAGTAGTATAAAATACACGTTTTCCTCGCGCCAGGGCGCGATAAATGGCGTATTCCCCAACCAATGTTTTGCCCGAACCTGTGGGCGCACACACGACTACTGAGCGTCCGGCGTTTAGGGACGCGATCGCTTCTTTTTGAAACTGATCCAGATCAAAGGGAAATATAGACCCTAAGTCAAGTTCTGGAGACGGCGCAGGATAATTCACTCAATCACATTTGCAACCAGATTGTTTATTATATTAACGAGTCTTTTGTCAACTTCGTTAATAGTCATTTGTCATTGGTCATTAGTCATTAGTTTTTCACAAAGGATAAAGGATAAAGGACAAATGACAAAGGACTCTTTATTATTTTCCCAGTTCTTGCGATCGCTCTGCGGCAGCTTTTACTGCTTCAATTAAAGCTGAACGAAATCCTGCCTGTTCTAACTTGGCAATCCCCGCAATGGTTGTACCTCCGGGACTGGTAACCCGATCTTTGAGTTCTGCTGGGTGCATTTTGGTTTCATGTAACAGTTTCGCTGTTCCTAGTACGGTTTGTAAAGCTAATTGATTGGCAATTGCTCTAGGTAAACCTGCGGATACTCCACCATCAGCAAGTGCTTCTATCAAGAGCGCCACGTAAGCGGGGCCGCTACCAGATAGCCCTGTTACTGCATCCATCAGCGCTTCTGACACTTCCACTACTTCTCCCACAGCAGAAAAAACTTGCTGTGCTATTTGGTGATGCTTGGGGCTGGTGTATGCACCTGAACAAATTGCTGTAACTCCCGCTCCCACTGTAGCTGGAGTGTTGGGCATTGCTCTTATAACTGGCAATTGCACAAATGCAGCTTCTAGCTGGCTTAAAGGCACACCCGCCAAGATGGAAATGATCAGGGGTGAGTGTTCTTTATTAAGAATATCAATATCTGCTAATTCTTGGGCGATCGCACTAAACACCTGCGGTTTTATTGCCAAAAAGACAACTTCTTTTACCTGCGTGAAAACCTCGGTATTATCTGTCGTTACAGCAACATCGTATTGCTGTTTTAAAAAATCTAGGCGTGAAGGTAGCGGTTCGCTAACTATAACTTCTGATGATTGATAAATTCCACGCGCTATAAGGCGGGATAAGAGCGCTTCTCCCATTACCCCACCACCAATTAAGCCAAATTTTATAGTCATTGCTAATTAGTCATTAGTCACTCGTCGTTTGTCATTAGTCATTTGTCACTATTATCAAGACTCAGGACAAATGACAAAGGACAAAGGACTAACAACTAATTTAACTTTATTGTGCCATCCGATTAGTTTCGTTGCCCCAGTTTTGATTTGGAGAACCTGTAGGACGAGAGGGACGTACTGGTGGTTGCGGTACTTCATGAAGAACACCACCTTGAGTACTAACTTGGACACAGCTTGGCGTAAACAAGAATATGCTTTCACCAATGCGCTCTTGATGTCCATCTAGTGCGTAAGTACCACCTGCAACAAAATCTACTGCTCGTTGAGCTTGATCTGGATCCATTATTGTCAGATTTAATACCACTGACTTGCGTTCTCGCAACGCTTGAATTGCCTGGGGCATTTCTTCAAAAGTGCGTGGTTCGAGGACTAAAACTTCCGAAATTCCGTTAATTGCTCCTGGCATACCAATCACATTCCCCATTGGCTTTGAACCTGCTGCTATCTCATCTCCCATTGTAGGCACTGGTTCCCGCCAGCGTCGATTTTGAGCAGTTGCGCTCTCCTGTGGTGCAGGTGGTTGGGGATTTTCTTGCTGATACAGGTTTTGGTAATTATTATCTGTTTCTGGTTCTTCTTCGTAATATTCGTATTCCACTTGCTCATTTAGACCCACAAAGTCTCTGAGTTTGGAAAATATGTTGTTCATTGTGTGTGTACTCTCCTGGTGCGAATAGCCAGCATTGACTTGGCTTAGGATAAATTGAGCTAGGAGCGATGCCTACTTAAGTAAACTACGCTACATCCGTGGATACTTCAGCAAGCCTCTTGCTATTTGTAACCCATACTACTGCTTTTGGCGATGAACTAGCACTTCTTGGAAAGTTTTGTGCATCGTCTAAACCTAATAATGAGTCAAGATTATATCCTAAGGTTTGTCCGAAGGAAAGCTCCTTTTACCCCATTTTTCCTTGACGATTGCTCTTGTCAATACTATATCCTTTGTTTCCAATTGCACCAGTCTGTTACAAAATTGTTGTCATCAAATCCTGATCTGTATTAATACTGACCTACAAAGTTGATGAACAATAGGCTAAGAGCGATCGCCAAACAAAATTGTTCCTAATCGTACCATCGTTGCGCCTGCTTGCACTGCCAGTTCGTAGTCGCCTGACATACCCATAGACAAGTGCTGCATTTTAATGTGCGACCAGTTTTGCTGCTGGATTTCTTTTGCCAGTTCACGATTGAGATTAAACACATTTAGAATTTCGGGATCATTTAATCCTGAAGGCGGAATTGTCATCAAACCTTGAATTTGTAAATTTTTGTATTGATCGAGTGTGGGTAAATCAGCCAAAAGTTCTGGCACACTCCAACCAGACTTGTTGGGATCGGGGAGAATTTTCACTTGCAGGCAAACCTGGGGACTTACTCCTAGCTGTTGCGCCAATTGATCTAAGCGCTGTGCCAGCTTCAAATTATCCACGGAGTGAATCCAATGGAATTGTTCAATGGCTTTTTTGGCTTTATTGCTTTGCAAATGTCCAATAAAGTGCCAGGTAATATCCGGTAAGTCTTGCAACTCGGCTTGTTTGCTGGCGGCTTCTTGGATGCGACTCTCCCCAAAATCACGAATTCCTGCGGCATAGGCAGACCGAATGGCCTGGGCAGAAGCTTGCTTGCTAACAGCAATCAATCGGACTGAAGTTGGCAGTGAGGAGCGAATGGTAACAATACGTTCGGAAATCGAACTATTCATTGGAAGGTGCGTTGGAAAACACTCTGAAGCTGATCGTACTCCTGGGAATGTCCACTGCGCCGCAGGGTACGTAAGCGATTTTCCAACATCATTCTAGCCTCAGTACGTCCTAGAGACTGGAATCTAACACCTTTAACGTCATTTGCAACCAAAAAAAACAAGCGCTGGGCATAAAGTGTGGTGAACAAATCCTGGTTCTCATCAACCATACAGATTTTGTAAAGTAAACCCCAAGTTGGATGGTTTATGTAAGTTTCTGCGTTTTCTGGATTCATTTAAGAGTCAAGGTGTAGTCAAGGTGGGAGTATATATATCTTTTCGCAGTGAATTCCAAACATTCAGACGATAATACCAACATTCGCCAGAATATTTGCTTAAAATGCAAAACTGCGGTTGCGAAGACCTTGATCTAGTTTCTAATGGGCAGATGAAGCTAGTGGTAGTGAGGCGAAATGGTACAATATGACCCGCGAAGCGTAGACTCGAAGAGTAGAGGCTTATCGATAGATATCCCTATGTGCTTTGGTAACTCAAATTCACCAACTTGGCGGCACAAGGCATAAAACAGTCCTGATCCTCTTGTTGAAAGTTTGAAGCGGCAAGGGAAAACACCCTTTGAAGTTCCCAACGGCAACAGCCAACTTTTCAACTTCTTTCCATACTGCCACAACTGTGGCTGAATGGCACAAAATTGGGGATTGGGGAGTGGGGAGTGGGGAGATGAGGGAGCAGGGGGAGCAGGGCGAGCAGGGGGAGAAAGAATAACTAATAACCTATTCCCTACTCCCTACTCCCTATTGATTATCTAACATTTTCAGAGCTTCTAGTTGTGCCTGGGCTTTGTGCAGAGATTCATACCATTCTTTCTCAGGATCGCTGTCTGCGACAATTCCCGCGCCAACTTGTCCCCAGACGGTGTTGAGCGCTGAGTGGGGAGATGAGAAAGAATTTGCTCCCCCTGCTCCCCCTGCTCTTCCTGCTTTCCTTGCCTCTCCTTCTTCAGACACGGGAGCTAGTAGCAGGGTGCGGATTAAGATATTTAAATCTAAATGACCACGCCAATCTAAATAGCCACAAGAACCGTAGAATAAGCTGCGCCGCACGGGTTCTAGTTCTTCAATAATTTCCATGCAACGGACTTTGGGACAACCTGTGATTGTGCCACCTGGAAACGTGGCGCGGATTAAATCAATGGTGGTGTATTCGGCTTTTAAAGTCCCTTTGATGTTACTAACAAGATGCATCACATGGCTATATCGCTCAATTGTCAGCAATTCGTCAACAGTAACCGTTCCCCATTCACAGACTCGCCCTAAATCATTACGTTCCAAGTCCACCAGCATGATGTGTTCTGCACGTTCTTTGGTGTTGCTGAGTAAATCCTGTGCTAGTTGCATATCCTGTTCTGGAGTGACACCGCGCGATCGCGTCCCGGCGATCGGTCTGGTTTCGGCTTGTCGGTTTTGCAACATTACTAACCGTTCCGGCGAACAACTGCTCACTTCCCCCCAAGGCGTTTGCCAATAGCTGGCAAAAGGAGAAGGATTGATTTTTTGCAAAGCTTGATAAATTTCCCAACCAGAAGCGGATGTGGACGCTTGAAATCGCAATGAAAGATTTGCCTGAAAGATATCTCCAGCTTGAATATATTTTTTCGCTTGGTTTACTGCTGTTTCGTAATCTGCTTGCGATGTCAAAAAGAGAGGAAGCGAAGAAGACACGGGGACGCGGGGACTTTCCTTTGCGTCTTTCTTTACTAACTTCTTCTGTAACTCATCGAGTCCATTTGCATCACTGGCGGCTAGCCAAAGAGTTTGTTGCGCGTGATCCAAAACAGCAAAACAGTTTGGTTCATACCAAAAAGCTACGGGAAATGGCAGGGGATCAATTTTATGACGAGGTAGCTGTTCAATTTCCCATGCCACATCATAGCCTAGCCAACCCAACCAACCACCTGTGAAGGGGAGATGAGGAGGTGGGGGAGCAGAAGAAGCAGAGGAAGAAAATACTACCTCATCCTTCTCATCTTGGTATAACAACTTTTCTAGAAAGGGAAGAACCTCTCCTACTTCTGGTGTCCACATCTGGGGGATGCCATCGACTAGGCGAGGAGCGCCTGCACAGATAGAATATCGGCTGAGTTGGGGATGATCGATTGGCGTTGGGTAGGGGCTTTCCAGTAGGGTAGCAATTCCCGGTGCGGAGGTGGGGCGAAAAAGAGCAGCAAAAACTTCCGAGCCTGTGCGCTTTTCTAAGGGTAGCGATCGCCAATACCAAGCCTTGATCATACTGTTTAAAAGCGTTGTCAATAGTTAGTTAACAATTTTCAGCAGTGAGTAGAAATAACTACAACTACTGACCAATGACAAAATATAATTACCTCTTACCATTTTTTCGGTGCAAAATTAGACCTGAGTTCCTATAGCTATGCGTATTCCCCAGAATAAAATTAAACTAGCAATAGCAAGCCAGTCACGCCCTTTGAATCGTAAGTCGTGCCACTGCACTCGATGCTCGTTGGGACTGGTAAAACCCCGCACCATCATTGCATTTGCCATTTGATCGGCTCGTAAGAGCAGATTTTCCAAAAGTCTCTCTGCAACTGTCATCCAAACCTTGAACCCTCCTTTCAATCCCAGCTTTTTCCAATTTATTGCCCTTGTCATTACAGAGCGAAATAAGTTTTGCACTTCTTCTAAAACCAGGGGAATAAAGCGCAAGGACAAGGTTAAAGTTAAAGCAATTTCGGTGACAGGCCACTTGAAGCGTCGCAGGGGTTGCATCAGGCTTTCTATACCAGATGTAATTTCTTCTGGCGCGGTTGTCAGCAGATACAGGTTTGTGCTGTAAATTACGGTAAATATAATTGTACTCAGACGTACAGCTAAATCCAAGGAGCGGCGAGTTACTTTGACTGGGCCTTTGTGAAATAGCACGTAGCTATATTTGTTATTACTTGCTGGCTCTTGAACAATATTATTTGAGTTTGCTGGCTGGGTTAATATTTGTTCATTAGCTGGGAGGCGTGGCTGATAATCTACTCCCATTGCATCAGGGCTGATAGCTCCGATCGCTAAGACAAAAAATGATAGCATTAATAGCCAACCCATTTGCTGCTGCCATACTCGTCGGGGAATCCTAGCAATCAAGGTGGCAAGAATCAATACCACTACCAGCAGCACCCGCCAATAGTTGTTAGCTAAAACATAGCTTGTTAAAAAGCTCATCAACCAGGCGAACTTGACTCGCGGGTCGATTTTATGCAGCCAAGTTTGGGGTTGTTCTAAATAAAGTCCAAGTGGCAGCGATCGCAATAAATCCATTTGAAAGTTAAGAGTTAGGGGTTACGAGTTTTGGCTTGAAAAGGACTTACATATTGAAAAGCATCTGTCTAACCTACTATGTTGACATAGGCTTAAAAAAGGGCTTGGGGGATCTCTTCTGCGTAAGTCCTATTTAACTCATAACTTTTACCTTCTGCCGCTATCAAACTCAAGTCGATAGGGTTCTATAATTAGCAATTTTGGCTTTAACTCATAACAGACGCGATTAATCGCGTCTCTACTCCTAACTTATTTTGACGCGAGTTGCTCGATTAACATTGCCAATTTCGGCATCACGGACTTTTTTGCTCCGCCATAGCAAAATAATTGGCGTGCCTTTAAATCCTAGTTGTTGCCGGAATTGGCGTTCAATGTAGCGGCGGTAGTTGTCGTTGAATCGTTTGGAATCATTGACAAATAGTGCGATCGTTGGTGGTTGGCTACTTACTTGTGTTCCATAGTAAATCTTGCCCTGACGGCCACCACGGGATGCTGGCGGTGAATGCCAACTCACAGCGTCTGTTAAGACTTCGTTAATAACTGATGTACTGACACGGCGTTTGTGTGATTCAGCCGCAGTTTTCACCAATTCGAGAATCTTTTCTACCCGTTGCCCTGACAAGGCACTCACAAAAATTGTTTCTGCCCATTCGGTAAAATGTAACCGTGATTGCAGAGTTTTTTCATAGTCGTAGATTGTGTAAGAGTCTTTTTCGACAGCATCCCACTTATTAACGACGATGATGCAAGCTCGACCTTCTTCGATAATCCGCCCAGCTAATTTTTGGTCTTGCTCAGTGACTCCATCTACGGCATCTAGTACTAATAAAACCACGTCAGCACGGCGAATCGCTTTGAAAGCACGGTTAATACTAAAGAATTCTGTGCCGTATTCTATGTGTTTCTTTTTGCGAATACCGGCAGTGTCAATCAAACGGTAGGTTTGTCCTTCCCGTTCAATGACGGTATCAATAGCATCGCGGGTTGTGCCAGAAATTGGGCTGACAATTGCCCTTTCTTCCCCGACAAAAGAATTCAGTAAGCTCGATTTACCGACATTCGGCCGTCCCACAATTGCTACTTTGATTTCATTAGTTTCTGGGATGTCTTCAACAGCAGGGATGTGGTTAACTAACTCGTCGAGTAACTCTCCTGTGCCACTGCCATGAATTGCGGAGATGGGGTAAGGTTCGCCCAATCCCAATTCCCAAAACTCGGCAGCTTGCATTAAGCCTTGTTCTGGAGATTCACATTTATTTACAGCCAGTAGAACGGGTACGGTTTGTTGGCGCATCCATTCGGCGATTTCTAAATCTGCCGATGTGGGGCCTGTTTGACCATCTACGACAAAAATAGCGCTACATGCTTCTGCAAGGGCTG
The DNA here is from genome assembly GCF_014698795.1 of Nostoc sp. FACHB-892. Taxonomy (GTDB): domain Bacteria; phylum Cyanobacteriota; class Cyanobacteriia; order Cyanobacteriales; family Nostocaceae; genus Nostoc. The sequence continues at coordinate 64,074 of NZ_JACJTR010000012.1, forward strand.
TCATTGCCTGTTGGCGAATCAGTGGCAAAAATTCGGTATCATCATTAAAAACTAAACCACCAGTGTCTACCACCAAAAATTCACGACCATTCCAGAAAGCTGGTAGATAAGTGCGATCGCGTGTCACTCCCGGTTCATCATGGACAATCGCCGTTTGTTCCCCGGCGAGTCGATTAACCAGGGTGGATTTGCCCACATTTGGGCGTCCGATAATTGCAACAATTGGCAGTGCCATAAAACCAGGGTAAGTGAGAGACGTAGTATATCACGTACTTACATTTTACTCGCTTTAAACTAGAAGTTTTAATAACTTTCTAATCATCTGAGGCGATGTCAAAGAAACCTCTCCCTGGTTTTACTACGTAAAACCGTCCCTCTCCGAATCTGAGAGGGAAAGACTTGAACTTTAGTTCAAGGCAGGGAGAGGTTTATTGAACTCACATTAATTTAAAAAATAAAAAAGGTAGGATTTCCTACCTTTTACCCAAAAAAAGCATTTTGTAACCAAATACCAAATTAAATATCACACAAGCTTTTGACGAATCTATTGCAAAGCTATGACGAAGCTATGAAGTTTAATTTATGATTGACTTCGCTATTGCTCCCAGTTGCAACCCAGGCGGATAGCTACCTTCTTCTTTGGCCCGCTTAATTTCATCATCTGCTACCCGCAAATTTAACTTTTGTACCAACGCCCGTACAATATCTCCCCGGTCAATTACACCAGCTACAGCGCCAGCCGGAGAAAGGACTGTAATTCGAGGTAACTGCTCATTTTCCAGTTTGTTAATTACCTCAGCTATCGTTGTAGCTTCAGAAACAGTCGGTATTTCTGTTAAGGGATGCACAATTCTGTGTAAGGTTTGGGTTTCCCATTCACTTCTTTGGGTTAAACGAAAATCGTCAATGGAAACTAGACCCCGGTAACGTCCATCAGATGCAGCAAAATAAATCTGTGAGGGAACGGTTTCCAACAGGTATAAATCGGCAAACGATCGCAATGTCTGATCAGCATCAATTACTCGAAAGTCACGAGTCATCGCATCAGCCGCCACAACTTTGAGTAGGCTTTCTTGCAACGTAGTCATGTTGTCATAGGTGTTAGCGTTGCGGACAGCAAACCAACCTAACAGCGCAATCCACAAACCAGCTACTAACTCCCTGGTCACAAAATCTACAACAAATCCTAAAGCGATCGCACTGTAACCCAAAATTTGCCCAGCCTTTGCAGCCCAGTGTACGGCTTGAAAACGATTACCTGTTATTTGCCATAGTGCTGCTTTTAACACTTGCCCTCCATCTAGAGGTAAGCCTGGAATCATGTTAAATAGAGCCACCACCAAGTTAATTCTCGCCAAATCTCCGACCATGACACTGAGTGGACTAGTATCAGGTATCACAATGCTTCCTAGACTTAGCAGGAAAAATAGTCCGATACTTACCAAAGGCCCAGCGATCGCTACTTGAAAGGCTTTGCCCGGAGTTTTAGATTCTTCTTCAATAGCAGCAATTCCGCCAAACAGAAATAGGGTAATTGAATTAACTTTAATGCCTTGCGATCGGGCTACCAAACTGTGACCCAACTCATGTAGCAACACTGAACCAAATAGCAACAGTGCCATAACTATTCCAGCACTCCAAGCTATAACAGGCCCCCATTCCTGATAAGCTACCCCAAAGTTGAGAGTTGCCAACCCTAAAATCACAAACCATAACGGGTCTAAAAACAGGGGAATTCCAAATAAAGACCCAATTTTCCAATTTGTTTGCATTACATTGTCCTAAAACTAGATATCGCCAATAGTTCCTCTACTGCAATATTTGCGTATATCCTTATACATATATTTCTGAGCATCAATTCGGTAATGCCGAGTTACAAGATGCTCTTATTTCTAGAATAGACAATTAGTGCCTGTGAGCAAAACTCTGAAGTGGGGGATTGGGCATTGGGCATTGGGCATTGGTTATTCTCCTGCTTCCCCTGCCCCTGCTCCTTGCCCCCTACCCCTTGCTTCTTCTCCCCCTGCCCGTCGTCTTGAGTGTGTTAGATAGAAATCAAATTTAGATAACGCCGAGATTACTCAATCCTAAAACGGTACCAGTACCGATTAGGTGACCAGCACTCATTGCAGCGAGGAATGTAGCGGCACTAGGATTATTGAACAGCGAGGGAAAGGGCAAAGGCATCTTAGGGCCAACGTGAGGATAGCGAATTGTCCGAGGAATAATCAAAAGACATAATAGACAAATGCCAGTAATAATTCCAGCTTCAGTCAAGCTCCACTCTGTGCCAGTTTTGGGTAAAGTGGCTTGGGCTGCTAATAAAATTGATGACATCATAGTTCTTTCTCCTGCATGAGTTAACTGAATAAGCTTTACAGAGGGGATTAATCCCGTCTCTAGAGCCATATAAATCCTCCGTTGATGAAGTAGTTAGAATCGTCCCTCAAGGGGAAGGTTAATCTCTCTCCCCTTAGTTAGACTTACTACACAGAGGCTGGCTGATGCTTATGAGTTTTCTTGCTGGAGAAAGAACTAAAATCCTTTTTAGGAGTTTTGTATGGATCGCGGCGTTACAAGCAATGCCTTTAGCGCCTTTATCATTGCAAAACTACAGACGACCGATGTTAGTCAGTCCTAAAACGATGCCAACGCCGATAATATGACCAAAAGCCATTGCTGCAACGAATGTTGGAATACTAATCGGCAGGATGGGGAACTTGGGGCCAACTAAGGGTTTTTCAATCCTAGTACTTAGCAAAACAATTACTAAGCTACTGATGCTGATGATGATGCCTACTGTAGGATTCCACGCAGGTGTTGTGGGAACAGTTGGGGCGGCTGCTAGTAAGATAGATGAAATCAAGCTTTTGTCTCCTAAATCGAAAAGTTAATGTAGACCTACAAAATTATAAAATTACCAAGGCACAAAAGTTTTTCGGATAGTTTAGACTTTTTTGATAATTATTTTAAATTTGCTAAATTTCCATGCGCGTTAAAATTTGCGGCATCACTCAGCCACAGCAGTCTATAGCGATCGCCTCTCTGGGCGCAACGGCACTAGGATTTATTTGTGTGCCAACCTCAACTCGCTATGTAACCACATCCCAAATTCAGGCAGCAGTAGCAGAACTCCCGGCTAATATTGACACAATTGGTGTTTTTGCCAACGCTAGTATCCCCGAAATCTGTCAGATAGTTGTTGATTCTGGGTTGACTGGTGTCCAGTTACACGGGGATGAATTACCAGATTTTTGCTACCAATTGCGTCAAGTTTTACCCAATGTCGAAATTATTAAAGCCCTAAGAATTCAGAGTATTGAGCATCTTGACACAGCAATTGATTACGTAGACTACGTAGACACTTTATTACTGGATGCCTACCATCCGCAACAACTGGGTGGTACAGGCAAAACCTTAGATTGGACAATGCTAGAGCAATTTAATCCCAATTGCCCTTGGTTTTTAGCTGGGGGATTAACAGCAGATAATATTGTGGAAGCTCTAAGTCAGGCTAATCCCAGTGGCGTTGATTTATCTAGTGGAGTGGAACGCGCACCTGGAAATAAAGATTTAGATAAAGTAGCCAAGTTGTTTGAGAAATTAGGGAGTAGGGAGTAGGGAGTGGAGAGTGGGGGAGACAAAGGGACAAGGGGACAAGGGGACAAAACGTGAGAACTTGAAACAAGTCTTTCTCCTTGTCCCCAAGTCCTCTTACCCATGCCCCATGCCCAATTTCTTAAAAGAATGCTGGTTGATGGCGAATCAAGTTAAAAAATTCTTCGCGGGTTTTGTGTTCGTCTTGGAACGCACCAACCATTGCACTAGTGACAGTCCAAGAGCCTGGTTTTTGAACGCCGCGCATCACCATACACATATGGCTAGCTTCCATCACAACGGCTACCCCTTGAGGTTCCAAAATGGTTTGGATTGCTTCGGCAATTTGGCGGGTTAATCTCTCCTGCACTTGCAAGCGACGGGAATACATCTCAACAATGCGGGCCAGCTTACTCAGTCCCACAACTTTTTGGTTGGGGATATAAGCAACGTGCGCTCTACCCATAAATGGCAGCATATGGTGTTCGCACAGACTAAAGAAATTAATATCTCGCACTAGTACCATCTCGTTATGCCCTTCATCAAAGATGGCATCGTTAACGAGTTCTTCAAGGGATTGGGTGTAGCCACTGGTAAGAAACCGCATTGCCTCAGCCACTCGCTTGGGTGTTTTGAGGAGTCCTTCGCGTTCGGGGTCTTCGCCGACTCCCAATATTAGTGTCCGCACGGCGTCCTTCATTTCCTCCAGATGTTCCTCTTTTGGGGGGGACACATCCGCTTGTCGCCCGTTGTGGGTGTTGCGATCGGGTCTAGGAGTTATGGCTTCTGCCAAATCAGGGATCAGAGGTGATTGAGAGAAATTGGAACCGTTGGAACTACCGGTAGTCATGATTCAATCTTGGTTATGGTTTTGTCATTAGTTATGAGTTATGAGTTATGAGTTATGAGTTAAAAATTCTAATTCCTAACTCCTAACTACTAACTCCTAACTTTGCAATTAGAGTGCGCCAGCACTGGGCATCAGGAGCAATTCATCAATAACTGCCTGTTGTGGTAATAGAACAGTGTGGAGAATTGACTGAGCCACAATTTCTGGGGTTAACATCTTGGAACGGTCTAAGTTGGCATGGACTGTTTCTGTGTCCCAAAGTTCGGTATTGACTGCGCCAGGACAAATAGTTGTGACACGAATGCCGTGGGTGCGTTCTTCTTGTGCCAGGGTTTGAGAAAGGGCAATCAAACCAGCTTTGCTGACGCTGTATGCTCCCCAACCGGGAAAGGGCTGCTTGGCGGCAATTGAGGCAACGTTAATAATTGTGCCTATGCCTCGATCGCGCATTGAAGGCAAAATTCCCACAATGCACTGAAACACGCTGGTAAGATTCAAGTCAATTACCTGCTGCCAGCCCTCTAGAGGGATTTCACTCAAAGTAGCTGTATAGGCCATGCCAGCATTGTTTACCAGAATGTCTATATCACCAAAGTCAAGAGCGATCGCTTGGATCTTTTCTTTTACTTCGGAGATCCGCGCTAAATCTACAGCGTAAGCTTTCGCTTCGACCCCAGTATGCTCTACAGCTTCTCTTACCGCCTCCAACTTATGCAAAGAACGGCTGACTAAAGCAACATCTATTCCTGCTTTCGCAAAGGCTAAAGCCGTTGCTTTCCCAATTCCACTACTTGCCCCAGTAATCAGGGCGCGTCGTTTTTGCTCAACACTCATGGTGTCTCCCAATTTTTTGGCAGTTCCCAAAGCCTATTACCACCCAATTATTTACACTTCTCGGTTTAGATAGATTAAAGGAATCTAAAAATCTGATGATTTCTATTAAACAACTGCTATGATGCAGTGCAATAGTGGCTGTATTTTGAGTTTTACCAGTGAAGACAACAAATCATCGCCTGGAAAACCATGCCGTACACTCAAATTAGATTACTTAGATAACATAAAACTTACTCAATAAAATTGAGTAGATTTACCAAACATGGAAATGCCTATGGCTAGATTGTTAAAAATCTTTAAGCACATAGGCAATTATAGCATTGCTGCTCGGCTAATCAATCACTATGTAGTGCTGTTAGTGGGCAACTTCTGTAAAAACACCAATTTTGCGGAATTTTTCGTAACGCAGTTGACGGCGTTCTGGAGCGGTTAAACGATTGAGTTCGTCTAAATTTTCCAATAGCACTTGCTTGAGAATGGTAGCGGCTTTTAAAGGATCGGAATGAGCGCCACCGGTGGGTTCAGGCAGTATTTGGTCGATAATTCCCAACTTTTTCAGGTCGTGGGAAATAATTTTTAGAGCAACAGCTGCTTGGGGAGCCTTAGCAGCATCTTTCCACAAAATAGCGGCACAGGCTTCGGGAGTAGCGACAGTATAAACTGAGTGTTCAAACATGAGTAGGCGATCGCCTACACCAATACCGAGTGCGCCACCCGAACCGCCTTCACCAATAACTGTGCAGATAATTGGTACATCTAAGCAAAACATTTCTCGCAAGTTGTAGGCGATCGCTTCTCCTTGACCTTGGTGTTCTGCTTCTACTCCAGACCAAGCTCCTGGTGTGTCGATAAAAGTTAGTATTGGCATACTAAACTTGTTGGCGTGTTCCATCAACCGCATTGCTTTGCGGTAGCCACCAGGGTAAGGCATTCCAAAGTTACGAGCAATATTATCTTTGGTATCACGGCCTTTTTGATGACCCAACATCACCACAGGTTGCCCACTTAGACGACCAACACCACCAACTAAAGCCGGATCGTCACCACCACAGCGATCGCCATGCAATTCCATCCATTCATCACTAATAGCCTGAATGTAATCGAGAGTACTGGGGCGACGCGGATGACGAGCGACTTGCAGTCGCTGAGACGGGGATAGACTACTGAAAATTTCCTCACGCAGTTGCATAGCGCGTGCTTCTAGTTGACGAATTTGACCAGAAACATCGACACCATTTTCTTCTGCAAGTTGCCGAATTTGATCAATCCGGGTTGCGAGTTCTGCTAAGGGCTTTTCAAAATCTAACAGTAGCGGTTTACGCTCGGTAGTTGCCATCGTAGGGGTTATCAATTACGAGTTATAGGTTTTTCAGAGTGAGGAGTGAGGAGTTAGGAGTGAGGAGTTAGGTATTAAAAGGAGTGTACTGGTGAAAGTTTTTAAATTTTAACTCTTAAACTTTTAACTCCTAACTTTTAACTCCTAACTCTTACAGTTAAACCAGCAGTGGTCTAAATCCATGTTTTACTGATACTCGACCAATCTGCTCCATTTTATCTACGGTAATCTGATTCCGTCCCCACGAAAAGTTCGTGTATAACTTCTCAAATTCCAGCAGCATTGATTCGGCAAAACAAGCAAACAACTGGCGGGCTGGAACGTCCATATTGACGATTTTCATAATTTTCCAGTCAATATCCAGGGAATGCTCGACAATCCCACCGTTTAATACGTGTACACCAGGATGCTGAATTTTAGTCCCTAAGTTTTTAGGATAACCTCCATCAATCAACAAACAGGGTTGTTTCAGAGTGGTGGGGTCAATTTCCACGCCTTTGGGCATACTAGCAACCCAAACCACAACATCGGCTAGGGGTAGTGCTTCTGTCAAACCCATGATTTTCCCTCGCCCTAGTTCGCCTTGCAACTCTTTGAGGCGTTCTTGATCACGGGCTATCAGCAGGAGTTCTTGGACATCTGTTTTCGCATCTAGCCAGCGTGTAACTGCACTACCAATATCGCCAGTTGCTCCACATATAGCGACAGTTGCTGTTGATAAATCAATGCCTAATTGTTTTGACGCTTCTTCCACCTGCTTACAAATAATGTACGCAGTATGCGTGTTTCCTGTGGTGAATCGTTCAAACTCTAGTTTAATGTTGCGGACTTGGCTAAACTGCTCTAACTTAAAGTTTTCAAAAATAATTGAGGAAAATCCGCCTAAAGCTGTGATGTTAATGCCATGCTTCTGTGCATGGGCCATGGCGTTGAGGATTTTGCGAGTTGCGGCTTTGATGCGGCGACTCGCTAGCATTTCTGGCAAAAAGCAAGATTCTACATACCTTCCTTCGATTTGTTGTCCAGTTACACTGGTGACAATAATGCTATCGACAATTTGCGGCGGGGCGCTACACCAAAAGTCTAGCCCTTGATCGGCATATTCTGGGTATCCCAATTCTTGAGCTACCGATTGAGCGTGTTCCAAACTAGTCAGATGTCCAATTAGACCAAACATGTAGTGATTATTAGGCTTATGCTGTCTTGAGGCGTGGAATTTAGGAGAGTTAGGAGTTAGGAGTTAGGAGTTCTGAGTTCTGAATTTAAACTACTCAGCACTCAGCACTCGTTACTCGGCACTTTGTTAGGCGGCTATGAGTCCGTAGGCTGACAAGCGCATAATATCGCGAGTCGTAAAACCGATGTTACTTAATGCTTCACCGTACTGAATCATAAAGTCTTCTACTAAAGCATCTTTTTCCATTGCCATTGTTTGGGCATCATCTGCTACTTGGTTAAGCATTTTCCAGACGATGGGTAGGTTCTGGCGATTTGCAAGTTCAAGTTCAGCTTTGGATTCTGCAAAGTGTTCTTTCAACCAAACTTCTCCAAAGTTGAGGTGGCTATACTCATCTTTTACTACTCCCTCAGTAATTTTGCGGGCAAAATCGTCGGCGACGGGGATGTAAATGTTGTATGCTGCGATCGCAAAACATTCAATAATCAAAGACTGAATTAACAAGCAAGTAACAACTTTTCCTTCTGCGGCGGCTGTTTGGAAATTTTGGTGTAGTCCAGAGAAAAACTCCTTGGCAAATTGCAAATCTGGGGTTACTTGCAAATTGCGTCCACAAGCTTCAAATCCTTTCTTGTGACGACTTTCCATCTTGGATAGGCGAATCAATTCATCATGAGATTCTGGCAGCAGTTGAGCTAGTGTGATGTAATTTTCATGGGCTTCTTGTTCCCCTTCAATCACGATCGCATTAATCCGGCTATAAGCATCTTTGTATGTTTCGCTCTTGAAATCTAATTCTTTAAATTCGTCTGTAAGCTGCTGCATGGTATCTTTACTCCTGTAAACCTGATTATTTGACACCAGGATTCAATTTACCCCATGAACTGAGGGTAATAATCACTGTGGTTTAATTTAACTTAACAAGTAACTATGTTTATAGATTAACTGTTGCTGGGTGAGATGCTCTAGTACTAGCGAAACAAATGCTTTGCAGCTCAAGTTATGTTTAAACTAAACCCGAATCTGAAATCTGGTGATTTTTTGAGCCTAGTAGTCTTACTGCTAGGGGCATTTATCGTTCTACTACCATTGTTTGTGGTCTTTCTCACCTCCTTTGAACCGACGGCCGCCAGCCCAGAAAATTTGTGCAAAAATAACTGGTCTTTAGCTAATTACCGGGTTGCATGGCAACAGGGAAAATTTTTACTGGCGTTTGCTAATTCTACCTTGGTAGCGATCGCTGTGACGGCGTTTCAGATTGTCACTTCCGCTTCAGCGGGTTACGCCTTAGCACGGCTGAAGTTTCGGGGACGTCAAGCACTGCTATTGGTCGTGTTAGCAACTTTAGTGATTCCTTTTCAGTTATTAGTGATTCCCATCTTTTTGGTTTTGAAATGGGGACACCTGATAAATACATACGGGGCGCTCATTTTACCTACTGCTGTCAACGGATTTGGGATTTTTTTGTTACGTCAATATTTCCAGACAATTCCCGTGGAGTTAGAGGAAGCCGCAGCCATAGATGGGGCGAACCGACTGCAAATTTTGTGGCGGGTAATGTTACCTTTAGCCCGTCCAGCGTTGGTGACGTTGTTTTTGTTCACCTTCATCGGCGAATGGAATGATTTATTTAAACCTCTGGTATTTACAACACGACCAGAATTAAGAACGGTGCAGCTAGCGTTGGCAGAGTTTCAAGAGCAATTTACGAATAATTGGCCCTTAATGATGGCAGCGGTAACAATAGCGACTGTGCCAGTGATGGTATTATTTCTCATCGGTCAACGTCAGTTTATCCAAGGTATTGCTGCGACGGGAATTAAGAATTAGCCAGAGAAGGTGTCAGAATTTTAGATTTTGGTGAGGTACACCCGTAGGGGCACGGCAGTGCCGTGCCCTTAGACTTCTCAGTATAATTTTATACCGAATTATGAATGAGAATCGCTATAGTTCATCAATGCTTAAAGTAAATCTAGCAGAAAAATATTAATTTTTATAACACTAGTCGTAATTATTACTAGCCAAGTTGAAGTAAAAATCATACATACCTTATAAGTAGTGGCAACAGTTATGGACTCTAAAACATTACAGCAGTTAAAAGATGAAATTCAACAGAAACTGCTTGAAAGTGTTCAAAATGCTGGCTTAGACAGCGTGCTTGAAAAGTACGGAGTATTAGATGATAAAACTCTGAAAGTTCAGTGGCAGTGCAATCTTGACCCAAATGAAATTAAATCTGGTGATGCAGTTGATGAACAGGGAATTGTGCTAACGCAAATGGCATGGTGTATCCCTTGCCCGTCAACTGGAAACCCTTTCGGCTGTAACTGCTAAATAATTTACTCTTCAGACTGCAAAGAGTTTATTCTAGTGAGTATAAAAAGGCTGAACCTTGAATTTACTAGTTAGGTTAAAAAGATAATCTCAAGTATCACTATACTTAACTTAATTAACAAGGAACAGTATTTCAATATACTCTTATTTTCTGGGTGTAAGTTAGTGATGTCTCGATACCAAAGCAGTTGGTGCTGGGAATTAGGGATAGTGAGTACTTTAGCAATTGCTGGAGTGCTCACTTTGTTTGAGAATTTTGCCTTAGCCCAAATACAAAAGGATGGCACACTTGGATCTGAAAGTTCAATCATTACACCAAAGCCAATTGATGGTCAGCCTATAGACCAGATTGATGGTGGGGCAGTTCGTGGGACAAACTTGTTCCACAGCTTTGAACAATTTTCCGTCCCTGCGGGAAGGACAGCCCACTTTAACAATGCAACAGATATTCAAAACATCATCAGTCGGGTGAGTGGGAATTCGATTTCTAATATAGATGGCATTCTGAAAGCTAACGGCACAGCCAACCTGTTTCTAATTAATCCTAACGGCATTGTTTTTGGGCCCAATGCTTCTTTAAATATCGGCGGTTCGTTTGTGGCTAGTACGGCGAGTAGCTTGAACTTTGCTGATGGTACAAAGTTTAGTGCTACATCTCCTCAAACTACACCTTTACTAACAGTAAGCGTTCCCATTGGTTTACAATTCGGAGCAACTGCGGCTCCCATCCGCAATCAATCCCAAGCAGCACCAGATGACGCAATTAATCTCTTTGGCCAAGGCGTTGGTCTACAGGTGCAGGAAGGCAAAACCTTGGCACTTATAGGCGGTGATATAACGCTAGAAGGGGGGAATATAACAGCCAAGGACGGAAGAGTTGAGTTAGGAAGCGTCGCTAGTAATAGTCTGGTCAGTTTAAGTCCAACGAACCAAGGTTGGGCATTTGGATATGAAGGTGTTCAAAATTTTCAAAATATCGAACTCATCCAGTTAAATGGAATTTCATCTACCGTAGATACTCATGGAGAGGGTGGCAGCAATATCTATACGCAAGGCAAGGTTGTGCGAATAGCTGGCAGTTTCCTAGTTCTAGTTAATCCTTTGGAAGAACAATCATCAGGGAATTTGACAGTGAACGCCTCAGAGTCTGTAGTAGTTGAACAAGATACGCAACTTTTTACTCAGAGTTTCTCCACTGCAAACCCTGGAAATATAAATATCACTACTAAGAAGTTAGTGGTCAGAGATGGAGCACAATTGCAGGGGCAATTGACCATAAACGCCTCAGATTCCGTGGAACTAATCGGTGGTACTCCCATTTCTACCCTCCAAGATGGTAGTGATTTAATATCCAGTGGATTATTTAGTGCAAGTTATGGCGATAAAAACGCTGGCGGTATAACAATTAATACTAAAAAGCTGCTTATCCAAGGAGGGGCAAGAATATCAACAAGTTCTGAGAGCATATATAGCTATATTTTTAACCAACTTATACCAGCTACAGGAAAAGCAGGAAACTTAACAGTGAACGCTTCTGAGTCGGTAGAACTAATTGGAACCTCACCAAATGGTTCTATACTCAGTGGCTTGTCTTCTGGAACTGAAGGGCCTGGAGATGGTGGAAACTTGAATCTAACTACAGGGCAATTGATTATCAAGGATGGGGCTGCAATAACTGTGAGCAGCCAAGCTCGAAAAAATGTAATCAATATCGGAGATTCAAATAAGTTAGGGGAAGCAGGCTATTTAAATATAATCGCTCGCTCCATACTTCTGGACAACAAAGGAAAACTTACATCTAATAGTGAGTCGGGTAAAGGCGGAGATATTACGCTACAGGTGCGAGAGTTATTATTGATGCGCAACCAAAGTATAATAACCGCTAATGCAGGTACGGCAGGGCTTAGTGGAAATGGCGGTAATATCATTATTAATGTACCTAACGGCTTCATTGTCACGCCTTCCTTAGAAAATAGCGATATCACTGCCAATGCCTTCTCTGGCTCAGGTGGTAAAATCACAATCAACGCTAAGAATATCTTTGGTTTTGTGCCCCGTACCCGTGCAGGCGTAGAGAAGCTTGACCCAGAAGAAATAAACCCGAAGAACTTGCAAACAAGTGACATCACGGCATTTTCTAACCAAAACGCTTCATTAAATGGCACTGTACAAATAAACATACCAGATGCTGACCCCAGTAAAAGCTTACTTGAACTGCCTGTAAATTTGGTTGAAGCTTCGCAGGAAATTGTTGCTGGTTGTGATTCTGGTGGAAACATAGGAAGGAGTTCATTTATTGCTACTGGGCGTGGAGGGCTAGCACCCGATCCCACAGAGCCATTGATGGCTGATGCGGTGCTAGCAGATTGGATCACACTTCCTCCAGAGAGTCAGGATCGTGCTGGCGGTATTCAGAAAAGAGCGGTTGTTCAGGCGCAGCAAGACACAGGAAAAAAATTACAGAAATTTAATTCTGTCAATGAACCTACTCAAATTGTGGAAGCCCAAGGGTGGGTAAGGGATGCCAATGGGAACGTGGTTTTGGTTGCTCAAGTACCCACTGCCTCGCCTCGTAGCTCCTCACTCGTCGCTTCATCTTGCACTGGTAATTAATAATCTAGATTCTCGTTTTGTTGGTGCGATCGCTCTTTTGGCTGAATTCAAATGTCAGGGCGTTGGCGTAGCCTGTCGTAGACATCCCTTTTTCGCAATGACCTTGATATAAGCGATCGCCTTTTGTACCGTGCTCTAAGGAAATTCCGCAAAAAAATATAAAGTTTAGTTACACAATGCGTAATTGTTACTAGCCAAGCTGAAGTCATAATTATGGGAGTTCGCAAGAGCTTTAGAAACTTAATGCTTTCGTGCCGTTTTAGACTATTTATTCTTGATTCCTTTGTTACCAAGCTGTACTAATCGAAGTCAGCTTAATTCACTACGTTACAAGATAAGTTCACACATCTACCAATCTGCAAGAAGAGCAAAATTATGAATTCTCAAAATACACAGCAGTTAACAAACGATATTCAAAACGAATCGAGTGAAGAACTGAAGAACTCTGAAGTGGGTATTGCAAGCGAAAATAACACTATATCAGAAGACAATTCCTTAGACTTGCAGAGCAGTATCGATCCTAATCAAATTGAATCTAATAATGCTGGTCTTTACCAGCAAGCTAAAGATTTGTCACAAGTAATGCCAGGTAACCGTAACTTGCTAGCCACTTGTTGGTCGGAGAAGCTACAAGATTGGGTTCGTTGTCCGTAATAGTTATACTCTTGTCAACGTAATGGCTATCTTTATTCTCAATCAAATGAGAATAAAAGTAATAGTTTACGATGCAAGGTTAATTATTTTTTATACCAATTTGCAATGAAGATGCACTTGACTATTAAACAAACCGCCAAGCGCGGCAAGAGAAAATGAGTAATAGTTGAGTGCGATTTTACGTAGAATTGGTATTAGCAATTTTAGATAAACTTACCCTTGTTTTCAATAGGCAAATTTAGCGGTAGTTAGTTTATAAATACGGATAATGATGTCATAGATTAGCAATATTTATGTAACATAATTAGAATTTTTGGAAAATAGGTGTGTCATCTATATGTATTATTTAAATATACAAAAATCTATAATTTTTTGTATAGCGTGAAACATAGATTACTAGTTGTAATTATAGATAACCTAATTAGCAATGACCAGTAATTTATTAAGGAATTGTTTTTTTTGTGTGAATTATTTAGCTCAAAGCCGAGGCATTTGGTACTGGAAGTTAATATTAGTGAGTGCTTTAGCAACTACTGGAGCACTCACCTTCCCGGGTAGTTCCGCCTTGGCCCAGATTATCAAAGATGACACTTTAGGAGCAGAAAATTCAGTTATCACAACCAAACAAATCAATGATCTGCTTACTGATCAAATTGATGGTGGGGCAATTCGTGGCACAAATCTGTTTCACAGCTTTGAACAGTTTTCTGTACTTCCTGGACATACAGCCTACTTTAACAATGCGGCAAACATTCAAAACATCATTAGCCGAGTAACAGGTAAGTCTATTTCTAATATTGATGGCATTATTAAAGCTAACAACAAAGCCAACCTGTTTCTGATTAATCCCAACGGGATTATTTTTGGTCGCAATGCTTCTTTAAACATTGGTGGTTCATTTATAGCAAGTACAGCGAGTAGTCTTAACTTTGCCGATGGTACTAAATTTAGCGCCACAGATTCCCAAACCCCACCACTACTGATAGTAAGTGCTCCTACTGGTTTACAATTCGGAGCAATTGCTGCTCCTATTCGTAATCAATCCCAAGCTAGTCCTAATGATGCAACTAATAGCTTCAATCAACCCGTAGGTCTACAAGTGCAACCAGGTAAAACCTTGGCACTTGTAGGTGGTGACATCACTCTAGAAGGCGGAAATTTAACAGCAGCGTCAGGACGAATTGAGCTAGGAAGCGTTGCTAGTAATAGTTTAGTTAGTCTGAAACCAACAGACCAAGCCTGGAGTGTGGGATATGAAGGTGTCCAAAATTTCCACAACATTCGACTAATCCAACGAATTGATAACGGTTCTGCAATTTCATCTACTGTAGATGCTAGTAGCAAAGTTGGCAGCGGCGGTCGTATCCAAGTGCAGAGCAATACTGTGGAACTAATTGGTCCTCGTGTGCGGTTGACAACTCGAACTGGAGGTGACGGAAATGGCGAAGACTTAACTATTACCACTAGAAAATTAATTGTTCAGGATGGCGCACAAGTATTCACTTCTACTATAGGTAAGGGAAGATCAGGAGATTTGATTGTGAACGCCTCCGAGTCCGTAGAGATAATTGGTAGCGTTACCTTACCAGATAGCATTACTGGATTGCTTAGTTCAACTGTTGATCAAGGAAATGCTGGTGATATTACAATCAATACTAAGATATTGCGTATCCAAGAGGGAGCAAAGGTATCAGCAGAGTCTGCGGGAAGAATATTACCAAACTCACAAGTTAGTGTAGCAGAAGGAAAAGGAGGAAATTTGACTGTGAATGCCTCCGAGTCAGTAGAGGTAATTGGAACTTCGGCAACAGGTAACCCCAGTGAATTGTCCGCTACGACTCTAACTTTTGGAAAGTCTGGAACAGTGACAATTACTACAGGGCAATTGATTGTTAGAGACGGTGCTGCAATAGTTGTGAATGTTGAGATTCCAGCAAATGCAATTTCCCCAGAAGATAAAAGCATCACACAAACACCAGGTGCATTAAATATAACTGCCCGCTCTATCCTGTTAGAAAACCAAGGAGAAATCACATCCAATAGTAAGTCAGGTCGAGGCGGTAATATTACACTCAACGTGCGGGACTTATTACTGATGCGGCGCAATAGTCAAATATCCACTAATGCAATAGGTGATGGAGATGGTGGTAATATCACCATCAAAGCACCTAATGGCTTCCTCGTCACCACTCCCTTTGGAAACAATGATATCACCGCCAACGGCTTCTCTGGCTCTGGTGGTAAAATCACAATCACCGCTAAGAGTATCTTTGGTTTTGTGCCGCGCACCCGTGCAGAGGTAGAAAGGCTGTTGAACCCTAAACAGCCACTAGATCCAAGTAGACTGCTAACAAGTGACATCACCGCCTTTTCTCAGCAAAACCCTACATTAAATGGCACTGTACAAATCAACTCACCAGATGTTGACCCCAGTAAAGGATTAGTTGAACTGCCGGTAAATCTGGTTGATGCTTCGCAGCAAATTGCTGCTGGTTGTTATTCTAGTGGAAAAATAGCCAGGAGTTCATTTATTGCTACCGGGCGCGGAGGGCTAGTAGCCGATCCTACACAGCCATTGATATCTGATGATGCGGTGCTGGCAGATTGGATCGCACTCTCTCCAGAGAGTCAGAATCTTGCTGGTGGTATTCAGAAAAGAGTAGCTGTTAAGGCGCAGCGAAACACAGAAGGAAAATTACAGAAAGTTAATTCTGTCAATGAACCTAATGAAATAGTGGAAGCCCAAGGATGGGTTATGGATGCCAATGGGAATGTGGTTTTAGTTGCTCAAGTTCCTACTGCCTCGCCCCATAACTCTGCGCTCACCGCTACATCTTGCGCTGCTAAATAAACAGTCAAACTAGAACCAAGGCAATGGAATTCGCTGCTACACAAACGTAGGCGTTCGCGTAGCGTCTCGTAGAGAAGCCTTCCCGTAAAGCCTGCGGCATAGCTACGCTTAGGGCGTAGCCTCTCAAAAAGAAGTGTAGTTCACCTCCGCAGACTAAGGAAAAATTAAGGTTTTGAAACCCACGGAGGTGAGTTTTGTCTGTATAGACGCGGTTTCTAACCGCCCGTTTGACTGTTTAATTCTCGTAACTTCGCGGCCATGGACGATGCCTATTCTTTAACTCGTTTCCTGAATTTGCAGACGTACAGTGTGTTCAGTCGCACCACTAAGTTGCAATTCCATGATTTCACCTCCTAGAGGTTCCAAGCAAGTGAGGAGCGATCGCAAGTTGGGTGTACTTGCGCCAGTATCTACATATAATCGATCTGCTAGATTACCGATTCGTTTCCAAGTCATATAGAGTTTAGCGATCGTTTGTTCAATCTGGGATGCTTGATTTACCAAATCAGCAGCAATACTCAAACAGCCGACTCTTTGCGCTTCTTCTAAGGCTGTTTCAATGTCAATATTTTCCTGCGTTAGCGCCTGAACTTGAGCTGCCCCTTTGAGATATTTGGCCAAGTTACGCGCTTCGGTAGTTACCTGTTTGAGGGTATCCATATCAGGATTAGCAGCAATTTCCTTTTGGATAAACTTTTGGTGCGATTCTGGCAGTTTTTCCATTTCCTTCACCAGTGGGGCAATGTAGCGCGGTGGAAGGGTGTTATCTGCTGCTTTTTCTTTGACTGCTTCAGGTAATAAATCTGAGGACATGGCTGTCCATTCATCGCTGAGTTGACGCACTTCCCGCCTAGTGATGCGATCGCCTTTTTGGGCGGCTTCACTCACCATCTGTTGCACTTCTGGGACTGCTTTGGAAGTTTCAACAAATGCCCGTTTGCTGAAGTTGTTCACAGTACCGGGATCAAGTTTACCGTCTTCGATGAGAGTATCGGCACTATTCGCCAGTTGAATCCAGGAATATGCTTGACTTTTGCTGATTTCCCGCTCTTTTAGCCATCGCAGAAAGCCAGTACCACGTCCGTCACCACCCACTTTCTCTCTGTCGCGGATAGCCCGTAAAATTCGCCCCCGCCAGATTTCAGTTTGCAAATCAAAGCGATCGCATACCTGCCAAGCTACTTCTAGCTGCTGTTGAAAATCTGACTCTAGAATCTGTTCATCTTCTGGATCGGGCAGTTCAAAGCTGATATCTGCTGGCTGTAGTAAAGCCGCAGCAAGGTCGTTTATGGAGTCGGTGTCTTGCACGATTGATGACTAACGAGTGGATGCGATCGGCTTATTATGCCACAATCTGTGGACCCTCACTTAAGGGGGAGTACGGTATCTTGAGCTACAACAAATATAGTAGGAAGAAATAAACCACCTTTGTAAAGTCTTTAATTAATCAGAGAGAATAAAAATAAAACGATGAACCAGGTAGACTACCTCCGCATTAGCTTAATCGATCGCTGCAATTTTCGTTGTCAATACTGTATGCCAGAGGGAGTAGAACTGGATTATATCCTCAAGCAACAGCTGTTGACTGATGAAGAACTGCTCACCCTAATTGAAGAGGTATTTATTCCGGTAGGCTTTAATCGGTTTCGGTTGACTGGGGGTGAACCCTTATTGCGTCCGCGTGTGGTAGATTTGGTAAGCGCGATCGCCTCTTTTCCTCAAACTCAAGACCTCTCAATGACCACCAACGGTTTTTTGCTAGCTCCGATGGCACAAAACCTTTACAATGCTGGTTTGCGACGAATTAATATTAGTCTGGACTCTCTTGATCCCGACATTTTTGATCAAATTATTGGTAATCAGGGCCGTTCTCGTTGGCAGCAAGTTTGGCATGGGATTCAAGCTGCCCATCAGGTCGGATTTGACCCCCTAAAGCTGAATGTAGTGGTGATTCCTGGCGTTAATGACCATGAAGTTCTAGATTTAGCTGCCTTGACCATTGACAAACAATGGCACGTTCGATTTATTGAATTCATGCCTATTGGTAATACGCATTTATTTGGCGATCGCGGTTGGGTATCTTCAGCCGATTTACGGCAACAAATCCGCGATCGCTGGGGCTTGACAGATTCACAAGTTCGTGGTGCAGGGCCTGCTGATGTCTTTCAAATTCCCGGTGCGAAAGGAACACTGGGATTTATTAGTCAGATGTCAGAATGTTTTTGCGATCGTTGTAACCGGATGCGTCTGAGTGCCGATGGCTGGCTGCGTCCCTGTTTATTGAATGAAACTGGTCAAATAGATTTAAAAACTGCTTTACGTTCTGGCACTACCACCGCTCAATTACAAGAGCAGGTAAGGCATTTACTGGGAATCAAGCCAGAAATTAACTTTAAAGGGCGCGATTCCGGCATTTTAGGTACATATACTCGCACCATGTCGCAAATTGGCGGATAAAAAATAGTGAGGAGTTAGGAATTATTGTCTTACAACTCATAACTCATAACTCCTAACTATTAACTGTTTAAGCTTGTCGTGAGTAGTATTCCACCACAAGTAGTTCATTAACTTGTAGTGCCACCCATTCGCGCTCAACAACGCTGTTGACTCTACCAACCAACTTATTTTTGTCAAACTCCAAATGACTGGGGAGGTTGGCCAAACCGGGATATTGTAAGTTAGCTTCCACCAACTTCCGTGATTGTGCCCGATCCCTGACGGCAATTTCTTCTCCAGGACGGCATTGATAGCTGGCAATATTAACCACACGACCGTTGACAGTTACGTGACCGTGATTTACCAGTTGACGAGCTGCTGGGATAGTCGGGGCTATACCTAAGCGGAAAACGGTATTATCTAGGCGCATTTCTAGCAATTGCAACAGTACTTGTCCGGTAGAACCAGTAACACGTCTGGCTTTTCGCACATAGCGCAGCAATTGCTTTTCAGTCAAACCGTAGTTGAAGCGGAGCTTTTGCTTTTCCTCTAGACGGATAGCATACTCAGAGCGCTTCTTGCGGTTCTGACCATGCTGCCCAGGTGGGTAAGCGCGTCTAGCGCTTTTACGAGTTAATCCTGGTAAATCGCCCAAGCGGCGTACAATTCTGAGGCGTGGCCCTCTGTATCGGGACATGAGTTTCCTTAATCTAATCCTGTTTAAACTTTAGCCAAACATATTTAGCCAAACATACTATGATGACATACTATGTTGACATATCTCTGATTTTTAATCAGAGCATTTTTCGTTCTTTGAGGATGCTTACCTTGGTATGACGTATCCTACCAATGTAGAGGCATCAACTGTTACGCCAGTTGCTTTAAGTCGGTAGAGCCGACATACTGGCTTTCAAGCCTGAATTCCGGCCTGTCACGCCGTACTCCTGCCAATAAGTTTTTTGTGTTTATTTAGTTTCGTAGGCTACTCAATCATCAGATTGGTTTACGCAGTATTCTTACTCTGAAATACTTTTTACGTTGCCTACTTATCTTTCAAACAGTTATATTAACACAATTTCCGACATAATTAATTATGTCTATACCTTGCTACCGCTAAAATTCTTTAATTGCAGAGGATTTTTAAAATATTTGAGTTAGCATAACTTTGGGTGTTTGGAGAATGGCAACGTCAATGAGCAATAAAGCGGTTAATAGAGGTAAGAACAAACAAGCCAGTTCCGCCTCTAGGATTTTAACAGTACCAGTGGCTATAGCTGGATGCTTGGCAACGATTTTACCGAATACAGCGATCGCTGCCTCTTACAGCAATGATTATAGTGTCTGTGCGGGTCGCCTTTTGAGCGTGGGTGTAACAGCAGAAGCGGCATCACAAGCTTGTGCAGCAGCACTGCGTCCAAGGGATTTGGCTGCTTGCGTGGTTAAAATTGATAAGCAAACCCAAATTGCCGCGACAGATGCGCTTTCTACTTGTGGGAATGCCCGACGTCCTGAGGAGTTAGCTACCTGTGTAGTTGGCGTTAGCTTAAGTACTAAGGAAGAAGCTAATCCGGCAGTTTTAGATTACTGTGGACGTAGTTTGTTGCCTGTGCGTTTTGGCCAGTGTGTGGTTGGCTTGCGTAGTCAAATCGACTTTCCCGCTACACAGGCATTAGATACTTGTATCAGTGCTGATGATAGTGTTATCGGTGCTTCATCTTCGTCTACACCACCAACTATAATACCTACGGGTTCAACTCCGAGTTTAGAGACTACCCCATTTCCAACACAACCGATTGTTCCAACACAACCGATTGTTCCAACACAACCCGTTATTCCAACGCAACCGATTGTTCCAACGCAACCCGGCACGACGAATTAATTACAGTCCTTTGTAATTGACTGAGAATACAGGTTAATTAGTAGGGTGGGCATTAAAATGTCCATCCTACTACGGTTTGAGCAAAAATAATATTTATATAAAACTTGCTATAATCATCCTCTGGTTGCAAATTATGCAAACTAAATATTTACAATACAAAAGTCACAAAATTGCTTGTGACTTTTGTACTACTAGTACAGTATTACAGTTTAAATAGACCAACGATCCCCCTACTACTAAGCAAGGGACAAAATCAGTAAAAAGCTTATAAAGTAAGCTTTTTGAATTTTGGGTAGTGGAACTCCAAAAAATAAATTATCTAATTTTTGGAATCAAAACGAATTTTCCTCCCCCAAGTAAAATATACCCTGGACTAAAAGCGTACCCCTTTGGGGATCTTGCTACGCGTAGCGTCCCGCAGGGATGGGATATTTTTTTATTTGAAAGCCCCTAGCGCGACTAGTCTTCTCTTTCGCCAAAAGCTGTCTGTAAAACCACTGCAATACCACCGTCTTGGTGATATTTATCTGCCCAAGCACGGATAACTTCATCCAATTCTTCCATAGCCTGCTCCATTTTTTCTGGGAGGATATCAAGTTCTTCCAGTAAGCGCATGGCATTTCGCCGCCGTTCTGCCCAATTCTTCATCATGCGGAAATACCGAGCGGTATCTTCTACCATGATGTAAGTGCGTTCTTGATCGTCTGCGGGAGCATAAAAAGGACGGGTAAGAGCGTAGAAGGGCATTCCCCAAGGAGAATCAATGCGTGTTACCGTTCCTGAGTAGAGCAGACGGCGCTTGATATGCTCACCCAAGGCTTCACTCAAAGGCATTTGGTGTTCAGGGGGCAAGTCTTCTTGCGATCGCCTGTGCAAAAACTCAATCAAATCCAGAAACTCAAAAGAGCTAACTAACTGGGCGTCAGGTAGATTGTTTGGAAGTTTTTGCTCAATTTGTTTTTTTTCTTCACTTGTGAGGCTAGTACCAGGAACGCGCGATCGCCCCGGTTGCCAAGGATACTTTTCTAGCCAGACATAAGGCAATTGAATCAAATAACGCGGTTCCTGAGAACCCAGCATCTTTAACAGTTTGCCTTCTGTTAGCGCCTGTCTGACTTCTTCTACAATAATTTTTACCCGTTTCGGCTCCAGGTGGTGCAGATGCCCTGTCATCCGCAGGTTTTGTCCCTGCTCCAGATAGGTCATGTAAATTGCACACTTTGCTGCTGTTGCGGCTGCGTCTAAAAATGCCCCATGCCTGTGCCCACTCGTCCGCATGGCACTAAAAGCCAGATAAAGCATGATCTGATCCATCGCACTGGGGTCAAGACGTTTGATCAGATCTATGTCGTTACTCATATTACAGACAATTGAATAGCACGTTTACACAACTTTTAATCGAGTGAAAATAGGTAGTATACCCCTGACTGAAGAGAATGTCTTTACTTCAGACTATATTAATATGCGATAACTCTGAAATCGGTGGTAGTCCAAACTACTATTTTCGCATATTTTTCTCGTATATAGGCAGATTCAGTTGTTATTACTATAACTATCGCTGTATCTGACCGGAAAATTACATAGATCACCAGGTTTAGCTTGAAGGCGGTTTAAATCCCAAAAGTCAACTGTGTGTGTTGCAACTAATCTACAAAGCCTTTAAGTTCTCTGGGGTTTTTCTTATCTTTTAAGAGCAACAACATCAAGCTGCTTACGCCTAATTATGGCACTATGCCGACTCGGAATAAAAAGTAATTGGCGCGGTTCATCTAGAATATGTGTTACTCAAAAAATATGATTTTAATTCAGCTTTGACGAATTATTTGTAGTACACAAATGGCTAGAGAGCATTGGGAATAGCCTAAAAATAAATCGCTTACCAGGTGTAGAAACATTCAGAGGTTGAGTCATACGACTCGTTGCGAACTATCATCTTGTTCACAACCTCCAGTGATGTCTCGCCACTATAAGCCGTTGGCTTGAGGGAAGATAGTAGACATCAATTAGAGCAATTAATTCCAATTTCAAAAATACCTGTTGTTTCACATATCGTTCCCTATCATATCATTATTTTTTTGGTTTGCAATAAATTGTGCTTTTTAAACTTTAAAAATTATGCTTGTTTAAATAATTTGTATTCTTGTTAAATCAACGTTTAATTATATTTTTATTCTTCGTCCTAAAACCTAAGTCGTAATTAGCTTTTTGTGCTGATAATTTGGCACAGAAAGCCCCAACTTAGTCTGAATTAACCTTATAACCATCAAGCTTTATTGATCATGCTAATAGCTTAATAATTAGTTATTAGCCAGAAATATCATAAAACGTATTAGATTCAATTTGATGATTATTTAAATGTTTTTTCCCAGTGAATTGGTATTGTTTGCATGATTTGACTAATTTCTTGGCTACTTTCAAGTATGTTTTTCCCTCGCTGTTTTATATATTTTCTTGGCTTGAATTGTGTAGAGAATTTTTTGCTAGAAAAGAAAGAGAATCCGCAGCAAGCTACGATATAACCTTCTTCCTCTAGGCATTTAGGCGATCGCCCAGATTGACTAGTACAGACTGACAGAAACAAATATACCATCTCAGCAAACACAATCAGCTAATAGGCGTGAATAATTAAATGTTATATTAAGCGGCTTCAGACCTTAGAATAGGCGTGAAACCCTTAGTAAGAGTGAATCTACTCAATTTTACATTCCGTAACATAGTTTAATTTATTCTTACCCACTTACTGAGTCTACCACGCTTCAAAACCGGGTTACTCTAAACATTCTGCTACTTTTTCATCTCCTAGTTCCAAAGGGTGCTGCAATGCTCTTAATTGTTTGCAAATCTCCTCCTTAAGCAAGTACTCGTACTCAATTGATTGAGTTGGTACTACTCATACTGCTTATATATACGTGTTTTCCCTGCCTGTATCAGGCTAAATTCCTAAAAATATATTACAAGTCTAGTTATTCTGATTACTGCTTGCTCATCTATTAAGCGTTAAGCTGTTAGGCATTTAACTTGAACATTTACATGAAGGCTGATGACCAATGACTGATAACCATCAACAGTTAACAGTTAACCACCGTAAAGAGTGTTTATACTTTTTTAGCGTGCATCAGCTTATCTCCACCTATATAGCAGTCCTAAATTATTCGTAAAAAATAAGATCCCTAGCTTCTCTAAGAAGTCGAGGATCTTATTTCTCACAAGGTGATTGAGAGAAGTTACAACTAAGCGTATTCATGTCAGGATTGGTGCTGAGAGTGATGGAAGGTAAAGTAGCTACCACCACACCTAAACTGATTGAACTCGTCATTTAATTGGTTGGACTAGAGGGTTTAACCTGATTTTTCATTGTTTCAAAACTGAAAGCAGCCGCGCCAAAGGTTACTAACAACACTCCCAAAATTTGCACAATATCTAAATTTTCTTGAATGATTAACCCAGCGAAAATCACGGTTAAAACTGGGATGCTACCACCGATGAGCGCTGACCGTGAGGCACCTAGTTTACTGATACCAATATTGTTTAGCAAATAGCCCGCAAGAGTCAATACACCCAAAATAAATGCGCTTAAAACCAGTTCCAGCATCTTAGAGGGGTCAACTACTAAGTTCCAGCTGCTTGGTAAAGGTAGCATCAAGCAGATAAAGCTCAACAGCAACATGGTAGCGAAGTTAATTAAAGTAAAAGTCACGGGATGCAGTTTGCTAGCACAAACCCGCGTCAAAATTATGTAGGCAGCAAAAGCCACCCCTGAAAGAATGGCGGTACTGCTTCCTAATGAAGTATTACCCATACCTGTGCTGGGAGAACCTGCCAAAACCAGCAATTCACCGCAGCATATCGCGGCGATCGCACCGATGCGGAATATGGTAGGGCGATCACGAAACAAAAACCACGAGAATAGACCACTAACCATTGGATAGATAAAGAACAGTGCGATCGCCATTCCAGTTGTGACTTGAGCGATCGCAGTGTATATGAGTACCTGAGACAAAAACAAAAAGCACCCGCTCATAATTGAATACAGCAAAATCCGCTTGCTAGCTGTATTAGCAGCTGTGGGATTTCCTCGGGCTGAGTTAGCCAAGTTTTCTAAGTCTTGCCACAATGTTGGATGCAGTATTGGAGATAACAGTACCATCAGTGGTACTACTACCATAAAGCGTAGGGTCAAAATTAACAGAGTATTGCCCAAAGTCGGCGGCAGCAAGCGCTCTACCTCTAATACTCCAAAAATCTGAGAACCTTCGTGGAAAATTATCTTAATGGCTACGTTGTAAATCGACGATAATACTGCCGATAAGACAATCAATAACAAACCGATTTGGAGCGACGATAAACCTGAAGAATTGCGCGATCGTGATTGTGGAGGTTTTGCTCCCGCCTGCGGCTCTAGCGCAGTAGAAGGCGGGGATTTAACTTTGCTCTGCGACACGTTCTTGCGGGTAACAGAAGTTGGTTCAGCAGCGTTTCTCCTCCGTAAACGTTGTATTGCTTCCGTCGGTGGCGCAGATACAATAGGAGGCTCTGATATAGTTTCGCTTTCTGATAAATCTTTATTGAGAACAGAAATTGGTTCAGTAGCGTTTTCTTTTGGTGGCGGAACTACAGTAGCATTTGGCTCTGATTTAGTTTCCCTTGGGGACAAGTCTTTGATAGGGACAGAAATCGGGTTCGCGGGATTTTCTCTAACAACAGTCGGCTCTGATTTAGTTTCCCTTTGGGACAAGTCTTGACTGGGGGCAGAAATTGGGTTTGCGGCGTTTTCTCTGACAACAGTCGGCTCTGATTTAGTTTCCCTTTGGGACAAGTCTTTGCTGGGAGCAGAAATTAGATTCGCAGGATTTTCTGTAACAACAGTCGGCTCTGATGTCGTTTCCCTTGGTGAAAATTTATTAGGGATCGGGGAAATTGGCTCAGAGAAATTTCTTGCTACTTCGCCAACTTGTGGCGAGGATGTCCCAAAAGAACTGTTTTTTTCTGGTTCCGTAAACTGCAAAACAGTAGGTGTACCTGTTGTTGCTGATTTACGTGAAGTTTCTTCTATAGTTTTTTCTAGTTCTCCATGCAGGCGATTAACAAACTCCGTCAAAATCGTTTCCCCTTGCTGCTGCTGGCTGTACATCCGTGACAACTGTTGGGAAAGATTACTTTGATAGTTCTTCAGTTCCTGTTGCAGCGAGTTAAAGGTAATAGTAACGGTGTCATCCAAGCTGTCAAACATATGTTCGACTTTTTCATTGATTTCACCTACTACATTGCTGCTTACTTCAGCAGATTTAAGCGCGGCTTGTTCATAAGACTTACCCTCTATGGTTTGGTTTGCTAAATTTGCCAGAGAGGATTGCAGTTGTGAAGATATATGCTTTGCTAGAACTTCTGCAAGCTGCCGAATTAACACTTGCTGCTCAGTAATTTGGCGCACTTGTTGTAAGTGCTCTTTTTCCTCTAGCAAGCTTTGAATGTCATCAGATAATCGGTTTTTTTCTGACTGAAGCCGCTTTACGTCTTCTTGTAACCCTCTGAGGACATTCTGCTGAAGATTTTCTAAATCTTCAACTACAGCCCAAAGAGCATTTTCTGCTGCTCTGGATAGTTCGCCCCTGACTCTCGGGTTTTCTGGTTGCTTCTCGAATCGCCCCATTAGCTTCTAACCTCTAACATCTTGACGATAAAGCTGCTTCCGGTACACTTTATTGGCGTTCATACTAATTTCTTGTATTTTGTCAGATAAATTAAAAATTCTAACAGCACTTCCGCATTTCAACGCAATTCTGTCATACTGAGCACAACTTGGCAAAGCATTAAATTTGCGCTACTGCTTAATACACAGTATTTTCTTCAGCATTGACAAGTATTTTGTCATTCAATTTTAGATTGTCCGTATACCTGTAAGTCCCTTGAAATAGAACCTTTTTTGTTTTTGGTCAGTTTAATTTACATCAACTATTTGCTAATGAGATTTTTACTTTTAAATAAATCTCACTCCAAATAAATATTTATTCTTTGCTGCCAATATTAGTTATCAAAGACTTGCAGATGCGTGTGCGTAGGTGCAAAGCGACTTGTCTTCAGACATCGCCACAAAATTGTCTGACTTGCAAAATGATCTGTAAATTTGTGTGGAATGTAACTTGTGTGACAGTTTATATCTCTAAATGGAGATTAAAGTATCTGGTTGTGGAAATTCAAAGTTACGTTATCCCCTGCACAACATTCTAATGAATGAACAGCAGTTCTGCAAAAACACGATTTTTTGGTGTTGTTGCAGTCTAGGTTCTACTTTGAGTAGATGCAGTAGAAGAAAAAGTTAGGAAAAGATTAATAATTCTTAGAGAAAGAAAATCCGGGCGATGCTAAAGATGGCAACGCTAAGGATAGCACTCACGGGGATTGTAATTAGCCATGCGGCGGCAATGCCTTGTAGTGTTTTAAACTTAATCGACTTGATATTTTGCACTAATCCAATACCTACAACACCGCCGACAAGAGCGTGGGAGGTGGAGGCTGGTAAACCTAGCCGGGAAGCAATGAGGATAGTGGTAGCAGTAGCAAGTTCGGCACAAAATCCACTACTAGGTTGCAAGGCAATAATATTTTCGCCAATAGTGGTGATGACTTTTTTACCCCAGACAGCTAAACCACCAACAATACCAGCACCACCAAGGATTAAAATCCAAATGGGGATGGTGATACCATCTGTAGGTACGCTACCAGTGCGATTGATGTAGACGATCGCAGCTAAAGGAGCGATCGCATTTCCTACATCATTAGAACCGTGAGCAAAGGCTACAAAGCAAGCACTCAGTAATTGGAATCGGGCGAATAATCTTTCTACGGGATTAGAAATTGGGGATTGGATAGACTCTTCTGTTTTCCCTAAATCTCCCAATTGTCGCCAACTAATGATTGTCAGTCCAACTGCTGCTACTGCACCGGTTAACAGCGGTATGTCGTAAGCAGGGATTGTAAAACCAATTTGCTCAATTACAAAATTGGTTAGCGGTTGAGTCAGCGATGGTAATACAATTACGCCGAATATCCCTAGCAGCGCAGCACTCAACCAGGGAATCCATTCTTGTAACTGCACTGCTTGATTGGGTTGATCCAAAATCCAGTGCTTGATTTGACTGTAAAATAAAGCAGCGATCGCACCACTAATTAATGGCGTTAAAACCCAGCCAATGGTGATCAAGCCAATTGATGACCAATCAATTGCACCTACTCCCAAAGCTACCCAACTAAATCCAGCGATCGCACCAACAACCGCATGAGAAGATGAGACTGGTAAACCTCGTGATGTAGCAATTTGTAACCACACACCACAGGATATTAGTACCGTTATCATCCCAGTAACAAATATTTGGGGTGTAGCAGCGAACAAGGCAGGATTAGCAATTTTCGTTGCGAGAGTTTCCGTTACCTCATGTCCAAACAACACAGCACCCGTAAACTCTAAAACCCCAGCAATTATCAGTGCTTGTTTGAGGGTAACAGCCTTGGAACCTACAGAGGTTCCCATCGCGTTAGCGACATCATTTGCTCCGAGATTCCAGGCGACGTAGAAAGCTAGTAGAGCAACTGCAACTAGGGTAATAAGCATTTTTTTGAGGCTAGCAAGGATATCAGGGAGCAGAGGGAGATCACAATTCAAAATTGAAGAGATCCCCCTGCTCTTTCTTTTAGGGATAAATTAAGATTTTATAAGTATCCGGTGTAGGTGCGATCGCAACTTCCACAGCTGCTGATAAATCTTTTAATGGATAGCGATCGCTAATCAATGCTTGCACGTCAATTTGCTGATTAAATACAATATCAGTTGATAAACTCTGAAGTCGATAAGATGAACTGTAGCTGCCTATTAAGTCAATTTCCCGACGATAGAGGATATTGGGATTAATCGGAATTTCCACCTCATCAGGGAATTCGGCAAAAAACAAGATTTTCCCACCTTTGCGGGTACAGTCAAGTGCTTGAAAGAAAGCTTTCTCGCTAGGTACAGCTAGTAAGCTAACATCAACACCCAGTCCACCAGTTAGGGCATGGATTTTTGCTGTTAAATCGGGATCACGGGCATCAAAAGCCGCCTCTGCGCCGACACTCAAGGCTTTTTCAATTCTAGAGGGTAGTAAATCGGTAGCGATCGCTTTTGCTCCGAAATACTTCACTAACATGATAAACATTAACCCAATTGGCCCAGCACCAGTAACTAATACAGTTTGTCCTGGCGCAATTTGGGCTTTTTTCACTGCCTTCAAACAGCAGTTAGTCGGTTCTACAAAACTCGCTTCTTCAAAACTGATATTATCAGGGATGGGAATTAGCCCGCCGTTTTGGACAATATGTCCGGGAACTTTGACATAATCAGCAAAACCGCCACCACTGGCGTTAAAGCCTGCGGTTGTGGAGATGTTTTTGTAAACATCACACATAGAGAAATTATCATTTAGGCAGTAAGCGCAACGCATACAGGGGATGTGGTGCATCACCGCTACTCGTTGTCCTACTTGCCAACCTTTAACATCATTGCCTAATGCTGCGATCGTGCCGGCAGTTTCATGTCCAAAAATGCGCGGTGGTTCATACAATGGATAACGAATTTTTTTAATATCTGACTGACATAACCCCACAACCTGCACCTGTACCAGTACTTCATCTGGTTCTAAGGTTGGAACTGGGATATCTTCGTAAGAAAGTTGATTAACGCCTCTAAATACCTGTGCTTTCACGTTGGTTTTTCCCGTTCAACGATACTAGATGTAACATTAGCAGTCAACGTTAAGCTATCAAATTTGTGATTTCTGTGTCTTAGCTTGTTCTAGTTATTTTTCTAAGCTTTGTTCAAATATTTGGAATGCCTTAATGTCCTCTGATAAAAGACTTCCCTGAATTTTCCCATTCTCAACTCGCAGGATTTCCCCTCGTTTGCCTTTAGGCGTAATTGTTAAAATTCCCGCTTTTTGCCAGAGTCGATACCGTTCACCCTCAAAGTATCGACGACCCTCTGGTGCTATTCTTGCAAACTTACCGATAATGTCTTACTTCTCTGTGGAGGAACTGCGGCTACTATCCAAGCGGATCTACCACTTCTTCTAAGATACAAAGGTGTGTTACCGCTTCCGTAACGCTGTATTATTTTTAAATATTTTCTCAAGATTTTTTCCGAGACGGTAGCAATGACTATTCGCCATGCCACTGAAACTGACTTGCCTGCAATTGTGGCAATTTATAATGCTGCAATTCCTAGCCGCATGGCAACTGCTGATTTAGAGCCAGTATCTGTGGAAAGTCGCCTTCCCTGGTTTAAGGGGCGATCGCCTTCACAACGCCCACTTTGGGTAATAGAAGTAGAAGGAGTAATCGCTGGATGGCTTAGTTTCCAATCCTTTTATGGACGACCCGCCTATAGTTCTACTGCCGAAATTAGTATTTATATCGCCCCTCGCTTTCAACGGTGTGGTTTGGGGCGACAACTATTAGCACAAGCAATTAGCGAAAGCCCTAGTTTGGGTTTAAAGACCCTAGTATGCTTCATTTTTGCTCACAATCAACCCAGTTTAAAACTTTTTGAAGCATTTGGTTTTCAACATTGGGGACATTTACCTAAAGTTGCCGAAATTGACAGCATTGAATGCGATTTGACCATCATGGGACTCCGAATTAGTCAACCTGTTGTTTGATTTGATGCCAATAGTATTAACAAGGCTGTAATTGCGTTAATAACACAACAATTTCATCAATTGCCTGCCGCAAAACCGTTGCAGATTGTTCTGATTGATTGACGATAATACTAAAAACTAACGGCTCATATTTAGGCGCATTCATATATCCAGATAAAGAAACTACACCCGTTAACGTACCTGTTTTTGCTTGCACAATGCCCTCAGCAGATGTGTCTTGAAAGCGGTTTTTCAAGGTTCCACTTTTACCCGCCACAGGTAAAGATGCGCGATACAGATATGCTGTTGGTGTTCTTGCTATTCCTCGCAAAGTTTGGACAAAAGCTTCTGGTGTCACTAAGTTTCGACGTGATAAACCCGAACCATCCACTAAAATATAATTTGCTGGGTCAACTCCCAATTGAGTTAAACTCGCTTTAACAACTTCCAAACCTAGATCAGCACTAGTTTGATTTTTCAGTCGGAGTTTTTTTACAGCTAATGCTCTCAGCAGTGCCTCAGCATAAAGATTATTACTATTTAGATTCGTTTCTGCTAATAATTCCGCTAAAGGTGGCGACTCTACAAATGCCATTTCTTGTTGATTAACACCACCACTTATTACTAATGTTTGCCCCAAAAAAATTTTTTCTGTTGCCAAAGCACTACGGAAGCGCCGTAAGAAGTAATAATTAGGGTCAACTACGGGCAAATCTATTAAAGACGGTTCAGAATTTGCTGTTAATTGTCCTTGAATCCGTAATACTGTTCCTGATAATTCGCGGGTAACATTAACATAGGTTGGTTGATTTTGTGCAACTGTTATAGACTGATTAATTATCCGCCACTGTCTCGCCTCGTTGATATCAGTCCACACTACTTGTAAAGATTTACCTACAGCCTGCGGTACAAGTTTTAAGCTAAAAATATTTTGATTTAGAATAAAGCTGCTGACTGGTGCGCCATAGTCTGACTGCACATCTTCCCATTGCCAGGTAGGATTAACAATATCACCTTGAATATAACTATCATCAGCTATCAAATGCTGAATTTGGGTAATACCTTTCTGTTTTAACTGCTGTGCCAATGTTTGCAGTTGAGTATCACTTAAGCTGGGATCTCCCCTACCGACAACACGTAAAACACCATTACCATTCTGATAAATAGAAGTGCGAATCCGAAAATTAGCACCCAATTGCTGCAATGCTGCTGCTGTTGTCAGCAATTTGATGTTAGAAGCGGGAGTAAAATATTTTTGAGCATCCCGGCTGTAAAGAATTGGCCCCGTTGACAGGGGTTGCACCAAAATTCCCCAGCGCACCCGACTGAATAATGGGCGATTGATTACAGCATCTATAGCTGTTCCCAGTTGGGTAGAGCAAATTGATTTTGTGGTAGTTGTTGGTACAACTGGGGTTTGTGCTTTAGCTGCTGGCTGGGTAACACCAACTTGAGTACCTAGAAACAGCAGCATCAAGCTAAGAGAGATTTTCCTGGTCATCACATAGTTCGTAAAACTACTTGATGATAATACCTTGGTGTGGCATTTTTTACGTCAATTCAAGAAGAGGAAATTAACACTCTTCTTCCTCTTCCTCTTCTTCCTCCGCCCCGAATAGTTCGTCTATAAGTTCTTGTGCTCGTTCGTCTGAAATCTTTAAGGCTTCTTGAAGCTCAGAGATATAATCTTGTTCAGCTTCAGGTACTTCCTCATCAATCCCCACAACTAAAATAGCTGTGATGTATGCAGCTTCACGATAACCTTTATTTGGTAAGGATGCGATCGCCTGTTCGATTAGAACTTCAGGTTCTTCTTCTTCTAGTAAGCTGACAACTTTTTGGGTCAACTCTTCAAAGTCTTCATCAGAGTAATCTTCAAATTGGGAAACAGCACCCAACATTTCACTCAACGCGTATTCTTCTTCTATGGTTATGCCTTCACCGTCAATAGCTGCGGAAAAGAGTCCAATAACTGCGATCGCAACTTCTGGTTCTAGAGCAACTGAACTGGTGCTACGGCCTTTGGGCAACTTGCGTTTAGACATAATTATCCTTTAAAAGTTACGTGATATTTCAGGAAGTCATATTTTGCGGTTTATAATGCTTCCTAAATTTAGGATTCCCAAAAAAATGCAGAAAAACACAAATGCTCTTGTTTTTTAGTTTGAATATTTTTTTCACAAAAAACGCAGAGGACTGATTTCTCCGCGTTTTTATTTACTTTTATAAACAAAAAGATGTACAACTTAGCGCCACATTTAAAGCATAAGTTGTTACCTCATTGAATAGTAATATTGTCTTCTTGAGGCAAACTGTTTATATCTAGCGTGTTGAAAAGCACGGATCATCGGTGCATTATTGATATCAGCATCAGTACGAATGCGTGCAGCACCGTTGGATTTGAGGGTCAGGGTTCCTTGATTTAACAAATCGTTGACGTAGCCTTTTCCTCGATGTTCTGGTATTACACCGATATACCCAATAGTTGCTCCACCATCATTCTCTATTGGCATAATCAAACCAACGAGAATTTCTTCATGAGTGTAAGCTAGTTGCCACCACGTCGGTTGATACTTAAAAGCTTTTAATAAATTGAAACGTTCTGTTGCCTCTTGCTGTGAACCCAGCCTCGCTTGATCGTGCAAGATTGAACTATCTAAAGTTTGCGACGATACTTGCGCGATCGCATTTATAAAAGCATCCTCGCCGACTTTATCCAAAGAACGGAAGTTTAACCGATTTGATGGTAGTGTCTGAGTTTGAATATCTTTCCACTCAAAACGAATTGTTTCTCTTTTAAGCAAAAATCCGAAGTGTTCAAACACCTCAATTCGTTTCTGTAGTGATGTAAAGTCTGAGGATGGGCTATCGAGTTCATACTCTATGCTGTCGGTACTTTGAAAGTGCAGCTGTGCCAAGCTGTATTTTAAAAGATTAGTACCAACCTCAAGATAGTTCTCACTCCACGAGACTTCCAAAATATCAACAATGACAGGCTTTTCAAGTAATGGTAATGACCAGTAAACGATGCGTCCGATAAACTTTCCTGCTTCCTCGGCAACAAAACACCACTCAAGGCGGACATAGCCTAATGCCAACATCTCTGTCAAATAACCGAGAAAATGCTTGTTTTGCTCAAAGCAATCGCTAAAATTAGCGAAAGTTCTCAGATCCTCGCGCCTAATAGGGCGAATAACCATGATGAATCTCCTAAGTATGTAGTGATAGTTACTTGCGGTTTAAAAGTCATCATAGGTATCACCCCCTGAATGCAAAATCTGCTTAGTGCCTAGTATTTTATCAAAATACGCAAAATAAAGCGTGCAACTTATGATTTTGTTGCACGCTTAAAGTTACAAGTTTTGAATTAAGAAAACAACTCAAAATTCTACAACTTTGTCCCACACTCAGCACAGAAGTTGTGAGTAGGAGCATTTTTTGCATCGCAGTTACTACAATAAACTGGCTCTGCTGCTGCTTTCGGCGGTTGCTTCTGCAAACCAACCATTTGAGCGTTGCTCTTGCCAGGAGCTACCATTGGATAGCAATTTTCGTCTCTGGTGACGTGGACATTCAAGATCACTGGGCCATTGTGTGCTAACATTTCGGCGATCGCATCTTTCAATTCACTGCGATCGCTGATTATCATGCCTTTAATGCCATAAGCTTTTGCCAATAACTCTACGTCTGGCATCCCTACTTCCATATTTGAGCATGAGTAACGCTCACCATAGAAGGCTTGCTGCCACTGGCGCACCATCCCTTGCCAGCCGTTATTGATAATTATTGTCTTGACATTTATCCCATACTGTGCTAAGGTCCCCAACTCTTGCAAACACATTTGGAAACTAGCATCGCCACTGATACAAATAACTTCTTCATCAGGAAACGCTACTTTAGCACCCATTGCCGCAGGTAAGCCAAAACCCATCGTTCCTAAACCAGCACTAGAAATCCAGCGTCTTGGCCCGTTCTTGAGGAATTGTGCTGCCCACATTTGATGTTGTCCCACATCTGTGGTGTAGAAAGCGTTGGGTGCTTGGCTATTGACTTCTACAATTACTTCTTGGGGTGAGATGCTGTCGGGATGATGCGGCACTATTAGAGGATACTCATCGCGCCAACGGTTAACTAAATTTAACCACTCTTGGTTTTGATTAGGTGTAGCCTTAACGCCTGTTTCTTTGCAGCGACGCAACAAGTCTACTAACACGTTCCGCACATCGCCGACAATGGGCACTTCGGGAATGCGGTTTTTGCCGACTTCTGCGGGATCGATGTCGATATGGATTACTTTAGCGCGAGAGGCGAATTCGTCTAACTTGCCTGTAACGCGATCATCAAATCTAGCGCCAACGCAAATTAGCAAGTCACAATCACTAACGGCAAAGTTAGCGTAAGCTGTGCCGTGCATTCCCAACATTCCCAAAGCTAGGGGATGATGTTCGTCAAATGCACCGATCCCCATTAAGGTTGTGGTGACAGGGATATTGAATAATTCAGCTAGTTCTTTGATTTCTTCATGAGCGCTAGCTGCGATCGCACCACCACCGACATACAGTAGAGGACGACGGCTTTCAGTAATTAACTGGATCGCGGCATGAATTTGGCGAGGATTTCCCTTTACGGTGGGACGATAACCGCGTAATTTTGCCGAACCTGGTTTCACAGGTACATAGTCAAATTCTTCTAAAGCTACATCTTTGGGGACATCAATCAAAACTGGCCCCGGACGCCCACTGCTAGCTATGTGGAAAGCTTCGGCGACAATTCGCGCCATATCTTTGGCATCACGCACTACATAGGAGTGCTTCACAATTGGTAGTGTAATCCCGTAAATATCGGTTTCCTGAAAGGCATCTGTGCCAATCGATGGACGTGCTACCTGTCCGGTGACTACAATCATGGGGATTGAATCCATGTAGGCAGTGGCGATCCCTGTCACCAAGTTAGTTGCTCCTGGACCAGATGTACCAAAGCATACTCCTACTTTGCCTGTGGCACGAGCGTAACCATCAGCCGCGTGGGCTGCGCCTTGTTCGTGTCTCACGAGAATGTGCTTCATAGCACCAGTTGCTTCCACCTTATACAGGTCGTCGTAAATTGGTAGAATTGCCCCACCAGGGTAACCAAAAATATAATCTACGCCGTGGCGACGAAGGCTGTCAAGCAGAGCAAAACCGCCAGATGCACGTTTGGGCACGACTGGTTGGCTAGAAATACGAGACTCATTGTGATTCTCGGTTTGTGGGAGACTGATTTGGGATAGCGATTCTCTTGCGGAGACACTTTGTGAACGCACGGTCAAACCTCAGACTATAGCTTAAGTTAATGCTGAAATTCTGTATTTAAGATTTCATTTTAATTGAAAACTTCAATCAAAATCTTATTAATTCTTATATTAAATATAAAGCTAGACTATTAGCCTACATTAATTAAATTA
This sequence comes from Nostoc sp. FACHB-892, assembly GCF_014698795.1. Taxonomy (GTDB): domain Bacteria; phylum Cyanobacteriota; class Cyanobacteriia; order Cyanobacteriales; family Nostocaceae; genus Nostoc. Next base: position 99,743 of record NZ_JACJTR010000012.1, read on the forward strand.
CGTCTTGCAAGACATTGCGAGTATTTTTCCAAGCCCAAACACCGACAACTACCACAACAATACTCATTGTTACAAGCACAGTTCGCAAGCCGAGAACATCAGTTAATGGCCCAGTAATCGCCAGAGGTAAGGCCAGAGCAAGGTTGACGGCATGATTTTGAAAGCCAAACACTTTACCGTGCATGGTAGATGGTGTTTGCTGTTGAATTAAAGTTTGCATGGGTACGCCAATTAGGGAAGCACCTATACCCAAAACTCCACAGAGTCCTAGTGCCAGTAATAAGTTGTGCGTAAAAGTAAACACCCCTAAAACTAATGCGATCATCAAAAATCCAATTAAAGGTAAAGGTTTGTGATGCAATTTATCACCCCAGTGACCTAAAATCGCTGCGCCAAATACCATACCTACGCCTGCTGCTGCCAAGAAAAAGCCAAACTGTTTTTCTTTTAAGCCAAATTCCTCGGCTAGTTGAATTGTCAGCACCGTTAAGGCTGCAAACACACAATATAAGGTTGTCAGTTGCAGCATGGCATTCAAGATCAAACGGTTTTTCTTGAGATAGCGCAGACTCGCGGTGAATTCGGCCCAAGGGTGATTTGATGCCCTATCTTCCCCTTGAGGGTTGTGTTCTTTAAATTTAATTGGCTGCATGATCCCAGCCGATAATATGTATAATCCACCAACTATAGCCTCTTGACCGTATTCTGCTCCTATCAAGTCTTTCGCCAAACTCAAAATCGGCTCTCCTATAGCAAAGCCAACAATTAAAGCTGCCATCATCGTGCTGCTAAACAGCGCATTGGCTGCTAACAAATTCTCTCGCTTCACCAATAAGGGAATGGCTGCTTGTTCAGCTGGTGCAAAAAACTGCGTCACTGAGGAAATAGCAAAAGTCAAGATTAACAGAATTAGGAACTCCTTTGGCAAAAAGGGAAGGCACAGGGTTAACAGCCCACGCACGACATCTGAGCCGACCATAATCAGCTTTTTTGGCAAACGGTCAACAAAGATACCACCAGCAGAGCCGAACAAAATTGCTGGTATTGTAAACGAGAGCATCAAGGTTGAATACATCGAGTTTTGTGCCAACCCAGGAAGTGGTGAGTAGTTCTCCAGTAAAGCAATCATCAAAACGAAGAAGACTTTATCTGCTAACTGGGACACCAGTTGCCCAGTCCACAAAAGCATAAAACCACGGTTTTTTAGCAGTGCGCTAAACCCGTTATTAACAGCAGCCGGTTCAGTTGGAAACATTTAGACACTTTGGGTAGATGGGGCATGGGGCCATGGGGCATGGGGCATAGGGTATGTGGCATTGGGCATTGGGCATAGTTTTTTTGGCTATTCCCTGTACTCTGTCACCTGTAAGCTTCTCCCTTCCCCACTCCTAACTCCTAACTCATAATTCTATTGTCCGGACTAATTTGCTTCATACTGCTTTAACAGCATAAGCAAAAACTCAGTAGCTGTCAGATAACCTTTAGGTGGATAAATTCCAATAGATGAATCTACCCACCAGCCTTGTACAGTTTGGGGCGATTTCCAAATTGACAAGTGATCAACTGCTGGCTGTGCATAAAAGTTATTTTGCCCACTACCTAGCAAACATGAACTCCAATGAGTAAAATAATCATGGCTCATCCGATGAATAGGAAAATTACCCTGTAGAGGTACTCCCCATCCATCTATAGCAATAAACGCTTTGACACGACCACCCAAAAGTTGCCACAAATGCGCTGCTCCTATTGCCCCGACTACGCCAGCGCTAAAGCTAATAAATATAATTGGTGATTTTAAAGAGTCGCTCAAGCGATACCTGCTGTGAGCTACGCTAACGCGCAAAAACTCCAAGATATGAAATGCTGATAAAACTAAAATATCTTTACCAGGATAAACCAGTATATTTGCTGGATTTTGGCTGATAGTGCCATTAGCAACCATATCTAATAATCCGACTTTAAAGCTTTCACTTAAGTCTGGCTCATGGATTCCAGGGCAAATAATTATACTCATCTGTCTATTCTAAAAATTGGTTATTGGGTATTGGGCATGGAAAATTGAAGTTAAGTTGACACTAATGGGCGCTGCCGTGTTCTTACGGGTGTACCTCACGTAAACAAGAACCGCCGCTTTAACACGATATACACAACCGTGCAAGCCCAAAGATTTTTTTATGCCCAATCCTCCACGAAAGTCTTACTTTTGATGTATTGTTTTAATTTTCTCACCTATCCTATGCCCCTGGATGGGATAATAAGTTACAAGTAAGGGAAGGGAAATGTGTAAGCTATTCCCTTATTTTATATTTCTCTGCACTCTGGTTATATTGAGGAACTAATTGTGGTTGCCACGCCGGAAAAAGTACAACACACCCACGAGCATCTATCAGGTAAAGACCGTGTAGCCGTACTGCTTATGGGCTACGGCGAAGTCGAAAGCTACGAAGATTTCGCCAACTATAACGAACAGGCTTTAAATCTACTGACAGCAAAATTTGCACCAGTACCAACCTGGATTTATCCGCCCCTGGCAAAGCTTTTGGCGCTATTTGACCGCCATGAGTGGGGACACACACACCACGATTTTATCTCCCCACACAATGCCATATTTGAACAGCAGCGTGCTGGGATTGAGAAGAATTTACAAGAAAAATGGGGTGATAAGGTTCAAGTTTTCAAAGCTTTTAACTTCTGCGCTCCTTTCCTACCCAATCAGGTTTTAGCAGAAATCAAAAACCAAGGCTTCGAGAAGCTACTAATCTACCCATTGCTAGTTGTTGATTCTATCTTTACTAGTGGGATTGCGATCGAGCAAGTTAACAATGCTCTCGTTGAGTTGACTGATGGTGAAGAACACTGGATTAAAGCACAGCGTTACATTCCTTCTTTCTTCAACGAACCAGCTTACATCGATTTGATGGCTCATCTGGTTGAGGAGAAAATTGCTGAGTTAGGCGCAGCTTATCTACCTTCTCAAATCGGTATTGTGTTAATGAATCACGGCTGTCCCCACAAAGCTAAAGGCTTTACTTCTGGGATTGCCGAAAGTGAAGCAATGTACGATTTAATTCGGGATAAGTTAATTAACCGCTATCCGTTAATATCGGTGGGTTGGCTTAATCATGACACGCCTTTAATTGATTGGACACAGCCAAACGCCGAGCAAGCGGCAAATAACCTGATTCAGCTAGGCGCAAAAGTGGTAATTTTTATGCCAATTGGCTTTGCCACAGAAAACCACGAAACTTTATTGGATGTACACCACATCATCCATGCTTTGGAAAAACAGCATCCTGGTACGAACTACGTGCAAATGGCTTGCGTAAACGATCATCCAGAATTCTTGGCTATGGCGGCACAATGGGCTGATGCTCATATTGCAGAGTTGTTGTCAGAAGAAACTTTAGCAGTTAATCCCCAACTCGCTGGGGATAACCATCATCACCATCACCATCATCATTAGACATCTGGTGAAAAAGAATGTAGAGACGTTGTATTGCAACGTCTCTACAAGGGTTTTAGGTAACGCATAATTAATTTTGGAAATATTGATTGTAAGAGGATGTTTTAAGTCAGGTATATGATCACAAGAACACCCGTGTGTGGTCAAGAAAGGTAGTGTTGCAATGAGAATCTTGCTGATCGAAGATGACGAAGTTTTAGCAAGTGTTTTGTTGCAGTCTCTTAGCCAACAACATTATGCTGTTGAACTCGCACAAGACGGACAAATTGGCTGGGAATATTCTCAAGGTACTAACTACGACCTGATATTAACAGATGTGGGGCTGCCGAAAGTGGATGGCATTACTTTATGTCAGCGCTTACGTTCTAGTGGCTGTTCCACTCCTATTTTATTGATCACAGCAAAAGATGAAACTAGCGATCGCATTCGTGGACTCGATGCTGGAGCAGATGATTATCTAATTAAACCTTTAAATTTGGGAGAACTCCAAGCAAGGGTACGCGCTTTGTTACGTCGCAGCGATACTCCCCGTTCTCCAGTGCTAGAAGTTGGAGCATTGCGTTTAGATCCAAGCATTTGCGAGGTAACATACGATAATCAAGTTCTAGATTTGACACCCAAAGAATATAGTCTGCTGGAGCTATTACTGCGGAATCCATTGCGGGTTTTTAGTCGAGGAGATATTATCGAACATCTCTGGACTTTTGACGACCCACCCCAAGAGGAAACTGTTAAGTCCCATATTAAATGGTTGCGACACAAGTTGAAAGTAGTGGGAGCCGTAGACTGGATTGAAAACGTTTATGGTTTGGGATATCGCTTATCTCAAAAAGCTATTAGTAGTGGAAAGAGCGAAAAAAAAATAACTCAAAAAAATCCAGTTCAAAATTCCTCTATACCCGATACTTCCCCATCCGTTGAACAACAGTTTAAGCAAGCAATGGGTGGGTTGTGGAGTCAATATCAGGGGCTAATGATACAGCGAATGGAGGTACTGCAACAAGCAGCAACAGAACTCTCTAGCGGCACACTAACTACAGAATCACGTAAATCGGCTGGACAGGAAGCGCACAAGCTAGCTGGTGTTTTGGGAATGTTTGAGCAAGAAGCAGGAACTCAAATAGCACGAGAAATTGAACAGATTTTAGACAAAGATGGAGAGTTATTAGCAGCCCAAAAAAGCCAATTAATATCGCTGATACAAGAGTTAGGTAAATTATTAAACCTAATGGCGCAAAAGGTAGTTAATCAAAGTGCTACCTCAATTGAGGAAGAGATAAATCCTAAGTTACTGCTGATTGACCCTGATTTACAACTTGGTTCACAGTTGCAACAACTGGCATATTCTCTGGAAATGCGCTGGCAGCAAATAACAACGTTAGAAAGTGCAAAAAAGTTTTTGCAAACCACATCACCAGATTTAGTAGTGCTGAATGTAAATGAGATTGGGCTGCGAGAGGAAAGTTTGGCATTAATGTTGGACTTAGCAACACATACCCCTCCTGTACCTGTTCTGGCGCTCGCTGTCACTGATCAGCTAGTGGATCGTGTAACTCTGGCTCAGTCTGGGGCACGGGGTTTTCTCGTCAAGCCTGTCACAGCAAGCCAAGTTTGGGAAACTGCATCTCAAATATTAGAGTTTACCCGTTCTTTAACGGTAAATGTATTAGTAGTTGATGATGATCCACTAATTTTAGCAGCGCTAGGCCCAATGTTAGAACCTTGGGGAATGCGAATTACCGGATTGGACGATCCCCGACGTTTCTGGGAGGTATTGCAATCTACTGCACCAGATTTGTTGATTTTGGATGTGGAAATGCCAGAAATAAGTGGTATTGAACTTTGCCAAGCAGTTCGCACAGATCCTCAATGGCAGGAATTGCCAATTGTATTTCTGACGGCTCACCGAGAGATGGAAACTGTGCAGCAGGTGTTTGCTGCTGGAGGAGATGATTATGTAGTTAAACCCGTTGTAGGGGCAGAATTGCTGGCAAGGATTACCCATCGCTTAGAACGCAGTCGCCTACTCCAGTCACTTTCTAGCAAAGACCCCATAACCGGATTAGCAAATCAATTCCAGTCTAGCCGGGACTTACAGCACCTGATTGCTAAAGCCGAGAAAAATCAGCAATCGGTTTGCTTGGCGATCTTGAATTTCAATGATTTACGCCAAATTAATATCCAGTATGGCCATGAGGCTGGTAATCAAGTGTTGCAACGATGGAGTCGTCTATTCCAGTCGGTATTTTGCAGTGGTGAAATATTGGGCTATTGGGGTAACGGAGAATTTGTGGTGGGAATTTCTGGCTTTACCGAAACAGAACGGCTCGTCATCCAACATCGCCTCAATGACATTTTAACCAAGCTCCGCCAACAAGTATTTACAGCTGCCAATGGCGATCGCTTCCAGGCAACCTGCAATTTTGCTGTGGTTGAGTATCCTAATCATGGACTAAAGTTACAATCTCTGTACCAAGTTGCTAATTCTATGCTAAAGCAGAATTAAAGCTCACCTTCTAACTGTTGGGTTACCAGTTTGGCAAATAACCCTTCTTGGGCAATCAATGCTGCAAAATTACCTACTTGCACGACTTTACCAGCGTTAATAACATAGATGCGATCGGCATTACGAATTGTGCTGAGGCGATGGGCAATCACCACTCTGGTAGCATTTAATTTCGCTAAACTTTCAGTCACAATTGCCTGGGTGCGATTGTCCAAAGCACTGGTAGCCTCATCCATCAAGATAATTTTCGGCTTTGAAACAAGCGATCGCGCAATTAATAATCTTTGTCGTTGTCCACCAGAAAGATTAGTACCTCCCTCGCTAATTATGGTGTACATTCCCATTGGCATTTGCTCAATATCACCAGCCAAGCCTGCCATTCGTGCCGCTTCCCAGGCTTGTTCTTGCGTCACCAAAGCTCCAGCAGTAATATTCTCAAAAATTGAGCCTGTGCCGATTTTGCCATTTTGCAGCACCACTCCTAAATGTCTTCGCACAGCCTGAATATCTAACTCTGTCAAGTCTTTACCGTCATAGTAAATGCTACCTGTTAATGGAGTCTCAAACCCCAATAACAACCGTAATATTGTTGATTTTCCGCTTCCAGAAGGGCCAACGATCGCAATAAATTCTCCTGGTTCAGCATGGAGACTGACATCGTTAAGGATTAGACTTTTGTTTTGGGAGTAGTGAAAGCTGACACGATCTAGCGCAATGCGACCGCTTAACTCACCAGGATTTGTCTTAGTTGAGTCTGATTCTGGTTGCGATCGCCAAATCGGTTTGGCCCGTTCCCAAATTGGTACGATACCCAAGATGTCGGTTACGGTATTGCTCAGGTCAGTCACTCCCTTGATAAAAATTGTTAAAGCATAGTTAAAAGCAACAAATGTACCAATATTTAAGCGTGTCTGCATGAACAGCATGATAAACCCAAATAGCAGCAATGTACTGATTAAAGGCAGGGCTTCGTTAAATATAGAAACGCCATCTTTTATTTGTTGCCAACTTGCCTTCAAGCGGATCTGCTGGCTGTACTTTTTTGCCCAAGCTGCAAATGCTCGTTCTTCTGCCATTGCTACTCGCAGCTTGGCCACACCATTGATCAGTTGCACGGTGAGTCCTTGAATTACACCATCTAGTTCTTGCTGTTTTTGTGATTTCTTGACTAGGAGGAAGTTAGAAATAGTCGTTACTACAGCAGCAAGAATTGCTAAACTGACTCCCATAAGAGCAAGTTGCCAACTGTAAATAAACATCAGCGCTAAGTTGAATAAGGCAAAAACTCCACTCAACAAAGTCCTTTGAGTCGCACCACTGAGTTGTTCATGAATTTGCCTCACCGCCATGACGCGGTTGACCAAATCTCCAGAAGCGTATTGACGAAAAAAACCTGGACTTAATCTCAGCAGCCGATCCCAGATGGCTGGCTGCAATACGCTGTTAGTAGCACTTTCGACTCGTAGGGTGATAATACTTTGGGCAATCTGAAAAGCTAACTGCCCAAAAGCTGCTGCTAACAATACCAATCCTATCTGCCACAGTAAGGCGCGATCGCTATCAGGAATAGCATTGTTGATTAATATTATGGTTGCCTGGGGTACAATCATTCCCAGCAATGTCCCCATTATCCCCACAATCACAATATTAATAATGTCTTTTTCATAGCCCTTCACCCCAAACTGAAGTAGCTCAATGACATTGTTCACAACCCTGGGTAACGATCGATACAAAACGTAAGCTACATGTTTCAGTGTTTTTGCTATTGAAGCATTTACAGGTGTGAGAGTTTGTGCTAGAGGGTCAAATATGATATAACTCTTATTGTCTGTGGGTAACAAAGCTACTGGGCGATTTTCTAACTGGGTATAAGCTAACAGAGGGCCTTGATCTTGCTGCCACCAGCCATCTTTTAAAGTTATTCGCCGAATCCGAATTTGTGATGCTCTGGCGATCGCTGCTACAGGGTCTTTAATAGAATTCAAATCCTCTACTGGTGGACGAATCTCTATTCCCAGCGATCGCCCGACTGCCCCAAATGCTACCAGTAAGGGCGACCCCTCTTGAAAGAAAACTGCCTCCTGCTGCGGCTGCAAAACTGCTGCTAAATCAGAGAGTGCCGCCTCTATTACTTGCTGATTAAATTGTTCGCGTTCTTGAAACTGCCGGAATTCTGCTTCTGCTTCTTGGTTTGCCAACAAACTGAAGTAGTGAAAGAAATAAGTCTGCAAACTGGCTAAACCTGTCAGAAGTTCCTCAGAATTTTCTAAATCTGCCGTTGACAACATCTCTCCGATAACCGCATTTTCTGCCTCCAGCCACATCGCATTGGTGATTGGAAATGCTGGTGAGGTGGAATTCAACGTTAGTTCCTCAACTCCCATCCAGTGAGTATTGCCTTGCTGTAACTTCAGCCATCGGAGTGTTTGTTGCCTCCACTGTAGCGTTTCACCAGGCAATAATGAAAAATCCCGCTCAAATGCCGACACTTGGTTTAATGGTGTAGCCAAAACTGTTTGCTGGGCGTTAAGAGATTGCCCTAAATGATTTACCCAACCTTCTAAAAGTTCTATGGTTTGCGAGTCAGCCGCCGCAATTCCCTGAACCAAATCAACCATTGATATCTGGCATAATTGAGTGGGTTCAATTGCGATCGCTACAAAACTCCATTGGCTTTGTGCAACTACTTCCGGTAATAACACTGCATTAAACAAGGCTTCACCAGCGCTGACATGAAATAGATAGCGGCGATGTTCCTTTGGTAAACTGTTCTTAACTCTAGTCGCAAACACCGCCAATGTTCCAGACTGCACTATCCAGAATGTTTCGGAGTCATTCAACAGTACTGGTTGGTTTGCTTGAAAAGAGTAAAGTTTAGAAGAAGGATTCACCTGCGGGCTATTCATCACTCAACTATGCCTCTACCGCGTGAAGTAAGCGGACATAAGTTCCGCCTTGCTGCCATAATTCCTCATGAGTGCCACGCTGCACGATTTTACCTTGCTCTAGCACAATAATTTCATCACAATCGCGAATTGTGCTAAGGCGGTGGGCTACTACAATACAGGAACAACCACGCTGTTGTAAATTGCGATTAATAATCAGTTCTGTTTGGGCATCTAGAGCGCTTGTTGCTTCATCAAGTACTAATACTGCGGGATTTCTCACCAAAGCGCGGGCAATTTCTAAACGTTGGCGTTGCCCACCGCTAATATTCATGCCGCCCTCAATCAACTCAAAATCATATTTTCCAGGCATAGATGCGATCGCATCATGAATAGCTGCATCTTGGCAAGCCTGCACCAAATCAGCTTCTGGCATAGTAGAGTCCCAAAGAGTGATATTTTCTCGCACAGTCCCCGCAAATAAAAAGATATCCTGTTCAACCATTGCCAAACAATGAGCAAGGACAGAACGTTTAATCTGCGATCGCTCTACACCATCAAAGCAGATTTCCCCATCCCAAGGCTGATAAAGACCGCAAATTAATTTGGCAATTGTAGATTTACCAGAACCACTTCCCCCCACCAGCGCTATCCTTTGTCCTGGCTTGATACTCAAGCTCAAATTCTCAATTAACGGAGGTTCTACAGGACTGTAGCCAAAAGTGACATTCCGTAACTCAATGTTACCCTGTAATTGCCAGAGAGATGAAGAAGTAATTTCTCTCCTAGCTCCCCCTGCCCCCCTGCTCTCCTCCACTTCTGAATCAACGGAATTTTGAAGCACATCATCAAGACGGTTGAAGTCAGCTTCTAAATCTTGCAAAGTACTGCCAAAATTGACGAGGCTATTAACTGGTTCTAAGAAGCTCTGGGTTAAACTTTGGTAGGCAACCAGCATCCCAATACTAAGACTTCCATTCATTACCTGTAAACCACCAACTAGCAAGACAAAAGCTGTGGTCAGGGATGTTAAAATCGTCGGTAATGTAGTGATAATTTGAGTTTGTAAACCTAATTGCTGTTCGGCGTTAACTGCTTTAGCATAATAACCGGCAAACCGAGCAAATAAATCTGACTCCAGCCCAGAAGCTTTGACTGTTTCTATTGTTTGGATACCACTAACCGCCACCCCAGCTACCTTGCCATGTTCTTGAGCCAGCCGCATATTGGCATCGACGCGAGTTTGCGATAAAAATAGGAGAGCAAGAATGTTGATAGCAGCAAAGCTGACTGCGATCGCACTCAGCAAGCGATCGTATTGAATCATAATCAGCAGGTAGAAGACCATCATTACTGCATCGATTACAGTGGTTGCTAAACGCCCTGAAAGTATTTCCGCAACCTTGTCATTTAGTTGCATGCGATTACTGATTTCTCCAGCAAAGCGCTGGGCATAAAACCCGATGGGTAATCGCAAGATATGCCAAAGAAACTGTCCTGACATACTGACTGATAACTTCACCATTAATCGGCGCAGATAGGTAAGCCGCAGTCTAGCCAGAAACGCCCGCAATAAAGTAGTGATCAGCATTCCTAACAGTAAAGGTCGTAACCAATCTTGTCGGTCTTGGATTAAAATCTCATCGATAAATACCTGAGAAAATGCTGGCACAGCTAATCGAGGCAGTGTTAGCAATAACCCCGCTAGCAAACAAAATAAAATAGTACCCCATGAGTTTTGTAAGCGGTTACTTAAAGCTGAGACAATGTGATTTTTTTTGCCTCCCCTCTGAAAGTCCCCTCCTGGTTCCATCACCAGCGCAACACCCGTGTATGCGCGATCAAACTCTTCCCAACTCACTGTTCTTTTACCAGTGGCAGGATCGTTGAGGTAGACGCGTTTTTTGCTATATCCTTCTACCACGAGAAAATGGTTAAAATTCCAAAAGGCAATGTAGGGAAGACGGGTAGTTGTCACTTTTTCTAGAGATAGTTTTAAACCTTTAGCATTGAGTCCATAATTTTTAGCAGCTTTGAGGATATTAAAAGCTTTACTCCCATCCCGCGAAACACCGCATTCTTCACGCAGTTTAGCCAGTGGCACAATCCGACCGTAATAGCTCAGAATTATTCCTAAAGCAGCCGCACCACATTCCACCGCTTCCATTTGTAAAAGTGTAGAAGTGCGGACACGATTTGGTTTAAATTTTGGAATTGGGAATTGGGCATTAGGCATTGGTATTAGGACTTGAACGTTGGTTAAGCTTCTAAGGGTAAAAGTTGAGCTTCTGATGATGGTGAACCTTCAAGTTGTAACCATGCCCCATGCCCAATTTAATTACGAATTACGAATTACGAATTACGTTAGCGTAGCGGGGCGTAGCCCATTACGAATTATTTTAATAAATCCCCGTCCAAGAGCGTAGCATAGGAATAATATAAGAAATAGGTGCTTTTTCTCCGACTTTCACTTGAACAGAGGTAGTTGTGCCGGAAGATATTTTTAAGGCTGGGCCATCAGATGATGACCATTTGTAACCACTTATTGATGTAGGGTTTTCTTGGAGTTGGACAAAAGCTTGTACCTGACCTTCACCTTTACCCGCGAGACTGGCGGCTATTTCTTTGTTACCAACGATCGCTGTAATATCTTGTGTAGTTACCGGAAATGAAGAAATATCTGCGATTGTTCCGACAATGCCACCTTCGCGTTCACGTTTGGCAAAGCTGGGAGTCACTTGTACAGCCATTCCTGGCTTGATTTGCTTCCCATCTTTATTAGCAAAGTAAACAAGACTCACAAGTTTTGAATTTGGCTGTTCAGCTTCAATTGAACCCAAGCGAATACCCGGATTCATCATTTGACCAGGAACAACACTTACTTCTAGAATATGACCATTGTATTTGCTAATGATTCTACTTTCTTGAGATAGTTGCAGTTCTAATTGGGCAATACGGCGCTTTATTTCCTGAATTTGATTAGTTTTATCAATTGATTGCTTCAGGTCTTGTTCGCGTAGTTTAGTATTTTGAATATTGATATCTTTAATTTTGGTTTTAATTTCGTCAATTCTATTCAGATTTTCCAGATATTCTCGTTGCGTGGTGGTTTCTTGAATTTCAAGATCCTTCAGTTGCACGTCAATATTTGATAGTTCGCTTTGAGTATTAAAATATTCCTGTTCAGCTTGCACCAGCATATCTTGGCTGATGACATGCTGCTCAAAAAGCTGACGACGGTTATCAACCCGTCCTTTAAGAGTTTTGAGTAAGTAATTAATTTGTTGTTTGCGCGAATTAATGCTTTGACGTTTTTGAGCGATCGCTCTTTGTGTCTGATCGCGTAACTTGGGCGCACTTTGCTCTCGGTGCAGATTATTTTCTAAATCCAATTTTTGCTGTCCAAGAGTGATAATTTGTTGGTCAATCAGCAGCTTTTGTAGCCTATCCGTTTCTTGATTCTGGGTTTGCAACTGTTGCAACTTTACTTGCTCTTGTTGTAGTTGCTGCTTCAGTGCTGATTGGTCGATTATCCCTAGTACATCACCTTGTTTAATAATATCCCCCGCCTTGACCTTTAGAGTTAGTAATGGGCCAGAACTGGGTGCTTGAAATTCCACAACATGGTGCGGTTTAATCAAGATACCTTGACCTGTGAGGGTGAGAGGAATTCTACCAAATACACTCCAGATACCAGCCACAGCAACCACAAAACTCAAAGTAGATAGGGTTAACCAAGCTTGAGGTTTGACAACTTGGATTGCTTGATCTAGTTGTTCTGGTGAAGATAAGCGATCTAGGGCTTCTGGGCGAAAGATGTGGCTATGTTTTAGTTGCATTGTTCTCCTCTTTACTGAAAGCGCCTAGAACCTCAAGTCTTCTAGACTTCTAAGATTAAAGTGCGATCGGGGAGAACTAGGGGAGAATTAGAGTAAGCGATCGCTTTTGCTGTCTCAATTTGGGTAAGGGTTTGAGCCTCTCAAGATGTCAGAGAATAAGTATTTATTGGGATCTCAATCGCCCAAACCCTTGATTTCAATGGGTTTATTTATCCAACAAAGCCACACAACCGATAAAATCTTCTAGCGCAGATATGGCACAAAACCTGGTGAGAACAGAGAGAACAAGTTTGCAAGACATTCATCGTCAAACTTCAGCAGAAGGCTCGGACTTGAGCAGGGTTATTGATGCTTTCACAGCAGAATGCAAGAATGCCGCAACCTGCTGTTGTTGGGTTTGGGCATTAGCATTTTTAGTGAATTGAGAAGCTTGCAGCACAGCCCCAACCCAGTGTTGGGTATGCCAAAAAGCCTGACCATCAAGGGTAGGAAGATTGGCTGTGTCTGGATACGGATAAGGAGACACATACCAGTAAGGTTCTTGATAGCTAGTGTCTCCAGGCGATAATCCAACCCCGACTGTTGATGGACTCTCATTTTTGGAGTCAGAAAGTGTAATTAGTGTTGCCATATCAAAATGATGGGGCCAAATGTAAATCGCTGAGGCATTCTCGTTAGTCGTAACAATTTTCTGAAGTAGTCGATGTGCGGTAATGTAGTAATTTGCTAATTCACGCAATTCCACCTCTTGACTGGCATCAAAGGAGGCTCCGTGAGCAAGGGGATGATTGGGAAAGTCATCAGGTGGATAGTCTAAAAAGACAATTTTGCTGGCATCTATACCGAGTTTAGAAATCTCGTGCTGGAGCCAATCTAACCCTTCTAGCATTGTCTTTCCATGTAATGGCAAAGATGCGATCGTGTCATGCTGATCATCTATCAACAGTAATGTGAAACTGACTGGGTTGAGTGCTATTTGAAAGGGCTGGGCTGCTCGAATAGTCGATCCAACAAACGCTTCTAAAACCGGATTCCATACCATGCTGGTGTGGCTGTAATCTGGTAGAGGCTCTACCAATGCTGCACCCGTTGCGGCAATATATTGAACGGCATAATGCAATTGTAGTTTGCTTTGGGTCAGTTCTTGGGGGTTGATTTTTCCTGTCATTGTCTCTAGTGTTGTCATAATCATATCCATTGGCTAAAAAAGAAAATTTGGTAAGGAACGTGGGGGTAAAGTAGGCAGCTATTAATTTTTCAGATGGGGTAAAACACCTCTGGTGAAGACTTCGCTCGTCAAAATTACGATTTTGAACTTGCCAAGCGAATTCCTGTAAACTACCAGTGGGCATCAGTTGGGAAAAAGTTACGATAACTGGCGCACATATGGTTTTGAGGCGAGGCGATAGCGGTCTGCGGCATCTACCTGGTTGAAATTTGGGATCATGCTCTGGCGAGCAGCATCGAAGGTGTTCCACTGCTCCGCATCGAGAAGCGACGGGATGGTGACAGTTTCGCGGCGATCAAAGCCAACAAGGGCGGCGTCCACCAGTTCGTCAACTTTCATAGCAGGCGGTAGCGCATTCATATCCCAACCTGAGCGCTCCCAGATTTCCGTCTGCGTTGATGCCGGTAGCACAGCCTGAACATAGACACCTTTGGAACCAAGCTCGAAGTGGAGACCCTGGGTGAGGAAGAGGACAAAGGCTTTGGTTGCGCCATAGACAGTCAAACCGAATTCCGGTACTAAGGCAACCGCCGAACTGATGTTAATGATCGCGCCATCGCCCGCTCTGACGAACCGTGGAGCGACGGCGCTGGCAAGCCGCGTCAGCGCTATGGTGTTGAGGCTGATGATTTTAGCCACCTCATCCGGGCTTTGATCTATGAAACTGCTGGCAGCGCTGACACCAGCATTGTTAACCAGGATACTAATGTGCGTGTCAGTACGTAGCCGCTCCTCCACCTGGGCGAGTTCACCAGCATCGGTGAGATCGGCCTGAAGGATGTCAACCACCACCCCGGTTTCCCGGCGCAGTCTTTCGGCTAGAGCTTCCATTCGGGCGTGGTCACGCGCTACCAGCACGAGATCGTAACCACGCTTTGCGAAGCGATCAGCATAGACGGCACCGATTCCACTGGATGCTCCAGTAACGAGCGCGCTCTTATGTGTCATATTTTTACTGCTCACATTAATACTGCTCATCTTGTTCTCCGTTAGGTTGGTGAAGCTTGCTGCCCACCTGGTTACATTTCATTCTTCAGCGATCGCTCAATTTAGACCAGTCAAGTTAATTGAGTTAAAACGCATCTTAACTGTTCGCAGCCTCTTTGCTTGACGGACAGGGGTACTCCGACGATCAAACTATTGTACTGATTTCCAAGATCCGTCTATCCTTTGGGCGGCGTTTGATTGATTTGGGGAAAGAATTCGTCTTTTTCTAACAAAACGCTACGCGTTGGCGGAAGCCTCTCGCAGAGATGGTGGTTCGTTCTATTAGCTATATTTTTCACAACTCAGATAGGATTGCTATAACTGCGATCTCACTTTTAAAGTTGGCTTTCGTTCCTCAATCCAACAAATACTTACGTTCATCAAAGTCTTTAAATAGGATTGCTATATTCTGTTATAGCTTTTTCTTCCTACTTGACTTCTGCTCAAAAGCCAATACCCTAAACGAAATATTTATTCTGAAAAACATTTTGTATTTCAGATAACAAAAAAAGTTTATTTTTTATTTCTTAATAAAAAGCTTCTATTTTTAATAAAAAATATCCCTGATGGGGGGATTGTTAGCTATTAAATATTATGGTTTTAATTGTTTAACACCTGATTTAGGAATATTTAGATGTTTACCAAAAAATGGAAAGAATTGCTATTGGCACTGGCAATGTTACCTTTGTTTATCCAACCAGTTTCAGCGCATATTATCTGGTTTAATTATGACAATGGAGAATATGATCTCTTATTTGGTCACCCAGAAGATGGCCCAGAACCTTACGAAACATCTAAATTTAAGCAAGCTACAGCTTATGATTCTAATAGACAAATACTTCCATTTGATATCAATCAGAAAAAAGACGGGCTATCTCTAACTTCAACTTCTAATAGTGAAATCGCAGCATTAACTGGATTTTTTGATAATGGGTATTATGCTAAGGTAGGCGATGAATCTCGCAGTATTTCCGAACAAGAAATTGGACAATATCAAGACGTTAGCCATTATCTGAAGTATACTAAAGCTCTTTTCGATTGGTCTGACACTCTGGCTCAACCATTCAATTTGCCTTTAGAAATCATCTCGTTACAGAATCCTCTTACAGTCAAACCAGGAGAGAACTTGAAAGTTCAAGTTCTTTATGAAGGAAAACAAATTCCAGATGTGACAGTAGAATATTTAGGCAAAAAGTTAACTGGTGATCAAGATGGTACTTATTTGGTTCCGATTGGTGATGAAGGATTACAACAAATAGAGGCTAGTTACACAGTTACTTCAGCTACCCAACCTAGTATTTCTTACGAAACTGGTTTTACAGCACAAACAACTTCTGTACCTGAGTCATCGGCATTACTTGGTCTGGGTGTAGTCGGATTACTGGGATTATACAAAAAAAGGTTTTTCGCCTAAAGCATGATTGCGATTTGAATTATCGGAACTTTTTTGTAGGGAAGGAAAAGCATTAGAAATCAGACAAAATTAGAACAGGGTGGTAGTTTTAATGTCTGTTATCTTAAAGCAATTCTTTAAAAGAAAGCTACCAATTTAAATCTGTAATTTAAATTAAATCATCCAAGGAGCGCAAGACTTTGCGTTCCTTGGATGAGGAATTAATCTTAGCTGTAAACATACCCTATTAACGTTGAGTCAGGTAATAGGGTGTGGTCAAAAGCGATTTTTGCGTATAATATAATGTCCGTTTGATTCTTATTAAACTTGAAGAACCCCACCCCACCAAGCACTCAGGATGCGAATAACAAGCTCAATCCCACAACAATATTGAAGGCAAGTCATTGTTAGCTAGACGCAGCAATTGATAACCAATTCCAGATGTACCGGGTAAAAAGCCGGGATTAAATACAGAATTGGGTAAGTTGGGGAACAATTGATAAGCTCCAGTTCGCTTGGCTCTAGCCACAACATTTGTTGCATTCTGGTGAGCAATTTGATGCCAATCAGGACGAGAACAGATTTTTGCACCGACTAACAGCACTTCTGCCCTACCGAAGTTACCACAGCACAAGTGATCGATCGCCTGCAAGCCAAAGTTCTGAGTATTTTGGAGAGCAATTTCAATTTCTTGTTGAATTTCCGGCGTTTCCACGATTCTCAAACTGCCCAAACGCCCCAAACCAATGCCGGCTGAACCGTGACACCACTTATTTGCAAAGTCAGGTTGTCCTGATTGTCCCATTCTGCGGAAATCGGGCCAGTTGGCAGTGGATTGGCAAAAGACGCTACGCTCATACTCAATTCCTGCTAAACCTGCTTCTAAGTACTTGCTCTCCAAGGTAACATCATAAAGTCTAAGTAATGCATAGGAGATACCTGCGGCTCCATGAGAGAAGCCGGTTAAGGGCTTGTCCCAAAAAGTATGCCAAGCTTTGGGCGCACCATTGTGGCTAACTTGACGGTTGAGCAAATGTTGTCCACAAGCGATCGCATTTTCTAAAACGGCTGCTTCCCCTGTGATTTGATGCAGGGACAATAACCCTAGAATTGCCCCAGCCGATCCACTCATAATATCCAAATGTTCATCCGCAGCAATTAGTTCCGGTGTCATCAAATCGGCTAATACTTGAGCGTCTTGCAATAGAGTTGCATCTTTCAAAAATTGGCTAACTTTCACCAGGCTATAGATCATTGAGCCTAAACCTGTTGCGCCACCAACGCCCATTAAACGAGCCATGCGTTGCCAAGTTTCTAGGTCAATGGTGTGGATTTGGCGGCGCAGAGATTGCAATGTTCTAAATGCTAAATCACGGTAACGGGAATCACCAGTTACTTGACTGAGCGCAGCTAAAAACAAGGCAACTCCAGAGCGTCCGTCAGAAAGACAATTATTCAATACTTGCAGTTGATATCGTTCGGCACGAGGCACAAAGTCTAAACCAATCCAGTTAACGCTTCCATCAGGGTCAGAAATAGCTTTGGTTTCAAGTTGAGTGGCGATTTCTTTGGCTTCGGCAATCAACTGTTCTGAACTCAGCAACGGTAACGATTGGGCTTGCCATTGCCCACCCTGGCGGCTGGAGGTGGTTGCGATCTTGGCATCGAAGGAGCCTTGAATAATCGCTATTTGCCGAGCTAGGTCGGTTTCATCCAGAGATTGTAACTGGTTGAGCAGGTCTTGATAACTGGATTGCTTGAAGTAGTTGGGAATAGTTGGATAACCGTTTAAACTGAGTTCATCAATAACAGCGCTAGCCGTGAAGAAGGGAATATCCAATTGTTCCATCGCTCGTAATTCTGCGCTCAAAACGGGAAAGGCGTTTGGTCTTTCCTGAGCAACTAGAAAAGCACGACTGAGAACATCGAGTTGAATGCTGTAATCTACCCCATGTTTGAGATGATCAGGTGACAAAGTTTTTTGGAGGATGATGCCATAGATCCTGGTGTTGCGGAAGATAAAGCGCACCTGCTGATTTTGCATAGCAGACAGCAAACTTTGGCGTGAAAGTAAGAAATCTTTGTGCGCCATCAGAAAGCGATACATCTGCTCAAATCCATCGTTGATTTGTTGTTGATAATCATTTGGAGACAGAGCAACTCCATCCAAAAACGGCACATTTTTCGCAATCGGCACCGTGACCAACTCAGGTAACAGGTGCATATTATCTGTATTAATATTTTGCCAGCGCGGCACTTTGCGGCGAGATAGTCGGGGATCTGTGCTACCTAACCCGCTAATATCATATGCGACGCTGCGATCGCCACTAAAGTCCCAACGCGGTAAAAGTCCGGTGCGGAGTACGGAATCCCAAAATTGTCGTGTGGCGGTTGTTTCAAAATCTTGGGTAAGCGGTGAGTCTTCAATGAGATTCGGTTCATGGTGCAGAAGTGTTTCCATGTCAATCAGCACCAGATGTTCGCCATTGGCAATTAAGTTTTCGTAATGGCAATCTGTGGCTCTGAGGGCATACAGCACACACAACAACATTCCAGAACGTTGATAGAATCGTTTCGCAGCTGCTTGATCAACACAAGGCAACTGTTCAACATTTTCCACCCAACCGTAACCGTTGCGTTCAAGTACTTGAATGACTTTAAAATCTAAGAGATTGCTGTGTTGATTGCACCAATCCAAAAATTGATTAAAAACAACTTCTAATCCTAAATCTTTGGGTTTATAAACAAGTTTAAGTCCAGATTCAAAGGTGAGCAAAATTACCGCTCGTCCGCGCTTGTGCGAGTCGGAAATAGAGGCTTGAATTTTGGCAACTTTGTTTTGAGAAAATGGGGCGATCGCTTCGTTAAAAGTTCGCTGAATATCTGTCCTATCTGCAACTAAACGTTCAATAAATTCAGCAGTGAACTCAACCCAAAAATTGACGGCTGTTGCCACTAACCGACCGAGAACTGGATATTTTTGGAAGAACGCCAGCATTCCATCTTCCAGGAGTTGATTGACGAACTTGGTGTAGTGAGTGTTATTGTTTAGTGTCTCCAGTCCCAGTAAGCCGAGCAAGTTTTGACCAAAGGGACGCACTTGAGAAAATTCAAAATCTAATGTTTTAGTGCAAAGTTCTGCTAATCGTTGCAGTAAACTACGTTCTAGAGAACTGTAAGCAGCTTGGGAAAGAATCGATAAGGGAAGACACTCTTGGGTGAATTGACTGTCGCAGCGAGTCAGTAATTGCTGTCTGGCTACCAAGATAGCAGGCAAAAGGATATCTTCAAAGGTGATAGGATTTTGTGAATCGATTGGTAGAAATAGTTCGGTTGCAGAATCGAATTTTGTAGCGGTTTGAATGATTTCCTGCAAGGTTTCTGCCCACTCAGGCAAAGGTTGATCGGCAAGCAACTCGATAGTTCCCAATCTGGAACTAACAGTATCGAGGTCTAGTCCTTCCCACTGTAAGCGTTTGTGCAAAGTGTCCCATTTGCCTTCTGCTACAACTTGACACCAGCGATCGCGCCGACGGTTAATTTCTTGTTCATTGACTTGCTCGACATCAATTGCAAATCTGCTTTCATCAAGACGCTCCCAGAGAAAGCTAGCATTGGCAGCGATCGCCCTTAAATCGTCTGATGTTTTCTGTTGGGATAAGCGAACAACTTGTTGAACCATAGCTGCATTCCTCATGATAGAGTTAAAAGGTAAGTATTAATTATGATCTACGTTTTAATAGTTGGCATTAAGAACAATAGCGTTCGTCTAAGTACTAATTAGGTAAGCATAATTAAAATAATTTGTAATTCTTAATTGAATCAGTTGGGGTACAAGTCCCCAACCGATAAAGACCACAAACTTAGCAATTTGGTGGATTATTTCACCAAAAAGTATGAATTACGAAAGATAGCAGTGTCCGCCACCACAGCCGGCTGTGTGACATAGTTTGGGGGCACTATCAGCAATTGCTCCGCCACTAACACTGAGTAATTCTTCTTCACTTAGTTCGTTTGAGTCCACAAAGGTCAGTTCTGAAAGCATTTGAGCTACGCTTTCGGCTGTGAAAGTATAACCTTTTTCTGCACTGGCAATTAGCAACAGCTTGATGGCTTCTGTTTGGCTAACTGCTGCTTGCATATTCTCGCGTAGTTGGCTATTTTGGAGTAGGCTTTTAATTTGTGGCAACATAGTTTTGTTCTCCTAAAGTTGGTGTAATACTTATTAAGTCAGTTTCCTCTTTCTCTTGGTAAAAGCAAAGAGGGAATTTGTTATGTAGCATCTTCTTCTGCGTTGAGCCTCAGTATCAAGTATGGAAATTATCCAAATTAAAATATTGGAAAAGCTGGCTCTAAAAAGTCGTTTTAGAAAAACAACCTGATGGAGGTTACAATGCTAAGAAAAAGAGAAGCTACATACTTTTCTTAGCAGCAGCCCGCGTGTCCGCCACCACAGGAAACTGTATGACATAGCTTGGGCGCACTGTCAGCCATCATTCCACCACTAACACTGAGTAATTCTTCTTCGCTTAGTTCGTTGGAATCCACAAAGGTAAGTTCTGCCAGCATTTGAGAAATGGCTTCAACTGTGAAGTTATAACCTTTTTCTGTACTAGCGATCGCTAACACTTTGATAGCTTCTGCTTGGTTAGTTGCTGCCTTGATTTGCTGTTGTAGTTGGGTGTTTTGAAGCAGTTCTTTAATTTGGTGTAGCATAGGTTTGTTTCCCGTTTTCGTTGGCTTATTGATACGGCAGAGATTGTGCGCTTGTTTTGGGCGGTGTTCTCTGCTTTTCTGATTTGAATTTAGAGATAAATAGGGTAGAACTAGGGGAGATAGTTACAATTACGGAAAAATTTTTTAGCACAGTTTAATTAGGGTATTGGGGAGTGGGCATTCGTTATTTCTTCCCTCTACTTATCTATGATGCTGATATCTGTATTATTGCTGTAAAAGTTGAAGCTAATATGTATTTTTGCTGTAGCTAAATATCCTAATAATCAACTAAAGTTACAATCGCTATACCAAGTTGTTATATCTATCCAGGAGAAGTTAAGAAGTTGGTGATGAGCGCTAAACAATTGGAGCAGGTAAAGCAATTGCAAACTACCCTCACCAAAATGGAAGTAACATTAGGTGCGATCGCTGATGCTGTAGTCTGGGTAGGAGGAGATCGACACATTCAATGGTGCAATCCTAGCTTCGAGCGTTTGGTGAATCAACCCCATAACACTGTCTGCGGCGCAAAGCTAACTGACTTACTACCATTAGCACAAGCAAGACAACCAGTTGGTTTACCAGTCTATCCTGATGTGCGGATACTCAATGGTGAATATGAAACAGCAAATTACCAGTTCCAGCAGTGTGAGCGGACTTTAACACTACAAATTTCCGGTAACTGTACCGGACTGAGTGATGATCAATGTGCAATACTGGTGATTCGGGATATCACGCTGGCACAACAAACTCAAGAATCCCTGCAAGAGATTGAGGAGCGTTTGCAGACATTAATTAACGCTACACCCGATATTATCTGTTTGAAGAACGGTGAAGGAAAATGGTTGCTATCAAACCAGGCTAACCTAGAATTTTTACAGCTACAAGGCGTTGATTATCAAGGTAAAACAGACTCAGAACTAGCAGAATTTAGCAATTTTTATCACGATGCTTTGATCAACTGCGACAAAACAGATGAACAAGCTTGGCAGATGGGATGTGTGCATCGGGTAGAAGAAGTTATACCCCGGCCTGATGGGACAGTGAGCAGTGTAGATATGATTAAAGCTCCCCTATTTCACCAGGATGGTAGACGCAAAGCTCTGGTGGTTTTAGGGCGAGATTTGAGCGAACGCAAACAAACTCAAGTTGCTTTAGAAAACTCTTTATCTCTTTTAAGCGCTATCTTTGAATCGATTCAAGATGGTATCTTAGTAGTCGATAGCTTAAGTAATATCACTAGTTACAACCAAAAGTTCTTAGAAATGTGGTCAATTCCACCAGAACTTTTGACAGAACCAGATCATCCTAAGCGGTTGGCGTATCTGGCAAATCAGTTAAAAGAACCGGGTGTGTTTTTGCAACGAGTCCGAGAATTATACTCACAACCTGAACTAGTTAGTTACGACTGCTTAGAACTGCAAGATGGCAGAATATTTGAGCGATACTCCTGTCCTCAGCGCATCGGCGAACAGATTATTGGTAGAGTGTGGAGTTTCCGTGACATCACCCAACGCCAAAGGGCAGAAGAAGCACTACGACAAAGTGAGTTGCAATACCGTACTATCTTTGAAGCTATTAATGATGGAGTCTTTATTACTGACATGGAAACCGAAACAGTTGTGGAACTTAATCCCGCTGCTTGTCAGTTGTATGGTTACACTTACGAAGAATTAATTGCTTTGCATCCATCAGCCTACATTCACCCAAACTCACATTCAGTGTTCCGTGAGTTTCTTGAAACAACGCGAACTGGTGGGCAATTTTATGGACAAGCAGTCGATATCCGCAAAGATGGCACTTTGATCGATGTGGAAGTTACAGGAACGACTTGCATTTACAATGGCAAACAACACATCTTGGTAATGGTGCGGAATATTACCGATCGCAAACGCACTGAGGAAGCATTACGACAAAGCGAAGTACAGTATCGCGATTTGGTACAAACAGCTAACTGCATCATTCTGCGTTGGGACAGTAACGGTAACATCATATATTTAAATGACTATGGTCATAAGCTTTTTGGCTTCGATACTCAAGAGATTACAGGACGCAATGTTGTCGGTACAATTGTCCCTGAAACCGAAACTTCTGGGCGCGATTTACAAACATTAATGGTTGATATTTGTCTACACCCAGAAAACTATTTATTTAATGAAAATGAAAACTTATGCAAAAATGGCGATCGCGTCTGGATAGTCTGGGCAAATAAACCCATATTAGATGAACAAGGAAACTTAATCGAAATTCTTTCAGTCGGCACTGATGCCACAGAACGCAAACGCGCCCAACAAGCTCTCCAGGAGAGTGAATTAAAGTTCCGTACTATCATCGAAAATGCCAATGACCTGATATTTGTCCTCACCCCAAGCGGAACCTTTACCTATCATTCACCTAATGTAACTCCAATTTTAGGATACAGCCTGGCAGAAGTGGAAGGCCATTCTATGATGGAGTTCGTCGATCCTAAAGATTCAACAATTAGTATGTCAGCCTTACAAAGGAGTGTGGCTGGAGAAAAGCTGACTGATATTGAGGTGCGATTAAGACACAAAGACAGCAGCTGGCGATGGTTCAACTTTAACACTTCGACAATCAATACTCCCAGTGATGGAATTGCGATCGCGGGTGTGGGACGCGATATTACAGAACGCAAGCAAGCAGAAGAAGCTTTGCGTCGTAGTGAAATGAAATACCGCAACATCTTTGAAAATTCCCAAGTGGGGATTTTCCGCACCTGCCAAAAAGATGGATTGATTATCGATGCTAATCAACGTGGTGCTGAAATATTAGGTTTTACCTCTGCTGCTGACTTAGTTGGCAAGTATTTTACAACTGATTTATATGTCAATCCAGAAGATCGCAAGCGGATGTTAGCAGAGTTAGAAGAGGAGGGGGAAGTTGGCAATTTTGAAGTAGCACTGCGACGCTTGGATGGATCTGTTGTTTGGGTACTGTTGTCACTCCGTCTCAACGCAGAAGAATCTTGTTTGGATTCTGTTTTTACAGATATTAGCGATCGCAAACAGCAAGAACAAGCTTTACGCTTAATTGTTGAGGGCACAGCAGCGAAAACAGGTGATGAATTTTTCAATTCTTGCGTTCGTTACCTTGCTGAGGTATTGCAAGTTCAATACGCCCTAGTTACTGAGTTTAGTGATGAGCTAAAAACTAAAGTTCGGACTTTGGCATTTTGGTGTTGCGGGGATATTGGCGATAACTTGGAATATGATTTGCGCGGTACTCCTTGTCAAGAAACCTTGGAAGGCAACTTATGTCACTATCCTCAAGGAGTACAAGCTGCTTTCCCCGAAGATGCAGATTTAGTGAGAATGAATGCCGAAAGTTTTCTTGGCGTTCCTCTTACCAGTTCATCCGGGGAAATCATCGGACATATAGGTGTCATAGATGTCAAACCAATGCACCACGATCCTGGGCGAGAAATGATTTTCAAAATCTTTGCTGCCCGTGCCGGTGCTGAATTGGAACGCAAACAAGCAGAAGCAGCCCTACAGCAAAGTGAGTTAAAGTTTCGCACTATCGTTGAAAAGGTCAACGATATGCTGTTTGTCATCAATCCTGATGGGGTATTTAACTATATTTCTCCTAATATATTGAACACTACCGGATTTGCCCCCAGCGAAATGGAAGGTCATTCCTTAGCATTGTTTACTCATCCCGATGATGTGCCAATATGTTTTGAAGCCGCCCAAACTATCCTCGCAACAGGTGAGGGAATTTCGGGAACTGAGTACCGCGCCAAACATCGAACTAAAGGCTGGGTTTGGCTAACTGCTAATGCAGTCCGCACACAAGATGCCCAAGGTAATTTTCAGATTGTGGGTGTAGCTCGTGATATTAGCGATCGCAAACAAGCAGAAGAAGCTTTGCAACGTCGTACCCAAGCAGAAAGTTTGCTCAGTAGTATTTCTCGGCAATTTATTGACCAAAATTTAGAAACAGCAATTAATTTTACACTTCAAGCGATCGCTCAGTTTATTAGTGCCGAACACAGCTGTATCTTTGAATTATCCGAAGATCAAAGCCGATTCGACCTCATTCATGAATGGTGTAGCGAAGGTGTCGAGCCATTGATTGCTCTTGCCAAAGGATCACCTGTTGAAAGTTTTCCCTATTTTTATGCTCCTATCCTTCGTGGCAACCATATACAAATCTCTTGTGTAGCAGAACTGCCGCCTGATACAGCAGAGAAAAAGCTATTTGAAAGAATGTCGTTTCAGTCTTTAGTTGCTGTACCCATGCTTCACTCTGGCAAAGTAGTTGGATTTGTCGGTACAGCGATGATTCACTTGTGTAAAACCTGGAGTCAAGAGGATGTGAATCTATTAAAGCTGATAGGTGAAATAATTGCGATTGGTCGAGCCAGACATCAAGCAGAAGAAGCACTGAGAATTGCCAAAGAAGCCGCCGAAACTGCCAACCGAGCTAAAAGTGCTTTCTTGGCTAACATGAGTCACGAACTCCGCACACCTTTGAATGCCATCCTGGGTTTTTCCCAATTAATGGAGCGAGATACTAGCCTCAAATCAAATCAGCGTGAATCTTTAGCTACTATTAACCGCAGTGGAGAACACTTGCTCAATCTGATTAACGATGTCTTGGAAATGTCCAAAATTGAGGCTGGACAAATCACTTTCAATCCTGAAGACTTCGACCTTTATCTGTTGTTGCAAACATTACAAGAGATGTTCCAGGTAAGGGCACAAGCAAAGCAATTATTTCTCAAGTTTGAAATGGCTGCCAATCTCCCCCGTTACATCCAGACAGATGAAGGTAAGCTCCGCCAAGTCCTGATTAACCTTTTGGGTAATGCCGTCAAATTTACTCAAACAGGGGGAGTAACCTTACGAGTCAGATTAGGGAGTGGGGAGCAGGGAGCAGGGAGTGAAAGTAGAGGCGCAGAGGAAGCAGGGGAAGTAGAGGAGGAAGAACTATTGACCCCTGCCTCATACCCCATGCCATGCCCAATGGCCCATGCCCAATGCCCCATGCCCAATACCCCATCCCTTCACTTTGAAGTCCAAGACACTGGACGGGGGATAGCACCAGAAGAAATGAATAACCTGTTTCAGCCTTTTGTCCAGACAACAAGTGGTATCCAAACCAAGGAGGGAACTGGACTAGGATTAACTATTAGCCGTCAATTTGTGCGGTTACTGGGAGGTGATATTCACTTGACAAGTAGCCTTGGACAAGGATCTATTTTTAGCTTTGACATCCAAGTGAATTTAGCCGCAGCTTTGAAACCTACACCAAAATTAAGTAAAGGACGTGTGATCAAGCTGGCAGCAGACCAACCATCTTACCGGGTTTTGGTAGTGGATGACCGCAAAGAAAACCGCGATTTAATTGTGCAACTTCTTGGTAGCATTGGCTTTGAGATTAAGGCTGCCAATAATGGACAAGAAGCGATCGCAATGTGGCAAACTTGGCAACCTCATCTAATTTGGATGGATATGCGGATGCCTATAATAAACGGCTACGATGCAACTAAAGAGATTAGAGCTAAGGAAAGAAATATAACTACAAATCACCGCACCGTGATTATTGCCCTAACCGCAAGTGCTTTTGAAGAACAACAGGCAAGTATTTTAGCCGCAGGTTGTGACGATTTGGTTCGCAAGCCATTCCGGGAGCAGGTGATTTTTGAGAAAATGGCTGAATATTTGCAGGTGCGTTATATCTGTGCAGAAGAAAGCAGTGAAGATGCAACAAACAACAACTTAGAGAATATTCAATCTTCCATCTTGGATCTTCGCTCTGCAATTACCGCTATGCCTAGCAAATGGTTAACAGAACTTAATCAAGCAGCCGTTGAAGTGGATGCTGAAAGGATTTTCCAACTAATTGAGCAAATTCCCCAAACTCATTCTGCTTTGGCAGAAAAGTTGGCACATTTAGTCCGCAGCTTCTGCTTCGATGAAATTATCGACCTAACGGAAGATAATTCGTAATATCATGTCCAATAAAGAGTGAAGCGTGTAATTTGTAGGTTCTAATCTCTAGAAATTATATTATGCCTGCATAATTAGTTATGTTAACCACAGTCATTACACCCCACCCCCAACCCCTCCCCGCAAGCGGGGAGGGGAGACAAAGCGTAGCTTTGGCGGGGTGGGGTTCTTCGGGTTTAATAGGCAATCAAGCGGAGATGATATTACACGCTTAAATATTAATTTGTTGCTAAAGCTGGTTCTGCCAAAAAATATTTCAGATTTTCTTGCTGAGTGGCAAATTTCAAATACTGAGATGCCATTTCTGGCGTTAACAATTCAATCATTAATCTGTTTTCCACCCAAAACTCAATTACATCAAAGAAAGAATCGCGGTTACAGCGCACTACACGCCAACCTTCACGGACACCGATTTGTTCAATTTCTTTCTGGCTAATGGGCACAGAAATAGCTGCATGAATATCTGTATAAATAGAGGTAATTGCAGTACGGATAAATACGCATTCTTCATCATTTTCACCAGGTTCAATTTGAGAGCCTAAAGGATAGAGTTCAATGGCTGTACCGTATTCATCAAAAGGTATAACCATATAACTTCCTGGGTTAGGAGGAAAAGGAACAGCTTGTGCTTTTAAGATTTCCGCCAGAACTTGAGCAACATGGCTGGGGTTTCTAACAGCAATTGAAATATGGTGAATCATGGAATGACCTCAGTTCGATATTTTGTAGATTAAGAAACAATCGGGGAGAACTAGGGGAGGCAGGGGGAATAGGGGGAGCATAATCAAGCGTAATTAGGGTTCTATGCAACTTAAATGCTCATTAACTTACTTAGGTCGCCCGTAATGAGATCGACTCTTGCCATCGGAGGTTGCAAGCACCAGAACTTGCTGCCCGTAATCGTTCGTCTCAATCGACCACTCGTAAGTTTCAGGCTTTGCTGTATTGCGGCTGGAGTAGGTGCGCCTGCTATTGCAGATTTGCCCTTTGGATGTGCTGTCGCTAGGTTGGAAAGTTAGGCGTTGAGCCTCAATCTTAACTTTGCCCTTTTCCTCTATGAAAAGGTTGGATGCACAGTTGTAGGTGTTGATTTGAAGCAGCCGATTTCGCTTGTAATTACCGTCAGATGCAAGTTGAAATTGATCGCTTGAACCATTTGGGGCTGCTGACTGCCCTGTGTAGCTGTCTTGGTATTGGATAGACGAGATTCGACCGTACCGCCATTCGCCCTGGAGTTCGGCAGGCACTCCAGTACCGTTTTTACCCGCCTGGCTCGTGCTTGCGTACAAAACAAGGCTAGCGGTGAGTCCCAAACTCAGGACAGCTTTTGGCATCGAATAGAGTTGCTTGTTTGTTATTGAGTACATAAGATTTTTGCAGAAATAGATTTATTTACCAACGAAAGTGATTTATAACGCAAAGTCTGCGTGTTTATATATAGTCATTCCCATTAGGGGCGCATCTCTGTGCGCCCTGCATCCAAATGAAAGGTTCACGCAAGAAACTGCAATCCATATTTGTTCAAAACAGGCTGTACTTTTTCCATGTTTAGCGATGAACTATCTGCTACTTGACCCATTTCTTCATAAAAGTTTTTTGCGCCTTTAGGTGAAACTAAAACCAAAAATTTAGCATTAGCAGAACGAATCTTGAAGGCGTGTGGTGCATTGTGAGGAATGTTAACGAAAAATCCTGGTGATGCCAAAATTGTTTCTGTACCAATTTGGATATCTAGTTCACCTTCTAGAATATAAAATGCTTCTTCCCAAGGGTGAGTATGCAATGGTGGCCCATTTCCTTCTGTATCTGTAAATTCATAAATTGTCCAAGCTTGATTTGTATCTTCACCAGTTGCTTTTATGGTAAATTGTCCGCCAAGAATTGAGAATTGATTACCTTCTCCTGGTGCAATAATGGTTGGTTTACGTATAGTTGAACTTTGCATACAAGTTACTCCTTGTTGTGTAATTTGGGAAGTGTGAGCCACAAACTTGATTTGATGTTTGTAAGATTAGAAATTAATCGGGGAGAACTAGGGGAGATAAATGGGTAATTGATATTTTTTTGTAACTGATTATTAAGACACTGAACTAAGGTTAAAATCTCTAGGAATAATTAGTAGCTTTCTGGCTAAAGTCGATATTGCCATGCCTAATGAACCGCTCAACTTGCCTAAAGCAGATATACTGGTGATTGATGATACTCCAGAAAATCTGAACCTCCTATCTGCCATGCTGACGGAACAGGGATATAAAGTTCGGAGTGTAACTAAAGGTTCTACGGGGTTACGGGGAGCAAATGCTGTCCCGCCCGACCTGATTTTGCTAGATGTGAATATGCCTGAGATGAATGGGTATGAAGTCTGCCAACAGCTGAAGGCAAGCGATCGCACCCGCGAAATTCCGGTAATTTTTATCAGCGCTTTGGGTGATGTGCTGGATAAGGTGAAAGCGTTTGCAGTTGGCGGGGTAGATTATATCACTAAGCCTTTTCAACTAGAAGAGGTTTTAGCACGCATTGAAAATCACTTGACGATTTGGAAACTGCAACAACAACTCCAAGCTCAAAATGAGCGGTTGCAGCAGGAAATTTCTGAACGCACCAAAGCAGAAGAGAAGTTTGCTAAAGTTTTTCGCTCTAGTCCCAATCCGATTGCGATCGCCACAATTTCGGAAGCTCGTTTTATTGATGTTAATCCCAGTTTCTTAAAAATGAGCGGCTATTCTTTAGAGGAAGTAATTGGAGATACCGCAAATGAACTTAATTTGGGTAAAAACACAACCGCGACGTCTAACGACAAGCCGCTAGGTGTCTACACTCAAACAATTCAACTTTTGCCGGAAACTGGATCACTGTATAATCTAGAATTTGAATTTTCTACTAAGTCTGGAGAACTCAAAACTATACTGATATCTCTCGAATTGATTGACTTAGGTGGAGTACCCTGTGCTTTATTAATTGCCAATGATATCACCGAACGTAAACGTCTAGAAAATGAATTTATCTCTTTAGTTAGTCATGAATTGCGTACACCTTTAACTTCCACAATGGGAGCATTAGATTTATTGGGTTCAGGACAACTGGGAACTCTGAGCGAACAGGGGCA
This sequence comes from Nostoc sp. FACHB-892, assembly GCF_014698795.1. Lineage (GTDB taxonomy): Bacteria > Cyanobacteriota > Cyanobacteriia > Cyanobacteriales > Nostocaceae > Nostoc. The sequence goes on from NZ_JACJTR010000012.1 coordinate 129,841, forward strand.
AAAAGTCTTGAGCATTGCCACCACTAATACTGAACGCCTAATTCGTTTGGTAAACGATATTCTCGATTTAGAACGGATGAAATCGGGCAAAATCTTCACGCGTAAGACAAAGTGCAACGCCGCAGACTTGCTAATTATGGCAACGGAAGCAATGCAAGCAATGGCAGATAAATTACAAGTCAGACTGATTATAAATCCTGTAGAAGTTGAACTTTGGGCAGACCCCGATCGCCTCTTGCAAACCCTGATTAACTTACTAAGCAACGCTATTAAGTTTTCTGAACCAGGCGATACCGTATGGATAAGTGCTACTCTCTCAGAATCTAGAAGCGTTGAGTCTGAAGAAAATCAGCCTTCATTACCCAAATATCTTTTGATTACTATCCAAGATGAAGGGCGAGGAATTCCTGAAGATAAATTGCAAATAATCTTCGAGCGTTTTCAGCAGGTAGATGCATCCGACTCTCGCAACAAAGGAGGAACAGGTTTAGGACTGGCTATTTGCCGAAATATTGTCCAGCAACATAACGGTAAAATATGGGTTGAGAGCATTTTGGGTAAAGGTAGCACTTTTTATGTACTGTTACCTTTACCAGCTTTGCAATAAACGGCTTCTAAGTGCTTAATTCTCCCCTAATTTTCCCCGATCTGGCTTTAGAATATCTCAAGAGCGATCAAGCAAATCAACACGTAGATCGTGCAAAAGTATCAGTATGAACAGAAATATCTTGATTGTTGATGATGAAGAAGATGTGCGGGCGATCGCAAAGTTGGGATTAGAAATGGGTGCTGGTTGGAACGTGTTGACTGCTTGTTCTGGTCGAGAAGCGTTGAATATAGCCACCAACTCTACACTTGATGTCATTTTACTAGATATGATGATGCCTGATATGGATGGGCGTGCCACTCTGCAACAACTGAAAGCTAACCCTGGCACTAAAAAAATTCCAGTAATTTTATTAACAGCCAAATTCCAGCAATCAGATCGAGAGAGTTTTACTGATTTGGATGTCGCTGCTATTTTTGCCAAGCCTTTCCGTCCATTGAAACTGGCAGAGCAAATCAATGAAGTACTGGGGATTTAACCTGACTTTGATGAACGACATTAGTTAAATGACCCGTGTTATACGCCTAAATATGGTGCTAAGGCTAAAGTTTTCGTCAGATCAGCAAGGAGAACGCGATCGCAGAGGTTAAACATTTCTACTTCTGTCTGTGTCTGTCGCATCAGCCGCAGGAAATGACCTTTAGTGTCAACACTCAGCGCAATGTAGTTGAGGAACATTTTGAGGTAGCCTACACGCGATCGCTCTGGCATACTTGTTGCGGTTGGGGTCTGCCATAAACGATCAATATAGTTGCGTACCTCCACTAAAGGAACGGGCGCGATCGGCTCTCCTCGCAAAGCCTGGCGAATTTGACTAAAAATCCAAGGATTCCCGATCGCCCAGCGTCCCACCATTACACCTGCCGCGCCCGTTTGAGAAAGCACTTCAAGAGTAGTTGTCGCAGAGTAGATATTGCCATTGGCCAGCACTGGACAATCGACTCGTTTCACCGCTTCAGCGATCAAATCATATTTCACTGCCCCGTGGTACATATCTTTCACCGTGCGACCATGCAAACTCAGCAAATCAATGCTGTGGCGATTGATCATATCTAAAATTTCGTAAAAGGTATCTGTATTTTCAAAGCCTACGCGCATCTTGACAGTCAAAGGTCGATCGTTGACTGCCTGCCGTAGTTCTTCCAAAATCCGATCCACTTTTTCTGGTGAGAGTAGCAATCCACCCCCAACATTTTTGCGATAGATTCTAGGTGCTGGACAACCCATGTTCAAGTCAACTCCAGCGATATTATAGTTGCAGAGTTCCTTTGCTGTTCTTACTAAGTCTGGAATGCTTTCGCCAATCATTTGAGCAAAAACAGGGCGACCCGTGTCGTTTTCAGTAATTGCTGCCAAAATGCTACGATTGAGCCGTGAAGTATCATTCACGCGGAAATACTCGGTGAAAAAGTAATCAGGACTGCCGTAGTGGGCAATGACCTTCATAAACCAGAGATTTGTTACATCCTGCATGGGCGCAAGAGCGGTGAGAGATAGGTCTTTCTGGAGTGCTTTAGGGAGCAATACCTGGGACGACATGGAGATGAGAGCGTTTCGACAAAGCATTACTATATCAAAAAATGGTTACTAAGATTTCACCCATGTTTAGGTTGAGCAACTAATTGGTTTAAAATTGCCAAACATTGCTTTGGCTTACATTGTTTTAGGCAAGGGACTTTCTTAGTGGTCTGGCAAGGGAACTTTGCTGAGTTTATGGTAAGAAATTCAAGTTCTTTTCTTCTTTTGCCCTCTGCCTTTAAAGCGATGGGATATTTTTTTTGCAAGTCCCTAGTGATATATCGCTTATTGCTGGTGAACGTAACCCGCTCACGCTAGCTACCAAATTCAAATCATGGTCAAGTCAATGCTTGACATTCTTCAATAGTATATTTAAACTATTAGTTAATTAACCGAACGGTTAAATAAAAATGTCTACCGATCAACTGAGCGTCACCTTTTTTGCACTTGCCGATCCTACCCGGCGTGCAATTCTAGCTCACCTCGCTAAGGGTGAGGCATCGGTGACTGAGTTAGCCAAGCCTTTTAAAATGAGTCTTCCAGCAATTTCCAAGCATCTCAAGGTACTGGAGCGTGCTGGACTGATCACGCGGGGGCGTGAGGCTCAATGGCGACCTTGCCAAATCAAAGCACAACCGCTCAAGGATGCAGCGGATTGGATTGAGCAATATCGCCAATTTTGGGAACAGAGACTTGATCGGCTGGATGATTACCTACAGGAATTACAAACCCAGGAGAAACAAGATGAGCAACAAAAATGATTCCATTGATGCTCAATCCCAACGCGAGATCGTCATTACCCGTGTCTTTAACGCGCCGCGAGAACTTGTGTTTCAGGCGTGGACTGATCCGAAACACATAGTGCAGTGGTGGGGTCCGAAAGGCTTCACGACCCAGGTGGTTGAACTGGATCTTTGTCCGGGCGGTAAATGGCGCTATGTCATGATTGGCCCAGATGGCACGGAGTACCCGGCTAAAGGCATCTTCCGCGAAATCATACCTTTTGAACGGATTGTTACCAGTGATGAATTTGATGAAGGTTTTGAAAAGGTCATGAACGTTGATTTGCCAAAGGGAATAGTTATGACGGCGGTTTTCGAGGATTTAGGCAGCAATACCAAGCTCACACTCCGAATTATGCATGAGTCTGCCGAGGAACGCCGAAAACATGAAGAGATGGGGGTCATTGCAGGGTGGAACTCCAGCTTTGACTGCCTCGACGAGTTCTTGACGAAAGCTTGAGTCTTTCATGTCACGGATTAAATGGTCTAGCAATCTGCATGAAATGACTCAACCGGAATATGAGCATTGCTTTGCCGATATTTAATACAGGCAACGAATTTTCAAAAGGAGAAAATATGGCTACTAAAATCTTCGTAAATCTGCCAGTAAAAAACCTCAATTGGTCTATGGAGTTTTTCACTAAACTTGGCTTTAATTTTAATCCCCAATTTACTGACGAGACAGCTACCTGCATGATTGTGAGCGATGACATATTTATTATGCTATTGACTTACGATAAGTTCCAGACTTTTACTCCCAAAGAAATTTGTGATGCAACAAAAAACACAGAAGTGCTTGTGTGTCTGTCTTCCCAGACCCGAGGAGAAGTTGATGAAATGGTTCGCCTTGCAGTCGCTGCCGGTGGAACAACCTACAATGAACCGCAAGACCACGGTTTTATGTATGCACATGGGTTTGCTGACCTAGATGGCCACATTTGGGAAATTATCTATATGGAGCCAAGTGCAATCAACCAAAGTTAAAAATACTTCCGGTCAATGAGCTAACAAGTCGTTGGGATTGATTTATAGGAGGTTCTGTGACAACTTTTGACTACTCGCTTTTCGCATTGGAACTTTTGGCAGCGCTCGCCTGTGGGTTGATTGCTGGAGTCTTCTTTGCTTTCTCGACCTTCGTAATGAACGCCCTTGCCCGACTCCAGCCAGCGCAGGGTCTTGCTGCCATGCAATCCATCAATATCACGGCTATCAATCCGTTGTTTATGACGGTGCTATTTGGAACGGCTGCGGCTTGTATTTTTCTGGTTATATTTTCACTGTTAAGGTGGCATCAACCTGTTTCTGCCTATTGGCTCCTTGGCAGCCTGCTCTATCTCGTCGGCACGTTAGGCGTGACTATCGGATTCAATGTGCCACTCAACGATGCGTTGGCGAGAGTAGAGCCGGGTAGCACCATCGGCCTGAATTTATGGTCTAGCTACCTTACCAACTGGACAATCTGGAATCACATTCGTACAGTGTCGGCGCTTGCCGCAGCTGCATTGTTCACTATCGCACTCTGCTATAAAGCTGTGCAATCATAATCTTGGTGTAGCCCTAGTTGATTAATTCAAGTATTGAATCGACTGCGAAACTTTGACTGCTTCTTGGGGAGTAATGTTAGTACAATTAGACAATTCTGGTACTACTCCCGTACCAACAAATCTGTAAAAGGGGCCATTTTGCTCTCCCCACCACTGCGATAGCAATGTTGGTTGTTTGGCATTACCGTATAATCCTAGCTCCAAAAAGCTTTTTCCAAATATCGGAGAATTTATTGGGTAACTACGCGACCCAGAGGGTAAGTCACCAATACCACCAGATGTTGACTCAATTGCAAAGCATTTATCTGCACTTAAATTTTGGTAAACAACTAAGTAACGTAAGCTATCAACGTTTTCACGCCCAGCCGAGACTAATACTGTGTCAGCACGAAAATTTGCAGGTACGTAACTTGGTAATGCTACTTTTAATCCTAGCGATCGCAAAACTTTTAATTGAGTTGGCGTTAATTTTATTCCCAAATTGGTTTGCGAAGCTTTGGGTTGAGCAATTACGGCAGCCGTAGAAGCCATAATACAGGCGAGAACGCAAGAGGAAGCAATGTTAACCGAGTATTTGAATGATTTCATCGCTAATAATTATACATTGCAATAGTTCATACTAAGTGCGAATTACTTGATATTTTAATCTTGATAAGTCAGCCGACGGGGAAATTTACAAGTATGTAACAAAAAGTTAGTCTGAGCAGTTGAAGTTAAATTTAACACCTTGTGTACTATAGTTTCCTCCTGCAAAATCTGAAGATAGTAATTTATCGATAGAGGTGTGTAGAAATCTAAAGACATTATTAAGCTGATACCCAGGTAAGATGGGTAAAAGTTGGGTAGTTATGCGCTATTTTTCTGCAAATGATTGAGCGATGATTATGTGTATAGAAAGCGCTGGCAAAGATTTTTAGCTGGCATTTAATAAACAGTACATAAAAACAAAGCCCTGGATTTTTACCAGGGCTTTTTAAATTTAAACCTTTCTTCAATACTTTTTCCCTTTAAGCAAACCATATTGCAAGTGGTTACGCTGTCAAGTAAATTTTATAAAATGGCTTTATTGCTTGAGCAAATCTCATTAGTGGAACTAAATAATGGTTTGTTTGACAAAATAAAATACTTAAAATATTAGTATAATATCAAGCGCCAGTATTGCTTAAGGAGCTAATGATGAGAGGATGGGTAAATGATCCACATTTAGGAGGGGTAAAAATCCCGGATCAAGTCAAACAGAGAACGAAGCAACGAATATTAGCCTATGCAGAGCAGAATTATGCGGGGAAATACATACGTATCGATATACGTTTTAAGGATACTTCTGTTACATAGATGTTTATAAAGAACCGTCTTTACCAGATAGTTATGATCCATCAATTTTTAAAGTAACGCGTGAGGAATATATAGAAGGAGTAATAAATACACCAATTCATCTGTGTCGATTGCGCTACAAAGGGAATGAAGAGAAATGGACAAAGGCTTTTTACACCTATAGTAATGAGAAATATGAACCTAGTTTCTTTAATAATGGGACTTTTTATAGAACACCAGAAGAAGCATTTCAAAGTTCAGCATTGTATTTAGATTAAGGAATTTTTGAAAGTTTTTAATTATTTTTGAGATGACAAATACAAAGTCATTTGCTTTAAAAAACAAATAATATTTATTAATATGTCCGAATCTTATGCACCTCAGCCTTTACCGCCAATTAATCCTAACTTGGATATTAGTCAAAATCACTACTGGAATTACCATAATATCGAGGGACTAATTAGTTGTAAAAAGCCTTTGACGGCATCTCAAGACGAAGATTTATTTATTGCTGTGCATCAAATGTGTGAGCTTGCTTTTCACCAAATGATTATTGATATGGAACGAGTTTTGAAGGGTTTAGCACAAGCACTACAAGATACAACTGATCTCATTATTGGCAACACGGCAGAGGTATGCTATTTCTTTCGTCGCATCCTGCGTTTTTATGAAGTTGTAAATACAACGATGCCGATTCTGATGACAATGCGTGCTTTTGCAGAGTTCAGAACTAGTATTGGACCTACTAGCGGGTTTCAGTCTTTTCAGTTCCGCCATCTAGAAATTATGAGTGGGGTTTGCAAATACTGGGATGGTGGTACTAAAAATGCTGAGGGAAAATTGCATATAGCCGAGATAGAGTTTAATCAACGCTATGGTGAGCAGGTAGCCCAATGGTTTGAATTATACCGTCAGCACAACCTCGCCTACTATTATCAAATTCTCACTAGCCGCGCTGCTGGTAATTCTCAGGCAGAATGTCTACGTAATTTACAGACTAATACAAATGCTAGTGCAATTCTTCAGTGCTTCAGTGCTTATGATGATTTGCAGAGACGATTTCATAAATCTCATCTAGGGCTGGCAATTGGACAACTAAAAATAGTTGGTGCAGATGTTGGTACTGGTGGTACCTCCTTTAGAGATTATCTAGCTAAATACGATAAGGAAGAAGCGCCTCTGTTTCCAGGTTTAGCAGAACAAGACTAAATGTCCAGGGATGAAATAGCCAAATTATAAATTCATTACTTGTGCAAGGCAACTATTCCTTCTCAGTCACCCTAATATCTCCAATCTGGTGTTGTAACGATTGGCTGCTGATGCCCTTTACAAGTGGTAACAACACTTTTTTTAGAAATTGGGAAACTTATTTGAGTAAAGCACTTACTTGGCATAAAATAATTTTATACTTTCTTGATACTGGCTGGATAATTACTACCTTTAAGGGGCTAAAACTTTATACTCTCAAATAGACTTTACATCTCTACTATTTTTTTTGAAAATGTATTAGTTTTCTTCATCATCTCTTGAATTAAAAGTCATTGGTAATACCCATGTATTAACAGATTAAGTGATTGATATTAGAAAAGTAGTTGAAAAACCGAACTTATCTAATATCATGAATAAAAAATGGGCTGTTAAACGACTTACAATCAATCTCACATCAAGTGAGGCAGAGAAGTTAGAAAAATACTGTTCAATGACTGGCAGACCTGCAACCGATGTAATTCGGGAATTAATTCGCTCTCTTCCCACTGAAGATGAAGAGTAAAAAACTTAAAAGAAAAAGAAATTTTACTAGATAACTGGACTTTAATCTAAAGTCCAGTTCCAAACAACCTTTTAGAAAATAAGGAGCTTTACTCCTTACTACAAATTTGCCTACCCTAGCAACTAATTTATGCTCCGCAACTTGCGAGTATTATCAACTAAACTCTGAGCAAATTGATCAAATCTTTGGGAGAGTTTTTCATCTACTAGCTTGCCTTCAGGGCTGAACGCACCCCAAGCTTGCCCGATCGCAATCTGTTCCGGGATCGTCCAACAATGCACCCACCGCGTGATTAAGCGGAGGTCATTTAAAGCATTACTATTAGACTGACCACCCAAGACGCTAATCAATCCTGTCACTTTATCCGACAGTTGATCAAAGCTCATCAAATCTAGAGCATTTTTTAAGACACCACTAACTCCACCATGATACTCAGGTGTCGCTAAAATTAATCCATCGGCACGACTAACAGTATCTTGCAACCGCTGAACATCTGGGTAGTCTGAATATTCCTTTGCACCAGTGCAAAATGGTAGTTGCAACTGCCGTAAATCGAGAATTTCCACCTCTGCACCAAGAGCTTCTACCCTTTGTACTGCTATTTGTAAAGCAAGCTGGGTATAAGAGTTGGGTCTTAAACTACCGCCAATACCAATAATTCTCACCATAATTAACCTACAAACTATTAACTAGCTACTATCATCAGATTTCTTAAAAAGCGGAATCGTTATGACTATGTTGATATTAGCGATTTGTGTCGGAATGTGTCAAATTAATATTTAGCAAGAGCTGAGGTAACCTCTGGTAGAGCTTGCGCTTTAAACCTCACTCAAAATCTCTGAGCCGATTGAGAGCAATCAGTGTAGGTTTTTTTGCGTAGCGTCTCGAAAACTTGCCCACACTATGTTGAAAAAGCAACCTCCTGCCTTGTCTACGACACGCTGCGCGATCTGCGTCTTGCCGAACGTCCTCCTGCCTAACCAGAAGAAACTTGGGAATGGTTTTGTGTGGAAGTTAGACTAGATAAGAAAAGTGTAATTTCCAGTTATTACAATTTTTGATAGAAGAATAGGCATAAAACCATAGCTCAACTTGTGCCAGCAGACAAAGGGTAATTATTATGACAAATTTGGGAAAAAAAGCATTGATAAAAAGGCAGTCATCAAAGCGTGGTGCTTGGGTTAGTGCTTTGGCGCAGCCCGCCGTAGGCATCGCAGCTAGTTTGATTATGTTACCAGGAATTTTCGGGAGTACTCCCGTCTTGGCACAAAAGGCAGAGAGCAACTCTATAAACTATGGTCAGTTAATCAAAAAAGTGAAGGCGGGAGAAGTTGAAAGAGTAGAGCTTGACGAAACCGAACAGCTAGCAAAGGTTTATCTAAAGGGGCAAAAAGATAATACGCCACCTCAACAGGTAAGACTTTTGGCACAAAATGCAGAGCTAATTGACATTCTCAAAGAGAGGAATGTTGATTTTGGTGAAGTTTCCTCTGCTAACAGTCGAGCTGCTGTTGGGCTGTTGTTCAATCTCATGTGGATTTTGCCACTGGTAGCTTTAATGCTATTGCTCCTCCGGCGTTCTACTAATGCTTCTAGCCAAGCGATGAATTTTGGCAAATCCAAAGCTCGCTTCCAAATGGAGGCAAAAACTGGAGTGAAATTTGAAGATGTAGCCGGGGTTGAAGAAGCTAAAGAAGACCTCGAAGAAGTTGTTACTTTCCTGAAACAGCCAGAAAGATTTACTGCTGTAGGCGCACGTATTCCCAAAGGAGTGCTGTTAATTGGCCCTCCTGGTACTGGTAAAACTTTACTAGCAAAAGCGATCGCAGGTGAAGCAGCTGTACCATTCTTTAGTATTTCTGGTTCGGAATTCGTGGAAATGTTCGTCGGTGTCGGTGCATCTCGCGTGCGCGACCTCTTCAAAAAAGCCAAAGAGAATGCCCCTTGTCTAATATTTATCGATGAAATTGACGCAGTCGGTAGACAACGGGGTGCTGGAATCGGTGGCGGTAACGACGAGCGCGAACAGACCTTGAACCAACTGCTCACGGAAATGGATGGTTTTGAAGGTAATACAGGCATTATTATTATTGCTGCCACTAACCGCCCAGATGTTCTAGATGCAGCGCTGCTCAGACCAGGACGCTTTGACAGACAAGTGATGGTGGATGCACCGGATCTCAAAGGGCGACTGGAAATTTTGAAAGTCCACGCGCGGAATAAAAAAATTGATCCTAGCGTATCATTAGAAGCGATCGCTCGTCGTACTCCTGGATTTACTGGCGCAGATTTAGCCAATTTACTCAACGAAGCTGCCATTCTTACTGCTAGGAGACGCAAAGAAGCTGTCACACTTTTAGAAATTGATGCTGCTGTGGATAGAGTCGTTGCAGGTATGGAAGGTACCGCCTTAGTAGACAGCAAGAGCAAGCGTTTGATTGCCTATCATGAAGTTGGGCATGCCTTAGTGGGTACATTGATCAAAGACCATGACCCTGTGCAGAAAGTTACACTTATCCCACGGGGGCAAGCACTAGGATTAACTTGGTTTACTCCCAACGAAGAACAGGGGTTAATTTCCCGTTCCCAACTCAAAGCCAGGATTACTGCCACTTTGGGTGGTCGCGCCGCCGAGGAAATCGTTTTTGGGAAGCCAGAAGTAACCACAGGTGCCGGGAATGACCTGCAACAAGTTACAGGAATGGCGCGGCAGATGGTGACACGCTTCGGGATGTCAGAATTAGGCCCATTGTCACTAGAAAATCAAAGTGGAGAGGTATTTTTAGGACGTGACTGGATGAATAAATCAGACTATTCTGAGGAAATTGCCGCCAAAATTGATTCACAGGTGCGCGAAATTGTTAACAATTCCTACATCAGAGCAAAAGAACTATTGGAAGAAAACCGCATAGTTTTGGAGCGTTTAGTAGATTTACTAGTAGAACAAGAGACAATTGAAGGTGATGCATTCCGCGAAATTGTTGCTGACAATACCCAGGTAGCCGATGCACAAGTAGCTGTACCTCATTAGAGAATAGTTGACACTCCCTAGTAGATTGTGGCGGAAGTTTGCCTATCTTTAACAAGAGGATTTGCGCTGTGCTGTACTAGTGAAAATCCATATATTCAGATTCCCAACTTTTTGAAAAAGTTGGGAATTTTCTTGAAAATAAAGTCATAAGTGCGATCGCAAACCGTCTTTATAAGAATGATTCTGTTTTCGGAATAAACTTGTTGAGTGCCATCACTAATTCATGCACGGTTGTGCATGGATTGTCTTTGACTGGAATGTGAGGATCATATTGTTTAAGAAGCTTTTCAGCATTCCTAATAGCAATAGATTGCTTGTCAAATAGCTCATCATAAATCGTTTCGCTATTCTTCTGATATGTCCTACCAAATAAAGAAGTTAACTTTTTCAGATAATCACTTCGAGGAATACCAGTATTGAGAAATTCAAAATGCAGAACATACCATAATTCAAATGATTCATTAGAGTAAGCTACTTTAAACCCTTTATCTTCAGCATTTTTAATAGCGTTATTAAAATCTTCTGTAGTCCAAGAATCACGATCAAATACACACCAAACTTGATCATAGTTTTCTTGCTTATTTAGTTCCTTGGCGCTTTTAACTAGTTTGCTGGGATTTTCTCCTAAACCCTGTACGTCTATTTCAACAACATTTTTAGGAACACGAAAACTCCTAAAGTAGTTAGGTTCAGTTTTCGCTCCTTCACATACGATTAAGAATCTCTGCTTGACTTCCCTAGTATTAACTTTTCTCGTTGAATATCCACGAGAGTTTGCTTTTGTTCTAGCCATGAGAGTCGATTAGATGATTCAAATTTCCAATATATGGAATTGCGCCATATCTACCTTGAATATAATCACTCTCAAATGGTGCATCGTCAGGTATCTTGTATTCTGCTAAAGAGTATAAATCTGTTGCACCATATCTATTCTTTTCAGTAAACCAAATCTGATCTCTACGAAAAAGTTTATTGTTAAGCAAATTTGTATCGTGAGTCATGAATATTAATTGAGCATTATTCGGATTAGTTTCGTTGGAATTAAATAATTCCACAATTGCACGGCTAATTAAAGCATGAATTCTAGCATCGAATTCATCAATGATGAGAACATTACCATTTTTAAGTGTATCTACAAGAGGTCCTGCTAAAGAAAAGACTTTTTTAGTACCCTCAGACTCTTGCTCATCTAAATCAAATACCTCTGTAGATACAAGATTTCCTTTTGCATCAAATTTTTGATGTATGGTTTGAACTGATGATAATTTTCCTTCCGCATTTTTTAAAATTAAATTCTTTAGTTCATCTGGCAATTCTTTAGGCAAAGAATCAGCAGTAATTTCACTTTCTTCTACCTTGAGATCACTAAATCCCAAATCTAACTTTTTGAAGAGCTGAAGAATCTCATCTTTATTTTCATTATTCATTAAACAACTAACTGTGTATCCTCGATATCCTCTATCATTTAAAGTAGATATAAGTGCAACTCTATTTGTCAGCCAATCCAAGATTTTCTCTGCAATCTGGACATTAAATTGAGCCGATACAGACAAAAAGAGAGCATTGTGTCTTGTCTTCTGCTGAATACCATCAGCTTTATATGTTTTAGAAACACTGAACTTGCCCAGTTTGCGTTCAAAAAGTTTAGTTTCTTTTAATTTAGGGACATAAAATAACCATTCAGAAACAACTTTGTCACGAGTTGCCTCGAATCCATATCTATATCTTTTGTCATTCATTAAAAATACTATTTCAAAAAAAGATGGTTGAGCTTCGGTTTCAGTGCTGAGTTTAAATTGATCAACACCTATTTTTTCCGTGCTTTGAGTCTCTTTAGAAGAATTAATCATGAACCATCTCATGAAACCTAAAGCTGTAGCCAGGTTACTTTTACCACTAGCATTTGCACCGTATATTGCGGCGCTTTTAAGTAGTTTTAAATCCTCATCTATTTCAAAAACGTTGTTTTCGTCGAGCTTTTTGTCTTTTGCTACAAGGTTAGCTGCCACCATACTAAAGGTGACTTGCTCTTTAAACGATCTGTAGTTACCGACACTAAATTCAATAAACATAGCATGAAGTTTAGGCTTAAGACAGAAGATTGTGAATAAATAGTAATTTACTGCTTTAAGAGTAGCAATAATTGGTTAAAGATGCTAAATTATAAGATTGTTTTTAACCTATACATTTGTACTGTTATTAATGTATGCAGCATAATAAACGCCTCCACCGGACGATAGCAGTTTTGTTGCAAAAGCTGACGCTAGAGACTTAGAAGTGAAGCAAAGGTTAAAGTACAAGAAAATTACTTCAGAGTTCAGCAATTTGCAAAGCTTTTTGGTACAGTATTCTAAAAAATCCACATGACGAGAATAGGCGATCGCTCATTGCAATTGCCAGTTTATTGCTCAAAATCTAGAACGCAGTTGCTATGATCAAACGCCTGCTTGTGGTGGAATCTCCGGGAAAAGTCAAAAAACTCAGTCAAATTCTGGGTTCGGATTGGAAAGTTCTAGCCAGTTGTGGCCATATCCGAGAACTCAGCAATGAAGGAGACGATTCCTTGGGCTTCGTCATGGACGGCAGCAATGTCCGGTGCAATTACGTCCCGCGTGACCAACGAGCGAAAGAAACAATTCAGAAGCTCAAGTCTGCGGTGAAGCAGGTTGATGAAGTTGTCTTAGCAACTGACCCAGACCGGGAAGGCGAAACAATCGCTTGGCATCTCAAAGAAACGCTGGGTTTAAGGGAACCGAAACGAGTAATTTATACTGAGATTACAGCATCGGCGGTGCAGAGTGCGATCGCTAATCCTAGAAAGCTAGACCAAAACTTAATCGGTGCTGGGCTGTGCCGAGATTGCCTAGATAAGCTCGTAGGTTATAAAGGTAGCCCGTTAGTTTGGGCATTGAATAACGGCGCTAAGAGTGTTGGCAGAGTCCAAAGCGCGACGTTGCACCTCATTTGTCAGCGAGAAAACGAAATTCTGGCTTTTGTCCCCCAAGATTACTGGAGTGTCTGGGTAGATTATGCTGAAGGATTTCGGGCTTTCTACAAAGGGACGGTCGATTCTGCAAAAGATGCAGCAGACCAAGAAACTGAAACTAACGATGACGCAAAGGTTGGTAATAGTCCAGAAACACCCGAGTCTAAGCGCGTTCTTTCAGAAGCAGAGGCAACACGTTTAGTTGAAGAAGCACAGCGACATTCTCATCAGTTGATTCATTTTGAAGGAAAAATCGTTAACCGCCAGCCACCTCCACCATTTACAACTTCTAGCCTTCAGCAAGCAGCCGGTTCAAAGTTGAGGTTTGCTCCCGATAAAACTATGGTTGTGGCCCAAAAGCTTTATGAGGCAGGGCTTATTACATATATGCGAACAGACTCAGTAATGCTGAGTCCAGAATTTTGTGCCAGCGCCCGTAAATGGTTAGAGCAAAATGATCCGCCGAATGTACCGCAGCAAGTCGCCAAGCATCGCAGTAGTAAATCGGCTCAAGAAGCACATGAAGCGATTCGTCCAACGGATGTATTTCGTCCCTCAGTTCAGTTGCGTTTAGAACTTCCTGATGATGAGTTTAATCTGTATGTGATGATCTGGAAACGGTCAATTGCTTCTCAATGTCGGGCTGCCCAATTGCGTAAAACTCTGGTGATTACTCAGTCTGGTTCTCTACTGTGGTCAGCTAGAGGGCAAGTGATCGAATTTTACGGTTATGCCCGATACTGGAATAATCTCAGCAAGGATAGTGTTTTACCTTCATTACAACAGGGACAAGCATTAAAACTGGAGAATGCTGGACATGAGAAGAAGCAGACTCAGCCACCACCCCGTTATAGTGAACCAAAATTGGTGCAACTGATGGAACGTAAAGGAATTGGTCGCCCAAGTACCTATGCTCCTACTGTTGCTACCTTAAAAAAACGAAATTATGTTGAGTTGAAAAAAGACCATCTGCAACCGACAGCGTTAGGGTTAGAAGTTGATGCGTTTTTGCTCAAAGCACTGCCTGATTTACTAGAGGTAGAATTCACAGCGAAAATGGAAGATGCTCTTGATGCCATTTCTGAAGGAAAAAACTCTTGGCAGCATTATTTAACTAGTTGGAATCAAAATTACTTTGTACCAGCGCTTTCCAAAGCTAAAACTGTAGTTGCGAGTTCCCCAACAGGTAAAGCTTATGTGATAACTGATCGCAAATATGAAACTTCTAAAACGCGATGCCCTGAATGCAAAAGTTTTCTCGCCAAAATTCCTAGTAGTAAAGTTAAAAAGAAATATTTCCTTAAATGCACAAAAGGCTGTGATGTTGTGCTGTTTTGGAGCGATTTTAACAAAACTTGGCAGCCACCACGAACTAAAGCAGCCCAAGCTGAGAATCAGCAAAAGCTTCCCGTCAAGATAACAGCATATCCCTGCCCGGTATGTAAGAAACCTTTAGAAGAGTACAGTTATATCAAAGAGGGGCAGAGTAAGAAAATGTTGCGATGTTCTGATCCACAATCGCGTAAAGATACTAAACATAAAGATGTAGCTTATTTCAGTACGCAAAAAGGGTGGTGGAGTCCTAAGTTTGGGGATATAAAACCTAACTAATTTTAGCTATTAGTATTGCGGTCCACTACATTTAGCCTTTTACTTCTTCAGTTTCTTGAAAAATATCCTCATCATCTTCAATTTCATTATATTCCTCTTCGTCTTCCTCTGAAGAGTCAAGCAAATCTCGAACTTCAGCAAAGGAGTCATCTGATTCAGAAGATTCTTTTATCTGCTCATCAATCAAATCAACTTTAGGTAAATTAACTAGTACTAACTTTCATCCTTATAAACCTTGCTACGATGTCCAACTTCTATAACATTCACCACTAGGATATCATCGAAAATATCGTATATAACTCGATACTCACCTACTCTAATCCTATAAGCATTTTCTTTACCTTTTAGCTTTTTTGCCCCGTTTGGACGGGGTTCTATGGCTAAATCATCGATTTTAACTTGTATGCGTTCTTGAAGTTCTAGTGATAATTTTTTAAGTTGTTTTAATGCTCCCTTGAATATTTCAACTTTATAACTCACGCAACTTCCTTTTTTCTTTCTCGTTTTAGTTCTTTTTTAGCTTCCTCCCATGACAGTGAGCCGTCAATCTCAGCGGATTTTTTTGCAAGCTCATAGGCTATTAAATCTTCCTCTTCCTCTTCCTCTTCGATTTTTTGAAGTAATGCGTAAATCTCATCTAAAGTACTGTCATAAGCTTGGTTTAGCAGTACGTTAATATCTTTAATTAATTGTTCGCGTTCGTGTGCTGATTTCATTTTTAATCATCCGAGCGTGATTTTACTTTTTCTGCCACCATCTCTAGTTTTGCCTAAAGGCATCTCATCATTATCAATTATCCCCATTGTTTTTTGGAGTCCCTACAGAACAGCGCGAATCTAGATGAGTGGTCAAGTTAGGGATGGAGTAAAGTCCGATTACAAATTTTTGTATACTTCGCCATCATTTCGCTTCCCAATGCGAAAAACATCAATCAATTTGCTTTCTTCATCAATCGTGTAGAGAATTCTATATTCACCTTGATCAACACGATAACCACCCTCATAGCCTTTCAAGGCTTTGCAATCTTGAGTTTGAGAATTGCCTTGAAGCGAAAGGATTTTAGATACAACTTGCTTATAAAGTTTCGCTTGCAAATCTAACAAATCCTTTTCCGCAGTCTTAGCAATTCTCAAACTGTAGCGTTCACTCATTTCCACGCTTGACACTAATTGCGTCTAAGGTAGTAAACCCATCATTTTCCTCAATTGCACGACGAAGTGTTTCTGAATCAATGGCATCTTCAACAGCTTCAAGCAATTTCAAATCATCAAGACCGATAATTGCTACGGCAGCTTTACCATGACGCTGAATTATAATCCGCTCACCCTTATACTCAGCACGATTAATAAGCTCTTGGAAGTTTGCGCGAGCTTCGGTTGCACTTATGGCAGTCATAGCGCCTCACAAAATTAAATAATTGACGCTAATCAAAATGTAATTTTTGTACAAATTGCTAAAAATATACAAAATTTAGGTTCTGTACTAATATTACATAATGGATAAAACAATTTCCAGTTGATTTTAGATTTATGCACTGTAATGCGATCGCTTAGAACCCCTTTTCCGAACAAGCGAAAGTTATAAAATCCTAAGTACTTTTCCTCTAACTGTCCCCAGTTGTACCTGGGGTGAGTAGTTGCTTCATTTGGTGAGCCAATAATTCTAGTCCAGCATCCTTGGCAAAAAATCCGTCTGCTTCTGGACACATTTGTTTCCCATGTACCTCTAACTCATTTTTGCTCATGTAAGCCGTGACGAGGATGACCACAGGAGAACGAGGCAAGCGGCGCTTGAGAGCGGTAACGATTTCCATGCCATCTGTATTTAGCTCATACCGAGCTGTAGGCAGCACGAAATCAACCAAAAAGATATCATACTGGTTTAGTTCGTCTAACTCCCACAAGAAACTAGACACTGATTTATAGGTTGCCACGACATATTGTTGTTTCAGAAAGCGGTGGACAATCCGACACCAGTGTTCGTCATCATCCAAAATCGCCAGCTTGTGCATGGAGATTCAATTCCTTTTTTGACCGAGAAGACTAATCATATCCAAAAAGGCATCGTAGTCAGTGATGGGTTTGGTATAGCAACTGTCAGCCCCAGATTGGGACAGTAAAAGATGTTGCTCTGCGGGCATGGTGTAAGCCGTCACCAAGATAATTGGTATCTGTTTCCACTGTGCCTTCAGATGGCGCGACAGCATAGAGCCATCGACTTTTTCTCCTTGCCAGCGCGCCCCCCGCAAATTGATATCCATAATCACCAGTTCTACTGCCCCCGCTTCACATCGGTGGAATATCTCTTTTGGTTCCACAGTAATAAACACCTGATGACCACCCAAACGTTCGATTAGTTTGGCGGTTCCCTTAGCTAGGAGTTGGTTGTCCTCAACCAGTAGGATGTTCAAAACTGTTACCTCTTTACTGACCAATTTTAGATTGAAGGATTCCAAATTTAAACTGGGCTTCAGCAGCTGTCGCTGTTTCAACTATGGAAACTCAGATTCCAAATTCCTTTCCCAAGCGTCAATATGAAGTATGGGGTTAATCTAAAATCTAAAATCCAGAATCCAAAATTGATTGGCTCGGTTCGTTTAGGGGCAGCGTAAAGGTCACCGTGTTTCCCTGCCCTAGCCCAGGACTTTCAAGCCATATCTTACCACCCATCAGTTCCACTAATCGCTTGCAGATAGTCAGCCCTAAGCCGGTGCCTCCGTAGGAGCGCTGGGCAGAACCATCAGCTTGCACAAATGGGGAAAACAGTTGCTCTGAATTTTCCATTTCAATGCCGATGCCTGTGTCGTGTACCGAGATTTGAGCCATTGTCCCACTACTATCGACGACGGCCCGGACATCGATTTGACCCTCATCTGTGAATTTGAAAGCGTTATCCAGCAGGTTTGTCATCACCTGACGGACTTTTATCTTGTCGGCGAAAACAGTCTCGATTTCACAGTGGAGTGTCAGAGGAATTGCCTTGTAGCGGCTTTCGGCACCTGAGAGGAAACATTGCTCTTGTAAAAGCTTTTGCAGATAAACTGTCTCCAAATCTAAGGCTATGCGCCCGTCTTCAATCTTGGCAATGTCAAGCACATCGTTAATGATGGTAACTAGATTTTGTGTCGATTGGTAAGCGCCGTCTATATATTCGCACAACTCCTCTTCGTTTTCATAAAGGCGCTCTTTGAGCAACTTTAAATAGTTTAAGGTTGAGGCCAGAGGGGTTCGCAGTTCGTGGCTGGTAGAAGCTAAGAAGTTGCTCTTGAGGCGACTCACCTCTTCGGCGGCAGCTCGGGCATGAGAGAGAGCTTCGTTCTGCATCTCAACTACCAAGCGTTGCTGCCGTTCGCGCTGATAAAGGCGGTTTTGCAGCACGGCTAGCGATAAGTGAATGTTCAAAGACTGGATGAGTTCCATCTCTTCGATGCTCCAGGGATGAGCTTTACCTTGTTTGAGCGCCTGCCATTGCGCCATTGACTGGCGGGGCCGTTGTTGGCGTTCATCGGGTTCCTCATAACCTGGCCAAAGACCTTGTGTGCCGATTTGGTCACGAAAGAAGGTTAGATACCCCAGGAATTCTTTACCATAATACAACGGTTGAACAATCAAACCCCGAATCGGTGTTGTCTGGAAGGATTCAATGAGTTGGTGCAGACGCGGTTCTTGCTGAAGATTAATTACTACTCGCAGAGCAGGTTTATCCTCTTGGGTTAAACCAGTGTCGATGGGAGCAGGAGTTTCCCCTACCTCTTGCCAAAGGGGATGATTTTCTAGTAAGTGTGGAAGCTCTTGCTCGGATGGGTTCGGCTGATTTCCGTAAGTATAAAGATGGGCTGGTAAAGCCTCATCTGGAGAAGTAAGGTATAATCTTCCTCCAGAACTGCCAGAAGCTTTTACTGCTTGCTCTAGAACGTTATGCAAAATCTCTTCAGGGGTCAGAGGCGCGTGCAGCATAGTGGCAATCTGATTAACGATCGCTTCGCGCTGCTGCTGCTCTTGTACCTGACTCAACAGATTTGCCTGGGTAATCGCCAGTGAAACCTGATCAGCAAGCAACTGGACGACCTGTAAATCCTCAGATGAAATTTCTCTGGGTTCGGCATGATGAGAGATCAACAGCCCCCAGAGTTCCTGTTGATAAATTATTGGCACTACCAGAGAAGATTGCACACCCATCTGGGTGAGATAGTCTATATGGCAAGGATCTACCGGACGGCTTAAGATATCTTCGAGGGGTTGCTCTTGCACTTCTTCAACGGTCAAGTCCCCGGTTGCCGTCGTTTTGGGAGTCGGCAGCGAGTTGAGGATAATTCGCTGTTCGCTGACATTGACAATGGAGCGGGTACGTGCTTTAACAAACAAAGCCCGCGCTTGGGGCGGAATGTCATCAGATGGATAGTGTAATCCCAGCAAAGAAGGCAGGCGGTTTGGGGCGCTGGCTTC
This sequence comes from Nostoc sp. FACHB-892, assembly GCF_014698795.1. GTDB lineage: Bacteria > Cyanobacteriota > Cyanobacteriia > Cyanobacteriales > Nostocaceae > Nostoc. Next base: position 149,450 of record NZ_JACJTR010000012.1, read on the forward strand.
GGCAACGACGTGTCCATGCCCATCGCGATCAAAGCGGTAGACCTTAGTCCGGTCAGTTTGCAAAAATGCCCGCAACTCGACCACAGTTGCATCCAAAATCTCTTGCAGGTTCAGCGATTGCCGGATGCGGTTCGCCATCCGAGCCAGCAGAGCTTCTTTCCGTTCAGGAAGGAGCTGATCTTTTAGGTTTTTAAAACTGGAATTTGTAGCCAACTCTTACTCTCGACTTTTTAAAATAATTATTTATTTATTATTTAACAGGCTAGCAATTACCATAGCTAATTTTGCTGGTTCTATTGGCTTAGTCAAATGTTTTTGAAATCCTGCTTGGAGAATTTGTTGCTCGTTAGTCTCTCCAGCATAGGCTGTCAGTGCGATCGCTTGGATCTCTCCCCCTTGTTCAGGCGGTAGCGATGTCTGACGACAAGCCGCTTCGCGTCTACGAATTTCCCGAATCAGCATATAGCCATCCATTTCTGGCATCCCAATATCACTTAAAATAATATCTGGTTTCTCAAGTGCAAAGGCATCTAGTGCAAGCGATGCTGAGGCAAAAGCACGCACAGAAGCCCCATACTGTTGAAGGATAAAAACTATTAGCTCGCGGGTGTCAACTTCATCGTCCACGACTAGCACATTTACTCCCTGAAGATTAGGGGAACCGTCAGGTAAACCTTTGTCTTCACTTGTTTGTGGCTCGACAGTCTTGATAGGTAACAACACAGTAAAGGTTGCACCTTTATCTTCTCCCTCACTTTCTGCTTGGACTGTTCCACCGTGCAGTTCCACGATTTGACGAACGATCGCTAAACCAAGCCCCAAGCCGCCAAAGCTTCTTGTTGTGGTATTGTCAGCTTGGCGGAAGTAATCAAACACATAAGGCAGAAATTCTGGGTTGATGCCCTTACCTGTATCACTGACTTGGATTTGCGCTTGTGTATCCACGCGCTCAAGTCGTACTTCCACCTCACCCCCGGACTCTGTAAACTTAACGGCGTTAGATAACAAATTCCAGACGACTTGCTGCAAGCGACTGGGATCGCCCAAAACTTGCCCTATATTCGGTTCAAATACCGTTTTGAGTTGAATTGACTTGGCTTGAGCCGCTAAACGCACAGTATCAAGGGCTACTTCAACGACGGCGGACAGATCAACAGAACTGATCTTTAGGCTGAGTTTTCTTTGAAGAATGCGGGAAACATCCAGTAAATCTTCCATCAGCTGAGACTGCAACTTGGCATTGCGCTCAATGGTTGCTAGGGCATAAGCTGTCTTTGCTTCGTCAAATTTGCGGGTTTGCAGAAGTTTTGTCCAACCCAAAATCGGGTTGAGAGGGGAACGCAGTTCGTGAGATAGAACAGCAAGGAACTCATCTTTGAGACGATTCGCTTGTTCAGCTGCATTTTGTGCCGCTTCGCTAACGGCACGGGCGGCTTGCTCACGCCGTGCCGATTCTTCGGCTGCTTGACGGGCATTGTTACTGTAAAGAACGGTAGCTGTAAAATTTGCAAAGCTTGTCATCAGCCGCAAGTCTTCTCGATCAAACTGCCGATGCTCATCGTGGGATACAATCCAAATCGTGCCAAGTGGTTGATTGACAATTAATAAAGGAACCACCAATATCTCAACGATTGTTGGCTGAAGCTGTTGCAAGAAGGTGAAATACCGTTCGGGATAGGAATACAGCAGGGGGGTTTGACGTTCTAGGCAGATACCGCAGCAACTAAAGCTATAAAGGGTGGCAGTTTGTTCATAGGCTTCTAACATCCCAGCTAGTGCGAACCATCGACAAATATCTTCCCCGTTCGGAGTCACCTCAAGTAAGCTGACACCTGCTGATTCTGCTTGACACAGTTGAGCAATTATTTTTACAAGCTTTTTGAGCAGAATTTGAGGCTGTTCAACTAGTTGCGCTATTAGGGTATGAAGTGCATCATTTTCTTCCTTGAGGTCAGTGGTTCTGGGTATTCTACGCGATAACTCTTGAGTGATGAGAATATCGTCTAAACATATTTGCTCCACTTCCTCATTCGTCATTACACTACTCCGCTTCTAAGAAATATTGCCTCAGCAGTTCCTGTCCAGATTCACCCAAGTTTCGTAATATTTCTTCAATTTTTGTCAAGAAAAAATCAAAATTCAGAATTCAGAATGAATTCTGAATAAAAGGTTTAATACACCCGCCTAATAAAGGCAGTTTACAATTAGGTGGTAGTATAAACCCTTTTATTCATTCTCACTCCTGAATTTTAACCAACCCCTCCAAGCAAGGCAGGAGGCGGGAGGAAAGAAAAAGTTTTTGGGAAAGCCTTTTGACAAGACTTGGTTGGGTGCAGGCCACCATACCTCCGGTATGGTGGCCTGTAAGACTTTACGGACTCGCTACCCTACGCTATCGGTTCTGGTTATAAGCCCCAATTGTTCCCTTTAGCATAGATGCGACCTGCTTTGTTTTTTGGTGTCCTTTTATTGTCATAAAAAAAGACTACGGCAAAATGATGTAACCTTGGGACTTCCTGATGGTAGATTTTGGAAGTTCTTTCTAATACCAGTACGGCTTTTTAGGATGAAAGCCAATGTTGAAATTGATTTGGGATTGATAGCGCTAATGAAAGCGATCGCTAGCTAAAACCTAAAATCTTATCAATACAGTATTTACATTCACTGTGTCATTTCCATAACATTATTTTGTTACAAATCTGACAAGCATCTAACTTTTCACGTTATGTGGAAAAGTCCACGAAAACTTAACCCCCTAACCGACACGGGAAGGGGGAAAATTCATGTTGTGTAGATATTAATCAACACAATTGACTTACCTTAGCTGCAAGTTCTGCGGGGTTCATCTGCTCGTAGTGTTCAAAAGGTTGATGAATCCACGGGTTGTCAGGCAGATAATCAACATAATAATTGGGTGCTATAACTGAACAGGCTTTATACCAAAGAACGGCAGTGCGAATTTCCTCAATGGGGAAATCAGTATTTTGCTTAAGCCAAGGTATAGTCTGCTGGAGTGTGATGCCAGAATCTACCAAATCATCTACTAAGAGAATGCGCGAACCTAAGCTTTCGGCAGTCATCGTTATGTGGCGGGAGAAAATTAAATTATTTCTTTCAGTGCCACTATAAGATGAGGTTGCTAAAATTGCCAGAGGCTGCTGGTATATACGGGAAAGAATATCTCCAATTCTTAGTCCTCCTCTGGCAAGACAGATAATCTGGTTAAATTCCCAACCGGATTCATAAATCTGAATAGCCAGTTGTTCGATTTTTTGGTGATAATCTGACCAAGAAACATAAAGGTCTGGCATAAGTCTAACGGGAGTGCTAGATAGCTAGTATTTAAGGCAATCGCAGAATTTTTATTTTAGTATGAGTGCAAAGTTTTATGAATGATTCTACTACTGATGGCGATGCCCAACGAGATCCTCTCAAAGAAAAACTCGACTTAAAAACAAAGCTGGCTTACGGTGCAGGAGATTTAGGCCCAGCAATCACTGCAAATATCTCCGTCTTTTTTCTGCTGGTTTTCTTTACCAACGTCGCTGGTATTCCTGCCGGTTTAGCTGGCAGTATTTTGATGATTGGCAAAATCTGGGATGGGGTAAATGATCCGGTTGTCGGGTTTCTGACTGATAAAACGAAATCTCGTCGTTGGGGTCGTCGTCTTCCTTGGATGTTTTATGGGGCTATTCCCTTTGGGATTTTCTTTTTCTTGCAGTGGATTGTACCGCGATTTAGTGCAAATCAGAGTGAGAATATTTGGCCGCTGTTCTGGTATTACGTAGCAATTGGGGTAATATCTCAAGTGTTTTACACCGTTGTGAACTTGCCTTATACGGCAATGACTCCAGAATTAACTCAAGATTACGACGAACGCACCAGCCTTAACAGCTTTCGGTTTACATTTTCTATTGGTGGCAGCATTCTGTCGTTGATTTTAACGCAAATTGTTTTTTCTCAAATTAGCGATCGCCAACAACAATATCTCGTTCTAGCAGCCATTTGTACGGTAATTTCGATTTTAGGATTATATTGGTGCGTTTTTGGAGTCCGCGATCGCATCTTGGCTTTTGAGGCCAAACGCATCCAAACCGAAGAACCTGCATCTCTCCCCTTTTTTGAACAGCTAAAAATTGTCTTTAGCAACCGACCTTTTTTATTTGTTATTGGTATATATCTTTGTTCTTGGCTAGGTGTGCAGGTGACAGCCAGCATTATTCCCTATTTTGTAGTCAATTGTATGGGGCTTAAAGAATCAGATGTGCCCACAGTGATGATTGCAGTCCAAGGAACTGCTCTGGTGATGCTATTTGTCTGGGGGGCGCTGAGTAAAAAAGTCGGCAAAAAAGTTGTTTATTTTCTGGGAATGAGTTTATGGATAATAGCAGCAGCCGGATTATTTTTCTTACAGCCTGGTCAAATAGTTTTGATGTATGTGATGGCTGTTATGGCAGGTATTGGTGTCTCCACAGCTTATCTAATTCCCTGGTCGATGATTCCAGATGTGATTGAATTAGATGAACTGCAAACTGGACAACGCAGAGAAGGCATTTTTTATGGCTTCATGGTTTTGCTACAAAAATTTGGTTTAGCTTTCGGGCTGTTTTTGGTGGGAAATGCTTTGCAAGTATCCGGTTTCAAAGAATCTGTAGCCGGAAGTCCATTACCCATCCAACCTGAATCTGCACTGTTTGCTATTCGCATTGCTGTTGGGCCTATACCTACAGTTTGTTTACTTTTTGGCTTAGTTTTAACTTATTTTTATCCAATTACCCGCGAGATGCACGCAGAGATTATGCTGAAACTCAAAGAACGGCAAGAGAAGATGGAGAGTTAAGGGAGTGGCGCCAGGGGAGGCAGAGGGAGCAGGGGGCAGGGGGCAGGGGGACAAGGTGAATTTTGATGCTCGTTCACGAGTATCAAAGACTCATTAATGGAGCGCAAAGACTCTACCAGACGAATGCCCAACGCCCAATGACTAATGCCTTGTATTTGCGATCGCAACCTGACTTAACCTAAGTATATGCCTTTGACAGAGGTAAATTCAAATGCTCTGCTCCATACTTAAGTGAAGAGCAAGTGTTAGAGACAACTGAACTCAGTCTCAACTACGTTTGCATTCACCTTGTAAATTGGTTAGTCGTTTATTTTTACAACACATCCAGGTTACAAGTTTGATTGCAAATCCTCTTAAACAAACTATCAAAAATTTTCTATCTCCGCTTACAAAACCTTCCTTGCCTCATTCCTACTCTTGGAAATGAGGCAAATTTCTATGCAGCCGCATATCCCGCAGGTAATTTTGTCTTTGGGGATGTTGTTAAAGCTTTCTCTATTTCATCTAGTCAAACTCTTCACCGACACGATTTTATCAGCTTCATCTACCGTAATCTGCGCTAACCCAAATTGTTCAATTACCGCCGCATTCGTCGTCAAATGTCTACTCACCTCAGCCACCCGGTAATGACTTTCCTGTGACGCTAAAGCAGCTGGCAATAATAACTGATCTGCTAAGTGTTCATCCACTGCTGCGCCAGTGTGATGAAACTCAAGCAGCTGCTGACAAGCAATTTCTGCAACTGTTTCCGCCGACAACCGCAAACGCCCAAATCCACCAAAGCCAGTTAAGCTGTTCTGATACTCAGCAGTTAAAAAAATACCTGCCCCAGGAGCCACACCTCTTTCTCGCAAAGTCTGCACACGAACTTTCAAATGGGCTTCCCGTAACAAATTCTCGGCACGATTCGCCATCCGTTGAGGAATATGGGAAGGCAATTCTGTCACCACTGCTAGCCCTCGCACCTGTTGTAACTCTCCCCGTTCTAGCAAGTTGATACCGTTGAGTTTACCATCGCCACTCACCTGCAACTGTACTTCTCCCCCACCTTGGGGAAACCACCCCCAAGCGCCTAACTTGACTTGGGCTTCTACACCCATGCGTTGCAATATCGGCAAATAAACTTGCTCAATGTAGGTCACTGTCGGGCTAAAGTTTACATGAGTTCCACCCTTTAGTGTGATCTGGGAACTACCGGATGCTAGTGACAAAGGTAAGAGAATTGTCTGTAAAACTAGAGCGATCGCACCCGCAGAACCACCAACTTGTGCTTTACTAACATCAAAGGTATAAGTTCCAGCTTGCACAGCACTACCTGGAATGAATTCCAGCAGCGTTGAACCCAAAGCATCACCCTGTAGTTGGGCATTACAAATTCTCGCCGCCGCCCGAACTGCGGTTAAATGTTGTGCTGCTAATCCTGGCTTTTTGCGTCCAGCGCGAATGCCTGAAATTCGTATGGGTTCGCCAGTGATGGCTGCTAGACTTAAGGAAGTGCGAAGAACTTGTCCGCCTCCCTCTCCATAGGAACCGTCAATTTCAATCATGGGCGATTTTGGGATGTTGGATTTTGGGTTATCCCCACGGCTCTTAAAATCAAACCACAAATTATAAACGCCTAACAAGTAGCTTTTTCAAGCGAGGTTACACAAATATACACAAACACTTCTAATATGTGTTTCTGTAGCTTGCTAATTTTGAATTTGGAATTGCAGAACCTTGCTTTTACCTGGATTCATCAACCCATAGGGGTCAACTATTTCCTTAAATTTTAACTGCTCAGGATCAATAACTTTTCTGCCGCCGTCTTCAATAATATATGTGTGAGGATTGGCAATACTCACACCGTGTTCTTCGTGATAGCGGATAATCTCGTTGAGGCGTTCTTCGGTGGTGTAGCGCACGAGTTGCAAAGCACCAGGAACTACGGCACTGTTCACCCGAAAGAATTCCAAATGCATCATTACCTCATCGCCGAAGTGATCATACATCTGCTGTACTAGTTGCATGCGGTCGCGAGGAAACATACTTTGTAAATAGGTAATACCAGTATCTACACTCCGGGCGTGTAAGGTAGTGTGGTTCCAGCCAAATTCTGCTAAATGTATGCTTTTCCCCGCTTCCTCGGCTGGTTTTTCATAAGTAATTTTGCCGCCATATTGCTGCACCAAACTTGGTAAAAATTCCAAACTCGATTCAGCAATTATCAAAAATACTGGATGAGTCCCTTCAGGAATGTACTCTTGTAGGGCGTGAAAGTATTGAGGAATTGGAGATGCAAACACAGAAATCAACTTCTTAATCATGCCATCAGCATTGCCAAGAGCCTGACCAAACTTTGCTGCTGTCATAAACTCGTCAAAGGTGACAATCACTTCTGCCCAAGGATAAGCTGGCCCTAAAGGGATTTCGATTTCGGTAATGATGCCGTTAATTCCCCAAGCATGATTCACCTTTTGCACATCATCGCCGCGTAATTCGATCGCACGGGGTTCATCTTCTACAGTTACTACTCGCAGTGCTAGGATATTACCGCGATCGCCTAGTAGCCCATATTGTATCGAACCAATGCCCCCACTCCCGCCAGCAATAAATCCGCCAATTGTGGCTGTGCGGTAAGTCGAGGGAGCCATGCGGATTTCCCAGCCGATTTCTCGTGTTTTTTTATCTATAGCCGCCAACTTCACCCCAGCTTCTACCCGCGTCACTCCCGGCTTTACCCAAAGAATCTCTTGCATCCGTGTCATATCTAAAATTACGCCACCATGCAACGGTACGCACTGCCCATAATTCCCAGTTCCCGCACCCCGCACAGTTATGGGTACACGATGTTTCGCGCAAGCGGCGGCAACTTTTAAAACCTCTGCTTCATTGGCGGGACGCACTACGATATCCCCGACTTTTCCCTCTAGTTTCGGCACAAGCACCGGGCTAAAGCTATGATAATCCTGCGATAATTTTGCGACTTGGGCGGAGTCGGTGATGGTTTCTATGCCTTCTAGAGAATTAATTAGGGCATCCAATGTTGTCATAGCTTATATCCTTTTTTTAACGTAGAGGGACGCTGAGGGAAGCGCAAAGGTTCGCAGAGAATTAATTCCTCTGCGTTCCTTTGCGTAAACCTTTGCGTTCCTCTGCGTTTTAAAATCCTAATTTTCTTGTTTGGCAGCACTTTCATGCCACTTACTTAATATAAAGTCAGATAGGACACTCAAGCTGACAAAAATTAATACACCCAACCCAGTTGTGAGCAATAATGCCGCAAACATCCGAGGAATTTGTAAGTTGTAGCTGGAGATTAAAATGCGGTAAGCTATGCCAGATTTTGCCCCACCAGTACCCGCGACAAATTCGGCTACAACTGCGCCAATTAATGCTAAACCACCGCTAATTTTTAAACCACCTAAGAAATAGGGCATGGCACTGGGTAAACGAAGATACAGCAGAGTTTGCCAGCGAGAAGCTTTGTAAAGTTGAAATAGGTTCAGCAAGTTCCGGTCAACACTGTTGAGTCCTAGTGTAGTGTTGGATACGATGGGGAAAAAGGCGACAATCCAGGCACAAACTACTAAAGCGGCGAAAGTGTTATTTTTGAGCCAGAGAATGATTAAGGGTGCGATCGCAACTATGGGAGTTGTTTGTAAAATTACTGCGTAGGGAAATAAACTGCGTTCAATCCATTTACTTTGGCTAAATAAAATCGCCATAAGTAAACCAGAAATAGCCGCAGCAATAAAAGCAACGATTGTGATTTGTAATGTAATTAATAGTGATGGAAAAAGCTCGCTCCAGTCAGTAATTAAAGTTTTAAATACTAATAAAGGGCCAGGTAGGATATAAGGAGGTAGATGTGTTATCCGCACAAATATATCCCATAATACTAATGCTATAATGCCAACTAACATTGGTGCCCAAACGTCAGCAGAAAAAAACTTACTCAATGTTTTTTGTGATTGGGCACGACGGATAAATAGCATATAAATTAAAAATTTCAAATTGGCGCAAAGCTGATAGCTTGGGCTAGATGCTGAGAAATCTCCCGACAATATTGGTTATACAGCAATGATGTCCGAAAATCATCGTCACGGGGATAGGGAGCATCAATTTCTACATCTGCTACAATTCGTCCTGGACTTGTCCCCATGACTAGCACCCGATTTGATAAGTACACTGCTTCGTAAATATTGTGAGTAACAAAAACCACCGTCCAGCGGTTTTGAAGCCATAAATTGAGTAAATCACCATTAAGTTTGCTACGAGTAATTTCATCTAATGCCCCAAATGGTTCATCCATTAACAGGACATTTGGCTGAGTAACTAATGCCCTAGCAATTGATACCCGCATCTTCATCCCACCTGATAACTGGCGGGGATAGTTCTCCTCAAAACCTTCTAATCCTACCAGGGCTAATGTCTGCTGCACCAATTTTTGGCTATCTTTTTTGGGCATTCTCGCCAACTTTAGCGGTAGGCGCACATTCTCCCGGACGTTTGCCCAAGGCATGAGTGCAGCATCTTGGAAAACAAAAGCCAGCTTTCTTGCTTGCTGAGTTATACCCCAGTCAATACTACCAGAACTCGTGCGCCCCAATCCGGCAATCAGGCGCAAGACTGTACTTTTACCGCACCCAGACGGGCCAACTAAACTAACAAATTGCGACTCTGAAATTGCTAAATTTAGGTCTTGCAGGGCAACAGTGCCATTGGTGTAGACCTTGCTAATCTGATTGAGCGTGATAACGGGATGGTGACTCATTCAAAAAATCTGGAGAATAGCAAGCGACTTACTTCTTGTAATAGCCTACCCCTTTATTCACAAATTGCAAGGTGTATGCGTCTTTGTAATTAACGTTGGATTTAGAAATCTTAGTATCAACCATGCTCTCAAAGAGTGATGTCCACTTTTGATCACTCATTGCCCCAATGCCTTGTTTTTCGGCGGCATCAGAAAGGATAATTTCATATTGTTTTAGCTTTTGAATGCTATAAACAAGTTGCTCATCCGTCATTTCTGGATTATCTTTTTTAATTAACTGATTCCCTGCTTGGGGATTTTCTAAGTAGCTATACCAACCTTTAATTGAGGCATCAACAAATCGCTGCACTAATTCAGGATTTTTTTCTACTAGTTCTTTTTTTGTTTCAATAGTAGTTGCATAGGGTTGATAACCAAAATCTGCTAATAAAAACACTACTGGCTGAAAACCACCCTGCTTCTCAATAGCAAAGGGTTCAGACGTAATATAACCTTGCTGGGCTGAGTTTTTGTCAATCAGAAAAGGAGCCGGATTAAAGTTGTAAGGGCGCTTTTGATCTTCGGTAAAACCATACTTAGCTTCGAGTAAAGGCCAATAGGTGATATTAGCAGAAGCAGAGACATAAATTGGTTTGCCTTTGAGGTCGGCAAGGGTTTTAATTCCTGGATTGGGATGTGCAATAAGACACCAGGGATCTTTTTGGAAAATTGCTGCGACTGTGATTTTGGGAATGCCTTGTGCTATGGCATTCACGGCATCTATGCCATAACCCATGAAGAAATCAACCGCACCCCCCATCAACAATTGAGTACCACTGGCAACTTGCGGGCCACCCATTTTGATAGTTACATCTAAATCGTAGTCTTTGTAGATACCCGTGGCGATCGCCTGGTAAAATCCGCCGTGTTCTGCTTGTGCTATCCAGTTTGTGCCAAATGTAACTTTATCCAACCGAGAATTGCTAGTTGACGGTTGGTTGCTGTTAGTACAACCAGCAATGAAGCTACTACCAATCCAGATAGAACAGTATTGAATAAAATTGCGGCGATTAAGGCGATTAATTGCTGTTGATGAGGGTAATGACGGATTCATAAAATAGTATGATGCTCTCTCTTATTTGCCGTTGTAGCTGAATCTAAATGTACATTCTAGAATCAACTTTTGATTCACTAGCGAATAGGGCTGAATTTCTAGAGCGCCTTTAAAAGCTTTGATGGCTTCACTATATTCTCCTAGTGCTGCATAACACAAACCCATGCCGTGAAGCGCCCCAAAATGTATCGGATTTATCTGCACAACCATCTGACAATCTGCCAAAGATTTTTGATAATCTCCAATACTGTAATAGAGAAAAGCACGGCGGTTCCAAGCTTCGGCAAAATCTGGCTGGTCTTTGATTAGCGCTGTCAGTGCTGTTTCGGCTTCAGCAATTTCACCTGCATCCAGTAACTTTTGACTGCGATCAATTATTTCCAGCCCATAGATTCCCTTTTGCTGAAACCAAATCCGCCAGATTTTTCTGGTTGCTTTTTCGCGGACTGTGGCATCTGGGTTTTTCAACTCTTCAAGTAAGGAATTGATAGATAAAGAATCCATGAATTTGAGATCAGTGAATATACCTTTGTATTAACTTTCTCACAAAATATATCTATTAAATGATTTTTAAAGCCATCTTTAAAATTGCGGCAATTTATTGCTAATTATAAAATTTCTGTGTTATTTATTGTATTCAGTATACGACTAATACCACACTCGACATTTAGAGTCATAAAAGTAAAAACTAACTAGAGGTAGTTGACAGATCCTGAGTGGCTAATAGCTGATAAAAACATCTCCAAAAAAATGTCGTTGGCGACATTTTGAAGTTGGGGGTGTACCGCGTTTAACCCAGTTAGATAGTCAGCTAACTGGACTAGCGCCTCTGGAAAAAGCTACTGCTAAGTTTGATTTGGCTAATTATCAGTGTATTGTTAGATGCGAATGCGGGGAATGATTGGCGTTATGATGAGTATGAGACTGGGTTAAATTTGACGTTACTCGCTGCACCAGAAGGTATCAAGCATTTTTGTGAAATACATCCAGATGTGCCATTGTATACCGCCGCCATTGATGAGCATTTGGATGAGCATGGCTATATTATTCCTGGGTTGGGAGATGTAAGCGATCGCTTATTTGGTACAAAATAAATAAATTACTAACTTCAGCCTAGTAATCAGTATAGTTTCAACCTTAAAGTTTCAATATGATAGCCTCACCTCAACAGAATTACCTTACCCCTGAAGAGTACCTCCAAATAGAGGAAGAAAACCCTGTCAAACATGAATACATCGACGGCTATATCTACGCAATGGCTGGAGCGCTTGACGCACACGTTACCATTGCTGGGAACCTGTTCGCTCTCCTCCGTAATCATGTGCGCGGCTCTGGTTGTCGTGTGTACATCGCTGACATGAAAGCCAGAATTGAATCTCTAAATCGCTTTTATTATCCCGATGTTATGATTACTTGCGACCAACGAGATCAAGAAACGCCAGCTTATAAAAGATTTCCCTGTTTAATTGTCGAAGTTTTATCTAATTCTACTGAAGCCTTTGACCGGGGCGACAAATTCGCCGATTATCAAACGCTAGAAAGTCTGCAAGAGTATGTTTTAATTAATACAAAACGTCAGCGAGTCGAGTGTTTTCGACGCAATGAGCAGAGGCTCTGGGTTTTACAATCTTACACAGCAGAAGATAAATCATTTCGACTCAACAGCGTGGATTTTGAGGAAACAATAGCAGCACTTTACGAAGATGTAGTTTTTGAATAATCAATTTATGATTGGGTATGCTACACAATCTTTAGTAAACTAAGTATCTATTAATATCTTCAAGGCTTCCTAACCCGGCGGAGGCATTGAGCAAAACAGACACAATTGATTGCATAAAAGTTATGGCGCTCATAGTTCAGAAATACGGTGGTACATCTGTCGGTTCAGTCGAACGGATTCAAGCTGTTGCACAACGCGTTTACAATACCGTTAAAGCTGGAAACTCGCTTGTAGTAGTGGTTTCGGCAATGGGCAAAACCACCGATGGACTCGTCAAACTAGCTAATGAAATTTCTCCAAATCCTAACCGCCGGGAAATGGATATGCTACTTTCCACTGGAGAACAAGTCACCATCGCCTTACTTAGTATGGCTTTGCAGGAACTCGGACAACCAGCAATTTCCATGACTGGCGCTCAGGTAGGAATTGTTACCGAAGCCGAACACAGCCGCGCTCGAATTTTACATATTGAAACTACTCGCCTAACTCGCCACATAGATGCAGGTAAAGTAGTTGTAGTTGCAGGCTTTCAAGGCACATCCAGCGCCGGAGAAATGGAAATTACAACTTTGGGGCGTGGTGGTTCTGACACTTCGGCGGTGGCGATCGCAGCCGCATTACAAGCAAATTTTTGTGAAATTTATACAGATGTTCCAGGGATTTTAACTACAGACCCCCGCTTAGTAGCCGAAGCCCAGTTGATGGATGCGATCACCTGCAATGAAATGTTGGAACTAGCTAGCTTGGGGGCAAAAGTGCTGCATCCCCGCGCTGTAGAAATTGCTCGTAACTATGGTGTTCCCTTAGTAGTTAGGTCTAGCTGGACGGATGCTCCCGGTACTTGGGTAACATCAGCCAAACCCCAAGGGCGATCGCTAATCAATCTAGAAATTGCCCGTCCGGTGGATGCTGTCGAATTTGACACTGACCAAGCAAAGGTGGCTTTGTTGCGCGTACCCGATAAACCAGGCGTAGCAGCAAGGTTATTTGGCGAAATTTCTCGGCAAAAAGTAGACGTAGATTTGATTATTCAGTCAGTTCATGAAGGTAACAGTAATGACATAGCATTTACTGTCACCACACCAATATTAAAACGAGCAGAAGCAGTAGCAGCAGCGATCGCCCCAGCACTAAGGAGTCAATCTAACCCCAAATCTGACGAAGCCGAGGTAATGGTAGAACATAATATTGCCAAAGTCAGTATCGCAGGCGCAGGGATGATTGGCCGTCCTGGTGTAGCTGCAAAGATGTTCGCCACCTTGGCAGAAGCAGGCGTGAACATCCAGATGATTTCCACCAGCGAAGTGAAAGTAAGTTGCGTAGTCAATGCCACCGAATGCGATCGCGCCGTCAACGCACTCCGCAGCGCCTTTGAGATAGAGGCAGGGGGGCAGGGAGCAGGGAGCAGGGGAGAACTCCTTACTCCTAACTCCTCACTCCTAACTCCTCACTCGCCACCCCCCGTTCGTGGTGTCGCCCTTGATTTGAATCAAGCACGTCTTGCTATTCGCCAATTGCCAGATCGTCCGGGGATGGCGGCGAAGCTGTTTGGATTATTAGCGCAGCATAATATCAGCGTTGATATGATTATCCAATCTCAGCGCTGTCGGGTGATTGATGGTGTTCCCAGACGAGATATTGCCTTTACAGTCTCGCGGATAGACGGGGAAAGTGCAAAAAAAATGCTTACCCAAGTAGCAGCAGAATTAGAGTGGGGTGAAGTTGTTTTAGATAGTGCGATCGCTAAAGTAAGTATTGTAGGTGCAGGTATGGTGGGACAACCAGGTGTAGCCGCTAAAATGTTTGAAGCGTTAGCTGAACACCAAATTAATATTCAAATGATTGCCACCTCAGAAATTAAAATTAGTTGTGTCGTGGCACAAGAGCAGGGTGTTAAAGCTTTGCAAGTCATTCATGCTGCTTTTGGACTAGCTGGTAGTGAGAAATTTGTCGTACCAGCGTAAAACCTGGCTCTAATTCCTTCTATCCACAGGAGAGAATAACTATTTTCTCCTTGCATTATTGATACATCGGCTGACAATGCGATTGTTTTGACTGACAATGCCATTGTTTCGGCTGACAATGCCATTGTTTTGGCTAACAATGCGATTGTTTCGGCTGACAATGCGATTGTTTTGGCTGACAATGCGATTGTTTCGGCTAACAATGCGATTGTTTCGGCTGACAATGCGATATATATACTGTCTATCTTTAGGATGCCATTGTTCCATCATGGCTACTATTTCCGCAATCCGGCTTTCACCACAGCAAACCAAATTAAGTTTTTTGAGCGGCTTTTAGCTGATACCACCCTTTTCGTCTGCGATACGGTGATATTCTTATTTCCCATTGCTACTACATCTAAAATGAATAAATCTTTATATCTAAAGCTCAACAGTAATAACACGTAAGCTATAATCAAACAATTTATAATACTATATTTATATTTAATGAATAGTCATTTACTCAATGGACATTATCAAATAGTAAAAGTTCTCACTAATGGTGAGAATTGCAAAACGTATTTAGTTGAAGATATTAATCTTCCTAGTAGCGAATTTATAGTAAAACAGTTATCTCTTCCTAGTAGCAATCCTCAAGTTTTAACAAGCCTACGCAGCTTCTTTGCTAGTCAAGCAGAAACTTTAGAAAAATTAGGACAGAAACACGAGAAGCTTCAAAAGCTAATTGATTATTTTGAAGAAAATGAAGAATTCTATATAGTTCAAGAATTCATACCTGGAAATCCTCTAAGTGATGAAATTATCCAGGGACAACCTCTGACGGAAGACCAAGTAATTAGTCTTTTATCAGAGATATTAGAATTTTTGGTGATTTTACATAGCAATGGCGTGATTCATCAAGATATTAAACCAGCTAATATCATTCGCCGTCAATCAGATAAAAAGTTCGTTTTGGTTAATTTTGCTACTGTTAATAAAGCCATCCCTAATGAGAATCTCGAATATATACCAATAGAACAAGTTAAGGGAAATCTCAAATATAACAGCGATATATATGCTTTAGGTATCGTTGCGATCGCAGCACTTTTAGGCTTATCTGGAAACGAAATATCTAATTTGCGAAGTCAGAAAAATCGGCTAACAGGTGAAATTGTCTGGTGGAACAAAAACCTAAAAATTAATAGAAAATTAGCAATAATTATTAATAAAATGGTGCGTTTTGACTATCGTAAGCGCTACCAGTATGCAACTGAAGTTTTAGACGACCTGAAAAAGATAACGAATATTAAGCACGATCAGCAAAGACAACATCAGAAAAAATTATTATTAGTTATGACGGGGGTAACTGGCTGTATCGCGCTTGGTGTTGGAGTGTGGCAATTGAGGTCACCAAAACCTGTAACTGATGCTCAACAGCCATTGTACCAACAAGGTGTAAGCAAATATGAAGCAGGAAACTATGAGGGAGCAGTTGAAGATTTTAATCAGGCTATTGAATTAGATCCGCAAAATGCTCTGGCTTATAATAGGCGAGGCGATGCTTATTATCGATTAGGAGACTATGAGCAAGCACAAGCAGACTCTAGCCAAGCCATTTTGCTCAATCCTCAAGATGCTAATGCCTATTTTGACCGAGGATTTGCTTTTTCGGAATTAGGCAAGTATAAAGAAGCGATCGCAGACTATACCCGATCAATTAAGTTAAATTCTGAGAATGCTTATGCTTACTATGGCCGCGGGTTAGCCCGTGTTCAAGTGAAGGATAATAAAGCAGCAATGGCAGATTTTAGCAAAGCGATCGCTCTCAAGCCTCAGTATACCGAAGCTTACTTGCAGCGAGGAATCCTTCGCCGTCGCCTAAGACAAAGAATTGAAGCAATCCAAGATTTTGATACAATAATTAAGATTAATCCGAGTGATGCTAAAGCTTATTATCAAAGGGGTTTAACTCAATCTATTAATAAGCAAAAATATGCAGCGCTTAAAGATTATACGGACGCAATTAACATTAATCCTAAATACATAGAAGCCTATCTTAATCGTGGTGATGTTTACAGCGATCTAGGAAATAAACTTGAAGCTACTGAAGATTACAACGCTATTTTAAAGATTGATCCTAAATTTACTGCGGCTTACATCCACAGAGGTATTCACCGCTCTTCTTTCGGAGATTATAAAGGCGCTATTGAAGATTACACCGAAGCACTTAAACTAGATCCTAATGATGTCGCAGCTTACAACAACCGTGGTAATGCCTATCTGGAACTAGGAAATAAAAAAGCTGCAAATCAAGATTATTCACGAGCGATCGCAATTAATGCTAACAATGCTTTAGCCTACTATAACCGGGGCGTGATTCGCACCAAGCAGAAAAATAAACAGGGAGCGATCGCAGATTTCAAAAAAGCTGCAAAACTATTCCAACAGCAAGGTAAAAAAGATAGTTATCAAGATGCACAGAGGGAGATTGCAATTCTACAAAATAAGTCAGCACCAGCGAAAGCTACTCGCACTAAATCTGGGAAAAGAGAAAAAATCTGAGCTATAACTCAATACAGTAATACCATTTTAAGAAGATATTTTAAAAGTCCTCTAGTCGGTAGTAAAACGTTTTAGATCCCCCTAAATCCCCTTTAAAAAGGGGGACTTTGATTCCGGTTCCCTCCTTTTTAAGGGGGGTTGGGGGGATCTTCTGGGGTAAAATATCATTAACACCAAGCGGATTGCAATATGTCTATTCACCGCCATAAACCGTAAGCTTTGACATTTTATGTGTTCTTGTAGTCAAATAAATTATCGCTCAACATGAGTCATAGTATTTTCTTACGACTCGATTAGGATGGCTATATGCTAACTCTCCTCACTTTTCATCCAGACAACCTGGAATTATTTACCAGCAATCATGTCGATACGGTACTGAAACAAATTGATAGTTCTCGCAATATTTGGTTGCGCTGTATTCACTTCCGCGATCGCACTGGAACCGCCAAAATTATTAAACATTTTGGTCTTAATCCATCGCGTGTTAATATGATTTTCAACCATTCCCCTGTTGGAGTTGATGAAGACGTAGAAGATTGTTTATTTGACAGCTATGAAATATTAACTCCTCAAATAAAAAATCACGAGTTTGAGGTTGCTCGTGGCAATATTGTGCTGGGGAATAATTTTATTATCACCTTTGAAATTACTGAATTAAAAGTTTTAAGTATTTTAGCTAATAATCTGCAAAAACGAAATAAATATATTGAAGGTTTAGGAATTGACTATGTTTTTTATCTCATTTTTAAAGAGGTTTTAAATAATTACCATACTGTATTTGATTATATTTCTAGAAAACTTGATGATTTAGAAGATGAAGTTTTAGATAATTCTGGTGATGAATTAACATACCAAAAAATTGCAACGATGAGGCAATCGACTCGTTCAGGACGCCGTAATTTTCAAAGCATCAAGTCAATGATGGCTATTATGGATCACGAAGATTGCCAATGGATTACCCAACCAGTGAAGGAACTATTCAATCAAGAATTAGTTCATCACGTTGATAAGCTCTGGCAAGAATATCAAGCTTTGAGAGCCTGGATGTCAGAATTAATGGAAATTCAACGCGATAATATTGCTAGCAAAACCGGTGAACGAATTAATCGTTTGACTATCCTATCAAGCGTATTTTTACCAATCACTTTCCTGTCTGGTTTCTATGGTATGAACTTCAAATATATGCCGGAATTAGAGCAACCTTGGGCTTATCCTGCTGTGATTTGCGTTATGGCATTAATTGTAGTTGGTAGTATTGCTTATGCTAAAAAACAACGTTGGTTGTAGTGCCTTTCAGGTTAAAGACATTGGTGGAATAGTGAAATTTACATCTCATTTAGCATTCCTATATGCTTTCTGTAAGTAGACTGAATCAACCCTAAATCGGTAAATAAACGTGAATATCCCATTGATTATTCGTGCTGAAGAACACAACGAGAAAACAGCAATCGTTACAAAGGATGGAGCATTTACCTATCGAGATCTGCTCCACACATCTAGTCAAATAGCAACAGGTCTTCTTAAGAATACAGAAGATTTACAGGAGCAGCGAGTTGCCTTTCTGATCCCGCCTGGGTTTGAGTATGTAGCCACTCAATGGGGAATTTGGCGTGCTGGTGGTATAGCTGTACCTCTGTGTGTTTCCCACCCGCGGCCAGAATTGGAGTATGTAATTACCAATTCTGGAGCATCGATTATTGTTGCTCATCCTAATTTTGAAGGTATACTGCGTAGTTTACTGCCGCAGGCATCGCTCGCCGAAGCACTAAACTTGCGATTTATCCTTACCTCAGAAACCCTCCCATCTGATATTGCTTTGCTCCCACAGGTCGATATCACTAGACGCGCTTTAATTCTCTACACTAGCGGTACAACAGGTAAACCAAAGGGTGTGGTTACAACCCATCAAAATATTCAAGCGCAAGTGACTAGCTTAAACACCGCTTGGGAATGGACATCTAGCGATCGCATTTTACATATTCTGCCACTACATCATATTCATGGGATTATTAACGTACTGACTTGTGCTTTATGGGCTGGGGCCGAGTGTCATCTGTTGAGCAAGTTTGATACCGAAACCGTTTGGAACCGAATTTGTGACGGTAACTTAACCTTATTTATGGCAGTACCAACAATTTATGTAAAGCTAATTGCTGCTTGGGAAAATGCCTCTAGCGAACGCCAAAAAACTATGTCAGAAGGCTGTGCTAAGATGCGGTTGATGGTTTCTGGCTCGGCAGCTTTACCAGTCCAAGTTTTAGAAAAATGGCAGAGTATCAGCGGTAATTTTCTGCTTGAGCGCTATGGGATGACGGAAATTGGCATGGTGCTATCAAATCCTTTACATGGTGAACGGTTGGCTGGATATGTAGGAAAGCCTCTACCTGAAGTGGAAGTGAGATTAGTAGATGAGAACGGGGAGTTAGTTCCAGCAGGAACACCAGGAGAGATCCAAGTTAAAGGGCCTGGAGTGTTTCTCGAATATTGGCAAAACCCCGAAGCAACCGCCAAAGCTTTCCAAGATGGCTGGTTCTGTACTGGAGATACCGCCGTAGTTGAGAACGACAGCTACCGCATTCTGGGCCGGATGAGTGTGGATATCATCAAAACCGGAGGCTATAAAGTTTCAGCTTTAGAAATTGAAGAAGTATTGCGATCGCATCCTGATATTCAGGAATGTGCAGTGGTTGGGGTTGCTGACTTAGAGTGGGGTGAACGGGTTTGTGCGGCGCTAGTATTGCAAGGGCCACAACCTTTGACATTAGAAGCTTTTAGGAGTTGGGCAAAAGAGCGATTGGCTGTTTATAAAGTGCCAACCCAAATTTTGATAGTTGAAGAATTACCACGCAACGCTATGGGGAAAGTGACTAAGCCGACGGTGGTTGAGCTATTTTGCTGATAGCGATCGTCAATGCTGAACTAGACCTAGAAATTTTAGACCTTGTAAGTCCTTAAAATTAGGTGAATCCTCGGTGATTTATTCGGATAACATGAGAAATTTAACAGCTTAATGCCAATATGAGCAAAACTGTTTACATCTAAACCAGTATTGTTGGCTATTTAACGATCCTGATGGCTAATTTAGAAGCTAGGCGGGAATGGTGGGACACACGTCGCTGGGGCGGGAATTTCTGACGAATCTTGATGCTAAACAGGTTAAGGCACAGTTAGAAACAGGGGAAAATTCGATTTGTCAACCAGATTTTAACAAGGGGCAACTATTACCTGCTGTACTATTATTGATCTCTTGCGTGTTGCCTTTGCGCCGCCCACTCCGGTACAAGGTGTAGCAGTTTTAGTGGTCATTTGTCGCAACGTGTGAACGCGCGTTTTGTGAGATGAATGAGTATTTAGGCTATCGTCGAAGGTATAACATCGGTGAGTACACCTTTTTTTGGAAACGGCTTTGCATCAAATCGACATTTAATTTCAATTTCAACGCTCTTTAGACTGCCTGTTATTTTTATCGCTTCGGCATCATCTATTACTGTGAACAAACTTTTCTTTTCTAGCTTTGTGTTTTTCACTCTTGATTATCCTAGGCAGAATGCTGAGATAGTACCATTCTTTTTGGGAAGTGCGATCGCCTGCAAGTATGAAGCACAAGCGTCGACAATAGCTGATGCTAGCTTCTACAGTAAACCAAAAAGTTTTTCTCCAAAGAGCGATCACTAAAATACTTATATGTTTTAATACTTATTTGCACACAATTCTTTAACCAGCAGACTAGGCTGTTGACTTTGGCTATCTTTTAAGAAATTACCGAAAAATTATTTGTGCTGGTTTTTGCTTGTGTGAAAGCGCCCGCAACAGCCATCTTTACGCCAAAATAAAAAGCACAATTTCTGCATGAAGTCTTGTGGGCTAAAGGGTACAGAGTCAACAGCCTAGACTAAAACCACTCTCGTAACAAAACCATACCTGTAAATGCTCCAGCTGCTCTCGTGCTATTGATAAATAAAAAGCCAAGCTTTTCTTTAAACTTGGCTCTTTCTTGGGGGTTTTGTTGATCTTCTAAATCATATTTAGCCCAAATATAACTATACTTTTTTCGCTTTAATATCCTCCTCACTTGAGAGCTGCAAAGTACAAGCTCCGTCTCAGTTCCTCCCCCTTGCTCCTTGCTCCCCTGCTTCCTTTAACGCTTCTGGAGTCGGAGTATTGGAGAATACCCTGAACAATTTTGGCAATTTGGCATCCAATGTCTTTGGGTTGCAGTTTCAATGGAGATATCAACACAACGGGACAGTCAAGAAGTTGTACGAGGGGTAAGGCAAAACTTTCCGCTTCTGGTGTCCCGTGCTACGCCAGTTGTCAAACGAGTGCTGTAGAATGGCTCTACATAATTGATACAGCGCTCAACAGAGTTCAGTTAAGGCTCTACAACTGGCTAGAAATGAACAAAACCAAATAGGATTTCAGAAGATGAAAAATCTAGATAGCTGGATTGCTGTATAGTTTGGATTATGCCAGATTATTCTCTAAAGAGTTGCTCTATGATCGCTCTACCTGGTATTTTTATCCAAAACAAAATATACGAAAGTGACAATTCTCTAGTGTACCGGGGCATCAGAGACGATGGAGTAGGGATCATCGTAAAAATGCTAAAGCTTGATTATCCCTCACCTCAAGAACTGACCCGCTACAGACAGGAATATAAAATCACCTGTTCCCTAAATTTGGAAGGAGTTATTAAAGCATACAGCCAGCAAGACTATCAACGCACTCTGGTGATTCTCTTAGAAGATTTTGGGGGAGAGTCCCTAGAGCAATGGATGCATAAGCGTCCAGATATCTTTTGCCGCATGCCTTTATCCACTTTTCTAGGTCTTGCGATCGCTGTTTGCGACATTCTGGGCAGAATCCATGCAGCCAATATCATTCATAAAGATATCAACCCTGGAAACATAGTCTTTAATCTGGATACTGGCGTTGTCAAAATTATTGACTTTGGGATTGCCACCCAATTTAACCGCACGAATCCGACTTTCAAGAGCCACTATGTTTTAGAAGGGACACTTGCATACCTATCTCCAGAGCAAACCGGGCGGATGAACCGTTTGCTCGATTACCGCACCGATTTTTACTCCCTTGGTGTGACGTTCTACGAACTTCTAACCGGACATCTGCCGTTTCCCACAGCAGACATACTTGAGCTAGTCCATTGTCATATTGCCAAGTATCCACCTCCGCCTCATGAACTGAATGAAACTATTCCTAAACCAGTTTCAGAGATTATTTTGAAATTGATGGCGAAAAATGCCGAGGATCGCTATCAAAGTGCTAGGGGTATCAAAGCAGATTTAGAAAGCTGTGCTAACCAACTAATAAAAACAGGGCAAATTGATTGCATTCAATTAGGTTTTCAAGACGTTGCGGATCAGTTTCAAATTCCGCAAAAATTGTATGGACGCGAAGCAGAAATTGAAGCATTATTAGCGGCGTTTGACAGAGTGGCAGGAACAGCGAATGTTGGCGAAGCTTGCCGAGAAAAGGAAAGCATAGGAAATTCTCAATTCCAAGTCGAAATGATGCTAGTATCAGGCTACGCTGGAATTGGCAAATCAGCCTTAGTGCAGGAAATCTATAAACCAATTACCCAAAAGCGCGGCTATTTTATCTCTGGGAAATTCGATCAATTCGGGCGCAATATTCCTTACAGCGCGATCGCCCATGCCCTGCAAAAATTAGTGCATCAACTCCTGGGTGAACCTGATGAGCAGTTGTTGCAGTGGCGATCGCACCTTCTAAAGGCTTTGGGAAGCAACGGACAAATCATCATTGATGTGATCCCGGAAGTCGAGTTAATTATTGGCAAGCAGCCACCCATACCGGAAGTTGGAGCAACTGAAGCTCAAAATCGTTTCAATTTAATATTTCAAAAGTTTGTGCGGGTGTTTTGTTCAAAAGAACACCCGCTTGTTATCTTCTTAGATGATTTGCAGTGGATGGACTTAGCAACACTCAAGTTAATTGAGTTGATGTTGCTTGATGAACAAACCCAATTCCTATTTTTAATTGGAGCCTATCGAGATAATGAAGTTAACCCAACGCATCCACTGGTATTAACATTGGAAAAACTGCGAAAACAAGGAGCAGTGCTTCAAGAAATTATTTTAGCACCATTAACCCTGGGTTCACTGAGTCAGTTGATTGCCGAGACACTACATCAGAATGCAGACACCGTTCGTTCCTTAGCTGAGTTAGTGCTGCGTAAAACTCAGGGTAATCCTTTCTTTGTCAGTGAATTTTTGAGAATGCTGTATAGCGAAAATTTATTGACCTTTGATTTTGAACACTCAAACTGGCAATGGAACATCACTCAAATTCAATCCCCAGATATCACCGATAATGTTGTGGAGTTAATGCTTCACAAGTTAAAGAAGTTACCAGAAATTACACAGCAAATTCTTCAGTTAGCCGCTTGTGTTGGGGCTGAATTTAATTTAGATACTTTATCAATTGTTTGTAATAAAATTCCTAAAGCGCTTTTCTTAGATTTACTAGCAGCCATCCAAGATGGGTTCATTCAACCTATATCTCAATTAGGCGACGACTTGTTAATTAAAGAGTATAAGTTTTTGCACGATCGGGTACAACAAGCAGCCTATGCCTTAATTGATGAGGCACAAAAACAAATTGTTCATCTACAAATAGGTCGCAATTTACTAAAAAAAACGTTACCAGAGCGACTAGCAGATCGATTGTTTGAAATTGTCGATCATCTCAATCAGGGAATTGAGCTTATTACAGATCAAGCAGAACGTAATGAAATTGCCAAACTGAATCTATTGGCAGGTCAGAAAGCAAAAGGAGCGATCGCCTATACTGTGGCGAAAAAATATTTAGCTACAAGTAGAAAATTGCTAGCAACTTTAAGCTGGCAAACAAACTATGATCTGACATTAGATTTATATGTAGAAACAACAGAAATCGCGTATTTATGTGGCGAATTTGAAGATGTAGAACAGTGGGCAAGAGTCGTTCTACAAGAAGCCAAAACGGTTCTCGATAGCGTGAAAGGTTACGAAGTCAAAATTCAAACCGATATCGCACAGAACCAGCCATTAAAAGCAATTAACACAGGATTGCAAGTTTTGCAACAACTGGGAATCAGTTTTCTTGAAACGGCTAGTCAATCAGGTACTCGCTTTGAACTGGACACAGTTTTATCCCTTTTTATCGAGAAACCAATTGGAAACTTAATTCATTTACCCGAAATGACTGATCCGAACCAATTGGCGGCGATGCGAATTCTATCCAGGATCACGTTTGCTGCACAAAATGCTGCTCCTGCATTAGTGCCCCTATTTGCATTGAAGCAGGTCAACTTGTCAATTCAGTATGGCAATGCGTTTGTGTCACCTTCGGCATATGCCACTTTTGGTTTAATTCTTTGTGGGATGGTCGGAAACATTGAGGGTGGCTACCAGTTTGGACAGCTAGCTCTAGAGATGTTGTCACAGCCAAACACCCATTCACTCAGAGCTAAGACGCTGTTCGTTGTCAATGTTTTCATTATCCACTGGAAAGAGCATTTGAGAGAAACATTGGAGCGCTTACTAGAAGGTTATCAAAGCGGGTTGGAAACTGGAGATTTAGAGTTTGCTGCCTACTGTGCTATCTCTTACTGCTCTCAATCGTTTGAAGTCGGTAAGGGACTTATGGAACTTGAACGCGAGATGAAGATATACAGTGAAGTACTCTGTCAAATCAAGCAGGAAACTGTAGTCACCTGGATTCAAATATTTCAGCAGTTGGTTTTAAATTTGATAGGATGCTCAAGCAATCCCTACCGTCTAGTGGGGGAATTATATAATGAAGAGAATAAACTGCCACAACATGAAGCAGCAAATGATGGAACTGCTCTGTTTGAGGTCTATTTCAACAAACTTTTCCTGTGCTACCTATTTTCCGAGTATGCACAGGCTGTTGTAAGCTCAAGCCTAACAGAAAACTATTTGCCTCAAATCACAGCGACACCTTTTGTTCCTTTGTATTATTTCTATGATTCTTTAGCAAGAATTGCAGTATACCTTGGAAGCAGCGATCAAGCAAAGTCGGAAATCCTCAAAAAAGTTGCTGTTAGTCAAGAAAAAATGAAACAATGGGCTAATTCTGCACCGATGAATCATTCGCATAAATATCATTTAGTTGAGGCAGAGAAAGCGCGAGTTTTAGGCCAATTGCTTGAAGCAGAAGAGTTCTACGAGCAAGCGATCCAGGGAGCTAGGGAAAATGGATATATCCAAGAAGAAGCATTAGCATACGAATTAGCTGCCAAATTTTACTTATCTCGCGGTCGGGAGAAATTTGCTCAAACTTACATGAAAGAAGCTCACTACTGCTATGAACGTTGGGGAGCCACTGCGAAGGTCAAAGATTTGGAAATTCGCTATCCAAAGTTTTTTCCTCAATCGCCAGGTATGGCTTCCACGTCAATTCGCACGACTTCTGGAAACACCTCTAATAACTCAGACATTCCTTTCGATTTAGTGACGCTGATGAAAGCATCTCAGGCGATTTCGAGCGAAATTGAACTGGATCAGTTGCTCGATTCCTTAATGAAGATTCTAATCGAGAATACTGGCGCACAAACAGGAATTTTAATTTTGCAAGAAGCTGGAGAATGGAAAATTGAAGTTACTTGTAAAATGAATTTCGATCTGGGTGAGAACACTTGCACCATAAAAATGGTGCCGTCGCTTTCAATAAGTAGCTGCCTTCCCACAGCGATTATTAACTATGTTATTCGCACAAGAGAAAGCGTAGTATTGAATGATGCAACCCGTGAGGGCAAATTTACGCTTGATCCTTACATTAAAAAGCATCAACCTCAGTCAATTCTATGTGCGCCGCTCTTTAATCAAGGCAAAATAACTGGCCTTGTGTATTTGGAAAATAATCTATCGACTGGAGCTTTTAGTAGCGATCGCATCAAGATGCTACAGCTTTTATCGGGACAAGCTGCGATCGCCATTACCAATGCCAAACTTTACGCTGAAGTGAAGGAACGAGAAAGCCGTCTCATACAATTTATCGATGCAATGCCGATTGGGGTTACTGTCCATACCTCCACGGGACACATTACCTATGCTAATCGGGCAACTTATCTATTAACAGATAAAGCTGATCTCTTAACGGAAGCACCACATCAGCAAATCTCTGAAATTCATCAAGTTTATAAAGCTGGAACTAATCAGTTATATCCTACTGACCAACTGCCCATTTTTCGGTCTCTGGAAGGAGAGACGGTTACTGTAGATGATATAGAAGTTCGTTTATCAGATAAAACCATTCTTGTACAAATTTCCAGTACACCTGTGTTTGATAAAACTGGAAAGATTGCCTATGCTATTACCGCTTGTCAAGATATAACCGAACGCAAGCAAGCGGAAAAATTGTTAGCCGATTACAACCGCACCTTAGAGCAACAGGTTGCAGAACGGACAGTAGCTTTACAGGAAAGCGAAGCCGCACTATGCTATCGAGAACAGGAATTGCGACTAATTACTGATGCTCTTCCAGTTTGTATCAGTTATGTGGATACCAATCAACGTTATCGCTTTGTCAACCGCACCTATGAGATGTGGTTTAACTGTCGACGAGATGAGATTCTGGGTAAATCTGTCTCTGAACTTTTGGGTGAGCCAGCTTATCACATTGTGGAACCCTACATCAATCGAACACTGGAAGGGCAACTAACAAACTATGAAGCAGAAATTCCCTATCCGCTTGGCAAAAAGCATATTAGTGCTACCTTCATTCCAGATTTTGATTTCAATGCTCAAGTCAGAGGATTCTATGGTCTGATTACAGACATTGGCGAACAGCGAAACGCTGCACTGCGTGAGCGCAAACGCGCCGAAGAAGCCTCAATCCTAGAAGAACGCAACCGCATGGCGCGAGAAATTCACGACACTTTAGCACAAGCTTTCACTGGGATTCTACTGAATGTTGGAGCAGCGACACAAGTGCTAACAGATGATTTAGAAGCGACACAGGCACATCTAGAAATGATCGATGAATTGGCACGAACCGGGCTTGCCGAGGCTCGTCGTTCAGTGGTAGCGCTCCGTCCCCAACTATTAGAAGATGGCAGTTTACATAGTGCCCTTTATCGTCTGGTAGCTCAGATGAGAGCTGCTGCTGATACCGCTCTTATCTACGAGATGAAAGGCACAGCCTATCCAATGCTTGCCGAGGTTGAGAATAACTTACTACGGATTGCACAGGAAGCACTAACCAATGCCGTAAAATACGCTGATGCTTGCGAAGTTCGTGTTGAATTAGTGTATGAAAATACACAATGCATCTTGTGTGTTAAAGATGATGGAAGGGGCTTCGGGGTTGGTAGCATACCAAGAGTTGGCGGATTTGGATTGCTGGGAATGAGCGAGCGTGCAGAATACATTGGAGCACAGCTGACAATTAAGAGTCAACCTGGGCAAGGAACAGAAATTGTTGTCATTGTAACTCGAGAGTAAAAGTTATTAAACAGGCACTTATTATAAAAGCAACGTGTAGTAATATCTCAATTTTTAGTTTTGTACTTTCAATTTTTTAATAATTATGAGGCAATCAATGACTATTCGTGTTCTGATTGTTGACGATCATTCCATTATCAGACAAGGATTAGCAACCATCATTAACCGCGATCCAGAAATGACGGTGATTGCTCAAGCAGAAGATGGGCAACAGGCGATAAATCACTTTTGTGATTACAAACCAGATGTAACGCTAATGGATTTACGGATGCCACAGATGGGAGGAGTTGAAGCCATTACTGCTATTTGTACTGAATTTAAATTTGCCAGAATTGTTGTGCTAACAACCTACGATAGTGATGAAGATATCTATCGCGGATTGCAGGCAGGCGCTAAAGGATATTTACTTAAGGATGCTAAACCCAACGAACTTTTGAGTGCGATTCGCACAATTCATCGCGGTCAGCAGTATATTCCACCATCCGTAGGGGCAAAACTGGTGCAGCGGATGAGCAATCCAGAACTAAGTGAGCGAGAGTTAGATGTACTTCGTTTAATGGCACAAGGAATGAGTAATTTAGAAATTAGCACTACTTTGAGTATCAGTGAAAGCACTGTTAAATCTCACGTTAATCGAATTTTAAGTAAATTAGGAGTAAATGATCGCACTCAAGCCGTAATTGTTGCAGTTAGACGAGGAATTGTCAGTTTGTAAGCAAGTTGTACTAAGGTTTGAATTTGGATTCCAACTAAAGTTGGAGTTAATCTTCCACTTATGTATGGACTGATTCATCAATCATTGTATTGTAAAAAAGTTTCAACTCTGGGTGGACTACAAACAAAAGTCAATTACATATATTGAATTCATGCAAATACAAAGAGCAATTTAGTTACTTTGCTTGAGTTTGCTTTGCACAGATCGCACAAGAAGGGGTATATGATAATCGCTTGCGATGAGCATACTTCCCCTCGGAGGTATTCAGTGAGTTATGATCATGACCACAGTTCGTTATATCATGTCCGGTTGATTGCTTATTAAACCCGAAGAACCCCACCCCGCCAAAGCTACGCTTTCTTTCCCCTCCCGAAGAGCGGGGAGGGGTTGGGGGTGGGGTGCAATGACTATGGGAATCGTAACTAATTATGCGGACATGATATTATTCGTTCCACCTTCAACACAGGATCACATACAAGGCGTGCTGGATGCAACCGTGGTGTTAGTGATGTATGGGGATTACCAATGTCAAGAGAGTGCAAACGTTTATAGGCTAATTAAAGTTATTCAGCAACAGCTTAGTGTTTTTTTAGGAGAGGATTATTTGTGCTTTATATTCCGTCATTTTCCACAAACACAGAGCCATTCTCATGCTCAACGTGCGGCTGAAGCAGCTGAAGCGGTTGGCGTGCAAGGCCAGTTTTGGCAGATGCACAACACTTTGTTTAACTATCAACAAGAGTTGGGAAACAGTTATCTTGTGGAGTATGCCAATAATTTAGGACTAAATATTCCCCAATTTCTGCAAGATATCTCCAATCAAGTACATATAGCTCGCATTCATCAAGATATCGAAAGTGGATTACACAGTGGAGTCACTGCCGCCCCAGCACTGTTTATAAATGGAATTCGATATACCAATCGCTGGAACCTTGAACAGTTGATGGCAACTATTGCCACTGCAAGTAATTAATGAGAAAGGTCAGCAATTATGCAAAGAAGAACCAGTTTTGAAAGTAAAGGTCTAAGGGACTTCCCAATAAAAAAATATACCATCACTGCGGGACGCTACGCGTAGCTTGCTTCCCCAAAGGGGTACGCTATAGAGGCAGGGGGAAAGCTCCTCACCTCGAAGCAATCTTTCTTACCCCGTTATGCCTGATTGTGGGTGAGAAGGACTTTCTTGCATCTCCCAACTTGACCGCCTCTGTCTATACGCGGGCGATGGAGCCTAAGTCTCTCATAATCTTGAAGGGCGGACACTTTGACGGTTTCCAGGGAGAGGGCTTTGAGATTGCAAGTACAACTGCCTTGGAATGGTTTGAGAAATATTTGTAGCAAGCTTAAAAGTCTTTCCAGCATTCTGAAGCAATCTGACAAGACAGAAACTTTGAGAAAAAACAAGGAAATATACAAAAAGTTCTAAGAGCTTACTTATGATTAAGAGTGAGTCTAAGACGGTAACAAAAATCCATGACTTTGATGTTGCTGTTGTAGGTGGGGGTGTGTCAGGTGCCTATTGTGCCTGGCGACTCCAGCGAACTCCAACTGAGCAACTTGGATCGGATCTCGCGCTTCTTGCCAAGCAGCACCCAAACAAGAAGCT
Source organism: Nostoc sp. FACHB-892 (assembly GCF_014698795.1). GTDB lineage: Bacteria > Cyanobacteriota > Cyanobacteriia > Cyanobacteriales > Nostocaceae > Nostoc. The sequence goes on from NZ_JACJTR010000012.1 coordinate 179,172, forward strand.
ACGCGTGGGTTTGTTTGAGTATAGCGATCGCATCGGAGAGCGTTTATTATCATTACATCTTCCTGGTGTCGATCTGCCAGTAGAGCTTGGCAGTGTGCGTTTTCTTGAAAGCCACAAGCGCGTAGTGAAGTTGGTAGAACACTTTGGGCTTAGTAAAGAAGAGCTTCCGGTGTCCGATCCCAATGGTAAACACCTTTTCTATCTCCGTGGATACCATTCCACAGCCTCCGACTGGAATCGACCAGGGTTCGATCCGCCCTATCGATTAGAAAACAGCGAACTAGTACCGATATCCTGCTTGAAGCACAACTGCATTTACAACCAATTAATGGATAACTAAGGAGGCGGCAAATAAAAGCTACATCGATGCAAAGTAGATTTTGACTGCTTAATACACACATCATTTATCAATAGGAACAATCTCATGACACAATCTCTCTGGTTTTTTGGCGCTCGCCTCAACATCATTGCCGATCACACAACAACTGGAGGTCAGTACGATCTGATCGAAGGCTACTTCCCTCCTGGATCACAGACTCCTCCCCATCGCCACACGCGCTATTCTGAACAATTATATGTGTTGGAAGGAGAAATGACGGTCTGGGCAGGTGAAAATAAGGTTGTACTGAATGCTGGTGAAAGCTTTTTGATTCCGGTTGGCACACCTCACGTTGTTGCTGCACTCAGCGATAAGCCAGCTCGCGGCTTGGTCGTTGCTTCTCCCAGTGCCTTTGCCCGGCTGATTGCAGCAGTGGGAACGCTGGATGAGACACAACCAACGGATATGGAGCTAGCTGAACGCATTACTGCTGAGATTGGTGACGAAATTCTGGGGCCGCCCGGAGCTTTACCCACCGCTTAATTCTATAAGAACATTGTAATCCTTTCAGCATTGGTCGATTTCTTAATTTGTAACAGTCGATACTTTGTTCTTCAGCGATCGCTAGAGGCTGGTGAAATCATTGGGCGCGTTGTCATTGAAATATAATCTATTATGAAAAATGGAAAAATCGGCGTTGGTATCATTGGTGTTCATCCCTCGCGCGGATGGGCTATGACCGCGCATATACCTGCGTTGCAAGCATCACCTGATTTCAAAATCGTTGCATTGACAAATTCAGATCCAACTATGGCAGAGGAAGCGGCACTCAAGTTTAATGTACCGTATGCCTTCCAACTTCACGAGGATTTGTTGGCGTGTCCAGATGTGGATTTGGTTGTCGTTACCGTCAAAGTGCCATATCACTTTGAATTGGTGAGTGCTGCAATCCGGGCTGGAAAATCAGTTTATTGCGAATGGCCTTTGGGTAACGGACTGCAAGAGGCAGTTGAACTGGAAGAACTCGCTAAAAAATACAAAGTTCATGCGGTGGTGGGATTGCAGTCTCGCACAACACCGGAGGTTAATTTTATTCGTGACTTAATTCGCGATGGTTATGTAGGCGAGGTTCTGTCCGTTTCACTTATTGGTTCAGGAATGATCGGCAAAGCAATGATTCTTGAACAATTTGCTTACACTTTAAATCCAAAGAATGGCGCTGGCATGATAAACGTTGCCTTTGCCCATGCGATCGATGCTGTGGGTTATGTGCTGAACTCTGAGTTGAGTGAGGTCATGGCAACGTTAGATAGCAGGAGAAAGACAGCGCAGGTAGTCGAAACAGGGGCGATCGTTGCGATGGAGACACCAGATCAAATTGTCATCAGTGGTAAAATGAATAGTGGCTGCATGGTTTCTGCCCATTTTCGAGGGGGTTTATCACGAGGCAGCAATTTCAGATTAGAGATTAATGGGACGCAAGGCGATCTGATTGTCACAAGTTCGCTTGGCTATCCTGGGCTTGGCGAAACTAAAGTCCAAGGCGCTCAAGGTGAAGATGCTGCTCTTCAGGATCTTGATGTCCCGCAAAAATATGTAACGGCAAATGCAGATATAGGGATAATAGCAATGACTGTTTCCAATAACTATGCCCTACTTGCCGCCGACTTTAAAAGTGGAACAAAAACAACACCGACATTTGCAGATGCCGTGATTTTGCACCGTCTCATAAATGCAGTTGAACAATCGGCTGCAACTGGTAGTAGACAACATACTTAAAATTCCTGCGAAAGATTGCTAAACATCATTCGGTAATTACAAGCATCATCATAAAAAACTAGACGGATCGAGCGAACAAACCTACAGGCAAATCATTACAATCGGACTTTTGACTGCTCGTGAGTTAGAGATGCTGTGACAGATTATAGAAAAATGCTATTCTGCACTGCCATACTATGAACAACCCCGAAAATCCTCGACTACCTCTGCCGCCTTTCGATCATGAATCTGCCATCCAAAAAGTCCGAATTGCAGAAGATGCTTGGAACACACGCAACCCTGAACGAGTATCACTTGCTTACACGTCGGATAGCGTTTGGCGCAACCGCTCAGAATTTCTATTTGGTCGTGAGGCGATTGTTCAGTTCTTGACACGCAAGTGGCACAAAGAATTGGACTACCGACTGATCAAAGAGCTTTGGGCTTTTCGGGACAACCGAATTGCTGTCCGCTTTGCTTACGAATGGCATGATGATTCTGGCAACTGGTTCCGTTCCTACGGCAATGAGAATTGGGAGTTTGACAAATATGGATTTATGCGGTGGCGTATTGCCAGCATCAACGACCTGCCAATTCACCAGAACGAGCGCAAGTATCATTGGATACTTGGTCGTCGCCCCGATGATCATCCAGGGTTGTCCGACCTCAATCTTTGAAAACCGAAGCAACACGAATATTTCTAACAAACCGCACTTATTTGGTAAACCTGGGCGGCAAAAGGGTCATCACTGGTTGTAAATAAATTTTTTACCTCTCAACAATCATACAGATCATCATGAAAAAACAAGACGGAAAAATTGCAGCCGTGACAGGGGCATCTAAAGAAATTGGTGCCTCAATCGCCCAATACTTAATAGCCAAAGGTAAGGAGAAAAATTATGAACATTAACAAAAATGACACTGCAATAGTAGTTATTGATCCGCAAAACGATGTCTTGAGCGAAACAGGGGTTTCCTGGGATTTAGTAAGGACCAGCGTCAAAGACAATAACACCATCGAGAACATTGAGGGAATCTTCAAAGCCGCGAAAGAGCATGAATTTGAGGTTTTCATCTCCCCTGACTATTACTACCTCACCGACTACGCCTGGAAATTTGCCGGAACTGTAGAACAAATGATGCTTAAATCTAAAGAGTTTGATCGTAGGGGTGTGTTGAACCTCGACGGTTTATTGGGGTCGGGTGCTGACTGGCTTGATCGCTACAAGCCCTTTATTGAGGATGGCAAAACAATCGTACTCAGTTCCCACAAAGCTTATGGCCCACAGAGCAACGATTTTTGATTGCCTACACACCATTTATGGGCAAGTTGGTAAATCAATAAAACACGTTCTGCAACATTTATTTACAACGTGTCCCAATTTACACGTATCCCGGCTGAACCCCGACGACAGTATCTCTCGGAATCATTTATAAAAAACTAGTAACCTGACGCAGCTCGAGGATAATTTGAACAACACCAACTACAGCTATAAGCCCAATCAACTTCATAGCTGATAAACCCGCGCCAGCTACAGCGAGAATTAGAATAACAGCTGCTGCCACAAAGCGATACCCGGCCCGGACTTTGCAACGTAATCTGGTGTCAGTGCTAACACCAGTAAGATAGATGATTCCAAGGGTAAAAAAGCACAGCGCCAAGCTAACGCAAATAAGCCAGCGATCAGCAGACGGCAGTACCAGACTTGTATCACTTGCTAGGGCGTGCTCCACCCCAACTCCGGTAGCGGCAATACCAATCACCAAGGGTAAGTGCATATAGACCCAAGTCTGATAAGCTCTTATGTGGCGGCAAGCACGAGCAGCCTGGATTGCTGAACCACCAAGGTTGTCAAAATACAGCCACCACAAACTAAAAGCGATACTCAAGCCAAACATGGCAGTATATGCTGATGAGAAATTCCACTGCTGCTGTGCGACACCATTAACTACTGCTAAGACTGTCTCGCCTAGCACAATTAAGGTAAATAAGCCAAAACGCTCAGGCAAGTGTGAAGCATGTGGAGCCAGTTCCACATGCACAGACTTTCCTGCTGTCAATACTATTCCAAATTCTACTGTCAGCGCTAAGATCCAAAACCCAAATCGCAGTGGCATTGGTACAAATGCCGACGCCAGCCAAACCAATGCCCCTAGTCCAGAACCGCTCGCGATTCGGGTCGTTAGTGGTCGTGCTGCAACTATATGCTTTCCAGCACGTAAGAATTCGAGGATAAGCAACACCCGAACAACAGCGTAGGAAAGGGCGAAACCAACTGAACTTTTACCCAACCCGTCGTGTACGTTCACAGCTAGTGCCGCCACTGCAAGCATTTGTAAGGCGGTCAGGAGTCGGTGTCCCAAATCATCAGTATCAAATAAATTGGCGTAGAACGTAGCTCCAATCCAAGACCACCAAACCGGCACAAAAAGCAGCAAAAAGCCAAGGAAGCCCGATAGTGAGACATCCCGATTGAGATTGTGAGCAAGCTCCGAAATCACAACCACGAAAAATAGATCAAAAAAGAGTTCCAACCACGTCGCGTGCCGTTCTTCTTCCTTACCTTCACTAATACGTAATTCAGGAGATTTCAACCATTTATTCATACCACACACTCCAATACTGCTCGCTTTGTGCATTTTCAAGCATAGAAATTGGGTTCGGGGTAAAGGTTTTTCTTTCCCCCTTCCCCTTTTCCCCAAAACCCGACAAGTATTAGTTCGCTTTCGTAATTTGGCGGGGTAAAGGTGTTTTATCCTTTTCCCTTTAACCAATCCGAAAAAGCGCATTTTTGGGTCGGCAGACTAGTATTGCCACACACTCCTTAATCAACTGTGCATAAATTGCATCGTTGTATTATCAGATGGTATAAATTGGCATTGATGGCATTCAGATATTGTTTCGGCCAAAGATATGGGCAAAATAACTTGAAAACGGGTGTTTCCTGGTTCGGAGAACAAGCGGATTTCGCCTTTATGCTTTTCAACAATTCGGTAACTAATGACTAAACCTAAACCTGTTCCCTGACCCACCCCCTTAGTGGTAAAGAACGGCTCGAATATCCGCTTTTGGATCTCTGGCGGAATGGCTGGACCGTTGTTGGCAATTTCTACTAGCACACACTTATTTTCTTGTGCTGTGCGAATCCTGATTTGTCCTCGTCCACTCATTGCATCAATCGCATTGTCAATCAGGTTCGTCCATACCTGGTTGAGTTCGCTACCATACACCGAGATTAGCGGTAAGCTTTGGTCATAATCGCGTGTTAAACTAATGCCGCCCTTGAGCTTATGACCGAGAATAGTCAGCGTACTTTCAACTCCCTGGTGTATATTCACCTCCTGCATCGGAGCCTGATCCATATAGGAGTACTCTTTAATAGCTTTGACCAGTTCGGAAATGCGCCCCGAACTTTGGTCAATTTCGTCCAACAGCTCAATTCCTGTGAGTGTAGCGTCGAGCCAAGCTAGAACTTCAGTGAGTGATTCTGGGGGTAAATGCTCCACAATGGTATCCAGGCATTGAGTATCCAGTCCTCCCCGGACTAAGGAAGAAACAATTTTCCAGCCATCAGGTACGTTGTGTAAATCCAGCCAGCCTGTCATCTCTTGCTCGTGATCGCTCTGCGCCAGTAAATCTTCTAAGTCACAGGGGGTTTCGGCACGTACAATTACTGAGTGAAGCAAGTTGTCAAGAAACAACAGTTGTTCTTTTGTCATTTGCTGGTGATTGAGTTTGAGTCCAAGGTATGGCAATTGTTGAAAGATTTTGTGCAAGTGCTTCCCACCTCGGACGACGGCTGTTGCAGGGTTGTTCAACTCGTGGGCTAGACCAGCTGCTAAAGTGCCGAGTGCAATTAGCTTTTGGTGGTGTTGTGACATAGATTCTAACATTTGCACCCGTTGCGCCGTGATGATTAAAAGGTCACGCGTAATCGACGGACAGGTTGTCAGCATTTCCCAGAAAGTATCTGTGTCCCATTTCAACATATAGCTTGGTTTCACGGCACGCACGTTGACGAGATGGTGAGGAGCATCTAAGAGAATCAACTCATGACCTGTATATGTCCCAGCACCAAAACTCATGACGTGTTTTTCTGCATTGCCGACCTTTTTGGTAAACTCAATTTCGCCTTCTATCAGCACATAGAAATAGTCTAGTGGTTCTCCCTCAATGGCTATGTATTCTCCCGAAACCAGACATAGTTGGCAGCCGTGTTCAGATAACCATTGCAATTGCTCATTTGTCAATTGTGCAAAAAGTGACACTTGACGCAAAGCATCTAACATAATTACACCTTACTTAGATATTGATGGATGAACTGAATAGCGATCGCACCCTCTCCAACGCCAGAAGCAACTCGCTTTACAGAGCCGTTACGCACATCTCCAGCCACAAATATGCCTGGTACACTGGATTCAAGCAGGAAGGGTTGGCGATCCAGCTTCCATGCCTTTGAACATCGTTTATTGGCTATCAAGCTTGGCCCAGTTAAGATAAACCCTTGTTCGTCTCTCTCGACAATCCCAGCCAACCAATCAGTGTGTGGCTTTGCGCCAATTAAAATGAACAGCAGCTTTGTGGGAATGGTTTCCTGTTCGTGGGTTTTAGTGTTAGCGATCGTAATTGCTTCTAGGTTAGTCTGGCCATGAGCCTCGACGATGTGGGATTGAAACTGTACTGTGATATTGTCTGTTGCTAAGATTTGGTCTATCAAGTACTTTGACATACTTGTAGCCAGTGAGTTGCCACGTACCAACATAGTCACATGGCGAGCATACTTAGAAATGTACACCGCAGCCTGCCCGGCTGAGTTAGCTCCGCCAACTACATAAACATCTTCATTTTGGCAGGAGAGTGCTTCCGTCATTGCCGCACCGTAGTATACACCGGCCCCAGTCACATTCTCAATGCCGGGCACATCAAGCTTGCGATATGAAACACCTGTGGCAATCAGCAATGCGTAACAGCTTAATTCTGTCCCGTCTTTCAGCTTGATGATGCGACAAGAATCTTGCAAGCGAATGTCAATTACCTCTTGAGGCGAGAGAATCTCTACCCCGAATCGTTTAGCTTGAGTAACGGCGCGGCGAGCTAATTCCGATCCAGCAATTCCTTGGGGAAAGCCTAAATAGTTCTCGATACGGGAACTCGTCCCTGCTTGCCCCCCTGGAGCCTCTTTCTCAATCAATACTGTGCGTAGGCCTTCAGACGCTCCATAGACTGCTGCTGCTAAACCAGATGGGCCAGCCCCCACGATCACCAAGTCGTAAAAGGGCATTTGGGCCTGCATCTTCAACCCGATTTTTTCAGCAATTTCGGCGTGCGTTGGCTGTATGAGATACGAACCGTCAGGGCATATTACTAGTGGCAAATGCGTGGTATTACATTGAGCATAACTAACCCACTGACGCGCTTCTTCCTCTGCCTCAATGTCCAACCACTGATAAGGCATATAGTTGCGGGACAAGAAGTCCTTAATATGATGACTTTTGGGCGACCAACGGGAGCCAATAACGCGAATACCTTCAAAGGGTGGCCGGTATGACGAAACCCAATCGTCTAATAAATCGCTAAGAACTGGGTACAGAAGATCTTGTGGCGGCTCCCACGGTTTCATAAGATAGTAATCTATCTTTGCTGTATTTATCGCAGAGATAGCAGCATCGGTGTCCGCATAAGCTGTTAGCAAAACTCGTTTTGCAGACGGGAAAATTTCCATAGCCTGTTCAAGGAACTGCACGCCCGACATTTGTGGCATCCGCTGGTCTACCACACACAGGGCAACTGTCTCGTTACGTAATTTTACCTGTTGCAATACTCTCAAAGCATTTGCACCTGAGTCGGCTCGTAGTACCCGAAAGCGATTGCCATACTCATGTCGGAGATCTCGCTCTATTACTCGTAGAACTCCGGGGTCATCGTCAACAGTAAGTAGTATAGGATTAACCAAAATTGCTCCTTTCTAGGAATGATGTTTGTAATTATTTAACTAGCCATAAAGCTGGTTTCTAGTATACAATATTACAAAAACTGACTAAATTAGGCTAAGTGTGCTGGGGAAGTTTTTCTTTCCCAGCACCCCCTGCTCCCTTTACTCCTTTTAACAAATAACTTTCCTTAACCGAACTGTATTGAGCGTAGTCCTAATAGCTTTGGATAAACCGCCGTTTCCTTGTTGGAACTATGTATCTTTTATCTAATTAGGACTACTAAAATGTCTTTTAACGCAACTTACACACTTGCCAGCTGAACAGTTTCATACTCATCCAAAACGGTTACACTATCGCAAAATGCACTCATCATCAGGAATTGTTTCACGTTCTGCGGTGCGCCGACCATGTAGAGGTCAACATCAGAACCCAGTTTTTGTTTAGCGAAAATCAGAGACCGTAGACCAGCAGTAGTAATACATTCCAGGTCTTGTAGTAGTAAGACTAGACGAGTGATTGGCTGTGCTGTAGCTTTAGCGATCGCTTCCTGAAAATGTACCACACCATTAGCATCCAATAACCCAGTTAAGGAGATTTTGGCAATACCATTACTGACTTCTAACAGGGTTGCGTCAAAAGATACTTGAGTCGGAAGAAGTCTGACTCTAACTTTCAGATCGTCTTGCGTAACTGGCAGTTTGACTGTTAGGTTTGCAGCATCAAAATCGACATATCTTTGCCCATTGATCCATACATCGCCAATCCGCACACTGCCTGGTGGTAAGATATCTGGTGCAACTCGCAGAATGTTGTCCTTAAAGCCACCTGGTTTTGGTTTAAAGTACAAATCCATTGGCTGTTTAGTAATCAGCAGATTTGTATAAACGCAAGCTAAATAGGCCAATTCAAACGAGTGATAACCGCTCATTGAGTGGCTCCCCTTGCCTCGTTCCGTTCCTAGCAAGTAGGGAATCCCATTTGACAGAACATTAAAGTAGATACCCCCAGCCACGTAATCGAGGAACCAAGCATTATAGAAAGCTGCCGCTTCACGGGCTTGGCGTTGATACTCAGATTTATCAAGTGAGCCATTCAAGATCAGGTAAGCTAAGATAGCTTGTTCTTGTTGCCACCAAGCTTTCCGGTTATGCCAGACAAAGCGGTGTACCTCTTGCCCTGGTTTTAAGGTGCGTTCGACTACATCGTACCACCCCCCACGTTGTTGGTCGCTACCGACTGCTGGCATGATTTCTGCAATCTTTTCTGCCAAAGTCACATAGTTTTCTTTTGGTTTCAGGTGGTTCATCCGCATTAAGTTCCAAGCAATTTTCAGGTTATGACCCACAACTGCTCGATTCTGCTGCCATCCCCAAGTTGTATCGTGAGTCCAGTCCTCATAAAAACGTTCTTGAACAAATGGGCTATGGTCATAATCTGGGAACCGCTTCTCAATGGTGTCGAAGGTGTACTCCAGGAAGTTTGCGTATTCTTCTTTGCCAGTCGCTAGCCAAAGATTGATCAAATAAGCTGGAGCATGATCGCCTACAGAGTTCCAGTTCTTCTTGGCGCGATTGTGGCCTAGAGTCTGAGAGTGAGGACTGAGAGTAATCGGATCGATGTGGGAGAAAAATCCTCCTTTCTCTGTTTTGTCCAAGAAATACTTGTTAAACAGATTAATCGTCAAGTCGATATCTTTGATGATCCGTGGATCGCCTGTTATCCGATAGGTTTGGGTGGGGCCAGCCAGGGCATAAATTTGCTCATAAGCTGGAATAGCATCATAATCATCTCCAAATTCTGAAGAGAATATTTTCTGCTCGCTGCCACCTGGTTTGACATCAACAGCATGATACCAATAGCAAATTCCTTCGCCTTCATCGAGAAAACGCATGTGTTGGCGGAGGTATTCAGTGCCTTTTTCCGCAGCTTCAAGATAGCGATCGTCTCCAGTCATCATGTAGGCTGTGGCAAAACCATAAACTAGACGAGAAATGGTGTCAGTTTCCTGACGAGTACTATCTTCTTTGGAACCAACTAAACCAATGCCAGTGCGATATTTTCGATAATCAATTTCGCCATCTTCAAACTGGGCTTTGAGGTAAAAATCGCCAAGGCTTCGTATCTGCTTAACCCACCAATCTGGTCTTTCAAAAAGATACTCGTTTTCTGTTCTACCCAGAAAAACTATGTGTTTAGCTTCAAACTTTTGCTCGCCTGCTTCAGGATAAAAAATGCCATATGCGAAAAGATAGCAATTTGGCACGAGCAGCGAACTTATTTGGCTAGTGCAATCAAAGAAAGGCTCATCTAAATTCCGTACTAGTTCAGCATAGGTCATTGAGGTCAATGCTACTTCAAACTTCCTGCCATCTGACGTTTTGAGATCAAAAGTACCAGAATCTCCCTTACTTGAATCAAAAGCGGTAACATATCCAGCAATCAAATCCGAAAACGAAAAGCCTACATTACTCATTGAATTAACTCCAAATTGAAAATTCATTAACTGAAAACTATTTAGAAATCAGAACAACAACGCTACGCTCTTTAACGGAATAGACATTATCTGAAACTACAGTTTCTTGCCCTGGCTCTGCAATATCTATCGGAGAAGGAAGAGCAGTATCTACGACTCTGTACCATTTTCTATCTTTAATAGAAGGAATTTCAAACTCTAGATCCTCCCAGTACATATTGAGCATGACATGAATATCTGCTTCTTCTTCAAAGCCACCGAGAGTAAATGCAATAACTCTCGCATGAGAATCGTGCCAACCTGGTTTGAACAACTTGCAGCCATGCCAAGCAATGTCTGCTAAACCGCGTTCGTTAACTTCACCAGTGAAAAAATTACTACGACGTAAAGCAGAATGGCAGTAGCACTTGCGGAAATTAATCATTAGTTTGAAGAACCTGAAAATATCAGCATTCTTCTGAGCAAGATTCCAATCTAACCAACTAATTTCGTTATCTTGGCAGTAAGCGTTGTTGTTACCCTTTTGAGTACGTCTGACTTCATCACCAGCCACAACCATTGGCACACCTTGAGAGAGCATGAGAATGGCTGCAAAATTTTTAATCTGTCGCCGACGTAATCCATCAATTTGGGGATTGTCAGTTTCTCCTTCAACCCCACAATTCCAACTCAAATTGTCATTGATGCCATCCCGATTGTTTTCACCATTCGCGTCATTGTGCTTGTGGTTGTACGAAACTAAATCATTGAGGGTAAATCCATCATGACAGCTAATGAAGTTGATGCTGTTAATTGGTAAATGTCTGCTCGATTGGTAAAGGTCAGAACTTCCAGCAATGCGCCAAGCAACTGCCCCAACCATTCCTGCATCTCCTTTAACAAAGCGCCGGATGTCATCTCGAAAACGTCCGTTCCATTCTGCCCAACGATATCCAGGGAAATCGCCAATTTGATAAAGCCCACCGGCATCCCAAGCCTCGGCAATGATTTTGGTGTCAGCTAGTGTTTCGGATGTTTCAATGTGCCAAATCACCGGCGGATGGCTCATTGGTACCCCGTCTTGGCTGCGAGATAAGATGGAGGCTTCATCAAAGCGGAAACCATCGACATGCATCTCTTTCACCCAAAATTCCAGGCAATCTACAATTAACTTTTCTACTATGGGATGGTTGCAATTGACGGTATTGCCACACCCGGAGTAGTCCATGTAGTACTGCTTATCCCAAGGCACTAGGTGATAAAAGATATCATTAAAAAGACCTTTAAAGCTGATGGTTGGGCCTTCATGGTTGCCTTCGTCGGTGTGGTTAAAGACTACATCTAGAATGACTTCAATCCCTTCTTTGTGTAAAGCCTTGACCAAATCTCGAAACTCTCTGATATGATTTCCGACATCAGGGAAAGCACAATATGAAGCTTCAGGAGCAAAGTAACTGTGGGGGTTGTATCCCCAGTAGTCTTTTAGTTCTTTACCGTTGACTTCTCGGAGAAGGTTCTTTTCGTCAAAGTCAAATATTGGCAGCAGTTCAACAGCTGTGATTCCTAACTCTTTCAGGTAAGGAATTTTCTCAATCATTGCAGAAAAAGTGCCTGGGTGTTTGCAGCCTGAAGAAGGCGATCTGGTAAATCCGCCAACGTGTACCTCATAAATTACGGTGTCGCTCATTGGGCGGTTAAGCGGGCGATCGCCTTCCCAGTCATAATTAGATGTATCAATAACTACACTACGCATAGATGTAGTCAGGTTGTCTTTTGACCCTAAAGCATCGTTGCGCTGCCAAAGAGTATTAGTGTTTCCTCTAGCATAAGGGTCAAGCAGTACCTTATTTTTATTAAAACGGTGTCCTGCTCCGTGTAAATCAGGATTCCCATTAACTCGATAAGCGTAGTGAGCGCCCGGTTTTAACCCTCTGACATAGACGTGCCAAAAGTGAAAAGTTTTATTGAATTTTGGGTTTAACTGAATAATTTGTTTTGGCTGCGGAGCATCATCACGATCAAACAGCAAGAGTTCAACAGAGGTAGCATGTTCTGAAAAGATGGAAAAGTTTACTCCATCTTTGTCTGGTATCGCACCGAAAGGGTGTGAACATCCCGATTCTAATTGGTAATCAGGTATTTCTAGTTCAACCTGATATCTATCTGTAGTTAAAGTCATTCTCTCTGTCCTTATAGCATTTAACTGGTGGGCCATTTAGCACGCTTTTAGCCATCAAAAAATTATTAATGGTCAAAGTTGTGTTAAATTACCCCTTAATTGTTGACTACAATATTGCCCTGAAGAAGGGTTACTGATTGGAAAACCTACTTATACATCTATTCAGTAATTACTGAGTCAAAATTTCGCAACTAAAGTGAAAAATTTAAATCTACTCATTTCGGTAATTTAATTGCCTGTTAAGTAGTTTATACGAATTAATTTTAATGAATGATTAATCTAGTTACAAGGGTTTAACTTTTGGATGAGGTTTGTATTATTTTGATAATAAATAAGTAATAATGTTTTCAACTATTTACAATATTTAAATTTTAGGACGCGTTAGCTCAGGCTAACGCATCCAGGCTTTATATACAATGTAGAAGGAAAATGAAAAGTTTTTACAAGTTATAATCTAATACAGTTCAGTTAAGCCTAAAACTCTTGCCAAAGTCAATTTTTTTAACGAACCGCCAAGGACGCAAAGAGAAGAAAGAAATGCTTAACTGAACCGTATTGAGTTATAATCAAGTTTTATTTGCTTTGGTAAATTAATAATCTATTACCGGATTAATAAATCATTAGTCTTTACTTGCTGTTTCTTAATACCATTTTTTCGCGTTGTTCTCTTTTTGGATTATACTAATACGATTCGGTTAAGTTTTTTTATAAGTTTTAAGCTTACGCTTCATCAGCCAGCCTATGCTACCTATTGCTAGTACACCACCAATAGCACTCGGCTCAGGAACTTGAATAGTATTCTCAACACTTAAGAAAGTTTGTCTAGTCAGACCTAAGAACAAGCTTGTACCACCGGCTACTTCAGATGCAGCGGCATAGGTAAAGGCGTTGACACCAGCAGTCAACGGATTAGATGCAATCCGTGAGCCTGTGGCAGTATTAAAGCCCGAATCAAAAATATCGGCATCGAGGATGTTTATGCTGCTACCTAAACTCGTCAGAGCTGCGTTAATCCGTGTGTTTTCCTGTTGAAAATTATTATTATCTCCTAGAAAGAAAATAGACCCGTGGTTTTCTAAGAAATCTCCTAGAGAGGCAATCTCGGCATCAGTGAAGGAATCATCTGGCAAAGGGCTGATAAATAAATCGGCACTAGAAAGTACAGCGGGAGTAATTAGATCGCTAACAATTGTAGATGTTACACCAGTAAAACTGTTGTAGAAGCTATTAATTTCAGATTCAATAGCTTCTATAGCAGTATTATCCCCGCTACTAGTACTTTGTACAATTACATTGGTTCCACCTCCCAAGATATTAGTAAAAAATTGTACATTTCCTGGATTTATCGATTGATTAGATGAAGCCACCAACGGATTCACGATATTAGCATCACCGGAGACAATAAAAGTGCCTGCGTAAGAACGTGAACCTATGCTGAATGCTAATATTACCGAGGCGGAGTAAAGCGCTCTTTTGATGAGTTGCATGATTTTTTAGAAATAGTGTGTAATGAATTAAACTGTAAAAAATAAATCTTCTTTGTCTATACTTTTGATGAATTGGGAAAAATCACGCATTTTGAAAATTAGTGATTTCCCAAAACTATCAAATTAATCTGATAACACCTGTTCTGCACATTGCTGGATTAATTTGGCGATTAAACCTGTCCAACCAGTTTGATGGCTAGCACCAATACCAGCGCCATTATCTCCATGAAAGTATTCATTGAACAGAATCAGGTCGCACCAATTCTGGTCAGTTTGGAATTTCTCTGTTCCACCATAAAAAGGTCGTCTACCAGAACTATCTGCCAGAAAAATCTGGATCAGTCTTTGAGCTAATTCAATTGATACTTCCTTAAGCGTCATCATTTGACCTGAACCGGTGGGACACTCAACTTTGAAATCGTCGCCGAAGTAGCGATAGAATTTTTGTAGGGATTCTAGTAGTAGATAATTAATCGGAAACCAAATTGGCCCGCGCCAGTTGGAGTTACCGCCAAACATTCCTGTGCTAGACTCAGCAGGTTCGTAATCTACCCGATACTCCCGACCATCTACGGTCAAAGCATAAGGATGAGACGCATGAACTTTAGAAACAGACCGAATACCATAAGGGCTGAAAAATTCTGTTGCATCTAACATTTTTTCTAAGATGCGACGGAGTTTATCTGGATAAGCGATCGCTAGCAGTCGGCGCTCACCAATTCCTTGTTTCTGCATACAAGCAATATTTCGGGTCAGATCGGGGCGATTTTTCAAAAACCATTGTGTCCGCTCTCTAAAACCTGGGAGTTGTTCTAAGGTCTCTGGTTCTAAAATGCTCACCGCACATAATGGGATTAGCCCTACTAGCGATCGCACTTTCATTGGGAATTGATGACTATCAGGTAAATGTAGAGCATCGTAGTAAAAGCCATCAGTTTCATCCCATAGCGCGATTTCAGCTTCACCAACGCCGTTCATGGCATCAGCAATGTATAAAAAATGCTCAAAAAACTTGCTGGCAATGTCTTCGTAGGTAGAATTTTCTTTGGATAACTCTAGGGCGATCGTCAGCATATTCAGAGAATACATCGCCATCCAACTTGTACCATCTGCTTGTTGCAAATATCCACCAGTTGGTAGTTGAACACTGCGATCAAAGACACCAATATTATCCATACCTAAAAAGCCACCCTGAAAGATATTTTTGCCCTCAAAATCTTTCCGGTTAACCCACCAAGTAAAGTTCAGCAGTAATTTTTGAAAGACACTCTCCAGAAATTTTTTATCCGCACGACCATAGATTTTTTGCTCAATCTGATAAACTTGCCATGCTGCCCAAGCATGAACCGGCGGATTCACATCACCAAAAGCCCATTCATAAGCAGGTAGTTGACCGTTAGGATGCATATACCACTCCCGTGTCAAGCGGCTCAGTTGCAGCTTGGCAAAATCCGGGTCAATCATGGCGAGCGGAATTACATGAAAAGCTAAATCCCAAGCCGCAAACCAAGGGTATTCCCATTTATCGGGCATGGAGATTACATCGTCGTTAAATAAATGAAACCATTCATGGTTTCTGCCATTGAGCCGTGATGCTGGCGGTCGAGGGCCAGCCGGATCGCCTTTTAGCCATTGGTCGGCTACATAGTAGTAAAATTGTTTACTCCATAGCATCCCAGCAAATGCTTGTCGCTGCACATTACGCCTGTCTTCTAACATCGGCAACGGACATATTCGCTGATAAAATTCATCCGCCTCGCGCTGGCGCTGTTGCCAAACTGTATCAAATTCAGTCCCGAATGGTGCAGTTAAATTTTGCACGTCACTTAACCGCAATCGTACTGTCTTGGTTGCGCCTGCACCGACGTGTAATTCGTAACGAGCAGCAAACTTAGTACCAATCCGATTGGGGTTGACAGCCGTTTTTTGCTCATTCACTACATAATTATTTATGCCATCTTTAACGTATGGTGAAGCATTGCTGACCCCAAATAATCTTTGATTATTAGTTTCATTTTCTGTAAAAAGTAGTTCTGGAGTTTCATTACAATACAGCCATCGAGTTGCTAAAGAAGGGTGATAAGCTTCGATGGTGCTGAGGTCAGAGTTAGATTGGCTAATTTTTAACCACGGCTTTTCTTCTTGATTACCAGTCCAAGACCAAGTGTTGCGGAACCAAAGCGTTGGTAACAAATGCAGCGTTTTTGCTTCTGGGCCTCGGTTAATCACACTGATTTCAATTAAAATGTCGTCGGGTGAAGCCTTAGCATACTCAACGAATACATCAAAATAGTGGTCTTGGTCAAATATACCTGTGTCGATTAATTCAAACTCTGAGCTTTGGCGACCTCTGCGGTGATTTTCTTCTACCAGCTGGCTGTATGGAAAAGCAGCTTGGGGATATTTATAAAGATATTTCATGTAGGAATGAGTCGGGGTGTTATCCAGGTAGAAGTAGTATTCTTTAACATCTTCCCCGTGATTTCCCTCATTCCCTGTGAGGCCGAAAAGTCTCTCTTTGAGGATTGCATCTTCACCATTCCAGAGAGCGATCGCAAAACATAGTCGCTGATGATTATCAGAAATTCCTCCAATTCCATCTTCTCCCCAGCGATAGGCGCGGGAGCGGGCATGGTCGTGGGGAAAGAATTCCCAGGCGGTACCATCAGGGCTATAGTCTTCCCGTACCGTTCCCCACTGGCGTTCGCTCAGGTAGGAACCCCATCGTTTCCAGTAGGCTGTGCGATCACGGTCTGCTGCTAATCTTGCTTCTTCTTGGGTCATAGCGATTTAGGATTTTGGATTAAAAATCTTTAGCACAAGGTTGTTTTAAGTGGCTCAAACAATACTCTTTATGCTGATTTTGGATGAATGCAAAACTTAAAATTTAGAATTCTCTGTGGTAGGTTCTGTTGCTATCCAGGCGCGAAGCACTTCTGCTACCGTCCAGGCTTGAGCAATACAACCTCGTGGGGTGAGTGGCTCATTACCATCAAAAATCTCACTGAGACTACCTACGCCGTGAGCGCGTAGATGATTAGCCATTGGCTCAAGTAGACTCCGAGCTTGTACTGGATCGTTGAAAACACGTAAGTGGGCTAAAACAAACGGCCCAATCAGCCAGCCCCAAACCGTTCCTTGATGATAAACACTATCTCGCTGAAACTGATCTCCACCGTAGTGACCTTGATATTGTGGATGGTTGGGGTCAAGACTGCGTAAACCGTGGGAGGTGAGAAGCGATCGCGCACAAGATTCCACCACACCCCGCTGTTGAACTGGAGTCAGGGGGCTTTCTGGTAATGACACAGCGAATATCTGGTTTGGTCGCAACGATTCATCATGTCCCTCAGGCCCATCTAGAACATCGTAGCAGTAACCAACTGCATCGTTCCAGAAGCGCCCAAATCCTGTATTTGCCAGCTCTTGCATCTGCTTGTATTCTTGGTAGGGCTTACCCAGCTTTCGTGCAAAGTTTGCCATAGTTCCCAAAGCATTACACCACAAAGCATTAACTTCTATGGGTTTGCCAATGCGTGGCGTAACCACCCAATCACCAATTTTGGCATCCATCCAGGTGAGTTGCACTCCTGTCTCACCTGCATAAAGTAGACCATCATTCGGGTCTAGGTGAATGTTGTAGCGCGTTCCTTGACGATGCCAATCAACAATGTCTGCTAGCACAGGAAAGAGTTCACTTAGCAACTCGTCGTCTTTTGTTGCCCCATAGTAAGCGCGAATCGCTTCAAAGTACCAGAGGGTTGCATCCACTGTATTATATTCTGGTGCTTCACCGGCATCGGGAAAGCGGTTAGGTAACATACCTTGGTCTACGTAGCGGGCAAAAGTACGTAAAATAGGGCGTGCAAGCTCTGGACGACCGACCGAGATTGTTAAACCAGGTAAGCTAATCATTGTATCTCGCCCCCAGTCACCGAACCAATGATAACCAGCAATGATTGTTTTGCCGTTGGGTTCATCAGGCAATGGGCGACTGACAATGAATTGGTCGGCAGCGAGGACTAGCTGATGCACCCAGTCTGGATCTGCTTTGGCATTGACACGGCTTTGTTTCCAGAATCCGAGCAGCTTTTGCTCAAGGGAGCGAGGTAACTTTAAGGCTACTTGGCCATCTAACTTTGGATGGATCTCTGTGCTGGCAACAAAAGTGAGTGATTCACCGGGCTGGAGGGTAGCGTCAAAGGTGGCTGCATGTAGATGATCTTCGCGATCGTCGAGTCCGCGATCGCGTTCTCTGGCTAAGTCAAATTCATAGTACCACTCGTGGGCTGGTGTTGCCTGACCGCGATCGCTTAATAGATACAATGGCACAGCTTCCCCAAAAGCAGTAACACGGACACCATATTCAATAGCATCAACGTTCATCTGCCAGCCTCGTGCATGTGTGCTACCGTGATAATCCCGATAATTTACCAGTGCTTTCAGCTTTAGCATCAGTGGTTGAGTGGCACGACGCAGGTAATATTGAAGATATGTGGTATTGCTGCCGGGTTGCATCCATATACGTTTTTCCAATAAAGCATCCGCACAAGTAAATCGCCATGTTGGTATTGTGCCTTCTAACTCGAAGGATTCAATGCGCTCATAGCCATCTGGATTAACGGCTCCACCAGCCCAGCGGCTGGCTCCAAGGGGATAATTGCGTCCGTCATACAAAACTGTTTCATCTAACTTAGCTAGTAACAGAGTTCTCATCAGTGGTGGCTTCAATGCTGCCACGAGTAATCCGTGATAGCGACGTGTAAGTATACCTGATACTGTCCCTGAAGCATAACCACCGATGCCATTAGTTACCAACCATTCTCGCCCTGCTGCCAAATCGAGAACACCACAAATTTCGCGTCCAAAGTTGATACTCATAAGTGATAGTAGGTTCTGTACTCCAGATCACAAAGACTCTAGAACGTTAGAGCCAACACAAACTAAGCTGTTTTACATCAAGGCCGCATATTTAATCTCTTTACTCTGTGTTCTCTACGCCTAATAAGGTTAAATAAATTACTTTTAAACCGTAAAGGCACAAAGAGAGCAGGGAGAAAAAACAGATTTTAGAAGTCACCTTAAAAAGGTTAGTACCGCAAGGCGGAATTCAAAACTCAAAATGAAGCTCGCGGACTCGCTCTAAGCGTTCGCGTAGGTCTCGTAGAGAAGCCATGCTGTTGGCGTTCGCGTTAGCGTCTCTGAAAGAGAAGCCTTTTATAGAGAAGGCTTTAGGCTGCGCTAACAAAATTCAAAATTCAAAATGAATACAGCATAAGCGTTTCATTGATTTAGAATGGGTGGTTTATTTACGCCTTGCGGTACTATTGTTCTAGTTTACCTATTGCTCATGATAGTTCCGGCTCAATCCCCCATCTACATAGAACGTTGCACCTGTGATGTAGTCAGCATCGGCTGAGGCTAAGAAAGAAACTATAGGTGCAATATCCTGTGGTTTACCTAAGCGACCCAAGGGAATGTTTTTTAACAGCGCTCCTAATTTTTCGGGGTCATTTAACAGCTTACTATTGATTGGTGTCTCAATTGCTCCAGGAGCCACGTTGTTAATTGTAATTCCCAGAGGGCCAAGTTCAACTGCTAGGTTACGCATCGTCATCTTTACACCGCCCTTGCTGGCACAGTAAGCAGTGAAGTGGGGAAACGCTATTTCCTCATGGGTAGAGCTAATATTGATGATTTTGCCGGTTCGCTTGGTTTCGATGAAGTGCTGCACTATCGCTTGAGTAGCGAAAAATGTCCCTTTGAGGTTGAGATTAATCACTGCATCATAGTCGGCTTCGGTGATGTTCCAGAAATCAGCATTTCGACCGTCAATACCAGCATTGTTTACTAAAATGTCTAACTTGCCAAAGTATTGAATACCCTGGTCTATAAGTTGACGGATGTCGCTAATTACACTCAAGTCAGCTTTAATAGTTAAGCCTTTGCTGCCAGCAGCTTCTACTTTCGACAAAGTTTCTTCAGCCCCTTCGGGATGAGAGCGATAATCAATCACAACATCTGCACCTTGTTCAGCCAGATGTACGGCAATAGCTTGACCAATTCCTCCACTACTACCAGTTACTAAAGCTACCTTACCTTCTAGTTTCTTCATTAGCTTTCTCCTTTTAGAGTATTTTGATGTTTTCAGGTCTTATAAAACAGGATTCAGGAGTCAGAATTCTGGATTCTTCTTTAAATCTACTGATGCTTTTGCAGATGTGGCACCTTAACATTCTTAAAAATACAACGATAATTGGGAACATGAAAAAGTTTGCCGGTCAAAACTTCACGTTCACCCATAGCTATCAGTTGAAAAACTCCCACAGCAGTTAATGCACCTAGTGGAGATGCAATACAATAAAGCCATTGATTTTGCCAAGACCATGCTACGAAAGCAGGCCCCATACTCCGTGCTGTATTCAAACTGGTACCAGAAATGGGCGCTCCCAACCAAACCATAGTTGCCACTAAAAGCCATACCATTAAAGGTGTCCAGCGCAATAGCTGATGATGACTCAAAAAGATAAAGATAGACAGCACTAACATAAATGTCATGAAAACTTCAGCTAGGAATACATACCACAAGGGATAGTTTATTCCAGGTAAAGTAATACAATAATTGACGCTGATCAGGTAATTTCCCCACAAAGCTAATGCTAAAGATGTGCCAATAATTGCGCCCAGAAATTGACCAATAATATATCCAATTAAGTCCTGTTTATGCATTTTGCCTTGCATCCAAAATGCCAATGATAAGCAGGGGTTTAGGTGCGAACCACTCAGTTTTCCTAAAGGGGAAATGCTAAATAATGCACCACTTCCAGCGAAAATGAGACCATTAATTAATAAACGAGGACTCACAGCTGGGATGAGATGCTCCATAGGCAAGCCTTTGCCAAAATTGAAGGTGATTATACTGAATCCAACCAAGAGATTGAAAGCAGTTCCCACCAACTCTGCACCATATTCAGACCAATTTAGAGTTTTCCAATTTGCAAAAGTATTCATGAGTTTATCTCTGGCGATCAACAATTAAGCTTTATACAGCAATTCCATTAAGGTTTTGAACAAAGATTAGCGACTTCATTAAGGATTTTTATGCTCAAATTGTTCATCTCCTATTAAGAAATGCTGTATATAGTTAAGTTGAAATTACCTCAATTGATCTGCAATGGTGGTGGATTATCCTGATCGACATATCCTTGGCTAATTTCAACAATATTACCATCTGGATCGGATACCCAAACCGTGCGCCACCCAGGAATAAAGCTATCAAAGTTGAGTGGTCCAAGGGTTACTTTTGCATCTTTGCCGATTTCAGCGAGTTTAGCATCAACATCATCAACCTGGAAACCAAAATGACGCCAAGCTGGATATGTGGGGCCATCTTGGTTGGCTAAAGGAACAGGGGTTTCTCCTTTTGCTTGGAAGAGTTCAAGGTACATATCACCCAATTTCAAAAAGACAATCTGCTCATTATTGCCAATGGGTGCAACTCTTGCTCGCTTAAAGCCGAAATATTTCGTGTAGAATTTTTCAGTTGCAATCGGATCTTTGCAGCTGATTGCCATTTGTGAAACTTTTAACAAAGCCATTACTTCAGTCCTTGCTGACACAAAAAAGTGAACTTAGTTACGCGTATGATCCATCGGGATACTGAATTACACCAGCAAAGTGAACAGCGATTTTGCGATCGCGCAGTACCCAGTTATCATAGAAACTTACCTCGCCAACATCGCCATTGACACTTCTGGTCTTCAAGCTTTCGACTATCATCAGCGTGTTCTCGGTTTCAGCCCACTGGTTAAGTTTGACCTCAAAATCTTCTAGACTGAAGATGCGACTTTCAAAGAACTCTTTGAGTGCTTGACGACCACGCACATAAATCGGTTTGCGGTTTTCGGTCAAGGTGCTAATAAGCAGCACATCTTCAGCATATTGGTTGAGTAAACCATCTACATTTTTCGCTTTAATGAAACCGATATGCTCTTTATAAAACTTGCCCAATGGAGATGTAGGTACTTCTGTTTTAGCTGTTTCTGCATTTACATAAGTTTTATCTGGATACTGAATTACGCCAGCAAAGTGAATAGCGATTTTTCCATTTTGCAAAAACCAGTTATCGTAGAACTCCACACTACCGACTTCACCGGTCTTACTTGTGGTGGTTAACTCCTCCACCATCATCAGCGTGTTTTCAGTTTCAGCCCACTGGTTAAGCCTGATTTCAAAATCTTCTAAACCGAAAATACGACCTTCAAAAAACTCTTTGAGTGCTTGACGACCTTGTACGTAAACTGGTTGGCGGTCTTCGGTTAAGGTGCTAATGAGCAGAGCATCATCAGCATACTGATTGAGTAAACCATCAAGATTTTTAGCTTTAATGAAACCGATATGTTCTTTATAAAGCTTGCTGATGGGAGAAACAATCAATTGTTCTATTGGTGTACTCATGGTAGTCCTATATGTAGAGGATTAAAACTGAAGGAAGTTATGGCGACGGTAGGAATGAAGGTGAGCAGAACTAAGGTGAACTCATTTGTAGTTAGGGCTAGTTTCTAACTACAAACAAGTGCGGAGTTTCCCGCCGTAGGCATCCCCTAAAATTTGTGCTATTCTATTAAACCCAAAAACCAAAATGATAAGTAATTTGTCCATTACGGATAGTCCAGGCATCGCCAACTGATACTTGACCAAGTTTGCAGTTGAATTTTGCTTGGAAAAAAATAGCGTTTTCTGCTTCTGTGAAATCTAGAGATTTGATATCTATATATTCAATTGTTCTTAAGTAGTCGTGAAAGAATGTTTTAATATTTTCACGCCCATTAATTGTGATTGGTGCAGGTGTATTCTCAAAACCATTAAAGAAGGTGATTAACACAGCATCTTCCGCATAATCCCTATCTACCATCTCATCGATTTTTCCGGCAGAAATAGTTTCGATATGTTTGTCAAAAAATTGCCGTCCGGGTGAAATTGTTGAAACTGTCATTTTGATATCTCCTGTAATTTTTAAGGAATTATAAGTATGAAGCGCCATTAACTACGCATTTATTGTCATGTGCGCTCCAAAACTTCATTTTCTTGTGGATGTCTGCAATATTAGAGTTGAGCAGACCCTTCATAGTAACTAAGCGAATCAACAATGTAGGTTGCAATTACTGGCTTACCAGTATAAGGCGATCGCTTAATAATCCAAGTTTGATAAGCATCTAAAATAATGCGTTGACTTTTGGCTGCTGGTGGATTCCATACGCTAGCTTCCCATTTGACGATGACTTGAACGCTCGCCTCGTCTCCTGAAGGCTTAACATTGACTTGCTTTAATGTATGGACTTCATCAAAGAAAATTCCGATAACGCGCTCGTACCAACCTTTAAATCCATCAAAACCATAAACTGTAGCTTCAGGAAAGCGCATTTCTAGACCTTCTTCAGCCAGTAAAGGAATATAATCTTCAAGTGGAGCGTGAACATCTAGTTTCAAATACCAGTCCGTTGCTAGTTGCTTAATTTCTAATTCGGTTAAAGGTGCTATTTTAGCTACTGTCATTGTTTTTCTCCCTTTTAATTCAGTAAAAATTCTGGTCTATTATTGACCACACTTGACGCTAATCTTTGTACCGACAATTTCGTTTGTCAGTACCAAATCAATTAAAAATGGCCCATTATAATCCAATGCTTTTTGGATAGCTGGAGCAATCTGATCTGGCTTCTCTACCCGAACAGCTTGAACCCCTAAAGATTTTGCTAATTCGGCGAAATCGATATTTGGGTTGCACAAATTAAAAGAAGATGGGTAGTCATGTTCTGGTATTTCCTGCTCGCCCCAATAGTGCAGAATGTTGAGCTTCAAGATTTGATAGCTGTGATTATTACAGATGACAAATTTGGCATCTATATTGTGATGGGCAGCAGTCCAGAGAGCTTGGATAGTATACATACTGCCGCCATCACCCGTGAACCCAAATACAGTTTTATCTGGATTAGCCAGCTTAATACCGATCGCTCCAGGAATACCAACACCTAGGGAACCACCTCGTGTTTGGAAATATTGTCCTAGTTTTGTCGGTGGTATGTACCGACAAAGTTCTGGAGAATTGGTAATGGCTTCATCGAAAATAATTGCATCTGCTGGCAAATGGGCAGCTAATTCTTCTGCAAAACGAGTCATGTGCAGAGGTACTGAATCCCGAACCGCCTTGTCAGCTTCCAATCGAGCCGCCGATTCCCGCTTCTTGTCCTCAGCTATTCGGCTAGCCCTAAGAGAAGCCTCTTGCTTCTGTTCAGGTGTCAAAGTTGACTCAAGGGCAGTGCTTAATTTGCTAAGACTAGTTTTCGGATCGCCAAGCAGCCCCAGATCCACCGGAAAATTCTTCGCTATTTCGTAGGTATTCAAGTCAATGTGAATTACTTTCGCTGACCGGGCAAAAACTCCAGACAGCGCCGGAAATACCTCTGGAAAAACGTAGGTTCCAGTAATCAAGATTACGTCTGCTTGTGATGTAATGCGACGGCTATCATCCCCAAACATGTGACCTAACAACCCTCCGAATAGAGGATGTGTGGCGCTCATATTTGCTTCCGATGAATCTGCTCCCCAAACTTGTGCGCCGATGAGTTCGGCTACATCTGTCAACTCAGCTTGGGCATCGGAAAAAGCTACACCATCGCCCATAATGATCAGGGGATGTTTAGCAGCAGCCAATAAATTTGCTGCTGTTGCCAGTTGGTTGGGTTCGGGCGCAACCCGTGTCACTGGAAAAGAAGTCGGAACAACCTCTTCATAATTAGGAGCATCAAGGATATCCATCGGTAGGGAGACGAACACCGGCCCCATAGGCGGCGTAGCAGCTATTTTGATAGCTCGGCGTAGCACGCGTAACAAAGAAGAAGGATCGACTACCCTAGTTGACCATTTTGTTACAGGCTTGGCCATGCTGACCAAATCTGCTGCCATTTGGGCATCCATCGCATCGTAGCAGATACCAGCTTCGCCAGCCAGTACTACTAATGGTGCATGACCGCGCATGGCCTGATAAATCATCCCGATGCCATTACCTAAACCGACTCCACTATGGAGTTGCACAATAGTAGGCTTTTTGGTGGCGCGGGCATAGCCATCACCTGCACCTACTGCGATTGTTTCTTGCAATGCAAAGATATACTCAAATTCTGGATAATAGTCTTTTAACGCATCTAGGAACCCCTGCTCAACAGTGCCAGGGTTGCCAAACATGTAATTTATACCATCTGCCAGAAGTTGTTCGATCATTGCAAACCGACCATTTCTGTTAGCTATCAAAGGCTTCTCGTTGCTCTGTTTGGTCAAACTTACCATCCGTACCGCCTCAGTCCTTTATCCAGAACTTCCACTACCTTTTGACCAGTTGTATAAGAATCTGCGGTAGACCGACCTGTAATAAATGGATAATCAACAATCACAGAGATTTCTTTGCCAAAATTACCGTGATATGCTCCATCTGGACCGGTGGCATCTTGGAGAATATACTCTAGAGGATAGGGAGGTGGTCCCATGTTAATGTCTGCGCCAACAAATCCTGTGCCATCCTTGTAATCATATTCCTTGCAATGACCTGTGACGTGCTTACCCCAAATAATGCTCTTGCGGTCTGCTAAGTCACGAGCAAAGGCTAGACAAGTTACACCGTAGCATTCTGCTGCGATTGGCTTACCTTTTTTGTAAAAGCTGAGAATCAGGTCGTGAACCCGATGGTTATTTACTAAATCAACAATAGGGCCACTACCACCGACTATCAGTAGAGCATCGTATTGTTCCAAATCCTTCTGCACTTCATCTAGTGCATTGTTGTAGGCTTCCATTTCCCGGAGGAATTTTTCAGCACTCCAGTAAGGGCGATCGGGCAACCATTGTGACAGGATGATTGGATTGTCCAGTCGTGGATTCTTAGGATCTTCCAAGCGCTTGACTTTTTCCGCCATCTCCTGGGATACAACTGTCCGACCTAAAGGTGGGTCAATATAAGTAGGGTCCATGCTAGGAGGGAGCGCTACTGGCCTTTTCCCTGTTGCAGTTGCAAAATCAACCTGATACCCCGCAGCATCGAAAGTTTCTAAGGGGCCTACTAGCTCTTCACCCCAATAACCCCATTCTGATAGAATTGTTAGAATCTTTTTCACAAGATTGTCTCCTAGTGATAAATATGTTTTCCAATAGTCAGCTTGCAACTCTCAGTCTTGAAACAGAGGGAGTGGGCCTTCTACTTGAGAAACGATTAGTGGCAACAGATAACTGTTGAATTTGTTCGGTAATCGCATCAATGAATGGTTCAACCTCGTGTTTTGAGCGACCAGTAACAAGGTCACCGTCCACCACAACACCTGTAGGTGATGTTGTATAAACTGCACCAGCATTGAGAATATCTGCAAGGACAACCTCATGGCAGATAACTTGTCGGTCTTTGAGTAATTCAGGTATTGGTGTCAGTATCCAAAGACCGTGGCAGAGTGCGCCTTTAATAATCCTGGGATTTGCCATTGCTTTGGCGTAAAACTGTACAGCCGGTGAAGTGCGAACTTGTTCAGCACTAATTGGCTGACCTGTTGGTGGCTCAAAGTAACGCAGACGCACGCTAGTATAGTTAGCGGTCATAATCACAGCCGCGTAGTCGTTAACATCTACGTTTTGAAAATCAATGTTTACATCTATTGTTCTAGGCGTATTGCCTGTATCTTCATCACTAAAAAAACGAACGCTCGGCTGATTCCAGAGCCTAGACATCAGATGTACCGTTGCTTGAAGTTTTGAGAAGCGTTTTTGATATGCTTCAATTTCTTCAGGGATGAACTCACTTTCTAGAAGAATTGCGATTTTTTTCCCACCAAGGGATCTAGGTATCATATTGGTTCAATATTCTTAGGGTCACTAGATTCTTATTTTGGAATGTATGTGACTTATTCTTAAGCCTTTAACAATAACTTTAGAGAGGCTAAAACATAAATGCAAGGGTGAATGTTTTG
Source organism: Nostoc sp. FACHB-892 (assembly GCF_014698795.1). Taxonomy (GTDB): domain Bacteria; phylum Cyanobacteriota; class Cyanobacteriia; order Cyanobacteriales; family Nostocaceae; genus Nostoc. The sequence goes on from NZ_JACJTR010000012.1 coordinate 206,305, forward strand.
CAGAAAGGTTACTTTTTTTATTGGCAAGATTTTATGTAAATTTAAAAAGCCTAAAATAAAATTACAATGGTTGATTTTTTGTTAGAAGGTTGTATTTTTTTGGTAATTACGGCTCGACAAATACTCAGAATAACCTTTATACTGCAAGTAAGAATTCAGAACTAATAAAATTTTAATACTTCAAAATAATAAATTTACGAAAATAAATAATCGTATTATATTTTTATCAATTCTGAGTTTTGACTTCTGATTGCGGAATTATGTGTAATCAGAATTCTTCTCCCAATATCAATAATAATTGGCAATTTTTTACAGACTTATCTTGACTTAACTATGAATTCAATCAACCAAGAAATTTCTTACAAGCTGGAGCTAATGCGAAATGCTCTGAGCGAAACTGGTGCAATGGGCGTGCGATTGCGCGGTTCAGATTGGTTTGCTTGGGCTACTGCTGGTGGTTCTAACACAGTGCTACTCGCTAGTGAGACTGGAGTAGCGGAAGTTTTGGTAACTGCTAAAGATGCCTGGATATTGACTGATGAGATTGAAGCTCAACGCTTACAGGATGAAGAGCTTCCGGGTAGAGATGAGTCGTCAGATCGTCTTTACAAACTGCACATTAATCCTTGGGCTGATAAGGTTGCCCGCGAATCTTTCGTGCGTGAGGGCACAAACGGGGGAAAGATTTTGACTGACATTCCTACTACCCATGAAAGCTCATTACCTCTGTCACTCATAAATCAGAAGCGGGTGATTCTGCCAACAGAACTGGAGCGCTATCGGCGAGTAGGGCGTTTAGCAAGTGAAGCCATGACCGAAGTACTTTTGAAAGCCCAGCCTACCTGGACAGAGTACCAACTGGCTGGAGCGGGTGCAGAGGCGTTGTGGTCAAGAGGCCTACATCCAGCTTTGACGCTAGTAGCTGGAGAAAGGCGTCTGCCCCTATACCGTCATGCCACGCCCAAACAAGAGGCGCTGGGACGTGCAGCAATGCTGGTTTTTTGTGCGCGGGGATACGGTCTATATGCGAACCTGACGAGATTCGTCTTTTTTGGTTTGGAACAGGCCAATGCAGAGACACGAAATTTTGCGTCTCTGCATTCTCATGTCCATAAGATTGAAGCTGAAGCTTTGAACTTGTGTGTTCCTGGCACGCCTCTCAATGAAATTTATGACGCGCTTGGTCAGGCTTATGAGCAGCATGGTTATCCCGAAGCAATTCGCCAACATCATCAAGGAGGAACTACAGGCTATTTATCTCGTGAAATCATCGCTAATCCAACTACGAGCGAAAATTTAGTGGAAAACATGGCTGTAGCCTGGAACCCAAGTTTACCAGGAGCAAAGGTTGAAGATACTTTCATCATTCAGAAGGATGGAGGGCTAGAAAACCTAACTTTCGATCCAAAGTGGCCAAGCGTGAAAGTTGAAGGACGCGATCGCCCCTTACCATTAGAAATTGACTAAAATTGAGCCAGCCGCAAAGAGCCATTGATATGGTAACAATGGCTCTTGCGGCTAGTTTGTTCTAATTTTATTGGTGGTGAGTCACCCTTCCATAAGTTTCAGTCATTGCTTTGAGGCGATCGCTAATCTCTGGCGTTAAAGCTGCGGACTGATATCGCCAACCCCAACTCCCTACATTTTTGCCAGGAAAATTCATCCTAGCTTCGGTACCTAATCCCAAAACATCCTGTAGAGGAATAATCGCCTGATTAGCTACAGAACTTAGTGCCAATCGAATCAAATCCCAGTGGATTCCAGACTCACTCTGACAACCCAAATAACGCAAGACTTGTTCTTTTTCTGAGGGTAACAATTGATTGAACCAGCCAACTGTCGTGTCATTATCATGAGTACCCGTGTACACAATACAATTAGACTGATAATTGAACGGTAAAAAACGTTTTTCAGCTTGTGAACCATCGCCAAAAGCAAACTGTAAAATTTTCATACCGGGAAATTCAAATCTGTCTCGTAGAGCATATACCTCTGGTGAAATTTCTCCCAAATCCTCGGCGATGATTGGCAGATTACCTAACTTCTGTTTGAGTACCTCAAAGAAAGCCTTTCCAGGAGCTTCAATCCATCTACCATTCATAGCAGTTGTTTCGCCCTGCTTTACAGCCCAGTAAGCTTGAAACCCACGAAAGTGATCGATGCGAATCAAGTCTACATAATTAAGCATAGACTGGAAGCGTTGCACCCACCACTTGAAGTTCTCCTGCTGTAGACGCACCCAGTTATAGACTGGGTTACCCCAAAGCTGTCCAGTCGCGCTGAAGTAATCTGGTGGTGTTCCTGCCATTAGTGCTGGCTCACCTGTCTGTTCATCAAGGCAAAAGTTGCCGGGATTAGCCCACACGTCAGCACTCTCGTGAGCCACATAAATTGCGATATCTCCTAGTATCTGAATCCCGCGCTCATTAGCATAACGCTTCAGTTGTGACCACTGCGAAAAAAACTCAAACTGTAGATATTTATGGTAAAAAACTTCATCTGCAAGTCGCTGCTGCCATTGCTCGATCGCTTCTGGTTTGCGTTGAGCGATCGCGACTTCCCAAGTATTCCAACTAGCGCCCTTATGAGCATCCTTGAGCGCCATAAACAAGGCATAATCATCTAGCCAGTAAGCCTGAGTGTGACAAAACTCCTGAAATTCCTGCTGCTGAATTGATGTTGCACTAGTTTTGAAGTTTTTGCAGGCTTTTTGCAGCATTGGTATCTTCGTTTGGATAACCTGCGAAAAATCTACTCTTTCAGTCGAAAACTTTGGTAAATTTGTGAAATCTTCAGTTAGCAAGCCCTTTTTTTGTAGCAGTTCTGGGCTGATTAACAGGGGATTTCCAGCGATCGCTGAATAAGAAGCATAAGGAGAATTACTATCTCCGGTAGGCCCTAATGGCAATATCTGCCAAAGCTGTTGTTTACTTTCTATTAAAAAATCAACAAAGCGATAAGCTTCCGATCCAAAGTCACCAATACCAAACTGACTAGGAAAAGAAGTAGGATGTAGCAAAATCCCGCTAGATCTAGGAAAAGGCATAATAAACCTCTATTTTAAGAAATGAGAATAAAACAAATGACAGAACTGACTAGCACAGGATTACGAGCTTATCCGAACTATCTCAAGTGAGAAACTAACAAAACTAAAATTTGTTGTGACTAGTTCTAGTGCCTTCAAAAACCCTAAAATCGTGATAAATATTGGTTTTAGGATATGTATAGACGCTTTTAGCAGCTTGCCGCAGGCATCGCAGTTTAGGTAAATGAATAAAGTCGAGCTAAGTGGTATGGCGTTCATAAACGCTGCTGACTGGTTTCATGCAGAACTCGAAGAAGTATAACTTTTTGATCTACGATCTAAGATTAAGAGGTATAAAACATAGATGCAAAGGTTAATGTTTCGTAGAAAGTTTGTATTCTTTTGCTCTATTTTTTGGAATTAATTGCTCACTAAACATAATTCTCTCAATCTCAACCTTTTTAATTTTTTTCAATCGAGATTAATCGGTCTATCACTATATCACTATCAAAATAAGATTGCCCTACATCAAACTCATTCTTAATTTAGAGAAAATGAGATGACAACTAAATAATAAGTAAACTCGAAAAAATGCAACCTTTAACCAAAAATTTAACCATTGCCGTCATGTTGTATATTTTATAAATTCTTTCATGGTTAGGTTATATCTGATGCAAGGCAACTTTGGGTATTAATACGGTCTTTATTTTTTATAAAAAATATTTTCCTAAAATGAAATACTTGGTAAGTTGAATTTACTTGTAAGTTTACCCAGCCTTTATGGTAACTATCGAAAAAATAAGTTTTAGCTTTAATTTCCAAAGCTAGTCTGTACAACTACTTTTAGAAAATGTCTAATTATGAAGTGGGGAATTTATGGTTCACAAATCTTTTAGTCGCCGTCATTTTCTTCAAGGTGCCACTCTATTCAGTGCTAGCGTAGCAACTTCAGTACTTACTTCTAGTCGTACTGGAGCTACTATTGGCGATGAGTATTCGGAGGCTGTTGTTATCGGTAGTGGCTATGGTGGGGCTGTTGCTGCTCTACGTTTGGGACAAGCTGGTATTCAAACATTAGTATTAGAACGCGGTCGCCGTTGGGAAATCCCATCTCAAAATAATCAAGACGTTTTTGCAACTTATCGTAAGCCTGATGGTCGAGGTGCTTGGCTTAGTTCGACAACTTTATTCGGGGATTCTGTAGATACATATACAGGAGTTTTAGAAACTTTAAGAGAATACGGTGCAAATCCTTTGTGTGGTGCTGGAGTTGGAGGTGGTTCACTAGTTAACAATGCTGGTGTTGTAGTACCCAAGAGTCGTTATGTATTTTATCAAGTCTTTCCTCGGTCAATCGACTATGATGAATTGGTTGATGTTTACTTTAATCGTGTTCGTAAAATACTGGAGCCAAGCCCTATTCCAGCCGATGTCTTAGCTACCAAATACTATGAATCGACCCGGTTATTTCAACAACATGCAAGTAGGGCAGGATTTGCAAATTATCTCATAGATTTGGCTGTTGATTGGAATGCAGTTCGTGATGAAATAGCTGGAACCAAAGTAGCTTCTGCGAGTATTGGAGAAATTTGGTTTGGCTGCAACAGTGGAGCGAAGAAAAGTCTAGACCGCAATTACATACCCCTAGCAGAGCAGACTAAATATGTTGAAATTATGCCTCTGTGTGTAGTAACGGCAATTTCTCAATTACCTAACGAAAAACTTTACCGAGTTTCATACAATCGGATAAACACATCAGGAAAAATTCTGGAAACAAAAACTGTTACCTGCCGCTATTTGTTTTTAGCTGCTGGCTCTATAGGCACTTCCAAACTTTTGGTTAAGGCTAAAGCCACAGGCAAGTTGCCTAAGTTAAACGATCATGTTGGCAAAAATTGGGGAACTAACGGCGATACCGTTGGTCATCGCTCAAATTTACCACCTATTAAGGATCAAGGAGGATTTGCAGGTGCTATTCTTGAACATTACGATAATCCTATAAGTCCAATTATCCTGATGAATTATCCACAATGGAATAATCCTATAGGATCACAAGAGTGTCTTGGTATGGGTATACCAGAAGCTAAGGGGGTCTTTAAATATGATGCAAGCACGGATTCTGTGAATTTATACTGGCCTTCATACCTTGACAGCAATAAACAACATATAGATGCTACAAAGCTTACGTATAAAATCCTTGATGATGCCAATTTTAAAAATGGGAAGCAACCCTCAACAGAGTTTGTTTACCAAAATGTAGCTCATCCTTCAGGAGGAGCTACTATTGGCAAAGCTTGCGATCAATACGGGCGGGTATTCGGTTATAAAGGGCTTTATGTCGTAGATGGCGCGCTTCTTCCTGGCTCTGCTGGAGGTGCAAATCCTTTCTTAACTATTGCAGGTTTAGCAGAGCGCGCTATGGACAAAATTATCCCAAAAATTAAACACGGAGGCTGGTAAATACTTCGTTTATTACCTGAATATCTTTTAGGAATAAAAATAGAATTTGCTGGTGTTTAATTTGCATCCTAAAAAACTTTACTATGTCATTACTGCTAGCTTTAAATCAATGTTTGCAAAGAAAAAGTTTAAAGCTTAATATTTTGACATTATATATAAGTTTTTGCTTCACAAATATACTCAATTAATCCAATTAAATAATTCAGGATGTAGAGGTATATGGTTAATAATTTGTATCGTCGTCGTCGTTTTATTCAAGGTGCCGCCTTTTTCGGTGCTGGTTTAGCAGTTTCAGCAGGAAGTCCTATTTATCGGACAAGTGCTACTAGTAATTATGAGGACACAGAAGCGCTAATTATAGGTAGTGGCTTTGGTGGGTCTATCGCATCTCTACGTTTGGCACAAGCTGGTATTCAAACACTAGTATTGGAGCGAGGCCGTCGTTGGAATATTCGCTCTGATGGGAACACTTTTGCTGATTTCCGTAATCCTGATGGTCGAAGTGCTTGGCTGAGTCCAACAAATTTATTTGGTCAGTCTGTAGACGTGTATACAGGAGTGTTAGAGACCTTAAATGAAGATGGCGTTACTGTTTTAGCTGGTGCTGGCGTTGGAGGCGGTTCTTTAGTTTACAACGCTATTATTTACCAACCTATTCGCGAGTTATTTTATAGAGTTTTTCCTCGTTCAATTAGCTACAAGGAAATGGATGAAATTTACTATCCTCGCGTTCTTTCAATGTTGAGGGCAGCACCAATACCAGACGACGTTTTAAAGACTGATTATTATGAGACAACGCGATTTTTACTGGAAAACGGAAAGAAAGCAGGCTTACCTACTCGATTACTAGATTTAGCTGTTGATTGGGATATAGTTCGTCAAGAAATTCGAGGAGAAAAGATTCCTTCTGCTCTTCAGGGTGAACATTGGTTTGGTATTAATAGTGGAGCAAAAAATAGCCTAGATCGCAATTACTTACTTCAAGCAGAACAAACTGGATTAGTAAAGGTTTTACCTTTACATATAGTCACAGAAATTTCTGAATTACCGCGACGTGGTTATCGAGTTAAATGCCATGAAATTGATGAAAGAGGAGAAGTAATTCAGTCAAAAACTTTTACCTGTCGCTACTTGTTTTTAGCAGCTGGTTCTATGGGGACTTCTAAACTTTTGCTCAAGGCTAAAGAAAAAGGCACATTACCTAGATTGAAGCCTAGTGTCGGACAAAATTGGAATAATAATGGAGACATGGTTGCCCAACGTTCAAATTTACCAAAGCCTGTAATTGGCAGAGGGGGTCCGTCAGGCGCTGTCGTGGAAAACATTAATAATACTCAAAATCCGATTAGTCTGATGAATCTGGAAGATTGGTCTGGTGGCGCAGGAACACAAAGGTGTCTGACTTTGGCTATGACAAAACCAAAAGGATTTTTCACCTACGATCGGTCTACAGATGATGTCAAGTTACACTGGCCTGAACAAGAAAATAGAGATAATTTATTAGCTGCAAAAGTTACTTATACAACTCTTGATGGCTCGATTACCACCCCTACTACAACACCAAAGACAGACGTTAGTGCCTCTATCTGTGCCCATCCTTTAGGAGGCGCTGTCATGGGTAAAGTGTGCGATCAATACGGTCGGGTGTTGAATTATCAAGGTTTGTATGTTGTTGATGGTGCGCTGATTCCTGGGCCTACTGCATGTACAAATCCTTCCTTCACTATTGCAGCTATAGCAGAACGTTGTATGGAGAAAATCATTGCAGAAGATATTCATAATAAAAGATATGCTCTTCAAAGAAACGATCATTCTCAGTTTGTTGCAGCTAGGGACTAAGAATATTCAAATTATAAACATGGCTGCATTTTCAAGGTTTTGTTCGTAAAAGGATTTCCTGGTTTTTAAGTAGGGAAAGCAACTATTTTGATTGGTATAAGCTAGCACATCTAAACTACAAGCAATGAGAAATAGTTATTTATCCCTTGCTCAAGGTGTAAGCATCCTTTGTCTAACTTTACAAAGCGCTTCTGTGCTGGCTGAAACATTACAACCTCCTGCCAGTTCTGAGCCAGTTGTAAACCCTACCATTCTGGAAGTACAAGCCAGTGTCATTGAAGCATTGGAGCCTACTTCAGAGATACTTAGCTTGATGACTCAGACTGCGGCTGAAGCCGTTCCTCAAGATGAGATTTTCCATACACTTTCTTCTGAAGCCCAAGTTACCTCTGTGAGCCAACTTGCAGATGTGCAGCCTGCTGATTGGGCTTTCCAGGCACTCCAATCTTTGATTGAGCGCTATGGAGTTATTGCAGGCTATCCTGATGGCTCTTACCGAGGCAATTCAACTATGACCCGTTATGAGTTTGCTGCTGGAATCAAAGCAGTACTTGAGCGAGTACAAGAGTTGATTGCATCTGGAGTAGAAACGCAAGTAACCCGCGAAGACTTGTTAACATTGCAACAACTGCAAAAAGATTTTGCAATCGAACTGGCAAGTTTGCAAAATCGTGTAGATAATCTGGAAGCTAATACGGCAAAGCTAGAAGCCAATCGGTTTTCCACTACCACCAAGCTTACAGGGCTAGTTGTAGCTGCTGTTACTGGAGGGGGTTTCAGTGGCGATCGCATTATCGATCCTAAAGGTGCAGAAATTGCCAATCAGAACCCAAATGCCACCTTTGTTTATCGTGCTTCCCTAAATCTTAATACCAGCTTTGGCGGAACTGATTCGTTGTTAGTCCGTTTAGAGGCAGGTAGCGGTTTAGGGGACGATAATGCCGCAGGATTTTTAGAGCCGACTTTTGGTAGCGTCCTAGATTTTTCTTATCGTTCAGCTATCAATGACGAAGTTTTACTGACTCGTCTCTACTACAGCTTTATGCCCTTTAAGGACTTGAAAGTAACTCTAGGCCCAACAATTACCGCCCCAGATTTTGTTGACAGGAATAGTTACGCTAACCAAGGTCACTTAGACTTCTCTACTCTGGCATTAACGAATAACTATATTCTTTTGCCTGTTTTAAATTTGGGAGCTGGGGCATTCATGGAATGGAACCCAGGAGGAGGGGCATTTAAAATGCGAGCAGTTTATGTGGCTGGAGATGCCGCAAACCCTAATCCTAATAGCCAGAGTTCTCGTACTAGTGTATCGCCTCTAGTTAACTTATTATTTTCTGATGGGGATGGAGAAAGTAGCTTGTTTAAAGATCCTTATCAAGGGACTGTTGAACTAGAGTATGCACCCTCTAGTGCATTCGCTGTGCGTCTTCAGTACAGTGGCGGCAATCTATTTGATGGTCGATTTGATGTTTTTGGGGCAAACATTGAACTAGCGCTCTCGCAACAACTAGCTATTTTTGGTCGTTACGGCTATGGCCGCTACAATAACACTGATTTTGGCGACATTCAGCCTAATTACTGGATGGCAGGGTTAGCGCTCCAAGACCTGTTTGTACCAAGCTCTTTGGCTGGTATTGCCGTAGCCCAGCCCTTTATTGAAAATGCAGTGGGCAACGCTACACAGACTAACATCGAAGCATTTTACAATCTACCACTTAGCGACAATATTCGGATTACACCTGTAGTACAACTTATTACTAACCCTGCTAATCAGGAAAGCAACGGTACGATTGTTACAGGTACTTTACGAACAAGCATATTCTTTTAAAACAACCACCACAAAAAGAGGTTTTTCTGTGATGCGGAAATTTTCTTTGATGGTTTTGGGCTGTGTACAAATTTTGCTACTGGCTTCTTGCCGTTATACTTCCCAGAACGCCACATCTACCTCTGCACAGGCAGCAACGCAGCTTATAGATACGGCTGTAGCTGCTGCTTCCTTATCTGAAATAAGATTACCGCCAGCATATCTTATTTCACCAATCAAGGTTTTGCAGAGCGACAAATACTCTGAGGGAATTGTCTTAGACGGTGAGGGCAACCTCTACTTCTCTCAAACTAAAGCGGGGACAATCACAGTTGTAACTTCTGAAGGCTTGACTAAAATTTGGGCTACACTCCCAGGTGCTAACGGTCACAAGATTATGCCCGATGGTACTCATATTGTTGCTGCCAAAAACTCGGTAGTACAGCTAGATGCTGACGGCAAGCTCCTGAAAGTGATTGCGAAGGAATTTAATGGCAAGCCCTTGGTGTATCCTAATGACATTACTATTGATTCATCGGCAGGAAGTTTTTACTTCACCGACTCCGGTAACTCAAACCCCCAGACTCCAAACGGCGCAGTTTACTATGTGGATTCTACAGGAAAGATTAACTTAGTCAGTACTGGATTGGCTTTTGCCAATGGTATTATTCTTAGTCACGATCGCAAGCGGCTATTTGTTAGCGAAAGCAATAAGAATCAAATCTTGGCCTATGACATACTGTCACCGGGAAAGGTCGGTTCGCAGAAAGTCTTTGCCCAACTCCCTGTCAAACAGGGAGAGCAAATCGACAATAAACCTGATGGGATATGCAAAGATCCGATGGGGAACCTTTACGTGGCTCACTATGGCATGGGTCAAGTCCAGGTTCTCAATCCTGAGGGCAAGCTGATCCGCCGATATTCAACTGGTAATCTCACCACTAGCAATTGCGCTTTTGCAGGCCCGAAGCTCGACCAACTATTTGTGACTGGCGGTATAAAAACAGAAGACGGCTATGGAGGAATATTCCGCTTGGATATTGGCATACTCGGATTAGATACCCGCCAAATGGGAACAGATTCCCGTTAATCGCTACTTTGCCAAAGTAATACAAACAAGGTCTTAGTGAGTGTAAGTATGAAATTTTGGAATTTCATACTCGTATTTAGCAATGCTAAGTTTTTGATTGAATAAGTCGATTTTAAAACTTAGTTCGGTATAAAGTAGAACCGAAAAAATGCAAACTTATTCCAAAATTTTAACCATTGTGTTTGTAGTTGAATTTTGTAATTCTTAAACTAGAAAAAAATTAGGATGGCAATTAGCAAAAACAGCTAAATAATCACAGTTCCTCTTAATTTTTACACAGCAAGCAAATCTAGTTAACCAAACTTTCCCCACTATATAATCCAGCTACTAAGGAGAAAACACTAACCGCCTAAGTAACATATTCAACAACAAACTCAAAGGAGAGACGCATGAATTTGCAAAATAAAGTTGTTATTATCACTGGGGCTAGTGGTGGGATCGGCGAGGCAGTTGCCAAGGAGTTAGATGCAGCAGGTATGAGTCTAGTACTCACAGCGCGATCGCAAGATAAACTCGAACGGCTGGCCTCTAAACTACAAAACGCCAAAGTTGTTCCGGGTGAGATCACAAACCCTGAATTGCCACAAAAATTGATAGATTTTGCTATCCAAACTTTTGGTCAACTTGACGTAGTTTTCAACAATGCAGGTGTAATGACTATAGGGCCAATTGAAAGTGTTGATATCGAAGCAATCTGCCAGATGGTTCGAGTCAATGTGGAATCTGCTTATAGAATAGCTTACACAGCATTGAGACACTTTAAGCAATCTGGCAGTGGATTTTTGATCAATACTTCAAGTATTGCTGGACTAAAAACAGCTCCAGAATTAGGCGCTTACTGCGGTACTAAATTTGCTATTGAGGCCTTTACAGATTCCCTGCGCGTGGAACTTGCAGGAACCGACATTCGTGTATCAAGCATTGCTCCAGGTACTGTGGATACTGGCTTATACGAGAAGTGGGGTGAGGAGCAAAAGAGTTTCGTTTATTCCGGAGGTGTACTGCAATCGGCGGACATCGCCCGTTGCGTTCGTTTCATATTAGAACAGCCAGGTAACGTTCTGATTCCCAGGCTCATGGTAGTTCCAGCCGCTGAACCAGTATAAAGCTATGGTGAGTAGGTTTTAATTTACGCTCTAGAAAGAAAATACAAAGGATACAATCATGACTACAGAAAAAAGAGTTGCACTGATTACAGGAAGCTACAAAGGTCTTGGCTTTGAGATTGCTAAAAAATTGGCAAAGCTTGACAATATTCAAGTGATTATAACTGGTCGCGACAAAGCAAAAGGATTAGAAGCTCGTGAAAAATTGGCCATGCAAGGTCAGGAAGTAGACTATTTACCTCTTGATGTCACTGATGATAAAAGTGTTGAAGACTTTGTAACTGCATTACGCAAACAGTATGGGCGAGTAGATATATTAGTCAATAATGCAGGGGTCAACCCTGCAAAAGAACCTGAGGAAAGCAGTCTTCTTACTGCTAAATTGGATACAGTTATCTCGACATTTACAGTCAATACAGTTGGTTCTTTACGCGTGTCTCAAGCACTAATTCCCCTGATGAAAGAGCGTAATTATGGACGCATTGTTAATGTATCCACTGAAATGGCATCCTTGAATTTTATTAGTAATGATTTTTATCCCCTTGCTCCCTCATATCGGCTGTCAAAAATTGGTTTAAATGGAGTGGCTTCTTTATTGGCGAAGGAATTAAAGGGCACTAATATTTTAGTCAATAACTATTCTCCTGGATGGATGAAAACTGATATTGGAGGAGCAGATGCGCCCTTGACCGCAGAGGAAGGTGCAGAAACAGCTGTTTATTTAGCTACACTGCCAGATGGTGGGCCTCAAGGGGGCTTTTTTGCAGAGATGAGAAAGTTTGGTGGACCCTTTCCTTTGCCTTGGTAATAGTTCCTTCAGGATAATGTGAGTCGATACTGGATAATATCAAGTCCCGATGAACACTTATAATAAGCAAATGGACATGATAAATACTGGAATTTCAACAGCATCCTGAAGTTTAGATATATGTGAATAAAGCCTGCCGAAAGCAGGCTTTTAAGATTAGGAGTACTCTATATAAAAACTTACAGCAAATTTGAACTTCGTGAGGTAAATAAATACCCTAACCATATGTTTAAGATTATTAATTTTCAAATATCAATAGACGAAAATTTTATATTTTGTAGACTTAGACTAAGATTTGTTGGAAAAATGAAAACTCAGCTATACAATGGTTCAATATTCAATTAATTCAAAAACTTCCGCACAAGATATCTATACTCCAAGCTCGGATAATCCCTTACTAGAAGTAGACTCTTTAGATTCGGAATCACAAATGGTAAGATTGGTTGGCTTTGCAGAAGAATCTCTTGTTATTGAAGTCCCGGCTTTAGAAGATTCTACTGCTTTAGAGCAGCCAGTTTCACAACCACAAAAACTTGAGACTAAACAACTCCTCTTATCTAACTCGTTTGCCAAGTTAGGCTTGGTGGGGACTGCTACCTTAGCTATAGTTTTGTTAGCGGCTGGGTTTTTATCTCAGCTGATGGACACCAGCAGTCAAAAGTCAAGAAATAATATTATTGTCTTACAAGTGCGATCACAACTAACTACTGTATCCAGTTCTCAAGGACTAGAAGAAGAAATAGAAATTTTAAAAACAAAATTAGCCTTGACTGAACAAGCAGAATTGATCAAAACCACACAACAAAACCTTAAAACTAAAAAATTAAAGCTTCCTCATCTTCTAGTCACTTTAGATATAGAATCATCAGGTGATTCTAGAAATAAACAGCCAATGACGCTGCGAAGAATGTCAACACCTATACAAAAACTTTCTCGGTCTGGGATAGTCACAGTTAAACGAGTACCTCAACCTTCACAGATGGCAAATGTGAAGCCAGACACTCAACCAGTCATTGATTTCACTCCAGCACCGACACAAAACCCAATCAAAGAATAGACAAGGTTAGCAAATTTAGGTAGCTATGGTCAGATAAATTTCACTGGTAAATTTAATAGTAAAATTGCTGCTTATATACCTTCACAAATTACCCAGGTAGCGCGAAAGATACCAAATTCTAATCTTAACCAAATCCAACCACAGACAACTTTTATGGGAAGCCAAGCACAATCACCAAATCCAAAATTGGTAGCAGTGGGGGCTAGCGCTAAAGCTGTATTAGCAACAGCTGTATTTGGGGAAACTACTAAAGCAAAGAGTAACAAAAATCAAGATGAAAACAAAAACATATTTGTTGTGCGTTTGAAACAACCACTAAAATCTGTAGATGGTGCGATCGCTTTACCTGCTAACACCGAGTTATTAACTGAAGTCCGTTCTATTTCCCAACAGGGTTTACTAAAGCTGGATGTAGTGAAAGCTATTGTACAAAATAATCGTACCCTCACAGAAAAAAGCTTACCGCAAAATGCTATGATTATTCGCGCTCCCCAAGGTAAACCTTTAATAGCAAACCAATTTCCCAATCAAGGGTCATCCATTACTGGGATGGATGTAGGGCTATTTTTCTTAGGTGCTGCTAGTAAAGCAGGAGAGTTATATAATCGTACTGATTCCCAAATTACTATAACTAGCAACAGCACAGAATATACCACTAATAACTCTAGAGGTAACATCTTATACCAATTTAATGTGAAGCTACATATAATAAGGAGAAACAAACTCGGTAAGTGAGCATACCCATGAGTCGCCCATTTAAGATTGAGATCGCCGAGAGCGAAGAGGAACTAAAAAAACGCCTACAAACAACGTCTTTGGGAAACCAGAAAGAAAAGTTACAGATGTTGTGGTGGCTGGCGAGTGGGCAAGTCAAGGAACAACAAGAAATAGGGCAACGTT
>NZ_JACJTR010000120.1 GCF_014698795.1 Nostoc sp. FACHB-892
CTTTAGAGGCTTTTAGAACAGCCATGTCTTTTCGATTTTTTGATTGGTTGACCCTGAACCGGGACGTATTTGCTGCTTACAAAGCCAGTTTGGGCTTTATTTGGGCTTAATTTTTGTTTAAGTCCCGCTATTTAATGCTTCATCTCGATTGAGCCATTGCCCGAAAATCGAATCACGCTGATCATCAGGGGCAACGAGTCGATAAACGCGCTCCCGATTTTCACGCTTACCCAACCGACCGACGTAATCCAGTTTCAAATCAATCTTCGCAAGTAGTTTCTGTGCGATCGCAATCGGGGTCAGTTTTTCTGAGACACTGACATTCAAGTAATTTTTGATAACGTGCCGATGCGTTACAGCTAGTGCCTTAAACTCCACCATCTTCTCGTCACTACCACGCAACTGAACGTCTGGTGTAAGAAACTGTAACAGATTCAGATTTTCCAATAACAACACGGCAGGCAATAGCTGCCCCTTGTTAAAATCAGGCTTCCAAATCGAATTCTCCCCAGCTTCCAATTGCGCCTTAGCCCGTTTCGCATCACGGTTGGTTAGAAACTCTCGCCCCAGAGTCAAATAATAGTGCATCCGCAGTTGAGGATACCACCCATCATCATCCCTTTCAACCAAATCAGACTTTTTGTGACTAAATAATACCAAGCAATTTAAATTTCCTTTTCGACTTCATACTATTAAAGTCTTTTTCGGGCTGTGTTTTTCTTATTAAAAGCTTAATTTAGATTCAGGTGATACTAGTTGCTGAAGATAACATGAGTTTCCCAAATACTCATACTAACCAGTCTTCACTTTAGCTTGTTGCGATCGCTCTCAAGTTCTAGATTAACTAACTTCAACAAGGAAAATACACTATGGCTGTTATACAAGGACAACCAACCAATGGAAATGACGTCATTTTTGCTGATGGAGCTGATGACTTTATCGATGGTCTAGAAGGCATTGACTTAATTAACGGTGGTTCGGGTAACGACACCATCTTTGGTAGCGGTGGCAATGACATCTAGGTACAAAAGAGTTGATAAACACTCTTTCAGGACAAAAATTTATTTTGTGCAATGGACGCGGCGGAATAATTGCCCTGAAAGCAATCTTTCTGCTCATCACCAAAATCCTGGTTTTCTGCTTTCAACTCTTCAGATTCACCTTGTACAAGATCCACATCCCTTACGCATCTCGTAGATAGCATTAAGGAGGTGCAATACTTACCGTAGTTAACTCAACTTAATTCTTTAACACCTCTTGACAATTGAAGGCGATGCGACCCTCAGTTGATTTAAGCTTTCAATTCATTAGTTTGCTTGTGCTTACGTTTTAACTTCCAACCACCATAGAAAGCAGTGAGGGCAAACACGCTGAATGTAAAAGTTGATTCGGGAACAGGTTTGGCTATTATCAAACCTGCTGGAGCATTAATAATGAGAATGAATCAGAATTGATAGTAATATTTCCGGCATTTCCAAGTCCCGAAGTTGAGGCAGTAACTTTAGCGTTTGCATAATCAATGGTACAAAAGCTGACACCGACAGCGATAGTCACTAAAGCACCTCAATGAGTAAAACCCAAACCTGACATTGCTTGCCTCCAATAATAGCAGCATCAAAGCTTAGTTAAGCATAAATCAAGTTACTAGCTACTAAATAGCTAACGATGAGGCTACTAGGTTTTTGCCTGAAAACTCCGATTTTTCACAAGAACTTGAAAACTTTACTTTATAAGTTCTCAAGCTACTACTCACGCTTTCTAGTGAACTAGGGCGTGTTTTAAAAATGTAACCACAAGAGGATAGAAGCTAGAGCCACTATTGACTATTGCAAGGTAGTTTGGAGCAAGCAAGCCCAAAAAATGGATTTAGTGTTAGTTCCTCACAAGTTCTTCACAACCTAGGTTTAATGTATTAAGTAAGTTGCTAAAAATAAGAGATGACCGTGAGTGATCCTGCGCTTACCCCTGTTTTGTTACTTTCGGAAAGCAATAAGCGAAACAAGGTTCTGAAACTTTTATTGAGCCAAGGTTTGAGCCTTTATTTTCTAACAGTAAATGAAATTTATAACTCAAATCTGAGAATTAAAGCTCTGAAAAGCTTTCAATGTTTAGCTTCTACCGAAGTAATAAAAATGGTTATTTATGTTAAGTTTATGCGCTCAATATGCGGAAAATTGAAGAGGGCAAATAAAATGTATGAAAACAGTAATAACCAAAACTTTACTTCTCAGGGAGAAGCAATTAATCGCTATATCTTAACCCCGGAGCAAAGGAATATAGACAATATTGTTCAATTTACGGAAGCTGCTCTGGATGAGCATGAGTTAGAACAGATTCTTGTGGAAATCAAGATAGCTGATCAGGAACAAGAGCAATTACTACCAATTCCTGTAGAAGGCGAAAGAGTAAGTGATTTACTCAATAATCACTTATTTATTAATTCTAAAACTGATAAAGAATCCCGAAGCTCTTCAGGAGCCATAGATTCTAATACGAGTCTAGAGGTTAACAACCGTTTGCAAACAATAAATCAGGAAATCTACAATATATCCCATTACAACCTAGTTAAGCAAAAACCAGATGAACAACTAAAATATTTACCTACACAAACCTGTAGACACTTACATGGAAGTCCACAGCATCAGAAATTACTCACACAAATTATTCGTTTGATTTCTAATAAACTATGGAGGGAAAGTACTCCTTACTATCAAGATGCACTGCAACAAACTTGGTTGTATTTCTGTCGCAACGTCTGTAAAGATTTGGCCTGTCAAACCTATGACCCTACTTATGACAGTGTTGTTACTTGGCTGAATACTTACCTTAAAGACAGACTACAAGACTTTTACCAGAACCGGGAACAAGCCACAACGCTCCCTATTAAAGTTCGTCAGTCTACATCGGATGGAATAAGCCAAACCATTGACTCTGTAGATAACCTGCCTGCTACTCCTCAAGCACCTTCCATTCTAGAAGACTTGGAGATATGGGCTAAGACAGACTCTGAAGGTGAACTACGCCGTACTTGTATTAAAGGGCGCCCAGATGTTAATTGTCAAGTGTTAATTCTCAAACGTCTACCCCCAGAAGTTAGTTGGAAAGAGTTGTCAGAGGATTTTGGGTTATCAATTCCGACATTGAGCAGTTTTTATCAACGTCATTGTTTACCGCGTTTACGTAAATTTGCTGAGTTGGAGGGCTTTTTATAAAAGTGCTAGAGGATTTCTTTTTCACCAGCTATTTTTCCATATTGATGAAAATTGCTCATTTCTCTTGAAAATGGGTATAAGGGTATAGGAAGAAGAGTTTTTAGCATTGCTGATTTGAACTATGAAATTCCCAAATCAAGTGTTTAAAACTCTTATCTTTGCGCTTTTGCGCCATTTCAAATGTTATGTTTATTTCTGCCGTGCTGTACTAGTAATTATTTAGTCTTAATTAATACTATATTCTTTCCAAGAATACTAGTATAAATTCATCAAAAAAATATAAAAATTAAGGACTTCCAGTAATCAACAGTCTATACCAACGTAAAAAGGCTGGCGATCGCCAAAGAAGCAATCCCAGCTATCTGCATCTTTGCATCTTCTGAGGTTTTATTTGGTTTTGTTCATTTTTAGCCAGTTGTAGAGTGGGAACTGAACTCCATTGAGCGCTGTATCAATATGTAGAGCGTTTCTACAGCACTCACGCTTACAACTGGCGTAGTATGGGACACCAGTTGCGGAAAGTTTTGTCCTATCCTTCGTACAACTTCTTCACTGTCCCGTTGCGTTGCTAACTCCATTGAAACTGCAATCCAAAGCCATTGGATGCCAAATTGCCAAAATTGTTTAAGGTATTTTCCCATACTCCGACTCTAGAAGCGTCAACAATTTCTCTTCCATAGCAGTAAGATAAGGCCGATTCACCTTTCCCAAAGACTGCAACAAATTTTTGACTGTCTCCTCCAGCGAATCGGAATACACCCGACTGATGCGATCGCTGATTTGTTTAATCTGCTCACATTCAGCAGGCAAGTAATCGTAAGACTTCAGGTGTTGTAACCCAACGCCGTACTCACCATCCCACATTTTCACGGTGCAAGTAAAGTCATTCACTGCGTTGACAATCCCCCAGCAGCCACCTTTGCCCCTGAGTTCTGGATTATCTTTTGCAAGGATTTGGCAGACTTCGCCCAACTGGTAGGTATTGGGTACTTTGGTTCTCTCCATTATTTTTTGCACCACATCCTTCACAATCCTACCAGTCGGCACTTTCCCACCAGCAAGTTCTACTGCCGTTAGCCACACTTCTTGCTGTTCCTGGGGTTCAAGCTTTGTCATGGGTCGAACTTGGCGCTCACTCGTGGGTAGAATTTGTGATCCATTGGTTGTCAAATTCTCATTTGCCACTTTTTGACAACCAATGGTTGTCAAATTTTCGTAAATACCATCTGCGGCAATTAAATAATTTGATTGTTGCCGACTATGCCCAAAGTGATCGCGGCAATAATCTTCAAATGTTTTATGCGTGGAGCGATAAAGCCGTCTGTCCCTCAATTCCGTCAGCGCTTTCCGCGCTTCAAAAAATGCCCGTTCCACTTTCCTCTCCAAGTGCAGGCGGTAAGCGTAGCCATGCCGTCAGGCTTATCGCTTTGCTCCTCCTGGGTCAACTCTGTTACTTCAACGGCACTAACTGTAATCGTTGCTGTAGCTGGGTTTTCTTCAAGGTCTTGATTATCTGGTGGCGTGTCGTCACTGGATGAAGCAGAGGTGGCTTTGTTGCGCTTACGGGGTGGTTTATTCATTACTCCACCTCTTTTTGGTTTAGTCGCATTTGCTTAGAGCCGATTGCAAATAGGTTTTGAGTGTGGGACTTAACTGCAACCAAGCGCAGTGCCTTTAGTAATAACTCGCACAGTCGAAGTAAACGACAAACGCTGCAAGGATTCTTGGATTTCCGCCATTGTTAACTATCAGGCAAGCAAGATTCAGAAAGTCACCCTCAGTAAATCGCAAAGTTTTTTCCAAGAGAATAAGCGTCAAGATTTTGTAAACAGAGATACATTTTTTGCTGAACTATGTGAAACCGGAGGTGATGATTAATTAGGTTTACTTATAGCAAGGCATAT
>NZ_JACJTR010000121.1 GCF_014698795.1 Nostoc sp. FACHB-892
CCATTAGCGTTACATCTGGTTGGTGTTCCCTAAATAGAGCGATCGCTTGTTTCCCATTTTCGGCTTGGGCAATCACCTGCATATCTGGGTCACGGTTAATAATCGTGGCTAATCCTTGCCGAAAAATCGCATGATCCTCTGCAATCAGAACCCGAATGGTCGTGGCTTGGCTCATCGTGATGCTACTTCCGATTGACGGTGACAATAATCTCTGTTCCCTGCCCAGGTTGACTTCCAATGGTGAGTTGTGCGCCGATGCGCTCTGCCCGTTCGCTCATGCCGAGTAAGCCAAAACCCTCAGAGGTTGGAATACTCCCGACTCCAAAGCCCTGTCCATTGTCTCTCACGCGCAAGCAAACCTGATCGTGATCGTAGGCTAGCTCCACTCGAATTTCGTCAGCATTGGCATGTTTAATCGCATTGGTTAAGGCTTCCTGCCCCATCCGTAGTAAGTTATTCTCGACTTCAGTCGGTAGAGAATATACTGCACCCTCGGTCTCATAATATAAGGTGGTGTCCATTGCGGCAGTTCTGATTTGAGCGATGAGACGATGTAGAGCGTTCTGTAAACTGCCCGACTCCAAAAGCTGAGGGCGGAGCGCGACGACCGATCGCCGCGCTTCAACCAGTCCAGTTCGTGCCAATTCTTTGATCAGGTTTAGATGTGCCCCAGTTGCTTCTACATCATCCGTTAGCACCTGGTTTGCAGCACCTACCTGAGCCAGAATACCTGTAAACGCCTGAGCGAGTGTGTCGTGAATTTCGCGTGCCATGCGGTTACGTTCTTCCAAAATTGAGGCTTCTTCTGCTTGCTTGAGCGCCGTAATATCTCGCGTTAGCCAAATTACCTGATCGAGGCTGATTGGGGCAATGCGAGCCGAAAACCAGGCTTCTTGTTCAGCTATCTGCAAGCTGTACTCAACTGTAAGCATTTGTTGGGTTCTCAGCACCTGCTGAATATAACCCAGGAATTCATCGGCTTGTTCTTTTTCAAAAATCTGGTGCAGTGTTTGACCAATCTGCTCCTCAATAGGTCGATACAACTGATTCGGTTTCACTTCGACTGCTTCGACCAGTCGCCCTTGGGCAGTAAGGACAAACAGCGGATCGGGAATGGCTGAAACGAGTGCCCGCAGTTCTGCTTCAGAGGCTTGCAATGCTGCTTCTGCTTGTTTTCGATCGCTAATATCCGCAATCACCCCTTCAATGTAGTCATCAGCTGCATTCAGATAAGAAGAAAAAAGTCCCCAAAATACTGTTCCATCTCGTTTTCGCAGCTGTGCTTCAAAGCTTCGCACTTCCCCATCCCGCTTCAGCAACTCAAGCAATTGTTGGTGATCGCTGGGATTGACATAGTAGCCTGCGGTGGGTTCAATCCCAATGATCTCCTCTGGTGAGTCAAAGCCATACAGATTGGCAAAGCATTGATTGGCATCGAGAATTAACCCATCACCGATGCGGGTGCGGTAGATGCCAACCTGGGAGTTTGCAAAGATAGCTCGGAATTTAGCTTCACTGCGTAGTAGTGCCTCTTCTGCTTGTTTACGCTGGGTGGTGTCATTGCCAACCGATAAGATTTCAACGACCTCTCCCTGGTCATTGAAGATGGCTTGATTCGACCAGGTCATCCAAACTCGCCGTCCATCTCGACACAGGTTTTCACCTTCACCTTGCGGGTACGATTGAGGATTACGAAGTAAATCGTGGACTATGGGTCTCATATCGCGTCCAGAGAGTTCGGCTTCTGGAATGATGGTTTCAAATAAGGTTCGCCCTAAAATCTGATGTTCTTCATAGCCCAGGAGTTTCACCCCATAATCGTTGATGTATCGAATTCGTCCTTGCGAATCATAGCGAATGATAACGGAATTCGCGGTTTGTAGCAGGTTGCGATAATTCGCTTCACTTTGTCTCAATGCGGCTTCGGTCTGTTGACGTTCAGCGATTTCCTGCTGTAGGGATTGAGTTCGCTCTTCTACCTTCCTTTCCAATGTTTCGGTATAGTCTGCTAACTGTTCATATAACCGAGCATTCTCCAGTGAAATTGCTGCCTGAGCCATCAACAGTTTGAGGACTTGTAAGCGATCGCGGGTAAACACTCCGGTACTAAGCTTGTTCTCCAAATAAAGGATGCCGACAAGCTGATTTTGCTTGAGAATTGGCATACAAAGGAGCGATCGCGTCTGTTGGTGTTGAATATAAGGATCAGTCAAAAAAGATGGTTCGCTGACTGCATCATCAAACACCAGAGTTTCTTGAGTACGTTCTACTGAGTAAATAACGGGGACAGGAATCGTTGCACAGTCAGTAACAGCGATCTTTTCCAGGTTGCACTGTCTACTCCCACTGCACTGAGCCACCACAGTGAGTTGATCGTCTTCTAGGAGCACTAGAGCGCCTGTTTCGGCTCCGGCATTTTCTATCACCACCTGCATTAACGTGGCGATCAATTGATCGAGATGAATTATTTCTGAAAGAGCTTGAGCTGCTTTCATTACCGCAGCCAAATCGAGCGCCGCAGTCGGATGAAGGATCGTTTTAGCGGTCAAGATTGAGTTCGATTGCCGAATCAGGTTGGAATTGAGTAGTTGTGGATAGCGTTTTTCTAAATCTTTAACTTTAGCAGTTGCTCCCCATCTTTCATAGCAGTAGTGTGCTTCTTTCATGTAGAGTTGAGCAAATTTTTCCAGACCTCGCGCTAGATAATGTTTTGCAGCCAATTCGTATGCTAACGCCTCTTCCTGGATATATTCATTTTCTCTGGCTCCTTGAATCGCCCGTTCATAAAACTCTTCAGCCTCAAGAAACTGCCCTAAAACTCGCGCTTTCTCTGCTTCGACTAGATGAAATTTATGTAGATAATTCATTGGAGCGTAACCTGCCCATTTTTGCACCTTTTCTTGGTTGGTGCTAACACAACTTAGCCAAGCTTCTTCTTCAGAGCTTGAAGCCTCAACCAATAGGCTCAAAAGCACCAGAGAATCGTAGAAATGGAATATAGGTATAGGTTCTGTTATTTCTTCTAAAGGCTGCCTTGCTAACACAGCAGTTTGTGCAGCTTGATGATATTCCCCAAATAGATAACACAGTATAATTTTGTTTAAATAGAGGTAGGGAATTTCAGTTTTGTCTTTAACTGCAATAGCGCGCGATAGTGCTTGCTCTTCATTATATACACTACCAATCAAACGGGTAGGATTCTCAGATCTACCTAGCAGATTAAGGATTGTCTGCCACAACACTGCAATCCAATTAGAGGGGTTTTCCCGTCTGATTTGTCTGATTGCTTTGCTGTAGGTTGCCGTTTTTTGTTCCAGTTCTGTGAGTTCCTCACCAGCAAGAAACGAGTAACAACATACATTACATGCAGCATAACCAGCGAATTCAAAGTCTCCGGTTTCCACTCCGTTTTGATAAACATCAACCTGAATTGGTATTATTTTCCTAAAATGTACCTTCCGGTGCATGATGTTGGCACTAAATATCGCTAATGCTTTAGCATTCCTTTTTTTGCTATTCAATCGTTCTGTCAAGCTGAGAGCCAATTGACCAAATTTATAACCAAGTTCAATGTCTTGAACAACGTCACCTAGAACAACTCCGTAGGCAGCATAACTCAGTGGTGACCAGGTAGCATTGCCGTAGTTGATTGATAAATTTACCATTTTGCACACAATCAGTATCATCAGTGCTGGTGACACCATATTTGCAGCAACCACGATATTCACCAGGATATACATTGCTGCCAGAGGTTGTGGTGCGGTCATCTTTGCTAGATTAATTAAGTCTTCGATATCTCGTCCAACGAGTAGTGCAGCCGTTGACTCCAATTCTCTTTGAACATCTAACTGACTTGGATTTTCTATTAAATCTATTCCCAAGCGCTTTAACGCTTCCAATCCAGTTTTTAGTACTTCTTTCAGGTTGCCCTGTGACAAATATCCTTGAATTCTGCTATCGTAAGCCTGTACTTTGTCAACCACTGTTTTGGCACGAGCGAGTACCACTTCTACCAACTGTTCCATCTCATCAAAGCACCCCTGGAGATACGCCGCTTCTGCTGCTTCTGAGTACAGCGCTAAGGTGAGGTCATACTCACTGAGCCAACTCTTTGTATCAAGAAGTTTAAGCCCTGTAGTGAAATACTTAAAAGCTGCTTCATAAGCCGTTGCTGCCTTTGCTTTCTGACCTGCCGTTAAATTCAATCTGGCAATTTCAGTTCGTTCTGATCGAGCAGTGACTAGCTCAAGTCCTTGATTGAGATGATCGATGATTTCAAACAACCGATCGGATCGTTGCTCTGGTGAAGTTTTTTCGAGCAAATTGCGACCAATTTGCAGATGAACCAATTGTTTCTGCAATTCATCAATCAAAGCATAAGCCGCTTGTTGTACGCGATCGTGCAGAAACTTATACTCTTGAACTAACAAATCTTCGTCCAATTCAGACAGAGGTTGAATTAATCCCGCTTGTATTACTGCTAGTAGATCCTGGAAAATTGCTTTCGGTGATTTTTCGCAAACGATCGCCAATGTCTCTAAATCAAATTCAGCCCCAGTACAAGCGGCAATGGAGAGAATTTGCTGTGTTGCTGACGGCAATTTCTGCAACTGACGCAACAGCAACTCCACCACATTATCAGTGATATTTTGAGCTTCGATCTCAGCCAGGTTCCATTGCCAGCTCAACTGTTGTGCATCGAAAGTCAACAAATTTTCGCCATACAGCATTTTCAAAAATTCACCAACGAAGAAAGGATTGCCCTCCGTTTTATGCAATACCAACTCACCTAAGGATCGCACAGTGTCAGTATTTTGATGCAACGTCTCGGCAATCAACTGACTCAACGGCAAGAGCGTTAAGGGTGCCAGAATGATTTCTTGAAGCATTGCCCTTTGTTTCCTCAATCGCTCCAGCGTTAATGCCAGTGGATGCGCTGGATTCACTTCATTATCTCGATAGGCTCCGATCAGAAATAGAAATTGGGTTTGCTCGTCAAGCATCATTAGTTCGATTAACTTCAGCGTGGCTGAATCCGCCCACTGTAAGTCATCTAAAAAGATCACCAGAGGATGTTCTT
>NZ_JACJTR010000122.1 GCF_014698795.1 Nostoc sp. FACHB-892
TGCTGCATCATAAGCGTTCCAATTCCGAACTTTATACTGGGCTTTCGTCTTCATCGTTGGGCTAGGCGGCAAGAGAATATAGGCGATAGGTAAAATTTACCATTTTCCTTATTCACGCAACAACGCCATTCAGTTATGTCTAAGGATTTAGCTGCTTTTTTGGCAGACTTTTTCTCCTTTCTGGTTTCTGGTGCAGAATTGTCCTCTAACCAATGTTGAAAAAGTTTTGTAGCTTCTTGATAATCAGATACTTGTTCATCTTTGAACCATTGACGAACAATATCAAACCGAGTCTCAATCTCTGCATCTGAGTATTCTTGTGTGTCATCAGTCAGTCCACAGGCTGTCAATGTTGCTAAAACATCCTCTGATGACAGAGAATACATATTCTGCAAGGCTTCTTTGGTGTAAGGCATACTTCATCCCCTTCTAACTCAATATAAGTATTTTCGCGATCGGCGCATGACGAAATTGGCTATTTACGTCCCGGATTTGAGCATGTCACGTTCATTACATTGCTTCCCCAAACATTGTTTCAACCATGTTGTCCTGCTGTTCAGGCAAAACATTTACGACTGGCTTGGGTTTTTCTGGCTCAATCAAGCTCTCACTAGCTATATGTACATCAGATATCATCTGTTGCACCATTGATTGGGCAGTCATAATTGTGGGAGAGCCGGCAGGAAAATCTTCTAGAAGAAATGCTTCAGACAGATACGCTATGTGCAACTTCAACTTGTAAACAGCATTTCTGGCAGACTGCTTTAGTTCCCAGTCTGGATAACTTCCATCTGCTCTTAAAGCAAAAGGCAACCAGTATCCAGACAAGGCAGATAAGACCTTTTCCCTCTCGCTAATGTCGTTTTTTTGTTTAATGTATTTGATCAGGGCAACACTAAACGGCTCTTTGTTCATCGAAATTCGACACCGATAATCGATACGTTCAATTTTTTCACTCATTTTTTGCACCTGCACTTAGATAAGAGTTTTGTCTTATCCCCTTAGCACATAAAAAGAAAAACAATCCATAAACATCTGTCAAGCGATGATTGAGAGACTTAGAGACGGCTTGAGGAAAACTATTCATCAGTTGTGTCTCTAAAATTTCACACCAGTTGAGATTAGAGAATGAAAATAAGTTGTTCAGCTGAGATTGGAAGTACTGAGCAGTACCTCCACTGATAATCACCTCATCAACATCACGAGGAACTTGCAACTTCAGCCAGTTGGAGAGCATCATCCAATACTCCTGTCTACTATTGGTAACAGCCTTACGAATTTTTGAAACTTCATGCTCTCTATATATTGGATCTAAATTTGAAGCTAATTCTTCTAAGGCTTTATGAGAGGAGCTTTTCCCAGCCTTACAAATAACGCTGGTCAGATGATCTAAGTCCAACCCCGATGTCTGGCGCTTCACTGATTCAACCATTTTCGAGAAACCCAAAGGCTCTGTTTTTCCCTTGCTCATCTCTCCACGCTCAATCAACAGAATGCTTGTATCTCGATAACCCAACATCACCACTGCAAAAGACTTTTCTTTTAAATCAGAACCAGGAGCGCGTCCCCTGGTCAAAATCCCCCCACCTTCAGGAAGACACAAAAATAACTCCAATGAAAATGCTTTTGTTAGTCCTTTGAATTTGTATTTAGAAAGGGCTGTTGTCACCAAATCTTGAAATAAAACCCGATCCTGATATTCTCCCCAAGGCAGCAAAATTCCTAAATGAATCGATGACCCATTTTCTAAATCGTGTTTCTCTGCGATCGCTCCCACCATTGCCAATACTTTCGGTAGTGCTAACTCGAATTTCCGTTTTTGCAATTGTAAGTCAGCATGAAAGCGCTTTCTAGCTAAGAACCCTACCGCCTGACACTTGTCTTGATATTCAATCCAAGCGCTATTCTCAGGATTTGACTCACCGATCTTCGTCCGCTCATAATTTTCTAAAATTTCTAACGGGACTGTCGCTACCTCTGGCTCCATCAAAATCAATTCTGGATTAAAGGGATCTAACGTGTAAAATCCCTTCAACAATGAACCACCTGGATCTACAACTAACCTTAGTAGACTCATCACAAGCACCTCACTTTGGGAAATTCAGTATGACCGTTTTCAGTAGCAAAATGCATCAGTATTGATATTATTTATCTTGCGTTATTACTCTGCTAATTCTAAGACAAAATAATGCAAATAGTAGAAAAATCAATAAATTTGTCTATGATTTTTAGATAACTTCCTAGCACTTCTCGGAACTTCCTGGAACTGATTTATGTCATTATTAGGATTCTGAAAAGTCCTTTCTATGAAAGGTTTATGGCATTAACAAGGCATATTTTAAAAATCTACGACGCACAGTACGCCATCTTTGACAGAAAGTTTTTTAGGGCATAATTTGCTATAGTAAAAAACATCAGAGTTGGAGAATAAAAACATTGTTGTTGCCAAATTTTTACCAAAATTTCTTCACTCGGCACCGAACAAAATTTTGTTTGATGACGGGAGTGAACTTTGGCAGCAATATTTATTCGGTTAAGTTGTGTAAAGCTGATAGCAGAGGTGAACAATGCTAACAGCTGCCAACGTTTCCTCAGAGATGGCGGTGAAGTACTTTGTCAAAAACTACTACCACCACGGCAAGTCACGCTGGAGTGGTCAAGGTGCAGAGAAACTTGGATTGTCAGGGGCAATTGATGATGAGCAAAAGTTTACCAATGTCATCGAAGGGCGATCGCCTGATGGTCGTGAGCAACTTAATGCGAGGGTGTTGAAACAAAAAGAACGTAGAGCAGCGCTAGACTGTACATTTTCTGCGCCCAAGAGTGTGAGCCTAATGGCGTTGGTCGGTGGGGATTCAAGATTAATCGCCGCGCACCATCAGGCATTAAAGGAAACGATCGGGCTGATGGAAAGGCGTTATGCCATAACGAGGGTGACACAAGGAGATTGTCGTCGCAGGGTAAACACGGGTAACTTGGTCGTCGCGCAGTTTGACCACATCGAGAGTCGGGATTTAGATCCACATCTGCACACCCACTGCTTAGTCATGAATACGACACAGACCAATGATGGTCAGTGGATGAGTTTGGTCAATAGTGAGATATTCGCTAACAAGAAATTCCTGGGGATGGCATACCAGAGCTATCTAGCAGCAGAAGTCCAGAAGCTAGGGTATGAGGTAGAACTCAGAAAACATGGACAATTTGAGATTAAAGGTTTTAAAGAACAAGATTTAGAGGGGTTCTCAAAACGACGGCAGCAGATCGTAGCTCTTGCTGGTGCATCTTCTTCATGGGCAGAGCGAAACCAAGTTTGGGATACTACTCGTCAGCGTAAGCAGAAGTGGAAAGAGGCAGAACTCAAATCGCTGTGGCTTGAAGAAGCTGCGGCACTAGGCATCAGTTTCGTCAAGCCTTCTGAGCCAAACAGTCAAGTAGTACAAAATTCAGTTTCAAAGCAAAGTCTTGAAGATGCGATGGCATCTGCCATCGCTCATTGTAGCGAGAGAAATGTTGCCTTTAAGCTTGAAGATTTAGAAAAATTTATTCTCTCTGAAAGACTTTTAACTGATGTAAATGCACTTGAGCCATTGATCAAGGAGCATCAAGAGTTAATCGTTCTGCCGGGAATGGAAAGACAATATACAACATGGACGGCAGTAAAAAGAGAACTAGCGACGATTGAGTTGATGCAGTCAGGAATTGGAGCAGTTAATCCGATACTGCATACACTTGTAGCTTCAAGCCTTTTAGAGAAAACCTTGCTCAATCAGGGGCAACGACTTGCAGTAAATATGGCTGCAACTACAACAGACCAATTTGTAGCGTGGCAAGGTGTAGCTGGTGCTGGTAAGACTTTCGCCCTCAAGGAATTAAACGCGATCGCACTAGCCCAAGGCTATACAGTCAAAGCTTTTGCCCCTTCATCGATGGCGGCTAAGGTATTAAGTGAGGAGCTAGGTATACAAGGCGAAACTGTAGCCAGTTTATTAGTGTCTAAGCCAGCACCCCTAATTGAATCAAATCAGATTTGGATTGTGGATGAGGCAGGTTTACTTAGTGCCAAAGATGCTCATGCCCTGTTAGAAAGAGCGACCCTGGAGGGAGCAAGACTATTACTAGTTGGCGATACCAAGCAACTTTCAGCTGTAGAAGCAGGAAACCCATTCAAATCCTTGCAACAAGCTGGCATCAAGACCGCGCACTTAACCCAATCAAACAGGCAGAGGAACCCGGATCTGAAGATTGCAGTAGACCTAATTGCAGACGGGAGAGTAGAAGCGGGATTTAAGCAATTATCGGTAATAGGCAGTATTCAGGAAGTATCGCCCGATACTACAAGAGAGATAATTGCTGCTGACTATATAGGATTAACGAAAGAGCAACGAGCGCGAACATTGGTACTGGCTGGCACAAATGTAGAGAAGTTGGCACTTACCCAGGCAATCCGAGGCAAGCTAAAAATTGAGGGAAGTTTAGGGGCAACTGCAAACATTACCCAGTTGCAAGCTCTAAACCTGACCAAAGTGC
The DNA here is from genome assembly GCF_014698795.1 of Nostoc sp. FACHB-892. Lineage (GTDB taxonomy): Bacteria > Cyanobacteriota > Cyanobacteriia > Cyanobacteriales > Nostocaceae > Nostoc. Next base: position 4,531 of record NZ_JACJTR010000122.1, read on the forward strand.
AGCTGCGCTATACCCATAACTTTGAACTAGGTAATGTGGTGATGCCAACGCGCAACTACAAACGCCGGGGTTTAGAGAAAGGTAAGCTGTATGAAGTCGTCGGCAAGAACACCGACCGATTAATTTTGAAAGCAGGCGATGGAAAGCAGTTAGAAGTAGATGCCAATTTTGACAAAGCTGTTTACCAACGCGAGCAAATTGAGATTGCTGTAGGCGATCGCTTGCAATGGAAGAAAAATGACCGCCAATTACAAAGGCGCAATGGTCAAGAATTTGGGCGTTGCATAATGGAGGGATGAATTGAGGTCTTCTACTGTGCATTGTCCATACTGCAAGTCTACGAGGATTAGAAAAAATGGTAAACGCCGAGGTAAACAAAATCACTTTTGCGTCACCTGCGATCGCCAATTTATAGATATCTATAGTCCCCCAAAAGGATACTCAAATGAGATCAAAAACGAATGTTTAAAAGCATACGTTAACGGTGCAGGAT
>NZ_JACJTR010000123.1 GCF_014698795.1 Nostoc sp. FACHB-892
TGCTGCATCATAAGCGTTCCAATTCCGAACTTTATACTGGGCTTTCGTCTTCATCGTTGGGCTAGGCGGCAAGAGAATATAGGCGATAGGTAAAATTTACCATTTTCCTTATTCACGCAACAACGCCCTCTTCAGATATAGAACGAGCTAGAGCTTCAATATTAGGGTAATCATATACTAAAGTCGGAGAGAGTTGGCGTCCGAGCCATTGTGCTAACTCACCTGAGATCAGGACTGCTGCCATAGAATCCAGACCATAGGTGGCAAAAGGCTCATGAATATCTATACTATTGGCACTCACTTTTAGCTGTTGAGCTAGCTTAGATACTAACCAACTTTCTATTGCTTCGGCCTGCTCTGATTTATGCTGTTTTAATAAATGCGATCGCTGCCAAGATGCTTTTGTTGGTTGTGGTAAGTTTACTGGGTTTGATGTACTCTTAGTCCATTCTCCAACTATATTCAAACTCCCGGCTAAATAAGCAGCTTGACAAGCTCGGCGTTGGATTTTGCCACTAGATGTTTTGAGAATACTTCCTGTTTTCAGTAACAGCACTGCATAGGGTTGTAAATCATGGTGTTCTGTAACTGCTTGGCGAATAACCTTTGTTACTTGTTCGACATCAAGATTCCGCAGCAAACTACGCTCAACTTCTTGAAGAATTATCAGTCGTTCTTCTTTGTCAACATCAACTGAAAATGCAGCACTAGCTCCGGTTCGCAGTCCTACATAACTCTGTTCTACTGTTAGTTCAATATCTTGAGGATAGTGGTTACGTCCTCGAATAATCACAACATCTTTGAGCCTTCCGGTGATAAACAACTCACCATCTTTTAAAAATCCTAAATCTCCCGTGCGTAAAAAAGGCCCTTCTGATGTATCTGCCAAATAGGCATGAAAAGTTTCTTTTGTTTGTTCTGGTCGGTTCCAGTAACCCTTGGCTATACTTGACCCTGATGCCCAAATTTCTCCTACTTGTTCGCGAGGACACAAAGTCAGAGATTGAGGATCGGCGATCGCAATTTTTGTATCCAGCCAGGCATAGCCACACCCAACCAGATGTCTAATCTTTGGAGTATCTTCACTTACCTCGACAATTCGATTTTTTTCTAATGCCTTTGCATCAACTGCACAGTAAACTGGCTCATCTGCAACACCTCCACCAGAAATCATCAGCGTAGCTTCAGCCATCCCGTAACAAGGATAAAAGAACTTAGCTTGAAAACCAAAAGATTTAAATGTTGCAGCGAACTTTTCCAAAGTTTCTCGACGCACAGGTTCAGCACCGCTATAGGCACTACACCAGCTACTCAAGTCCAGGCTGGCTCGTTGTTCTGGAGTAATCTTACTTACGCAAAGATCGTAGCCAAAATTAGGACCACCACAATGGGTTGCTTTGTAGCCAGAAATAGCTTTCACCCAGCGAATCGGTTGTTGAATAAAAGACGCTGGTGGCATCATGACGCTGAGAAAACCTGTATACAGAGGTTGGAGAACGCCATCAATTAACCCCATATCATGGAAACTAGGTAACCATGTTACAGATACGCTATTTGGTGTAAGTTCAAAGGCTGACTTGATATACTCCGAATTTTGCAACAAATTACCATGACTAACCATCACACCCTTTGGTGTTCCGGTAGAACCCGAAGTATACTGAAGAAACGCTAGTGTATCCCTGTTGACAGTTATCTCTTGCCACACGTCTGCCAAATCTAATGCGAGATTGTCAGTAGCTAATACTTGTGAAGCTAAGTTTGGAGCATCAGTCAACTGCTGCTGCACATTCGAGAGCGATCGCTCATTTGTTAACAATATCGTCGCTTGTGCATCTGCCACAATAGACTCCAGTCGATTCACAGAACGACCGTTACTTCGGGGCAAATTAACAGGAACAGCCACAACACCAGCGTACAGACAGCCAAAAAAGGCACTAACAAATTCTAGACCTTGGGGATAGAGAAGTAAAACGCGATCGCCAATAGTACATAAAGATTGCAGATACCCGCCAATAGCGCGAGCTTGCCGATCTAATTCTTTGTAAGTTAGTCTACTAACCTCTTCTTCTCCATCCTGCAAAAAGATAAACGCTGTTTTGTCTGGCTCTTTGAGTGCCCTATAGCACAGGAGTTCTACTAATGAAGAAAATTGTAAATGTTTCAATGAATCAGCCATACTATCCTTACCTTCAATTTTGAGCAATTTAATCTATATATGCCGTCAATCTAACCATTGCCAGCACTTAAGATTCCAATCATGTCCTTCTATAGCCAAAGCCTCTATATAAACAATCGCAGGTATCAACTCCTGGAAGCTTATTTACCGTCCGGCTGATTTTGCTTGATTTTTGCGGCTTATTCTATAAGCCAGACTTATTACTTGTCCCAGGCAATCAGCTTTTTTGCATTCTCCAAAAAACTGTATCATACACTACTATTTTTTAGAGATCGCAAAACTTTTCGGTCTACTGAGTGTAGGTCATGTAGCTTGGGCATATAGCGAAACTTAGTGGGATAGGTTCATCTAATCGACGACGCATTTGCTTCATCGATAGGATGAGCTACAAGCGAGTCAAACAAAGCTTCATAACGGTTTAAGGCTTGCTCCAAAGCATACTGCTCAATAGCATACTGCCGACTTCTGCGACTTAGCGTTTCTACTTGTTCCGGATTTTTATATAAATCTAAAATCGCTGCCGTTAATGCATGGGGGTCTTCTGGAGGAACTATAATTCCGCCGCCACTTTTTTGCACCGAAGACGCTGCGGTACCGCTCAGTGGTACGGACGCCACGATGGCGCGACCACTGGCAAGTAGTACTTGAATTTTTGAAGGCATATTAAAGGAAATCACATTCTGCTTTTGCACGACTAACCCCACATCCGCAGCCGCTAGCATTTCTGGCAAATGTTCGCGTTTTGCAAAAGGCAATAGCAGAACATTAGACACCCCACAGCGCAAGACATATTGCTGCAATCGTTGCAATCCAAGAGAATCTCCCAGTATGACTATGGCTATGTCTGGTATATGCTGCAAACTCTTCGCGGCTTCGACAACCGTTTCTAAACCTTGGGTAAGGGCAATGTTACCGGAATATAGCACCACAAATTTGTCCATTAGTTGATAAACGGCGCGGAAGCGGTTGTTTTCTTTTGGCAAGGGACGAATGAAATTGACATCAGCCCAGTTGGCTAGAAGCTCGATTTTGCTCTTGGGAACGCCCTTACCCAGTAGATTTTCCACGAAACCATCAGCTATAACGGTAATTTTTGTTGCTGAACGGTACGCAAATTTTTCTAAGGCGGCAAAGATGCGGATTAAATATTTGTTCTTAAGCAAACTAGTGTGGACAGCAGCTTCCGGCAAAATATCTTGAAGGTTCAAGACCACAGGACAGGCATACAACCATCCTAAGAGGGCTGCTGGAACGCAAACCGGTAACGACGGCACAGTAAAAAGAATTATGTCCGGTCTGGGACCGTTGAGGGCTTGCAGAAAACTGGTGATAAAAAAACTAAGCTCCAATAATATCCGATCTAGGAGACTCGGTTTCGGGCGAATCCAAACATAACTGCGTTGAATCTTCACGCCGTTTTTGTATTCAGTGTGGTAAAGTTTACCTCGGTATTTAGGGTAAATTCGGCGCTGCGGGTAGTTGGGCATAGCAGTAACTACGCGCACAGAATGACCGCGTTTGACCAGACCCTCTGCCAGTTCGGTCATGAGGGGGGCAATGCCGATGGGTTCTGGATGGTAGTTGTAGGAGTAAATTAAAATCCGCATTTGTTTTTGTCTGTTGTGTTAGAGTTTTGACTTAGCAGCAACCACCATAGCCCCAAGCACAGAATTAAACCTCTCAGAGTAACCACCAGTTAAGCGCGAAAACGGTTGCTCAATGGGCGCGAAATTGACTGGTCTGTTGTACGGGCATCTGCCTAGTAGTTACTACAGCTAGGATGATGGCAATCACGAGCAATAAACCCAAGCTGAAGAGTTGACTTTTAATCTTTATTTCTGGGATATCACAAACTTACAAAACAATGTTAAATTAACCATTTCAGATGATGCCTATAGTTACCTGGAAGCGATCACTCTATTACCAATGCTATTTGCTAACTGATTTATGATGCCTGAAATACCTATTTTTACGTTCGTTTTCAAAACTTTGTGGTTTACTGATTGCCTTGGTGTCCATTTTCTAATTTTTCCAAAGTACTATTTTAAAATACCAAGAGTGACCATGTTATTACTGAAGAAACTCAGCAAGCTGTTCCAATTTTTTCCATGCAATACCACTTTTGAGAATGTCTTTGGCTAGAGTGATAGCTTTAGTGAAAGTGTAGAAATAATTATCATTTTCAGGTATAATCTCACTTACATACAGAGCTAAAGCTGTATTTAAAGCCACTACATCTTGCTGGGCTGGAGTACCTTTACCAAGTAGGACTGCTTTGAGGATCTCGGCATTTTCTTGAACATCCCCACCCCTGAGTTTACTGATAGGAGTTGGGTTAAACCCTAAATCTTGGGGATCTATTGTCAAAAGGTGGATTTGTTGGTTGGATATTACTGCTAAGTCAGTTTTATCTGCCAAACTTGCTTCGTCTAATTTTTCTCGTCCGTAGAGTGTAATTACTCGGCGAGTTCCAAGTTGATCTAGAACCTGAGCAAAAGTCTCAACCATTGCGGGGTTATTGACACCAACAACTTGTCCTGTTGGGCGTAAGGGATTGAGCAATGGGCCAAGAAGGTTAAAAACTGTTCGCACCTTGAGCGTTTTTCGTAGTGGTGCGATCGCTTTCAAAGCTGGATGCCAATCTCAGTAAATCGCAAAGTTTTTTCCAAGAGAATAAGCGTCAAGATTTTGTAAACAGAGATACATTTTTTGCTGAACTATGTGAAACCGGAGGTGATGATTAATTAGGTTTACTTATAGCAAGGCATAT
>NZ_JACJTR010000124.1 GCF_014698795.1 Nostoc sp. FACHB-892
ACCGTCGAACAAAGATTTCTGGGGCACAATGGAAACGAGAAAATGTCCCTCAAGTCCTGGCTCATCGCTCTGCTTATCTCAATGGATTATTGTCAGTTTGAGCCACTTCAAAAACTGAGATGCTCCCATTCTGAAGTTGGTTTGCGTGGTATTAAGGTATTCAAGAAGTTGGATGAAGCTGCTGCCCAATTGAGGCAAGAGATTGCTTCAGTTCAAGAGTGGATGTCTGCTGATACTGGTGATTGGGTTTGTCCGATTGATTTAGCTCCACTTGTTTGGAATCAGTTAATCAATATTAGAGATAATATCGCCCCTGGTTTACGTAATCAATTAAAAGCTGATTACGAAGCGGGACTTCTTGATTACCAAGAGCGTATTGACCAGTTTCTCTCACTTAACACTTGGGAATTAGCACAGGATAAGCAAGAGTCAGTCAAAGCAAACTTGTTAAGAGCATTTCCGACTCTGACCGATCTTGAAGACTATTTACAAGTCGTTATTGGTCGCCCAGTGATTATTCCTGCCCTCTCTGAACAACTCAACCAGCAGCAAGCCGAATGTCTAGACCAGATTACCAAGTTCATCCAACAGTATGACCAAAATTTAGAGCAACGATTAAGGGAATCTGCTTTAGCTGGTGGTGAACAACTCGCCGCCCAGTTGCTTGAAGAGTTGGCTGATTGGGAACCAGGGAGGAAACCCATACAGTTCAAAAGGAAAATGGAGCGTCATCTAATGAAGGTTCAAGTGCTACTGGCAAACGCTTCACCGGAAGCAGGCAGTAGCTTGGAGGCGATGATGACGCACTTAGATTCTATCGTTAACGATCCAGCGATTGAGTCGAAGAATCTGGGTTCAGATACGCGCAGTCAATTGCAGCAAAAAATGCAAGAGATCCGCATCAAGTTGTTAGATGAACAACGCAATCTACAATCACTTGCGACTGACGACGTGGGCTTATCAAAAGCTACGGTCATGTCGTTTAAATTCAGGTAAAAAAATAGTCTTGGGCAAGTGTGCATTCGCTCAAGACTTGATGATGTATTAAAAGTGCAATATTCGCGTTTCAAAACGATATCGCACTTTTACTATTTTTCAAACCAGATGACAAAGGGAATAACATTATGTCGCATTTCTCAACAGTCAAAACCAAATTAAGCAATCACGAGTGTTTGGTGCAAGCTCTCACGGATCTAAACCTATCACCACAAGTTCACCAAACAGCACAATCACTAAAAGGATACTATGGTGGCTCTCAAGGACAAAGTGCTGAAATCATCGTATCTGGTCGCACCATAAAAGCCCGTGCAGACATCGGTTTCAAATGGAACCAGTCAAGCAGCGTGTACGAGGTAATACACGACAGTTATGAAACAGTTCCGAAGCTGGGCAAAGACTTTTTCAGCAATAAACTAATGCTGGCTTATGGTAAGCATTTGGTTCGCGCTAAAGCCGCCGAGTTACAAGAAAGGTTTGGTGAATGTGCGATCGCCGAAGAAACTAGCGGCACTGTGCAAACTCTACGGCTGACTTTTGCCGGACATCAGGAAGTTAAACAATTTGCGCGGAGATAAATATGGAACGTTCAATACTGATTCATTTCGACAGCGCTACAGGTGAAGTTCGTGTGGAGGCTGAGGGCTTTGAGGGGCTAAGTTGTCTTGGAGCTACGCAACCATTTGAATCCGCTTTGGGAGTTGTGAGCGAGAGCGATCGCATCTACAAGGACGAAGCCCAAACCCAACAACTTCGGACAACTTCAACTCACTCTATTCGCTTACGGCAGTAAATCAGGAAAAGGGGAACCGTGACGATTGGGTTCCCCCAAAAAATTTATGTACCTACCTAAAGAGTATCCTTTCATCCACATTTACGCCCAGCAAAAACCACACCAGCCCGTGATCATCAAAGCGAATACTGAAGGGTTGTGTGTGCTGTTGAATGCCATAGTTACTGCAATTGCCTACCAAGAGAACAACGGTACAGCAGAGGTTTTTGACGGCGATGCCGAAGTTTATGAGGTAGTCGTGAGACTTGTTAATACTCACGATGAACTAGCTCCATTACCATATCAAATTGAAAAACAATGAACCTCTCAAATCTTCTCTCCACACTCGATTCACAAATACCCATCGCGGCAGTTGATGTCTTATCTCCCGATGAAGCGACGATTATTCAGTGGCTGACTACGGAGGTATTTAGCAAGCTATCAAGTCCAGTATTCTTCTGGAATCTGGGAGTATCAACTTTGGAGCAATGTTTAATCGCAGCAGATGGAGGATTGGTGTTTAAGCCAGTTGCAGAGTACAAAAGACCACAACACGCTGATCCACTACTATTTGTATTCGACTACATTGCTAACTTTAGCGGAAATGGTGTATTTATCCTCGGAGATATTCACCCCTTTATTGCTAAGAATTCACCCCAATTATCATGGGAGATTTTAAGCAAGGTAAAAAACCTTTACCACAGGTTAAAACCCACAGATAAACGCATTGTCTTGTTGGGTCAGAACATACAATTACACGAATCCTTAGTCAGATTGATTCCTTATTGTGAAGTCCCTTTACCTAGTATTGATCAAATACTTGAGCATATCACTTCTTATTTGCATGACCTACAACAGTCTGCTATTGAACAGGAATTAATTTTCACTGTTACGCTTGAAAATGCTGAATTTGAAACTCTTTCTCGTGCAGCACTGGGTTTAACCCTGGAGGAGATTAGCGACTTCCTTCGGTTAACAGTCAAAGAAAACTTAACTAATGATGGTGTCGTCGTTGACGCTGATTTTATCCCCAAAGCCGTCGAGTACAAAACTCGGTTACTCTCTCAAATGGGTATCGAGTTGGGTAAGCCAGCCAGTATACCCTTCGGCGGTTTGGATCTACTGCGCGAATGGCTGACTCGTCGCCGCCGTCTGTTCACAACTGAGGCACGAAGTCTCTCGTTACCCCAACCAAAAGGTGTATTGCTGGCTGGCCCACCCGGAACAGGAAAATCTCACTGTGCCAAAAACATCGCTAGCATACTCAATCTACCACTTCTGCAACTCGACATTGCGTCCCTTCTAGGTTCACTCGTTGGCGAATCCGAAGGTAATGTTAAACGTGCATTGAAAACAGCATCCGCGATCGCACCTTGTGTCTTGTTTATTGATGAGGTCGAAAAAGCACTTTCAGGTCAGGGCGATACGAGCGGTGTTTCCCAACGCATTCTCGGTACTTTGCTTACCTTCATGGCTGAATGTACAAGCGGCGTATTTATAGTTGCGACCTGCAATGACCCATCAGCACTACCAAGTGAATTCAAGAGGAAGGGAAGGTTTGATGAGGCTTTCTTTGTTGATCTTCCCACAGAGCCAGAGCGTGTACAGATTCTAGGGATTCATCTACAACGCTTTGGCATTCACCTGGAATCGGAGTACCTCGAAGCGATCGCAGCTAATACCGCGAAATTTTCCGGTGCTGAATTGGAGACGCTAGCATCTGAAGCTGCACTGCTGGCATTTGATGAGGGTAGACCGCAGCAGGTAACGCTTGCTGATCTGGAAACCTGTCGTCAAACCATTACCCCGCTTGCAATTCAGGACGCTGCGGCAGTCGAGCGGATGCAGTCCTGGGCATCAACCGCACGACGGGCTAGTAGTCCTGTGGTTGCAGCGAAAACTCAATCTTTACGTGCTGCCAAGTTTCGCAACATGAACTGATGAGAAAGCGATTGCCTTCTGATTCTATGGGGGCGATCGCCATCGGTTCATAACGGGTACACCATCGCTCTTTCTTTTAGTAATTGATAGCAGCTAATTAACATAGTTAATAAGGCGAAGAAACATGACAACAGACTTAGTTACTTATTACAGGCAGACTCCAACCATTGACCAACTGGTTGAGAATTATGGCGCATATTTGGAGAAATTAGACAGAAAAACAAAATTGTTGCTTCGGACGGTGTTAACAAATTATGTATTGATGCGAGAAAGGCATGAGCCGAGCAGTTACACACTAATAGAAGCTTCTAGGGATGCACTTTTTGTCACATTTCTTGGTATGGATACGCCACAACTTTTGGTAGATATTTGCTCACAATTAAATGGATTAACAACACACGAAGCGGAAACAATACTTGAAGCACTACAGCATCAAATTCGATGGGGCAATGCCCGTCAAGCCGTGAATTGACAGGGTAAGAAACATGGAAATCTATTTAGTCTTTGTTGATGCTATCCAGAACAGCAATAAATTCTGGGCGGCCATTGTCGAAGATGGTAATTTAACAGTCCAGTAGGGGCGAGTTGGTTATCAAGCGCAAACCAAAGTTCACCAATTAGTCAGTTATCAAAGAGCCGTTAGCAAATTCAACAATCTGGTAGCAGAAAAGAAAGGCAAAGGCTACAGCGAAAGTCAGCCAGAGATTGATGCTAGCCGCAGTGTTGCAGACATTAGACGAGCTATTCAATTGTTGAATATTATCCGTCCTTGTATTGCTAATAGGATTTTTCACGATGGCTACATTAGCGCCCTAAATGAGTATTTGAAAATTGTGCCTACGCCTTTGGGGATGCAGATAGATTATCACGGAATTTACCGTACTGTTGCAGATGTCGATTATCAAATGGAATTACTCAATTCTCTGTTAGCAACTTCTGCACCACTTGCTGCGGTGGCTGTTGGTCATGCCCCTGAAGTAATTACAGAAACCAAGGTTGTCAGTCTCAAGACTATCAGTAAAAACTTCTGGCGACATTTGTAAACGAATTACCACAAAACTTCTTTAATAGTAGTTTTGTGGTATCCGCTCAATAAATCGGGGTAGTGCAAAAAATAAAAAGTAGATAGATGCACATAGCGCCGTAGAATATATCACATGGCGCAAAAGCAATCTCCAGAAAAACAAGTAGAGGCATTATTGCAAACC
>NZ_JACJTR010000125.1 GCF_014698795.1 Nostoc sp. FACHB-892
CTTTATAGTAAAGCGTTTGCATTCAAATAGAATGCCTGCGTTAGAACAATATAGTTAGCTCTCATGAAATCGGATGCTAGCAACTCTTCTTACTTTTATTCGTTACCCCGACTTATTGAGCCGATACCAAATACAATACTTAAAGAAGCAGTTAAATTTACTATGAATGCAGGCGGACGACCACCAGTTAACAATAGCATTACTAAAAACCCAATGCCGACTTGAGTTATTTGTTTAACTAATGAACTGAGGTGATCTCTGACATCAAAAATTTTCATTCATCCTCCTAAACCCGGAAAAAACTTACTCCAAACACTTTGTTCCTTTGACGCTGATTCTTCTGAGCCTAAAACATTCTGTACCCCTCGCTGATTACTCTGAATCTCCTGCATATTAAGAGAATGAATCGTCTGGGCTAACTCTGGATTGTCTTCTAACAGTTCAGCCTCAAAGCTTAACTCCTGCTGCAACAGTTGAGCATTTCGACGTAAGAACATCTGCTGATTGTGTCGCTGTCTGATAAGGGATTCAGTCAGGTGTAATTGTTCTTCAAAACTCAAATCGTCGTATTCGTTATACATTTTATTCAACTCCAATTAAACCAAAGTATTCTGCGGAAAGTTCCATCAAGTATTTGAGAGCTAAACAGTCGCCATAACTAGTGTATATTTGAGCAATAGTTTTGAAGATTTCTAATATATTATCAGGCGTTACTTCAGTAAAACGAGAAGCTAAATTAAATGCTGAGTTTTCATCTTCTGGCTCTAGTGGCGGTGCGTTTGTCCAGACTATTAAACCTCGCTTGTCCAGTTCTACTAAAGAAATATTATTCACAGCATCCACAACGGAATCAGGCGCATACTTTATTAATAGCTTAATCACCAAATAACACCTCCATAAAGTAGCTGATATCCCAGCCTCAATCTCGTAATAAATTCGTCAGTATTACGATTGCCCCAAATAGGATTACTAGGATTCTTAATCCAGTTGATTGGACTATGACAAATCTCATTATGACAACGGTAGCACGTAGGAAATGTAGATTGACCAATGATGTCGTTGCCGTAGTAAGCGTGATGGATTTCTTCACTTTTCTTAGTCAGGCAAACAACACAATAATTGTGAGTTTTTCGGTGAGCGTAGGCGCAGCCCGCCGTAGGCATCGCTACTTGTTTTCTGTACTCTTTGGGATTACCATACCGAGCATTCCACTCTAGTTCACCGAATCGGGAAAACCGAGATTTTCCAGCAGTAGGGTAACGCCTTTTTCGTTTAATTCTTGCCCTGTTAATTCGTGCCACTTATGTTTGATTTCCTGAAAATGTGGTCTTCTTCCTAATTCTGTTGCCCATTTTCTAATTTCTTCATACCAGTCAACCTGCTGCTGTGAGGATTGCTGATTATTTTTAGAACTATTAACAGTGTCAGCATTCGGTTTGGAATCCTGTTTTTGTTCCAGACCTTTGATATCAAATTCCGGGATTAGGGCAACAAAGGGATTAGACCGAGTGGGAATCACTAGGGCATATCGAACTCCGGCTTTATCTAACATTTCACAAGCCTGTCGCAAGATTTCAAGAATCTCCTTTTTAACGTTTACAAAGTCTTGGGGATGGTCAAGGATATAACTCGATGTTTGCCCCATCGCAATAAAGCAAACATTTTTCAAAGACGGGCGGCTAAATCCGGTTTCTCCAGAGAGTGGGGACTGGCCCATGAATAGACCATGACCCTTTAACCCAGCAGTGAATTTGATGATATAGTTCCAAAAGCCTTGCAAGTCTTTGGCAGTGTCAGCATCAACCATTCCCGGAAGCCCTTTACCTCCACCAAATACAGAGTCCACCTCATCTTGGGCAAATAATAATTCTGGGACACCCTGACATTCACCACCAACAATTGATACTCTGGCTTTCTGCTTGTCAATTTGGTCTGTGGCAAAGGTAATCCAATTTCTTAACGCTTTCATACCGTCAAACTTGCGGCTAAATTTGCACAGCCATCTGGTGACATCATCCTTTGGATCACTGCCAATCACAATTGCTGGGCTTTGAGATTTTGCAGCAATTTTGTTGATAATCACCCCTGCTAGAGTGGACTTCCCAGATTGTGTACCACCAGAAAGGTAAAAATGGTGATTACTGCGAAGAGTCATATTTTGATTAGATGCAGCATCACACAGTTCATCAATCCAAGCACCATCAATTCTGATGTACTCAGGATAATTTGCTGCGATCGCTTGCAGAATTTTCATCGCACCCGGATTAATCACGGACTGCACCGACTCTTCATCGATGTCAGCAATATCGGGATTGGGAATACCAGTCGCTGAGGGTGATTGTTGTGCTGGTGGTTCTGGGAGTGTAACCAACCCTTGCAACTGATATTCAGCTATCCACCGGGGGCGCTCACTAACGGGCAGGCGATTCACATAATCAGCAACTCGGCGTTTGGCATCAATCGCTGTAGTCACATAATTGTATGCTGCCTGACCCTGTAAATGCTGTTTGAGTGCTTTTAAGTCAGCTTCTAGCAAAGACTGGTAAACTTTTTCCTTATTTTCGCTGATTTGGGCGGATACACCAAACAAGCCAGCACTGACCGTCCCAGCGCCGAGTAAGATTCCGGTTGTTATTCGATCTGTATTTAAGAAAAAAGGAGCAGACAGACACATAACTGCACTCGCTCCTAAAGAACATAAAATAGTCCGTTCTGCATGAATGGCACTACTAGCAGTTAGTCGTTCCAGTTCAAATGTCATTGCTATCGCACCCCCAACGCAACACCAGCTGCAACTAATGTCAGAAAAACAAACAGGAATATCACCCCAGGCATTAACCCAATGGTGAAAGTCTTGCGGTTAAAGCCAAATCCTTTGACGACTAAGCCAGCAAAGTTAAAGAAACCAACTGCCAAACCGCAAATGCAAATCATGCCAATGATCCACACCAAGAATTGACTGACTGGGCTAGCAACTGAGAGAAATCCCATCAACATTGACAGCCCGACTCCAGAGACGGCATATCCAACGAAGGAAAGCTTAATTTGCATAATTTAAGTTGCTCTATCTACATCCTTAAATATTTGAGCAATACGAACACAATTGTCTGAAAAACAAAGGACTACACAAACGCCAAACTGAGGGCATTCATAGTTTTGAACACCAACTTCGTTTAAGTAACAAATTCCTTGACTGCATTGACGCATATCACAAATTCTTGTCATGATTTTCATTTTTAAAATCTGAAGGAATCACCCACTTCATCAAATGCTTTCTCGTATCCCCCCAACTGACGCTGCTGTTCAACAGAACCGAAAGCATGACGAATTACCGCTTCCCCATGTAAAGCCTTGGTTCGCTGCAAATCCTCCTCAACTTTCATCGCTTCTTGGGAATATGCCAACTGGTTTTTATACATCTCTGCCAAGGATTGCAACTGTTTGAGCTTGTGCCGGGAGAACTTTGTATGTAGCCACTTCTGTGCTTTCAAAGTTCCTGCCACCTCTGCTTCATCCAGAACTTGCTGTGCTGTAGCGTAAGCAGGTAATGTGTAGCGATCGCGGATTGATGAAGGGAGATTTCCTTCAATAGCGGTTGCGTCACCAACTCTTAAATCTGTTGAAACTACACCGTCATTTTTACTACCGAATAAACCTGATAAACCTGGAAGCCATTTACCTAACATTGCTATACGTCTCCTGAATTTGCTGAACTTGTTGACCGATGTAACGAGAAATACCGTAGATGCTGATGAATGAAAACATCAAAATAGCGAAGGTCGCAATCATGCCTTGAGCCATTAAACCTCGCTGCATTAGCTCCTCAACTCTATTGGCGTTGTGCGATCGCACTCTCGACTCATCAATAAGTTGCTGGACGATTAGGAATTCTTCTGGTGTCAGGTTTTTTAATGTCAGCCCCGACAGATTCAACTCGCCGTCCCTCTTCAGGCGAATATTTAATAGTCTCTCGTAAGTTTCTTGTTGTTGCTCCATACATTGCCACGCCCAATACAAGAGTTAATAGCAGCAGATTAAGAACTGCTGCTAATCCAATAAATTTACTCGGCTGCATCTGCATTGCCAGCAGAGAGATAGAGCGATGCAATCTCCTGACCGAACCGAAAAAAGGCTTCTGGCTCACCCTTATAATTTCTGGCATACTCGGCAATTTCTGCAAGATATTCGTTGGTTACACCATCTAAATCTTCAATAGTTTTTTGCGCTTCTCTATGGGCAAACTCTCTGACTCCCTGGCTAATACCAGTGTTGAAAGCAGAAATTTCTTCTAATTTCTGTTTTGCTTGGTTAGCAAGAGCGATTTTGTAATCGTCCATACCTTCTTGTGCTTTCTTGGTCTTAGCCCTTGGTCTTTTAGCCGCTTTTCCATTTTTCCCATTGCTAGTAGCAAGTGTAGCGGATTGCCCATGCTCAAGAATTATCTGGTCAGCCAGACTCATAGCATCATCATCACTTAATTCATCCCAATCAAATCCACGCTTTTTTAACTCTGCTAATAACTCTTCATCTGAGAGGTTAATGTCATTACCTTGTAACAAAGAACGTAAAACTTCCATCATTGGCTCCTAGCTACGAATGTTCTGATTTTCAGGAAAACTAAATTCAGTAAATCGCAAAGTTTTTTCCAAGAGAATAAGCGTCAAGATTTTGTAAACAGAGATACATTTTTTGCTGAACTATGTGAAACCGGAGGTGATGATTAATTAGGTTTACTTATAGCAAGGCATAT
>NZ_JACJTR010000126.1 GCF_014698795.1 Nostoc sp. FACHB-892
CCGCCGTAGGCATCGCTTTGTCAATTTCTCCCTCCCATGCCATCAACAGTATATGGGCGCGAGTCATACTCCTTGCTTTACTCTTGCCTGTTTTGATTAGCGATCGCAGAATGTCTACTTCTTCTTTGCTCAAATTTACTGTATACTTCTTTGCCATGATGTTACCCGTAGCCACACTTAAAATAGCTTATAAAAAATCTGTCTCACCCTGCAAAGTTGACTTGCCAGACTACTAGTTGTTGAAAAAGTGCGTTCCTCTTTGAAGGCTGGCTAATTGAGAAATAAGAATGTTGAGTTTTTGCGCTTATGACATCTTTTCAAGAATTTCATCAGTCGTCTTAATTTGGTTTTTTCCTATATTACGTTTCAGCAAAAAAATACCCGCATCATGTGCTTGCTGACCACCATCACTAAAACAAGCATCCTCGATAATGACTGGTTCAATACCACGCTCAAAAGAGTCAATTGCTGTCTTCAAAATACAGCTATCAGTTTCAACTCCACAAAGATATATTTTGCTGATTTGATTATTTAAAATAAAAATTGAAAACTTCTCCGTAAATGCAGAGTAATAAGGTTTATCAAAAATATAATTTATATATGGCTGAAGTTCATCAACAATGCTCGTTTCTGGTTCATCTATCAACCTTAACCAATGAATTAGTTTAACATAATTGCTGTCAGGAGTATTGATAAACCTTGTGAATTCAACAAGTTTACCAGCCGCTAAAAAATACTTAATTGATTTAATGACGATAGGAATAATATGTCTGCATTTATCAGACATAAACCCGTTTTGCATATCTACTACAAGAAGCATTTCGCTCATTTGTGCCATAATTTATTTAGATTAAGAGTTAAGACATTAAATAAAACAATATTATAAAAGACGACATCCGCGGCTTTGAGCTTCTTCCCTGGCAGCCGTCAGATATTGTTGCTGGTGATGGGGCGTTGAGTAAGGAAATCTGGGGATGGAGGGAGAAGTAGCGACACCGGACAGCCCCTTAAAGTAGACATCGCTAGACGGAGTGTAGTCATCACCTCCCCAATCAATTCTCACGAGTATTGCCGAAAGTCTTGCTGATGTGGGAAGAGGAATGATGAATGGTATGTTGTTTATTCAAGCTAATCAGAATAATATACCTCGATTAAGAACAGGAAACTTCAAATGAAAATTTTTGTTCCAGGGCGTCTTTGTTTGTTCGGAGAACACAGCGATTGGGCAGGAGAATATCGCAGTGTTAATCCTCTGCTCGAAAAGGGTTACACCTTAATTGTTGGTACTAATCAAGGAATTTATGCTGATGTATTGCCTAATCCTACTGAGTTAATTATTCGTACTTCTTTTAATGATGGTAGGGGTTATGAACCTCTGAGATTACCTATGGAATCTAATGCCCTGAAGTGCATAGCAGCAGAGGGCGGTTTTTTTAGTTATGCTGCTGGTCAGCATATCAAATTCTGACTCACTATGATGTCGGTGGACTTGAGGTTGATAATTATCTAACCGACTTACCCATCCAAAAGGGATTATCTTCGAGTGCTGCCTTTTGCGTTCTGATTGCGAGGGCTTTTAATAGTCTGTATGACTTGAAGATGACAATTCGTTCAGAAATGGAGTTTGCCTATTTGGGAGAAAGAACCACTCCTAGCCTTTGTGGTCGTATGGATCAGGCTTGTGCTTATGGAAATCGCCCAATATTGATGATATTTGATGGTGAAAAAATCGACCTGCTCGAATTAAAAGTTAATAAAGATTTGTTTTTTGTGATTGTCGATCTCGGCGGCAGCAAAAATACACAAGAAATACTACAAAGATTGAATCAGTGTTATCCTTTTGCTACTAATCCAATACAGCAGAATGTCCAAAAATATTTTGGTCCTATTAGCTCTAAAATTACCCAAGCAGCAGTTGAAGCAATACAACTCGGAGATGCCCAACTTATTGGAGCTTTAATGACAAAAGCCCAAGCGGAATTTGATCGGCACGTAGTTCCGGCTTGTCCTGAGCAATTAATTGCAAAAAAGCTGCATACGCTTCTTCATCACGAGCCACTTAGGCCTTATATCTACGGAGGAAAAGGCGTAGGTTCTCAGGGCAATGGCACTGCACAACTGATAGTTAAAAATCAAGAGAGTCAAAGAGAAGCTATCGAAATTATTAAGCGTGATTTTCCTCAAATGCAAGCGTTACAGTTAACTATTTTTTGACTACCAACTCCGATGATTGACTTAGTTGAGGAGAAGAAGCAGTATTAAGATGTTTGTCAGCAAATGCGCTTAATAATTTATTCGCGCTCAAAGACAAAAATTTGCTACTATTCATATCTGGATTCATATAACTTTATTAGTGGGATAGGTTCATGATTATTTTGCCTTTGTACTTTAACAGGCTATAACCTGCCTTGGCGATCTCATCAAGAGCGCATTCGCCTAGAATTGAAGAGTTGCAGATAAAGCAAGAGAAATAGTTAATGGTGCTAAATCTTTGTGATGCCAGATCCGAGTAGGAACAGACAGCAAAGCGAACGGAAGCAGTATTAGAGAATAAGCTGGTGGTCTTTATCAAGGATAATGAAAACAGAAAGCTGGTTTCATATTGTTTATTAAAATGATCCAAACCTTTTTATTAACTTCTTCCCTATTGATTTCACAATTGCCTACTCTCGAACCAAAATTTATTAATTTAAAAAACCAATTAGAAAATCAAGGGTTCCAGATAATAATTGAGCTACCACCAAAGCGAGGAGCTTATGGATTATTGAGAGAGGCTGACAAAAAAATTTGGATTAATCCAGTAGTTTTTGAGTTACATATTAGTACTCAAACTCTAATTCATGAAGCGGTTCATGCTGCACAAGTATGTGCAGGGAAAGGGAAAATAAAAACTTTAGGTTTAAGTATTCAGCCGAGTAATTATGCTCGACCTTTTTTTATGCGCTATACTGATGTTCACAGGCAAGATTTAGAAAGAGAAGCCTATGCAGTACAAACTCAACCTAATAGTTATGAACTAGCTGTATCCCTTCTTAAAAAATACTGTAAATAGCTTTTAGTGTAAAACTAATGTATGTTATAGACTCTACTGTCATTGGTTTTGGCACATTTGAGCGACGCGAACGCTACTAGCACGAAGGGCGTAATCCCAAAACCAACCTGCCAATGACCATTCCATCTACTAGAGTGCCTGGATTTTCTGCTTGTTAGAGTTTCGGGTAGATAGTTACTGTGATAGTTGGTAATGTTCAGAGCTAGCAATAATGTCAAGTAGTAACTGAAGCGACACACCTCGTGGAATATAAAACTGCAAGGGTAGCGGCTGTAGAGCAATATTTAAAAGTCAAAAGTTCAAATGGGGGCACATCGCCCCTCATTTTTAATATGGATATCAGGTAAGTGTGCGTTAGAATTGAAGTAATGGCAACTTGATTGATTTGAAGCTAGATTAAAAAATCGAGGGTAAAAGTTGTTCACAGGGCAAAGTTTAATAATTGGGTCATTGATAAGTTTTTTATACAGCATTTGTGATCAGCAATCAAAGTACTGTATGCAAACGGTGTAACCCCAAAATAGCGATGTAGAGTTTAATATTTACAGGTGTAAAAAGTATGGCTAAGATGACAATTTCCATTGGACTAACTGATGCAGAAATCAAAGCTTTATCGGCAATGCAGATTTCCGAGAATGAGTCATTAAACCATACAGCAACAAGATTGCTCCTGGGAATCCTGGGTCAGACAAAAGCTGGACTGGCATTATCTAATGGTGATGAGATTAAGGAAATAGTTAAACAGGAAGTAAATGCTTCTTCTGCGTCTACACCTGATGGGGAAGACATAAAACAGGTGATTAGGCAGGAATTAGCCGAAGCGATCACTCAGATTAAGGGTTTAATAGATGAGCGTAATGGTGGAGTTGCTTTACAAACACAAGAGGTTGTTTCTGTTGAGCAGCAAGTCTTACCAGATTATTCAGCAATACGCGAGAATATCCTTTCCCAATTTAAAACAGGTAAGCAGTCAGCAGCCAAGGCAATTGACGCTTTTATTGAGTCACTGGGTGCTGTCAAGGAGCAACAACAGCCAGCAGATAAGGAATTAGGCGCAGCGAGTTAGGATTTTTGTTGCTAGCTACTATTAACCAGTCAACTTAATCACGCCTTGGCTGACTAAATGTTCAAGCTGAGAAGTCAGAAATTTATTTGTATCCCCACTCATATAAAATTTTCTTGATTTTTCCCGAACCTGCAACCTTACCCCCAACAAGATAGCCCTGACGAGCTTTCAGCTTTTCAAGCGTGCCATTCGTACTGGTGGGTTTGCGATCGCCCGACCACAGTTTAACTTAGTGCCATTCGGGTGTGAGGGTGTAGAGGTTACACAGTCAAAACCAAAAATCAAAAAATCAAATAAGAATACTTGTTACAAATTAGCGTTCTTGCCTTACACCCGCCCCTGACAAGGGTTTCACATTTTCAAGCGTGCCATTCCTCTCTGCCTCTTCGTTGAAGATCCTTGAGGGAGCAATGCGATTTTGTGAGATGACCCCACCTGGAGAGCGATCGCTAATAAACTCTTATGTATATATTTAGTATTTTATACAAAATTTACAGCAATATTGCTTAGAAGATACAACCTGCTACCA
>NZ_JACJTR010000127.1 GCF_014698795.1 Nostoc sp. FACHB-892
TACAAGCTTTACGTGATCGCATCCAAGAAATATTCGACCAACTTTCATTTGAGCAGGTGATTTCTGTCTCTTCTTATAATTTTATCCTAGAAGCTCTTTTCTATGCAGCTTCATATTAAATTGGTATAAGGCATGAGAGGTTTCTCCGTTGTAAATTGATGATGTGTTTTTGTCTGTTGCATCACAATTGTTATGCAGTGATCGAGCACCGTCTTAACAGTGCTGTGTTAAGCAGACTTCAAGATGGGGCAAGCATCCATTGCGTACCGTCGCTTCGGAACGACAAGAATCCTTCATTGTTGCCTGAGCGCGATCGCCGCGGTTGCCTCTTCTAAGATGGCTTTAATTCTGCTTCGGTAGCCAGCGCGGTACTCAGATTCTTGTGCAATCACCTTCAAGACGCAGTGTGGAACCGAGCGTTCTGTCGAGGAACTCGCGGATCAACGTTGCTACCTCCTCTGCATGAGTCTCCAGCGCGAAATGTCCGGCGTCGAGCAAGTGAATCTTTGCATCTGGGAGATCTCGCTGATAGGCGGCAGCACCAGCGGGCAGAAACGCCGGATCATGACGACCCCAGATGGCGAGAAGTGGTGGACGGTGCTCGCGAAAGTAGGACTGGAAGGCTGGATAGAGCGCGACGTTACTGCGGTAGTCGAGGATCAGATCGAGCTGGATCTCCTCCGCGTCTGGCCGCCCCATGTAGGCAATGTCGAGTTCGTAACCGTCGGGCGACAGAAGGGTTGGATCGGCTCCGGTACCATACTGCCAGTTCCGGATTGTGTCCGGCGCGAGCGAGGGTCGGCAGGCTTCCCGGTTCGCTGCGCTCGGTTCACGCCAATAGGCTTCCCATGGCCCCCATTCGTCACTGAAACCCTCAAGGTAGGCGTTGCCGTTCTGCGAGACGATCGCAGATATCCGTTCAGGATGGCGCATCGCCAAACGCAAACCTACAGGCGCACCGTAATCGAAGATATAGAGTACGTATTGATCGAGCGACAAAGCATCGGTGAAACCCTTGATTACGTCAGCAAGGCAGTCGAACCTGTAGTCGAACGTTCCGCGTGGCGGTACCTTGGTCTGCCCAAAACCAGGCAGATCCGGCGCGACGAGCCGAAAGCGATCGGCGAGCAGAGGGATCAGGTCGCGGAACATGTGGCTAGCGGTCGGAAAGCCGTGCAACAGCAGTATTACCGGCGCATCGCTTGCTCCCGCTTCGCGGTAGAACACTTCGACATCACCAACCTGTCGAAACCCGTAGCGTATTTTCATCCCTTTTCCTTCGATTGCGCGTGTAAAAGTTTTGATCTGCTTTGGACTGAACTTCGACGCTCAGATTTGGAATCCGTCGGACACATCCACTACATTGCCGCTGATGTATCCAGCGTCTGAACTTGCGAGGAAGCAAACGGTCGCCGCTACCTCCTCCAAGGTTGCGATCCGGCGGATGGCGTGAAGATCCATGATCGCTTCCGCTGCTTCCGGCAATTTGTCGGCTGCGGCTGTTGCCATGTCCGTCGGCATGATACCTGGCTGCACGCAGTGATGTTGCGCGGACCAAGATCGCGCTGGACACCTTTCGCATACCCTATGATCGCCGCTCCTAAACCGCGAGAACCACCCGTTACCAGTGCAACTTTGCCTGCAAGTGTTGTCGTCATGATGGACTCATTTAGATGTATTACTGCTCAATCAAACACTGCGTACTATCGGTACGCCCCTGAGAAACCAACGGCACGGAGAGTGATCGAGCGGATGATGCAGGTTGATCGCCACTTGGTCGCAACATTTCGCACTGCCTTTCGACTACTGCGCTACATACCCACCATCTACCATCAACGTTTCACCTGTTACGAACGATGCCATCTCAGATGATAAAAACAGGACTGCATTTGCAACTTCAAGCGGTGTGCCAACTCGTCCGATCGGGTGAAGCCCTGCCAAGTAAGCTTTGGCCTCATCTGTAACTGCTTCAAACATATCTGTTTGGATTGCCCCTGGTGCAACGATATTGATGCGAATACCCGCTTTGGCATATTGGAGTGCAGCAGCTTTTGTTAAACCTACTACCGCATGTTTGCTCGCGGTGTAGAGGAGTATGTTAGGAAGTGCAACGACTCCAACCACAGATGCCATATTGACGATTGCACCACTTCCCTGTTTCAACATCTGAGCAATTTCATATTTCATAGACAACCAAACGCCTTTGACATTGACGTTCATAGTGCGGTCATATTCAGCTTCTGCTTGCTCAATTAATGAGGGATTTTCGCCAGCCATTCCTGCATTATTAAAGGCAATATCTAACCGACCAAAAACGTCAACCGTTTTATCAACCATTGCTTTAACATCGGCTTCTTTCGTAACATCTGCTTGCACAAAAATCGCCTCTTTGCCAGCTTCCTTAATCAATCGAACAGTTTCTTCACCCTCATCAATTCGACGACCAACCACCACCACCTTTGCTTGTTGTTGGGCATAAGCGATCGCCGTTGCTCTACCAATGCCCGCTGTTCCTCCAGTAACTAAAGCCACTTTATCTTGCATTATCATCCTGTTTCTCCTGTCCCAATCAATATTGACCTTCAGCACAAAATCAAACTCCGATCCGTTTAGCAATTACCAACCTCGTAAAGCTGGTTTAATCTTCTGTAAACTTCAGCACAATTTTGCCCCGTGTTCCTCCCTGCTCTAGACGCTGATGTGCCAGAACGACCTGATCCCAAGAAAATACTGAATCAATCACTGGGCGAAGCTGATGACGCTCGATGAGTTTTGTCAAAGCCTCTAATTTTGCTCGGTACTGGGGTGAAAAAACAAAATGAATCGTCAGATTCCTACCCCATGCTTCAAGAAGCGATTGCGGTATTGCAATGTCTACAATGCTTGTAAGCCTACCAAAGGGACGAATGATTTCTAGACTACGCTGAATTGTTTCTTTGCCGATCGTATCTAGAACTAAATCCACACCCAGTCCATTTGTTTCCTGACGAATGACTTCTACGTAATCTTCATTTTTGTAATCAATCACCCGATCTGCACCCAGTTCTGTCACGAAATCTCGGTTTCTAGAACTACACGTTGCAAAAACGTATGCCCCGATCGCTTTGGCGAGTTGAACTGCGATCGAACCCACTCCACCCGCACCCGCATGGATGAGAACTGTTTCACCAACTTGTAGATTGCCCCTAGTCACTAAACAATCCCAAGCAGTTCCGCCTGCAAGCGGAAAAGAAGCTGCTTCAATGTGCGATAGATTTGCAGGCTTCAATGCAACAATCGCTGCATCAGCCACATGATACTGAGCGTAGCTACCGAATTCTCCAAAAATTTGCGGCGAGTAGTACACGTTGTCTCCCACCTTGAAATCAGTCACAGCTTCGCCAATTGCCTCAATCACCCCTGAAACATCGACTCCAAGGATAGCGGGTAATTGAACCAGTTCCTTGTAATCACCACGACGAGTTTGGTAATCGACCGGGTTAATCGAGGTTGCACAAACTCTGACTAACACCTGATTCGCCTTCAGTGTTGGTGTGGGAACCGTTTGAATCTCAAACTTCTCAGCATCACCAAACGCAGTTAATACGACTGCTTTCATAGATTCCATCTGTGCCAACTCTCCTTGATTTAGAATAAACAAGAAAACCTCAAGTATTAATGTCTACCAGAGGTCACTGGAGGGGTTGTTGCAAGGAGCTGAAGTTTCCATGCAAGGGCTACCGCACTAGCACCGCCATGCTCTTGTTAATGATCATCGTGGGTTCATGGCTGTTCAAGTTGGTGAACTGATAAGGCTGGTGGTCAATCAGTACTAGGATGCTATCTTCTGGACGAAGCAGTCCTTCTAAGCCGATTTTTGAATTTTCAGACATAGCTATAGGTTTCCTTGTAGAGATCGATGGTTGCAGAATTTTCTTGACTGATAGTAACGTAAGGCAATAAAAACTCCCACGAATACTGCTTCAGATTCTTGCCTAACTTAACTTCAATGTAATGATTTTCAAGACTCGATTTCTTTCAGATTCTTAGGATAAATTTTCAGATTCTTATAGTGCTAGCAAATCTGCTTGGGTGTCTTTCCTGTGAATCACTTGAAGTGCTGCTTCAAATGGCTTTGACTGGAGAAGCCTACTTGTAGGGCAATGTCTGCAATCGCTAAAATCCGTTTTTACCAATTCAGCACAGACTTGCAGAACCAATTTCATTTCCGTTTTCTCTGTCTTGTTACCCTAGCGGAACTTAAGTTGAACTATGCCCGCATATTTTAATTGTTTAAGAGTGGCGACATTTGCATTCCAATCAATTCAATGGAGCGCATCAGTTGGGCGTGGTTCATCTGCGCGTTGTCCATTTGAAAAGTTACTCTCGAAATGCCGCCGAGCGATTCGCTGTGACGGCGGATTTTCTCCGCCACTTCTTCGGGACTGCCGACCAGTAACGCGCCGGTTGCGCCGCGCTGCGCGT
>NZ_JACJTR010000128.1 GCF_014698795.1 Nostoc sp. FACHB-892
TGCTGCATCATAAGCGTTCCAATTCCGAACTTTATACTGGGCTTTCGTCTTCATCGTTGGGCTAGGCGGCAAGAGAATATAGGCGATAGGTAAAATTTACCATTTTCCTTATTCACGCAACAACGCCACTCTTATCTTTACAGGTGTCGCCCCGATCGCAGCTAACGCCACCAATAATACAGCAATTTGGGTGGCTTCCCTAGCCAGCGCTGGAGCATATCGTCAAGATTTGGGCATCGAGCGGCGAGATTTTTTACTTTTATGTGGCGTCAGTTTAGTTGGTGGCATGATTGGCTCCATAGCTTTGTTGTATACATCGCCAGATGTCTTTAAAAAGCTGATTCCGTATCTATTACTGCTAGCAACAGTTGTGTTTACCTTTGGCGAACCGTTCAAAAAGTGGTTGCAGCGTCAAAACCAGAACACCTCACCGGAATCTGTACCATTGTTTAATTTGGTACTGGCTCAACTAGCGATCGCAATCTATGGCGGTTTCTTTGGCGCAGGTTTAGGGATTTTAATGCTAGCAACTCTGACATTTTTAGGTATCAAAAGTATTCACAAAATGAATGCTTTCAAGACATTTTTAGGGAGTTGTATCAATGGTATTGCGATCATTCCATTTATTTTTGCAGGTGTGATTGCTTGGCATCAAGCTATTTTGATGGCAATTGGTGGTTCTCTTGGTGGTTACTTAAGCGCCCATTATGCTCGTAAACTTGAACCCCACTTAATTCGGAAATTTGTCATGATTGTTGCCTTTACTATGACTGTCTACTTTTTTATTCACGGTTAAGAACTGGGAACTACTCAGAGGTGATGTATGTATTTAACGAAGCATAGCAATGTATTGGAATCGGGTAAAGTTCTAGCATTGGGAATAGGTTTTATGGGAGTAAGCTTAATTGTCTTTGCCCTATCCCGTGTGTTCTGGCTTTCACTGCTTTCATTATTAGCGGCTGGTTTTGGCTTTATTTTGCAGATCATTGCCGGACGTACTTTGCTTCAGTTGTTAGTGAGCGATGAAAATCGCGGACAAATTACAGGTCTTTACGTTATGGCATCTACAGGCGCAGTACCCATAGGTAACTTAATAGCTGGCGCACTAGCAAGCAAAGTTGGTAGTAGCAATACTGTCATCCTTGGTGCAAGTATTTGTATTGCAGGCTCAATTTTCTTTATGCAGCAAATCTCCACCTTTCGCGATCTGGTTCGTCTGAATTTACGTATTGAAGGAGCTTAAAAGAAAAATAGCTCTGACTATTAGAAAGACTGCATAATCAGCCATAACACCCAAAATTGGTAACAACAATGACTACTATAAATGACCCTACTGTTTTAGCTGAAGTAACAGATTTGTACCTCAAGTATGAAGAAGCCCTTTCTAATAACAATTTGGAGGTGATGGACAGCTTGTTTTGGAATGCGCCCGAAGTAGTACGGTTTGGCATCACAGAAAACCTCTATGGCAGCGATGAAATTCGTAACTTTCGCCAGAATCGACCAAACCCAAAAATAGAGCGAGAAATCTCGAATCTCAAGGTTGTAACCTTTGGGAAAGATGCAGCAACAGTGACTTTAGAGTTTCGCCGCAATATTAATGGTGTAGAGCGTTTCGGGCGACAAAGCCAGATTTGGTATAGGTTTACCGAAGGATGGAAGGTGGCTTCAGCCCATGTTTCATTATTGCCAGTGTAAGTTTCAAAACTATGACTAGCATTTTAGTTAGACATTAGCTTCCAGAAAAGATAGTGAGTGGCGATAATACTAGCTTCACCTGATTTCAAACCATTAAAAATAATTCCTCTATGGGAATTGTGTAAGATAATAAACTACGGTAAGCCGATAGAATCTAGTGTTTTTATGGCTACTAAGTAGGATGCTTTGACATTCCACACTTTAAGAAAAATTAATTTCGCATTAACTGCGATAAGTCCTCCAATTCACCGTAGTATGTTGAGTACAGTCTTGAATAGCCAAAACTACGCTCTCTTGGATCTGTCTTCCAAAGTGGAATACGCGCTGCTGGCGCTTTTAGAACTGGCAAGCCACCACGGAAAAAAACTTCCTCTAACCATGAGCGAGATCATTGCCAAACAACGCATACCTGAACGCTACTTGGAACAAATTTTGACCAACCTCCGGCGGGCTGGTGTGGTACAGAGTCAACGCGGCTCTAAAGGAGGTTTTGTTTTAGCTCGTGAACCTTGGCAGATTACAGTGCTGGAAATTGTCACTTTTGTTGAAGGCGAGCGGAAAGACAAAGATACTTCTGACTCTCCGACTCTAGAAAAGACTCTGGTTTATGAAGTTTGGGAGCAAGCTAACGCTGCCTCAATTGAAGTTTTGGGTCGCTATACACTCCAAGACTTGTGCCAGGAAAGAGAAACTCGCGCACAGCAAAGCCCAATGTACTATATTTAGACACGATGGAGTACTCATAATGCGGATAGCGAAAGATATCACAGAGTTAATCGGACGAACTCCTTTAGTTCAATTAAACAAAATTCCCCAGGCTTCAGGATCGGTTGCCCGGATTGTGGTGAAGCTAGAAAGCATGAATCCAGTATCTTCTGTGAAAGATCGGATTGGCACGAGTGTGATTTGAAAGAAAAAATTTGATTGCTGAATCATTGTTCTAGTCATATTTTGGGAACAATTCTTCCCATTCGCCCCTTTAACGCTGCGCCATCGCCTCAAGCTGGCAATCAGTTTTCCAGGTCAATCGATTCAAACAGCGCTTTGGCTGTGGTGATTATGCCATCTAATTCACGGGTGTAGTAAGGCATTGTCTTACTGCGCGTTATCTGATGATAGTTAGAGAATTTGATTTTTAATGTTAACGTGCATCCCCTTGTGAAGTGCTGCTCTAGCCTCAAAGCATTCCATCACAAGCATCAACAGAAAGATTAGCTAGGAATTAAGCCTTGATTAAGATAAGGTTATACAACAGAGCTTTCACTTGTATAAGTCCATTTTTCAGAGCTAACACCTTTAGGAGCGCTATTGCAGACCCCAGACCCTCCTGAAGTAGGAGACACAGTTTTGATTCTACGTCCTTTCTATGTAACTGGAAAAGTTGGGGTTGTTTGTGGTCGAGAACCAGACTCAGATGGTCAATCAAGCATACGCTGGCTTATTAAAGTAGATTCAGATGAGGAAAATATTTTAGTATCACTCAGACGCAATGAGTTTGAGGTGATTACCCCAAAGTTAGAATAACTTCAGGCTGTTGCCGATGGCTCCTCACCAATTCCCAGTTCCTTCTTACTGTGCTTTAACTGTTTCCAAAGTCCCTTAATTTGCTGATAAGCATCTTCTGGGCCAAGCTTACCATTGCTTTCTAAACTGGTGATCATGCCAACTTTTTGAGCAAATTCTTGCAAATTAGCATTGAAAACTAAGTTTTCTGGTTTAACTTGTCCATAGTAGCGACCACGAGGGTAAAGGAATTTATTTTTGTCTTCCTCATGAGACTGATTCATTACTTTACCTCCCTACTAATAAGTTTTCACTAATAATGTCAACCCAGTTTCAACTATCTCCTTAGCCAAATGGCTGCTTGGAAATATAGTTGGCGATTGCTAGAATCATGAGTCTTTTTTTAGTATGACTCATAGTTCAAAATCGTCAAATATAAAGTGAAGAATTTCAGCCATTTAGTTTTTTGGCTGGCAGATGGCCTTGCCATGAAGCTAAAAACAGCTTAAGAGTCTAATCTTATTCACACTGCTGAAGCGTTAGAAGATCAACTATCCCAATTCTTCAAGAATTGGAAGATAGTTCAGACACACAATTGCAATCATTGATGAGCTTGTGAAATGCTTACGACGGTAACTGAGCTTCTTGTACTGAGCGGCTTACCCTGAGCGTAGCCGTACCCCTTCCCTACGGGACGCTACGCGAACGGGGAAGTAAGCTACGCGTCGCGTATCGTAGGGAAGGGAATCGAAGTATGTAGAAATGTGGACTATACCTACGCTAAGTACGTTTTCAAAGCTATTAACCTTAGTAAACAATATTTGAGTGAACTCAGTTGCTTAGGAAACCTATAAATAAAGTTTGTAGTTGAAAAATACATTTAATATTCATTATTTTAGCCTTAATCTCTATCTAAAGATAGTTATTCTCCAAATAAATAATTTTCAATTTATTTTGACTATTTAGGAAACCTTAAAAAATTATAAATATTTAAATTTTATCCCTGACGGGGGGATTGTACACTATTAAAAAAACTGGTTTTCTGATTACGTAATTAAGTATCAAGACCAAATACAACTTTCAGGAAAATTAAATGCTGCTCAAAAAAATTCCGGGTCTGCTCATAGCGGCAGCTATTCTGCCATGCTTTATTCAACCGGCTTCCGCTCACGTTATTTGGTTTGAGAAAGAAAATGCTCAATACAATTTGTTAT
>NZ_JACJTR010000129.1 GCF_014698795.1 Nostoc sp. FACHB-892
ACGACGTTTCTTTGATAATCAAGCTGTTGAATTATTTCTCCAATGTGCTGCGCTTAACCGCATGATCCAGTTAGGCAAGCCGGACAGTTACAAAGTAGAAAACTAATACTACTCCACTATCGGATTAGTATGTCTTTTTTTCATTCACGCAACAAAGCCCTTTAGGGTTATTCACCTGCACTTTTGTGGCCGCTTGTTTGGCTTCATCGATTTAAAATTAGATTTAAAATAGGAAATCACAATACTGAATTTATAGCAGCGATATGGCGCGAATCTTATACTATGCACAGCGCTCACCTTACGCTCGGAAAGTGAGAATTGTCCTGGCAGAGAAGCAGCTACCTTACGAACCCAAAGAAACAGACATTAACAATAAATCTCCAGAATTCTTGAGTTTATCTCCCATTGGGAAAGTCCCGGTATTGGTGGATGAAAATGACCTCGTTTTTTGGGATTCAACGCTGATTGTGGAGTATCTAGATGAAACTTATCCTCAGCCGAGTTTTTATCCAGGCTCGCGCATTGAGCGTTTGTGCTCTCGTCAGGGGGAAGAGTTAGCAGACAGTTTAATAGATAATGTTGTCGGATTGTGGTACGAAACCCGTAAAGGAAATCAAGCTGATTTTGCCACCCAAGCTAAATATCAGTCCAGCATTAATCGCCTTTTAGGTGTTTTTGAGCAAAAGTTGACTAACTCAGCCTACCTATTCAATGAAACTATAAGTGCTGTTGATGTGGCAGCTATATCAGGGTTGGGTTACTACAACCTCAGATTTGGCCATAATTGGCAGCAAGAGTATCCTAAATTGAGGCAATGGTTTGAGCTATTGCATCAACGTCAATCAGTTTACTCTACCATGCCAAAAGCATAAAGCAATTTAGCTGATTTTAATCACTCGACTTTTTGGAAGACATCGTAGCTATTATATTTACCTATTCAATAGAAAGGGTAACTAATGATGACCGCTCTGGCTCACCTTCAGCTTACTTGTTTACTTGGACTTGATTGTAACTGATCATTGGCGAACATAATTTTGAGAGTAACTTAAAATTTGAGGCACAAATCCTTAATCTAAATATTCATATAGATTAAGCCTTTGCAAAAAACAAAGGAAAAATTATTACTTTTTTGAAAGTAGCTTCAAAAAAATGAAACAATTATTTTCTTTGCTTATTGGTTTAACTTTCACAAGTCTATTACCATCTCAAGGATTCTTAAAAGAAGCTAACCACAAACTCAACTCTATCGATAATCAAGCTCAAATCCCTGCTATACCTCAGTTTTATTCCCCATCAAATTTTTCTGAAGGTCTAGCACGGATACAAATTGATGAGAAATGGGGCTATATCGATAAAACAGGTAAATTCGCTATTCCTCCTCAGTTTGAGGGTGCTACAGATTTTGCTCAAGGATTAGCACGAGTCTGGGTGAATCAAAAGTGGGGTTATATTGATAAAACGGGTAAATTCGCTATTCCACCACAATTTGATTACGCAGCTAACTTTTCCGAAGGGCTGGCTCTGGTTAGCATAGAGAATCAAGCTAGCTACATCGATAAAACAGGTAAGCGTCTTCTCCAGCCAAAATTAACTGCCTTTACTAATTTCAGCCCACAAAGAGCAGATGCCGCCAACTTTTATGAAGGATTAGCACGAATAAAAATTGCTGACAAGTCTGGCTACATCGATAAAACAGGTAATATTGTTATTCAACCACAGTTTGATGTTGCTGAAGCTTTTTCTTCTGGAAGAGCATGGGTGCAAATCAAAGGTTCTGGGCGTGGTAGATATGGTTATATCGATAAAACAGGCAAGTTTGTCATTAGGTTCGACCCGCAGCAACTATACGGTGCTTCTAAATTTTCGCAAGGGTTAGCTGTAGTTGGCTCTAATAGTAAGCTAGGCTATATGGACACCACAGGCTCCTTTGTGATTAAACCACAATTCGATTATGCCTTTAACTTCTCTGAAGGAATGGCATGGATTGGTGTTGCTCAGAAGTCTGGCTATGTTGACAAAACAGGTAAAATTGTCATCAAGCCCCAGTTTACTAGTGCAACAGATTTTTCTGAAGGATTAGCATCGGTTAACATCGGCAATAAATGGGGCTATATCGACAAAACAGGTAAAGTACTTGTTTCACCACAGTTCGATTATGCTGCTAAATTTTCCGGCTCTTTAGCACTAGTGAGCATTGGTAACAAATGTGGTTATATCGACAAAACTGGAAAAATGACGCTTCAACTACACTCTAGTTTGGCTCCTAAGATCAGTGAGGCAGCTTGGTGTAGAGTCCAATGATAGTGGGAAGCTCATCTTTGGCGCATCCTCTAATTATTCATGCGCCAGAGTCTAGCTTGAAAACGAGCAGCGATCGCTACTCGTCCCCATATCAAAACTTCCCACGCTAAATGCTAAATTTTATTTAGCCACCCAGCAGGAGTTTTCTTTTTCTTATGTGGTTCTGGTCTGCCGATTCTGTAGAACAAGAATTATTTGATTTGTACGCTCCAGCCCTGCAATCGCTCGGTGTAAATTTTAATGACGAGCAACTCCAAGACACTTTAGAAGCATCAAGCTATGGTTTAGAAGATGCTTTCAGAAGCGCGATTGTTTATATGCTTTGGCTCGAAGAAAATCTAAAACCGATCTACCCGACTGCGATATTAATCGAGGCACTGGCAAATCAATGGCGCACCAAATACTGGAAGCCGGAGTATTTAGAACTTGAACAGTTGCTCTCTGCCGGAAAGCGCTGGTGGAGGGCAGCAGTGGATAAGTGGGGTTATGATGAGCGTAATCAACTGGTTGCAGACATATTTTACGACCACGGGCAGGAATTTATCAAGTTCCGAAATGGTAAAAAAATTCTAGTTGACACTGCTTATAAGTGGGGATGGGGTGCGATTCGTTCAGTCTAAACCCGAAAGGGGAGGATGGCTGGCTTTGGTTGAGTAACCCATCAAGGGTAGAGTTCGCACTTTAATCCTCAACCAATGACAACTCAATATCCATGTAGGTGTGGAAATCTAGCCGACCCAACAGCTAAGAAAGCTAGAAGACAAAGGGAAAGATTGAAGTTATCCAACTTAAATTATAACCCAGTCAAAATACACCAAGTCCTACTGTCCCGGTGCGGGATTAAAAGCACACAAACTACCAATACAAATTGGTAGCCCCTACGTCCGAGACTGATTATCAAAGGTGTAAAGCGGGGGTGAAAGCAGGAATAGGTGGTAATTGCTGAAAGCACCTACTGCAAGCAAGAGTCTATGGGTAGAACAAGCAAAGTGTCGTCTGAACCATCGTTACCACTTGCCAAGGGGTATAAAGCTAGTGGCATAAGCCACCTTACTTGGAACGGGAAAAGCCGACAAAGGTAGAGACTATCAGGACTCCTATACCGCGATAGCGCACCACTCTTAACCTCGGTGGATAGACACGCCCTAAAGACTCAATTATGGATACTGGGAACGAAACAACCCTTCATGTTCTCCTGAAATTGGTAACAGGTAGGTATCAGCCATAAGACATGAAGGCGCAGGATGACTCAAGAAGCAAATGCCTAACCCGAATTAACGGGTAATGCCTTAAAAGGGATGGCGTAACTGCCGGGATAAGCTGACGTGAGCCGCAGTGTGGGAAAGCTAGAGGTAACAGTAGCTATGAATAAGCCTAATTCGGATTCAGAAATGAATATCGAGGGATAGAAAACAATCAATTGGCGACAAGCTGAAAGATATGTTTTCAAGTTGCAAAAACGCATCTATGCTGCTTCCCGCCGTGGTGATGTCAAGCAATGCCGTAAACTCCAAAAGACGCTGATGAGGTCTTGGTCTAACAGGGTGTTAGCGGTACGACGGGTCACACAAGATAACCAAGGTAAAAAGACGGCAGGAGTGGACGGTATTAAATCACTGCCCCCAAAAGTTTTGAACTGGCAGGGCAATTAAAGCTAACTGGCAAATCTAAACCCACCCGAAGGGTATGGATTCCAAAACCAGGAAGAGAAGAAAAGCGCCCATTAGGAATACCCGTAATGTACGACCGCGCACTACAAGCCGTAGCAAAAGCTGCACTTGAACCAGAATGGGAGGCAGTATTCGAGCCAAATTCCTATGGTTTTAGACCCGGAAGGTCATGCCACGATGCGATAAAACAGATTAAAATCTGTATTCAAAACAAGGCGAAATATGTGCTAGACGCGGATATAGCCAAATGTTTTGATTAGACATCTTGATACTCCTATGAAAAACGCAAGTTGTAGACGAGTCCAGCTTTGAGTTTTTGGAATTGCTCAAGCGTACCAGGCATATCAGGGAAAAGATAAAGCCCGGTTGATTCATCCT
>NZ_JACJTR010000013.1 GCF_014698795.1 Nostoc sp. FACHB-892
TTTATAGTAAAGCGTTTGCATTCAAATAGAATGCCTGCGTTAGAACAATATAGTTAGCTCTCATGAAATCGGATGCTAGCAACTCTTCTTACTTTTATTCGTTACCCCGACTTATTGAGCCGATACAATCACTGTATTGTTCTTGAAAGCCAAACAGACGCTGAACTTCTTCTAAAGATAAATTACGAGCGTTGAGAATTGTCATATATTTTTGCTTGATTA
Source organism: Nostoc sp. FACHB-892 (assembly GCF_014698795.1). Taxonomy (GTDB): domain Bacteria; phylum Cyanobacteriota; class Cyanobacteriia; order Cyanobacteriales; family Nostocaceae; genus Nostoc. The sequence continues at coordinate 223 of NZ_JACJTR010000013.1, forward strand.
AGGTGAAACTCAATCCAAGTTTCCTATATAAAACCTATCTTAATCTCTAGTTGACTGACCAACTTTAACGAAAAAAACTTGTCAGTTAATCAAATTTAACTTCTTGACTCTGTATTCTCTGTGCCTCTGTGGTTAAATAAAAAGCTTTTGAACCGCAGAGACGCGGAGGGCGCACAGAGAAAAAGAGATTTTAAAGTCACCTTGAAAGTATATTAGCCAAGTCTTCTTTTAACTTCGTCAGCCAAATCTACTAATAGCACCTCTACTTGCTCACCTGTTTTCAAATCTTTGAGCGAAGATTTTTGCGCTGCTGCTTCTTCAGAACCAATAATTACACAAAATTGAATTCCTTGTTTGTCAGCTAGCTGAAATTGTTTACCCAAGGGGCGCTTATCAAAGTTAGTGATGACATTAATTCCAGCCTGACGCAGACGTTGCGAAACTTTTAAATAAGTTGGCATTAAATCTTCTTGCATATTCACTACCATCACCTGGGCTGGTGTAGCAGCTAAAGTACTAAGAATCCCAGCTTTTAACAACCGACTAATTAAGCGAGTTAAGCCGATAGAAATGCCTACACCAGGCATTTTTTCACCCAAAAATACTCCGACTAATTCTTCATATCTACCGCCAGAACAGATACTACCTAAAGCTTCATGTCCTAATAAGGTTGTTTCGTAAACTGTACCAGTATAGTAATCAAGTCCACGGGCAATGGATAAATCAATACAGAAACGATTTTCGCCAACTCCGAGATTACGTACACCTGCAATTACCGTTTCTAATTCGCTAATTCCCAGGCTTAATTGTTCGGTTTCTGGCAGGTTTTGGGCAAGATGCTTAAGCTTATCTAATACTTCATCAATGGAACCATAAATTTTAATAAAATCAATAATTTTTTGAGTCTGTTCTCCTGAAACCCCCTCTTTTTCTAATTCTTGTTTTACTTTAGTTTCACCAATTTTTTCTAGATTATCAACAATACCAATACACGATTTAATTTTATCTTCAGTAATTCCTACTGACTTAAAAAAACCTGTAAGAACTTTACGATTATTGATGCGAATCAGGAAATCACCAATATTTATTGCTTCAAATATCTCAGTAATAATTGCAGGCATCTGAGCATCATAGAGCAAGCTGAGTTCACGACGAGCAACTACATCAATATCACATTGACGAAACTGCCGAAAACGCCCATCTTTTGCTCGTTCACCACGAAAAACTACATCCATTTGGTAGCGGGCAAAAGGAAAGGTTAATTCATTCAGGTGACGGGCAATATACGCTGCTAAAGGAACTGTTTGGTCAAATTTTAAAGCCCTGGCTTCTGAACCAGTTTCGCCTGATTTATCTCTCTCGGCTTGGCGATTTGGTGGCAAAATGGGATCAATACCATAGATGATATTGTCGCCTTGATTTCCTTTAGCTTGCAAGACTTCTAAACGTTCTACAGCAGGTGTTTCGATGGGCGTAAATCCATAGCTTTCAAAAACTCTACGGATGATATCTAACAAATATAATTCTAGACGCTTTTCACTAGGCAGAAATTCTGGGAAACCACTAGGAGTAGAAAAGTTTATTTTGTCACCTTTTGCCATGCGTGTACCTTACTAAGTTGAAATTTGAGATGAAAGCCTAACGACTGGAAGTCGTGGCTACATAAACAAAGTCCGCGCAGGCGGACTGGAGAATGATGATTGATGATCTTTGAGAACAGAAATTACTATCTTACCCGTTCTTCTTGAATTAGGGTGCGTTGAAAAATTTTGTTGTTCTTAAACCAATGCCAAGTGCGGGCACGATTGTTATTGTCAGGACTAATGTAAATCATTTCGTATAAACTCATTTCTGGGTTTGTTTTATAACTAAACCACAAAATCACAATTGAATCATCGGCTTCCCAAGCTTTACCTTGGATGCGATCAGTGTCAAACCAGAGTTTATTATCTTTATAGCTTCCTGGAAATTCATGCTCTTCTTGTTTACCATTAGACCATTTGTAGCGATTGATTTGATAGTAGGGATGAGGGCCATTTTCTGGAAATTGACAAGTTAAATGAGACTCATGAATATCGAGGATTTTTCCTGTTGTATCAATTAATGTATAAGTTCCTACCCAATCTCCTTCATGACGGACAAGGACGGGCATTTCTTCTCGAATATTTGACATTGCAATTCACCTTTTATTGTTCTAACATTTGAAAAAATCTAGTATAGTAATCGGGAAAGGTTTTCGCTGTACAATTAGAGTCTTTTATTACAATGCCTGGAACCTTTAAGTTAGTGACAGCAAATGCCAGTCTTCACTAAATAAGGCATTTTCTAAAATCGAGTCACTTGGGGGCTGAGGCGGCGACGAGTAATGCCCGATTGGTAATACTTTTAGAAACAGGAATCTCTACCGTGGCATCTACTGGGCGATTCAGAGCAGGGATTGCAATGGTATCCACTTTTAACCTCTGTGCAGGTAGTCAGCTACAACTTAATTATGTTCGCATATTATGAGTAGGGAGTGGGGAAGTTGTTAAAGATGGCTTTAATCATTGCTGGCATAACTTAACGCGATGCATAACGAATTCCGTTTTTCTTCCAGGCGATCGCATTTATCGTTGGCTTCTAATGTTCCTGCTGAACAGCTGCCAGAGCCTTTGCAACACCGCTTCACCACGGGATATACTGGACTTGACCTTCTAGCTGTCCCTCCTGGCTGCACTCCGTAAGCAGAAGAATATCTTCAATGACCCGACTGATTAGCACATCTAGGCTAACTTCAATAACTCCTGGCATTGTTTGCCCTTGCCTAACTCGATCGTACGCATAGCGAGTGATTGTATGAAACATCATGAGTAAGCAGAATACGCCCTTCTTGAGCTGCCCAGTCTAGGATAGTTGGATCATCTTTGTTTGATAGCCCAATATCTTGCACTCGAACGATGTCGATTTCCGGGCTACGGCGGAATAATCCTCTAACAACTGTATTATCGAAGTTTTCATCAGCAAGTAGTTTTAATATGCTTCCTGCGTTGTTTTACGGGCAAGCAGACGATCGCGTAAGCCTTGTGGGTCAAACCTCGCTTGATTCATTGCCCGAATCTCTTGTGATTGCAGCCGTCGCTGTTGCAAATAAGCTTCTACTTCCGGCTGATGCTTGAGGTAGAAGGCGATTGTGGCATAAACATCAGCCAGATTTAGCGATGGATAGCGATAAACAATTTCCTCTGCTGTAGCACCTTGCATAAAAACAGTAACCACTGTATCCAATGGGACGCGGGCTTTACCAACAAGAACCACGCCATCTTCATTCGTTTTTAGAGGAGCAGATTCAGCTACAATTACTAGTTTCATAAGCGCTTCCAGTTCATTGCCTTGATGGCAGCAAACCTTCGTTAGGCTCAGAATATATAGATCGCTGTATCTCCCTTAGCTACTTGTTTAACTCACAGCACTTTCTAAATTTTATCTGCCCCTCATCCTACAGCATTGAAACTTTATTTGGAGGGTTTGCGGGGGATCGATGATCGCACTTAAGGTTGAAAGCGAAGGTGTTGGAGCGGTCTTATTTGGGCAATGGTTTCAAAGTCGCGATCGTTGTGAATCAAAAGCAAATTAGGTTAAGGGTAATTTGCATAAAATGGGTATTAAGTTAAAGTAGACACGATTATTAATTATTGTCTTTACATTTTAACCCGATAGACGACCAACTCACCTTGAATGAAAGGCTGTTAAGTCATTTTCAAGCCCTTCCCAAAGTTGAGCCACCGAGATAGTTTGCCCAGTCATGGCTTCGTGCCAAGCTAGCCGGAAATCTGCTAACACTTCTGCTTGAGATTTAGCGTCCAGAACTTCCTCTTCTGGAATTAGAATGATAACTTCTATGCGGCTGTTTTTATCTGTTATGAGAGGATGATCTAAAGTTAGTTGTCCTTGCTTATTAATCGTTGCCACGACTTTAATGCTACTCCAAGATATTAAGTAGTAATGGTTAGGTTAATGTCCAAGGCTTTTCCTAAACTCGACTTTCACGCTTTCGGCTCCAAAAGCACCGGAAACCCAGATGACCCCGCGGCCGTATCGATCATATACTCATCTTCTTGCGGATTGAGCATTTTCACGCACATATCAATCGCATAGCGCGGCGTGAAATATTGCCCTTTATCTCCCTTACTGCTCTGGTTAATCAAATACTCAAAGGCTTCATTGATTACATCCAGATTGGAGTTAATCTTAATAGTTTGAAGGCAACTTCCTAATTCTAAAAACATGGGAAGTGCCAAATTGAAGCATTAATGCGATCGCATCTTCTCAAGAATGCGATCCTGCGGCGGGCTACGCCTACGCAAAGCAATGAGCAGAATTCACTGTAGTATAGCAACGAAACTCACTGGAGGCAGATAACTCTATCCACTGCATTTAATTTGTTATGCTGCGCTCATTCATGCACTGGCGCTACTTCGCGTGATGCTAAGAAACCAAGGACAATTGCTACCAAGATCAATGCTGGAACATCGCCGAACAGGTGTCCACGTTCCGCAGGGTTAATCACTGCGTGTACCGCCATGATCAGCCCGTGGACAAAACTCGACCAGACGGTGAACCAGATTAAACTGAGATGCACTTCTGGTTTTCGAGAAGCCCATAGTAAAAAGACACCGAGCGTCGCATAAACACCCACGATCATCTGTTCGTATTCATATTGACCTGGTTGCCATGCCCAGCCCGATGGCCAGAGCTTCATCAACGGATAGACCAGGAGAAAAGCAATTCCAACAACAACAAGGGCGATTCGCAAGTACCGATGCTGCTCATCCATTACTCCAACCTCATACTATTTTTCCAGAGTAGTTTTTACTAATGGAATGCCTATTTGTAATACCTATTTGTAATACTATTCTCACTAGTGACACTTCAACTTAGGAGTGTTAGAAATCTTGATGTTCCTCTTGGTTTTAAAGTTGATCCAACACTGAATCGTCTGCCAAGCAATGGGCATCATTTACAGTAAATGATAGCTACTTATTGCTCTTTACGCGTCTGTGTAGAAGCCACTTTTAAGTCTGCGGTCGATTTTAACCGGGTGATGGTGGCTTTACAAATACGTAGGCGTAGCCCAACCCAGGCATCGCTTTTGCGTACCCTGCCTGTCATCTCATATTCCCATCTGTCTTTGCCATACTTTAACACCACACCACTGACCAAGTGAACCAACAGACTTGTGTTCTGAACGAATGACCTTGTGTTCTGAACGAATGGACTTGTGTTCTGAACGAATGGACTTGTGTTCTGAACAAATGGACTTGTGTTCTGAACGAATGGACTTGTGTTCTGAACGAATGGACTTGTGTTCTGAACGAATGGACTTGTGTTCTGAACGAAAACTATGAAAGTTCTTCCAAGTGCTTTGGTTATGGTAGACGAAACTGTGGCAGAAGCGATCGCCCCTGGTAAAACAGATATTTTGAACAGATGAGAATGCGTAGGCGTAGCCCGCCGCAGGCATCGCTTTTTGATCGCCGCAATGTAGAGACGCGATGAATCGCGTCTTCTTTAATTAATAATAAATGCCACAATAATAGAAGCGACACAGAAGTATTATGACTACAGCCCAACGATTGACGTTTGAGCAATACCTACAGATAGATGATGGGACGGAAAACCGTTATGAACTTGTTGATGGGAGGCTCATAGAATTGCCGCCAGAGTCAGAACCAAATACGTCCCTTGCAAATTACCTGTTTCTGCTATTAGTTAGTGCTGGAATGCCTTTTCGACGGGTACAGCCTCATGCTTGCGAACTTCAAGTACCAGTCCTTGAGGCTGGCGATCCTGCGAATCGCTACCCTGATTTGGTGATCCTCCGGGAGGAACACTTAGAGCTGACCCGGACGCGGTTGACTATTACTTTTGACGTTCTTCCACCGCACTTGGTGGTTGAAGTGGTGTCTCCAGGTCAGAGCAATCGGGATAGAGACTATGTGCGGAAGCGGAAACAATACGCAGCACGCGGTGTTCTTGAATACTGGCTGATTGATCCAGAAGAACAGGCAATCACCATTCTACAATTGTCAGAAGGCAGTTATTGTCAAGCTGGCAGGTTTACCGGGAGTACGCAGATTAAATCTCTGGAACTGGAGCGCTTGGGTATTCAGCTACAACTAACATCTGAACAAATTTTTGATGTCGTTAAATAGTTTGGTGCGATTCATGCTTCTCGAAAATGCCACAATAATGGCAACCGATAGAAGTCCGACTCAGCCAACTCATCACTAATATCTCGTGCTTCCTGCTCTAAGCGTGACTGAGAATTCGATGCCTTAACGCTACGCGAACGGCGGCAAGCTACGCCATTGGTTAAGCTAATAAGTTGCATAGTGATGATGGCATTGGTCACTCCCCATTCCCAAACCACCAAGGGTCATTAGTATCGTTAGTTTTAATTAAAATAGCTTTTTTTCGCATGAACCGTTTCAGCGCTGCTGCACCCATGCGTGAGCCTCCCATACCGGAGAATTTAAAGGCGTTTTTCTCTCCCTCGTGCATGATAGCAGTAAGTGCAGCATCGTTGATACTAATACCACCCGCATCTATCTGCTGGGCAACTTCTAAGGCTTCGGGTTCTGAGGCAAAGACAGCAGCACTCAATCCATAAATTGAGTCATTCGCTAAAGATACTGCTTCCTCAACTTTGGAAAAAGGCATTATTGGCATTATGGGGCCAAAAGTCTCTTCCGTCATCACTTTCATGGAATGATTAACTTGGGTGAGAACTGTTGGACGACACCACCAACCCCCGCCTAAGTCTTCAATTACACCGCCGCAGTGAATTACTGCTCCCTTTTCAACTGCATCTACGAGATGGTCGCTAATAATTGCTGCTTGTCTTTGGGCAATGATGGGGCCAATTTCTCCACTTTCAACTGTGGGGTAGGCTAGTTGAAGGCGATGGGCTTTAGCTACTAGTTGATGGTAAAACTTGTCAAATATCGATTCAGCAACGTAAATCCGCTCAATTGATAAGCACGACTGTCCACTGTTGACGACGGAACCCCACAAGATTGCTGAGGTTGCTAATTCTAAATTGGCTGATTCTAAAACGATCGCAGGGTCTTTTCCTCCTAATTCCAAAAAAGCCGGAATAAACCGTTTAGCAGCCGCTTCTGCCACTTTTCGCCCCGTTGCTACACTGCCTGTAAAGCATACCAAATCTACATTTTCAATCAAAATAGAACCGGTTTCGCCTGCTCCTTCAACAAAAGTTAAGACATCGCGCAATTCGGGAACGGCGCTGAGTGCTGTTTTCAGTGGTGCTACGAAGCGGGGAGCAATTTCACTGGGTTTGACAATGACACCACAACCCGCCAATAATGCCGGAATGGTATCAATGGTTGACAGCAACAGTGGAAAATTCCACGGGCTAATTACCCCAACTAGAGGGTAAGGAACGGATGTTTGTTGCAATGCAATAAATGGAATTGCTGTATTTTTTGCAGAGTCTTGCAGCAAGTCCGGTGCTAACTTACACCAGCGATCAATGCTAGAGAGGAAGGAGTCTATTTCTAATACTGAGGTCGATAATCTACCTGTATCATTTACCAAAGCCTCCGTCAAGCGATCGCGTCCTGATAATATCGCTTTTTTCCACTGCTGTAAGGCTTCAATTCTCCCCTCTAAACCCAATTGCTGCCAGCGAACTTGCGCCCTGCGCGTGCGCTTACATTGCTGTGCCAGCAGCCTTGGGGGCGGCGGGATAATTACGTAGTCAAATTTGCCAGTTCGAGGATTGCGGACTTCTATTGGTTTTGTCATTTGTCATTGGTCATTGTCATTAGTCATTGATCATTAGTAATTGGGCATTGGGCATAGAGAAAGAGGAGGCAGAAGTTGTTTAATATTGAATTTTGAATTGATTTGCTCCCTATTCCCCAATTCAAATTATCCTCAATTGGATTAAGCGCTCAATGGTGGCTTGCTGCGTTTGGAGGAAGTGTTTGCGGTCTACTTCTTTTTCCAGCATAGTATTAGGGGGGTAAAAGTGTGATTGGCGATAACTTTCGGCGTATAGCTCAAATCGTTGGCGTGCAAGTAAATTATTTAACCCCGGTCGGCGGCGATCGCGGCGTAATGCTCCTAAATCAATCTCGGCAAATGCTGCCATGCTTTCACCTGCACCTGTTTCTGCTAATATGATTCCGCGATGGTCAATGATTTTAGAACCACCATCAGCCGAAGCAATAGGGATAGCAATATTAGCGATGCCTGCGGTATTAGCTGAAACCACGTATGCCATATTTTCGACAGCGCGAGTAATTTTTGCCGCGTCCTTGGGGGTAAGGTTTTTGTTATACACTTCTGAGGTGGAATGGACAAAAATTTCTGCTCCTCGCATCGCCAGACACCGCGCCACTTCTGGATACAAAATTTCTTCTGATGCTAAGGCTGCCAAATTACCGATCGCAGTTTTGGCTACGGGGAAAACTCCTTCTAAACCATAGCAGTCAAGATATTTATCCCAAACATCATGGGGAGTGGGGGCAAATAAGGAATTCAGCCGCCGATATCGCAAAACAATTGAACCAGAGGGGTCAAGAATAAAGCAGGTTTGAAAGTACAATCCGGGAAAGTTGGGGTCAACTTCGTAGGCGTTACCAGCTAAAAATATTTTATGGTTTTGGGCAATTTTACCAAGTGCCTCATACTCAGCACCAGCCATTTCTATACAAGCTTTTTCTGCCCATCCTGGTAAAGAATCTCCCATCGGGAAACCAGTAAGGAAATATTCTGGCAGTACAATTAAACGACAATCGAAGCCAATGAAAGCGATACTGGCAGCGATTTGTTGAGCTAGGCGGTTGATGGAGTTTTGCATGAGCGATCGCACTTGTTGGCGATCGCTTGCTTGGTTGATTGCATGACAGGTAACTTGCAGTGCCAAAGCGCGGAATGAGTCTAGATTATCAGTGTTATTGTCCAAAATTGCTTACCAAATTTTATAGAATGCTATGCCTAGGTTGGGCTACGCCTACACTACCCTAGAGCGATCGTACAAGTTTATACGTCAATTCAGATAGCAGAAAACGATGATAATTTACGAGTTCAAAGTTAAACAATATGTGCAATAGATGATGCTATTGTTTGCTTCTCCTGTCTTTGGATAAACTTAATTTAATATAGAGAACTCCAGGGAGAAGAGAGAATGTCAAATTTCCCCGATCGCACAGAATCAAACACCGATAAAGTCTTACTCATCGGAGTTACTGGCGGCACAGGTGGAAATGTCGTCAAGGGATTTCTTGAACAGAAAGTTACGAACCTGCGAGTCATCACTAGAGAAATTGACCTTAATCGTCCAACTCTTGCAAAACTCAACGATGCCGGAGTTGAACTGGTAAAAGCCAACCTTGACGATGAAACCTCTCTCATAGCAGCCTTTACAGGAATTTCGGCTGTTTACTGCCACGCTACTTCTGCGGACTCCGCTAAAATTGACCCGCTAGAGGTGGAGAGAGCAAGGCGAGTTGCACAAGTAGCTAAACAGGCTGATATTAAGCACTTTGTCTACAATTCCGCAGGTGGGGCAGACAGAAATTCAGAAATCCCCCGCATAGAGCAAAAGTATCAAGTAGAGAAAATTCTCAAAGCAGCTGGCTTACCGACTACCATGTTGCGAGCTTGCTTGTTTATGGAGGAGTTTTGGAAGAAGTACACGCGACCTTCCATCCTCAAAGGTAGTTTCCCATTTTCCATTCAACCAAACAAGCCCCTTCATCTAATTACAACCAAGGACATGGGCCGCGTTGCTGCCTACGTCATTAAACATCCCACCAAGTATATTGGCCAAGAAATTGAGCTAGCTGGAGATGTGCTGACTCCTCTTGGGATGGCAGAGGCATTCTCCCAAGCGCAGGGGATGAAAGTTGTCTACAAAGAGACACCCGCCTGGATTTTCTTACTCTTGCTGCAAAAGGAACTTTTCGATTTGATTCAGTGGTATCGCAAGCAAGGTTATCAAGCCGATGTTCAGCATTTACGAGAAGAGGAGTTTCCTGGACTTCTGACCACATTTAGAGAGTTTCTGGCAGAAACCAACTGGGTAAATCCGGAACTTACCTATGAGAGTCTGTGATCAGATTAGTACACTGTGGCAAAAGTAGGCGGTTATGGAGTTTTGCATGGCAGGTAACTTGCAGTGCTACCCGGTACGATTCTGGATTAATGGGCATGGGACTAAGGACAAATGACAAATGACCAATGACTAATGACTAATTCGATCGCCACCCCAGAGCGATCGTACAAGTTTATCTGCCAACTCAGAACCAAACATCTGTGTGACAAATTTATTACCTGGATCACGTTCAGCACTGGTACGGCGTAGCGCCAAATCACGAGATGCTAAAGTGGTGCGTACATCTTCTGGCACAAGTTCAGCTGCATCTACCCAAGTTAGCCAGCGATCAAGGGTTTCATGTGCAAGTGTACGAGTTAGTTCAAGAGTATCAAAAGTAGGTGCGCCCGTGTAACACAAGCTAACAGGCGATTGAAATAGGCGAAGATACAGACTTGTGCTGGTAAATACCTTGAGGCGCGAATCGTCTTGTAACTTTAAGAATGTTTGGTTAACTGGTTCATAGTAGCGATCGAGATATGCTAAATCGGTTAAAAGCTCAGTCCGGGGAATGTAATCTATATAAAAGAAAATATTCGGAAGTGTGCTAAACCCAAAAGCCAAATGAGGAACCTGAATATGCGATTTCAACCATGTAGTGAGACGCACGCTGCTAAAGTTTGATTTTTCAGGGTTTCCTAGCCACGAATGAACTAGCCAGTCAACTTCTTCTCCGGAAAAAGCGGTAAGCGAACCCTTTATATTACCATCGAGACTGCTGTATTGCTGCAAATTTTCTACAGAAGGGTCTGGATGTAATTGAAAACGAGCTTCTAGTTTTTGGTAGAGTTCCTTTGTAATTCCCCACAACTGATCAAATACAGCTTTATTGTTTAAATCTGTTGGTTGCTTAGTCATAGTTTGAGTTTGCGGCTTTCTATAAACTTTATATTTAGTTTGACATTTTCTGGTGTCTAGCTCGTTGCCTGTATCACGCAACGCATTCATCCAATTCAAAACTGTGGGAAACAGCCCATCAACTAAACCATGATAAAGCTATTGCAGCAACATCCTTAAGTAGATGGGCATATTGAACAAGAAGTCAGAAGTCATAATCAAGACGCTCTCTAAGATATGCTGCGCCCTTGGCGTACCCCTACAGTCTCGTAGAGAAAAGAAGGCTTTACGCTGCGCTATCAGTGGGGGATTCAGACCCGCCACTGTCTTCTTGCCTTTACTCTAATTTCAGTAATAATACTGGAACTTTATGCAAAATAGGTTGAATTATACTTAATTATAAAAATAAAAATAATTTTGTCGGTAAATATAGACAAATTAAAAGAAAAACAAATATTAATAAGTTAGTTATTTTATTAAAAATAAAATATAGATATGGCTTTTGATTTGAATGAAGCTTTTCAACTAGACATAGCTCAAATGAATTTAAAGGAAGTACATTCAGTAGTATTTAGTTTACATAAACCAAAAATTCCTTTTGTAATTTGGGTGCTAGAGAACCCTAATAGTCTATTAGCATTACCTGGAAAAATTAGTTTGCGCCATCATGATTATATTCATATACTTTTAGGTAGAGGTATTTCTTCTAAAGATGAAGCTTTTGTGATTGGATTTACAATGGGTAATGACTTAAAGACTAATAAACTACATTTATTCATTTACAAAGTTTTTGCTAAATTTTTATATCCACATCCTTATAAGTTTTCCGCAATAGATTTAATAAATTTCAATCTAGGTTTTATGTATGGTAGAAGAATTAAAGTAAAACAAATAAATGAGATCAACTTTGAAATCTACCAAAATGAAACTACAGGCTTTTTAAGAAATCTTTTCGGTATTAATACTGATGAAATAAAACTTATTTAATAGTATTAATTTTTGTTATTAGTTAATTACCGTATATCGAAAAAATACTATCAAAATGCACCTACCTAATAAACTAAGATTCGTTCCCTCTCAAATAGTAACTGTAACAGTACTTCTGACATTATTCCTATTTATTCCTCAAATTTGGCTCAATTGGGAAGCCTATTATAACTTTAATAGTATTACTAAACATGAATTTAAACTCCAAATGCTGAGTGATGAAATTACTTATCTTGATGAAGTATTAACAATGTCAGCACGTATGAATGCTGCTACAGGAAACTTTCTTTGGGAAGAACGATATCGACAATTTGAACCTAAACTCGATATTGCTATTAAAGAATCTATTAAACTTGCTCCTCAAGTATATGAAAATGAGGATACCAAAAAAGTTGATGCCGCTAACCAGCGCTTAGTTGCAATGGAATATAAATCTTTTGAATTAGTTAAAAACAATCAACAAGAGACAGCACAGCTACTACTTTTCAACCAAGAGTATGAAAACCAAAAACAAATTTATGCTGATGGTGTTGCTAAAAGAAAGCGTAATATATCACTTCAGTTACAGCAGAGAGTTGATGATTATTACAAAAGAATATTTTGGACATTTTTAGAATCTATTATAAGTTTAGCAATGCTGATTCCGGCATGGCTTTTCGTGTTGCGTTTATTACAGCAATACTTAAAAGCTAAAAAAATTGCTCAAGCCGCCTTAGAAGAAACAAATTGTAAGTTGGAAATGCAAGTTGCTGAGAGAACTGCAAAATTACAATACAAAAATTTCCAATTAAAACAGACACTGCAAGAACTGCAACACGCTCAAGTACAACTTATTCAAACTGAAAAAATGTCCTCATTAGGTCAGCTAGTTGCTGGTGTTGCTCATGAAATCAATAATCCAGTTAATTTTATTTATGGTAATGTGATGCATCTTAGAGAATATAGTCAGCAATTACTAAATTTAATTAACCTGTATCAGCAACATAATTTTAATTACAACCCAGAAATAATTAATCTGATTGATGAAATAGATTTAGAGTTTATTGTTGATGATATGCCAAAAGTATTATCCTCAATGGCACTTGGCACTGACCGCATTCGCGAAATTGTGCTAACTTTGCGTAATTTTTCGCGTCTTGATGAAGCAGAAATGAAACCTGTTGATATTCATGAAGGAATTAATAGCACACTATTAATTTTACAGTATCGTCTTAAAGAAAAGCATAATAAGCAGGAAATCGCAATAATCAAAGATTATGGTAATTTACCTCTCGTTGAATGTTATGCAGGAGGATTAAATCAGGTAGTTATGAATATTTTTAGTAATGCTATTGATGCTTTAAGTGAATGGGAAACAGAGTGTTTAGAAGGAGAAGATAAAAAACACCTTAGCTCTATTATTGTCCATACTCAGGTTAAGAATGAAGAGTGTGTGATTATTAGTATTAAAGATAATGGGCCAGGAATAACAGAAAAAGTTAAGGATAAATTGTTTGACCCTTTCTTTACTACTAAACCTATAGGTAAAGGTACTGGCTTAGGATTATCTATTAGTTACCAAATTATAGTAGAGAAGCACAAGGGACAGATAAACTGTATTTCTGCGCCTGGTAAGGGTACAGAGTTTGTGATTGAAATTCCTATTAAGCAGGCACGGTAAGCAAATATATTAATTAACAAAGCCAAATAGTATGTCTAAATAATATAATGCCGACAACTATGGGTTCTATGCTATCTCTTTAAAAATTACTAATAGAAAAACCTCGACGCGTGGGTTTAAGATTTGCTAACTCCACCTGAAAACTTACCTTGTCGCTCATTTCACCACTTCTCGCTTCCAAAGTCCATTTACCAGGACGCAAATTCCAAAATAAAGAATTAGCTGAGTTTGTATCTAGTTTTTCACCATTCAGCCACCACTCTACAGGCGCAGATTTATTTCCCGCTAATTTGAATTCAAGTTTTTGCTTCGCTTCTTCACCTGGATACAGTAAGAATAAGTCGCCATGATGCGGAGATAAAATTCTCAAATTAGTTGAAACAAAACTTGATTGCTGTTGTTTTGCCAACCATTCATCATATTCTGGTGGCAAATTGAATTGATTTTCACGTTCGTAGGCAATTTTATCTTCTGGATAGAAATATTCCTGCACTACTGAGGTACAATCTGGTGTTGGTCGTAAACCCGAAATTGCACATATAGGTAGTTGCACTAAACCTTCTGGAGGTGGAAAATCTCCTGGTTCTTGGTGTTCATGCAGGTGTAACATAATCCGATTCCACAAGGGTGCAGCCCCGGCAACGCCTGAAACTTGGCGCATCGGTTCGCCATTGAAATTGCCTACCCAAGTAGCGACAGTGTAATCTGTGGTGAAGCCAATCGTCCAAGTATCGCGAAAATTGGAAGAAGTGCCAGTTTTAACAGCAGCAGGAAAAGGTAAATTTAATACTGAGTCTACACCAAATGCTGTTGCACGAGCATGGTTGTCACTAAGTATGTTGGTTATTAATTGCCATATTGTGTGGTTGGGGAGTTGGGAGTGGGGAGTAGGGAGTAGGGAATTGGAAAATGTGCTTACTAAAGGGGTAGCATCTCCTTGTCGTGCTATGGTCAAGTAGGCACGGGCTAATTCCCATAAACTGACTTCGCCACTACCTAGAGTCAAACCCAAACCATAATGTTCTGGGGTTTGGTTAAGGTGTTCAAACCCCAATTGATGCAGACGTTCGAGGAAAGTCTGCACACCTACCTTTTCTAACACCCGTACTGCTGGTACATTTAGGGAATTTGCTAAAGCGATTCGCACGCGCACAGGGCCAAGGAAGCTTTCGGTGTAATCTGTGGGGCTATAAAGTTTTGCGCCAGGAATTGCATAATGGGCAGGTACATCTGCCAAAATGGTATTTGGGCGAATTAAACCTTTTTCTAAAGCTAATTCATACACAAAAGGCTTGAGGGTAGATCCTGGTTGACGTAGCGCTTGCACTCCATCATTGCGTCCTAGTTTTGCCTCATTAAAATAATCAGGCGAACCGACATAAGCCAATACTTCACCAGTGTGGTTGTCAATCACCAACGCGGATGCATCATGCACGTTGTTGGCAGCCAGAGAAGAAATTACCTGTTGCACCTGTGCTTCGACAAACTGCTGTAAAGGGCGATTTATAGTTGTGCGAATAACGGATTTATCCTCTGCCTTTAAAAGAGGGGCTTGATTCCTCTCTTTGTTAGGGGGGATTTGATTAGCTAACCAAAACAAAAAGTGTGGTGCGGCGATAATTCCTTGTGGGCGAGACTGAAACACAACTTTTTCGCTTTGTGTTCGGGCTGCGTAGCTTGCCGCCGTAGGCATCGCACGACTAATATACTTTTCCTGTACCATCCGATTAAGGACGTATTTTTGCCGTTGCTTCAGCCGTTCCCAATGCTGGTAAGGGTTAAAGTATGTGGGATTATTAGGGATAGCAGCTAACAAACTAGCTTGGGCAAGATTCAAGTCACTAGCTGGGATGGAAAAATAAGTCTGCGCGGCTGCTTCCACACCATATATATTCCCTCCCATTGGCAACCGATTGATATATGCAGAGAGAATTTCATCTTTGTTCATCCCTGCGACTAACCGCCAAGATAGCCAAATTTCTTGCATTTTACCCCACAGAGTGCGCGGGACAGGATCTAACATCCGTGCTAACTGCATAGTAATAGTGGAAGCGCCAGAAACAATTCGTTTCGCGTGGATGGCTTCTTTGCTGGCGCGGATAACAGCTTTCATATCCAACGCCCCATGATGGTAAAAGCTACCATCTTCGGCGGCCAAAATAGCATGGATAAACTGGGGCGAAACCTGATTTAGCGGTACTACTGACGTATGCTCTTGGTCACGGGTGAGTAATGTTCCTAATGGTAAACCATTGCGATCGCTAAATTGCATTGCCAGTTGATTTTGGGCAATGTCTGCGGCTCGAATGGGTGCAAAATAAGGTAGTAAGCGGATAACCAGACAGATTACCAGCACAGCCAGGATAACTTTGCCTGTATGCTTAATTTTGAGTAGCGATCGTAAAATTGCCTTCATCAGGGAATCCCCTGCCCAAAAAAACCTACTTTAATTTTGACGCGGCGATTACATCTACATCAGTAAATATGTCAAATCCTTAATAATTCATTTGTCTTAACTTAGCAGATGTAAATCAATTTTTACGAAATTTAAATATTTATAGTTAAGAATTGTAGTCATTTTTGGAACAATAACACTCGATTAGTTATCTATGTAAATAAACATCCGTTATATCCACAGCTTAAGTAAAATAACTAGTTATCTTGCGTCCTTTATCAGTCTGGGCATTGCTCAATCTATGAAGTAATGGAAATTTTTATTTGCTATAATTTTGTGATTTTTTTATTTTAAATTACTAAAAAGATGATGATCAGAGTTTTATTACGTTTTTACCATAAAATAACCTATCGCATTCTTAACATCTTTAGAGGTTCATTTAAAAAAAATGGGCATTATTCAAGCCGTAAGGGACCAATACAGTTTCTTCTTATCTTTACATTTATACTAGGAATGGCAGGGTGTAATTTTTTTAGTATTAACTCAAGCAAAGAACCACTCCCAGCCGTTTCCCCATTAACACCGCCAAAACTACCAGACTGGATTGAACAAATTAGTCCCATTGGAGATGCCAAACCTCTTAACCAAATCCGCATACGCTTTAAAGAAGCTTTAATACCAGTTGAAAGCCTCGACAGCCCAGAACAACAGAAAATATTAGAAAAATTTACAATTTGGCCACCTTTTCCTGGTCAATTTCGCTTTTTGACACCGCGTATGGTGGGTTTTCAAGCCGAGAAAGCATTGCCGATAGCGACAAGATTTAAAGTCACTCTTAAAGCAGGTTTAGCTGATTTAAAAAACCATCGCTTAGACAAAGATTTACCTTGGACTTTCAATACCGAGTCTATCAAACTCACTAATTTACCCGGTGTCAATCCCATTGAGAAAGCTGATATCGAACCAATTGATTTAAAACAAAAGCTACAGTTCACTTCTAATGTAGAATTAGATTTAGCTTCCGTACAAAAACATTCACAGTTAATTCCTGAAGGTAAAAATAAAGGTACAGATTTTAAAGTTGAATTAAATAAAGAAGAAAAACCATTAGAAAATGAAGATCCTTTAGAAAAAATTGACCCTTCAGCACGCAATTGGATTTATAATCTCATCCCACAGCAAAATCTTGAAAAAGCAACCCCTTATCGGCTAGTATTTTCTCCCGGAATACGTCCTGCTTATGGCAATCTCCCTACAGAAAAAGAATTTGCCAGTAAGTTAGTAACTTATTCGCCTTTGGCATTTCAGAAAATTAACTATTACGGACAGCCAGATGCAGGTGGAACTTTTGGAAGATTTATCAAAGGAAGTCCCCAGCTAGAATTTAATAATGTCTTAATGGCAGATTCAGCTAAAGAAAATATTAACATTAATCCGGCACCAAAAGATATTTCGAGAATTTTGCAAGTCAACGATGAAGATAAAATTGTCGGCATCAATCCTTACGCGCTAGAACCAGCCAAAACTTATACAATTACTATCAGCGAAAATCTCAAAGATAAGTTTGGACAGACTTTAGGTAAACCTGTCACACTTAAATATGATACTGGAGATTTAGCTGGGGATATCTGGGTACCATCAGATTTGAATATTTTCCCCACAGGTAAAGATTTACAGCTCAATATTAGTACAGTAAATCTGCCAGAATCAAAATACAAAGCAGCTTATCGAGTAGTTAAACCGACAGATTTAGTTTATTTTAATTATGGTAATGATTTATTACCAAAACCTTCTGATTGGCAAAATTTTAAGGTATCGGGTAATAAAAATCAATCAGTTGACGTTGCTGTTCCTCTCCGGGAAAAAATAAGTGCAGCTACGGGAATGTTAGCTTATGGAGTGCAAGCCCGCACTAATAAATATCAGGAGAATGGTAAAGAACTGTGGCGAGAACCTACCACTTATGGCTTGGTTGAATTGACGAATTTGGGCGTATTTACTCAGTGGTTCCCTGAGTCAGGTTTAATTCGCGTTAATCATCTTACAGATGGTTCACCAGTTCAAGCGGCTGCTGTTGAAATTTATCAATCAAAGTTACAGGCTAAATCTCGCCCCGAACCTATACCTTGTGCAACAGGTAAAACTGATGAAAATGGAACTTTTAGAATTAATCGGGAAGAATTACAGCAATGTTATTCTGGGAATGAAAGTTCTAGTAAATCACCACAATTATTAGTAATTGCCCGTGAGAATCAAGATTGGGCATTTGCTAGAACCGAAGAATATAGCGGCGTTTATGGCTACGGTATTGATGCAAGTTGGCAAGATGGTAAACCAGAATCACGCGGGGTAATTTTTTCAGATAGACAGTTATATCAACCAGGCGAAAAAGCTTGGTTAACTGGGTTTGCTGACTTCTTGCAAAATGGTACAATCCAGCAAGATAAAAATGCTGTTTACCAATTAACTTTGGTAAATCCTGATGGACAAAAGACCAATTTAGGTACACAAACTACAAATGAATTTGGTACATTTTCTCTAGAACTGCCAATCAAGACAACTCAGCGTTTAGGCTACCATACAATCCAGGCTAAGGGGAAGAATGGGCAACAAATATCTGGAGAATTTCGGGTAGCTGAATTTAAGCCACCTAATTTTAAAGTCGAACTCAACTTAGATAAAGAATTTGCTCTCATTGACGACAAAGTTAATATTAATGCTACAAGTAATTATTTATTTGGTGCGCCTGTAGAAGGTGGCGAAGCAAAATACTTTATTACTCGTCAACAGGCTAATTTTGTTCCTAAAGGTTGGGATGAATTTACTTTTGGTAGGCAATGGCTATGGCCGGAGGAAACGCCTACTATATCTAGTGATGTATTGCAAACTAATACCCAGCTAGATGCTAATGGTAAAAGTAGTCAAACTGTGAATGTGGCTAATGATTTACCATATCCGATGACTTACCGGGTGGATGTGCAAGTTGCAGATGTTTCTAATCTATCTGTAGCGAATTCTAAAACTTTTACAGCCTTACCGAGTAATCGCCTTATCGGGTTAAAAAGTAATTTCATCGCTGATGCTGGTAAGGCTTTTCCCATTGAAGTCATTGTTACTGACCCTACAGGAAAACCGATAACAGGTCAACGGGTGCGGCTGGAATTACAACAAATTAAATACAGCAGCGTCACGCAATTGGTAGAAGGTAGCCGAACTCCAAAAAATCAAGTTGAATATAAAACAGTCGGACAAGTAGAAATTACATCTGCTAGCAATCCACAATCAGTAAATTTGACAACACCGGAATCTGGTTCATACCGGATTAGAGTTAATTTTAGTGATGCCAAAGACGAATTAAGCGCCACAGATTTACAAATTTGGGCAACTGGGGAGAATCCAGTATTTTGGGGTTCTAAAGAAAAAGATGTCTTAGAAATTCAGCTAGATAAAAAAGAGTTTAAACCTGGTGAAACCGCTACTGTACTAATTCAATCTCCCTATCCAGACGCAGAATTGTACTTTGCTGTAATTAAAGACAAACCTCTTTATCAGCAAATTACCAAAACTCAGGGAAGCGCACCACAAATTCAGTTTAAAGTCACGCCAGAAATGCTGCCAAATGCGGCTATTGAAGCTGTCTTAGTCAGACAAGGTAAACCGATAAACCAAGCGGAAGCGGGAAGTTTAGATAATTTGGTGAAGATTGGTTTTACACCTTTTAAAGTTAACTTGGGGGATAAGTATTTAAAACTGCAAGTTAAACCCGTGCAAGCATCATTGGAACCTGGTGCAGAAGAAACGGTACAACTGGAACTAAAAGATAATCAAGGAAACCCCACCCAAGGACAGTTTACAGTTATGGTGGTAAATGAGGCGGTGTTACAACTTTCTGGTTATCGTCCGCCAGATTTGGTAGATACAGTTTATGCAGAACAGCCAATATCTACCCGCTTTAGCGATAACCGACCAGATGTCATATTACAAACACAAAATATAGCTAAACCCAAAGGTTGGGGTTACGGCGGTGGTTTCTCAACTAGTGCAGCAAATACTCGCACTCGCACAAACTTTCAAGCCTTAGCTTACTACAACGGTTCTGTTCTCACCAATGCTAATGGCAATGCACAGATAACTTTTAAACTCCCGGATGACTTAACTACATGGCGGGTGATGGCTGTGGCCACCGATGGAAATCTGCGTTTCGGGAATGGGGACGCGACGTTTATCGCCACAAAGCCACTGCTAACTAATGCCATGTTGCCACAGTTTGCCCGTCCAGGCGATCGCATCCTTGCTGGTTTATCCGTCACCAACAACACCGGAAATACAGGAAATCTCTCAATTAATGGCGAACTTAGCGGTAAGGTGAAGTTTGCTGACAAAAACCCCACAGTTACTGCATTACAAACCAAAGCTGAATCTACAACTCATGCTTATCGCTTTCCAATGGTGGCGGATAGTGTGGGAGTTGGTAAAGTCCGCTTTACCACTCAACTAAATAATACAGCCGCAGATGCTTTTGAAGTTCCTTTGGAAATTAAACCAATTGAAATTACAGAACAAGTCGTTGAAGGTGGTGTAACTGAAAAACAGGTGAAGATTCCTCTGAATGTTGATAAAAACACCTTCCCTGATGCAGGAGGTTTAAACATTCAGTTGGCGAGTACTTTGGTACCAGAGATTCAAGCACCAGCAAAGCAGGTTTTAGAAGATAATGATTTGCCTTTTACAGAACCGGCTGCAAGTCAGTTAATGATTGCTGCTAATCTGCAAAATCTTACACAAAAATATGGTCAGACATTTTCAGAATTTAATCCTAGCCAACAGGCAAAACAAGCCATTGAACAATTACAAAAACTCCAAATAGCTGATGGTGGTTTTGTTGCTTTCCCCGGACAAGAAAAATCTGACCCTTGGGTTTCTTCTTATGCAGGTGAATCTTTGGCTAAAGCCAGTCAGGTATTCCCTAATTTAGTCGATTTAGGAATCCTGTCTCGCGTGAAACCTTATCTACAAAAAGTTCTAGCGAATCCTGGAGAATATGATTTTTGCAAACAACTATTATGTAAAAGGCAACTGCAACTTAATGCTTTAATAGCCTTAGCAGAAATAGGAGATAAACGCAATACTTTTCTTACAGATATTTATGGGCAGCGCAATAACTTTGATTTAGTAACTCAAATTAAATTGGCGCGATACTTATCTCAATTCCCAGAATGGCAAAATGAATCTCAAGAGTTGGCGAACAAACTGCAACAGAATATCTATGAAACTGGTCGCACGGCGGTTGTAAGTTTACCACGTAGTTGGGAATGGATGAGTTCATCTACCACGACGCAAGCCCAAGCTTTACGCTTGTTTGTTGCCAAGCAGAGTAAACCCGAAGTTATAGATAAATTATTCCAAAGTCTTTTGGCACTGCGACGAGATGGCACTTGGCAGACTAACTATAATAATGCCCAAGCATTAACAGCTTTGGTAGAATATAGCCAACTGCAACCTACGCCACCTAATTTTGTTGCCACAGTGCAATTAGCTGGTAATAAGTTAGGAGAAAACCGCTTTGATGGCTACAAAAATCTTAGCTTACAAGTAAATGTGCCAATGAATCAATTACCTCATGGTCGTCATGATTTAACACTGCAAAAATCAGGTAATGGAACTTTGCACTATCTAGTTGCTTATAATTATCGCTTGCAGGGAAATCAACCAGGTAGGTTTAACGGTTTACGCATAACGCGAGAAATTAGTCAAGTAAATCAAGAGAAAGTTTTACAAAAAACAGGTCTTTACGCTTTCGATAAACCCTTGACTTTAGCCTCTGGACAGGTGTTTGATATTGGTTTAGAAATCATTGCCGATCATCCTGTGGATCATCTGGTGATTAAAGACCCTTTACCATCAGGTTTTGAGGCTGTGGATGCAAGTTTCCAAACTACCACAGCTGCATTACAAGCAAAAGCCGATAGCTGGGAACTTGGCTTTAGAAATATCTACCGCGATCGCATTATCGCCTACTCCGACCACCTGGAACCAGGAGTTTATAGTCTGCACTATTTAGTTCGTTCTGTTACTCCTGGTACATTTTCTTGGCCTGGTGCAGAAGTTCACCTGCAATATGCACCAGAAGAATTTGGGCGTACAGCTGAGTCTACATTAATACTGGAGGATAGGAAGTAATTATTTATGCCATCCTTAGCTGCACTAATTTGTCAGATAATACATGACGAACTAGAAAAAGTTATAGCCAGCTACGTAGAAAAGCAAGATATCAATTTACTGATTATGGTAATCTACGGACAATTGGCAGTACTACAGCCCAAATGCCACCCAGCAGCCACATCCCTGTCTTGCTATTCAAGTAGATTTTTGTCCAACATCCATAAAAAGGTGATTGTCAATACTTAATGTCATGAATGAGTAGTAAAATTTACAGTCTCATAAAGCACCAAAAATACAATAATGGTTGTTTTTATATCTGTGTTTACTCTGATTTATAGTAGTTATCTATTTAATTAATAGAGACTTATGGCTAGTATGATTAATCCCCTAAATCAGGAAAATACTGATTCTATAATTATGTCTATTTTGAAATCTTTATGTTTTTTGTTTAAACTTTACTGTTTCTTTATAAGAATTTTGTAACTCTCTTTTAGGATAGTGAAAGCACACTACTTGTGTCACTATAAAGGCCCTCTAGTGAATATGTAAATTCTCTGTGTACGTAATGATGACAACAGCAGCAGACTCTAAAAACTGGCTGCAAGTAAGCCGTTATAGTAATCGGGGAAGTGTTTATTTATTTGCTCCGATGGTTAACTTCAATGTGATGGCTGAAGTTGGAGATACTCCCCCCTAATTTAATGCGCTTGTACTTGTTTGGAAATTTTATGAGGAATTCAACAATTACATCTTGATACCAGCGAGTAAATTTGATTCCAATTTTGGAACAGCATAAACAGATGTAATTGAATTGAAATAACTACTTTGATATTTGATGACTGAATACCTGAATGATAGTAGCTTGTCAAATTGCTAACTAATACACATCGAGAGTTAGGTGTTTGATGTTGTGGTAAAGCATTAAGCTTCAGTATTCATCATGTCCGAATATAAAAAAGTATTTTCTCTAATTTTCAACTTGTACAACTACTAAATAGTACAGCAGAACTCAGATCGGTTAAAACTGCTGTAATTACAGAATTTGCTTGTAAACAGATACAGCATTTCTTATATAGCTATATCTAAAAATTAAATAACACCTGTATTTAGTAGCTTCTAATCTTAGAGCTTGTCTTGGTTTGTTAAATAAACCATCTGATTTTTGCATTAATCTGTAATTTAAAAATGCAGATATAGAAATATAGATGGTACATATTAAGACTCAAATACAGGATTCCCAAACCAAAAAATCTCCAAACTCACAACTTAGCTGAAAATAATAGTAGTATGAATAATTTGAAAGTTTTTTCAAAACTAAAGCGGCTCCAAGAAATTTTGTTAACTACTTTTTTAGGTGACATTCCAACAATATTTGGGGGCGTAAAGTTACGTACTTTACTATATCGGACTATTTTTGCCCAGCTAGGTAGCTCAGTTTATATTCAAGATGGCGTTGAATTCCTTAGTACTGATTCTATTGAAATTGAGAATGGAGTTTATATCTTTAAAGGTGTTCGTATGGATGGAAAAGGACACGAAAACAATAGAATTCATCTAAAAAATGGAGTTGTCATTGAGCGTAACGTAGTGATAGGGGCATTAAACAACACTTGTATAGAGATTGGTCAAGATACTTTTATTGGTCCTAACGTTTGTATTAGTGGCCCTGGTGACATAAAAATTGGCAAACACTGTTTAATTGCAGCCCACACTGGAATATATGCCAATAATCACAATTTTGCAGATCCAATAGAGCCAATCAAATACCAAGGTATTACTTGTAAGGGGATCGCTATTGAGGATGACTGTTGGCTAGGTCATGGGGTAAAAGTATTAGATGGTGTCACTATTGGTAGAGGTAGTGTAATTGGTGCTGGCGCTGTTGTTACTAAAGATATTCCACCATTTTCGGTAGCTGTGGGTATACCTGCACGAGTAATTAAAAGCCGTGACGGTAAAGAACTTGCCAAGTCTACAGAGTTACCTATGTCATCTTCAAACTAAGTTTTATCAAGTTTGCCTGGGTAGTTCTATTTGAACACAGGCAGCCATTTACTAATTTGATGCATAATCTTTTAGCAACAGAAGACAACTTTGAGCATTATTAAACACGTTAAGCAGAGGTAAATCTATCTATCAGCAAAACCATAGTATGAGATTAACTAAATGACTAAAATCATAGAGAAACCTACTGAAAAAAGACTCCATCTTCCTTATTTGGATGGCTTACGTGGATTAGCATCTCTGTATGTTGTACTTGTTCACGTTGAACCAGCAATTGGAGAACAATTGCCTATACACTGGTTCTTTTTTGCGAGAGCTATGAAATACGGTGCATTTAGTGTCATCAGCTTTATTGTGCTTTCTGGCTATGTTTTGATGCTGCCAGTAGCCCGTTCTGAAAATGGTCATTTGCCAGGAAGTTTGATTAATTATATCAAGAGGCGATCGCAGCGAATTTTACCCCCGTACTACATAGCTTTATTTATCTGTCTGCTAATAGGAGCAGTTGCCTGCATTTTAGAGAAAATTACTCCATTTCAATGGAATGAAGTAGCTGAACTCGGCTCATTTTCACCTAAGTTTTCTTTAATTGATGTTTTATCTCACCTGCTATTAGTCCACAATCTTGGTGAGCATACATACATAACTATCAACTCACCTATGTGGACTATTGCCACAGAATGGCAAATGTACTTTTTGTTTCCTTTATTATTGTTGCCTATATGGCGGCGTTTTGGATTATTGATGCTTATCATCATCGCTTTTGTAATTGGTCTAACACCTCTATACTTGTTGAATGGATTTATTGAACAAGCCAATCCTTGGCTCTTAAGCATATTCTGTTTAGGAATGGCAGCCGCAGATATTGGATTTTCCCAAAAGCCCAGGTTAGTAGCTATCAGAAATTTTTTACCTTGG
The DNA here is from genome assembly GCF_014698795.1 of Nostoc sp. FACHB-892. Taxonomy (GTDB): domain Bacteria; phylum Cyanobacteriota; class Cyanobacteriia; order Cyanobacteriales; family Nostocaceae; genus Nostoc. The sequence goes on from NZ_JACJTR010000013.1 coordinate 25,348, forward strand.
GGGCAATTGGCTATTATCTTTACCTGTATTGCTTTTAGAACTGAATGGCGACAACTAGGATTGCATATATGGATTAATCAGAGTTTCGCTGGTCTTGCCTTTGCTTGTTTATTTCCCTAACCAAGTCGATAATTGAGGGCAAAGAGCCATCCTTAGTATTACGAATATTACAGCACCCTTGGGCGATCGCTTGACTGTACTCCAAGAAGGTTTAACTATGATTCGTGAAAAACAAAGCTATAGCTACGATCAAACGGACACAACTTACTCTCCTCTTTCTTAATCAAGTTGAGGGGTGTCCACTTTTTCAGTATTAACACCCCTTCATTTCTGATTGACACCATCTCTAACCGCTTATCTTCTTACTTGACTGAGCGATCGCTTTATTAGAGGTGTAATCTTGTCAGTTCCAAATGATTATTTGGCCATATTTGGCTACCGTACTAGAAATACCCACGGTTGCTGACGATATTGAGGAATTAATCCCGTCAAGCCACCTAATTCAACTGTTGTGATGCCAAAGGGAGTAATCCGAATATCAATAGCTCCTGTATAGCTATCAACAATGGCAATACACCCTTTTGACTGCAAATGCTGAGTAATTTTTTCAGTAATTATGGGATTGGTGATGCCGAACTTATAAACAACTTCGTGAATGCGCTTGGTTTCTTCTCTACCGTGTGCTTAGGCAAAGTCATATATATCTGCAAGGCAAAAGTCTGCCAGTTCAGCTAGCTTGAGTAAAAACCCTTCGTACTCGAATTGTAAGACTGTTGAGGTGATGGAAATTCCCCGTTGTTGCTCCATTGCCATCCAATCTGAAGTTGCATGACGTTGAGAACGACGAGCTTTTACAGAACCAGCTTGCTGAATTGCTCCCCCGTAGAGTAGCAGCTTTTCGGTAAGTGTAGTTTTACCTGCGTCTGGGTGAGAGATGATTGCAAAGTTACGCCGACGATCTATTTCTTGCGGGGCGATTGGGCTTTGCCCAGTGCCAGAGGCAAACGCATCCCGTAATTCTGTTTGCATAATTCTAAAATCTTGATAATTGCTCTATTGGTGACTATGTAGCGAGAGTCTGTCTAGCAAGGATGAAACTGCATTACCATGCCAGATAGCCATACTAATAGAGCAATGCTAAGGTGGGCACTGTTTGCCAATTATTGGGTCAGAGGAGTGAATTTTTCTGAGGCTACAGTTGCTCACGGCTCAAATATCAAAACTTGTTGCAAGGTATTTTTTTCATTATATAACTACTAGGCAATTATTGAATTACTAGGAAATTGTTCCAAAATTTTTCTGCTGATTACCCAATCCCTAATTCCCAGTCCCTTTTACAACTACCCATTGCGTCACACCCGCCATTCCTCGCCAGCCCAAAAATTTACCAATAGGTTCTGCCCGTTGGATGGCAATACGAGTTAAATCACCACCGACTCGCTCATGCCATTGAAATAAAGTTTGCTCACCCTCTACCGTCACCACATTTGCCACCAAACGCCCACCTGGCCGCAGTGCTTCCCAGCAAACATCAAAAAGTCCTGTTGCTGTCACTCCACCACCAATAAAAATCGCATTTGGTGTAGGTAAATCTTTTAGGGCATGGGGCGCTTTACCTTCAATGATTTGCAGATTTGGAGTACCAAGAGTGGCGGCATTATCAGCAATATATAGTAGTCTAGAAGCATTTTGTTCAATCGCGATCGCTCGACACCGAGCGTTACTCCGCATCCATTCGATAGAAATTGAGCCGCAACCCGCGCCCACATCCCACAATAGTTGTCCCGGTGTGGGAGCCAAAGCTGCTAGGGTGATCGCCCTAACTTCACGCTTCGTTAACTGTCCATCATGGTGGTAGGCGTTATCTGGTAATCCTGCTAATCTTGGTAAAGGAATAACCCCAGCATCGGCAATACAATCAACTGCGATCGCATTCAAAGCAGCAACTTCAGTTTCACTCCAAGATGCAGCCGTACCTTCCACAATTCTTTCATGAGCGCCACCCATACGCTCTAACACGGTGATTTTGCTACCACCATAGCCGCGATTTGTCAAAATTTGGGCAACAACGGCGGGTGTGTCCTTCCCTTCACTCAAAATCAATAGCCGCGCTTTTGGATAAATGTAAGACTGAAGCAGAGAAGATGGACGACCATTCAAACTCAAGGTTTCCACTTCAGTTAAAGACCATCCAACTCTAGCACAGGCGAGGCTGAAGGCTGAGGGTGCAGGGATAATTGTCATTTCAGAGATGGGAATCCGTCGCATTAGCGTGACACCAATGCCATAACACATCGGATCGCCGCTTGCAAGTATGCAGATTGACTGACCCCAACGTTGGATGATTTCCTCTACTGAAGTACTAATGGGGGATGTCCAGACTAGTTTCTCACGTTGGTCATCTGTAGGGAGCATTGCTAAATGGCGATCGCCTCCCACAATTACTTTAGCTTGATCGACTAGAGAACGAGCGATCGCGCTTAACCCCTGTAATCCATCTTCCCCAATACCGACGATAGAAAGCCATTTCTGTGTCATGCTAATTCATGATTAATACTTTATCGGCGATTACAAACAAGTAATCTCCGTGATTGTTTTCATATTTATTGATAATCTCTTTGATGCGTCCTGTGTTAATATCTGTTGCTAGTCTTTCACACCTGGCGACGATTTCATCTGCCGAAGCTAACAACGCAAAGGTAGAAATTCTAGAGCGGACATTTTCATCTAAATATATTTCAGGGCGATATTTCCCACTATATAAAAATAGGTCTTGCAAATTTTTTGAAATAGAATAAGGTTCAATATCGACTGAGTTAAAGCTTGCTTCATTTACCACTAGTACAATACCTAAGCTAGTTTTGAGGCTTAGTAGTAAGGACTTTAGCCGTTACTACTAACTTGCTTACTTGATAAGCGCTCGCTCTTAAACCAGCGCTGCTGTTGCTTTCATTGCAAAAATCTTTTCAATCACATCTTCTACTACCTTATCTGGTGTAGAAGCACCAGAAGTAATTCCCACGACAATTTCACCATCTGGCAACCAACTTTCTGTAGTTATTAACTGCCCATTTAATTGCCGATGTTCTATGGAATCTCGTGATTTAATCCGTTCAACAGTATCAATATGATAAGAAGGAATTCCCCGCTCAAAAGCAATTTGTTGCAATTGAGTAGTATTTGATGAATTAAACCCACCAATTACTACCATTAAATCTAAATTATGTTCCACTAACTCCAACATTGCATCTTGCCGTTCTTGGGTAGCGTCACAGATGGTATTGAAGCTTTGGAAATGCTGATTTAACTCGGTGGGGCCATACTTCTGCAACATAGTCCGCTCAAAAAGCTTGCCAATCTGCTCAGTTTCGCCTTTAAGCATCGTAGTTTGGTTGGCAATGCCAACTCTTTCTAAATCTTGATTAGGGTCAAATCCTGCTGAACAAGCTTTAGCAAATTTTGTCAGAAATTCTTCACGGTTCCCACCATTAATAATATAGTCAGCAACATATTCTGCCTCTGACAAATTTAACACAATCAAATATTTACCAGCAAAGGAACTAGTAGCAACTGTTTCTTCGTGCTTATATTTACCGTGAATTATTGATGTATAATCGATTTTTTTGTGCTTTTCTACTGTATTCCAAACTTTAGATACCCAAGGGCAAGTTGTATCAACAATTTTGCAGCCTTTATCGTGAAGTATCTGCATTTCTTGAACGCTAGCCCCAAAAGCGGGTAATATGACTACATCACCAATGCCAACAACAGAAAAGTCTTTATTCTTTCCTTCAATTGGGATGAATTCTACTTCCATCTCCTGCATCCGCCGATTTACAGAAGGGTTGTGGATAATCTCGTTAGTAATCCAGATGTTTTCTGTAGGGAAGTGCTGACGGGTTTCGTAGGCCATTGCCACAGCCCGTTCTACACCCCAGCAAAAGCCAAAGGCTTGTGCTAGTCGGATTGTCACATCGCCCCGTTGCAGGATGTAATTGCGATCGCGAATTTCTTGAATCAAGTTACTCTGATACTCAGATTGCAATTGGGTGGCAACTTCTGCTTGATGACCAAAGCCCTTGCGATTGTAATTTTCTGAATGTTGCAGGCTGCGCTTAAAAGCTTTTGTATCCATTAGATTTGTCTACTGAAACCACTATTTCTTATTTTCTCGCGCCAAGACGCAATTTATACGGTGTTGTATTCAAAGATATTACTTCTTTTTGTCCTTTAGCCTTTTTCTTGCTAAGGACTTAACGCTGGGGTTTTAATTCGATATCGCTATAAATCTGCAATGCAGAACGCCAAACTATATAGCCTTCGGGACTTAAATGTAAGCCATCAGTAGTAAATTCGCGGCGGAGATTTCCTTGCTTGTTGGTAAATAGGGGATATAAATTAAGATATTTAACACCTTTTTTGGTAGATATGCTTTGGAGTTGCTGATTTAACTCACGAATGCGACTATTGGCAACAGCCAGAAGTTTATCTCGTCCTTTCCAGGTTGCTTCTTCTCCTCCATGTGGCAAAATCGATTGGACAACAATTTGCGCCTTGGGATGCGCCTTTCGGAGGTAACTGATAATTTGCCGTTGATTATCTAAAATTACCCTGTTGCTCATCCCTCGAATTAGGTCATTAATGCCAATCATCACGAAAATTACCTCTGGCTGGGTGCGGTCAAATATCTCTAATCTTTTTAAGAGTCCATTGCTGGTTTCGCCAGAAATTCCTTGATTGAGCCAATTTTGATCTTCGGGTAACAATTCAGGGGGAAACCACAAACTTAGAGAATCTCCCGCCAGGATGGTTAAATTTGGGGGACGTTGGTCAGCCGCTACCTTGGCTTCTTGCTTGAGGATGTCTACCCACTCCTGGTAAGTGAGTTGGTGACGGCGACCCAAATCAGGTGTAGCAATTTGGGGTGAGTTGTTCAGGTTGATTATCTCTGGGGATGTGATTATCCCAAAAAAAGCGGACAATCTCTGCTGTTGCCAAATTAGCAGGATGACCGCCAAGATTAGAATGCCGTTGGTTAACAGCGAGAAAAATGCCCAGATAGGAAAGGTTTTTGCAGAAGTAGACACGACTAGCGAAATTTCCCAATTATTTGACTCAAATTTTAACGCTAGCGATCGCAAATCAGCCCAATTTTGGATTTTGGATTTTGTAACCTATACAGTAGGGGCTTAATGATTTGAACATTTTTTAACAGGTTGAACTCAGTGAAATTACGCTAACGCTTTTAACTAAACTATTGCCATTAATTAAAGTAAGTTTATTGAACTGGGCATTATGTATTAGGCATTGGGCATTTGGTTTTCCTTTCCCCTGGCCCTCTGCTTCCCCCAGAATCTAGATAAGGCTCAAGGATGAAAGCACCATTACCTGATAACGAAGCACAGAGAATCGAGACGCTTTTACAGTATAAAATTCTCGATACGCCACCTGAAGCCGCCTTTGACGACCTCACCCGTTTGGCCTCGTATATTTGTCAGACTCCTATTGCTTTAATTAGCTTAATTGATACAAACCGTCAGTGGTTCAAGTCAAAAGTCGGTTTGGATGCTCTAGAAACACATCGAGATTTCGCATTCTGTGCCCATGCTATTTTACAGCCTGATGTTTTGGTTGTGCCTGATGCAACAGATGACGAAAGGTTTGCCACCAACCCACTGGTCACTTCTGACCCAAATATTCGGTTTTATGCTGGTGTACCTCTGACTAATTCTGAGGGATATAGGCTAGGAACACTTTGCGTGCTTGACTACGTACCACGAAAACTGACTCCAGATCAGATAGAGGCATTACGAACCTTAGGCCGTCAAGTCATCAAGCAACTGGAATTACGCCGAAATTTAGCAAATTTGGTACTTGTGACCAACAAAGGTAAACAAGCGCAGAGGGTACGTAAGCAATTTTTCAAAAAGATTGCAGCAGGTTTTGGTTTAGCGTCGGTAATTTTAGTTTTGATTGGTGTAGTTTCTTATCAAAATACAAGCGTAACTAATAATAATCGCAGTATAGTAAAAAATACTTATAAAAAAGTCAACAGTCTAGAAAAACTACTCTCCCACGTTAAGGATGCTGAGAATAGACAAAGTAGTTACATTCTGACTGGAAAGCAAATTTATCTCAAACCTTATCGAACAGCACTTGCTAACGTCAATCAAGAAATTACCAAACTGAAAAGTTTAATAACAGATAAACCGAATCAACAACAACAGATCGCAACGCTAGAATCTCTGATAACGGCTAAACTTACTGAACTCAAACAGACTATCGACTTGCGCCAGGATAAGGGACTAGAGGCGGCATTGCAAGTACTAGTAAGAAATGATGAACAAAATCTCATGGATGATATCCACAAGGCGATCAATGAGATGGAAAACGATGAAAAGGGACGACTCCAGCAGCAGTTACAAGCAAGAAAAGCCAGGACTCGGAACACAATTCTGACACTTGCGATCGCTATCTGCCTAAGTTTTATTGTTCTTACTGTAGTCTACTACTTCATCTATCGTGAGGTCATTGAGCGTAAAAAGACAGAAGAAACCTTAAACCAAGAACGCAACTTTATTTCAGCAGTCCTTGATACAGCTGGTGCGTTGGTCATAGTTGTCGATTTTCAAGGGCAAATCGTTCGTTTCAATCAAGCTTGTGAGCAAACAACAGGTTACTCCTTTGATGAGGTAAGAGGTAGGTATTTCTGGAACTTGTTCCTACTCCCTGAAGAGGTGGAGTCAGTCAAAGCAGTTTTTAAGCAATTGCTAACTGGTAGAGGTTTCGTAGAACACGAAAACTATTGGGTAATGAAGGATGGCAGCCGCCGACTGATTGCTTGGTCGAATACCTTTTTAAAAGACTGTGAAGGCTGCGTTGAATACGTTGTTGGTATTGGCATTGACATTACTGCTCGTAAACAAGCGCAACAGCATCTAACTGCACAATATGCTACAACCCGCGTTTTAGCCGAGTCCGCCACGATTAGGGAAGCTACTCGCCAAACCCTGCAAGGAATCTGCGAGAGTTTGGCATGGGATTTGGGTGAAATTTGGATGGTGGATGAGCAAGCAAATGTGCTACGTTTTCTCGATATATGGCATAAAGCATCCCTTGAGATGCAAGAGTTTGAAGCACTGAAGCGGCGAACCACCTTTGCACCAGGAATTGGACTACCTGGAAGGGTTTGGGCTAGTTCTGAACCTGTTTGGATCGCTGATATCGTTAAAGATATTAATTTCCCTAACTTTAAAATTGCTGCCCAAGTAGGGCTACACGCAGCTGTTGGTTTTCCAATCCGCAGCGGCCACAAAATTCTTGGTGTCATTACCTGCTTCAATCATGAAATCCAACAGCCCGAACAAGATTTGATCAAAACAATGAACTCTATCGGTGAGCAAGTGGGGCAATTTATTCAGCGTAAACAAGCTGAAGAAGAAATACAACGCCAAAACTTGCGATCGCAATTATTTACCGAAATCACCCTCAAGATTCGCCAGTCTTTGCAAATCGAAGAAATTCTCCAAATCACTGTGGAAGAGGTACAAAAGATTCTCCAAACTGACCGAGTTTTAATATATCAGCTTTTACCAGATGAGTCTGCCACTACCGTTACTGAAGCAGTAGTTTCTGGTTTACCAGCAATCAAAGAGCAAAACATCAGCGCCCCCTACTTTCGAGCCGAATATCTACAGCAGTACTATCTACAGCAGTACCGTCAAGGACGAGTTTTTGGACTGGCTGACTTGGATTTGCTGGAAATCCAACAAAGCAATCTGGAATTATTACAGCAGTTTGGGGTCAAAGTCAACTTGGTTGTTCCGATTCTTGTGAAAGAAGAACTTCGCGGTTTGCTGATAGTTCATCAGGGTGATGATTCTCACCACTGGTCTAGCTTTGAAACTCATCTTTTGCGGCAAATAGCCGACCAAGTAGGTATTGCCCTAGCCCAAGCCCAACTATTAGCAGCAGAAACTCGTCAGCGACAGGAACTTGAAATTGCTCGTCGCCAAGCTGAATTAGCTTCTCAGACTAAAAGTGCATTTTTAGCAAATATAAGTCATGAAATTCGGACTCCGATGAACGCTGTATTGGGAATGACCAGTTTGGTGTTAGATACTCCCTTAGACCCAGAACAGCGAGAATTTCTGGAAATAATTCGTAGTAGTGGAGACGCGCTTTTAAGTTTAATCAACGAGATTTTGGATCTTTCCAAACTTGAAGCTGGAGAGATGGCTCTCGAAACTCTAGATTTTGACCTATCCACTTGTGTGGAAGAAGTGGTGGAATTATTGGCTCCCTCAGCCCATAACAAAGGATTAGAAATTGCCACGCTCATTGAGCGCAACGTCCCCACCCATATTAAAGGAGATGCTGGTAGACTGCGGCAAATTCTGATGAATTTAATCAGCAACGCTATCAAGTTCACCAATGCTGGCGAAGTATTAGTGCAAGCCGAATTACGTTCACTTTCCTCCACTACAGCCACCATTCATTTTGCCATCACAGATACAGGTCTTGGCATTAGCCCTGAAGACCAACGCAAACTCTTTATGCCATTTAGCCAAGTAGATGCTTCGACCACTCGCAAGTATGGTGGTACTGGTTTGGGATTAGCCATTTGTAAACAACTAGTGACTTTGATGGGAGGAGTGATTGGGGTAGAAAGTCAGATGGGGAAAGGATCTAAGTTTTGGTTTGAGGTGCTTTTTGTGAAGCAAGTTGAGCCTGTTTTGTCAAAATGCGAACGCGGACTTTTGAACAATCGCCGCTTGTTATTGGTGGATAACAACGCTACTAATTACAAAATTATCTACCATCAAGCTACTTATTGGGGGATGCAGGTAGATCAAGCTGACAGTATAGCAACTGCCCTCAAAGTTATTCAGAAAGCTGATAAGCAGGGAAAATCCTATGATGTTGCCTTGGTTGATATAAAAAATGGCATGGCAATAGAAGAAATTAAAACCAATTCTGCAATTGCTGAGATACCTTTGATTATGCTCACCTCTACTAATCAACAGGATGAAGCGCAGCAGGCGCTCAAAATCGGATTTGCTGCTTATTTGGTCAAACCCATTAAGCCATCACGGCTCCTCAATGCCATTATGACTATTTTAGAAACTCAGTCTGAATCAGAACAAGGGGCTGGAGGCTCGAAGCTAGAGGCTACTGAAGAAATCCAGAGTGCAACAACTTCAGGCATTCTGACCTCCTCTCCCCCTAACCCTTCTACTAAATCTAAGTTAAGAATTCTCTTAGCTGAAGATAATTTGGTGAATCAGAAAGTAGCTCTGAAGCAACTCGATAGTTTGGGCTACAAAGCCGATGTTGTTGCCAATGGCAAGGAAGTTTTGCAGCTATTAGACAAAATTCCTTACGATTTGATTTTAATGGATTGTCAAATGCCAATTCTCGACGGTTTAGAAACCACAAAAGAAATTCATCGTTGGCAAGAGGACACTTTTGCTCTGCGTCGTCGGCCTGTGGTGATTGCAATGACGGCTAATGCGATGAAAGAAGACGAAGAAATGTGTCTCAATGCAGGAATGGATGACTATCTGAGTAAGCCAGTGTTTAAAGAAAACTTGGCTGCGACCCTAGAGCATTGGACAGGCGTGATCCTCTCACAACAAGAAGCAGTTGTGTATGAACAGACAGTTTCTACTGGTCTAGCAATTGATTGGGAACACTTGCATCGAGTATCGGGAAATGATACAGAATTTGAATTAAATTTATTGCAAGTATGCGTTGAAGATGTTAAGCCCCGTTTAGAAATCATTAAAGCAGCGATCACAGTTGATGACTTTAGGCAAATTGTGCGAGAAACTCATCACCTTAAAGGCGCTAGTGCCAATATTGGAGCCACAGCTATGTACTTAGCTGCTGACAAACTAGAACAATTAGCTTACCATCAAGAGCTTAGAGGTTCTACTAAGTTAATTTTAGAGTTGAAAGGATTTGTTGACTGCATTCAAGACTTTTTAATTAGAAACGAAGTAACAAATCACACTTTGTTATCAATTAAAAATGATGAGGCATAAACCTGCAATTAATTTGAAAACTCTTGGTCTATAGCAGCCCTAAATCATTTGTGAAAATTCTTGTTAATTCTTCTCTCTGTGTTCTCTGCGCCTCCGTGGTTCGATTAAAAAGTAATTTTCACAACTCAGATAGGATTGCTATAATACCATTTAACGAAAATCTGATACAGATGTAACCTCTGAAAGCTTTGCGGCATCTAAGTTTTTTAATTGCGAATTGTGAATTGGTATAAGGTTGAGGATGGTGTCAAAACTAAATCTTCAAAAACCTATAATGTAATCGAAGATGCTGCAACCCAGGTGAAGGATGCGCTGAAAGCAAAAGATAAAGCCAAAGCTCTTAAAGGGTTACAAACACTTGACACAAATATCGCCGTTTCTAAAAAGTGAGATCAAACTAACTGGGATTGTTGGTTACTGGATTAAGTATGACTAGTCTGTTTGGTAGAAAAATGCCAAAATCTGAGAAGGATTAGAATCTAGAATGGCTGGTACTGTATGTATTTATTTGCAAGTCCCTAACCACTCATAAAGCTACTGATTTTGATTTAGTTGACCCGTCCAAAGGTAAGCTCCAATCTTAGAATACTCCTGAAATCCGATGCGGCGATATATATTTACTCCCATTTGCGAGGCTTGTAATGTTGCTACATGGTATCCAAGGGCATAAGCTTTGTGGAGTGCAGTTAATACTAGTGCTTTTGCGAATCCCTTTCCTCTTGCTTCTGGCATTGTTGCAACAACGTAGATACCTGCTACTTGTGAATCTAGATACAATGCTGATGTTACAACGGGCAAACCGTTCCACCAGCCAATAAAACGGATATATTCTTTGGAATCTATTCCCAAGCTTAACTCTAAGTCATAATAGGCATTATATTCGGGATCAGGAATTTTAAAGCCCACCATTGCAACTCGCACCCAATGCTTCAGGGTTTCGGGATCTTTAACCTGTGCGATCGCCAAATCTTCTACCACAAACAACTCCTCAGGTAAAGTCGATAAATCAATCGCCATCACAGGTAATTCACCTGAATTGCTTAATCCGTGGGCTTCTAAATACTTTCCTAAATCCGGTGGCTGAGTTGCTGTTCCTATCCACCACAACATTGGCAGCTGCTGGGCAATAAAGTAGTTGAGAGTTTCGGTAATGGTAGCATCGGTTTGATCAGGCTGGAGTTGGGCACAGCAAACACCGTTAAAAAAGGGGAAAGAAATGCCGGTAGAAAAACGAATCAGGTTAGATCCACAGTTGAGTTGGCAATGTGGTGCATGGCCATAATTCGTCAAGAATGCATACATATTGTTTTCGAGTACTCTCACTAAGTCAGGTGTCGATAAATCCTTTAAAATCTGGTTCACCTTCAAACTCCTAGTACAGAATTACACGAGTGAGCCTAACATTTTTAGCTAGACTATGTACTAGGTTTGCTTGGTTTCTAGGCTAGCCTTTAGTCTGAAAAATTGGCGTGAGAAGCAAATATCTATAAAAATTAAGGCACTAACGCCAACACCCCCACAGGAGAACCGGAACCACCACGCAACCTAAGAACCCCGATCGCTAGAGTAGTACCTTTAGGTGGAAGCTGATCCAAATTGGTGAGATTTTCCAAGACAATGCGCGATTGTTCTAAAACTAGGCGGTTAATAGCAAAACTTTTATCCTGTCCAGGATCTACGCCATGAGTATCAATTCCTACCCCAACAATTTGGCGTTCATTTAGTAAGAATTGAGTCGCATCGCTGCCAAACCCCGGAAAATGGGTAATTCCTTGAGCATCATGATTTAAAAATGCACTTTTATCCAACCATTTATTTTGCCAACCAGTATTCAATATAACTACGCAACCAGGAGAAATCTCACCGTATTGTTCTTCCCAAGCTACAACATCAGCAATAGTCAGGGCATAATCAGCATTAACTGCTGTGGATTGGCGAATATCTATGACCACCGCAGGTACAACCAAGGACTGGGCTGGGTATTGGTCAATTCCTACAGCAGAACTATGAAAACTGTTAGGGGCGTTGATATGGGTAGCGCTATGTTCCCCCAAACAGAAACGCCGCAGGTAATAGCCATCATTATTTAGTTCAGCCACAGTTTCAAATTCTACTGTGGGATCTCCAGACCATTGGGGAATATCTATGTCAATTACATGACTTAGGTGGATAACGCGTGTGTAGGTGATACTATTTTGATTTTGGGGTTGTATCATCCCAGCCTTCTATTTTATTATTTGTACTCAGGGATTTTTTTCAAAGGTACGTAGGCGCAGACTGTTGTAGACATCGCCTCGGCTGGGCTACGCCTACGCGAAGATAGTACTACTATTACTCCTACTTGCCTGTATTAGAAGAAATAATCCCCCAATTCCTGTAAACTTCAGGTTATTGGGGGGTTCAAATGTTGCAGCAAAAAGTGAATTAATCTTAGTTAACAACAAATAGGTTAAATTTTGGTTAAATTTTGGTTAAATTTGTGTAATATTTACGAATCGGGTTGCTGCGTTAGTGGAATCACGATCGCAAACTCGGCACCTTCTCCTGGTGCTGAAATACACTGAATTTGCCCCCCATGTTTTTTTACAACAATTTGGTAGCTGATTGATAACCCCATGCCCGTGCCTTTACCGACGGGTTTTGTAGTAAAGAAGGGGTCAAATAGACGTTTGCGTACTTCCTCAGTCATGCCTGGGCCATTGTCGGTAACGCTAATAATTACACGGTTTTCTTGGATGAGGGTGCGAATGCGAATCTGGGGAGTAGGGAGTGCTTCTTCCCCTACTCCCCATTCTCCATTCCCCACTCTCTCTTCTAAAGCATCGATCGCATTTGTCAACAGATTCATAAACACCTGATTCATGTGTCCAGCGTGGCATAGTACTGGTGGGAGGTCGCCGTAGTCTCGGATTACTTGAATTTCGGAATGTCCTGGTTTGGCTTTTAGACGATTTTGTAACAGCAGCAAGGTGCTATCAATGCCTTGATGAATATCCACTGGCTTTGTGCCATCTTCATCAAGGCGAGAGAAATTGCGTAAAGATAAAACAATTTGCCGAATGCGTTCGGCTCCCATGTTCATAGAATCCAGGATTTTGGGCAAATCTTGCTTGAGAAAGTCCAAATCAATGGCGTAGATTTGTTGGTGAATCTCTGGTGTTGGTGGGCAGTAGTTTTGTTGATAAAGTTCTACCAAGTGGAGCAAGTCTTTGATATATTCACGGGCGTGGCTAATATTGCCGTAAATAAAATTAACAGGATTATTGATTTCATGGGCAATACCTGCAACCAATTGTCCCAAACTCGACATTTTTTCAGTTTGAATCAGTTGCGCTTGAGTTTGTTGAAGTTCTAGCAGTGCTGCTTCTAGTTGCTGGGCTTTGTATTGAGCAGTTTGGGCAGCGATACGGCTTTGGGTGTAAAGTTTGGCTTGATCAATAGCGATCGCTAGTTGAACTGTAACTGCTTGTAGTAATTCTACTTCGCTATCCAGCCAAGGACGAAAGCCACTACAAGAGCCACAACTAAATGTGCCTATTTCACCAGATTGGGTGTGTACGGGGAGCGACATAAAGGCAGTGAAACCAAAATCTTGCAAAAACTGCTGTGCAGTGCAATCGCCCACAGTCTTTACATCATTAATGCGAATGATTTCTCTGTTCAAGGTTTTGGCTGCGATTAGTTCTATTTCTGCATTATTTGCTTGTTCGTTAAGCAAACAGGGGAAAAAGGAACTTTTTGCCTCATATACACTTTCCCAGTAGGGAACCTCAGCGTCTTGGCGATACCAAAAGAAGGCGCAGCGATCAATTTGGAATAAGTTGCGAATCTCCTGCACTGCGGTTTCCACAATGTAATTGAGATCCAGAGAAGCTCGAATCTGGTTAGACAGACGATTGAGTAAGGCTTCCCGTTGGGCGCTTTCTCTGAGCGCAACTTCTGCTTGTTTTCGATCAGTGGTGTCATGGCAAATGCCAACGAAGTTTAAAACATTACCATTAGCATCTCTAATAACAGATGAGTTGCTGGTATGCCATCGCCAAGTGCCATTTTTGTGTTTTACTCGATATTCAATTGCGTCTTGCTTTTCGGTTGTTGTCGCAATTTTTTGGAAATAATTTGCACAGATAGGCACATCGTCAGGATGTACAAAGAGAGCAAAGGATTTGCCTTCAACCTCTGCAATCTCATGCCCAAAAATTTCAGTCCAGTTAGGAGAAACGTAGGAAAATATTCCTTCAAGTGTCAGCGCAAAAATAATGTTATTGGCATTTTCAATAATGGTACGAAACTTAGTATCGGTTTCTATTAATGCTGCTTGGACTTTGTCGCTGGTGTCGCGGACAAGAACTATGATTTGCTGGTCTGGTAATGGTAATAACCTAGCTTCAAAATTATTCTTCCCTTGTGGCAGGGGTAAGGTATATTCAAAACTGACTAAAGATTGAGTTTCAAGTACTTGAGTTATTGCTTGTTGGAAGCGATGGCCCATAACAGTCGGTAGGCATTCTCGCAAACTCTTGCCCTGACAATCTCCTGTTGGGATACACGGGTTTTCCGCCTTTCCTGGCTTGTAATCCAGAATACTTCCGTCAATATCAAGACGAAAGTATAAATCAGGAAGCACTTGCAAAATCGCTGCAAATTCTGATGTTTTTTGGCGTAACTGTGCTTCAACTGCTTGGCGTTTTGCAGTTTCAGCTTGCAGTTGCTCTAGTGCTTTTGCTAATTCTGTTGCCTGTTTCTGTTCTGTAATTTCATGCAGACAACAACATTGAAGGAGGCAGGAGGCAGAAGGCAGGTGGTCATTGAGCGCAGTCTCTCCTAGAGAAGTGAGGCAGGAGGAGCAAATCATCTCTTTATTCGGCCCCGGATGATTTGGCAGCCCTGAACTCTCGTAAAGAGCGGGATGCAGATCGCCTTTAGCGTCTCCTTGTATTTCTTCCTCTGTAACTATGATTTGGTTAATGTAGCTCTGCACCTTTTTAGAAAACACTTTTGCCTGCCTGCTCTGCCTAAGTTATTAAAGTAATAGCCTGAAAATAGGATTTGTTATATAGATGTATATAATTTTCACCTCAACCTGCTATTTATTTTAATACCTTATTTATTTTTATATGGATAATAATTCTTCTTTTACTGTAAATAAATTGAAGAGAATGCTGAAGTTATCATTAAGATTAACGTCAGCACTTTTGCAATATTTAAGTTATCTCTGTGACCGGGAAGCTATTCGACTTTGTTTATTTTTAAAATTAGCTATAAATTCATCTTAACTATGTAATCGTATTGTTTAAAAACCTAATTCAGCTTTACGAAAACTATATTATTAACGGTGAGGCGAGGAGCATCTTACTTTTGTAAAAACACACCTGCCCTGGCGAATGGACTTCGTCTGTGTAGCCGCGATTTCTAATCATCTGGTATATTTGCAAAGGTGAGATGCTCCCGTGAGGCGCTTACTTTATCAGAAATTCACAATAATCAGAAATTTCATATCAAATAAATATTGATTTTTTATCAAGAAGAATTCAGCATTAATTTAGAGTACTGGCGACTCAGAGTCGCGGCTATACAGACAGAATCCAAGGAGGTGGGTTTGAATTTTTTGATTTTTCGTGATTTTTGCGTAGACAGACTTTGCTTGTATGGTAGCAAATTATATTCACCTAATAATTTTCGGACATCTTCTTAAAATAAGGGGTATAAAAGGGTTTAATACCCATATCTTTACTAAGCATTATCTAGCCAGCTTATGGTATAAAACCCCACTTTGTTTATTCTGACTCCTGTTAGCGGATAGCTATGGTTTAGCCCATTCTGACTTCTGAATTCCTCTTCAATTTTCTCAACGAAACTCGATTTTTCAAAATTGTCTTGACCGTTCAAAACGCCTCACGCCAAAATCCCAAATTAAATGAGAGAAATGCTAAATGTGATATCAAGACGTTGCAACAATAGCTGGAAATTGCATTTTATATGTTATAAAGCTCACAGAAATTAATGTTAGGCGGGAACTACTTTATGGAACCAGATAAACTGGGCCGTTTTAAGGAGTACGGCGAATTCATCCTCCGAAAGATAGATTCTGTGCCCCAGCACCCTTCAAAACAAGAAGATTGGGTTCCAGCTAGTCTTGACGAATGTCTGCTTCGTCTGCGGTCAGCTGCCCAGAAAACTGTAGACCTTGCAACTTCACCTGTCAAAATTGGGGTGATGGGAGAATTCAGTAGTGGTAAAACTTTACTTTTAGGCAGTCTAATTGGATATGCAGATGGTTTGCCAGTCAGCGAAAACCCCACTACAGGTAATGTTACCGCAATACATATCATTCCGCAAGATGAATTTGCAACTACTCAATTAAGTAATTTTACTGTAGATTATCTTTCTCATGAAGGAGTGCATGAGTGTCTACGCTTCATGCTAGGGGAAGCCCATAAACGGACGACAGCAGCAGGGCTTCCTCCTATACCAGTATCGAAACTCAACTCTGGCACAGATATTATTAGCTGGTGTGAAGAAGCATGGAATAGTAGTAACAATTTAGAGCTACGTTATTTACTCCGGGAGTTGGTATTATTCCTGCGGGCTTATCAAGCCTATGGGGAAGTTATGTGTGGTGGGCGCTACCAGATTGATGCTATCACCGCCCGCGAGGGGCTACAGCTAGTCGAACAGCCAATGGCAATCCAAACTCTGAAATTTGAGGATTTACCCCCAGCGCATATCCGATTACCGAGTCCGCCCCAGAGGCTACCAACAAAGTTATTGCAAAACAGTTTCCCACTTATTCGCCGTGTAGATATCGATGTGAAAATCTCACGGGAAATTTGGGATTTTACAAATGCAGCTAAATTTATTCTTATCGACTTTCCGGGATTGGGGGCTGCTAATTCGGGGGCTAGGGATACCTTTTTGTCACTGCGAGAATTGGCAGAAGTACAAACAA
Organism: Nostoc sp. FACHB-892; assembly: GCF_014698795.1. GTDB lineage: Bacteria > Cyanobacteriota > Cyanobacteriia > Cyanobacteriales > Nostocaceae > Nostoc. Next base: position 42,343 of record NZ_JACJTR010000013.1, read on the forward strand.
TTTTGGTATTGCTAAATGGTAAATCTCCTGGGAGCGATCGCGCTAATAAAATCTTTACGATGATGCAGCAGCAGCGACCGGGACAAGACCTGAAAGATTTAATTCTCGTAGGTGTAGGTCGCTTCGATCAACTACCCCTAGACAGCGAAGGCGGTGAAAGAGAACTTGATCAGCTCATTGAAGATAAGCATTTACAAGAAGAAACCGTTTTCCAAAAACTCAAAGTTCTGCAAACTACCATTGACGGTGCAGAAGCGTTTACAACCCAAAAAGACCGCATCGTTTTACTGTCGCCACTGTTGGGACTAGCTGAATTGGCAAAACGTTCTACTACAGTCAAAGCAGGTTCAACAGAGTTTTTGGCTAACTTGGACTATCCTGATTACCTAGATCGATCTAAACGGCTACAAGACAAATGGGAGCTATTAAGTGAACGGCTATTAAACTCTGATCCCCGCAGTTATTTGGGCAAACAGCTAGGTTACTTTAGCCAAGATGGAGGACTTAGTAAACTGCGGGAATTGATTCAAACCCATGTAGCGACTCATGGTCTAAAGCAACTGTATGAAGATACTCGTAGAGCGGCTGATGTGGTGAGTCAGCAACAAGATCACTTGAAGGACATCATAGATGAAATTCACGAGCAAGGTATCCCTACAGGAGACAGTCCCGCCTTTATCGAGTTGCGCTTTGTGGTCGAAAGCTTGGATAAAATCTATAGGAATTTTCAAAAAGATTTAGGGAAAGAACCACTCAGAGATCGTCGCGGTGTTGTCGTCAGCGATGTAGTAAAAGACGAACTCACTTTTAGAATACTGAATTGGAACCAGTGGACTTTACTCTTCAACAAAGCCAACAATGGAGCCATCGCTCTGGCAGAATCTAAAGGTGCAGCCGGTAAATTATTTGATCGGGGAAATCGTGTCAATAGTTCCCTTCCAACTAAGAGCGATGATTTTTATCCAGTCTTTGAGAAAACTGTTAAAGAAGTAGAAGATTTTGCCCGCGATCGCATCCATCAAGCAGTAGTAGATTTGTTGAATCAATTATCAAATTATGTAGCTCCAGAACGCGAACAATTGCAGGCATTTTTCCATCCAGAAATGGAGCAAGAAATCGAAGAAAAATTTGGTTTTGAAGATGCCGATCTCTTTTACAAATTATTACTAGGATGCGATCCTAATGAATGGAAGGAAGCAATCATTTCCGAAATCACTAGTAAAGACAAAACCGTTGCACCCGAAATCATCTTTCCCTTAGCACGTAAAGACGATAAACACAATGTTGGTCAAATCTTTGACTGGGCACCAGAAAAAAGCCAAGGTTTACCTAGATCGAGCAACCACCAACTTTTAGTACTACGACTGCGAGATGAAATCACCGCTAGCGCCAGTCTTCACCTTGTGCAGTATGTTAGCGAAGTTAATCAGCAAATTAATTCTGAGCTAGAAGGGATTTTGGATCAAATTATTCCTAGTTTGCAAAACCTTTCAAAAAAAGAAACTTTGCTAAGATATCTAGCGGCTGGAGAATTGCCATCTGAGATCGCAATTCCTACATGGTTGCAGATTATTTCAGAACTTGCTGCTGTTTCTTACTTAGATGATTTGAGATAAGCTAACTCAGAAAGTGACTGATTGCGATCGCTACGGTTATGAGGATGTATTTGTGAGACGTGATGCGATTTTTTATGCAATTTTCAAGCGTGTACCAGGATTGTTTTTCGAGTTAGTAGAACAGCCACCAGCCGAAGCTAGTAGCTATCGCTTTGAATCTGTTGAAGTTAAAGAACCAACATTTCGGATTGATGGGGTATTTTTACCTCCACCTCATGCAACATCTCAGATGATCTTTTTTGCTGAGGTACAATTCCAAAAGGATGAGTTACTGTACCATCGGTTTTTCTCCGAATCCATGCTGTATATGTATCGTAACCCTCGCTTTACGATGACTGGTACGGAGTAATTATTTTACAGTCTCGCAGCTTGGAACCGAAAAACACTACTATTCACAGATCGTTACTGAACAGTTCCCAAGTACAACGGATTTATTTAGATGAGTTAGGTAGTCCTGATGAGCAAAAAGTAGGTATCAGCTTGATGCAGTTGACTATTGCCTCAGAGACTCAAATGGTGCAGGATGCGAAACGTTTAATAGAGCGGGTGCAACAAGAACAGATAACTGTTTTAGCTAAGGAGGAGATAATAGATGTAATCACAACGATTGCAGTTTATAAATTTGCCAACTTAAGTCGTGAAGAGGTAGAGGCAATGTTAGGAGTTAAGTTAGAAGAAACTAGAGTTTATCAAGAAGCTAAACAAGAGGGACTAGAACAAGGATTAGAACTAGGACGAGAACAAGGATTAGAACAAGGACTGCAACGAGGACGAGAACAAGCAAAACTTGAACTTGTACCTCAGTTCTTAGCTCTTGGTATGTCGATGGAAGACGTTGCCAAATTACTTAATTTAACTATCGAACAAGTAAGACTTGCATCTGAGTAATCACAACAATTACTGGTTATAAATTTGCAAACTTAAGTAGTAAAGAGGTAGAGGCGATGTTTGAAATTAAGTTACAAGAAACTAGGGTTTATCGAGAAGCTAAAGAAGAAGGACGACAAGAAGGACTAAAACAAGCACTAGAAGAAATACGAGAAAAAGGACTAAAAGAAGGAATACAACAAGGACGAGAACTAGCAAAACTTGAACTTATACCTCGGTGTTTAGCTTACGGTATTTCGATAGAAGAGGTTGCAAGGTTACTTAATTTAACTATCGAACAAGTCGAACAAGTAAGACTTGCAACTAAGCAAGAATCTTCAACATCAACTTAATAACTGCTGCAATTTTCATAGCGATGCCTAAGTTTGGGCTACGCCTACGCCCTTTCATATAAAAGCCTAGCCCAACGTAGATATCGCGCCAAATAAAAAAGCCAGCGCTAAAGAGAATCAATGGTAAAAGACCAAAGATTCTCTAAATTTGTAATTTTATGATACAACATTACAGTTTTTAGCCAGCTATAAAACAAACAACAGAAAGTAATACTATAATGAACCCTTTTCAACTCAACAAATATAGCGATCAAGAACCAAGCGAGAAACAACAAAAAAGATTTCCTGGATGGTTTGCTTTAGATTTTGGTACATCGAATTCCACAGTTACACTTTTCGATCCAATTGAAGTACCGATCGCAGAAATTCTACCCAAAGAACAAGAAATGCGACTGCGCGATCGCTTATCACAATGGCTGAGTTCTCCCGCCTCAGTGGCTTTACCAGATGTCAGCGCTGATGATTGGGAAAAGTTTATTGTAGAAATTAGCAAAAACCTGGAGATAGAACCCAGCCGATTGAGCGAAGTTTTTGAAAGTGATAATAAAGAGCGATTTTTAGAAGCAATTCGCCAAATTGAACTTTCTTTAGGAAATAGCGAGAGATTCCGCCGTGCTGTCAGCAAAAAACTTTACCAAATCTATCATGAGGTGTTCCGCGTCCCTACCCTAGAGTCGCAAAATCTGATTCCAGTTGTGCTGGATATCGATCGCCGCGATACGGAAATTCCCAGCGAGTCGGAAATTTCGCAGTTAAGCGACTTAAAACTACGGATGGGAAGAGAAGCTAGAGATAACCGAAAAAAAGCGATCGCTCAAGGTACAAGCGGTTCTTTAAAGGAAATTATCAGCAGATTTCACCATTCACCCAAACGCTATTTTGGTCAAGATCGGTTGTTTCCAGTTATTTTGGATGGTGAAGAAGAATTAATTACCGCTAACGAACTGATCCAATCTGCTTGGGCGCATTTAATCGACTTAACTGAAGACTACCGCCAACGTGCCCAACGCAGGTTTTCAGAAGGAGATTTTTTGACAGCAGTTGTCACCTACCCCACTGTCGCCCCACCAGTTGTTCGCAAGGAAGTTAAGGAACTAGTTGAGCAGTTGGGGATCGACGATGTGCAAACTGCTTATGATGAAGCTGTTTCTGTAGCGATATTCTTTTTATGGCGAGAATTTGGTGGTAATCTCAACATTGGCATCGAGTCATTCAAAACTCGTTGTCGCCAAGCAGGAAACAAATGGTCACAAAATGTTCTCGTCTTGGATATTGGCGGGGGAACCACAGACTTAGCTTTAATTGAACTGACTTTAGAAGATAAAACTCCTAGTTTTGCCGATTATGAAGACCGAGGTTTAGGAGGACGTTACTATAAACTTACCCCCAAACTATTAGGTTCATCTGGTCATTTACAGTTAGGCGGCGAGTTAATTACACTGCGAATTTTTAGATTATTAAAAGTTGCGATCGCAGACTTTTTATTGACATCAGTAACAACAGGTGATATTGAAAGCGAAAAACTAGAAGATTTAATTAGCTCTGAGTTAAACGAGCGCTTTTTAGAACAAGGCAAATTCAAAACTGGTAGTCTTTTAAAATATTTAGATAAAGAGAATCCAGAAGGCGATATTGCTTATAAAGATGCCCTAGATACTGCCGAGAAAGTATTACCCACCCGTTGGCAACAAGCACCCCAACGCCTGCAATCCTTTTATATCCTCTGGGATCATGCAGAAGCAGCTAAACTTAAACTTGGGCAAAAGCCACCAGCAGATAATTCTCTACTAACCTTCACACTTTCTGAGCAAGAAATTTCCGAACTGCTCACCCAAAGCGGTATTAAATTGCAAGTCAAAGATCCAAATAACATCTGCATCACCTTAGATAACCAGCAATTTGAACGAGCCGCCGTTTCAGGAATTAAAGAAGCGATCGGTATTGCCAAAGGATTGATGGAAAGCCGATTGCATCCCGATGATATCACAAAAGATTCTTGGAATTCCCAAAAAGTTGATTGGTTAATTCTGTCTGGAAAAACTTGTAATTTAGATATAGTACAGCGCCAAATCTATCAAGAATTTAGTAAATCTCCATATTTTGTGTGGAATCCAGAACGAATTACCTTTGTGTTGGAATTTACCAAATTAGCCACCTCTGCTGGTGCTTGCTATGCCGAGAAACTGCGAAGATTAAGGTTCGATCCAGAAGAGTCCAAAAGCTTGCTGCGTAAGGGAGCCAACCAGCTAGAAATTGATGTCAAAAACCTGTTTTATTATTTGCCATGCAACTTCAAACGCAAAACTCAAAGTAACGATTTACTAACCATATTCAAGGCTGGACAAGAACTCTATCAACTAGCACCTTCGGAAACTGTTGCCAAAGTTCGGACTGCATGGCAAGGAATCCAATTAACTAATATTATTTACCGTCAAGACTACGAAGACGGAGATTTACGATTATGGGGTAGTTTCGACGGTAAAAACCTCATGAATAAACTGGGAATGCAAGAAGCAGAGTTTTTGAAAAAAATTAAAGTCCAGTTTGAGATTGACCAAACCCTTGAATTTAGTGTATTGCTTTGTCAAGGAAATCCGCATTATTTAATTGACATTCCTGGCATTGATTTAGAATCGGTAGTTTCAGAAACATCGACGCTATTTGCTGATGGTAAATTGAACTGGAATATTGCTGTAGAACGCTTCAATAAAGATTTAAATGATGGTGATATTGCCGTCAATGTTATTGAGTCTGCAACTGTTGATCAACCAGATGCCTATCATCTTGTGTTTGAAGTAGGAAATGATGGTAGTAAATTGTTCAAAAAATTTCATTATCTGCGTGATGGGGTCACAGAACCAGGAATTGGATTAATTAGTAATCCCTTACCTCCCTTCCCGCAAACTGGTCAACACACTTTTTATATTTACCAAACAGATGCCGAAAGCAATAGCAAAAAATGGATAAGAATTGGCGCACTCAGCAAACCAGATGTGACAACAGATTATCCTTGCCAATATCGTGTAACTCTTGATGATCAAGGCATTTTGCGGATGCACGCTGGTGAAATCCCTTACTGGACATCAAATAATCAGGAATGCCTAAAAGAAGAGGGATGCGTTTATCTTGCTGAATTAGAATTGCAGCCCAACGAAGTTGATAAAGAACGCGATCCATTTTGCGGCATACATTAATTGCATTAAACCTCTGCGTTCCTCTGCGCTAACCTCTGCGTTGAAAAAATTAAGATTTTTAAACGCAGAGGGGCGCAAAGTAAACGCTAAGGGGCGCAGAGGTTTGCCAAGTTTAATTCGCCATAAAAATATTTGGAGGTGAGATTTATGCAGCACTTGCGTCAATTATTAGAGATAGAAAACTCAGAGTTAGCCCAGTTACTGCGGTTTAGTTTGTATGGACTAGAGGCAACTTTAAATCAGGCTCGCACAGAATTACCACTAGATCCAGGATCTAAAATATGCGATGAGGTGCTGCAAGAACTTCATAACCTGTTGGAACCTGCACCTCCACAGCAAAATACTGGTTGGGAAGATCCGCCAGCTGAGTTAAAACTAAATCACCTCCGGGAAGTTTTTGATTCTGACTCAGAACTTAATTATTATCTGGGTAATTCCCAACTACAAAGCACAACAGACTCTGATTTGTGGAATGAGATCCAACGCAAATTGCTGCGAGTACCAGAAGATTTAGCTGCAACTTGGCGATCACGCACCTTAGATTTAGCTCAAGAAGTTGGTGCGATCGCAGATAATTCTAACCTTTATCAACTTCCCTTTATCCGTGATGAAATTATCTACCCCGGACTTAGTGGTACTGTTCAAACTCAGGGATTGAGCTTGTATCCTCAAGCACTTTCAAATTCTCAAATTGCCCAAGGTAATACATCCGATTTACCAGCAGCATTCCTATTTCTATATATGAATTTTATCGAAATAGACCCAGATTTACATCATGCTTTGAAGAGGGTTTTCAGCTTCGATGTCATTTCTTTACACTCCAAACCAGAACAGCGCGATCAATATATTGATGCTTTAAGCGATCGCTTCCAACGCACCCAAAAAGCTGAGAAAAACACTGATCCCTTGTCAATTCTCCGTGCTTGGATTGATATGGACGAAGCGATACATTCCCTAGTATTTGTACCACCGGCTGAACGCTATTCTTGGTGGGGAAAGCTACAACATGAATCACGGCGCATCCTGAAGAAAGTCGGTGATGAAGCCATTAATGCAGGTAATGAAGTGCGAATTCGCCAATTATCGGGACTTTATGCAGATATTTGTGCTTCATCCAAGGATGACTTACAACTAGACTGTGGTGGTATTCCTGGTGAAGTATTAACTTGTCTTCGAGTGTATGCGCGAATTAATCAGGAAGAATCTCCAGGTCGTGTAATATTTCGCTCATCACGATAAGAGAATTTTCTGTCAAAGGAAAGGCAGACGATCTTGCTAATCGCTGCCTTGCCTAATTATTTAAATGAAGGTAAAACGTTTAAATCTATAAAATGCCCCAGAAGTGTAAAATCCCTTGACCAGAAAACACTTCAAGTGCAACGGCAGATAAAAAACCAATCATTGCAAAACGACCGTTCCAATTTTCGCTCTGAGGAGTGAAGCCCCAACGCAAAGCATTAGGATCTTCTGGAACCGAAGCCGTAGTCTTCTTAACGTCCGCCATAAATAATACTCCGAGCTTTTATGTTGTAACAGTTATAACTGCCTGTAAAGTAATGTAACAGGTTTTTACGGAAATGCAACATCAAATCAAGGCAAAATTCAATAATATATATTACGTATACGTAATATTATTTTTTTCTGTTTAGACATGGAAAAATACTTTTAACAATCTGCGTTTTATTGGTGTTGGCAAAAACAGAGCTTCAAAACAATCAGCACAATATTAAGCGAGACTTGCCGAATATAGAGAATAGTTGCAATTTTGAATTTTAAATTATTTAATTTTGCCCATTCAAATAGGATAAATAGGTATTTGCCCAAATTGCAGCTTGAGTGCGATCGCGCAAATTTAACCGATTTAAAATATTTGTAACATGATTTTTTACCGTCCCCTCAGAAATGTAGAGTTCCTGAGCAATTTCTCGATTACTAGCGCCTGTAGCTATTAACCGCAAAACCTCTTTTTCTCTAGGAGTGAGTTCACCTAAACTAGACGGTACAGGTGCTGAATGGTTTGGTGTACCATTAGAAAACTGAGTTAATAGTTTTTTAACTATACCTGGGCCTAATTGAGTATATCCTTTATAAACGGCACGAATAGCAACAGCTAATTCTTCTGAAGGTGTATCTTTCAATAAATAACCCATTGCCCCATTTTGCAGTGCTGCGGATACATATTCATCATCATCAAAAGTCGTCAGTACTAAAATTTTAGTTTTGGCAAAACGCTTTTGAATTTCTCGCGTAGCTGCAACTCCATCCATGATGGGCATTCTAATATCTAGCAATACGACATCTGGCTGAAATTCAATAACTAAATTAATTGCCTGTTCACCGTTTTCTGCTTCTCCCACTATTTCTAAATCTGGTTCTAATTCTAATAACGCTCTTAATCCTTGACGAATTAAACCTTGATCATCTACCAGTAGCACTTTAATCATCATGTCAACCTCGTTAAGGGAATATTAACTGTAATTTTGCAACCTGAACCAGGAGCGCTATTAATATTAAACTCACCTCCAAGTGCTAAAGTTCGATCACGCATACTATGAAGTCCAAAACCAGTAGTATTCTGCCCTAAATCAAAACCTCTACCATTATCTTGAATTATCAATCGCAAATTGCCTCTAGCCGTAGCCAGTTCTAACTTAACCTCTGTTGCGTATGCATATTTAGATATATTTGTCAAAGATTCTTGAGTAATTCGGTAAATAGCTGTGTTTATTTCAGGTGGTAGAGGATATTCCAGGTTGATTTGATAAATTGGTAAAATGCCATTTGAGCGATGAAAACTTTCTGCAAGACTAGCGATCGCACGTTCTAAAGATTGCTCTTGTAAAGGATTAGAACGCATAGTAGAAACAGACTGACGGACATCATTTAGCGCTTTAGAACCTAATTCCTTTGCTGTTGCTAGAAATGTTTCAGCTTTACCTGGGTTAGATTGCCACAATTTTAAAGCAGTTTCTAATTGTAGATTTAAAGCAGTTAGAGAATGTCCTAATGAATCATGAATTTCACGAGCAATGCGGTTGCGTTCTTCTAAGGTAGCTTGATTTTCAATTTGCATGGCATATTCACGGAGTTTTTCATTAGCGATCGCTAGCTTTTCTCGACTGTGCCGTTCAGATAATACTGCATTCATCATTAACAACACAAAAACTAAACTTAAGCCAAATACCAACGACCAATTCAAGCTAAGAAATCGAAAACGCTCTTGTGCCTGTGGAGACGCTTGAAAATTGAACATCTGGTATTTGAGTTGTGTAGTAAAGAGAAATAATGCAAATGATAGACTAGTAACGAATAAACGCCCAGGTAATTTAAATATTAGGCAACTTCGAGTAACTAAAATTATGTAAAGGAAAGGAAATAAACGGGCGAATCTTTCACCAAAAAGTCCAGTAATTAAAATTAATAATATTTCAAAACTTGTATATATTATTTTATTTTTATTACTGCTAGTGGGTAATTTTAAGCCCATTAGTGCAAAAACAATCAAACTATAAATTGACAGTTCTGGCAATAAATTACAAATTGATAAGTCTGGAAATAACCCACAAATTGTTAGTTCTGGCAATTTTGGGCGAAATCGACGGACTGGAGGTGGTATAACTGCTATCAAAGCAGTGATCGACAGTAGTATCCACTCCAGATAAAGTAGAGACGGAAAAGGATGTTTCTTAATTTGAATTGGACGACTCATCAGCCGCTTTGCTCCAGTTGTAAATGAGTTAAGAGTTAAGGTTTAGGAGTTCTAAAAATTGAAATTACAGCTTTCGCTATCTCAAATTTTTGCTAAGTAAGGAATCGAGAGTAAATGCAGGATATAAAAACATTATGTAATAGGTTCAACAAGTATTTATAAATTAACTATAGTTAAAAAACTTCTTATTCCTAACTCCTACCTCCTAACTTTTAACTCCTAAATATTTATTGTCAATCATCTTTATCAAAATTCAATCATGACTAAAGTCATGGGTAGAATCATGACTTTCTCCTCATGTAACTACTCAAGATAAGTTCTTATGATAGTGGCATCCAACCAGGAAGAACCCACCAGACAAATAATGAAATTCAAAGCATTATCGCTAGTCGCTGGAGCGATCGCCTTTACCTTAACTGCAACCTCCTTTGCTGTTAACGCCCAAACAGCCTCTCCTTCACCCGTGTTACTTGCACAAACTCCACAAAAAGGAAGGGGTATGTGGAAAGACTTGGGTCTAACAGATACTCAAAAAAACCAAATTCGGGCAATTCGCCGCGATAGCCGCACCAAAATGGAGGCAGTTTTCACCCCAGAACAAAAGGCCAAGTTAGAGGCGGCGAAACAAGCACGTCAGGCTCAACGGCAAGCAGGTCAAGGTCAACGGCAACCAGGTCAACGTTCCCGCAAGGATAGTTTTGCTGACTTAAATTTGACTGAAGCACAAAAAACCCAAATCCGACAAATCCGGGAGTCTGAGAAACAACAGATTCAAGCAGTCTTCACCCCTGAACAGCGGCAAAAATTAGAGCAATATCGCCAAAATGCTCCTTCGCGCCGTCAACAAGGCAATCCCCAATAATAATTTTTCAAAAGTTTACCATAGTTAAAAATTTATAGACTTCTTGCAGAAGATGCGGAAAGGGGATAAAATTTTTCCCCTTTCCCTTTCCCTATTTATTCCCATGATTTAGTAGACTTTCAAGATAGTTATGAGTTATGAGTTAATCAAAACTCCTAGCTTGATTAAAATGTCTAAAGAATTCGCAATTGGTAGTAAAGTCCGGCTTGTGGCACTACCACCCTACGTCAAAACTGCTGAACCCATGCCCATGCTGCGCCCATCCGATGTAATTCACATTGGCGAAGAGGGTATAGTTATTGACCGCAGACCCGGTGGGTATTGGGGTATTCGCTTTACTAGGGGGGCCTTTCTCTTAGATAGCCAATACATCGAAAGCACAGATAGTCCACCAGAATCTCATTTAGAATGAGATTCACAGCAACGAAGAATTGTAAACTTGTGTAAAGTTGTAATTCTGGTTTGTACCATGATTTCCCGCCGCACTTTTTTAAGCATATTATTTGCCAGCTGTATTTCTCTCATCAGCTGGCTGAATTTTACCCCTGCTGCTGATGCTCTTGGTGGTAAACTTCCTGCAATTAATCAACCCGCACCAGAGTTTACTTTGCCAACCAATACAGGTGATGGCAAAATTTCCCTCTCTGACTTGCGCGGTAAGTGGCTAGTCCTCTACTTTTATCCAAAAGACTTTACCTCTGGTTGTACTATAGAGGCTCGCCGCTTTCAGCAAGACTTACCGCAATACCTCGAAAAAAATGCCCAAATTATTGGCGTAAGTGCTGATGATATTGATTCTCACGCCGAATTTTGTGATTCAGAGGGACTAAAATTCCCACTCTTGGCTGATACCGATGGTTCAGTGAGTAAAGCTTACGGTTCGTGGCTCGGCTCTTTATCTATGCGTCACAGTTTTATCATCGATCCTCAGGGTGTCTTACGCGAGAATTTTGTGAAAGTAAACCCAAACATTCATAGTTCAGAAGTGCTGGCACGACTAGAAAAGTTACAGTCCCCAGCTTCTTAAACCTCAATTAAGCAGATAAGGGGCAGGCCCTGCCCTCTTGCCCTATCTGCATTCATCTTCAAGGCACAATAAATCCATATTTTCTGAGTACAGTCTTAGCTTGACTGCTAGATAAAAACTGGACAAATTCTTTGGCTGCGGGAATATTTTTACTGCCTTTAATTACTGCCACTGGATAGATAATCGGTGAGTGAAACTTCTTATCAGCAGTGATTACAACTTTTACCTTGTTGGAGATTTTGGCATCAGTCGCATAAACTATACCCGCTTGGGCATTACCACTTTCTACTGCTGCCAAAACTTGACGCACATTGTTAGCAAAAACCAATTTGGACTTAACTTGATCATAAAGTTTTAAATTCTTTAAGACTTGTTCTCCATATTGGCCTGCGGGTACACTCCTAGGTTCACCGATCGCAATTTTCTTAATCTTGCTATCTGTTAAATTGTAGAAGCTACTGATACCAACCACATCCTGAGCCACAATCAAGACTAAACTGTTATTTGCCAGGTTAGTACGGCTACCTGGTAGCAGCAATCCTTTTTCTTCTAAGGCATCCACTTGCTTTTTGGCAGCAGAAATAAAGATATCGGCTGGCGCACCTTGCTCAATCTGTTGCTGCAAGGCTCCAGAAGCGCCAAAGTTATAATTAATTTTGGTACCTGACTTCCTTTGTTGGTACAAAGGCTTAATTTCTTCTAGTGCATCTTTTAAGCTGGCGGCTGCGGACACGAGTAGGGTGGTGTTTGGCTGTCCTATTACAGCAGAAGGAGTAACCAATGGTAAACCAATTGTTAGGAGCAAGCCTGCAACTGCTACACCCAGGAAGCCAAGAATTTGTCTTCTTTTCATAGAAAAAGTGCAATATAGGTTTTTTCCGAAAATTGATGCTAGGTAGAATCGTATCAGCAATACCAACATTTAACCAACTTTATAGGTAAAGTTCTGCCAAGGGTTATTGCATCAGTTTTTTGGAAGTCCCTTAATTTAGCGATCGCTTCCCTATTCGCTCAAAAAAAATATCAAAATATCATAACCTGGCTTGGATTTAGATGGGGTTGATAGCGCCCCCTTCAAGTCTTGTCGTACTCTATTTGTCCATAGTCAAGTTTGATAATTCGGTTTGCTAAATGAAAATAGCGATCATCGTGGCTAATCACCAGAACTGTTTTGCCCCGCGATCGCAGTTCTGGTAGTAATTGAGTATAAAATATCTCTTTGAATACTGGATCTTGATCGGCTGCCCACTCATCAAATAGATAAATTGGTCGATCTTCTAAATACGCTGTGAGCAAAGCCAGCCGTTTCCGTTGTCCCTGAGAAAGTGCTGTGGTGGAAAGTTGCCCATTTTCAACTTTAACTTTATGGTCTAGTTGCAGTTGTTTTAAATATTTTGTAGCTTGACTATCCAAGTCAGAATTTTTTAATCCTAAAAGTTCTTCAAATAAATAAAAATCGGAAAATACTACGGAAAAATGCTGGCGATACCATTCTCGATTTTGTTCGTTAATTAACTCGTTATCAAACCAAATTTCGCCGTGTTCTGGGATGTAAAGTCCAGTAATTAGTTTAGCTAATGTAGACTTGCCACTACCATTCCCACCGACAATAAAGACTAATTCTTGAGGATATAATGTCAGGTTGATGGGGCCAAAGATAAAGCTATTGTCTTCTTGATCTGTATAATAAGTGTGGGCAATACTGTTAAACCTTAAGCTGCGCCAGTTAGATTTGAGTGCAGGTGGAACAGTCGATATTTCAGTTCGACTAGCTAGAGATAAACCCAACGACTCGATTTTTTGCAAGGCAATGCTGGCTTTACTTAATAGAGGAAGTTTACTGATGATGTTATCCATTGGTAACACCAAGTAAGTAAAAGTCAAAATGTAGCCAGAGAGAGTTTCAGCATTAATGGTAAGTAGATTCGGTAGCGCAAATATTACAAAACCAATGGCAAAAAAGAATACGAGTTGACCCCAGCTTGAAGTTGTAGCAAAAAGGGTTAGACCATTAACATTGTGATGACGGAATTCGTTAGCAGTTAATTGCAGTTTTGATTCTAAAAAATCTTGCCGTCGCTGGTAATTTAGTTTGAGTTCCTTAACTCCTTCGGTAATGGTGCGAAAATGTTTAAATAGCTGATCTTCATCTTCACGAGCTAGGGCCAGCAATTTTCCACCTCTATTTAATAACCACTGGCAACTACTGATCGCTACTACTGAAATTACACAAACCATCAGCAGCACTAACCAAGAAAGCCAAGTTATGTAAGCTATACAACCCAGGACGATCGCTAGATTAATAAAAATGAAAGGCATTTGATAAACAGCATTAGCAACCGCCTGAATATCTTCTGTTAAAGTTGCCAATAATCGAGGATTCCCTAGGCGTTCCAGATGGCTTAACTCCGAAGCAAGAATTTGGCGGCTTAAACGCATCCGTAATTGCAAAACTGCATTCTGAGAAAGGCGGATCAGCATCACTTGGGAAATGATGCTGGTAATCAGTGCAACTATAGCCAGCCCCGCAAAACCCCAAGTTATGGACGTAAGCCGTGAAACACTACTACTACTTGCAGCACGACTAATTAAGGCAATCAAGCCAGCACTACTACCGCCACTCAGGAATCCAGTAGCGATCGCGATCGCTACCATCCCCCACGAAGAACGCAAAAGAAAATAGATCAGGTTCATAATTGCGAGCAAACAAATTTAATGGGTTCTAAAGAGTGTGGGAGTAGTTTAAATAATAATATTTTCACAGATAACATACATTTGGTGAGTATTTTCTACTAAAAAAAGTTTCCTTTGTGGCTTTGTAGTGAAACAAAATTTATTCTTGAACCACTAAGATACAAAGGAAAAACAGTAAATTTAGAGAAGCCTGGAAAATGGAAATTTGGGACTTTGATTCTTTAAAGACTTATATTTATTTGCTGCTGTTACTTTTGTCTATATCAGCAATTTGGTTTTATGCTTACGGGATTTATGCAGCGATCGCCTTTTTGAACCATCAAAATCCTATTGCTCCCGATTTTCATCCAGCTATTACTATTTTGAAGCCGATTTGCGGGCTTGATGAGCAAGCCTACGAAAATTTTGCTTCTTTTTGCCGCCAAGACTATCCACAGTACCAAATTATCTTTAGCGTTCGCGATGCCAATGATCCTGGCATCGCAGTGGTGCGGCAGATTATCCAAGATTTTCCAGAGTTGGATTTGCAATTGGTAATTAGCGAACACACAATTGGTAATAACTTCAAAGTTTGCAATCTTGCTAATGCCGAATCCAAAGCTAAATATTCCATCTTGCTTTTAGCAGATAGCGATGTTCGAGTTGGCCCAGACTACTTACGACGAGTAATTGGGCCAATGCACGATCCTGATGTCGGAGTCGTTACCTGCCTTTACCGTCCGTTGACACAAGGATGGGTGGCAAATCTGGAAGGGATTGGGATTTCAACTGAGTATCTTGCTGGCGTTTTAGTTGCTAATAAGTTGCACAAAATTGAGTTTGCTTTGGGGCCAACTATTGCCATTCGCAGAACTGTACTCGAAGCAATTGGTGGATTTTCAGCTATTGCTGATTATCTGGCAGATGATTATCAACTCGGTTATCTGCCTGCCCAAGCTGGGTATAAAGTAGTACTTTCTGATTATGTGATTGACCATGCGATCGCCACAAACAGTTTCGTTGATTTAATTCAGCGACAGATACGCTGGTTGCTGTGTACACGAGTTTCTCGTCCCTGGGGATATTTAGGGCTGATTTTCACCTATGGCACATTTACTAGTCTGTTGTTGTTAATTACTACGGGAGGGTCAATTTTTGCTTGGGCTATATTAGTCATCACCTGGATGATGCGGTTATTTATGGGCTGGTTCGTTGCAGTCAAGGTTCTTAACGATGCGGTTGCCAAAAAATTACTCTGGCTAATCCTTATTCGCGACTTGATCAGCTTTGTTCTCTGGTATTATTGCTGGGTTAACAATACATTTGAATGGCGAGGGCGGCAACTAAAGTTGACAAAAGAAGGTAAAGTGATGCCAATAACAGCTGATGCTGCCAAGGTAATGTCTATTTAACTACTGAGAATTACGATGACTGATATTATAAAGTCTTCCAAGAACTCAATTCCTGTAGGAGAAACTTTACAACCATCTGCTACTACTAAGAAAACAAGCTACGTTCCGCATCATCATCGACGGATACTCTGCATCTTTCCCAGGTACAGCCGTTCGTTTGGCACTTTTCACCATGCCTATCCACTTATGGGTGTTAAGGCTTTTATGCCTCCTCAAGGAATTTTAATCGTGGCTTCCTATTTACCGAAAGAGTGGGAAGTCCGTTTTATTGATGAGAATGTACGTTTAGCTACCAGGGCTGATTACCAATGGGCTGATGTGGTGATTGTCAGTGGAATGCATATCCAAAAACCACAGATTAATCAAATTAATGAACTTGCCCATAGAGCAGGCAAAATTACAGTTGTAGGTGGCCCTTCGGTATCTGGTTGCCCAGAATATTATCCTGAGTTTGACATTTTACATTTGGGTGAGTTGGGAGATGCAAGCGATCGCATGATCGAGTATCTAGACCAAAACTCGGAACGTCCCCAAGCGCAAATTCGCTTTGAAACCAAGGAACGTTTGCCCCTAACAGAGTTTCCCACTCCAGCTTATCATTTGCTGAATATCAATGATTATTTTCTGGCAAATGTGCAGTTTTCTAGTGGTTGCCCTTATCACTGCGAGTTTTGTGATATTCCCGAACTCTATGGCAACAATCCCCGAATGAAAACACCAGAGCAAGTAGTTGCCGAGTTAGATGCCATGCGACAATCTGGCAATCTGGGAGCAGTGTACTTTGTCGATGATAACTTTGTTGGCGATCGCCGCGCCGCCATGAAGTTGCTTCCTCACCTGATTGACTGGCAAAAACGCAATGGCTACCCCATCCAGTTTGCCTGTGAAGCAACGCTCAACTTAGCTCAAAGCCCAAAACTGCTGGAGATGATGCGCGAAGCTTATTTCTGCACAATCTTTTGCGGTATCGAAACACCAGAACCAGATGCTCTCCACGCTATTTCCAAAGACCAAAATCTAAGTATGCCAATCTTAAAAGCCATTCAGGTTTTAAATAGCTATGGCATGGAAGTAGTATCAGGAATCATCATCGGGTTAGATACAGATACACCAGAGACAGCAGACCGAATTATCGAATTTATTCGGGCATCGCAAATTCCCATGTTGACAATTAACCTACTTCATGCATTACCTAGAACTCCTTTATGGCGGAGGTTAGAAGCAGAAGGACGACTTGTGTTTGATGAAAGCCGTGAATCAAACGTTGAGTTTTTGATGCCTTACGAGCAAGTTGTTGAGATGTGGCGGCGCTGCATTACAACAGCTTATGAGCCGGAATTTTTATATGAGCGGTTTGCCTACAATATGGAAAATACTTATCCAAACCGCATCGAAGTTCCTAACAGCCCATCTCGCGCTTCTGCGGCTAACATTCGCAAAGGTTTAACTTATTTAGCTAATATTTTGCTGCGGATAGGCATATTTAGTAACTATCGTCAGACTTTCTGGAAAATGGCCAAACCAGCACTAAAAGCAGGTAATATTGAAAACTTGATTCACGTTGGACTTGTTGGACATCATTTGATTAAATTTGCCCAAGATTGTGCCAAAAACGAAGAATCGGCTTCATTCTACTCTCAAAAAGTCCTTACCAAAGTTCGTAGTTAACTGTCAAAATATCATTTTGCTAAAAAGCAAAAAAAGATAAATTAGACTTATCAGTAAACACTTTTATTGATATATAACAGTCCTAAATCATTCGTGAACATCTCTATTTCCGATCTCTTCGTGTTCTCTGCGTCTCTGCGGTACCCTGCGGGAAGCCGCTACGCGTCTACGATTAAAAAATATTTTTCCCTAAAGAGAAAAATAGAAAATTTAATAAATGATTTAGGACTGCGATCGCATCTGCTGCTCTTTAGGTCTTATCCTAAAAAAGTATCAGTTAAAACCTCCAAAAAGGAATATACCTGTGAAAAAAACTTTGTTTCTCAGCCCTCCTTCCTTCGATGGGTTTGATGGCGGTGCAGGTTCGAGATACCAAGCCAAGCGCGAAATTACTTCCTTCTGGTATCCTACATGGCTGGCGCAACCCGCAGCCCTCGTGCCTGGTAGCAAACTTGTAGACGCGCCCCCACACGATCAAACAGTAGAAGATGTGATCGAAATTGCTCAAGATTACGAGCTAATTATCATGCACACCAGCACGCCTTCGCTGCCTAATGATGTAAAGTGTGCCCAAACAATCAAGGCTCAAAACCCGAATGTCAAGATTGGCTTGATTGGAGCGCACGTAGCAGTATTACCAGAGCAGACGCTGGGTGAAAACCCAATCATTGACTTTGTATGTCGTCACGAATTCGACTATACCTGCAAAGAAATAGCAGCAGGTAAAAATTGGGAAGAAATCACAGGTTTAAGCTACCGCGATCGCCAGGGTAATATACATCATAATCAAGACCGCTCTTTGATTCACGATTGGGATTCAATGCCCAGTGTATTGCCGATTTATCACCGCGATTTAGATATTACAAAATACTTTATTGGCTACTTACTGCATCCATACATTTCCTTTTACACTGGGCGGGGCTGTCCGGCAAAATGTACCTTCTGCCTTTGGCCGCAAACAATTGGTGGACACTTGTATCGGACTAAAAGCCCAGAAGCAGTTGGGCGCGAAATGGAAGAAGCCAAAGCGATTTTCGGTGACAAGGTGCGAGAATATATGTTTGATGACGACACCTTTACTATAGATAAACATCGAGCGATCGCAATTAGCGAACATATGCAACGACTTAAACTGACATGGAGTTGCAACGCCCGGGCCAATCTGGACTATGACACCCTCAAACAACTACGCAATAATGGCTTACGCCTACTATTAGTAGGATTTGAATCTGGCAATCAGCAAATTTTGGATGGGATTAAGAAAGGAATTAAGCTAGAAGTCGCACGGAAGTTTATGGAAAATTGTCATAAACTTGGCATTACCGTACACGGTACTTTTATCATTGGTTTACCCGACGAAACCCAAAAAACAATTGAAGAAACGGTGCGCTTTGCTTGCGATATTAGTCCTCATACAATTCAGGTTTCCATCGCAGCCCCCTATCCTGGAACAGAACTTTATCGCCAAGCACAGGAAAATAATTGGTTTAGCAATAATTCCTTAGTTGCCAATTCAGGAATTCAAATGTCTACATTGCAATATCCAAATCTCTCCAGTGCTGAGATTGAAGATGCAGTTGAGAGGATGTATCGTAAGTTCTACTTCCGCCCTAGAGCGATTATTCCAATTGTCAGTGAAATGCTCAGTGATCCTCAAATGTTAGTGCGCCGCCTGCGTGAGGGACGGGAATTTTTCTCTTACTTGAAAGAGCGTCGTACCCAAGCAACTGCTAAACCAGAATCAGTAGTTGTTAGTTAGTTGTTGGTTATTTTTATGGAGGAATTGACGATAATCCAACCAAATAAGTTATGAATTATCAATTATTAATTAAGTGATTACTGGTATACATATTCAAATACCACATCAAGTTCAAGTTCATCTATGACCATCAAGCCTTGGGATGCTCAACTTGCTTATTGGCTAGTTCGACCTCTAAAAGACAGTTGGATAAACCCCAATCATCTCACCACAGTGAGACTTGTGACAGGGTTGGCGGCTGCGGTAGCACTCGCAGTTGGCGATGCCATTTGGGCAAACATTGGAGCAGTGCTATTTGCTTTATCCAACTTTCTAGATCATACAGACGGTGAATTAGCTCGTTTGAGTGGAAAAAGCAGCAAATGGGGACATCAGTATGACCTTGTTAGTGATGCCATCATCCACATTCTTTTGTTTGTGTGTATTGGATATGGTCTTAGGGAGGGGAAATTTGGTTGGTGGGCGTTGTTTATGGGAATAGTATCTGGTGTGTCTGTTGCTTGCATCTTTCATTTGCGAAACCAAATGGAACAGCGTTTGGGCAAAGATGCCAGCCGTCAACCAAATTTCGCCGGGTTTGACATTGAAGACGTGCTGTATTTGTTTCCCATAGTTACCTTACTGGATGGACTAGAGCCGTTACTAATAGCAGCTACAATCGGGGCACCCACCTTCGCTGTATGGGTAATTTGGCAATTTCTGACACTCGCACAGCCTAAATCAAACTAGTACCGCAAGGCGGAAGTCAAAAGTCAAAAGTACTATGGAATCTACCATGAGCAGATGATAGACAATATAAATTAGAAGATGGATTTACTGCTTGAAGCGCTCGATTCCGAAAAACTGATTGCGCCGGCCATAACCTATCTCAACACAAAAAGTAGTTGAGTATTTTTTTATTTGTCAGTGCCTAAATCATTCACTTTAGCAACTATATAATGCAACTCTTCCAGCTTTTCTAAGACCTTAGTTGAACTTTCGGCAACGCTTTCTTGGTTAGTTTTGCATTCGACTTCAGGACGGAGTGGTATTTCATAAGGATCATCAATACCAGTGAAGTGCTTGATCTCGCCGGATCTTGCTTTTTATATAATCCTTTTACGTCTCGCTGTTCACAAACTTCTAATGATGCATTGACATAAACTTCAATGAAATATGGAATAGTTTGGCGCACTTCTTCTCGAATTTCGCGGTAAGGTGAAATTGCCGAAACCAATACAATTACATTATTTCTGGCAAGAAGATGAGCCACAAAGCCAATGCGCCGAATATTCTCTTCTCGATCCTCTTTACTGAAACCCAACCCTTTACATAGGTTTTGACGTACTGCATCGCCATCTAAAACTTCAACTCTGTATCCCTGTATCCGCAGTTGTTTCTCCACGAATTTACAGATAGTAGTTTTACCTGCACCACTTAGACCAGTGAACCATACTGTCACGCCATACTCATATTGTCTCATCCTACCTCTACCGCATACTTAAAATGGCACACCAAAAAATGCTTTTTTAGGTAATTTCAGGTCAATAAATACACACTGAGGGCGCTGTAGCTTTATGAGCAATACAATTGCAAACTTTTAACTTTCCTCTTGGGGATAACCATTTTTCTCACGTTTGAGACTTTCTTCTAGAGCTTGAATTTGTTCACGACGAGCTTCCAATTCTAAGGAACGCCGTGCTAAGTCTTGGTTTTGCAACGTCAAGGATTGTCGCCAATGTTCTGCTCGCTCGGCTTCGTGCTGCAAAAATTCTGGGGTAATGCCGATGGTAAGGTAGCTTTGTACCAGATGCAGTACCCAGTTGGTAGCGTCTTCTATTCTTTCAATGTCCCCTGTATGGGAAAGTTCTACTAAAACAAGCAAGTTTTCACTCATAATCTTTCCCTTTCCTAACAGAATGAAAGCCTCTTCTGGAATTATCGCCCACAAGTTATCAGCTTCTTGACGCGCCAATAAGCGTAACTGGTGCTGGTCTAAAAAATCGTTTTTACGCACCTGGGCTAGATATAGCATGAGGGTCGCTTCGCTCCAATTAAAAATTAAAAATTAAAAATTAAAAAAGTTTAATAAAATAATAAGTCCCAGAATTGAGATTTGGATCTTGTTAATTGGTAACGGGTAATTGAGAATTATTAACACTCCCATTACCCATTACAGTTATCCTAGGCCACGCAGGCCATGCCTACATTAACCCCTTCAGACGCTCGCGCAAAATTTCAGCTTGCTTCTGTGCTTCTGCTAAGGCATCCCGCGCCCCTTGTACCACGTCGGCTCTAGCTCTATCTACGAAACTAGGATTGTTTAATCTGGTACTCAGGGATTGAACTTCGGCTTCAGCTTTACTCAAGCTTTTTTCTAGTTTGGCACGCACAGCTTCAATATCTACCACACCGCTTAGAGGAATTAGCACCTGTATTGTACCAATTACACCTGCGATCGCATTTTCTGGTTCTTGTGATTGCTCTAATTCTTTCTGCGGGAAAAACTGTGTCCATAACTTTTGTCTAGCTTGGGCAGTTAATAAATTTTGGCTAACAAACCTCGCTGTGTAACCAAAACCGACTAGTTCAAAGAAAGTTCCGACGATGGGAATGTCATCAATGGCATTTCCCGCAGCTAAACCCAATCTACCAAAGATAATAGCCACGATAATTAAGCCAATTGTCTTCAAACCCTTTTGAGGTTTTTTCGCAGTAATAGTTTGGTTTTCTTGCTTGTCGGTAATAGTTAAAGTCTCAACTTTCGCCAAATCTTTAATATAATCTTGTCCAGCAGTGAGAACTTGCCGCTCTTTCTGGCTTTCGGTTTGCAAATTCGCTGTCACTTTTACCCCTGGCTTAATATCTGCTTCAGCACGCAAATTCCGAATTGTGCGGATAGTAGCAATCAGTAATTCAAACTGTTCTTCCAAGGTTGAATCAATCAAGTTTGCATCTATCTGGGGATAGACTTGTAACGGTAAAGTTTGCGGTGAATCTGCTGATTGTTGGGTGAGAGTTTGCCAAATTTCTTCGGTAACATGAGGCATGAAGGGATGAAGCAGTTTCATAATCCCTTCTAGTATGTAGCCGAGGGTTTGCTGTGCTACCCGCCGCGATACTGGGTCTGCATCTGCTTGCAATCTAGATTTCACTAGTTCAATATATTGATCGCAGAAATCACCCCAGATGAATTCGTAGAGTCCTTTTGCTGCTTCCCCTAAACCATAATTATCGATGTAATCGGTGGTTTGTTTGATAACTTGATGATACCGCGAGATAATCCAGCGATCGCTCAATTCGGTAGCTACTGGGTTCCCCAATTGTTGCGGCGTTTGTCCATCCAAATTCATCATCACAAACCGGGCAGCATTCCACAACTTATTTGCAAAGTTGCGCGATGCCTCAACAGAAGGCGATTCATCCTTTTTGCGATCATATTCTAAGCGGATATCTTGACCAGCACCAGCCACTTCCCTAATTAAGGTATACCGCAAGGCATCAGTACCATATTTGTCAATTAATAACAACGGGTCAATGCCATTACCTTTGGTCTTTGACATCTTCTGACCTTTTTCATCCAGCACTAAGCCGTGGATGTAAACTGTTTTGAAAGGTATTTGCTGCGTAAAATGCCCAGCCATCATAGTCATTCTGGCTACCCAGAAAAAAATGATGTCAAAGCCTGTTACCAAAGTAGTAGTCGGGTAATAAGTTGCTAAATCCTGAGTTTGTTCTGGCCAGCCCAAAGTCGAAAATGGCCAAATTCCAGCAGAAAACCAAGTATCTAGCACATCTGGGTCTTGTTCTAGCTTGACATTTTCACCAAATTGTGATTTAGCTTTTTCCCAGGCTTCAGTTTCCGATTTTGCCACCACAAAGGGCGTATTATCGGTAATTTGCCCATCCGTTTCACTGACGGCGTACCAAGCCGGAATTTGGTGTCCCCACCATAATTGGCGAGAGATACACCAATCAGTGAGTTTTACTAGCCAATCACGATAAACCTTTGTCCAGCGTTGGGGGACAAACTCTGGAGAAGTTTGCTGGTCGAGGAATTCGAGAGTGTTGTCAGCTAGGGGGCGAATTTTGACGAACCACTGAGTCGAGAGGAGGGGTTCAATAGGTACTTTACCGCGATCGCTGTAGGGAACGGTATGCTTATAATCTTCGATCTTCACCAAAAAGCCATCTGCTTCTAGGCGAGAAACGACATTCTTTCTAGCAACAAAGCGGTCTTGTCCTTGAAACTCCCCAGCATTTGCATTGAGAGTGCCGTCTTTGTTCATAATGTTGATAAACGGCAGATTGTGACGCTTACCCATGTCAAAATCATTGAGGTCATGGGCAGGAGTTATCTTCACGCAACCCGTGCCGAAAGTGGGATCAACATATTCATCGCCAATGATCGGAATTTCTCGTTGTAGAATTGGCAGAGTTACAGTTTTGCCGATGAGATGTTTGTAGCGATCGTCATTGGGATTAACCGCTACAGCCGTATCACCCAGCATCGTTTCTGGTCGAGTTGTCGCCACCTCTACAAAACCGGAACCATCGGTGAGGGGATAGCGGAAGTGCCAGAGATTTCCATTTACTTCTTGATTTTCTACTTCCACATCAGACACAGCCGACTGAGAAGCAGGACACCAGTTAACTAAATATTCACCACGATAAATTAAGCCTTCCTCGTAAAGCCGAGTAAACGCCTCCACAACAGCTTTAGATAAACCCTCATCCAGGGTAAACCTTTCCCGTGACCAGTCCACCGAGACACCCAAGCGGCGTAGCTGATTCAGAATCGTTCCCTCAGACTCCGCCTTCCATTGCCAAGCGCGTTCTAAGAACTTCTCGCGCCCCAATTCGTAGCGAGTCTTACCCTCTTTTTTGAGTTGCTTTTCCAGCATACTATGCACCGCGATGCTGGCGTGGTCAGTTCCGGGTAGCCACAGGGTATTGCGCCCCTGCATCCGGTGGTAGCGCACGAGGGTATCAATCAACGCACTTTCAAAAGCGTGACCCATGTGCAAACTGCCAGTGACATTCGGCGGTGGAATGACGATGCAGTAGGGTTCGCCGCCTTTGTTGGGGTCAGCTTTGTAAACTTGGTTGTCTTCCCAGAATTTTTGCCACTTGGCTTCAGTGGAAAAGGGGTCGTAGAGACTGGGGAGATTGGGAATAGTTGCGGTCATGCTGGGCAAACTAACTATGGAAGGACTCTAATAAATTTTGCCACAGGGTTGGAGAGGGTTTGTTTAGCAATTCTCTAAATCGTGGATATACCCTTAAAAAATCTATCTGGAAATGCGAAATCTATTTTTGACCCTTGTAGTTATCTTGCATAAATTCCGTAGCTGACATCTGTATATTCATCCAGAAAGACTCATGAAATTGAAACCAGGTTTATTTCAACTCATAGTGTTTGTTATGACTGTATCCCTACTTGCTTCTTGTGCGACAACCCCAGAAGCAAGACAGTCAGATTGCATCTCCACAACGTCGGCGAACGCTAAACAACAACCCAATAACTGTTCACCCTCATCTAATGGTAGCGGCAGATCGAGTGGTTACTCTGGTGGGAGTAGCATTAGAAGATCCGGTTTTGGTGATTCATCGGAGTCCGGGACTTCCAGAGGTTCTTCTAAGGGCCGTAGTGGTTTCGGTAGTTTCGGTCGCGGTGGTCATGCGGGTGGATAAAAGAGTTATGAATATTTTCAACAGTCCTCAACGAAAGCGTCTATTTCAGTCAATGAAAATGGGTTGGTACAACTTTGCTCCTATTGAAGAAGGAACAGGTATACCTCTAACTGACCAAGAAACACCTTACGCTCTTTATTATTGCCATCAAGTTTTACCGCAGACGATACAAGAAATTCAGCAAGCATCGGAATCAGTCGGTAGTGTTTTAACGCAAGTGTGGCAAATTATCCGCACTCTTGATGAGGATACACTACTTTACTATGGATTTCCGGAAGCTACCATCAAGTTAGTTAAATATGACTTCCTTGCACCATTTTGTATGCGTCTTGACTGGTGCTGGAATCAAGAAAAGGGGATAAAAAAGGTAGTAGAAACTAATCCCCAAACTCCTAGTTTTTGGTTTGAGTGTACGGATGGCAATAATAAAGTCGCCAGACATTTTGGATTGCAAGAACCAGATTTAAATGCTCAAAAAATATTAAAAATAACACTTAATCAGCATATAAATAGAGCCGCATTAAATTTGGGTAAACCAATTACAGACTGTCGCGTAGCATTTACAGCTCTGAATAATGCCGAAGATTTAGGTACTATGCGATGGCTAAGAAATTATTTGGAGTCAAAAAGTAGCATTTTACCCTTAGAATATCTTGGCATCAAAGATGGTGAATATCTATTTGACCAGAGAACAAAAAAACCAATAGATATACTCTTTATGTGGTATCCAGTGGAATGGCTAATCCATGATACTGATGAAAAAGGTGAAAGATTATGGCCGGCTCTAGAGCAACTAATTTTTGATAATAAAATTGTGATTGTGAACTTCGGTTCTGCCTTTGCACTGCAACCAAAAAGTATATTTGCTCTAATTACAGATTTGGGATATGACTTTTTTTCTGGCAAAGATGCTGGGACAGTCTGGGAATATTTTCCTAAAACATCACTGAGTGCAACAGCAATAGGTAATTCATACTTTGCCAAACCTATTTTAGGAAGAGAAGGTGAAGGAGGATTTGCAGTTAATTCAGGAAACATCTCTGTGCGTAGTAATAATAATGACCCTTGGTATACACAACAGAATTATGTCTATCAAGAGTTATTAGAATTTCCTAAATTAGAAATTGATGGCAAGTCAATGACTCAGGTTTGGGGAGCTTGGCTATATAACAATGGTAATGACAAATTTATATCTGGAGGTGTAGGAATGCGCCTTTCTGAAGGGGAAATTACAGATAACTTATCTTATTGGTGTCCGATTGGATGCTAATTTTAATAACACCGATAATTAGAGGCAAACATGAAACCTCAAACCACCACCCCTTCGCCCTGGACATACATACCTACCCTCTACTTTGCCTCTGGCATACCTTACATTATCATCAATACAGTTTCTGTAATCTTTTACAAAAAGCTCGGAATAGATAATACTCAAATTGCCTTGTGGACAAGTTTTCTCTATCTACCTTGGGTCATCAAAATGTTTTGGGGCCCAATTGTCGATATTTATTCTACCAAACGTCAATGGATACTTTATACCCAATTTGCGATGTTCGCTTGTTTGGGTTTGATAGCCTTCTCCTTGCAACTGCCAAATTTCTTTTTCATCTCCCTTGCGATATTAACAATAGGAGCATTTATTTCTGCAACTTATGACATTGCCACAGATGGCTTCTATCTGCTGGCTTTATCTCCAGAACAACAAGCCTTATTTGTTGGCATTCGCTCACTGTTTTATCGAATGGCTGTCATTTTCGGTTCTGGAATATTAGTAGTCTTAGCAGGTCATCTTGAAGTGTCTCTGAACAACATTCCCTTAAGTTGGACTATAGCCATTGGCTTCTCAGCTTTAATTTTAGTAATCCTGTTTATTTTCCATCGCCTAATTTTACCTTTACCTGAATCAGATAACCAACGACAAATACAAGCTAGGGAAAATATACCTTTTTGGTCAATCATTAGCTCATACTTTTCTCAAGATAAAATTATAAATATTTTAGCATTTATATTGCTTTACAGACTTGGCGAAGCAATGCTTGTGAAGATAGCCTCTTTATTTTTATTAGACAAACCAGAAGTAGGCGGCTTAGGGTTATCAACATCAGATGTCGGGCTAGTCTACGGGACATTTGGGGTAATATCCTTAATCTGTGGAGGAATTTTAGGAGGCTTGCTAATTTCTAAATATGGATTAAAAAGATGTTTATTCCCTATGGCTTTAGCATTGAATTTACCTAATATTTTTTATGTGTATATGGCTTACACTAAGCCTTCACTAACATTAGTCTATCCCTTGGTTTCATTGGAGCAATTTGGCTATGGTTTTGGATTTACAGCTTTTAGTGTTTATTTAATGTATATTTGCCAAGGTGAATATAAAACTTCTCATTTTGCTATCTCCACTGGCTTTATGGCTTTAGGAATGATGTTACCCGGATTAGTTAGTGGTTATTTACAAAAAGCACTTGGTTATCCATTATTTTTTGTCTTGGTCTGTTTGCTCACGATTCCTGGAATGATTGCTCTGTTTTTTATTCCTTTAAAAGAAGAACCGAAACGTCAGAATAATTAATATTATTACAGTTCATGAATTATGTTTTGGGAATAGATGGCGGCGGTAGCAAAACTATTTGTGTTTTGATGAATGATTTGCGTCAAGTGTTAGGTCGCGGTGAAGCAGGGCCATCTAACTATCAGAGTATAGGTATTGAAGCCACTTTACAATCTATTCAAATAGCAATTCACAATGCGGTTGAGACAGCAATAATTACAAATACTCTAAAGATTGACGCGATATGCTTGGGTTTAGCAGGTGTAGGTCGTGCAGCAGATATAGAAATAGTAAAAGGTTTAGTTAAAGAATTACAGAATAACAAATTGCCTATTACTTGGGCATTACAGCCAGCCAATATTGTAATTTGTAACGATGCTTTGATTGCCTTAGTTGGTGGAATTGGTCAGCCTGTAGGAATTGTGGTTGCAGCTGGTACTGGTTCGATAGTTTTCGGACGAAATAATGAAGGATATACTAAGCGAGTCGGCGGCTGGGGGTATATTTTAGGAGATGAAGGTAGCGCTTATAAAATTGCGATCGCAGGCATGAACGCAGCATTAAAATCTTATGATGGACGAGAGATTTCAACAAGTTTGCTAGAGGGTTTCAAACAGCATCTTGATTTAGAAAGTATAGAAGATTTAATAGAAGTAGTATATCGGCGAGAATGGGGAGTTAAACAGATAGCTGCTTTAGCACCAGTTGTAGATTTTGCAGCAGCGTCAGGTGATATAGTAGCGAATCTCATAATTGACGATGCTGTAAAAGAGTTAGTAAAAGCTACATCTACAGTAATTGATGCGATTTTTACTACTGACTCAGTTTTAGAGGTAGTTACAACGGGAAGTGTATGGCGCGGTAGATGCAAGATCCATGAAAGATTTGCAGCGTCTCTTGTTAATAATTTTCCTAATGTAAAGGTGATATTTCCGAGGTATGAACCTGCTTATGGTGCTGGTTTGTTAGCATTGCAGACAACTCAAAATTGACGCGAAGAAAGCAATAATAGGAGTTTTTAGTTTGCAAATATGCGCCCCAAAAAAGTTACTATTTCAGACCAAGCTGCGGTGGTAGCACTAGAATCATAACGATAACCGTCGTCGCGCATGAATGTATGTTCTGCTTCATACAAGAAAACTTGGTGAGGTATGTTAGCATTCTCAATTGCTTTTATTATGATTTGGCGATCGCTATCTGGTATATGAGGGTCAAGAGTACCAAACACCATTAGCATCTCGCCTTTGATTTCACTTACCCTCTGGATTGTATCGGCTACCTCTTTACCCAGTTTGCCACTGGGAATACCAGTCGGGTAACAGCAGATACAAGCCCGAATTTCGCTTTGAAATGCTGCGCGGAAAGCTAAATGTCCACCAATACAAAAGCCGAGAGTGCCTATTTTATTTGGAGAAACCGCACTCTCTGTTTTCAGAAATTCAATCACAGCAAGGCAATCGGCATCATAATCAGCTACCGAGGTTCGACGCGCATCGTCATTTCCCCGCATCCTTCCAAGATCGTCTGGCTCAATTACTAAACCAACTGGCTCAATTCGGTGAAAAATTTCTGGCGCTGCTACTACATAGCCGTATCCTGCTAAGTAGTTAGCTAGACGAATCATTGCATCACCTAACTGATAAATATCACTGTAGAAGACAATACCAGGGTATTTTCCTGCTGCTTTGGGAGCCGCTACATAAACACGCATTAAGCTGCCATCTACTCTTAATTCAACATTGCACTTAGTGATTTGCACTTTTTTGTCTCCGTGTTACGCTTGCTGTCATTAGCTTCTACACTGTAGCGCCGCAGCATCCGGTTACTTTCAACTTACAATTTGGGGTTCTTTTACCATCACTGCGATCGCTTAATATCCCCAGTTGTTAAGAAGCTTTCTGAGGTAAAAGTAATTTTTCCGAGGTATGAGCCTGCTTACGGTGCTGGTTTATTAGCGTTACAAAGGTTAGCGGGGGAAGCGAAATGAGAAAGCGATCGCATTTTAACAAAGAAACCAACCGCAGAGGCTCAGAGAACACAGAGAGGTTAAAAGTGCGATCACATTTCCAAACCAGTAAAGTAGTTGTATGTAGTGTAATATGTCACAATAATAATTTTAGTTATTGTTATTAGGCCAAATGACAGAAGTTTTTGTAAATCCAGAATGCCCATTTTCATTAAAAAGTTTTGACCTTCTTACACAATTAAAAGAACATTCAACAAAAAAAGCTTTTTATTTAAGAAATGAAAAAGATTTCAAAAAATATATTGAACAACCATTTGAGCAGCTGTACCAGCTTGTTATTGCTCAATTATCAGGTGAAATAATAAAATACATTAATACAGATACTCAGTTAGATAATGATTTAAGTGAGCCATTTTTTGAATACAATTTGTTTTCAAAAACAATGGAACTTCAATGGAATAATGCTCATTTTTTTATACGAATTATTCAATATGGTTTATGGGTTGGTTTATATATCCCTGAGAAAAGTTTAAGTAGAAAAAAATTTATTCAAAATGTACAACATAACACAATTCTCAAAGAAATACTACTCCAAAATATACGAATAGATGATAATTTTTCTCTTTTTTCTGAATCTAGTCAGCAGATTAGTAAAATTAATCGTTTAGCTGACTGGTTAAAAATTGTAGCTCGGCAAAAGACCGCTACTAAGTGTATTCAAGTTACTAAGTATATTGCATCTGATGAAATATTAAATTTTGAATATCAACAGCTAACTAATGAAATAAAACAGATGTTTGAAGGCATTTTCCCACTATTTTTGGCTGCAACGTGTGATGAACCAATTACAGCGATTGAAAAATATTTAGCTCAAATTAATATAGTTGCTCAATATTACTTTCTAGAAGGAGTGAATAAACATAAAGAAGGAAACTATCAAGATGCTATTGAAAAATTTGATCTAGCTTTAGAACAAGCTCCCAATTCAGCTAATGTTTATCGATATCGAGGAAAAGTAAAAGCTGAATCGGGATATATTGACGATGCTATATCTGACTATAATTATTTACTACTTATTCAACCTAAAGATTACGCAGTTTACGATGAGCGAGGTCATATTTACTATAAACTTGAAAATTATGATAAAGCCCTTGATGATTATAATCAATCTTTACATATTAATCCTAATTTCGCTTTAGCCTATTACCATCGAGGACTTACCTATTTAGAAATTAATAATCAACAAAAAGCTCTTGACGATTTATGCAGAGCTACAGAATTATTTTACAAGGAAAAAGACGTGGATAATTACGAAAAAGCGCAGCGTATCCTTAAAACTATTTATCCAGACTATTCTGAACCTTTGTTTACAGAGATTAATCAAAATATCCGTTCTAAAGGTCTGCGTATTTCTGAAAGTATCTTGCGACGCTACCACTTAGCTCTCAAAACGAGAAAATTTGTAATTATTTCAGGAACTAGCGGGACTGGAAAGACTTGGCTTACCAAAGCTTACGCTGAGGTAGTAGCGGCTGAATACCTTTTAGTTCCTGTAGCTCCTAATTGGACTACTAACGAAGATTTGCTCGGCTACTTCAATCCAATGGACAAAGAATACCATTACACTGCGTTTAGCCATTTTTTAGAAAAAGCAGCCCAAGAGTATGAGCAAGCTCAAACAGAAAAACGCACCCCCAAACCTTACCATTTAATCTTGGATGAGATGAATTTAGCACGGGTAGAGTATTACTTTGCCAAGTTTCTCTCAGTTATGGAAGTTAGGATGCGTGAAGGACTAGCCCAAATTGAACTTGCATCCGAAAAACAAGTTTTGTTACCACCTAACCTTTATTTTATCGGCACAGTCAATGTAGACGAAACTACTCACAATTTTGCTGACAAAGTTTATGATAGAGCGCAAATGATAGAAATTGAGGTTTGCCGTAATGATTTATTTGAGCATTTGGGTGAAGTTGAGTATCGTGAAATTTTAATGGAAGTTTGGGATAATCTGCATCTAGTAACCCCATTTGCTTTTCGTGTTTTAGATGAAATAAATAACTATGTGAATGAAGCTAAACTTTTGGATATATCTTGGGAAGAAGCTTTAGACGAACAGTTGTTACAGAAGATTCTGCCGAAATTAAAAGGTGCTGATGATAGGGTGGGAGAAGCCCTTAAGGCATTTGTTGATATTGCTGAAAATAAATTTAATCTAAGCCACGCTAAAGCTAGCAAAATGCTAAAAACATTTGAACAACATGGATTTACCTCCTACTTCTAAACTGAGTTTTCTTAGCCGCGAAGGCGAGATTATAGATGCTCCAAGTGAGTGGCAACCTGCTTGGCTGGAAGTTCATGTACCTCAAGAAAAATTACAACAAATACGGCTTTGGCTTCAAGATAAAAAACTCCCACTCTTAGTAATGGATTTAAGTGGAAAGTTTCGAGTACTAGCTGAGTGGCCTCGCTCAAACCCTGGCTACTACCGACTGCGACTTGAGTATCAAAATGAGATTGAGGAACAGATAATTGCGGTTTGTCCTCAGAAAATTAGTCGTGAAGCTTTTGCTCAGATGCTAGAGGATCTCGATTCTCGTCTGCCAACCTCAGTAGCGATAGGCTTACAGCGTACCGGGGCTTTAGCTGGTCTGAAATTACCACAATTAGGCGAAACTACTTTAGCTCAGGAACTACTTCGCTTACGTCGGGCTATTAATGGCACAGGCAAAAGACCTGGACTGAGTGAGATTTTGAGTCAACTTGCTCGTAATCCTCATCAAATTCTCAAAACTAATGAAATTTGGGTTCGGCAAGATCAAGTCCGCAAACCTCCTCTTGGGAGTCTAGTTCAAGCTTTTTTTCGAGGGCATAACTTGGATGTGAGTGGAAGACCTATTCGCGTACCGGATGTCCGAGTTGAGCATACTGTTGATGTTTATGAGAACCAATTGGTTAGGTTATTTTTCGAGCTTGTCAATCAGAGACTTAGACGAATTCAGCAAGCTGTTAAAGCTGACCCTAAAGGTAAGCCTTTGGAAGAGATTAAGTCTCTGTTTTACCAATTAAAAAAGGCTCGTCAACAAGCAGCTTTTCTGGATGAGGTGAGTCAGCCTAAATATTTGCCCAATCAAATTACGATGGTTTTGTTAAACCGTCCACTTTACCATGCTGCTTTGGAAGGCTATCTGGAATTTATCAGAAGTCCTGCTGTGCGTTTGAATGATTCAGACCTTGATGCACCTTTGGAGAATCTCTACAAACTTTACCAAATTTGGGGAACTTTGTGGATAATTGCAACGCTGCTGGAAGTAGCTATAGACAAAGGATACGAAGTTGAAACCCAGTGTTTAGTTGCTAGGGATAAAACGGGAGTCTACGTTAGAATTTTACCCAATGGACAACCAGCATTAGTTTTAATTCACCCGCAACACAAGACAAAAATTAAGTTAATTCCTGAACGAAGCTATGGCAAAGATGGAGAACTGCAAAGCGCCAGCGTTACATTGCGGCCTGATATAGCAGTAGAGATCAAACTAGCTAATGGCTCTCAACAAGTTTATTTATTTGATCCCAAGTACAAACTTGAGAGTGAGCCACTGGAAAACACCAGCAACGAAGGAAAACCTAAAACTGCTGATATTCAGAAGATGCACACTTACCATCACGCTATCCAAAACAGAGAAGGTAGCCAAGTAGTTAATTATGCTGCGATTATTTACCCTGGTTCCTATGTATCTCATTCCAACGCTGAAATTGAGGCTCTTCCAGCTTATCCTGGGGCTGAAAGTATCCTACAGGAGCATCTACGTCGCGTGCTAAATAAAGCCCTCGAAGTTTCCTGACAATGAACCATCTGGACTTCTGATGTCGGACTTCACGAATCCGGTAAATGGCATTCATGGCTTTCTTTTACCATTACTGCGATCGCTTAATATGCCCAGTGAAAGTTTGTGCGATCGCCTTAATACACCCGTTACCTTAGCGACGGTAGGCTAGTTAAAACTCACACCAATAATTAATAAAGGGGACGGATGACATTCGCTTGCTGCGAAGCACCCATCCCCGAATAGCTGCCCAGATCATGAACCTGGAATCTATAGTCCGGTATCTAATAATCACAGTATCGGCCGAGATATGTAGATTGTCACTGGGATAGATACTGATTTACGAAATACCTACGAAAAGATTGTTACACAATTAATCTTGTTCACCCTTAATTCCGCCTCCCATCGCCAACAGCGCCGTTCCATAAGCTGCTTCTGTGTACACTGACGCGACTACAGGAACCTGCAAATAACGCGCCCTAATCGCGGTCCAAGTTTCATTTGCCGCGCCACCACCAGCAGTATAAACACGGCTCAACTTGTCTGCGCCCATTCGCTGTAATAATTCATACCCTCGCGCTTCTATGCGGGCAATACTTTCTAACAACCCATGCAAAAATTCCACTGGGTTATCTGGGCGTGGTGACAAACGTGGCGGTAAATTGGGATCGTTAATCGGAAAGCGATCGCCTGCCTTCAATAACGGATAATAATCTAACTCGCTGGCTTTTGATACATCAATCTCCCGACTAAGGCTTTCTAACTCAGCATTTGTGAAAAATTGCTTTAGTACTGCACCTCCAGTATTAGAAGCACCACCAGTCAGCCACAAATCCCCCAGGCGATGGCTATAAATCCCATATCTGGCATCTTCTTGCCGGGTACGACTTAACAACTTTAGTACCAACGTTGAACCAAGGGAAGTCACGGCTTCACCAGGTAATTTTGCCCCACTGGCAAGAAAAGCCGCAATACTATCAGTTGTACCTGCACACACCAGACAATCACGGCGGAAACCGAACTTATCCGCGATTTCAGGACGCAATTGGGCAATGGGAGTACCAGGAGGTAAAACTTTGGGTAGCTGAATCGGTATTTCTAGCTTTTCTAACCATTCTGGGTATTTCAACTCTTCTACGTCATAACCCAGCTTTAAAGCATTATGGTAATCGCTAATACCCAACTGTCCATGTAGGAGAAACGCCAGCCAATCTGCTTGATGCAGGAAATATCTAGCTTGACTAAAAGAGGGTTGTTGCCTCATCCACAAAAGTTTGGCTAGGCTGGAGGTGGCACTCAACACGGTATGATTGGGGGGTACGATGCTCCTCAAATGCTCTAGCACCAATGATCCCCGCGCATCGTTGTACAGTAACGGTGCATCTGTTGGATTGCCAGCAGCATCGACCAGTAAGACGGTGGAAGAAGTACCATTAATTGCGATCGCTTTAATTTCTCGCCGCAATTGATCAGGTATTTGTTCCACCAGCATAAACAAAGCCTCCTGCCAAATTTTGGGCGTAACGGCGGCTGGTGAGTCCTGGAAGGGATATCGCACCTCAACCTGGATGGTAGTAGTTTCCTCGTCAATCACCACACCGCGTGCGCCAGAGGTGCCAAAGTCGATACCCAAATACAAATTCATAGTTTTATGAATTTTTTTGATAAACAATCATTAAAAACTACTGACTAATAACTGCTTTTGTTGCATCTTGTAACAAGATATTCCACAATCTTGGCAAAACAAGGAAAAGTAGTAAACGAACTGTTCAAAATCTATTCAGGTTAGGAGGTTTTCAGCCATGCCTATCTTAGATACTCTGTACATCGCTCAGGTGTCTTCCATCTCGGATACTCAAGTCTACATCGCTCTAGTTGTGGCGCTGATCCCAGGAGTTCTAGCTTGGCGATTAGCCACAGAACTTTACAAATAACGGTACGATGTGACACAGTTAAAAAGCTAATAATCCTGGCAGTACGGGGTGCAATTTCCAGACGCTTGTGGCTTTATGCCATAAGTTGCTAGAAAGCTAGCACTTACGTAAGCCAGGTTATTTTTTAACCAGTGCGACACTTGTAGCTATTTCATAAAAATGAAGTAATATGACAGCTAAATCAAGCAGTAATTAGCGCCAGAGAGCTTTTACAGTGCTTCCCTTCACCAAGCGAGGTTATTTTTTAGCATCATGAACGCGATTCAACCCTCCAGACCACCGTTACAACCTATACAAAAACGCCGGGTCATTCCTCGACCAAAGCGGCATCTTCGTCAACGTTCTTACCAGGTGATGGCAGTGGAAAGCACAGCAAAAATAGCTGTTAATCTCGTCATTACAGCCGTTGCAGCATCTGCTTTAGCACAACTTTTGCCTTATCATTGGTCACAGCAAGGAAAGTTGCGAGAGATTAGTACTGAAGTCAAGTTGATGGAAGGACACGTCAATGGTTTGCAGACAGAATTTAGTCGTAACTTCGATCCTCAGCAAACTAAAACTATTATGCAACAACAGGGATACCGATTTGATCCCAGCCAGCGTCGCGTGGTGTTGATGAATCCAGATCGCCGAGAAGATGCACAAACAGACTTATCACCCTAAGACAAATAGCGAATTTGGGATTATTTAAGTTTCTTATGATTCTGGCTACGTATACACTGGGTGTTAATTTATATTGTTGCTAATAAGTAATGGCTAATAGCTAATTTTTGAATAACTATATAGTTATCATTTATTAGTCATTAACGATACAGGGTCACTAAACTCTAATTCAAAATTTAATAATTTATTTTGAATTTTGAATCTCACAGAAGGATTAATCTACCAAATAGGACGCCCAGGAAATAACAAATCGTTTAGCCAATTTTCGATTTGTAAACGCAAGCGAGAACCAGTAACGTCCCTAGTTGTTTCGCTCGAAGGCAGTTGAGTGAGGGCGCGACGATAATCAGCGATCGCACAATTCCAGTCACCCCAAAGATGGTAAGTCCTGCCGCGTTCAGCCCAGATATGACCTTCTAGCTGACCGAAAAGCAGTGCTACCTCAAAATTCTCAATTGCCTCCTCATATTGCCCCAAATCACGCCAGGTAATGCCTCGGTTAATCCACGCCCGGACATGGCGAGGATTAAAATCAATCGCTTGATCGTAGTCGACAAGTGCTGCTGCTAATTCTCCACAAGCTGCGTAGTAATTTGCCCGATTATTATAAGCACTAGCCAAATAAGGATTAAGTTTGAGGGCGGTGTTATAGTCAGAAAGCGCTTTTTGCGTTTCGCCACTTTGGAAATAAATTAGCCCCCGGTTGTTGTAATTAACCGCATTATGGGGATGGCGGGAGATTAGTTGGCTTAAAAGTGCGATCGCCTCAGTATAGTTTCCTTGTTGAGCCAACCTCAAAGCACAAGAGCGTAAATAGCTATCTCCCAAAGTAGATGCGTCACCGTCATTTTTCCTACGTTCTTGGGCTTTATGTATAATATTTAGCGAAAAGTGATATTTGTTACTTTGCTGGTCACCGTCAGCTAAGAATGAGTGAATATTCATCTTTTTCTACATTCAATCAGTGCTTTGTGGAATCAAATTCTAGTTTTTGCCTGTTGGTGGTTTTACCACTATGTCTATTTTTAAAGTATTTAGGCTTACCTAGAAGCCATCTCAAGAGAGAACTGTAACCTAGTAGGACAAGAGAAATCTATGCCCTAGATAAACAAACAATTGATCCTCAAACCTAATCATGAATACTTCATCCCCAGGGTGAATTCCAGAAATAGCAGATATGAATCTCAAAGACTGGTCAAGTAGTGAGGGCTACAAATTGGTAGAATGCCAACAAGCCGTTCTTCTAGAGATGAGAAAGATGGTAAGGAGACAAGGGAGATAATGAGAATAACCATGCCCCATTCCCCAGTCTCTAGATTTAATTTTTAAGTTTTGAGAAATTTTCCGATGACAACCGCAATTTCCTATCCCAATGCCCCTGATTTAACAACCGATGATTACATTGTTATCGGCTTGGCAACCTGCTTTGTCAAAGAAGATGGAGAAGTTTATCAAATCGAAGTTATAGAACCAATTCCCTCTGCGGCTTTGGAAGCGCTTTTAAAGGGCATCCCTACCTCCTATAAGCTAGCTCATGCAACAACTTTGGGATCTGTGCTGGATGGCGATTCACAACTGTTGCCTGATGGCTTCCCAGAGTCGGCTCAGTTTGGAGAAGAATTTGTGCCACGAGTATTTGCAGCAGCGCGTACCTACAAGCGTCGTGAATCTGCAAAATCTTTAATTCCTTTAGGTACAAACTACACTGAATTTAAATATTCTACTGAGCGTAAACGCGTATTAAATGCTGCTAGAGTCGTCACTAAAGAAGACAACATTAAACAGCATTCTCACACTCACAAAGTTCTTTAAGTAATTATGCTAAAACTTTACGGGGGCGCTCGTAGTCGAGCGTCAATTGTTCACTGGTATTTAGAGGAACTAGAAGTTCCCTACGAATTTGTCAAGCTCGATATGCAGGCGGGCGAACACCTCAAACCTGAATATTTGGCAATTAACCCAGTTGGTAAAGTTCCAGCAATTGTTGAAGGGGATTTTAAACTTTGGGAATCTGGGGCAATTTTGCTGTATCTTGCCGATAAGTATAGTAAAACTTCACTTTCACCTGAGGAACGTGCTGTATTTTCTCAATGGGTTTTGTTTGCTAATGCTACCCTTGGGCCAGGAATTTTTGTAGAAGCAAGTCGGGAGCGGGAAATGCCCCGCTTGTTGACTCCGTTAAATGAAATTTTCAGTAAGCAACCTTTTTTGTTGGGTAATGAGTTCACTGTTGCTGATGTGGCAGTAGGGTCTATTCTGAATTACATTCCCATCATGCTGAAGCTAGACCTCAGTTCCTACCCAGCCATGTTGAACTATATGAAGCAGTTATCTGAGCGTCCAGCATTTCAAAAAAGTATTGGGGGACGGGCTTAAAGTAGTTCGTAATTCGTAACCGAATTATTTGCTACGAATTACGAATCTTTTAACGATAATTTGTAAATTGCAAAGCCACTGGGTAGTCTTCTTGTTTCAAGCGTTGCATGACTACTTGTAAGTCATCTTTAGATTTGGCAGAAACTCGCACAGCATCCCCTTGGATGGAAGCTTGTACCTTTTTGAATTCGTCCCGAATCAATTTGGAAATTTGTTTGGCGATTTCCTGACTAATGCCTTTTTTGAGTTTGATTTCTTGACGCACGCGATTACCACTGGCTGATTCAACTTTGCCAAAATCAAAGATCTTCTGGGAGAGGTTACGCTTGGCAGCTTTCTCTCGCAAAATGTTATGTACAGAATCTAAGGTGAACTCGCTGTCAGTACTAACGTTAATGCTCTCTTCGACTAACTCGACAGTAGTTTCAGTGTCTTTGAGGTCGTAACGACCTTTGATGTCTCGGATAACTTGATCGACGGCGTTAACCAACTCTTGTCGGTCAAAGTCGCTCACAATGTCAAAGGAAAAAGTAGAAGCCATAAAACATTTTAGATTTTGGATTTTGGATTTTGGATTTTGGATTAGGCATTGGGCATTTCTCCCCCTGCTTCCTCTGCCTCCCCTGCTCCCTCATCCCCCGTTCCTCACTTAACTAGTAGCTTGGACGATACTCAAGAAAAAGAGAGTGACAGAGCTAAGAATGCCAATGGCAAACATCAGCGATCGCAAAAGGGGTATATTCAAAATATAAAAAATTGAGTAGAGAAAACGGGCCACCACAAAAGCGATCGAAGCCACTTGTGCTGTAAAAGAATTTACACCTGTTACGTATGCCATCAATGCTGCTGCCGCAAACACCATAAATGCTTCAAAGCTGTTTTGATGTGCCCAAGTAGCTCGTTGGGCGTATGGTGGCAATTTATCAAACATAGCGCGAGGAGTAGAAAACATTTCATACCCAATACGCGTACGGGCATAAGCTACCAGCAAAAATGGCAGGTAAATTAAAACGGCAGCAGCAGCGATCGAGTACAAAAAAATAATCATAATTTATTAAGCATTGGTTATGAGTCATCAGTCATTAGTCATCAGTCATTAGTCAAATACCAATGACAAAAGACAAATGACAAATGACTAGTCAAAGTAGAAGAGGGTCACTACTTTTCTTTGTTCTTCTGCATCTTGACAAGTTTGCAACAGGGTGCGACTGTCGTGGAATGCAAAGCAGATCAGTTGCTGGCAACGAGAGACAATTTCCTTGTTGCACAGGTAACTAGCTTCAGCAAGGGACATATTATCATTACTGGGATTTTCCACTAGATGCATTACCTGTTCTAGTTGCTGGCGTGATTCCAAAGGCTGGCGTTCCAGGCTTTGGGGTAGAATCACCGTCAACAAATTTGCATCAGCTCGCGTTGCTCCCTTGATAGCTGCTGAATTTGTACCTGTAGCACCAGAAGTAATGATGCGATTACCCGATAAAACTAGGGCATATGTCATCATTTCAATAAGATTCTGATGCGTAATCGGAACGTGACGAGAACCCAGCAAGGCGATTTTTTTGGAACCCGTTTGCTGGATTGTCGCTAGTTCTTGCGCTAATGTATCGAGGTTAATAAGGTCTGTTGACTGGCTCAAAGATGGACATAATCCGAATTAAACGACCCAGATATTTTACCAAACAGCGTGTAGGTGCGAGGAAAACTTGAGTTAGACATTGTTACTAATTTTCAATTGTTTGGTTAAGTAACTCCATTACTTGGGGAAAAAAGAACAGCACGCCGTCGCCTGGGAGGTGACAGCGAGCCGGCTGTGCCCTTATCAGCAATACAGCCTCCTAACTGATAACTGAGCATTGATGCTCTCAATTATTTGAGTTAATGAGGTTAAGACAATGCTGCTGCGGGAGTTAAACCAAGTTTAGACAACAAACGGTCAATGTCAAAATGCTCAGACATTAACTGGCGAATACAGTGAACCTTAATCGGCTCGTGGAGGCGGACTTGCCCAAAAGTGCGGTCAACAATTTCGACAGTAGTGAGAGTGTCTAAGTCAACAGATAAAATGGGGATTTCTAGTTCTTCAGCGCGACTGAGAATGAACGGCGGCGGTGGTAGTTGCCCAGTGAGAATTAAACATTGGGTAGAAGTTTCTAAAGCTGCTTGCTGAATTTCAACGCGATCGCCTCCTGTTACCACTGCCATATTTCGGCGTTTTCGGAAATATTTCACAGCAGAATTGACATTCATCGCTCCAATTGCTAAACTCTCCACCAACAAATCTAAGCGATCGTTGCGGCAGAGAACATCAGCTTTTAACTGTTTGACTAGTTCGCCAACGCTGACGCTGCGGAGCAAAGCATTGTTCGGCAGCATTGCTAGTACCGGAATCCCTTGCTGTTCCAAAAAGGGACGCAAGAGAGTGTCAACTGCTTCTAATTGGGTGACAGGAATATCGTTGATCACAACTCCAAACAAGCGATCGCCTACACGCCCTTTAGCAGCCAACAGCGCCTCAACCGAAAGCAACGATTTATAGCGGGTTACTAGCAGTACACCAGCATCTAATACTTCAGCCATTTGCAGCAAAGACAAGTCAAACAAATTACCTTCGGAAAAATCACCAGGCCCCTCCAGTAACACCAAATCTCCTTGGGACGTTTGCAAATATTGTTGTATTAGGGACTGCTGATAATCGGTTTTGTCTTCCCCTCGTAAGCGCTTTTGTACATTGAGTTCATCCAAAGCCAGCATCGTAGGTGCAACACGGTTTTCCGGCAAATTGAGGCTAAGAGCGATGAATTGGACATCTTCCTCAATTACGGTTCCACTAGAGGAATTAAAACACGTACCGAGCGGTTTACCGTAGGTAATATCCAGTCCTCTTTGCTGTAGCTGATGAGACAAACCCAGAACAGTTGCAGATTTACCGCTGTAAGTCTCGGTTGATCCAATCAGCAAATATTTAGGGGATTTTGGCACACATGCACTCCTAATTTCAAAAGTCAGAAGAACCCAGCTAGGTGTTTCCTAATTCTAGTTCCTTCTGGCAAAAGCCTCTCGCTCTCACAAATTAAGGTTTCCCAGAATTAGCTTCTGAATAAGCAGGAGTAAGCGAACTCCTTCGCACTGCACCAGCTATTAATGGGGGATGCAGAAGTTTTACAGTAAATACTTCTAAGTGTAGATGAATTGCTGATCAGGAAAGGGATAATTCTGAAGAACTTGATTTTATCTAACTAATTACTGACCAGGAGATTATTTAATGAGAACCAGAAAGCTAGGGAAACTTGGGTTAGAAGTTTCAACTATCGGACTTGGTTGCATGGGAATGTCTGAGTTTTATAGTGGTCGTGATGAAATTGAGGCGATCGCTACAATTCATCGAGCATTAGAATTAGGAGTTAATTTTCTTGATACTGCTGATATGTATGGGCCTTTTACTAATGAGCAACTAATAGGCAAAGCAATTAAAGATCGTCGAGATAAAGTAGTATTAGCAACCAAGTTTGGCAATGTCCGCACTGAAGACGGTGGTTGGAAAGGCATTAGTGGCAAACCAGAATATGTCCATCAAGCTTGCGATGCCTCATTAAAACGTCTGGGAGTGGAAGTGATTGACCTCTATTATCAACATCGCGTAGATCCAACCGTACCGATCGAAGATACTGTAGGAGCAATGGCAGAGTTAGTCAAGCTTGGAAAAGTTCGTCATTTGGGGCTTTCAGAGGCTGCTCCTGCGACGATTCGGCGAGCTGTGAGAGTTCACCCCATTACGGCACTCCAAACAGAATACTCTCTTTGGAGTCGAGAGCCAGAGGATGAGATTTTACCCACTGTGCGGGAATTAGGAATTGGGTTTGTTCCCTATAGCCCATTAGGAAGAGGGTTTTTATCAGGTGCAATCACCAGCCCTGATGATCTAGCACCTGATGACTATCGCAGAAATGCTCCTCGCTTTCAAGGCGAGAATTTTTATAAGAACCTACAATTAGTCGAGCAAGTCAAGGCAATTGCCACCGAAAAAGGAGTGACTTCTAGTCAACTTGCACTAGCATGGCTTTTGGCTCAGGGAGAAGATATTGTCCCAATTCCTGGTACAAAACGCCGTACTTACTTGGAGGAGAATGTTGCAGCTACCGAAATTAACCTGACTGAACAAGAGTTGAATCGGCTGGAAGCAGTTGCACCTAAAAATGTGGCCGCAGGTGAGCGCTACCCTGACATGAGTAGTGTTAACCGTTGATCCATTAACGAAGCATTAGTAACAAGTCTACAAAAAAGCTGCGATACCTTCGGTAAGCTTCGCTAACGCAGCTTTTTAGGAACTTTAAAAAGTATTTAGGTCAGCGATCGCTTCAGTCAGATTCGAGAGTAGCGAAAACGAAGTCTGAGTAGCCGAAGCCAGCGTAACCACATTTGTGCAGGTTGTTCAAAGAACGTGAAAATATCACCGAAACCCAAATTAGTTTTGTGATGGTGCAACCAGTGCCTCTCAGGAGTAGTAATAAATAGAATTTGGCATAAAATATTGACAGGTTTTGAAGTTTGCCAACCTAGTACACTTATGTGTCTCCACCATACGTGAAACTGACCAAGCAGTAATCCAGAAACAACGCCGATGGGAGAGAAAGACCACAAGACTACTGCTAAAAATACATAAGGCAAAGCTCCTAAGATACCATCTAAAAGAACCTGGGGATTAAAAGTCAAAATAGCGTAGTGGCGGAAGTCTTTCTTCCAGGAGTGGTGCGTTTTTAAATGTAGGCTACCAAAAACGTGCTCGGGTATGTGGTAAAAGAATGTAGATAGAAAATCACCAAAAAACAATAATAACCAAGCAACAGCGATAGCCTCAAGCATTTGTACTCCTCAAGTTTAGTAAAAAAAACTCCACAGAAAATATGCAAATTTTATGCTGTAGGCGTAGACACCTGATTTTCTACTTGCAACCATCATGTGTGCATTTTATAGGTCTACACTCCAGTTAATTTGGCTCAGAGTATATGTAATTGGGTGAGTTGCAGCTTCATAAATCTACAATCCTTAATGCAGTAAATAGCAACTCGTAAAAACCTCCAATTTGGCTTCTAGCTCTGGATTAATAGTAAAATTACATCTAAATCACGATAGAGATACCGTATTTTACCAT
The DNA here is from genome assembly GCF_014698795.1 of Nostoc sp. FACHB-892. Taxonomy (GTDB): domain Bacteria; phylum Cyanobacteriota; class Cyanobacteriia; order Cyanobacteriales; family Nostocaceae; genus Nostoc. The sequence goes on from NZ_JACJTR010000013.1 coordinate 85,625, forward strand.
AGTTACTACATAATTTTCTTACTAACGCATACAGAGCAAGCAAAGGTTGAGTTAAAATTAGTACAAGTTTAGGTTAAGGTGTTCTTCAGTATTTTTAATACTAAATTGATTGCAATTAAGCTTTAAAAAATTTTTATCTGTTTCACCATGAACAAAAAATGGGCTATCAAGCGAATCACTATTAACCTGGCATCAAATGAAGCCAAGAACCTTGAAAAGTATTGTGAACAGACGGGCAGACCAGCAACTGATGTGATTCGAGAACTCATTCGAGCCTTGCCAGTGACGAAATGAAAGTAGATTTACGAACTATTTAATACCTTGGTTCATTCTCAGATATAAGTATTAAAATTTAGTCGAATTGGAGGTGTTAAATTAACTAGTGGTAATTTTTTGTAAGGATTGAGAGTTTGTCACTACAAGCAATTGTCTCGAAACCCAACTTTGGGACATTGCGGCTTGAACTCCGTCCGACTTGGCGCTTTCCTGGCGATCGCTCTTTGTATATTATGGATGATGGTAGGATAAACGTGTTTTAGATAGCAAATAGTTAAATCGGCGCTTAGAAACTGCGTCTGCACAGGCAAAACGCACGGAGGTAGAGTTTGAAACACTCAATTATTCCTTAGTCCGCCTCCGCAGACTACCCTGCGGGTGACGCTCCTTCTCTGCGAGACGCTACGCGAACGTCGCTACCTCTGAAAGCGTTCTCGTAAGAGTAGCCGTAAAGCGTCTATATTTGTGTAGCCGCGTTCGCGTCAGCGTGCCGGAGGCTCTATTCCATTCGTCCTGCTCTTAGTTAATATAAAAAATTCCTAAGTTTATACTGTGCTAGACCGACCTGTATCTGAACTCTTAAAACCTAGCAGGCGCTTACCTAATCAGCGCTGGCAAATCTATCCGCAGAAACCAGAATTTGCCCAAAAGCTGGCAGTTTTAATTAATATTTCACCGATTATCAGCCAGTTACTAATTAATCGGGGGATCGAAACACCAGAACAGGCGCAAGCATTTTTAAATCCAGAGTCTTTAGTCTTACCTTCGCCGTTAGAGGATTTCCCAGATTTGGCAATTAGTTTGGAGTTGTTGCAAAATGCGATCGCCTCTCAAACAAAAATTGCTATTTGTGGTGACTATGATGCTGATGGGATGACCAGCACTGCTCTACTTTTGCGTAGTCTTCGCACTTTAGGCGCACAGGTAGATTATGCTATTCCCAGCCGGATGCACGAAGGCTACGGTATTAATAAACGCATAGTTGAAGAATTTCACAGCGAAGGCGTGGGATTAATCCTCACTGTAGACAATGGCATCTCTGCGTTTGAACCAGTTGCCAGAGCTAGAGAACTTGGTCTTGCAGTGATTATCACCGATCATCACGATATCCCCCAAAAATTACCACCAGCTAATGCTATCCTCAACCCCAAATTAATAGCTGAATCCTCACCTTATCGGGGTGTTGCTGGTGTTGGCGTTGCATACATTTTGGCAGTCTCTCTAGCACAACAGCTAGGGGAGACTAAGGGGTTGATCCAGCCGATGCTAGCACTGTTTACACTGGGAACGATCGCAGATTTAGCTCCCTTAACTGGCGTGAATCGCCGTTGGGTAAAACGTGGTTTACAGCATTTACCCAAATCCAACTTAGCTGGGGTGCAGGCGTTGATTCAGGTAGGCGGCGTGCAGGCGAGAGGAGAAGGGGAGCAGGGGAGCAGGGAAGCAGGGGGAGCAGGGGAAGTAGGGGAGAAAAAAAACATCCCTAACTCCTCAAATCCTAAATCACTGAAACCTGAAGATATCGGTTTTCGCTTGGGGCCACGAATTAATGCTATTGGTCGAATTGGTAATCCCCAGACTGTCATTGAATTGCTGACTACAGATGATATGGGGTTGGCGCTGGAAAGAGCAATGCAGTGCGAACAAATCAACGCCTCTCGCCAGCTAATGTGTGAGCAAATTGAACAAGAAGCGATCGCTTATGTAGAAACAGAATTTGTTACATCTCTACAACAAGATCGTGTATTAGTTGTGGTTCAACCTAATTGGCATCACGGCGTTATTGGGATTGTCGCTTCCCGATTGGTAGAACGTTACGGTGTTCCCGTGTTTATTGGTACTTATGAGGATGAGGAACACATACGCGGTTCTGCACGCTCGATTCCAGAGTTCCATGTATTTGAAGCTCTGGAATCTTGTCACGATTTACTAGGGAAATTTGGCGGACACAAAGCAGCCGGAGGATTCTCTCTACCAGCAGAAAATTTGCAGATGTTGCGATCGCGTTTGATTAAATTTGCTAACCAGTGTCTTGAACCGCAGCATCTCAAGCCTCTGCTCAAAATTGATGCTGAAGTCAACCTGAATCAAATTAATCAGCAGCTTTATCAACAGCTTAATGCTTTGCACCCCTGCGGTATGGATAATCCCGATCCAGTTTTTTGGACACCTAATGTTCAAGTGGTTGAGCAAAAAATCGTCGGGAAGGGTCACATTAAACTGACAATTGCCCAAACTATTGATAATCAGGAGTATAAAATTAAAGCGATCGCTTGGCGTTGGGGCGACTACTTCCGCTTACCACCGCGAGTGGATGTTGCTTACAAACTCCGAGAAAATTACTTTAACGGTAATACCACTATCGAGTTAGAGTTAATAGGTGCCAGACTGCCAATTCAGCTTCAACAATTTTTTGCTTCGCCACCAACCGCGTCAAGCACCACCTTTGAGTACAATCAGCGAAAGTATACTTGTGGTTTCTATAAAAACGGTATTGAAGCAGAATTAAGAATTAAAAACTCTGAAGGTAAAGTCTTAGCTATACAGCCAGGACATATAATCGGTTTACTGGGCAATAATCGTCAAAACGCTAAAGAAGTTGATATCTCTCAGCCACAGTATGACAGTATTATTCAAGCTGCCCTTAAAGCGTTAAGAGTTAGGAGTTTTTAATTAATTTATCACTTATGACTGGGATACTGTAAGTGCTGATTTATGAGTTATGAGTTATGAGTTAAGAATAAAATTTAATTCCTCACCCCTGACTCCTAACTCTCAATCAGCACTCAGAACTTTTATAGGTTGCCGTTGCGAAATGCCAGCAAAAAGATTACCACTGGACCAGCAATCACAATTAGCGCCACGGACAACAGTTGGAAAATAACTTCCCAATTGATACTAGTAAAAGCGTTAAACAAAGCGTCCATTTTTCCTTTTCTCCTCCCAATTGCCTTAAAAAATTCAATAACTTAATCACAAAACCCGCAATCGATCATATCTGGCCAGGGCCTGTTAGATTTAATTTACTTAACAAAATTATAAGAAAATACATAAAAACGTAAAATTAATAGCATGGGGCATTGGGCATTGATTATTAATTTATTTTCCCTGTTCTCTGTTCCCTGTTCCCTGTTCCCCACTCCCTAATTCAAAATGGCAACTTGGCAATGTGTAAAACAATGTGGAGCCTGCTGCAATCTTGATCCAGCAGAGCGTCCAGATTTGGAAGAATATCTCTCTCCACCAGAACTAGAAATCTACCTCAGCATGGTAGGCGAAGATGGATGGTGCGTTAATTTCGACCATACCACGCGAGAATGCCGCATCTACTCAGATCGTCCTCGTTTCTGCCGTGTGGAATCAGAAATATTTCAAGATATGTATGGGGTTGAACCAGAAGAAGTTAACGATTTTGCCATTGACTGCTGTCGCCAACAAATAGAAGGTGTATACGGCGATCGCAGTCTGGAAATACTACGCTTCGATAAAGCTGTTGGGCTGTAAGGAGGATGCAAAGACACAAAAACAGCCCATATTTTTTTGTCCTCGCTTATGTAGTTGCAATTTATTACAACAATCTGAGAATATGATAGAAATATGAAAACATTTAGCAACCAAAACTACTGCCCGTGAAACTTGATTCTGCTCCTTTGGAGATTTATGGCATATCTCAAACTAAGATCGAGGTAGAACTGAAAGACAGCACTGATTTTAACTTAACTCCTGCGATCGCCCAACCAGTTGAGCCTGGAGTTGCCGATAGTCCTCAAAAGCAGCAATCACCGATAGTAGTTTTTGGTACAACTTTTGTAACCATTTTTCTAGCAGAAATTGGAGATAAAACTCAGCTTTCCACTCTGTTAATGAGTGCAGAATCTCATTCGCCGTGGGTGGTATTTATCGGATCTGCTGCTGCACTGATAACCACCAGCTTATTAGGTGTGCTTTTAGGTAGTTGGATAGCCACCCGACTCAGCCCAAAAACTGTAGAAAAATCAGCAGGCGTGATGTTGTTGGTGATTTCCCTAATGCTGTTTTGGGATGTATTTCAAGGTTAGTTAGAAGTTAAGAGTTAGGAGTTAGAAATATTAAATTTTTTTCCCTGCTCCCCCTGCTCCCTCATCTCCCCACTCCCCCTTAATAATATGGATTGGCATCTTTTAGGATTAAGCTTTATTACAGTTTTTTTATCAGAATTAGGTGATAAAAGTCAGCTAGCAGCGATCGCACTTTCAGGACGTTGTAATTCTCCGCGTGCAGTATTTTTTGGCGCAGCAGGCGCACTGCTATTAACAAGCTTATTGGGAGCATTAGCAGGGGGTGCAGTAGCGGAATTATTACCTACACGTTTGTTAAAAGCGATCGCTGCTGTAGGATTTGCCATCCTCGCTGCACGCCTGCTGTTATTTAACAATGAACCATCAACAGATTCTGAAAAAACACTATAAAAACAAATCAGGAGTCAGAGTTCAGAATTCAGAATACTCTATTGCTTCATGGATGGAGTTTCAACAAAGAAAAATGTTTAAATTTTGTTTTACTCGAATTCATACTGAATTATGACTCCTGAGTTCTGAATTCTCCTTTACAAAACTTCCCAAGCAGTTCCTTTGTAACCGTATTGAAAAATTTCTGGATGCAAGATTTCTGCCAAAATTTCTAAAGAATCTACCAATCGAGGCCCTGGACGATTGAAATAAGAATTGCCATCAGTGATGTAGACCCTACCAGCTTTGGTAGCGTGCAGCTTTTCCCACTCTGAACGTTGAGTTAACAAATTAGCTTCTTGGCGAGTGCGATTCAAATCAAAGCCACAAGGCATAAAGACAATTATATCTGGATTAGTTGCTAATAGTGTTTCCCACTGTAAGACAGGAGAAGGCTGACCTGTAGTACAAAATAGAGACTGTCCTCCGGCTAAGTTAACTAATTCAGGAATCCAATTTGCGGCGGCCATTAAAGGATCAGTCCACTCGATACAGGCGACAGTAGGCTGTTCATTTAAAGAAAGTCCTTGGACTTTTTGCTGACAAATTCTGACGCGAGCTTCTAAGTTTTCTAACACTTTAACCGAGTCTACCTCGAAAGCGTTGCCGACTCGTTCAATGTCAGCCCAAACATCTTGGAGAATATTAGGTTGTAAAGAAATAATTTGGGGTTTACTATCAATGAGTGTAGCAACTGCCTTTTCAACATCGTGTAAGCTGACAGCACAAACATCGCACTGGTCTTGAGTGAGAATGTGGGTAGGCTGCAATTTCTCTAAAACATCTGTTTTGATTTGATAAATGCTGAGAGCAGATTGCAATAAATTGTTCACTTCATCATGAATTTCGCTGCTGGAGGCACTGGAGTCTAAGCGTGCTTCGGTACAAATGGGGCGATTGTGAATTTCTGGAGGGTAATCGCATTCGTGCGATCGCCCAACAATAGCATCAACCAAGCCTAGTTTCGCTAAAATCTCTGTTCCACCGGGAATCAGGGAAACAATTCTTACATTACTATTTGTCATCGCTCCACCTCCACAAAACCTGCTGTCATTCCAATTTTTGCAAAATTTGAGTGATTATGCATCTTTCTCTAGGAGAATCAAGCGTGTGTTTGGTAGCCAGCACTAGGCAAAAAATTAAACTGAGTGTTAAGTATTGGTTAGGTATTGGGAATCTTTCCTAGTCCCTAGACCCAAATTTAAAATACTGTAATACTTGGTAGTAGAATTACTTGCTAGTAGAATTATTTTAAATGCTAATTATCCCCTGGCAAAAACCACTGGAATGAATTAACAGAAACGATGAACAAAATTTAGTTTAAAACTTGTTATCCAGAATAAAAAGTTTTGATGAGAAAAATTATGCTTTCCGGTTATGAAAGACCATATCAAGTAATTGTAGTTATACAAAAACGGTTCTAATTTTTCTGTAAAACTGCAAGGCAAAATTATTTCTTCTTGAGGTCAACTAATGCAGGTGGTGTCAGCTAGAGATATTACAGAGCACAACCAATCCCAAGAGGCTTTACAAATCAAAGAAAATCGTCGGCGAAAACAAAGTCAGACATTGGTGCAGCTGGCAAGAAGCAAGACGTTTCAGCAAGGTGATCTCAACGCCGCCTTAAGGGAAATTACAGAAACTGCTGCTCGGACGCTCTTAGTAAAGCGAGTCGGGGTGTGGTTATATAATGAAGAACGTTCAAAAATTGAATGCATCAATTTATATGATGTAAATACCAAGCAGCATAGCTTTGGTAACTCGTTTTTAAAAAAAAATTATCCAGCTTATTTTCAGGCTTTAGAAGAAGAATGTACCATTGCCGTAGATGATGCCATAAACGATACAAGAACCCAAGAATTATCTGAGTGTTATCTTTCTGTTTTGGGGATCACATCCCTGCTGGATGTACCGATTTGGCTAGATGGTCGTTTAGTGGGCGTAGTGTGTAACGAACACATAGGCGAAGGTCGCCAATGGACTTCGGAGGAAGAGACTTTTGCTGGCTCGATTGCAGATTTCGTGACGCTAGCTATAGAAGCAAGTGAGCAAAACGTCATACAGGAAGCACTGCGACAGAGTGAGGCGCAATTCCGGGCGATTTTTGAGTGTTCCTCTATCGGCATTGGACTTATAGATATGAAAGCGCAGATAGTCGATACTAATCTGGCACTATGCAAGATTTTAGGATATAGCCGAGAAGAGCTATACGGCAAGCGCTTTACAAATTACACTTTGACACAAAGGGGGGATTTCAAACTTTACAAACAATTAATATCAGGAATTTACACAGATTTAAAAAGAACTTCTAGGGTAGGTTTCCACCCTTCCAAACATCAGGAACCGTTTGTCGAAAGACATCGCATTGAGATGGAAAGACGCTGTTTGCATCAAAACGGTAGCTTAGTTTGGACTCATATCTCTGTTTCTGTTATACCAGGCAGTAATGGTGAGCCTGAGTTTTTTCTAGCCATGATTGAGGACATTACCGAACGTAAGCAGACAGAGTTGAAACTTCGCGCCTCTCAAGAAGCAGCAGAAGCCGCCAGTTTGGCAAAAAGTGAATTTTTAGCAACCATGAGCCATGAGTTGCGAACACCTCTGAATGCAATTATGGGTTTGTCGCAGTTGCTGCAACAACAAATAGTTGGTTCTCTCAATGAAAAGCAGAACGAATATGTAAGTTGTATATATAGTAGCGGTGAACACTTATTGGCACTGATTAATGATGTCCTTGACTTATCTAAGGTAGAAGCAGGAAAAGAGGAACTGTTACTCTCACCTTTGTCAGTGTCAGATTTATGTAATTATGCCATATGGACAGTGCGCGATCGCGCCTTAGAAAAGGGATTACAACTCACCTGTGAAATTGACCTAGAAGAGGATATTTGTATTGCTGATGAGCGGCGGATTAAGCAAATGCTACTTAATCTGCTCACCAATGCCATTAAATTCACCCCAGCAGGTCAGGTATCATTGGTAGTCAAAAAAGTATTGTCGGGTATAACATTTACAGTTTCAGATACTGGAATTGGTATAGACTCAAATCAGTTTCAATTTCTATTTGAACCATTTAAACAGCTTGACAGTCAGTTAAATCGGCAGTATGAAGGCACTGGTTTAGGTTTAGCCTTAACACGCAAATTAGCGCATTTGCATGGTGGAGATGTTACCGTTACATCCACTTTGGGAAAGGGTAGTCAGTTCACTGTGTTTCTACCAAATCCAGTGTATCCAGGAGAAGAGGAGAGTGGAAGAGGAAATAATTGTTCTTTCTCTCCATCCTTTTCTAATCCCAAGACTAAACGCATTCTGCTTGTGGAAGAAGAGGAAAACACTGCCATACTGCTGCAAGATTATCTTCAAGCAATTGGCTACCAAGTTACCTGGATAGATAACGGAAACGACTTTTTAAAGCAGGTGCAAAACCTACAACCAGATTTAGTTTTTTTAGATTTCCACTTAGTAGGAGATGTTAGCAAATGGAATTTACCAAACATCCTTAGACATGAGCCTTCTTGCAAAAATTTGCAAATTGTTATTATTAGCTCTACTGAACCTCCAGAGCAGGAAATTACTATGCTTTCAGGAAATGCAAATGACTACCTCATCAAGCCAATTCGGGTAGTCCAATTAGAGTCAATATTGATGCGATATTTGAGTAACAGCGATTTTAAGCTCAACGAAACACCAATTTAGAACCAAGTATTCGGCATTTATATTGCCTTTTAAAATCCACTTAGGTAGATATTTACTGCTTATGCTGGCGTAATTGCTCTACTATATAATCTTCCAGTTCTTGCCTTTCTCTCTTACTAGCATTTCGTTGATAAGTTCTTCCTGTTTCTTGTATAAACTTGCGTTTCTCGCTTGGAGAAGATTTTAGTTTACCTCCACTACCTTGCAGCTTTTGCTGTAATTCTTCCCAAGTCTTTTCGCCCACATTTTCACCCAGTTTAACCAGTACCTTTGGTAGTAATATTCTTGCTTCTCTTTGAAAATCTTCTTCTGTCTCAAGTGAAGCTAAATCTATATTGCTAAAGTCGATATCGATTTGAAACTTATTCATAGAATTGTATTGGTTCTTTCAATGATTATTATTACAATGGAGGTCTATAAAGATTACTTTCCAACCTTGTTGTTGTCAGATTACGAGTATCAGAATCGAAATATATCAAATTAATTATCAGTCTGCAATTCACCAAAATCCTCGAAAGTACGATTTTTTATTCGTGGATCTTAGCCCAAATCATGGTTATATCTCAGGTAATCATTGATTTTATCGATTTTTAAAGAATGATTTAAGACTTTTATATCAAAAGGAATATACATCCAGTTAATGCAAGTTTAACCAAGTTACGAGTATTAAAAATGCTATCTTAAAGGCAAGGTCATTTGCTCAATTTCTGGGGAAAAACTATGACTACAACGCTCATAGAGGCTAATTCTATCGAGTCATTGCTAGGTAAAGAGGCTGAAGAACTGCTTACCTATAAAGCAAAACTTCCTGCTGATTTACTACATTTGCCGGGGCCAGATTTTGTAGATCGCATCTGGCTCGACAGCGATCGCAATCCTCAAGTATTGCGTAATCTCCAGTTACTCTATTCTACTGGTCGTCTGGCATATACTGGGTATTTGTCTATTCTACCGGTAGACCAAGGGATTGAACATTCAGCAGGTGCGTCTTTTGCACCCAATCCGATTTACTTTGACCCAGAAAATATTGTCAGACTAGCGATCGCCGCAGGTTGCAATGCGGTTGCTACCACTTTGGGGACATTAGGCATCGTTTCGCGCAAATATGCCCACAAAATTCCCTTTATTGCCAAAATAAATCATAATGAATTGCTGACTTTCCCCAATCAATTTGACCAGGTATTGTTTGCTGATGTAGAACAAGCTTGGAATTTAGGGGCCGTTGCCGTAGGTGCGACAATTTACTTTGGCTCAGAGCATTCTACTAGACAAATTCAGGAAATCAGCAAAGCTTTTAAACGCGCCCATGAACTGGGGATGGTCACAATTCTCTGGTGCTATCTGCGGAATAACGCTTTTAAACAAGATAAAGATTACCACCTTGCTGCTGACCTCACTGGACAGGCAAATCATTTGGGTGTAACCATTGAAGCCGACATTATCAAACAAAAGTTACCTGAAACTAACAATGGTTACGGTGCAATTGCCAAAGCTACTGGTAAGAGTTACGGCAAAACAGATGAGCGAGTTTACACAGAATTGACAACTGATCACCCAATTGATTTAGCTCGTTACCAAGTGCTGAATTGCTACTCTGGGCGTGTAGGACTGATTAATTCTGGTGGCGCGACTGGTAAAAATGACTTCGCCGAAGCAGTTCGCACTGCTGTAATTAATAAACGGGCTGGTGGTTCGGGATTAATTTCTGGGCGAAAGACCTTTCAACGTCCCTTTGAGGAAGGTGTGAAGTTATTTCATGCCATTCAGGATGTTTACTTATCGCCAGATGTGACGATAGCTTAAGGAGTGGGGAGATGAGGGTAATCATCCATTACCCTTACACTCTACCTCCAAAGGAGGCTTGGTCAGATTGATAGCTGTTTTTAATAGAAGGTCTTTCGTAGGGGCGTACAACTGTGCGCCTTTGGATTTTATAGACTAAGAGTGCAAATGTTTGTTAACTAGACCAATTAAGAGAATTCTGAAGAGGCAAATCTTGGTAGAGATTCTGGGATATCCTTAGATAAGTGAAAGATTTGCCAAAAAAAGTAAGAATGAAGCTGGCAGCAAGAGTAAGTCAGGTAACACCTTCATTAACCTTAGCGATCGCAGCCAAGGCTAAGGGACTGAAGGCGGAAGGAATAGATGTTTGTAGTTTTAGCGCTGGAGAACCAGATTTTGATACCCCAGCGCATATTAAAGCCGCAGCAATCAAAGCTTTGGAAGAAGGCAAAACCAAATATGGTGCAGCAGCTGGAGAACCAAAGTTAAGGGAAGCGATCGCCCATAAGCTTAAAATTGATAATGGTCTTGATTACAAGTTAGAGAATGTTATCGTCACCAATGGCGGTAAGCATTCTTTGTACAACTTGATGGTGGCACTAATTGATCCAGGTGATGAGGTAATTATCCCTGCACCCTACTGGTTAAGTTATCCCGAAATGGTGACTTTAGTCGGTGGAGTCCCAGTAATTGTCCCCACAGATGCAACGACGGGTTATAAAATTACTCCCGAACAACTTCGTAAAGCAATCACACCCAAGACAAAGTTATTTATTCTCAACTCTCCATCTAATCCCACAGGGATGGTTTACACGCCAGATGAAATCAAAGCGCTGGCGCAGGTAGTAGTAGATGCAGATATCTTTGTCGTTTCTGATGAGATTTACGAAAAGATTCTCTACGACGGTGCAGAACATATCAGCATCGGTTCTCTTGGGAAGGAAATTTTTGACCGCACTTTGATCAGTAATGGGTTTGCGAAGGCTTATTCTATGACTGGTTGGAGACTTGGTTATTTAGCGGGTCCTGTGGAAATCATTAAAGCAGCGAGTTCCATCCAAGGGCATAGTACATCTAACGTATGTACCTTTGCCCAATATGGTGCGATCGCGGCGCTACAAAGTCCTCAAGATTGTGTCGAAGAAATGCGCCAAGCCTTCGCCAAACGTCGACAGGTAATGCTAGACAGACTCAACGCCATTCCCGGTTTGAGTACCGCAAAACCAGATGGCGCTTTTTATCTGTTCCCTGATATCAGTAAAACCGGTCTAAAATCCCTAGAATTTTGTGACGCTTTGCTGGAAAAACATCAAGTTGCAGTCATTCCCGGAATTGCTTTTGGCGCTGATGACAACATTCGCCTTTCCTACGCCACAGATATGGCGACGATTGAAAAGGGAATGGATAGATTGGAGAAATTTGTCAAGTCGCGTATTTAGCTAATTGTCATTTGTCATTTGTGAGGAGAATTTACCAACTCTCCAATTTTTTAACTCCACCTTTTCGACTGAGAAAGGGTGGAGTTCATTTTTAATATTGCCTAAAAAGGCATCGTTTAGCTGAAGTAGCAACATTGTAGCTTATACCATTTCACTTTAATAATGATACAAATACGCTGGGAGGGGCATGGCAATGCCCATTTGTGTCAACTTAACGTGAAACCCTTGTCAAAACGTGATACTGAGTTCATTTACTTACCGTTACTCACCGCGTTACCCCACCCTAATACCAATTCACAATTCGCAATTCGCAATGGGCTAACGCCCCGCTACGCTAACGCAATTAAAAAACTTAGATGCAGCAAAGCTTCTAGGGGTTACATCTGTATCAGATTTTTCGTGAAATGGTATAACCACTGCTTGAATTCAATAAACGACCAGCCGAATTCAATAAACGACTACCCGAATTCAATAAACGACTACCCGAATTCAATAAACGACCAGCCGAATTCAATAAACGACTACCCGAATTCAATAAACGACTACCCGAATTCAATAAACGACCAGCCGAATTCAATAAACGACCACCCGAATTCAATATATTTATTGCATAAATTCTCAAAACCTCACCCCAAACCTGATTTACTAAGGTTTTAGCTTTAGTTTTACCCTACCCTAACCATCACTGCGATTAAGTAGGTAATCTTTGGGATTTAAGAAGAAATTCGACTTGTGTGTACACGGTAGCTTGTAAAGAGGGAGGGAATTAGATTTGTTTTTCCCCCCTTTCCAAAGGGGGATTAAGGGGGGTAAAACGCCTGTGAAATAAGTATTTGAGCTTAAGTTGACACCAATGGGCAATGCCATGCCCTTTATTCTGTGTATCTTCATAAAAGATTAGTATTAATTTTTGCTCAGTCCCATTATAGGTAATTTAGCGGACATGACATAACTCCTGAATTCTGGCTTGGAAGTATTCTTATATCAACATACCAGCAATACAAGCGGTGATAAAACTGGCTAACAATCCGCCAATCATTGACCTTACACCCATTCGAGCTAAATCATGCTGGCGATTAGGTGCTATTCCAGTAATGCCGCCAATCGTCATTCCAATTGAACCTATATTCGCAAAATTACATAAGGCGTAAGTCGCAATAATTACTGCGCGTTGGGAAATTTTATCATTTTCAATTAGTGCCTTCAAATCCAAAAAAGCAATAAACTCATTCAGAATTGTTTTTGTACCCAATAAAGCCCCAACTTGCCGACAATCAGCCCAAGGTACGCCCATCAGCCAAGCTACGGGAGCCATAACAAAAGATAAAATCCACTGTAATGACAGTTGCTGTAAACCCACGAATGCCCCCAACCATCCTAGCAGGGCATTCAGCGCAGCTAATAATCCTAAAAAGGCAATAATCATTACGCCGACGTTAACAGCTAACTTCACACCATCAATTGCTCCCGTTGTAGCAGCATCAATTACATTTACATAATTGGTTTCTACAACCGCTTTTACCTTCCCAGTTGTCTCTGAGACTTCTGTTTCTGGATACAACAGTTTTGATACCACCAACGATGTGGGAGTAGTCATAAAGAAAGCAGCAATCAGGTGTTCTGTTGGTATCCCAAAAGAAAGATATGCCCCTAGAACTCCACCTGCAATTGTGGCAAAACCACCCGTCATCAAGGCATGGAGTTCCGATTGCGTCATATTCGCTATATAAGGTTTAACCATCAGCGCCGACTCTGTTGGCCCTAAAAAAATATTACCTGCACAGGATAAAGATTCAGAACCCGATGTTTTCATCGTCTTCATCATTACCCATGCCATCACATTTACTGCTCGCTGTAAAATACCGTAGTAATACAAAACGCTGATGAAGGCAGAGAAAAAGATAATTGTCGGCAGCACTTGGAAAGCAAAAAAATGATCCTTAAAATTTTCTCCAAAGACGAATTTTGCACCAACATCAGAAAATGCTAAAAATTGGCTGACAATATCTCCCAGAGATTTAAACACATTCAAGCCCCAAGGAGTTTTAAGAATTACTAGCGCAAATGCAAACTCCAATCCTAAACCCCAGACCACTATTCGCCAACGCACCGCACGACGATTAACAGAGAAAGCGTAGGATATACCGATAAAAACTAAGATTCCCAACGCAGAAATGGCGCGTTCCATGTTTACTCCCGGAAGTGTATCGCAAAGGCACATGGTCACAAAGCATACACAAAAATCCGCGTGTTTTTATGGTTTTGTAGCCAATTAAGTAAGCATGAAAAAACTAAACTTAAATTTTCGTTACATATTTATAACTTTTTTTACATACTTATTTACTTAGTTCACTTCCATTGCACAGGATCTAATTGATAGTAACGTTGCAATTGCTCATAAAGTGCCGGATGCTTGGATAACAATTGGTGGGGCTTTTCAAAAAATGTCTCAGTCGCTACAGCAAAAAATTCTGCGGGATTTGTTGCACCATAGCTATCCATTACCGTCTTTACCCCTTGTAGAACATCATTACAAACTTGCTGATATGCTTCTGTCATCACCTTCGCCCAAATAACATAGTCTGAGTTGTGTTGCAGTATAGGAACTCCTTCAGCTTTACCATCTTCTTGATCTAACTGATGGGCGAATTCATGAAGCACAACATTACGTCCATCTTCCCAGTTATTAATGTCTTGTTTCACCTGTTCCCAAGACACTACTACTTGGTCATTTGCCCACGATTCACCCAGTCTTGCCACACGCCTTTCTTCAACAACATATTTTCCGATGGAAGCCGTTTCCTCAACAAAATAAGCATTAGGATAGACTAGAATTGAACGAAGTCTAGGGAAGTATTGCCCACGTTCATTTAATAAGAGTAAACAGGCGATCGCAGCAAGAGTCAGTTTCATTTCCTCCGTCACCTGTAATCCTTTACAACCAATAAATTGCTTTTCTGCTAAGAATACTTGAATATGTCCCTGAAGTCGTCTGATTTCATCGGGAGAGAGACACGGATAAATAGGAAGATTATTCTCAATAATTGCATTCCATAGTGGAGGAAAAGGACGGCGTTTGAGACGGTTTCTTCGCCTTTTAACTAAAACAGGATTGATTAAAATCCCGGTTATAATCAGCCCAATAATGAGAAAGACAACTATTGTTTTAATCATTGACTTCTGAACAGATTACATATTTAATTCACGGTAAAACAGAAAATCTAGATAACATAATTGTTCTTGTTGTGTCTCAATAACTAAAATTTAAATGGGGCTTTTCCCTCTTTCCTAAAGTTTACTAATTCCACATATCACCACTATTGGATCAGAATTATGCAAGATTGAACCTTGGTCGAAAGGGTTTTTTGAAGCCCTTGCTCAACTTTGCTAATCAGTTTATCAAAAGCTTCTTTATCTGCTGTCAATTGTTCTTGAAGAACTTTCTCTAACTCAGGCTTTATTTGCTCACACATCTCCTCGATTTTTTTATCACTCAAAAAACTAGAACGAACCCAACTAGGTACATCTACATTCGTCTTGATTACTTCTTGAACACTCTTGCGATTTAGCTCCATTCCTGCCGCCATCACCGAAGCTCCATATACTAGGGCAATAGGCCAGGTTAAATGTCCCGTTAGTATGAGAGTGATGATGCTAGCTACAGTGCCTCCACCAATTACTACATTGACAATAAAGCCCACTGTCTCAGCCAAAATAGCATCTCCAATTCGTAGCTCTGGGTTAACAAAATTTGGGTCAATACTATCCTGGAACCTTAAGCTGCTTCTAGGTATCTGAAACTTTCTACAGATTGGATCAGTTTGTGCGGCTAAATCGGGTTGGATTTTATTGCTAAACCAAGAAGCGCATTGATAATTAATTATCTGCACAGCGCGTTCGCTTTTGAGCCACTGTTCTGCCCGACTGATTAAAGATGTTTCTAAATCCGCTAAAGTCCGTATTTTGTTTTTTTGCCAATCTTTTAAAGCTGGTTTAACTGCGTTGACGAGCAAGCCGTCTGTCAAAGGCTTAGTTAGTGATTCGATTAACTCCGGGATATGCCTTTCAATCAAACCTTTAAGCGTATTCGAGGTAAATAGTTTGTTGACTTCTTCCTTAAAAGCAGCAGCACGCAGATCCCATCGCCCTACTCGTGCTAAACCTAGTGCAATACACCGTTCCGGTTCTGGATCGGGGCGAAGCAGCGTTTCTGGTTCGGGAAACATTTCTTGACAAAGCAAGTGGGTAAACTTCATGCGAGATGCACCACCAGTCATCAGCAGAAGTTTCGGCACGATTCCAAGTGTTTCCAGCTTTTCTTTCGCCTCGGTTAAAGAGTCGCTAAACGATCGCACCCAGCTATGATGCCCCAGTTCCGGTAAAGGCTGCTTTAAGATTTCCTCCATCATCAATTTATTCACTTGGGGAATAAAATAAATCTGTTCGTTAATCGACTCGAAGCCACGCGCAAAAGATTCAGGATCGCTGTATAGCTGCTCATTAGAAAAATAATCTTCTTTAGCTTTGCGACAAGCAAGTTCACAACGAGCTTGGTGATGCGGATATTCCTTAAATACTTTTTCGAGTAATGCTTTTTGCTCGTGGTTGGCGAGAGTCCGGGCAAAAATAGCTTTGTCAATTAGAGATGCACCTAAAGTATTACTCCCAAAATCTATCGGGATCTCTTCTAAGCTCTTAACCAGAGTAAAATCTGTGGTTGAAGAACCAATATCGACAATTAGCACCGATGCAACAAGTTTGTCATACTCCAGTTTCCCGGCTTCTTTGGCTTGCATAAAAGCAGCCCGCGATTCGGGTACAACATTGAGTTGGGGAATACCAGCTTCTTGAAGTAGCTTTTGGTATTCTGTGCGATCGCTAATTGTCCATCCTGAAGGACAACCTATGTAAAAATAGCTACTTTCCCCACCTTCCAGTTGTTTGCTTTCTTTCAAAAGACGGTAGTAGGTTGCTACAAAAGTGCTAATTATTTCCCGATATTTGGGATCATTGTTGGGTTTTTGCTTGAAAGAAATTGTTAGTTGGGTAACGCCAGCTTGAATTAAGGCTTGTTCGCCGACAAGATAACCTAGTTTAGGGTGCCAACCAAGGGCTGTAATTTGGTTCTTCTTGTTATTAATCTCCAGCATCTGCGGGGGGTCGATGCTTTCCACTATCGCTTTAGCTACAGCCGTTTCACCGTGCCCCAAATCAAAACCGATTGTTTCTAAAATTTCCATACCCTTATTGTCTATTATTCTCTAGAAGCGGAATATGCTGGCTCAATTACCCTACCGCGCCGAATCAAGCGATCGCCTTTCAACAGAGCCGGAGTTAGAGTTACGTGATCTTTGGTATCGGGGTCGATACTTGGCTCGAAGTCAAAATAATTGCGATCGCTATGCGGGTCATTTGGTCGGTAAATTTGAGCGTTAATTCCCTGAGACATTAAAATCTGTGGTAAAAGTTTTGCAAGTTCATAAGCCATTTGGGGTTTATCAAGTTTTGATGCGCCCATTAGCCTTTGCAGAAAATTCAATAACTCTGGCAGTTCTTCTATTGCTAAGTCGCCTTCATGTTTATTCCATTCTTCTACTCTAGCTACTGCTAGGTCGATAGTGTTGAGAGCATCGCCAAGATGATCTAAAAATACTTTGCTATCAACCCGAAGTATAGGTTTAGGTAATTCCAATAGCTCTGAAGACATAGAATTTTGCTGGCTCCTTAACTCAAGTTGAAGCACAACTTCTACCCCTAGAAGTATAGAGGTTAGTAAGATAGCCATCCATGCACCTGGGGTAGTTTTAGTTAAAGAGAATAAAGAACTTAAGATGCCTATATAAATTAATCCTTTTAGCAGTTTTAGGATTAATCTACTGGAAAAAAACTTTGTACTTGGGTTGGTAAATTGCTTTTGCTCTATTGGAGCAATTTGAGAATAGTTAGCCGCAGCAAGAGTAGCGATGGACTGCCGCAGGGTATCTAGGAAAAAGGAAGCCAGACGAATTTGAGCCAGATTAAGTTTTTCAATGTAAATTCTTTCGAGATTATCAAGTCGATTTTGAACCAACTTAACTATCTCCTCAATGTTGGTTGTGTTATCAATATCTGTCTGAAGTTGGTTGCGTTCTTCGTTAAAAAGTGAACTGATTGTTTTCATTGCGTTGAGTAAGACTTTAATGTTACTAACAAGAGTGAAATGAGCAGACAACTACTTATTTCAACCTGTAATCACATGATGACTGATGTGATTAATCTAGGTTGTGTGGTTCTAGAATTTTTTGACTGGAAAATTGCGCCTAATGTTATGTAGAAATCTTGCATATAGTTGAGATCGCACCTAGACTGCTGATGAGGCAGGTTCACTGGCTCGTTTAAACGTGCAAATTACTACCCATCAGAAGGAGCAGCAGAATGTTTATCTGCGTCATTGCAGACTACGGTACAGGAGATCCGGCATTTACAGAAGTCACACAACGTCTGCTGATGGCTTCTCCCGATGCCCAAATTCATTTGCTTTCGGTTCCAGCATTTA
The DNA here is from genome assembly GCF_014698795.1 of Nostoc sp. FACHB-892. Classification (GTDB taxonomy): domain Bacteria; phylum Cyanobacteriota; class Cyanobacteriia; order Cyanobacteriales; family Nostocaceae; genus Nostoc. The sequence continues at coordinate 103,843 of NZ_JACJTR010000013.1, forward strand.
GTACATTGGCAACGGGATTCTGGATTGCCCAACTAGGACTCAACCCGGGCCCTAGCGATCGCCTAATTTATCATAACTGTGCGCCTCGTCAGGATGATCCCGAAGCCCGTCGAGACAATGAAGGTGAAGGACTAACTTATGCCCTTTTACCTAATGGTGTAAAAGTAGTAGGTGTGAATGCAGGCTACACCCTCTCCTTTATCAAAGACTATACAAAGGAGTTGCGAGTGGTTAACGTTTCTCGTGGTGGATCGCAGTTTCGCTCACGGGATGTGTTTCCTCCGGCTGCGGCGGCCATTATGAATGAAGATTTTAGCCTTTTGGGAGATAGCCTGAAGAGTGAGCAAATCCCCGATGTTCCACCAGATCGAATTGCCTGGATTGATGGCTACGGCAACATTAAAACAACTATTGGGGCGCATACACTGAATTTAGAGCCTCAAAGCAAGATCGTGATCCGAATTGGAGATGTGGTGAGTGATGCAGTGTATTCTGATGGCAGCTTCAAGGTGTCTGAAGGAACTTTAGCCTTTGCTCCTGGTAGTTCCGGTTGGTCTAGAGGCGATTCAGGAGAACCATTGCGCTTTTTAGAGCTATTTCTGCGAGGAGGGAGTGCTTGGGAACGCTTTGGCCGTCCCCGTGTGAATCAGCAAGTAACTCGAATTGCCTAAAATCGGGTAGTTGGTTTGCGATCGCGCTGAGGTAAGCTGTTAAGCATTTAATTTGCACATCGTCACTATCCAATTTGTTCTCCCCCTGCCTTCCAAAACGATTGATTATTTTTTTACTGAAGCTAAGTACAGCTTTGCGTAAAATCGTAGCGTTTTTAATGCAAGGGGATACATTGGCATTGTCAGTCGATACATTGGCATTGTTAGTCGATACATTGGCATTGTTAGTCGATGCATTAGCATTGTTAGTCGATACATTAGCATTGTTAGTCGATACATTGGCATTGTCAGTCGATGCATTGGCATTGTCAGTCGATGCATTGGCATTGTTAGTCGATGCATTGGCATTGCAGGGTATTGAAAAAGTTAATTCCCTATGAATTAATGAAATGCTGTAATAAGTGGCCTGTGCCCCCTTGCAATCTTAATAATAAGTCTTTAGGCGTTGCATAAATGCGGGATGAATTGGTGGGTGAAACTATTGGTAATTCGTTCTAAATTGGACGAAATCATCCCATGATTCAGCAACGCCAGTCTTTAACACCAAAGAATTCTGGACGTAAAAAATCCACCAAGTCTGAGGCAATTCCCAGTGAGTTGGGAAGCTTACACTGACTGCAAACCTCAGTGTAGGTAGTTCACAACAATCCCCGATAACGAATAAAAACCAAAATCACCGCCCACGACCCTAACGCGACTTTGACTGCAACTAGAATATTCAGCAAGGGGACAATTCCCCCACTCAAAAGTGCGCCCATTTCCCCGTGCGGTAACTCCACTCCAGTCAGAGTTATAGCCGCCAGTACAATGAAAACAAGAACCGAAACCTTCTCCCATGTAGCGGCGTGGTAACGCTGGTAAATCCCTTGCATCCACTCCGGTGATGAGGTAATGGCAATCAACCCGATCGCAGTTCCGCCTGCGACTCCGGCGGCAAAACCACCGCCAGGGCTGAGATGCCCCCTAATAGCTAGTTCAATACTTACCAACGCGGCAATAGTTGCTCCCAGACGCGCCAGCACAATGGATGGTTGATCCGTAAAACGATAGATCGCGCAGGACGGCTTTTCATTCGCTAGCAGAAAGTATGCACCCATAATTGCGATCGTAAATACCACCACCTCGAAGATCGTGTCATACAACCGATTTCTGAGAATGATCACTGTTACCGCATTGGGCATACCACCATCTTTAACAATCGATTCAACGATCGAGAAATCCGGTACAACTGGCGCTGAATTCGGCAAGACGAGCATTTTTACAAACAGCGCTATCCCTGCTGCAATGTAAATCCATTTCATTTATGCTTCTCCCCTTCAGATGCTGTATTTACATAACTCAGGATTGTCGCTGGTGATGCAAGTTCGGTTTGCATAATTTCATAGATGCGTTTCACCCTAATGGCGGTGTGATAAAACTGTTTTTCGTCCTCACCTGTTACGTGGTTTGGATCAGTGTATTCTCGTCTGACACAGGTCGCATGGACTTCTTTATCCATCAGCGCCCGTTCCAAAGCTTGGGTATTTGGGTAGGGAACCAGTTCTAGACGCATCTGGCGTTTACGAAAAATTGTGCGTAAGTCATCCATTAGTTGCCCAAAATGGTGTTCGTCATCTGCCTCACCTTTCAGCAACCCAAGACGCATCACCAGGGATGAACGCACTGCTACCGCGTAAAGCGTAATTGCCAGCATAGTACCCACCAATGCTTCGGTTAAAGCAACATCTGGCGCTCCTAAAACCGCATATACCAGTGCCGACACCGCTCCTAATATGCCGCGAATTACCAGCGCATGGTATGGATTGACCTGAAATACCACCATACACCCAGCCAACGGCAACAGGGCGATGATGATATAGAGATAGCTATCATTCATAGTTTCCCTCGCTACTAGAACAGTAAGCCAATACATATCCCAGCACTGTATTCCAGATGGCCAAGGAGATGAGAGCGAGAATGAGCAGCGGCCATTCGCTAGGTATCTTTAAGAGCAGCCCGATGATGATACTCATCGAGCCAAGGGTGTCTGCAACCGAAAGACTATGGAGTTTGAATAATAGCGATCGCTTGCCCAACAAAGGAAAGGTTCCCCAAAACCAGAAGAAAAGTCCTAAACCTATGCATATATTACTGAAAAAGTCAATCATACTTCATTCATTCGTTTGATTACATGAGCCAGCAACATTAAGCCAGCATTTCCTACACTTAGGATGATCACCCCGACAACACCAATCATCCAATCATCACGGAAGACGGATACCACCAGGATCATGATTGAACTTTTGGTGGCAAAACTGGCAAATGCGAGCATTTTTTGCCAAATATCATCATCTTGCCATGCCTCATACATGGGGATGAGCATTGCTAGAATCATTGCAATCAATACCAGATTCAGGATCATACTTTTCTCCTCCGTCGCACCCAATGTACTTCGTACCAGCCTGCTTCGTGGTATTTCAAAACAATAGTCTTTGGTGTAAAGGTAATTAGGAAGATATCTAGAAATACAAGCCCTGGTGTACGTCCTGGTTTGGCTCGTTCCATCGTTATCTCTTCGTATTTATGCGGGCGGAGGATGATTTGAAATGCCTCCATATACGCCTGCGGAATCGCCACTATAATTTCACCCAGTACACGCAGCCAATCTTTTAATGATTCCCTTGCTGTGCGACCACCCGGCAATAGAAGTGCGATGCTGATGCCTATGATGATATTCGCCACACTGAAATCGGCAGTGAGCAAAAACCAGATAGTCAGCCGCAATATTAGATTTAAATACCCAACCATGCAAATCCCTTCCAGAACAATAGGATTAAAATCAGACTCATGACACCGATCAAATGGTCAAATTGTTCAAGGACACGCGGCAGCTTGAGTACTGAATGTTTAAAAATTAGTAAATACGCCAACCATCCAATGCCGATGGTTGCGAGGGGTTTAATGATATTCGCAACGGTGTACGCCTCGTAATACGCAATGTTAGCTAGGAACAGCCCACCGACTAACAGAATTATGGCTGCCCAGAAACCAGGCTTTACCTCTGCTTTTCCCCCACGCGGCAGAAATATGAATTTGGCAAAGGATATTGCTGTTCCCAGGGCGGCAATATTCATAGCGATCACTTGCCAAGGCAGCAAATTCTTTGTCGTCAACACTTTCGCGCCAAAGCCAGACAACAAGGGAAAACCAGAGATCGAGAAGCTGGCTATAACTAAGGCAATCCAGATTGGGGTAGCGATCGCTTGATGTTGTAGTTCCTTGAAATTGCGACTCGGTAAAGCTCCGGCAATTAGAAAAAGCGCCGATTTTACCAATCCGTGTGTCAGCGCATAAAAACCACCCACGGACGGCGCAGCGAGGATAAAGCCCAACTGTGAAACCGTGTGAAATGCCAGCATCCGCTTGGTATCTTTTTCAAAGACTGCATAAAACACTCCCAGAAGCGCCGTCCCAACTCCAAAGGTTCTTACTATCGGATCAACCTCTGCTACCATCAGCGCACACCGCACTAATGGATAGACACCAGCTTTTACCACAACTCCCGACAGCATCGCCGACACTGGCGTTTCCGATTCGGAGTGAGTCAACGGCAACCATAATCCTGATACAAAAATTCCTCCTTTTGTCAAGAGTCCCAAAAAAATCAGGGCAAGGGCTTCTGGAGGTGCTACGCGCAAACCTGCAAAACTAAAGGAATGATGCGCCTGATATACCAACACCGCGCCAACCAGATAAAAAAGCATTCCCACGTTGCTGATAAACAGGTAACGTAAGCCAACCCAAATCGAGCGGTCAGTCCGGGGATAGGCAATCAACAGAAACGCAGCAATACCACTCACCTCTAACGCCACGTATAAACTGATCAAATCCGCACAAGCAAACGCGGCATTGATACTGCCATGCAAAATGATCAGTTGTGCGTAAAAAAAAGCTGTTTTATCGCTGTGCCAACAGTAGAGAATGACTGCTGCCGTCACCAGCGCATTAGTTAAGATAAAGTAGCCGCTTAATTGATCGACTGTTAAAATAACGCCAAAATTATCTAGTAACTGTAGTGTCAGTGGCGATTGAGTGACAAATAGCTGCAAGGCATATCCTGCAGAAGCCAAAGCTACAAACAGTGCGAGGTATTTGTCAAGTTTGGGGAGTAGATAAATGACGAACCCCAAAAACAACGGTAGTGCAATCCATGCGATGGTAATGCTATTCATGGCGTGTTATTCTTCTCAATTTCGTTGCTTTCCAAAGTCGGATTATCTCGTGCCAACTTCATAACGCCGACCAGCATTAACGCCTGAATCGAAAATCCGATCACAATCGCTGTCAATATAACCGCCTGGGGAACCGGATCGGCGTATCTGATATTTTTGACGTTGGAAATAATTGGTGTGAATAAGCCATTTCGTGATGCAATCAGCACGTAATAGGCGATAACCCCGGTACTCATGACATCCATAGAGATGATCTTCATAACGAGGTTCTTTTTCAGGATGATGCCGAAAAATCCGCAAAATATTGTTGCGAATACGCAAGCTTCTAACACGGGAATTGCCTGTTGGATAAGGATTGAAAAAGAGGAAAAGGGGCAGGGAGCAGGTAGCAGGGGGGATAGAACAGAATTAGGATTTGAAATTTCGGCTACGCTCAGTAACCACTTCACCTGTAGCTTGCTTCCCCGCAGGGGTACGAGAACCATTAGTAGAGAAGGAGTTATTTCCCCCTGCTCCCTGCTCCCTGCCTCTTCATTTGCGGCACTAGCCGATTAAATTAGCTTCCTTTAAAGCTTCTTTTTCTTCTGGTGATTGTTTGAATGCAAACCGCAATAAAGGCGGTGCTAAGAAGGTTGTCAGAATCACCATAATAACGATCGCAGCTTGCAATGGTTTATCAAGGGTACCACTAGCTGCACCAATGGCGGCAAACACTAACCCAACTTCGCCACGGGGAATCATCCCCACACCAACCGCTAACCGATTAATTCCAGGTTGACCAAAAACCGACCAGCCTGTGACAACTTTACCGATAATTGCGATCGCAATTAAGAAGGTAGCAATAATTAATCCTTCTCGATTTCCTGGAACTAAAGGATTAAGAACGCTTAAATCAACTTTCGCGCCAACTGTCACAAAGAAAACTGGTACTAGGATATCAGCAATCGGTTTAACTTGCTCATCTAGCTCTTTGCGTTTATCGGTTTCATCCAAAACTAAGCCAGCCGCAAATGCGCCTAAGATAGCTTCTAAATGGATGGCACTACCCAGAAAAGCCATGAAGAAGGCAAAAATAAATGCTGGGATAATTAAGTTGCCTCGCGTTTGCAATTTATTAGCAATGGCAACAAAACTCTGATTGAAATATTTACCGAGGAGAATTGAGCCTATGAGAAAAACTGTAGCGCTGACAATCAAATAAATGACGTTGAAAATATCAACCTCACCAGTTTTGGCAAGACTCGCAACTACTGCCAATACAATGATGCCTAAAATGTCATCAATTACAGCTGCACCGACAATAATTTGACCTTCACGAGATTTTAACTGCCCAATTTCTGACAAAACTTTTGAGGTAATCCCAATACTCGTAGCAGTGAGCGCTGCACCTGCAAAAATCGCTGGAATTACTGGCGCATGAAACAATAATATTAATCCTGCCGTACCAGCTGCAAAAGGAACAGCTACCCCAACACAAGCAACAATTGTTGCTTGATAACCAACTTTCTGTAATTCTTTTAAGTCTGATTCTAGACCAATTTCAAATAACAGAATTATCACACCTAGTTCGGCAAGCACAGAAACAACTTCGCTCTGGCTTTGAAAGATTGATGTGACTGCATCAGGACTGAGGTTGTTAATGAATTGCAGGATAGTCATGATAATGGAGTCGCTACCAGCTGCTCCACTGTCAGGAAACACTACCAAATGGAGAGCAGAAGCACCCACAAGCACCCCACCAACTAATTCTCCTAATACAGGGGGCAAGTCCATCATTCTAAATAATTCGCCACCAATTTTACTAGCCAGATAAATTACTACTAAACTTAGCAATACTCCAGTCAGCACAATAGGAGCATATTCTGCCTCGTTAGTTGTTGCTAGTAAAGGAGACTGTAAACCTGCGGTGAGGAAATTTAACCCGGTAAATGAATTAACTATTGGTTCTGAAAAAATCATGTTTTTGCTTGTGTTTCTGATTCATTTTGGAGCCAATTAAAAAATGTAATTCGTAATTCATAATACAATTACGAATTACAAATTACGAATAGGTGTCAGTGTAGTTACTAACGCCAGAAGTATTAGCAGAACTTGCATAAGGATTAACTAAAGCAACGGCTTGTTTAAGTGCATCTACACGATCTACAAACATATAATGCTCTGGTACAAACCTGGAAATGCCAAACTTGTCTAAACGCTTTTTGACTTTGCTAGTTGCACCAACAACTAACACATGACGACCTTGTTCACTAGCATCTTTGATAGCGTTTTCAATTGCCAAAGAAGCAGTCACACCCAACATTGGTACATCGGTCAAATCCATAATCAACACATCAGAGTCTGCCATTGCTGAATGTTCACGAGCGATCGCTTTGGAAACTCCAAAAATCATTGGCCCACTCAGGTAAAATAGCAGGATACGTCCATTGCCGAGATCAAGCCATTTTTTCTCTTCGTCATTCAAGACAATTGCATCATCAGTATCGCTAATTGTCTTCACTTCCTGAGCTTGTAATTCTGACAGGCGATTGATAGTTAAGATATTAGCAATGAACACTCCCACGCCAACAGCAACAATTAAGTCAACAAATACGGTTAAGAATAATACACCGTACATGATGATTGTGCCTTTCAGGGACACCTTATGAGCGCGTTTTAGGAAGCTCCAGTCAAGAATGTCAATCCCCACTTTCAGAGCAATACCAGCCAATACCGCCATTGGGATAGGTTGAGTGACACGCGCAGCCCACAAAACTACAATTAACAAAATTAACGCGCGAGTTAAACCAGATACAGCTGTACTAGCACCAGTTTGGATATTGACTACTGTTCCCATCGTTGCACCAGCACCAGGTAGCCCACCACACAAACCAGATACTAGATTACCAATACCTTGACCAATCAATTCTTTGTCAGATTTGTGTTCAGTACGAGTCAAACTATCTGCAATTACTGCTGTCAATAAAGTATCAATACAACCCAACATCCCCAACATTGCTCCATCAACAATCATCACTGTGATTTGGGATGCAGTAAAGGTAGGGATTTGTAATGTGGGCAGTCCTATGGGAATTTCACCGATTCGTCTAATATCTACACCGCCGAAGATGGTTAGAGAAACTATAGTTCCGACAATTAAGGCGACGAGTTGCGGGGGAACAATGCGCTTGATTTTGGATGGCATGAAGAAAATAATTGCCAGCGTTAGCAAGCCCAAAGCTGTTTCGGCAGGATTAATCTGAGTTAATAACTGAGGCAGATTTTGCACCATCCCCAGTACGCCACCTTTAGGATTTGGCTGTCCGACAAAAGGAGCAATCTGCAAAATAATCAGGATTACCCCAATCCCAGACATAAAGCCAGAAATCACGCTGTAAGGCATGAGGGTAATGTATTTACCCAACTTAAATATCCCAAAAAAGATTTGAAATATTCCCGCTAGCATGACTACGGTAAATGCCATTGCCAAGCCGTTTTCGGGGTTAGCTGCGGTCATAGAACCGACAATCGCAGTCATGACTACGGTCATTGGCCCAGTTGGCTCAGAAATGAGGGTTGGTGTCCCACCAAATAAGGCCGCGAAAAAGCCGACACAAACTGCACCATAAAGGCCAGCTACAGGCCCAGCACCGGAAGCAACACCGAATGCCAACGCTAGAGGTAACGAAACGATCGCAGCAGTTACACCACCGAATATATCCCCTCGTAAGTTTCTAAAATGGATCGTATTAGTTAATGACATACTGGGGTTTTGGTTACAAAAACAGCAAAATAAATTTTGAGTTGTAAAAATCGCCAGCTACTTTGAGTAAGTTTCATGTTTTATTGCCATGAAAATTAGGCAAAGAAAAGTTTAATGCTTTGCAAAGCAGCAGGCTATAGTACCCTTCTACCTGGTCAGTCGCTGAATACGAATTTCCACTAGAAAAGGCTTAGGCCAAAGATGGTTCAAAAATTGGACTGAAAAAACTTACAGAAATTGCAAGTTTTATTGATTGCCAAATTTAATCGGATGAAGAATAGTTTACAGCTGTATATGTCAATGTTGTTGATTCACAACCCTCAATATTAAATAAATATTAAATTACTTTCATAGATAAAAGGCTATGCTTGTTGACTAATCTTTAATTGCACTAATTAATACAATATGTAAAGTTTATATTAATTATTATTGCAAAAGTTTTTTGACTAAAAAATCAAACATAGAGCAAATGACTTCAGGTATGGGGATACGTTGATTTGCACTTTTAAGGGAACTCCAAAAAATAAATTATCCAATTTTTGGACTTCACTACGACTTTCCCTCCCCCTGCCCCTGCCTCTATAGCGATGGTATATTTTTTATTTGGAAGTCCCTAAGCACTCTCAATATAGCGATTCTCAATTGCGTGAAATACAGACCTAACCACCAACCTTTTAAGAGCGAGCGTTGGGGAGTAAGGCTCAAAGAATAGTTGAATAGTTGGTTTGAATGTGTAGAGTGTTTTTGCCAGAACCGTTTATTGAAAGTTCATTCGTCGACTTCTTGAGAATCATTAGCATAACGGTATAAAGAGTATCAAAACTGGTGCAAATATCGCAGTTTTGATAGACCCTATTAAAACCCTTAAAATAATTTCCCTGTGGATCAGCTTTGTAGAGACGTTGCATTACAACATCTCTACACAGTAGTAAGTTCCGCCAATAACCTTAACTAAGCGGTAAGGAACAAGAGTTTCTGAGAGTTCTTGCCTAAATCATGGCAAAGTTTAAGGAAATTTAGCGTGATTTCATTCAACCAGTGTTGTGGACACTCCCTCACTTGCTGGAGGTATACCGGGTAACTCAAGACAATATCCAGCACCATATACTGTCTTAATATAGCGGGGATGGCGAGGATCTGGTTCTAGCTTGGTTCTCAAGTGGCGAATATGCACTCGAATGGTTTCAATGTCGTCATCAGGATCGTAGCCCCAAACTTCTCTGAGGATTTCGCTAGGAGAAACTGTTTGACCGTGGCGTTGTAATAAGCAGTGAAGTAACTCAAATTCTAAGTGAGTCAATTTCACCGTCTCATTGAACCATATTGCCTCAAATCTTTCGGGAACGAGGGTGAGTGAGCCATAGTTAAGAATTTCACTATGCTTTGCTGCTTGGGGAATGCGGTCAGTACGTCGCAAAAGTGCCCGCACCCGTGCCAGCAGTTCTTCAACTTCAAAAGGTTTGGTGAGGTAGTCATCTGCGCCAGCATTGAAGCCTTCCACCTTGTCCTGAGTTTGGCTCAAAGCCGTCAACATTAACACAGGAATCTCAGAGGTGCGCTCGTCGCGGCGCAGGCGTTGGCAAACGGTAAACCCATCTACTCTAGGCAACATTAAATCGAGCATGATCAAGTCTGGTTGAAGCTGGAGGGCCAGCGCTTGACCTTTGATGCCGTCTTCAGCCTGACTAACATCGTAGCCAGCCATTTCTAAGTTGACGGCAACTAGTTCTGAAATCGCTGGGTCATCGTCTATGACAAGAATCCTCGGCATTCTTAAAAATTATTACTACTTATTAAGGATAAATAACAACCTTTGATAGATACAAAGATTTTTGAATCAATGATGAAAAAGGTTTTAAATCTTACATAAATATTAAGATTAAATGACTGTGAAATCAAGACTCAACTACACGAAATCTTATAGTCTATGATGTGTTATACTCCCCCCTACAATCCGTCTTGGTTTTTACAAAACGGTGTGATCATGACTGTATACACCGCTTTGTGGGGAAAACGTTACTGGGAAAGTACTACTTTATTACCAGAACCGTCTTATCACGAAAAAATCTTCATTGGTGGCCAAGGTGTGCCAATATTTGGCTTGGTTGCCATCCCGGAAAATGCTCACAGCACGATTATCGGCACTTATGGCATTACTGGAGAGTTAGAGACGGAATGGTTTTTGAGGGTGCTAGGACGTAAAGCCTACGCTCAAGGATATGCTGTGGTGTTATTTGATTGGCGGGCCCACGGCAAAACGGCCGAATTGTCGCCGACTCTAACTTCTGATGGTTTGTATGAGGGGGAAGATTTTGTTCGCATCGCCGCCGCAGCTAAGGCAATGGGATGTCCCGGTAAATTTTGGTTTACAGGGTATTCTTTAGGAGGACAATTGGCGCTATGGGCGGTGAAGGTGGCTGGTGAGGTGATTGGGGAGTATGAAGATTTAGGACTAGAAAATAGCGATATTGGCGGTGGTATGGTGATTTGTCCTAGTTTGGATTCGGAGCGATCGCTATCTTATCTAGTTACAAAACCCTTCGGCAGATATTTGGAAGCGGGGATTGCCCAGAATTTAAAAAAACTGGCATGGCGAATTCATGATGCTCATCCGGGAAGTATTGACCCAGCAGCGATTGAACGGGCGAACAGTATTTGGGGTTTTGATAATGAACTGGTGATTAATCGGCTGGGTTTTCCTTCTGTGGAAGCATATTACCAAGCGAGTAGTGCTTTACAAATATTGCCGCAAATCTCAAAACCGACTTTGATTTTGTATGCTGCTGATGACCCACTTTTTGACCCAGCTATCATACCGGAATTAGAAGAAGCCTGCGATCGCAATTCCGCAATAGATTTATTACTCACTCAGTACGGCGGTCATGTTGGCTATTTGAGCAGTAAAAACTGCCAACGCCAAGTACAAGATTCTGATCCTTGGTGGGCATGGAATCGGGTTTTACAATGGTTGGAGGAAAAGCGAATAGGGTAGTAGGCGAAACAATATTCAAGTTGCGAAAATACTCGACGGATGCAGTCGTATTGTTTGGAAGCCTAAAAAAGTCAACAGATTAGCTTGTTTTCACTACTTGTCTAAATAAAATATTGCAATACAGAGGATGGCATTGCCTGAGAAATTACCACAATATTATTGGTAAACCAGCAATAACAGAAGCAACACCTGTCCAGAGAGTAAAGCGTTCAACATCTACTTCATCTAAAGCAACGCTCATTTCCTTAATTGCTAATAGCAGCGCTGTCAGTAGCAGCACAAAGAAGGCAAGGTACTCCAAATTAATAATCATTCATTACTCACTATGTTTTGCAAAAAAGTAGTTCTAATAGATTTTTAACAAGCTTTGGCAAGATTTTTTTGTTTCAGATTTAACAATTTGTCAGAAAAATTAGTTCCCACTGAAGAGATATCTACTTCAGATAGCCAAATCATTGTTTCATAACCAAACCGACCCATTTCTGGCTCTGGCCCCATAGGCATCTCTACCAAATATTCCCAGCTACCTGACTCAAATCAGCAGTTTTTGATGATGCCTTCTCCACCCATAAAACTTACTATCTGACCTTTACAAAGCTTAGGTACTGGTAAAACACTTGCAGACATTCCTCGTAATTCCTTGGGTAAAACTGTATAGCTAATGTTGTAGCCAAAATAAAATTTCCTCTTGTCTACCAAAGGTTTTAATATATTCTCTTTCACAGGATGTAAACTTAAGTTAATAATCGTACATCTAAAGTAATAATAATGGCACGTATATGTGTATATATAGATTAATAAATAAACATATGAGCTAGGGAAAGCAATCACAGTTGCTTGTAGTTATGTTTACAGCCCGGCTTAACATTTAACAACTCTTCTGGCAGATTCATATTACGAAAAACAGGCGCAGCTACTTTGCTAGGTAATTAAGTTAATATTTGAAATGCCATCCGTCAAATTAGAAAGCATTGCCCTAATTTGATGTAATTCTTCTGCTTATTCAATAAAGGGAGTTATTGTAAAGTTTACAAAATCTTCTTTGTTGTTCAAAGCTGTGACCTCGCGTTGGTCTGGCGCATAGTATAGTAACACTAAACCGTCAAACCATATCCACCCATAATAATTGTCGTAATTAAACAAACTAGTAGAGTAAAACTCCCTTGACTTTTTGACTCAATGACCGCTTCTAATGATATTTGGCTACCTGCACCAAAAGATTTAACTTTGCTACCGGATGAGATTCATGTCTGGCGCATAGACCTTGACCAACCAGAACCACAACTGCAAAATTTAGCAGCAGCTCTTTCCAGTGATGAAATGGCTCGTGCTGAACGGTTCTATTTTCAGGAACATCGGCAGCGTTTCATCGCTGGCCGCGGTATTCTCCGAACTATATTAGGCCGCTATTTGGATATCCAGCCCTTACAAGTGCAGTTTAATTATCAACACCGTGGCAAACCAGTATTAACAGATACATTTGCCGATAGTGGACTAGCGTTTAACTTGTCTCATTCCCAAGGGTTGGGTTTGTGTGCGGTGAATTGTACTAGGGAAATTGGTGTAGACCTAGAATATATTCGCCCAATGTCTGATTTAGAAGCTCTTGCCAAACGGTTCTTTTTACCGAGAGAATATGAAATGTTGCGATCGCTATCTCCCAACCAACAGCAAGAAGTATTTTTCCGTTACTGGACTTGTAAGGAAGCTTATTTAAAAGCAACTGGAGACGGACTAGCTCAGTTAGAGCAAATTGAAGTGTCGCTAACCCCTACAGAACCAGCCAAGTTACAGATAACTGAAGACTGGAGTCTTTTTGAACTAGTACCTGCTAACAATTATGTTGCTGCTGTTGCTGTAGCAAATTGTGGCTGGGATTTGAAGTGCTGGCAGTATTAATCCTAGCCATTAGTCATTAATTAAGTTAATTATTCTTCCCCTGCTTCCCCTGCTTACTTATCTTCCTGCATATTTCTCACAATTCTTGTCACCAGCTTCCTAGGTACAAATCTGACGCTTTTTGCCAATAGTTTATTCATAAAACCAGGAATGACAATGGTTTTGCCCTTCATTAAGCCGTGAAAACCAATTTCGGCTACTGTTTGTGCATCCATCATCCTTTTACCCTTGAGCAACTTAGAGTCAGCCATTCCGGTTCTTTCATGAAAGCCAGATTCTGTTGAACCTGGGCAAAGAACCGTCACAGTGACACCTGTACCTTCTAATTCATTAGCGATCGCTTCTGAAAAAGATAAGATATAAGCTTTAGTAGCAAAATAAACCGCCATCAAAGGCCCTGGTTGAAAAGCAGCAGCCGAGGAAACATTTAATATTTTACCTTCACCTTGCTTTACCATGTGCTTCACAAATAGCTTAGTTAAATGGGTGAGACACACCAAATTTACCTGTAGCATTTCCAATTCAGTAGCTAGGTCTGTTTCGTGAAATAATCCATAGATACCAAATCCAGCATTATTTACTAGCACATCAACATTAATATCGGCGAGTTGCAACTCTGTGAAAATTTCTTCAGGAGATGTTGATATAGATAAATCCTTAACGATAGTTTTGACAAAATTCCCAAATTTTTGTTGGAATTTAGCTGCAATTTCTACTAGCTTTAACCCGTTTCTGTCTACTAAGACCAGATTGTAATCATGAGCAGCAAAAATACACGCTAATTCGTAGCCAATTCCACCAGCTGCCCCAGTAATAAGAGCAGTTTGTTTGCTCTGACCTTGATGTGTTGTGTTCATGTAAGAATATTGGTGAATTCAACTTGATGAAGCTGTATTGCATTTACAGTGGTTCTCGTTCTACAATTAAGTACGCGTAATATCTGAACCGACAAGAAATGTCTTGATTTATTACCCTTTCAAATGCTTGTATGATGTGTTGGATAGATGTAGCAGTCCAAACGTAAATTTAGGACTTATGCATCGAAGTAGTTGGGCATTAGACAAGTTCGGTTATTTCAGACTGCTAGGGCTGGTTTTTGATTAATTACAAAAGCAAGCGGGTAAAATTAAAGTTTTATGCCCGATACTAACCATTCTATACTCGATTGCTTTTGTCAAGAGATGAATACTAAAAATCTACATGATTGAGCATACACCAACAGGGCAATTATATTGCCGCTGTTGGTGTATGAGTTGTTGGCTGGCATCTTAAATATTGGCTGTTCAGTAGTACTGAGTCCTAAAGAACATAAACTAAACAAAATTGTTTTCTAGTGTGTTAGGGCTTCTGTAACGTAGTGAAAATATCCGGAATGCTACGTTACGTTAGTTACGTTACTAATGCTTAAAGATCCTCCTAAATCCCCCTTTTTAAGGGGGATTTTGAGTTTCTTTCTTTTTACCCCCTTTTTAAGGGCTGTTTCATCCCCTAAAGAGCTTTAAAAATCAAGGGTTCTAGCAATTAAAAATTGGTTATCTTGTTACCAATGTGGCGAGAAAATAAACTATTTTACTGATATTTCAGTGATTAAATGTTTATCTCATCGTCACGCTTACTTACGATTTCCTCGCTAACCATCTTGACAAATCTTGTTTGAAATGCAATGAAACAGCCCTATTTTTTAAGGAGGGATCAATAAGTATCTAAAATCACAGCTAAACACTTTTCAGACATCCTATGGTAGCTGTGAATTACTAAGTGAGATTTAAGAAACCACTTTGAATTAAGTAGGCGGTATAAGTCATAAACAATTGAGAATCGATTGGAGGGCAAGCAATAGAACTACCTGCCAATGCATGAAGAGTATCTTGGCAGCTAATATGGGGTCTTCTAGCTTGTAAATACAAATCAGGAATAGTCAGTTGCTCATCAGACCACCGTTCCAGTAAAAATGGTCGCAGAGTGTACAAAGGGTTGTCCGCAGAAGTCACATTATTGATTAACTCAGATTGCCATTTTTCATAAGGAATCATTTCAACTGAATAACCAAAAGAGCGTATCCACTCAACTAATATTTTCAAAGAAACAGGTTGGGGATGTTGTAAATTGAATGCTTTACCTATAGATTCTTTTTGGCGTGATAGATAAACAATGGCTTTACTTACATAGTCCACAGGTGACATATCCAACATATAATCTACATCAGGGAAATATCCCATTTGTAGACAGCCCTTGGTCATCAAGTTGATAAAGTCATGTGTGTTACAAATGCCTGTTTTACTATCACCTGAAATCAGTGGTGGTCTGTGGATAGTTACAGGAAGCCCACGGTCACGAGCAATTTTAACTAACTTTTCAGCTACCCATTTAGTTTGAGAGTAACCAAGATAAATACCCTCCCAATGATTGAATTCATCCTGTTCTTTAACAACCTTGCCAGCATAAGCAGTTGATTCAAAAACAGCAACACTAGAAACGTAATGTACAGGCTTGACTTTAACTTGACAAGCTAATCTCAAAACTTCTTGAGTACCTAAAACATTGGCTGCTTTCAGTGCTGAGTAGGGAAAAACATAATTTAACAAAGCACCACTATGATATATAGTATCAATATTGGTAGCTAAAGTTTGAAACTGTTCAGAGCCAACACCTAACAACGGCAAAGATAAATCGCCGACAATCGGAATAATTCTGGAGTTAAATTCTTCCTGCCAAATTGCATACTGTTCCAGATTCTTTTGGAGTTTGCTTTTGCCTTCTTCGGCATTAGCAGCACGCACTAAACAATAGATATCCGCATTGGTTTCTTGTAGCAATTCCCGGATGAGAAAAGCTCCTAAAAAGCCTGTTCCTCCAGTTAAAAAGATATTCTTGGGTTCACCTACAAGCACATTAGATGCAGCACCGGGATGGATTGTGGGGTCAAGAACAGCCTCAGCTCCTAAATCTAGAATTGAGGGTGCAGCGTTGGCATTAGAGGGTGTTACCTTTGTATCTTGAACTGGTGAACCTTCTTGCACTTCTTCAGCTAAACGCTGTGAAAGAGCTTCAATATTTGGATAATGCCACAGTAGCAATGGAGATGGTTGAAATCCTAGTAACTTCTCTAAGTTACTTACTAAAATCATTGCTTGGGCTGAATCCAAGCCATAGTTTTCTAAATGTTCTTTGACATCTATTTCATCAGTTGCTACTCCTAGCAATTTAGCTAAGTTAGATACCAAAAATATTTGAATATCGTCTGCTGTGAAAGACTGTTTTATAGTCATTTTTAAATCTCCAACAATGATGTAGAACGAACAGGGTGATACTGACTGTAATAATCGGAAGCTTGCAGTCCTTGAATTTTCAAATTTTGGACACGGTACAAAAAGGCTGCACCAGTCATAATTTGATTAGCTACATCAACTACACCACGATTATTTGGTTCAGACAGATAAGAACCACGTACCCAGTCATTGAAACCGCCCATTGCCGGGCCACACCAAATTTGATAATCGACTTCTCTACCTTTTTCCCCAGAACTAGACCAACGAGAAGATAATCCTAAATACCAGCGAAAAATCAACGCCATTTTTAGTTTAGGATTATTAACTGCTTTCCCAAGTTTCTCAGGGTTCTTTTGGGATAAATAAGCCGCAGTTCCTTCCCATACTTCGGCAATAGTTTTGCGAAAAACTTGTTTTTCTAATTTCTCTCTTTCTGCTAAAGGAATCTCTTCAATGGAATCATAAGCGCGGTAGAGTTCAAATAATTTCTGCGCTCGCATGGGGAACATTGTACCCCGTTTGAGAACTTGCAATTTGACTCCCATTTCAAACATATCTGCTGCTGGGGCCATAATCATATCAGCCATTTCAGCTTGGGCTAGTAACTTTTTGGTATGTTCACAAGCCCCAGATTCAACACATGATTGATTAATGGAACCGGTCATTACATAAGCAGCGCCCATCATAAAGGCTGCTAATGCTGATTGTGGTGTCCCAATTCCCCCTGCAACGCCAATTCTAATGGGTGTTTGGTAATGATATTTTGCTTGAATTTCATCCCGTAAGGCAATAATAGAAGGTAACACACAAACTAAGGGACGGTTATCTGTATGACCTCCAGAATCAGCTTCGACGGTAATATCATCAGCCATCGGAACTTTGGCTGCAAGAGTTGCTTGTAACTCAGTAATCAATCCTTGCTCAAGGAGTTCTTTGACTATTCTGGCTGGTGCTGGTTGCAGAAATTTAGTCGCAACTTCTCGGCGAGAAATTTTGGCAATGATTTTATTTTTGATTTCAATTTGATTGGCGCTATTCAATCCCAATCCAGCAACACGGTAATAAACAATGTTGGGCGTCAAGTCGAGAAATGCAGATGCTTCTACTGTTCTCACTTGGTATTTAAGGTATAAATCCACAGCCCGGCGTTCAATCGCAGGTTCATTAGGACTGTGAATTAAATTAAATGCATAAGGCCCTTGAGGTAAAGCTTCTTGAATGCGATTTATGGCTGCTTCCAAACGTTCTGGAGTTAAACCACCTGCACCAAAGGAACTCAAAATTTGCTCTTTTCCGAGTGCAATGACCATTTCTTCAGAAGCAATTCCGCCAGCCATTGCGCCGGTAACGTAGGCATATTTCACTCCATAAGAAGAGAGAAAAGTGGGATCTCCAAATTGTTGAATGCGGATTGGGGCTGCAAATGTTAGCAGTTCTACTTGTGCTGTTGTGCCATTATCACCAGGGGATAAATACCCCTCATTAGTGACACCGATTTTTCCGGCAACTTTCACGATGTAGCAGGGTTTATCTAATACCATCAATTTATCTTTGATGGTTTGTTTCTCGAAAGATACAGTTTCTAAAGAACCTTTCCAAACCTGGTTTTTGTTATAAGACCAGGAAGAGAAATTAAGGCCATTATCGTGTTTACTTAGTACCGTATCTACGGTTGTCACGGCAGTTATCCCTCGGATTACAAGCAATGGATAATAAAGTTGAAGGGTGTAGGCTCTGTTAATGAACCGCAGAGGCGCAGAGGGCACAGAGTAAGAGAGTAATACCAATTCTCTGGGAGATGCACGTAATAATTTTTAAACGAACCGCAAAGTACGCGAAGGGCGCAAAGGAAGAGAAAGTTTAGAGAGAATTGGTATGAGATATTAAGATTCGTCGTTAAGCAAGTTTTGGGCGCAAGCTAGTTGCAATTGAATGATTTCGCTCATTTGCTGACTGTAATCTTGTCTAGCTTGTAAGAAAGCAGTGTGTGCTTTAGTTATCTTTGAATTATTAGCATTGAGCTTTTGATACTGAGTCTTATTTAAATCGAACATGCTGATGATGCTACTAATTTTTCGAGTTATGACAGGTGGCGAAGAAAGAGAAATTGGCTGTCTAATTGCGCTTGACTCAGAAGATTGTAATTGTTCTCTCGTTTCAAAAACGTTATCAATGATATTTTTCAGTTTTACTTCTTCTGGCTGAGGCAAGATGTTAGGGGAATGACTTTCTTGTTGAGTTATGTGGTTGGAAGTGTTAAGAAAATCTGTGATTTCAGATTTTTGGAGATTAGGTATGTTTGGATGCTGTATTTTGAAGCGATCGCTCCTAAGATCCCCAGCAAAATCTTCAACAAGTTTGCGATTTTCATCGCTCAAAATTGTAGCAGCGATCGCTTTCCCACCCAACGTAACTGTTCTCAATGTTACTTTGTTTGAATTAGCACTTTCTTGGGCTTTGTTGTACAACGGTGATAAATCCACCTTCACCTGATGGCTGAGTAGTTTTGCTAATGCTTTGACCATCGAAGCATGGTCATCCATCCCTCTACGATTCAGAGAAACTGTGATATGTTCTTTGCTGCCGAGAATTTTATCAATCCATCGTGAACAAACGCTACCTGCGCCTGCTTCTAGGAATATTTTCACACCATCATCGTAGACACGATTAACTAATTGCGGAAAATCAAGTTCTTGGCACAATCCTTTGGCGATGTTGTGAGCAATAGTATCTCTTTCGAGTGCAACTGGTTGATAATCGGCGGCTGAATAAAACACAATCCCAGGAAGATTTTGTGATGGTAAGCTGTTTACCTTCTTGATTTCCTCGAACTGCGATCGCATCGCCTCACAATGTATCACATGGTCGAAGGGAGCGGGGAAAGCGTTGCAACCTAGCGTTTCAATCACTCGCTTACAGGCTGCATCTTCACCAGCAATTAATACTTCTTCTGGTGTGTTGATTTGAGTTAAGTAGACGCGATTTTCATGTTTCAGGCATTCCCTAACTTGCGATGGAGTAGCCATGAGAACATAGGTATTCCAAAAATTGTTGTTTGGTGAATCTGTTAATCCCCAATATTCACGCACAGCATTTTTCGGCCCAGATAATTTATCGCCAAATAAAGGTGATGAGTTTAAGGTATTACTTCCACCCTCAAAATCACTCCAAACCCCTTGGGCAACCATCATACTAGTTTCACCCAGGCTATACCCAAAAACGCATTGCGGCTTGACTTGAAAATCATCTCGGAAAATTGCCGTCATGTATCTAGCAAAGGCAATTTCACTTTCAAACATTGCCAGTGAATCATCTAACAATTGCTTTTCAAGAGTTTCTAGTTGCCTGGTTGTCAATTTAGGTAAGCTTCTGGGATAAACCAGCTTTTCAACATCGGCAGCCCGGTTGTAGAGATTGTTACTTTTTAAGTCCTCGAAGACTTTAGGAAATAACCGGAAGACGGTACGACCAATGCCGATATAAGAATTGACTGCTGCGGGGTAAACATAAGCAACTGCTCCGGTTTTACCCAATGGTTTCGCTGTGAAATAACTACCTATTGGTGTTTGCCAATCTGTGCCGTTCTCAAAGGCATTATTTACACCTTTACGAGCAGATTCAATTTCTTTGAGTATTTCTTTGGTGTTACGTCCTGCAATTGATAAGACGTATTTTGCATCAGATTGCTGCTCAAAGGTAGCAAATGTTTGGCTGGCGGTAGCTGATAAAGAAGAACTAGCTTCAATGGATTTTTGAAGATGGTTTAGGATATCGGGTATAGTGGAGCGATCGCTAACTGCGATAGGAAACAGATGAAAAGGCATTTGCTGCAAATATCTATTATCACGCTCCTCTTGGCTGGGTTCCTCCGATAAGATTAAATGGGCGTAACTGCCATCTATACCCATGCTATTAATTGCTGCTATTCTGCGTGTGCCGCCTTTATCGACAAACCAAGGTCTTGATTCCATTGCCACATAGAAGGGACTACCTTCCCATACTTGCGGTGTTTTGACACCAGACCATTTTGGTGTGGCGGGAATATACCTGTAATAAAGACAGAGAGCGGTTTTGATTAAGCTAGCAATTCCCGATGCTGTATAGGTGTGACCGATATTAGCTTTGACGCTGCCTAATGCACAATGCAAACCATTGCCCACTTTTGGATAAGCTTGCAGTAAACCTGTGATTTCGGCTTCATCCTCTTGGGGAATGCCACTACCGAAGACTTCCACATAGTTAACTTCTGTGGGTTGAATCTCCGCCATCTCGAAAGCTTGTTTGCAGACATTGCTGATAGCTGAAGCATCAGGTTTTACCAAAGCGTCACTCAAAGTAGAATTACCTTGTGCAAAACTCATGGCATCAATTACTGCATAGATGCGTTCATTGTCTTCTTTAGCAGCTTCGTAGCGCTTGAGGACGACAGCACCAGCGCCTTCGCCAACCGTCCAGCCATTAGCTTGTTGGTCATAACCCAACGTATTGACACCTGTATTAATCGGTGCAAATTGGCTGCGGAATAAGACATTTTCCACACCACCTGCTAAATCTACTGCACCAACAACCACCGCGTCTACTTCTCCGGTAGCGAGTAGCATTTGGGCAACTTCCAACGCCTTGAGGGCAGAATTTTCGCCAGCGCTGACGGTGAATGCAGGGCCGGTAAAATTCCACAAAGCCGAAATCCGACTCGCCATGATGTTGGCAATGTGACTCACATATTCGCCGATTTCTACTGGTTGATGAATACTATCTTTAACAATGGTTTCCAGTTGGGAAAGCTGTTCGGCAGGTAGAGAAATTCCTTGGTTGAGTAAGCCATCCTTAACTTGCCAAGACAAATTCCATCTTTGCTGTAGCTGATGCACAGAGAATTCTGTCTCGGCGGCAACAATTACAGCCACATTGCTACCCTCCTGTAGTTTCGCATCTTTCACGGCGCGATCGCTAACCTTCAGAAGCAACAATTGTTGTGGGTTTAGCTTCTCGATTTCATTTGGTGGGATTTTGCACGATAAAGTATCGATTTCAAAATCCCTGATATATGCCCCTACTGGTGCTTTACCATTTGTTAAACCGTACTCTTTCAGGACACTTTCTTGATTTTCTATACCGTGCCATCTTTGAGGCGGTAGAGAAGTAAAATGCTGTGTTCCATCATAAATGCTGCGTTCAAAAGCATCTAAACCATTGCAATTACCAAAAAAGGCATCCATGCCAACAATGGCGACTTTGGTAGGTGGAACAGGTGGAGTTGATTCAACTGATTCTGCTGTAGTTCCTTGTTCTAAAATCAGATGAGAGTTAGTACCACCGAAACCAAAAGCGCTAATAGCTGCCCGTTTAATTGGTGCGTTATTATTCGGCCATGTCGTAGCTGTTCTAACAATTTTGTCGGCGGAAATTGTACCTTTTTCTGATATTAAAGGTTCAGAAACATTCATGGTTGGTGGAATTACACCATGAGACATACTCAAAATCACTTTAGTCAAGCCAACCATGCCAGCAGCAGTTAGCAAGTGACCAGTATTTGCCTTAGCAGAACCTACTAGAGGTGCAGCTTGATGTTGACCAAAGAATGTTTCTATAGAGTTGAATTCAGTTGTATCTCCTAGTAATGTGCCGGTGGCGTGACACTCTAGATAATCGATGGTTTTTGGGCTAACTTTTGCCTCATTATAGGCTCGTTCAAAAGCTAAGACTTGTCCTTTAGGATTTGGACTGAGTAAGTGTTTACCTTTGCCATCATTTGAGAGTCCATTACCGCAGATAGTAGCGAGAATATTGTCGCCATCTCTAACGGCATCAGAATATCTCTTCAGCATCACCATCCCAACACCATCGGCGGGGATTAGCCCTCTAGAGGATTTATCTAAGGGCCGGCTAATGCCGTTTTCTGCATACCCTTGAACACCGGAAAATAACATCCGCACAAATAGCGAATCTGCACAACTGATGGCTCCAGCTAACATGACATCAGCTTTGTGTGACCATAAGTAATGAGATGCTAATTTAATTGCATAAAATGATGAGGAGCAAGCAGCATCCAGACATAAATTAATCTGGGATAGAGATAAAGCTTGAGCTACGATAGATGCTGGTAAACCAGATATCATCGCATTGTATAAAGATGCTTTAGTTGCGCTTGGGACAGCTAAATCAAAATCTTCATACTGCAAAAGTTCTCTAACAGCAGGATTAATAGCTTGCTGGTAAATTGGAGAGAATAATTGATTAGATAGTTTTGTCGGGAATGACAAATTACCTAAAATTACGCCGCATTTTGCCAGAACATTTTGATTACCCCAATAACCACTTTGTTCAATTGCTTGTTTAGCAGCATACAATGACCATTTGAAGGTGTTATCTAAACCAGCAACAAATTCTAATGGGAGATTGTATTCAGATGGATTAAACTGGAAGTTGCGGATGTATCCGCCTTTGAGAGAATAGGTTTTGTCTGGTGTACCTTTAACTGGATTGTGAAATATTGTCGGATCTACTCCGATTTCTTCGACGGTTGCAGAGGATGTCGAATCTTTTTGATTAACGATGTTTTGCCAGTATTCTTCAGGATTCTTTGCATCGGGGAATAGGCATGATAATGCGATGATGGCTATTTTTTCCACGATTTATATGCTCCGAGTTTGGGTATTTAGCAAGAGATAATTAAAAGGCAGGATTTACGCTGTTCCCCAAACTTTGAACGAGGCAAGTTATAGCAATCCTATCTGAGTTGTGAAAATTACTTTTTTTAATCGAACTACAGAGGCGCAGAGAGCGCAGAGAGAAAAATAAAGAGAGATTTTTACAACTGATTTAGGACTGCTATATGGATGTTGATTGGTAAAGGAAGATTATTAGCTTCTGAGCATTTTCATTGACCAAATAATGGCATGAGCGCCGAGCATTCGTGAATAGATTTTTCCCTGGCGGTCGTGTATGATGAAGTTTGCGATCGCACTACTTGGTGTCTTAGATAGTACTTCACACGAAACGTAAAATGTTTCGTTATGTGGTATCATTGCGAACTGTTCAAATTTTTCTACTTTTCCAGGTAAACAACCTTCTTCATGAAAGTGTTGTGTCCAAACCCATAAGGCGTGCATACTCAAGTCTGTTGTATAAGGATTGACCCATTGCACCGGGAATTGTCCTTGTTGCTGTGCGCTGAGTTCTGGCCACAGACATTCTGTAGTGATTTTTTCAGGACTGATGTTTAAGACTCTTTTGATTTCTTGAAAAGCGGGGCCATGAAATAATGTAGCCCCACCATTTTGGTAAAAATCTTTTCCTGTAGCGGTGATGATATTATCTTCTTCGAGATTGAGAGATTCATAAGTGGGTACATCTGGGATTTCTCGCTGGAGATTAAGTTGAGCGCTAAAATGAAAATGGATTCTGCCTTGTGGGTTTTTACTCGAAATTCTTGCTTTAAGTTCGATTTTTTCAAGATTAGCTTTAGAAATTTCTTCTATCTCTAAAATATGCTCTTTCGCTAATGTCTCATTGAAAGTAATCCCTTTTAAAACTTTAAAATCTTGGTAATTAAACAATCTGTAACCTGGATATAATTGCTCAGAAGCATTGATAATCCAGGTCATTGCACAAGTTGCTGGTAAAACTGGAGAACCAGCAATAGTATGATCGTGTAAAAATGGATTAGCCTCCAATGTCATTTGGCGACGAATACGATAGGTTCGTAGTTCTGAATCTAGCTCTGTAGCCATTGGAACTAGTGGACTACCAATGACAACTTGTGAGGTTGCATGGTTGGTATTATCCATTTCCTTAACGAGCATTTGTGCCCCAACTGCAATGGGAATTATATCAATTTTTCGCTCTTGAAAAATCTTCTTTAATTCTGCTGTCACCATCCCACTATCCCAAGCGCCCCAGTTGATAGCGACTACATGACATGAGGGATAACTTTGCTTAAATATATGGGCTGATTTGTTCAGAATTTCATTTGCGATCGCATAATCAGATTGTCCGGGATTTCCGTAAAAGCCTGTTACGGAAGAAAACAAAACTAAATGCTGAAGTTGATTAGGGTTGACGCAAGTTAGCAGGTTTTCTAAACCTTGAACTTTAGCGGTGTAAACTTTTTCAAAATCCTCTTCTGTTTTCTTTTCAATTAACTTATCAGCTAAGTTTCCAGCGCCGTGGATGATTCCGGTAATTGGGCCGAGATGTTGCACAGCAGTGGCAAGTTTTTCTTGTAAAGCTGGCGTATCTGTGACATCGACGCTGATATATTCTGCTTTAGCTCCGGTTTTTTCAATTGCTGCTAGAGTCTTTTTAATTTCCCGGCTGGAGGTAATTTTGTTATATATTTTTTGTACATTCATGGGTGTAGGCTTCTCTCCTTGAGAAAGAAGATTTTCCATGATGCATTTTTTCAATG
Source organism: Nostoc sp. FACHB-892 (assembly GCF_014698795.1). GTDB lineage: Bacteria > Cyanobacteriota > Cyanobacteriia > Cyanobacteriales > Nostocaceae > Nostoc. The sequence goes on from NZ_JACJTR010000013.1 coordinate 129,037, forward strand.
CGGAGTCATCAGAATTTTGAGCATAATCTGGCTCCGTTTCTAATAGTTCGGAGCGACCGAGGAGGATGAATTTGCAGGGTTGCTGTTGAGCTAATCTGATAGTACACTCAGCCGTAATCCCTTTTGCACCGCCGCTCACGACAAAGACAGATGATGGACTAAGCTGGGCTGTTTGTGTCATAAATCCTCGTGAATACCTGCATAAATTGGGTTTTTTGATGTGTAACTGATTCTTGAAACCCCACTTCCATTCCTCTCCCCCACAGGGAGAGAGGCTTTGATTCTTACTCCCCTTCCCTTGTAGGGAAGGGGTTGGGGGTTAGGTTCTAGAGAAAGTTGCACACAGCGTTAATCTGCTTTTTAATCAGCGATAATGGTAACTCGTCCTTGTGATCCGTAGCCAACTTCACTTATATAAAGGTTGGGATCGTGAAGTTCGGCAATTATGTTGTGTACTGACTGTTTAGCATCAAGCCTGGGGCTTAGGTCGATCGCACGAGTAAATACCTTTGGCCATTCCCATCTCAGAGTTTTGGTTAATCCGAACAAACCAGCGCCGATCGCACCAAAGTTGACTTTGTACTCTAAACCGAAGGCTCCATCAAGATGAGCAACTGTGCAGAAACAACTACGTCCATGTTTTGCGGCTTCGTTGAGGGAGGGTTTGAGGTGTTTCGCCATCAAAAATACCTGCTTGACGATCGCCTTTTCTTGTTCGTTATAAGAAATACTTCCGGTGTGATTTCCTACAAATATCGGATGGAGATGGATGAAGGCCCCAATCGTTCCGCAGTGAGATGCGATCGCTTGCAATTGTTGTTGAAGATGTTCTTCACTCAAGTTTGCTAAGGTGACGCGGGTTACTCCTGTGGGTAATGGCGCTTGTTGGGCGATGAGCGATTGGGGGAAGCTAATAACTACTACTTTCCAGCCTTTCTCGATTAGGGATTCAGTTAATTTATAGGTGGTGAGGGAACCATCATCGGTGATTAAACCGATGTGTCCCTCTGGTAACGTGAAATCCAAGTAATCAGGTTGTGCTAGGCTTCTGAGTTTGACCGGATGGCGCTGGATGGTATGCTCTAATTCCGGTGGTTGTTGGACAAACTCAGGTTCAGACTTTTTTTTTTCACCTCCAGCCAACTGCTGTAGGTAATCGACTATTTGACCGATAGTGCGGAGATCGCCGAGTTCTTCGATATTTGGTTTGGGTAAGTTGGGGTACATTTCTTGCATCGCCCCTAAGATTTCTACCCGTTTAATCGAGTCAATCCCTAAATCCGCTTCCATGTCCATTTCCAGTTCCAGCATCTCGACTGGATAGCCGGTCTTATCGCTGGTGATGGCTAATAGGGTTTCACCTAAGTTTGCAAATTCATCACTTGTAGCGGGAGCGACTTCTGGTTCTGGAGTGAATGCGACAACTACACTTGGTTCCGGTGCAGCGACTACCTCAACTACTGGTGCAGCCTCTACTGGAACCTCGGCTGCTTGTTGTATTTCGTGAATTGCAATTTCTACAGAAACACTTCTGGAAGCGTGAGATTGCAGATACTCTACAACTTGGCCGATGGTGCGTTTTTCTGACAGTTCTTCTAAATTGGGCTTGGGTAAGTTGGGGTACATTTCTTGTAGCGCCCCTAAGATTTCCACCCGTTTGATAGAGTCAATTCCTAAATCGGCCTCCATGTCCATGTCCATTTCCAGCATCTCGACTGGGTAGCCGGTCTTGTCGCTGGTAATGGCTAAGAGGTTTTTATCCAAGTCAACAATATCGATGGTTGCACCAGATACAGGTGCAGCAGTTGTAGGTGCTGGTTCTGCAACAACTTCCTCGACTGGGGGTGAGCTAATTTTGACTACAACCTCAGCTTGGGGTTCTTCTACTACTGGGACAGGTGGCGCGACTACAGGCTCTACTGTCTCGACGGTGGCGAAATGGGGCGTGGGAAGTGGAGAATAGGAAGTTTCAACTACAGGCTCTACAGCAGTCGGTAGAGGTGCTTGGATAACATTTAAGCCATTTTTAGCTACAGGCTCAGTTACAGGTAAAGGCTGGCTTTCTACTATCTTGGTAGTAGCAGGTACGGGTGCGTCAGTAACAGTTGTTTCTGTTGTGAACGGAGTGAAATTGCTTAGTTTCTCAGTGAGTTGAGTTACTCCCTCACCAGAGATGATTTGAGAATATTCTTGCTGGATGAGTTGGAAAAAGTTTTTAGTATATTCCAACTGCTCTTGAAGATATTGCTCATGGATGCGTAGGGTTTCACCTTGTTGGGTATGAAACTGCATCATGCTGCGCTCTAGGCTTTCCATGACAACTAGCTTCATTTTGGCAGTTTCGGCTGTTGATTTACTTTCACTCAACAAGGAATTCTGCTGCTGCATCAGTTGGAAAAACGCTTTAGCGTATTCCATTTGATGGTTGAGATAAGTACCGTGAACTTGTAAGTTCTCGGCTTGATTTTCCTGGAACTGTGTCAGGAGGTATTCTAAACTTGCTAAAAGTTGTTCGTAATTTGTAAGTTTTTCTGGTGTTGGTTGCATCTTAGATTCCTGGGCTGGTTGTAAAAGGGTCACAGGATTCATTTGTTGCTCTGGCTGGCTGATGATATTAGAACTCACACCGTTCATTGTTGGCGTGGATTGCTTATGTCCGTTAGTCTCGATCGCAGCGAGAGTTGGAGTCACACCTGGGCTGCTAAATAAAGGAACCGCATCAGGATATTCAGGGGTGGGTAATGTGACTTTATGCCCATCTTGCAAAGCTTGAGCGAAGGCATTTTTCGTTTTTTCGGATCTGTAGTTTATCCCGTTTAAACGGACATTTAATGTCTTCTTCGTCTCAATTGGCGGGATGCTTTGGGGAAGTTGGTAAGGATCGAGGTTATTCAAAGTCATACCGATCACCCGCAACTGCACAAAGGCTTCTCGCAAAGAGCGATCGCTATTCTTTTGAGTGCTGGGGTTCAAAGATATGGTAGTATGTGGACGATCGCCAAGGATATCTTTGACTAAGTTGGTGAGAATTCTTCTCGGCCCAAATTCCACAAAGCAAGTACCACCCGCCGCATAGATATTTTCAATTTCCTGTTTAAATAGCACTGAGTTGGAAAGGTGGCTTTCGAGGATTTTTTGAATACCTTGGGCTTCTTTGGGATACTGCTTACTGGTAACGTTGCTGTAAACAGGGATTTTGGGACTTTGAAACTTGACAGACTTAGTGGCGATCGCAAAGGATTTTTGAGCAAAGGCAATTAGCGGTGTATGGAACGCTGCTGAAACAGGTAACAATACAGCCGTATATCCTTTCTCGTGTAAAGCCTCTTTGATTCTCGCTATTTCTGCGGTGGGGCCAGCCAAGACAAATTGGGTTGGAGAATTTTGATTAGCGATCGCAACTTGCGGAAAATGTCTCAGGACTGCTTCCACTTTGCTGATGTCTTCTTTGACAGCCAGCATACTTCCCGCATCATGATCTGGATCTTCGGGTGCAGCCATTGCTTGACCCCTAGCTTTCACTAAGAACAAGTAATCTTCAGTACTCAAAACCCCCGCAGCCCATAGCGCTGTTAGTTCACCAAAGCTATGTCCCGCCGCAAAATCTGACTTAAATCCAGCTTGTTGCAGTATGCTGTACATCCCTGCACTCAACACCCCGATGGCTGGTTGAGCATATTCTGTGCGTTGTAAGGCAGCAATTTGGACATTTTTTTCTGCCTCTCCAAACACAGGATGAGGGAAAACGATTTCTGAAAGCGGCTGCAAATTATCTTTGAGCAACAGGCTATCCATATAACCATGAAGACGGCGCATCAAAGGAAAATTCATCACCAGTTCGCGTCCCATCTCCAGGTATTGCGAACCTTGACCAGAAAATAGAGAGACAACTTTTCCGCCCAACTCCATACCAGAGGAACGGTAATAAATCCCTTGGGGATGCTCCCAAGATGCTGCTGTTCCTTTGTGTTTCAGCCACTCAATGCTAGTTTGCAATAACTTGCAAGCTTCTTCCAGATTCTCAGCTACAAACCCAAATCTGGCAGCAGAAAGGGGAATTTGTTGTGATTTGCACTCATTGACTAATTGTGAATAATGTGTAGGTGCATCTGGCGAACGCAACTTACCTAAAATCTCTTCCGACTTGCTCAACAATTGCTCTACTGTAGGAGCAAACAACAGCACTTCACTAGCATCACTGTGTAAGCGGTAAGCGGCGTTTTGGTCGGCTTCATATTCTTCCAAGACAACGTGATAGTTAGTGCCACCAAAGCCGAAAGAACTTACACCTGCGCGTCTTGGTGCTTCCCCTTCTGGACGAATCCAAGGTCTGGTTTGAGTATTCAAATAAAAGGATGAATTTTTAATGTTGAGTTTGGGGTTTGGCTCGGTGATGTTAATTGTGGGCGGTAATACTTTGTGATGTAAAGCCAAAGCTGTCTTAATCAAACTCGCCGCACCCGCAGCCGCTTTTGTGTGTCCGATTTGCGATTTCACACTACCCAAAGCGATGTGCTGCTTTTTGTCATCATGTACATCAAAGAAGTCTTTTAAAGATCCGAATTCTGTCGGATCTCCAGCCATTGTCCCAGTGCCGTGTGCTTCCATCAAACCAACAGTAGCGGGAGAGAAGCCAGCATCTTCATAAGCGCGTTCTAAGGCTTTAACTTGACCTTCTTTGCGAGGAGCATAAATGCTCTTGTAGCGTCCATCGCTGGAAGTACCAATACCTTTAATTACGGCATATATTTTATCGTTGTCCCGTTCAGCATCTTCTAACCGTTTAAGGACAAGCATGGCGATACCTTCACCCAACATCATCCCATCGGATTTAGCATCGAAAGGTTTGACATTTTCGCTAGGAGTAACCGCCGGTGTTTTGCTGAACGAGATGTAAGCCATGATGGTGTTATCGGTATCAACACCACCAGTCAGCATCATGTCAGAACGATGCTCAACTAGTTCGCTAATTGCCATTTTTAAAGCACCAAAGGAACTAGCGCAAGCGGCATCAACTACGCAATTCATTCCGCCAAAATTTAGACGATTGGCAATTCTACCCGCGACGACGTTAGCTAACATTCCAGGGAAAGCGTTCTCATCCCACTTGACGTAAGCGCTTTTGATTTTATCAACGATTTTTTGGGTATCTTCGTCAGATAAACCACTGCTTTTGAGAACTTTTTCCCAAATCGGATATTCCAATCTGGCAGAAAGTGGCATTCCTAACTGCTTGGCCATAGCCACGCCTAAGATTACCCCAACCATCTCGCGGTTAAACTCACGTTTTTCGCCATAGCCTGCATCTTCCATCGCCTCTTTCGCAACTAATAAACTTAATAGTTGCGATACATCTGTAACTTCTAAAATGCTGGGTGGTATGCCGAATTCCATCGGGTTAAAATCTACCTCTGGAAGAAAGCCACCTCTTTTACAGTAGGTTTTATCTTCAGTAGTTCTGGGATTTGGATCGTAATAATCTTCGACGCTCCAGTGAGTGGAAGGAACATCAGTAATACAGTCAATTTTGTTTACTATATTTTGCCAATATTCCCGCAAATTTCTGGCTTGAGGCAATAGAGAAGCCATCCCAACAATGGCGATAGGATTGTGTTGTAATTGTCTGTTAATTCTGTTGATTGACACTGATTTATCTGATTTCATTTTTTTTCCTTCGATAGACTTAATTACAGCCTGTTCACAATTATTTATCAGGCTCTCTAACTCCGTTAATGCAGTATCAATTGAATAAGCAGACATAGGGCATAGTGAGTACTGTGGATTGTGTAGTTACAGTAATTTCTGTTGCCTACTAATAATCAAAAACTCTTGTTTTGTAAGCAGTTAGCTATTTTATATTTGCTAAATGCTTGTTTCCAAATCGACACCACACAATACATACTGCCAGGGTAAAGCTTTATGTTTCCAGGCGGCTTTGGCACATTGCGTAGGCGTAGCCCGTCGTAGACATCGCGAAAAAATCTTATCCAACGCTAGACTCTTTAAATTGTGGCAATAGGTCAATGACGTTGTTAAAACTGGTAAAATAGTCTTGGAGTGTAATAGCTGCTTGACCAGTGAATTTAATCCATTCGTAATGGTAAAGATTTTGAGTAATGGTATCCTACTGGAGCGATGGAAGCTGAGGAGTAGCTAAGAGAACATAAACGTTTTTTCATCCGAAATTGTTTGATTATCTAGTCTAACCACAGCATCATAAATGTTGTTAATGACAACGTTCTGTATCTTGATCAATGCCATAGCCAATTTCAGCATCTGGGATAATATATTTTATGGGATCTAACCCAGTCAAGTTGACAATTTCGTTACAGAAAACACACCACCTTTAATCTGAATTTATGTAATTTTTGCAATTAATTAAACGATCAACAGGTGATGTATGAGCAGTTATTTTTAGTTATTTTTAATTTTAAAATTTAAATTAAATAACTAATTTGCTTAACTGCTTTTAAGCATTGAATTAATAAAAACAATAACACACTTTATATAAACTAAATCATTCCTTTAAAGTTATTTTATAAAGAAGCCTCCACGATTGCTGATGTGAATTTTGAATAGAATCCAGCTTAATAGTATAATTTATGACCATATAAATGTGTGAGATATTTTGTTACTTACGGGTTAGCCAAAAATTTGTGCTTAATTAAGTTAACAATGTAAATCTGTTGTCTAGTAAGTAACAATTCAATGAATACAGAGATAAATTGAATAACCATAAGTATGTTTTCTCAGAGAAACATCATAATTAAATCAAAGTTGTTAGTTATTTTTCAATATAAGTCAAGTTAAGAAGCAAAGCGGTTATTTATAAAGCAAATATTAATTTTTAGTATGTTGCTTGATAAACATAATCATGGTTACATTCAGTTAAAAAGGCGAATAGAATTGCCTGCGGCACACTACGTGTAGCGCGGCTATACAAATATAGGCAAAGCTTCTCGCAGGCTAGTCCGCCTCCGCAGAGTAAAAAAATTTGGTGTTTGAAACCCACGGAGATAGGTTTTGACTGTGTAGATGCGGTTCCTAACCGCCCTTTAATTACTATGAGTAAAGCTGATATAGCGGTTCGCGTAAACGAGAACTGCTATAAAAATGTCTTATACTACACAACCTTGCTAATAATAATCTGTTAGTAATATCAAATCTAATTAATAACGAACCATCTGTTAGTATTTAATTAGCAGATAAAGCATTAGTAATGAGTAAAATATTTGAGCATCTAATCCTACTGTGATGAAATATTTTAGTGAGAGAATCAGGATTTATGTAAAGATAATTAGTTGACAAAATCTAATTTATATGTCATTGTTAATAACAAGTTTATCCGAGCTTTAAGTTCACATTTACTGGCGCTTCGTTGTTCTTGATAATTAAGTTTTCTGGCTAGCGCTATTGTATTTTACGCTACTGGATTAAATGTAAAGATAGGATATAACTTAGGAAGCTTTGAAGTAACACCATCATTAATTTTCACGCCACAATAGTTAGTTTGGGCGGTAAAAGCGTACAACAATTCATATAAAACCAATTTAGATCCATCCACTTTATTAAGGTAGAAACTGTAGAGGAAAAATTCTCTTAGTAATTTGTGGAGTCTATATCTAATCGACTAAATATAACCAGGCTATGCCCTAGAAAACAGAATTGGAATGAAAAGATGGCAGTAAATAAAGAAAGCCGATTATTCACAAAACCCGTAAGGCGATCGCAGGTAATTTTAGCAGCTTCTTTGACTTTGGCGGCCGGATTAATAGCTTTTTATAGTTTAGTACCGTTTTGGTCTAAAGCTAAAGTTGAGACACCACCAGCAAATCCTCCCAAAGCTGTCGCTCCTGCGAAAGTTGCTGTAACTGCCTTGGGACGTTTGGAGCCAGAAGGTGAAGTGACTTCTTTGAATGCTCCCAATTCCAATAATGGGGTGCGAGTAGAAAGACTGTTGGTAAAAGAAGGAGATGCGGTTAAGGCAGGGCAATTATTGGCCTATCTAGAAAATTATGGTCGTTCTAGAACAGCTTTGCAACAAGCTTTAGACCAACTGCAAGTGGCCAAAGCTAAACTAGCGCAGGTGAAATCTGGAGCTAAAACCGGAGATATCGAAGCTCAAAAGGCAGCGATCGCCCGTTTAGAGCCACAATATAAAGGAGATGTTGCTACACAACAGGCGACAATCGACCGCATCCAGGCTGAAGTAGACAATGCTCAAGCTGAAAACGATCGCTATCAGCAATTATATAGACAAGGTGCGATCGCGGCTTCTGTAGCAGATACCAAAGCTTTGCAACTCAAGACTACACAACAGCAGCTAACAGAAGCTCAAGCTACTCTCAAGCGGACTCAAGACACATTCCAAGAACAACTTAAGCAAGCACAAGCGCAGCTCACCAGTATTAGCGAAGTGCGTAGTGTAGATGTTCAAGTCGCACAAACCGAAGTTAACAGTGCAACAACTGCTGTTCAACAAGCAAAAGCCGACTTGGATTTAAGTTACATCAAATCTCCCATAAATGGCAAAATTTTGAAAATTCATGCCAAAACCGGAGAAGTAATCAACACCAGCACAGGATTTGCTGAAATCGGTAAAACATCTCAAATGTATGTGATTGCAGAGGTGTATCAAACCGATGTTAAAAAAGTGCGTGTAGGACAAAAAGCCACCATTACCAGCACTGCATTTACTGGAACATTACAGGGAACTGTGAAAGAGATTGGTTGGCAAGTTGATAGGCAAAGCATCTTCAGCCTCAATCCTGGCTCAGATACAGACCGCAGAATAATTGAAGTAAAAATATCCATCGATAATCCCGCAGATAGTAAGCGGGTAGCTCGTTTAACTAACTTACAAGTGGATGTCGCCATTCAAATATAGTCATTAGGCATAGGACATGGGGCATAGGGCATTGGTCATTCACAAATGACAAATGACAAATGACAAATGACAAATAAATTCATGAATTTCAAAATTCCTTTAGGATGGCTACAGCTAGCGCAGCAAAAAGTTCGTTTACTAGTAGCTGTAGCCGGGATTGGTTTTATTGTGCTGCTAATGTTTGTGCAACTTGGTTTTCAAGATGCCCTCTATTCAAGTGCAACCGCAGTACATCAGAATCTCAAAGGAGATTTATTTTTAGTTAGTTCGCAATATAAATCTTTGACCTCAAACCAAAGTTTTTCGCGGACTCGTTTGTACCAATCTTTGGGGTTTGATGGCGTAGAGTCAGTTAGCCCCATGTATTTGCAATTTGCCAAACTAAAAAATCCAGCAACCGGTGAGAAATATTCAATATACGTTATTGGTTTCGATCCAGGTAGACCTGTGATGAACCTCCCAGAAGTTGAGAAAAATTTAGATAAACTCAAAATTCCCGATGTCGTGCTTTTCGACCGGAGTTCTCGCCCAGAGTTTGGCCCAATAGCTAAAAAATTTGATGCGGGAGAGACTGCACAGACAATTGAAATATTTCCCTATAGTTTATTAGTTGGCTATAGAGTCAGAATTGGTGGTTTATTCAGCTTAGGGCCTTCCTTTGGGGTAGACGGAAATTTGCTTGTCAGTGACTCAACTTTCTTGAGAATAAATCCCAATACTCGTCCGGCAGATATGATCGATATTGGTTTGATTTCCCTCAAACCTGGTACTAATGCAGAAACAGTACTGAGAAATTTGCAAGCAAGTTTGCCTAATGATGTCCAAGTTTTTACACGCCAAGGCTTCATTGATTTTGAAAAAAAATATTGGGCTGTCAGAACGCCTATTGGTTTTATACTTAATTTGATGTTGACAATGGCTGCGGTTGTTGGTGTAGTAATTGTTTATCAAATTCTTTACAGCAATATTGCTACACAGTTCGTTGCTTACGCCACTTTAAAAGCCATAGGTTATGCCAATAGATATTTATTAAACGTGGTATTTCAGCAAGCTTTAATTTTGGCACTTTTAGGTTATATTCCAGGGTTCCTTACTTCTGTTTTGTTATATAGTTTTGCAGCAGAAGCAACTAAACTACCAATAGTTATGACCGTTAATAATGCAGTAATTGTCTTAACTTCAACAGTTTTGATGTGTATGGCATCAGGTGCGCTTGCTATCAACAAACTTCGCTCCGCAGATCCAGGAGATATTTTCTAGCTATTCTTATCAGCAAAATAATCAAATTATTTTCCCTGATATAGATTCATAACTAAGCACTGGTGAAGCCTCTCCACAGAAAGATTACTCTTTATACCCATTTTAGATTTTAGGTTAAAAGTCTTTACCAAAATTCTAATTAGTTCGGTATAACTTTGAAACCTTTTATCTAAAAACTCAAATTCACCTATTTAACAATAAGCCCGAATTTATGAACTTCAAAAACAAAACCCTCCTAATTACTGGGATTGATGGACTTGTCGGGTTGCGTACAGCCGAGTTAGCTATAGCGCAAGGAATGAATGTTCGTGGACTGCAAAGTTCTACAGAACAGAACAAAGAATTACAGAATTTAGGTGTTGAAGTAATTATTGGTAGTATTACCGATTCTACTATTGCCCAAAAGGCTTGCCAGGGAGTAGATATCGTTTTACATACAGAGCAAATTGCCGAAGAAGCTGGTGCAATTAACCATTTTCGTGATGTGAATGTTGGCGGTACTGTCAACATAGCTAAAGCCGCTAAACAAACTGGTGTCAAAACATTTGTGCATCTATCCAGCGCGATGGTTTACGGTTTCAACTATCCTAATGGTGTTACAGAATCCGGGCCACTCTCTGGCGAAAATAATCCCTACTGTCAAACAAAAATAGAAGCCGAAACAGCAGTATTAAAACTGAACAATCCTCCAGATTTTGGCATCATCGTTATTCGAGCTGGAGATGTTTACGGCCCAGGAAGTATTCCCTGGATAGTCAGACCAATTTTAATGATGCGTCAGAAATTATTTGCCTATGCCAACGATGGTAAAGGAGTAATCAATCACGTATATATAGATAACTTAATAGATGGCATCTTTCTAGCGATTGAAAAAGAAACCTACGGGGAAATATTTAATATCACCGACGGACAAGAAACATCGTGGAAAGAGTATTTTATGCGTTTAGCAGCGATCGAAGGTTTATCAGCACCGCTTTCATTACCAAAAGATGAAATCAAGTTGTTTCTAAAGCTACGGGTTCAAGGACAAAAACTTTTTCGCAAAAAAGTTGATATTTTACCAGAGTCTATAGATTTTATGACTCGTCCTTATGCTTATTCTATTGCAAAAGCACAAAGCCTGTTAAATTATAAACCAACAATTGACCTAGAAGAAGGAATGCAGCGAACACATGAATGGCTGCAAAAAACAGATATTCAAAACTTGATCAAATAGTCAAGAGATTTTTTGAATCACTAAAATTAGATCCCCGACTTCTTAAAGAAGTCGGGGATCTGGACACCACCAATGATTCTGACATCTGGCTTCTGAATTCTTCCGTTGCATCTGCCTAACAATTATCTGCAATTAATCATAAAATAATCCACAGATTTTCCGAATACTTGTTTTATATGAGTAGCAATCAGCCACGATTGAGCATCGGATTACCTGTATATAATGGTGAAAAATTTATCAGAGAAGCCATAGATTCACTCTTGGCTCAGACCTTTGAAGATTTTGAGCTAATTATTTCAGATAATGCATCTACAGATAAAACTGAAGAAATCTGTAGAGCTTATGCCGAGCAAGACCAACGTATTTGTTACTACCGCAATGACAAGAATATCGGTTGCGCCCGTAACTTCAATCGCGTTTTTAAATTGTCTTCGGGTGAGTACTTTAAGTGGGCAGCCTATGATGATCTACATGCTCCAAGTTTTATCAAGAAGTGTGTTGAGGTACTTGACCAAGATCCTACTATAATCTTGTGTCATTCCCAGACATATTTCATTGATGAAGAGGGAAGTTATCTCCAAAACTACAATATCAAACTCAAGGCTGATGCACCAAAACCACAGGAGCGTTTTCATGAATTGCTGACCAAGCATCTATGTTATCAATGTTACGGTGTAATTCGCGCTAGTGCCTTGAGAAGGATACCGCCTATGGGTGGTTATGGTAATGCAGATGGAATGCTCTTGTTAAGACTTGGTATTCTCGGCAGATTTTATGAAATTCCTGAATATCTGTTTTTTGCAAGAAGCCATCCAGAGCAATCAATGAGTATGTTTTTCCCTAATTATTTGTTGTTTAGTAACAACAGTAAAAAACCCTCATTGAATATGCTGCCTGATTTCTATGAGTATTCAGTGTGGTTTGATTCAGCAAAGAAAGGACAATTTTTATTGCCACATTGGAGAATATTCTGGGAGTATGTACTTTCTATATGGCGTAGTCCCCTGAGTTTATATGAGCGGCTGTGCTGTCATATAAGTCTACATCAGCAGTTAAAAGGGACAGAATATCTTTTGCTTAAAGATTTGCTAATAGCACTACAAAAGCTTTGGAAAGGTTGGCAAACAGCATTGATTAAAAAACAGCAAGTCAAACTTACAACTAATCATTTCAAAAATTAAAGCTGGCGTTGGCGGAGCTTTTTCCTAACCCAAGAATCACCTATTATCCACTATAAAATTATGCTGAAACTATCTCAGATTTCTCATGTTTTGCTTGCTACTTTAGTAAGCATCAGCTTTGCTAAAACAGTGAATGCAGAGCCAACTGCAAAATTAAGTGTAGTTGTAAATGGAATACGCCACCAAAAAGGTGAGATTTGCTTCAGAGTTTACGCAAATGAAAAAGGATTTCCGATGAGTAGTACTAGTGAAGCTCAAAGTGGCTGCACTAAGATTACTGGCAATTCTGTAACAAAAGAATTTTCTGGTTTAAAGCCTGGAACTTATGCTGTCGCCATAGTTGATGATCAAAATGGCGATCGCAAGCTCAATAAAGACTTTTTCGGTATTCCCAAAGAAGGTTTTGGGATTTCCAAAAATCCAACTGTGTCTATACAAACAGGCACACCAAAGTTTCGTGATGCCAGTTTTGTTGTAAATAAAGATACAACTGTCAACATCATCATGAAATATTCGCTGGATTCGTAAAGGTGACTGGGGAGTGGGGAGTGGGGATGAGGGAGATGAGGGAGATAAGGGGGATGAGGGAGCAGGGGAAGAAGAACTATTGATTGATTCTTGAGCCATGCCCTATGCCCCATGCCCCATGCCCAATGCCCAATGCCCCAATCCCCAATCCCCAATCTGTTATTCTGTCGGAGACTAAAAATTTAATGGAAGATTTGGCGATATTTCTATCTAAGTCTTTGACGGGTTGGTTGGTTATTCAGGTGTGTTTAACGCTTGTCTTTATATGGTATCTGCGCTCATCTAAAAAAAACTTGTTGCCAGATGACCAGTTACCCAAAACAGCAGTGATTCTTTGCCTACGCGGAGCCGATCCGTTTTTGCCTAGATGTTTGCGATCGCTCTTAAATCAAAACTATCCACAGTATGATTTAAAGTTGATTGTTGATAGTCACGAAGATCCCGCTTGGAAAATTGCCAGCGAAACCATCATAGAGCAAGAAGCGACCAACGTTCAAATCAGCCCTTTAAGAATAGTACGCAACAATTGTAGTCTCAAATGCAGTTCTTTAATCCAAGCTGTCCGTGAATTGGATGATTCCTACAAGGTGGTTGCTTTAGTAGATGCTGATACGATAGTCCATGTGAATTGGCTACGAGAATTAGTCAGTCCTTTAGGCGATGCGAAAGTAGGAGCAACAACAGGTAATCGTTGGTATGTACCTACTGGTAGGTATTGGGGATCATTAGTGCGCTACGCCGGTAATGTATCCACAGTAGTGCAAATGTTCCTCTTCCAAATTCCTTGGGGTGGAACTTTGGCTGTGAAAACAGAAGTACTTCATCAAACAGAACTGCTAGATAAGTGGGGACAAGCTTTAGGCGAAGATTTTATGATGCACGACATCCTTAAAAAACATGGGTTGCAAGTAAAGTTTGTGCCTTCACTGCTGATAGTAAATCGTGAAGAGACTGATTTATTCAACTTAATAGATTATCTCAAGCGCCTCATCCTTTATTCTCGACTCTATCACCCACGTTGGTTAGCTTTAGTTAGTGAAGCTGTTTCTAGCATTTTGTTTCCTACTACAGTCATCATCTTAATTCTAGAGTCATTGTTAGCGGCAAAATGGGAAGCTGCGGCTCTCTTGTTAGGCTGCTATGGAGCCTATACTGTAGCATTACTCTTGATAATGCTCGTGTTGGAATTAGAGATCCAGCGAGTGGTTCGCTCTAATGACCAGGCGATCGCAAAATTATCAGCTGCTACAATCATTAAAATGTTGATTAGCATTCCCTTGACACAGTGGGTTTATGGGTTAGCGATGCTATCATCCATTTGGATCTCAACAGTCACCTGGCGCGGTGTTTCTTATCGGGTTCAAGGGCCCTGGAATGTCCGCCTAGTAGAATATCGCCCTTATCAATGGTTAGATCAGCCTATTGATAGCAAGCTTTCTCTTTGAATTAAATCGCTAAATATGAACTAGGGCATGAAAGTTATTACACTAAACATTCCCTAGTCTTCAAATTATATTATCTTATATTTAGTAGAAGTATATTAGCTATAACTCTTGTTAGAATACACGCTTTGGCTTGTTGATAACCAAATGTATTTGCATTAATTGCAAGAGTTTAGACAAATATATTAAGGGGAATTTTGACTGATTAACTTGGATGTTTTGATAGTTTTTCAGAGGATGTTTGTAAATCTTATAGTTGTAGTGAGATCCCCGCTAGCCCTTTAAAAACGGGGAGACAAACTTTTCAAGCTCTTCTTCTGTAAGGAGAATTTAAGAGGATCTCAAGTTTTTAGATACATTGTTGGCTATCTTTACAACATTCTCTAATCTAGGTTTATAAACATCCGCTTCACAATCGATAATTTCAATTATTTGAAAATGCGTAAATCCTTAGTCTAACTATATTGGTGGGAATTTCTGAACGAAAAAATCAGGATGTTCATGAAACATTTGCTGCGTAAATCCTAAATTGAAAAACAGCATTTTCGTGAAATATTCCCCTTTCTTATGACTAAGAAACCACTTCGTATTGCACTGTTTACAGGATTGTACGCTCCTTTCTTAACTGGAGTTTCCGTTGCAGTACACCAACGGGTTCGTTGGCTGCTAGAGCAGGGACATGAGGTTTTTCTAATCCATCCGCAAATCAACGATCGCTACCCTAAAAATGTTGGCGATCGTCCCATGCCAGGTTTGAATGAAATTGAGTCTTTCCCCAATTTCTCTGCTTACGCATTCCCCACACAACCACTGTTATTCTATAAATCTCTTCCTCAACCATTAAACTATCGATATTGGAGCGATACCAAACTGCTGGAGAAATTTCAGCCTGATATTATCGTGGTTGAAGAAGCCGCGCAAATGAGAGGTTTATACTCATTTTTCTTGCAAGGTTATGGTCGCCCAATCGGGACTCAATACGGAAGACGAACAGGCACACCAACAATATCACTCTTCCATACTGATATCGTTGCATATATCAAATATTACTTTGGGGACAAGTTCTTTAACTTGGTTCGTCCGATCATTCCTACTTTGGTCAAGCAATTTAGTGAGTCTTATGACTTCAATTACTTTTCTTCTAAAGAACAACTCGCTAAATACGAAGAACTAAAATGTCAACGCGCTGAATACGTTGCTTATCAAGGTATCGATTGCGAAAAATTTCACCCGCGAAACATTTGTTACAACCCCATTCCTAACGACAACCGACCAACTCTTTTGTTTGTCGGACGCATCACACCCGAAAAGAATGTCAACCAACTGCTTGATATATTTCCACTCATTGCTGCCAAAATCCCTGATGTCCATCTGGTGATTGTTGGTAGTGGCCCGCTAGATGAGGAGATCCGTGAGCGTGCCCAAAAGTTTGGATCGGGTATTACTATATGGGGCGAGTCTCACGGTACAGAACTTCTGGGTTGGTTTGCCAGAGCTGATGTCTTTGTCAATCCCTCCGTCACCGAAAACTTCTGCACTACAAATAACGAAGCACTAGCCTCTGGAACCCCTCTGGTTGCCGTTGTTGCACCGTCAACTTCAGAACAGGTATTTCCTGGTCGTAACGGCTTTCTTGCCCAACCTAATAACCCTACAGACTTCGCTCAAAGGGTGATTACGATTCTAGAAAATCCTGATTTGAAAGCAGATATGACTCGGCACGCTCGCCCCTCTATACTTGACTTTGATTGGTCGGCATGTATGCAAAAATTTGAAGACAAACTTTACCAAATCGTTGAAGGATCGCAGAAGGTGGAGGTAGGTACAGGCAATATAAGACACTAACGATAATACCCACTAGCGATCGCTAGTATCTACAGTACTAGCGATCGCTTATTCCTAGTTCTTGAGCATTATTAGTTTCAGGGGGACGGTTTTGTATCCAGGCAAATAAGGCAGCACCACTAACTAAAATTAGGGTAATGGCTGTTAAAATTTGCAGCATAATACTGTAACGCATAATGTGATTTTGGATTTTACAGGGTTTAGCAGTCGAATATTAAGGATTAAACAAGGTTGAAGTGTTCCATGTGGATGTTCATAGGTGGAACTTCAAGTTGATGCAACGCTATTTCTACTTGATCCATCATCTTTGGTGATGCACAGATAAAGTATTGCCGTGTTGCCCGTCTTTTCGGTATATAACGTTGTAAAAGTTCCTTGTCTACATAGCCAGTTTCCCCTGGCCAATCTTCAGGTGGTTCCCTAAGAACATGAACCACATTTAGGTCTAGCTTCTCCTTGAGTTCATCAAGTTCTTCCCGGAAGGTGATATCTTCCCAAGTCTTACTCGCGTAAATTAATAGGTAAGGGCGTTCATCTTTTCGTTCAGCGTGGGTGGTTAACATACTGATCATGGGAGTAATCCCAATACCCCCAGCAATCAGCACAAAACCGGCTGTGTCTTCATAGCGGTCTGTGGTAAATACTCCATAGGGGCCATCTAAAAAGGCTTTGGTTCCGGGTGGCACATCTTTAATGGTTTTGGTAAAATCTCCTAAAGCTTTAATACTGAACTCTATCTTTTCAAGATTGTCGCCATTGGAAGACATAGAAAAGGGATGTTCTCGCATCCGAAACGGAGAGATTTCCAGGGTAATCCAGGCAAATTGGCCAGGTTGGAATTGAAAGCCTTTGTGTCCTCTTGGCCGGAGTGCGAGTGTCCACACATCACCACGTTCGGGACGAACTTCTTCTACTAGATAAGGCTTTTTCAGCATTAACCAAGGTTTTACCAGACGCACATAAACTAGTAACCATAGAGCAACTAGTGCGATCGCAGTCCACAATACTGCTTTCCAAAATAGCCCTAAATAATTACCCACGCCAATAGCGTGTCCCAGTCCCAAGCCAACTGTTAAAACTGCCAAAACACCATGAGCAGTGCGCCAGGGTTCGTAAGGGATATTCAGTTGTTGTCGCCAGACGGTGGTGACAACCAGTGCTATCAACGCCAAAGTTGCCGAAACAGCCATCTTTGCTCGCCACGGTGCTGTAAAAATGTTCAATAGTTGCAGTGTTTCTGGCTGGACTACGAACAAAATCAACGGATGAATCAGGACAAAGGTAAATGCTACTAGCGAGATATAGCGGTGAAACTGAAGAATGATATCAACGCCGTAGGAGGCTTCAATCCGATTGATGCGGGCGGTGAGAGCAAATTGTAATGCCATCATCGCCAAAGCAATAAAACCCAATGCAACTGAAAAATCAATCCAAAATCCTCTTCCAGACAGTGGAGGATAAATGAGCAAAATTAGTAAAGGTAATAGGGTGATGAATATATACGCCCAAATCCAACCAAATGCGATCGCAACTGGGCTATGCATTAATAAACTTTTCATCAGCCACCTCCTCTAAGTTTGTTGGCGTGAGGCTTGGGAGCGTCTATTTACTTCCGACCAGTTGACTACATTCCACCAGTTATTTAAATAATCGGCACGGCGATTTTGATATCTTAGGTAATAAGCGTGTTCCCACACATCATTACCCATAATGGGATACAAGCCTTCTGTAATTGGGCTATCTTGATTTGGTGTACTGGTAATTTGCAACTGACCTTGGGGATTACGCACTAACCAAACCCAACCACTACCAAAGCGATCGCCTCCCGCTTCATTAAACTGTTTTTTAAAAGCATCAAAACTGCCAAAGTTTTGGTTGATTTCTTGAGCAATTTCTCCTGTTGGTTGTCCGCCACCTTGAGGACTCATAATTTGCCAAAAAATCGTATGGTTAAGATGACCGCCACCATTGTTACGTACTGTTGTCCGAATCTCTTCAGGGATGCCATTCAAATCTCGTAGCAAAGTTTCTACACTGCTATTTTGCAGTTGCGGATATTTTTTTAAGGCATCGTTGAGGTTATTGACATAAGCTGCATGATGCTGATCATGATGCAGTTTCATTGTTTGTGCGTCAATAGCTTTTTCTAGAGCGTTATAAGCGTAAGGTAATGGTGGCAGTTGGGCGGGATTTGTGCTTAGTTGGCGATCAACATAAGCTACAGGGCGTGTATTTGTTACAGGCGCAGTCGTTTGTATAGGAGTTGCTGTAGTAGTTGGAGGCGATGCAATCTCTTGAGGTTGACAAGCAAATAGAGTAGATACTAGAAAAATCCCCATGCAAAACCACATGACTGGTTGCCTAAAAAATGATTTCATGGCTAACGTTCTCCTACTGGTTATTAAATAAAGGAAAAATGTTCATACTGTTCCTTTTTCTTAGGTAAAAGGAGCCAAGATTCTTAATAGAATTGAGTTAATGATTGCTAAAGTAATGGAACCTAGCAAAGCGCTCCAAAAGCCATAACGTAATCTAAAACCTGGGACAATTAAAGCCGACAATCCAAAAGTGATGGCATTTAAGACAAAGAAAAATAATCCCAAAGTAAGCACAATGAATGGAAAGGTAAAAAAGGTAAGGATAGGCAGCAAAACAGCATTTAAAATACCAAAGACTATGGCAGAAATTACTGCTTTACCAAAACTATCTACTTCTATTCCCAAAAATGGAATTCTAGAAATAATCAAAAAGCTAATAGCAGTGACTAACCAAGTTACTATGAGTCCTATCATAATAATTTTTCTCCTTCTTAATGACTTTTATCAAATTCAATTTATAAAAAGAATGTGAACAGAAAGTGACAACAAAGCAGTAGTCTGCGAGGAAGATTTAATATATATGAATAAATATAAATTAATTAGTCGTATGTATTACGCCGTAGGCTAAAGCACTTTGGATTTTTGACGGTGCGTTGCGCTCTGCGACAACACACGCGACATTAAAATTCCTTAACGTAGTTAAAAATATTAGCACCGACTTATTTGATTGCCTTAGACACAGGGCAAATAGCGGAAGCATAATCGCACTAAGCATAAAACTGAGAGTGGGTTATTCACCACTCCCTACTCTCTTATGCTTCAATAACCACCCGTAGATTACCGCGTTTTTTCGCAACGCGACAAGCAGTCGTAGTACCAGAACGCTCAAACTCTAAATCAAGGATGGTGGGACCAACTCGCAAATTATGGAAGGACAAGCGATTAATTGATTCTGGCAAAGTAGGATCAATTATTCGCAAGCAATTATTTTGAGCATCAGGTACCAAGTTAACCATCATTTGTAGCAGTTGGAAGACACTACCAGTAGCCCAAGCTTGGGGAGTGCAGGCAACTGGATACTGCACAGGGGCATTATCACCGTTCCGTTCGTAGCCGCAGAAAAGTTCTGGAGGTCGTTGATAAGGCTGCTGACTAGTCATGTCGAATAAACCTTGGAAAATTTCTAGGGCTTGATCGATAAGACCGAGCGATCGCAATCCCATTGCAATTAGAGCGTTATCATGGGGCCAAACCGAACCAATGTGATACCCCATCGGATTATAAGCGGGTGACAAACTACTCAAGGTACGGATGCCCCAACCATTAAACATATCTGGTGCGCGCAAGCGTTCTGCTACACTATAGGCTTTTTCGTGGGTGAAAAGCCCCAAGTGCAGACAATGCCCAGGATTTGAGGTAATACTGGCTACTGGCTTGCCATCTCCATCCAAAGCCAAAGCACAGAAATCTTGATCTTCTACCCAAAAATCTTGATTAAAACGAAGCTTAAGATTTCTAGCCTCTTCTTGCCAACGATCTGCCAAATCAAGCCGTTTTTTCATCCTAGCTATTTCTGCTAGGCGCATTTTTGCAGCATAGACATAAGCTTGCACCTCACAAAGGGCAATTGGCCCGTTGGCTAATTCTCCCTTGTGGTCTACGATACAGTCGTCAGAGTCTTTCCAACCTTGGTTAGGAAGACCGCGTTTAGATTTACGAAAGTAGCTGAGGTAGCTGGTTTCTTTCATATTGCGATCAATCCAGTCCATTGCTGCTAGAGCATTCGGCCAAAGTTGCTCTAGGAGTTCTTGATCGTGAGTCCAAGCATAATGTTCGGCATATAGCATCAGCCATAGAGGAGTAGCATCAACTGTACCGTAGTAGGGTGTATGGGGAATTTCTTGACAACGAGCCATTTCTCCCAAACGCAACTCGTGTAAAATCTTACCCGGTTCTTCTTCGCGCCATTCGTCGTCGATTTTACCTTGGTATGTGGCTAGTAATATCAGAGTTTCTTTGGCGATTTGCGAGTTTAACATCAGGGTTTGGGAAGCTGTAATCAGCGAATCTCGCCCAAATAGTGTAGAAAACCACGGCACTCCAGCCGAAACTGTCTTATGCTTACCAAAAGACTGGCGCAACAAATACATATCTTGTTCGGCTCGCTCAATCACTCGATTGAAAATGCTCTTATCTGAACTAATGCGGGTAATTTGCTGTACCCAGTGTTGCTCCTCCATTAACTCAGCGGCTTTCGCCTGTCCTAATGTGATGGCGGCGCTGACGGTTGAACTGGACTGGTTGTTTTTCAACATATTCACCCGGTAGCCCAGCTTTTGAGTTTCATGAGAAGCCAACTCTAGCTGCCAAACCGCAGTGTACCCCTTAAAATAGTCTGGTTGGCGATACTGGAATAAAATACGAGATTCCATCACCGAGCCATCAAGACCTTGATAGGCAAGTGTTAAAGATTCTTCTTTAAAAGCGTGTAGCTCTTTGGGTACAGGTGGAACGCCATCGGCTAGAGAAGATGTTCCTTCTTCAACCGTCGGTTCCACTAAGCGTAAAAGCCTACCTCGTTTTTCTCTGTCATAGCCCCGGACTTCAAATAAATCAACAAAATCTGCATCAAAGCTGATACTTAGTTCAAAACTGACGGTTGTTGTGCTGTAGTTAGATACCTCTATTTCTTCAAATAGTGCCCCATTCAGCACCATTTCTCGGCGAATTCCTACAGTGTCGGCTTTCAGGCGTTCATCGATTCTGGGGTTGGTACACAAAACTGAGAGTGAAAACCCTTTTTCAGCAGTACTACTGAGGAGTACAGGCGATCGCCCTTCAATTTGAAACTCTAGGCGATTGAGAAATCTCGTATCACAACAAAACAGTCCCATGCTAGGATTACCATCTTTGAGGGAACAGCCAGAAATGTTCCCGATAGTATCTGTCACAAAAAACAAATCATCATCTTTAACCGTCAGTGTCGGTTGTGATTTTTCACTCACAACACCAGGCCACTCCGGGATAGGTAATTGTTCGGCAGGAATAAAAGTTTTTCCATCTAGGAAAATTTTTTCCGGGGTCATTAGCGTATCCGGTGTCATTAGTTAAAGTTCCGTATACAGGTCTATATTTTTGTGGTCTTGCGAGTAGAGTTCGCTGACCCTCACAACTTTCAAAAAAAATATGCTCCTAAAACTCGTTTGAACGATTGGAGTTAAAAAAATAATACTTACATCATAACTACTGATGACAAAATAGCAGTGTTCAAATTTGTATAAGCAGAAATTTATAAACTTATATTTTATAGCTCAAAACTCAAGGCTGGAAACTGAGGATTTTTAGATAATTTATTTAGTCATTAAACTTTTCCAAGACACAAGACATATAAGATACTCAGCAAAAAGGCGAAATTAACAGTTTTTGTTGGACATAGATAGTATTTGTTCTCTAGTGGTATACGATTTTGTCTTAAATAGCTATGGTGTTTAATTAAATTAATTTATGATAATTAATTTATTGATTAATTTATGTGAATGTAGCAATAATGATTTTTGGGTAAAAACATTTATTTACAACATAGGGAAACTAGGCAATGTCTACGACAGGCTACGCCAAAGCCTGGGCTATCAATCACTGCCCAGTGTTTATTAGCGAATGTAACAGTTAAAACAATACAATAATTAGTTATTTGGTACTTAGCCATGAAATATTTTAGTTATGCAAGCATATTTCAAAGTTGGTCAAGAATGTATATTGGGCGTAGTAGGTTGTCAATCAACAAATCAAGTTGTACCCACTCCTCCTAATTCGTAACAAAGTGTTGCTCCTGCTTTGGCAGAAAGTGCTTAAGCGCGTTCTTTACATATTGCAATCCTCTATTTAACTTGAGAGTCCCTTGGAATTTGTACAATGCAGCTGTGACTTTTGATCTTGTCGAGGTTGAGCGTTTAACAATAATTCATGAGCATTTCGACTTCTGTGCTGAGTGATCTGCTAAAGTCCCTACCATACTTGCGGCCCCAGCTATATTTTAAGGCTTCACTAACGGCGCTCTCCCATGCGATGGAAGATCAAGTTTTGGCTGCGACTTTAGCACAACCCCTTGTAATTGCTAGTTTCCAGCGAGAGCGATTTTACCGCCAAGAAGCTCATCGCTACCTGCGACTTGCTTTGCGGAGTAACCAAATATATGTATTATCTGCTCCAGAAACGGATTTCACCAACAGTTCGGAACACTACGAAAAGATCGCTTTTGAGCCAACGGATGGCTTAAGCCAAGAGTGGCATTTGGTAGTGATTGCCGACAATTATGCAACTTGTCTAGTTTGCCGGGAAAGCCTTGGTTCTATTGCTAAAAACAAGCAAATACCAGAACTAAGCCCTAGTCTGGATATAGACACAGCGCGAAGATTTGAGGGAGTTTGGACATCGGAAAGGGGAGTTAGCCTCAAAGCAGCTGAATTGCTATTAGACAGGATTTTGGTTTACAGACCAGAATTGGCAAGTAAAATTGAGGAGGCACGTCAGAGGTTTGGTATAGGAGAGCCGCGGAGCTACTCTGGAGCAGAACAGCTCAATGAATATGCTTGTGACATCGATACAGACCCCTTTGTACAGCGCTTAGTAACTTATTTGCAAGCTAGTCAGTATAAATTACACAAAGCCTACCGTTCTATTGCTGCCCAGGCACGAAAAGAACAATTAGTCAACTCGATTAGCACTGCTATTCGGCGATCGCTCGATCCTCACGAAGTTCTCCAGGTGGCGGCACAAGAATTAGGACAACACCTAGAAGCTTGTCGCTGTCTAATTTACCGCGCTCAAGCCGCAGATAACCAAGCCATAATTGAACACGAGTTTTTGAATCCCGGTATTTTATCTGTTCGTGGGCAAACTTGGGAATTAGAGAAAAATTCCCTATTTCAGGACATAGTGCAACAAGGCGAAGGAGTCTGTATTAGCGATACACTGAATGACCCTCGTGTTAGCAATTCGCCAGGACTTTCCTTGATCGCCAAAAAGTTTGCCATTCGTTCTTGGCTGATGGAACCAGTATTCTATCAGGGGCGATTATTAGGCATTGTGGAGTTACACTATTGCCGAATGCCACCGCATGAGTGCCAACCTGGGGAATTGGATTTGGTAAAAGCGATCGCTACCCAAGTGGGAGCCGCTCTCATCCAAGCGGAAGCTTACGCCAACCTAGAGGAACTTAACCAGCAGTTAGAAGCCTTAGACCGCACCCGCAGCAACCTCATAGCCATCACCGGGCATGAACTGCGTACCCCCCTATCCACCATTCAAGTGTGCCTAGAAAGCCTCGCTAGTGAGCCGGATATGCCCTTGGAGTTGCAGCAGGTCATGCTCAACACTGCTCTTTCCGATTCAGAGCGGATGCGAAAATTGGTACAAGATTTTCTTACACTTTCCAACCTGGAAAGCGGTCGAGTAGAATGGCACCCAGAATCCCTGAGTTTACAAGAGTGTGTAGATTTATCACTCAGCCGCAATCGTACTCGTTCCTCAGCGGAAAAGCCGCCTAAAATCAAAACTAAAATTGCCGACAACTTACCTCTGGTAAGAGCCGATGGTGATTGGCTAGTAGAGGTACTAGCAAAACTTATGGATAATGCTTGTAAATTTACGCCACCCCAAGGAGAAATCACCATTAAAGCGATCCAGAACAGGCATCAAATGGTCGAGGTGACTGTAGCTGACACTGGACGCGGCATCGAACCGAATCGTTTAGAAGTAGTTTTTGATCGCTTCTATCAAGAAGAGGGAGCGCTGCGCCGCACTACTGGCGGGACTGGACTTGGTTTAGCAATTTGCCGTCAAATTGTTAATGGCTGGGGTGGGGAAATTTGGGCAGAGTCAACTGGCAAAGACCAAGGTAGTCAGTTTCACTTCACCATCCCCATTGTTCAAAGTAGCAAAGAGGAAAAGCGGACAAAAGTTAGGAGTAAATAGGCATAGGGCATGGGGCATTGGTTTTGAACAAAGGCCTAATGACAAATGACTAATGACTAAAAACTGTTACAGTCTATGACGCGATCGCAATATGATCCTGGTTGCAGTGTTACGATTCCTTAAAAACGTTGAGAGAACGACTTTATGGCAGAAACACTCTCTGGACAAACCCCGCTATTCGGTGGCCACACTGGTGGCTTGCTCACAAAAGCAGCATTGGAAGAAAAGTACGCTATCACTTGGACTAGCCCAAAAGAGCAAGTTTTTGAAATGCCTACAGGTGGTACTGCTACTATGCGGAAAGGTGAAAACCTGCTGTATATAGCTCGTAAAGAATATGGAATCTTTTTGGGCGGTCAGCAACTCCGGAAACTCAAAATTAATGATTACAAAATTTACCGGATTTTACCCAACGGAGAAACCACTTTACTTCACCCAGCTGATGGTGTATTCCCTGAAAAGGTTAACCCAGGTCGTGACAAAGTGCGTTATGTAGACCGTCGTATCGGACAAAACCCCAGTCCCTCTAAAGTCAAGTTTAGCGGTGTTACTACCTACGACGCTCCGTAACTAGCTTTTACTAGCTAATGGGTAATTAGTAATGGGTAATTGGTAATATAAAAACCCATTACCCATTACCAATTACCAATTACCTTTGAAAAATAATGATGTTTCCGGATTTCTCCCAGTTTTGCACCCTAGCGCAACAAGGCAACTTCGTCCCGGTATATCAAGAATGGGTAGCAGACCTAGATACGCCCGTATCTGCTTGGTATAAAGTCTGTGCAGGTCAGCCCTATAGCTTTTTGTTGGAATCGATAGAAGGTGGGGAAAAACTAGGACGCTATAGTTTAGTGGGTTGCGATCCGCTTTGGGTTTTGGAAGCAAGGGGCGAGCATACGACCCAGTTAAACCGTGATGGTTCGCAAGTCGTTTTTGCAGGCGACCCTTTTACAGCTTTAGCCGAATGTTTAGCACCTTTTCACCCAGTTAAGCTACCACAGCTACCGCCAGGAATTGGTGGTTTGTTTGGGTTTTGGGGCTATGAATTAATTCGCTGGATTGAGCCGCGCGTGCCAATTCACCCACCAGATGAGCGAAATATCCCTGATGGGTTGTGGATGCAGGTAGACCACATCTTGATTTTTGACCAAGTGAAGCGGAAAATTTGGGCGATCGCTTATGCTGATTTACGTGACCCGAAAGTAGATTTAAAAGCAGCTTATCAACAAGCGTGCGATCGCGTCACCCAAATGCTTGAAAAGCTATCTCTACCGCTATCGCCAGAAAAAACCAGATTGGAATGGAAACCGCCAAGGAGCAAGGGAGCAGAAGAAGACACAGGTAGAGAGGCAGAGGAGTATAAGAGCGATTTTACCCGGCCTGATTTTTGTGCCAGTGTCCAAAAGGCCAAAGACTACATCAAAGCAGGTGATATTTTCCAAGTAGTAATTTCCCAGCGATTATCAACAGCATACACAGGCGACCCCTTTGCTCTTTATCGCTCCCTACGTCAGATAAACCCTTCGCCTTACATGGCTTACTTTAACTTCCAAAATTGGCAAATCATCGGTTCCAGTCCTGAAGTGATGGTGAAAGCTGAAACCGATTCCGATGGTGGAGTGATAGCAACGGTACGCCCAATTGCCGGGACGCGTCCACGGGGTAAAACTACTCAAGAAGATGCAGCCTTTGCCAAGGATTTACTCGAAGATCCCAAAGAAGTTGCCGAACATGTGATGCTTGTAGATTTAGGGCGCAATGATTTGGGGCGTGTTTGTCAAAATGGTAGCGTCAAAGTTGATGAATTAATGGTAGTTGAGCGCTACTCCCATGTAATGCACATAGTCAGCAATGTTGTGGGTAAATTAGCACTTGGTAAAACAGCATGGGATTTATTGAAAGCTTGCTTCCCAGCAGGTACGGTAAGCGGCGCACCCAAGATTAGGGCGATGGAAATTATCCACGAGTTAGAGTCTAGCCGTCGGGGTGTTTATTCCGGTGTGTATGGATATTACGATTTTGAAGGGCAATTAAATAGTGCGATCGCAATTCGCACAATGGTAGTCCATGATAATACGGTAAGCGTGCAAGCCGGTGCAGGTTTGGTGGCTGATTCTGAACCAGAAAAAGAATACGAAGAAACCCTGAACAAAGCCAGAGGTCTATTAGAGGCAATTCGTTGTTTGCGCTAAATATAGCGATTCCCACATGGGTAAGGTGCAGAAAAAATAATTAACCACATATAAACACGGATACTTGTAGGGACACGGCATTGCCGTGTCCCTCATTCAAGCGAGAATTGCTTAGTTTCGCCAACTAATTGCACACTGGTTCTTGTTGGTTAATTGTAAAACCGGGCTTGAGATAAGTACAGTAACAGTTCGATTTGCTGTATGAGAATCCAGACCAGACTTTGAAAGTTGATTTATCAATATTGTTCTATTTTGAATTACATAGGCTTTAGTTTGAACTGCAAGATGTTTGGAAACAATTTGTGCTACTTCTAAACCTACGTATCCACAATACCTAGACAAATTGGGAAGCTTTATAAATCCAATTAACATCAAACTTTTTCCAAAGCTAACAGAATTTTTTAAAGTATTGAAAAGTGAAAAAAAGTCCTGGTATTCAAATCCAAGACCTTCGTTAAAGCTACGACACACTAGAAACGAACAAACTTGCTCATCCCAATTGGCTGAAGTAAATCCCCCAAAGAATTCCAGTTGCTCCAATAGCAATTAAGAGGTTAGTAAAAAATCTGCCGAATTCAATTTCTTGTCCCAGCCCCTTGTCGTCTTTACCAGCAGTGAAAAACAGTGACCACGCTTGATTTGCATTAATGGTCTCAAAGTTATTGAAATCAGGTCTAAAAACGACTGATCCAATCAAATCTTTTCTGGAGTAATCAAAATCTGTTTTCATAAGTTTGCCTCTAAATTGTTTTATTTGTCAACTAAAGAAAATTCGTAAATCTGACGTGTCTCCTCTAAAGGTTGGTTAACCATCCAACCAAATCGTTTCCGGTGAAAATTTCCAAGGCTATGAGTGAGATAAAACCAATCATTGCCAAACGACCATTTAATTTTTCAGCATATTTGGTAAAGCCTGTCTTTGGGGTTTCATCAACATAAACCTTGGGTTCAATCGTAAATCTATAGAGTTGGCCGCGCTCATTAATAGTAAAGCCTCTATTTGTTAAGCTGATACGCGCCTAAATTGTATAAACACTCTTTACGGTCGTTAACTGTTAACTGTTGACGGTTATCAGTCATCGGTCATCAGCCTTTATGTAAATGTTCAAGTTAAATGCAACAGATTATCTTTTACTCTTTGCTTTTGTTATCTGTAAACGAATATTAACTAATGTAAATATTTTTCACAAGTACTTGACATAAATAAAAAAGTAGTAAAAACCGTACCAAGCAAGTAGAGTATTTTGGATGCGTGCGCCAAGTGAGGGTGTTTACAACAGTCTGTGACGCTCAAACGCAAGAGCGTTTCGCACAATAAGTTTGCAATTATGCATAATCTGTTTTAAACAAAACTTGTATTTTATATAAATAGAAATTATCAATTTATAACTGAGAAAGTATTGCTTATTTGTAACGAAATTGTTATGTTTCTTTACATAAAGACACAAAAACAACATTAATGCGTTAAACCACAGTTGATTAAAGCTTTCTAGATAACTGTGCAGTTAAGCCTGCAATGTGCTTTGCCGAGTATTCAAACTCATAGGCAACAGAATCACTATGCCTTTGGTAAAGGCTAAACGCATCTTTCTTCCGTCTTTGCATATTTGATTTTCACATTCGATAGAACTGTAATTTTCTTTTGGGAACTTTTGTTATGTCTTTTACCATCCAGTCGGCTCAAAGTATTTTTCCCGGAACTCTAGTTGCTGACCTTGTTCCAAACATTGTCGAATCATTTTCTCAGCTCAATGCTGAAGATCAACTAGCATTACTCTGGTTTGCCTATACCGAGATGGGTAGAAGTATTACAGTTGCCGCTCCAGGAGCAGCTAACATGATCCTTGCACAAGGCTTACTCGAACAAATTAAGCAGATGCCTTTTGAGGCTCAAACGCAAGTCATGTACGATTTGGCTAACCGTGCTGACACTCCCCTGTGTCGTTCTTATGCATCCTTCACGGTGAACATCAAATTGGGCTTTTGGTATCAGTTAGGAGAATGGATGGCCCAGGGAATTGTTGCTCCTATCCCAGAAGGCTACAAACTTTCTCCTAAAGCTGCTGATGTGTTGCAAGCCATCCGCAATGCTGATTCAGGTCAACAAATTACAATTCTACGTAATACCGTAATTAGCATGGGATTTGACCCAAATGCTCCCGGTAGTTACAAAAAAGTCTCAGAACCTGTTGCTCCTCCCACTGCACCAGCGTTTCGGACTAAAGTCACCATTGAGGGCATCAATAATCCTACGGTGTTGGGCTATATCAATAACATGAATGCCAATGACTTTGATGCTGCGGTTGCTCTGTTTCTCTCTGAAGGTGCCTTGCAACCCCCCTTTGAAAGACCAATTATTGGTCAAGAGGCAATCCGCGCTTATATGCGTGAAGAATGCCAGGGATTGAAGATGATCCCAGAGCGTGGTATATCTGAGCCAGTGGAAGATGGCTATACCCAAATTAAAGTCACAGGCAAAGTTCAAACCCCTTGGTTCGGTGCCAGTGTTGGGATGAATATTGCATGGCGGTTTTTGCTAGATCCCCAAGATAAAATCTTCTTCGTAGGGATTGACTTGCTTGCTTCTCCTAAAGAACTGCTCAACCTAGTACGTAAATAAACCACTCTTGTAGAGGCACGGTATGCCGTGCCCCTACTGTGATTTAACGAGTAGATACTGTAGTTTTCAGGTGAGAAATGGAGATTTTGGGAGGCGGGCTGTATGGATGCTGATGAACTTCTCAAACGCTATTGTGCAGGAGAGAGAAATTTCACTCAAATAAGTCTGCACTTAGTTAACCTCAGCGAAGTTTGTTTAGCTGGAATTAATTTGAATAGAGCTAACTTAGCTAACGCGACTTTATCACAGACTAACCTGCGCGGAGCAAATCTGATCGAAGCAAATTTGACTGCGGCGGCTCTTTGGAGAACCGACTTCAGTGGAGCAAACCTGATTTTGGCAAACCTCAAGGCTGCTAATTTAATACGGGCAACTCTCAGTCAGGTGGATTTGCATAAGGGAATCCTTGTGAAAGCAGACTTACGTTTAGCAGACTTACATGGTGCTGACCTCAGTGGCGCAAACTTGGCTGGAGCAGACTTACGCTATACCAACCTCAGTGGTGCAAACTTAGCTGGGGCAAATCTCAGTGGTGCAAACCTGACTGGGGCAAACTTGAGCAATGCAGACCTGAGTCATACCAGCCTTGCCAAAGCTATTTTGTACAAAACTGATCTAAGTAACGTTGATTTTTCAGAAGTAGACCTGACCGAGGTCGATTTGCACCACTGCTTGTTTAATGGAGTCACCCTAACTGAACGAAGCTTAATTGAAGCGGGTTGAGCGTCGCTACGGTCTAATTAAAAATCGAAAATTTAATAAATCAGTCTTTCATTCTTAACGCTACACAAAAGTTCCCACACTCAATATACTCATAGGGTGGGTATGAATAACGGGGGTTGAGGATTGCATCTGGAATTGATTTAAAACATAAGTTAAAACAAATTCCAGATGTATGACGAATCCCCAATTATTTTCTTTTGAGACTTTATCACAATATATATTTTATATATTTAAGGATGATGTAGCTTTAGTAGAGGCGATCGCTACCCAAGTTGGAGTCGCCTTAATGCAGGCACAGGCTTATTCGCCAACTGGTAGACTTGGAGCGCACTCAAAGTAGCTTGATTGCGATCGCAAAAGCGGACAAACCACAGTCCGGCATTTGCATTTGTATGTATGAAGAGTTTTGAAATCATGAAACTTTCAGTTAACCTGAAGAGTCATTGGGCATCGGGTATGAGAAGAAGGGAAGTAAATTCTCCCTTGTTCCCTCACCTCCCGTATGCTTACCCTTTTCATTCGGGGGTTACGTAGTTAACAATGGGTTGAATGTTTTTCAAATCATCCAATCTTATGGCTAGAACTGCAAATGAATATGCCGTATACCTCCTACTGGAAAGCGGTCATCGGGAAGAAGTACGCTTTCCTACTATTCAAGAGTTTCAGAAATGGTATAGCGGCGAACTTGTGCCAAAGTCTGCTTCTAATGACTTTATTAGCGTACCGATCAAAAATATTCAAGGGGAATATATGGTAGTACGCCCTTCTCGGATTGTGGCAATCCGGGTAGAACCAATTTTTAGTTCCAGTGTTGAAAGATTCAACTAAATGATGAGAAAAACCCTTGCTTTGCTTTCCTTAAGTCTGGGAATCGCCCTTGTAAACAACCCTCTCTGGTCTTCTGTTGCTCAGGTTCCTAACTTACTGCCGTTGCCAGTACCCACCGCCCCTGATCTCCCTCTGCCAGTACCAACCATTCCTGATGTAACGCCACCGCTAAAACCAATCGCTATCGGAACCGATTGTACGCCCCAGCACGCTTGCTTGGGTTGGGATGAGCAACTGTGGGGTCAAAGGGGTAAAACAGGCGTTGGCGCTTCGTCCACCGAAGGTGATCGCAAAGCACTGTTGGCTTCCATTGATAACAGTTTGCTTTACTTAACAAAGAAAGAGGCGATCGCAGCATATCAAAATTATCCAATTCGAGAAATTACCCTTGATCGCGTCCGCCGGAGTTTGGTACGTTTTCGCCAACTAGTTGTCAGTTCTAAGTCAGCAGCGCAACTACAAGCTGCTGTCCGCCGTGAGTTTGTCTTTTACCAGTCTGTAGGTAACGATGGCAAGGGTACTGTTAAATTCACTGCTTACTACGAACCTATTTACACCGCTAGCCGTGTCAAAACTGCAATATATAAGTATCCTCTTTATCGGCTACCACCTAATTTCAGCCAATGGTCCAAACCCCACCCCAAACGAATTGATTTGGAAGGGAAGGATGGTTTAAAAGGGAACAAGAGCAAATTGCGCGGTTTAGAAATGCTTTGGTTTCGCGATCGCTTAGATGCATATATGGTACATATCCAAGGTTCTGCCCAAATTAAATTAACTAATGGCAAAAGAACATCAATTGGCTATGCAGGTGGAACTGATTACCCTTGGACTAGTATCGGCAAAGAACTAGCCAAAGATGGCAAACTTCCACTGGAAGGATTGACAATGCCACGTTTGATTAGTTATTTCCGGGGAAAGCCGCAGGAGTTAAGCAATTATCTGCCACGCTGGGAACGATTTGTTTTCTTTCAGGAAACAAGTGGTAGACCAGCTACTGGTAGTATTCATGTGCCAGTAACAGCAGAACGTTCCATTGCTACAGATAAGTCTCTCATGCCTCCGGGAGCGCTAGCGCTAATTCATAACTCGTTTCCCTATCCCGTCAGTGGTGGCAAATTACAGAAGCGTATTGTCAGCCGCTTTGTACTTGACCAAGATACAGGAAGTGCCATCAAAGGTCCGGGCCGGGTGGATTATTTCATGGGTTCTGGTAAACTAGCAGGCGATCGCGCTGGTATCACAGGCGGTAATGGTTCACTATATTATTTGCTGCTCAAAGAATAGGGAATAGGGAATAGGGAATAGGGAATAGGGAATAGTTTTCCCAGCCCCCACTCCCCACTCCCACCTAATATGGTGGATAAGCAAAATCATCTTCATCGGCATAAACGTAAGAGTTAGAAACTCCTGCCATTGCCAATTTAGGCGTTTCTGATTTCACAAGTTCCTTTCCAAAATCTTTGTATTCTTCAAAAGTCTTGCAAATCATTGCAGACTCAAGAGAATCGGAAGCAATTAAATATTGTGTTAAAGTCCCTACCGTGGGATGTTTGTAGTCTACAGTTGAAGCTACCAGAACTGTATTTGGTTCAATACCTCTTTCTTCGCACTCAATTATGGGGCAAAAAATCCCGTGAGCGTGGAACAATGGCCCTTTGGGTGCCAAGGGTTGCTTGCGATAAACAGCATAAGTTTTTTCTAGTTCAGCAACGAATCCACTAACTACTTTGCCTTGTTGATATTCGCAGTAGGTTTTGCTGAAACTCGCTCCGGCTGCACCATTAAGAGTTAGCTGTAGTGGTGATTCATGTAAAAACTTTTTATTTTCACCCACTATAAAAATTAGATAGCGAGTAAAGGTTTTAAATTTAAGTTTGTCTGCTAAAAAAGCATCATAATTCTCTTTGAGCGTACCTAGCTTCAGACCACTTTCCCGGTCTTTGACAGACAATGGTCCCCGACGCACTAAAACCAAACGTGGAGTAGTGCTAATAAAAACTGTTTCAACTCCAGAGCTAAATTCATGCTCTACCTGCTGCCAATTCTCATCTGGCACAAAACCGACAGCATTAGCATTATCTAGCTTAATCGCCAAACCGTGGGATTGCATACCATCTGTGCCATACCGAGGATTAATCATCTGACACCAGGGGATGACTTGAGAAGGCGGTGCATTAAATTTCTCGTCTTCAAAGTCGAAATTAGCAGATGCTTTCATCGTTTTAGGCTATCAAAGTGTTTTATTGAACAAGTTTATCGGCACGCTGATCCTGGAGAACCAGAAGCAGAACTTGGTACGTCGCCCTTAAAAGAAGGCTGAACGTAGCGTCAAACTGACGTAGTAGTTTTTCCAGATTAAGGCAGAATTAATCTATGTTGCAATCCCTGTATCGTTTTGTAACAACAGATCCTTATCGAAACAGTACTAGGCGCTGAGTACTTATTGCTCAGTATTATTTCGGTGAACTCAAAGTAGCAAGAGTCTTTAAATCCGGCACTTCTAAGTCAGGTTGACTTATTGCTGATCCTGCGGGGCTAACTGCTTTTTGAACTGCTCGACGGTTTACCCAGACTGTTGATAGTCCCAGAGATTTGGCTGTAACGATATCGTGATATACACTAGCAGCAACGTGTAATATCTGGTCTAACGGCAAATCAATTCTTTCTATAGCCAGTCTGAAGTTGTTTAAGGAGGGTTTGTAGCTTTTTGCCTGTTCTGCTGTAATTATCTGATCGAATTTTATCTCCAAGTGCTTTGCCGAGAAAGCAAAGAGATCGTCATCTACATTTGAGATAATAACCAGCTTAAAGTTTTGCTTTAAGACTCTAAGTGCCTCAACTGTATCCGGGAAAGGCAGCCAATGCTGAATCGAATCAGCAAGTGAACTTAGTTCGTCAGCAGTTGGTGCAAAGCTAAATTGTTCACCAAATTTCTGGACTACTCTCTTCAAAACTTCTCGATATTTGATATAATCACCATTTTCTAGTTCTGCTTCAAACTCAGCAAAAAGTTCAAGAATTTGATCGTCATCCAAATTAGTGTTATGTGCTATTAGAAGTGGTTTTAGCACGCCTAAGATGCCGTTCTCCCAATCGATTAGAGTTCCGTAACAATCGAAAGTTAAAGCCTTGTACTGATTAAAGTCAGTCATTTTTCACACTCCAGGTCTTGATTAATTATGTTCAGTTTTCACAAACCAAAAGACGAGCGAACCCATCTGCGTTGGCGCAGCCCGCCGCAGGCATCGCTATATTTGCCGCTCTTAAAGCCTCTGAACATTTCTTCTATATCAAAGCATTTAAGTAGGTAGACAATAAAAGACTAAAGTGTATGAATACAAGTAAGTAGATTTGCACAACAAAACTAAACCTTACATCTTGCACCTGGAAGTATGAATGTAAAAACTACAACTACGTGCAAAGAGAGCTAGGCGTTCAATTTCAAGTAAAAGAAGAGACACGACTATTTGGGCAAAGATAGACTATAAAGCAGTTTTTGCTTTTAACTGGGGCATTAGTGGCGTTGAACTAAGATGGGTAAAAAATAAGGTAAGCTAGCAAATTTGATACAGTCGGTACGCACAAGCTGTAATTTTATCTGCGTAAGCATACTATGTATTAGAAAAATAATCATACAATCGTATATTTTTACATTATCATCAATAATAAACATCTCAAAGCCTTCTTATAAGGTACATACTAACTAATTCATGATGATTGCATTTACACCCTATAGCTTAGTCCAGCTATCTCCATCTCTATTTTGTAGCAAAAGTAGTATTTTACCTCCTGGAAGATATAGGAATGCATAATGAACCATGTGTGAGAAATTTTTCATTGATACTGAATCAACACATATTTCGTCTGACGAAGTAGTTGTGGAGACTGCTAATCGGACTTGGTTACATCAACCCGAACATCCGGGGATGGGCTATTCCTTTACTCAAAAGATGATTGATGCAGACACCTTAACTGAAACTCGAAAGCTTTTAAATAATGCAATAGTATGTGCTTGGTACGCAGTGAAGTCGGAGCGCAGACCACCAACTCTAACCCCTACACGTTGGGTATGGCGACTTGCAGGTTTTTACCATTTGTGCCATTCCACACCCCAACTGATGGAGGAAGCGCAAGAGCGCTTCGCTTCAGCAGATCGTCAGAGTTTGGCACAGTGGGCTGTACAGAAAGCCAGAGAAGAGGCAGGCCATGACCTACTCGCTTTACGGGATATTGAGTCGATGGGATATAGAGCCGAAGCTGTTGTGCAAGCACTTGTTCCTCCGGCTGCAAAAGCGTTGCTGGATTACTTCACCCAGAGCGTTCAGGGATCAGATCCAATTGATTGCGTGGGCTATTCTTATACAGCGGAACGTTTAGGGATATGTATAGGGATGGGTTACATCCAGAGTGTGGAAGCACTGCTACCACCAGGTATCACAGCTACTCGTTGCCTGCGCGCGCACAGTGCTGTTAGCACTGAGGTGGAACACGTAAAGGAAACGCTTGCAATGATTGCTGGTCTTACTTCTGAAGAACGTGTTCGCGTGGCGAAAGCTTGTTATCAAGCTGCATTGTTGCGCTTCAGCCCACCTGAGGAACCTTATATATCAGATGAGGAGATTCAGAATGTGTTAAAACCGCTAAAAGCTTAGAAATGATCTAAGAACCAAGCGCAACTTTTTTAAGACAACTGAGAAAGTGTACAAATTAGCACAGTTAAAAAAAGATAATGGAAACAGCAACAGCAAAAACTACAGCCATTGAGCAGCAATCTTTAAGTTCTCGTAATTCTGCTATCGAGCAGCAATCTTTCAGCCCTTATAATTCTGCTAGCAGCTTCAGCGACAGCAGCTTAGAGACTTTGGATGACATGGAGTTTGAGTTGGAAAGAATCATGTTTGAGGAATTCGCAAAAGGATTACCAAGCGATATCCCTATGGCTGATTTCTAGTTTCGGCTTATCTACATACTTTAATGATCAGGCTTGAGTTACTAGTTGATATCCCTCAATTGTTTAGCTTTTACTAAGGGTTTGAAGAAGCTCAGATACTAGTTAGATTCAAATACCGTAACAGTTAAACAGTTAGGGATTGACACTTTTGGGCAGAGAAAACCTGCTGTCTACTGACCTGACGTTTCAAAAATATATTGCTGTAGGTTCCTCCAAGCGGTGAAATCTTTACTGGTTTTATATAACTCCTTGCCAAGGCTGTTTTTCCTAAGCAATTGCCCCCAACCCTTTCAGAGTAGCAATAGTCGCAGTAGTTAAACCCGTAACCCCCCTAATATTCATTCCTTCATAAAATTTCTTAGCCTTCAAAGTTTTCAAGCACTTGCCCGTGTTGATATCCCAAAGTCGAATTGTCTCATCAGCGCCACTACTAGCCAGAGTTTGATTATCTGGGCTAAAAGCGATTGACCAGACCCAAGCTGAATGTCCATGTAACGTTCTTTTGCATTCACCTGTATCAACATCCCATAACTTAATTGTGTAATCGGGACTGCTACTAGCTATAATCTGACCGTTTCGACTAAAGACGACTGCTTTAACGATACCATTTGCACAAACCTGGAAAGTTTGGAGGCAAGCACCAGTACTAACACTCCACAACCGGATTGTTCCGTCATAGCTGGCGCTTGCCAGCAATTTACCATTCGGGCTAAAAGCAATTGACCAAACCCAATTCGTATGCCCTTCTAACGTTCCTTTACACTCACCAGTGCTGACATCCCACAACTTGACTGTCTGATCCCAAGCACCACTGGCTACAGTCTTCCCTTGAGGACAAAAGGCAACTGACTGGATTGCAGCACGATGCCCCTGGAAAGTTTGTAAGGCTTGTCCCGTATTAACATCCCACAACTTCACCGTACAGTCGTGACTGCCACTTGCTAAAGTTTGACCATCGGGGCTGTAAGCAACTGACCATACTAGAGCATGATGTCCCAGGAAAGTTTGTAAGGCTTGACCCGTATTGACATCCCACAACTTTACTGTTCTATCGTCACTGCCACTTACCAATGTTTGCCCTTTTGGACAAAACGCAACTGATCGAACCGCAGCACCATGCCCCTGGAAAATTTGCAAAGTTTTACTCGTATTAACATTCCATAACCTTACTGTGTGATCGTGACTACTACTTGCTAATGTCTGACCATCCGGACTGTAAGCAACTGACCAAACTTGGCTAGTATAACCACTGAAAGTTTTGAGACATTGACCAGTATTAATGTTCCATAGCTTTACTGTTTGGTCTTCACCGCCACTGGCGAGAAGATCCCCTTTCACACTAAAGACGACAGAGCATACCCAACCCGAATGTCCTTGAAGGGTTTTTAGACATTGCCCAGTCCTAAAGCTCCATAGCTTCACTGTGTGGTCGAAACTGCCACTAGCGATAATATTGCCTTGAGGATTAATGGCAACTGACCAGACCGCAGCATGATGCCCTTGTAGAGTTTTAATGCATTCACCAGTGTCAAAGTCCCATAACTTTACTGTCTGGTCATCACTGCTACTCGCTATTGTCTGACCGTCTGGACTTATAGTGATTGATCGTATTCCATCATCATGCCCCTGTAGAGTTTTGATACATTCGCCAGTGCTGACATCCCACAATCTAATTGTGTCGTCATCACTGCCACTCACTAGCGTCTGACCATCCGGATGGAAGACCGCAGAAATTACCCAACTTGTATGTCCCCGGAAAATTCTGAGACATTCAGTGGTGCTAACACTCCATAGTCTTATTATATGGTCATTACTGCCACTTACTAGCATATTACCATTTGGACTAAAGGCTACCGACCAAACCTCACTATTATTGTGTTCCGAAAAGGTTTGCAGGCATTGACCTGTAATGACATCCCACAATTTCACAGTAGAGTCAGCACTCCCGCTAGCAAGGGTTCTACCGTCAGGATTGAAGGCAAGTGATACAACCCAGTTGGTATGACCCTTGCAGTTGAGGATCTGTTTGCCATCGGCAGTATTTCGTAAGCAAATCTCACCATTGCTATCCCCCGTAGCCAAAAGTTTGCCGTCGGGGCTAAAGGCTACGGACAAAATACCACCGAAGGCTTCAGCAAAGACAGACTTAGCTAGATCAGCGTTTTGGAAATTTACATCATGCAATTTCACATTCCGCAAGTCTGCTTGCCAAACCGTCAGTTCAGAAAAATCATGACCCCTTAAATCTGTCTGTAGTTGACAAAGCAAATTAAGAATATTTCCACCTGTGTACCCTGGTTCTTGCGGCGATTCTTCCCGTAGCCTTACTAAAATTTTAGCTAGTCGATTTTCAATGCCTTTTTTACTTCTTAATCTAGTGAGCAGCTCATCAAGAACCGGTTTGAGGATGAGGCGAATTTGACCTTCTCTTATATAGTCTTTTGCACTCGCCTTGATCAAAGCGTGGCATCTAAAAAGTTCAATATTCTCAGTTGCAATTTCTTCACAGACTTGCTCTATGAATACCTGAGTCACATATTCTATGACTACAGGTTGTAGGGTGAAAGTTATTGCACTTTTCTCAACTAACGATCGCTTTCCCAGAGATTCGACAGCCTCCATTAGTTTTGCTTGCGGTACTTGTGATATAATATCATCTCGCAATTCTTGAAGCGCCATTGGCTCACGATTAATCGCTAGCCAATACATTATTTCCTTTTCTAAATCTGACAAACGCTCAAATTGCTGCTCTAAAATATCACGAATGTCGCCGAAAACAGCTGTGTCTTGTTGCAGAAATTCAGTCACATTACCATCAAAAACATCTTTAATGGTTGTGGCGACTATTTTTAGGGCTAATGGATTGCCTGCATAACGTTCAATCATTACTTTCCATTCATTCTCTGCCGCAGATAGCCCTTTGAGTTTTAAGATTTCTTGCCCTTCCACCACTTTCAAGCCACTCAGTAGTAATGAACGAACAGATAATGCTTCTCCTTCCAGTAATGCCACTTCTTTCGGTTTTTCACGACTAGTCAGCACTAAGCAGCTTTGGTGAGTTGCTTCTCCTACCCGTCTTAAAAGTTCACCATATTCCTCATATCCTTCTCGATAAAGTCCGGCTCGACTCCCACTGCGGAGAATTGATTCTGCATTATCAAGGATCACCAAACAGCGATGATTTTGTAAATAATAGAGTAGCCGCGATACCCTCTCACTAAAGCTTTCTGGTAAATTACCTTCTATTTCTTGTTCGTCAGATAGAAATTGGATTAGGTTACTTAGAATAATTTTAACAGGCGGTACTTCTCGTAGCGATCGCCAGATCACATACTCAAAGTTCTCCTGAATCTGTTGAGCAAACTTTACAGACAGCGCCGTTTTACCAATGCCTCCTATTCCCAATACTGCTATTAATTGGCAGTGTTCATTGAGGATCCATTGCTCTAGCGTGGTAAGTTCTTCTGTCCGTCCATAAAAAACTGAGTTGAAGATAGCCTCTCCCCAATCTAAGCGAGTATTTGAGCTTGAGTAGTCACTTTTATCTATTTTTAACTGAAAAGCTGAAAAAAGCTTTTCAATAGTCTGTTTGTCAACTCCTCCTTCGCGATTTAGTACTTTCGAGATAGTAGCGGAATATAACCCAGAGCGGACACTCATTTCTTCGAGAGTATACCTGTTTCCAAAATTTTCCTTTGCTTCTGACTGATGCTTTGCCTCCTTAATTTTTTGTAACCCCTTGGTAGTAAGTGCAACGCCACGCTTGCGTCTCCAATTCTGTAAAGTCATGTATTAACTCACGTTTGGGTAATCGCCTTTGATGATAAAAAATAATTATCCACTAGGTTGCTATAGATATGAAGTGATAGCTATCACAAATGAATAATCTCATGTTGCAGAGGATTTTAAAGAGGTCTATAGCCAAAATGTTTACTGATACAAGCCACCTTTGGCAATCCACTCGTTTCACTAATTCAACACCGCTTGCTCAACAAACAATCTGGTCTGTGCAGCATTGCTGACATAAGCCCTTCAACCGAAAGCTATTTGCATCATACGTAATGGCATATTAGTTACGTATGATACTATTTATTTCATACCTAAAATTATCAGTAATATATTTGGATCGTAAAGCTTAAGTTCAATCTCAAAATCTCGATTTTCACTGGTAAAGACGTTTCTGAATTGGCAAGCTTGATAAGGAAAGTTTCTATATATCTAGCTTATCAATCTATGAATAAAACTGCTGCACCTAAATTTCCCCATTTTGCAACCTCCAGTAAAAAAAGGGCGCTTAAGCGAATTACGTTAAACTTGACATCAGATGAAGCTCAGAACCTTGAGAAATATTGTGAACAGACTGGCAAACCAGCAATAGATGTAATTCGGGAACTAATTCAAGCCTTGCCTTAACCTAACTTTTCAGACTTGGCATGAAAAGTCCCAGTCTCAAAGAGTCATAGCTAAAGTACAGGGGTTGCACATTTGGACAAAGGTTTTTAATATTTACTTTGACAAAAGTAATTCAAGAGCGTTAATCATAGATTAGACCTCATCTAATGTAGTGTGGTATATTCCCAAGTCTTTTACCGCAGACTTGGGAGTATAGCAAGATTGTACAGGATCTTTTCTTGGCCTAAATCTAACCTTACTAATACCACCACAGTTCTTAAACTTTTTCTTAACCTTACTAACAGCAAAACACGCATCTTTGATCGCGATTGACTTAATTTGGTAGGAGACTGATTTACTCCATTCTGGTAGTCCATTTAATTAATGTCAGTTTTAATCGTTTTCCAGTAATTATCCTTTGGCTGAGGGTTCTATCTTTTGCTGTTCCTGTGCATACTACCATTTATGGGCGATCGCTTGAAACTGTTGTAAAGGTTGCGATCGCGATAATTCAGTCTCCTCACTTGTCGGTTAAGGGGTGGAATGACTGTGGTAATCGTAACTACTTATCCGGACATGATATGACAAATGATTAATGACAATTAAATATTTCGTTACAATCGGCGTGTGAGTAAGGTTAGGCATTCAAGAGTTATCAGCCATGAAATTGATTTCCGATCCACCGATTCCTGTAAAAATTCAAAAGATGAAGGAACGGGTGCGGTGGATGCATCCAAGTTTTGTGCAACGGGGAATTGATCAAACCTGCATGGTTATAGATGATGGCAGAGAAGATAGCCCAGAATTTTCGTTTATGGTTATCGGTGATTCCGGTACCCAATCCCATTATCGACAACACCCACAACGAAAAGTTGCTGAACTAATGCTGACTCACCGCGATGATTGCAGTTTTGTGTTACACACAGGCGATGTAATTTATGTGGTGGGTTCCCAAGAGTATTATTCAACAAACTTTATTGAGCCTTACCGCGAATTTCTTGTAGGTGGCGACAACCCAAAAGAAATTCTTTATGACCGCATGGTGTTTAACATACCATTCTTGCCAGTACTTGGTAATCATGATTACTACGATGTGCCGTTGATGTACCGTTTATTTACTGGAACAACATCTTCATTACGTCGCCTGTTGCGCTACAAAGATATCGAGATTGGTTGGCATGGTTCATATCAAGGTAATGCCTATGCACGGGCCTTTATGGACTATACAGGGGCGATGTCTTCCCCGGAATTGGAACGTCATTTAGATCAACATTATACTGCTAAGACTGACACAGGACGCTGTTTGCGTTACGAACCTGGACAGTTTACCCGCTTACCCAATCGTTATTACACTTTCCGTTACGGCGGGATTGACTTTTTCGCTTTGGATTCTAACACCTTTAATACACCATCACCCTTACCTGCAACTCAAGAGGGAGAAATTTACCGCCGGGAATTGCAAAAGCGTTGCCAAGAAATAGATCAAGAAGAATTGCAGATTTTGGGAATATACAATCGCCTCAACCCCGATAAACCCACCGAAGCGGAACAACTTGATGACCTAAGTGCCAAACTAGACCAAATAAACGAGATCAAAATCGATATTGAAAAACAATTGGCATCTCAGAAAATGCCTGCGATAGATTTTGAACAACTTGAATGGTTGCGTAGTAGACTCATCGAATCTTGGAACACCTCTGAAGTGCGTGGACGTGTAATATTTTTCCACCATCCTCCTTATGTTACAGAAACTACCAAGTGGAATCAAGCACAAACTTTGGCGGTTCGCCACCGCTTACGCTGGGTGT
The DNA here is from genome assembly GCF_014698795.1 of Nostoc sp. FACHB-892. Lineage (GTDB taxonomy): Bacteria > Cyanobacteriota > Cyanobacteriia > Cyanobacteriales > Nostocaceae > Nostoc. The sequence goes on from NZ_JACJTR010000013.1 coordinate 171,207, forward strand.
TTGAACAAGTTGCACAAACTCTTGGTTCTCTAATTAAAGAACGTCCTATAGTTGATTTGATTTTAAATGGTCACGCTCACTGTTTGGAGCATCTTTGCACAACTGATACCGGATTTGCTGACTCCCACATTAACTGTATTATCTCTGGTGGTAGCGGTCATCGTCCTCGCTATCAACGGCGAGAGGGGACTGAATTAATGGAGACTTTTGCTGATATTGCAGGTAAACCCATTCGGAAAGTGGCGGATTCAATGCTTTTTGTGGGTCGTTATGACTACAATTTCCAGAAGCGCCTGCCTTACTCATGCGTGCGGATTGATGTTTTAGATGGTTGCCCGCCCAAGTTTATCATCAGACCGCTTATTACTGAACGGGTTGAAAAAAAGTGGCATAATAGCGAACTTGAACCTTTTATGATTTAAACGAGATGCGATACCTACGGTGGTAAACTACGCGTCTTAATCACTCGAAAATCAAAATCCAGTTAAATCATGATTTTGGCTAACAAATATCTAGCATTTAACAAATGCACCTTTGCATCTGAGCAAAAGCTAGGTATATCCTAATTTTGAATAGAGTTTTGATAATTTCGGATTATGGCAGGACACAGTAAATGGGCAAATATTAAACGCCAAAAAGCGGTAGTAGATGCAAAAAAAGGAAAAACCTTCACTCAGTTATCGCGGGCGATTATCGTGGCGGCTAGAAGCGGCGTACCAGATCCGGCGCTGAATTTTCAACTTCGCACGGCAATTGAAAAGGCAAAGGCGGCGAGTATCCCCAATGATAATATTGAACGAGCGATCGCTAAAGGTGCAGGCACTTTTGGCGGGGATAATGTCATCTTTGAAGCAATTCGCTACGAAGGTTACGGCCCTGGTGGTGTAGCGATTTTAATCGAAGCCTTCACAGATAATCGCAATCGCACTGCTGCTGACTTGCGTGTAGCTTTTAGTAAAAATGGTGGCAATCTTGGTGAAACAGGCTGCGTTAGCTGGATGTTTGATCAAAAAGGCGTTTGTGTAATACAGGGCGTAGTTGACGAAGAACAGCTTTTAGAAGCATCCCTCGAAGGCGGTGCTGAGTCTTATGAAATGGCTGAAGATGAGATAGCTGAGGTATTTACTGACATAGGCAATTTAGAAACTCTTAATCAGACACTCAAGGATCAAGGTTTTAAGGTGACTGATGCCGAATTACGCTGGATTCCTAGTAATAGTGTAGAAGTCATTGATCCAGATCAGGCGCGATCACTTTTCAAGTTAATTGATACTCTAGAAGGCTTGGATGATGTGCAAAATATCACAGCTAACTTTGAAATATCAGAAGAATTGATGGCTCTGAGCATTTCTTAATAAAAATTTACTCAAAGGTAGCAGCGAGGTTTTTCAATAGTTTACTCCTCTAACTTGCCCATGAGGGCGCGATCGCGTCAAAATAAGAGTTAAGATGCTGTAACTTAACTTAACAATGACCATAACGCAGCTTGATCAAATTTCCCCTCAACCTACACCGCCAGACTTGCGGGGATATGAATATGATTTGGTAATTGTCGGCGGTGGGATTATTGGGTTAACTCTAGCTTCTGCCTTAAAAGATTCTGGTTTGAGTATCTTGCTGATTGAAGCCAAAGTAGCATCAGCCGCAGTAGCTAAGGGGCAAGCCTATGCAGTTCATCAGCTTTCGGCGCTAATTTACCAAGGAATTGGAGTTTGGGACAAAATATCGCCTCAAATCGCCAAATATTGCCGAGTTCGGCTTTCGGATGCCGATTATCCCAATGTGGTGGAATTTACTACAGATGATATAGATACAGCATTGGGTTATGTAGCGGAACACCAAGCGCTGTTGCAGCCTTTGCAAGAGTTTGTCCAAGATTGTCCAAATGTAACTTATCTATGTCCGGCTGAAGTGGTAAATACGCAGTATCAGCAGGATATAGTAGCGATAGATATTAAAATTGCTGATCAGTTACAGACAGTTCGTAGCAAATTACTGATAGCAGCAGATGGGGCGCGATCGCCAATTCGTCAAGCTGCTGGGATCAAAACATCTGGCTGGAAATATTGGCAATCTTGTATTGTAGCATTTGTCAAACCAGAAAAACCGCACAATAACACCGCTTACGAAAGATTTTGGTCTAGCGGGCCCTTTGCGATTTTACCTTTACCGGGGAACCGTTGCCGCATTGTGTGGACAGCTCCCCACGAAGAAGCAAAAGCTTTATGTGCTTTAGATGATGAGCAATTTTTAAGAGAACTCACCCGCCGCTATGGCAATCAGATGGGGAAATTAGAATTACTAGGCGATCGCTTTGTATTCCAGGTACAACTCATGCAAAGCGATCGCTATGTTCTCCCCCGACTAGCATTAATTGGTGATGCGGCGCACAATTGCCATCCTGTAGGTGGACAAGGTTTAAATCTGGGGATTCGGGATGCAGCAGCATTAGCGCAAGTTCTACAAGCAGCGCACCAAGCAGGTAAAGATATTGGTGATATTCAGATTCTTAAAGGTTATGAACGCTGGCGCAAGCTGGAAAACCTGACGATTTTAGGTTTCACCGATTTGTTAGATCGGATGTTTTCTAATAACTTATTACCTGTGGTGGTGGTTCGTCGCTTGGGTTTATGGTTTTTGCAGCGAGTACCTGTCTTAAAAGTGTTTATGCTGAAGTTGATGATTGGCTTGAAGGGACGGACTCCAGAATTAGCAAAACGATCAGGCTTAAAGGCTACACCATACCAGCTTGAAAAATCTGGTTTGGGGTGAGATTAAATTCAGGAAAAGTTTGGGAGACAATGCGTTCCCCGGAGGGGTTGCCGCAGGCATCGCTTTCTCGAAACTTACTTATTTGATATTCCTCATCAACCAAGTTACACACGGTGATTGTTGGTTGTTTGGGATTGCCGATAAAATTGCGTCCACCCAAGGCAGCATAATCGACAATCCAGTATTCAGGGATACCCATCTCTTCGTAATCAGCATATTTTAAATAGTAATCGTCCCGCCAGTTACTTGATACAACCTCAATTACCAAAGGTATCGATGCACCCAAACTAACGGTAGATTCTTTTTTCCATAAATTTTCGTTTGCCAGATTTGCACGATTTAGCACTAACACATCAGGGAAATAACCAGAATCTTTTTCAGGAGGTCTAACTATAACTTGGTTGGGGATGAAGTAGGGCAATCCTAGACGCTTGATTTCAACAGCAATTTTGATAGATAAAAATCCTTTTATTTCCTCATGTTCCCCTACTGGTTGCGCTATCTCAACAATATTTCCGTTATGTAGTTCATAGCGTACTTGTCGATTTTCGGGTAGCCAATCGACGAATTCCTCAAAGGTTACTAGCTTGGGTATGGCTTGAGTCATGACTTGTGAGAGTTAGTGCTTTGGAAATTTTATCTCTAATCTAGGCGACTTCGGATAGCTTTTCTGCTACGGATAAGAACCAGGGTATAAAATATCGTAGTTTTCACATCTTTCTGTCTAGAAAATGCCCACCCTAATTTTTGCATCTATGTCGAAGGAGGTTTGGGATGCAAAAAGAGGGTTCTACGAGGTGCGCTATTATGGATTCTGGAGTTAAGAGTATGGACAAGATTACTGCTAAGAGCTAGTACCCAAGATAGATGTAATAGTATTTAACATATGCTAATTACTCAGTACTATCAACCGTAGGATTGAAAATCAGTATTTTTCTACATAAAATTAAAAATCTAAAATTAAAAATTGGTAACACTGATGGTTAAGAGTGTTAAAGTTTCAGGAAATTCATCGGAACTTCTCAGCGGGTATTCATGCTGAAGAAACTACAAAAAAAGCAAATTTCGATAATTGCGGGTGCGGCACTGTTTGCCTTTTTAGCTGGGGCAATGGTATCAGCACCTGAGATTGGTAAAACCGTTGGACAATGGCTCAAACTGAGTCAGAATAAGGCAGAGGAAATATCTGATGCTAGTATTGCCCAATCAACCGTCCTTCCACTGATATCACAATCTTTGCCAGAACGGGCGGCGAAACTAGCAGAAATCGCAGGACAGTCGCCTTCGCCAGATCGAAATCGCGCTCGTTATCTTTTAGCGAGTGATTACATTGAAAGAACCCAAGCGAAAAAAGCACTGGCTTTACTGGACGGACTAGAGAGAGACTATCCTATCCTCGCGCCCTATATTTTGCTGAAACAGGCGCAAGCACAGGATATGCTAGGTGAGGATGGCAAAGCCTCGGATCTCAGGCAAAGCGTGCTGAAACTGTATCCCAAAGAAGCGGCGGCAGTGAAAGCACTATATCTGATTGCCCTACCGAAGCAACAAGAAATAGCGATCGCTCAATTTCCTTCCAACCCTCTGACTTGGGAAATTATTCGCAAACGCTTGCAAGAAAATCCCAATCAGCCACAATTACAATTGATTTTGGCTAAATATGCCTATGACCAACCTGGTATAGTGGGCGTTTTAGATCAGTTAGTAAAACAGCCTACCCTGAAACCCGAAGACTGGGAACTCATTGGTACAAGCTATTGGGAAAATAATCAATTTCTGAAAGCGGCGAATGCTTATGCCAAAGCACCGAATACACCCCGCAACCTCTACCGGACTGCACGAGGGTTACAGGTAGGGGGTAAAGATCGAGAAAAAGCGATCGCTACTTATAAACAATTGGTGCAACAATTTCCTAATGCTGAGGAAACTGGGATTGCACTACTACGGTTAGCAGAAACAGCAAAAACAGGTAAAGACGGCTTACCGTATCTTGACCAAGTCATTAGTAAATTTCCTAAACAAGCTGGTACTGCACTGGTACAAAAAGCCAAAACTCTCCAAACCCTCAAAGATCAAAAGTCAGCTAACGAGGCGTGGCAATTACTCATAGCCAAACACGGCAATTCTGATGAAGCCGCAGAGTATCGTTGGAGAATAGCCCAAGATAAAGCTAAAGCCAAAGATTACGTTGGTGCTTGGCAATGGGCAGAGCCAATTGTCACCAACAATCCTAATAGTATTTTGGCTCCAAGAGCAGGCTTTTGGGTAGGCAAATGGGCAGCTTCACTAGGGAAACAGCAAGAATCTCAAACTGCTTATGAGTATGTGGTTAGCGAGTTTCCCTACTCTTACTATGCATGGCGAGCAGCAACCATGCTGGGGCTAAACGTCGGCAACTTTGACAATGTGCGCGTCATGAACCCGGAAATAATCACACCTCAGCGTCCATTACCGCCTGCTGGTTCTGAGACTTTCAAAGAACTGTATCTGCTGGGTCAAGACCGTGATGCTTGGTTACAATGGCAAACAGAATTTCAGAATAAACTTCAGCCAACAGTAGCAGAGCAATTTACTGAAGGATTGGTGCGGCTGGCTAGGGGAGAAAATCTCATCGGAATTGACAAAATTTCTAAGTTGGAAGATCGGGAAACATCAGCTGAACAAGCTCAATATGAGACTCTCAGCAAACAGAGCAGCTACTGGCAAGCGCGTTATCCATTTCCCTATTTCCGAGAGATTCAAAAGTGGTCTACTGAGCGTCAACTTAATCCTCTGCTAGTCACCGCTCTGATGCGTCAAGAGTCACGGTTTGAGCCAAAAATCAAATCCGTTGCTGATGCTACTGGCTTAATGCAAGTGTTGCCGAGTACAGCTAAATGGATTGCCCCACAAATCAACGTGGATAGCAAAACAATAAACTTAGAGAACCCCAATGAGAACATCATGCTGGGTACATGGTATTTGGATCATACCCATGAGCAATATAACAACAACTCCTTGCTTGCGATCGCTAGTTATAATGCTGGCCCCGGTAATGTTTCCAAATGGCTGCAAACTCTAACAACACAAGATCCAGATGAGTTTGTTGAACAAATTCCCTTTGATGAAACCAAAAATTATGTGCGTCAAGTATTTGGCAACTATTGGAATTATTTGAGACTTTACAACCCTGAAATTTCAGGCATCGTAACAAAGTACTCAGCTACACACCCAAAATTGCCAACACAGTGATTTTACCCAATTTGATAAGCAAGTAGGGAGCAGAGAAAGCAAATATACTAGGCGCTTAGAAATCGCGGCTACACAAACCTACCCCGCAGGCTAGTTCGTCTACGCGGACTCAAAGAATTTGAAACCCACGGAGGTGGGTTTTGTCTGTATAGCCGCGAATTCCATTCGCTAGGGCAAGCAAGCTTGATCTACATTGTTAAGAATTTTCGACCAATTTGTATTTAATTGCCTGAATCATTAATATTGCTGAATGATGTCAACTGCGATTCGACCGCATTAAGATAACCTAAATCATTCAAAACTTTTGCTGGTAATTTGTTGGTCTTGATAGCAGCCTGAACCACATCTTTCGCAGTCAGTTTTCCTATTTGGTATTCAGAGATCAAAGCGCTTCCACTAGGAATACCCTGTTTTTTGAAAGCACCTTGATAAGCTAGAAAAGCAGTATTGAAAGGTTGAATATAGCTGGCAATTGGAGAATTAGTAGGTAAAGTATTAGAGTTAACATCTGCGTCGATTTGTCTGGCGCTATTGTTAGTATTAACTGTTTGAGCAACAGAAATTCCAGGTAGAAAACTAATACAAGTAACGATAAGTGCAGAATTGATTAAGTTTGTAAGTTTCATAAGTTTCTCCTCAGTTTAACTAGCTTAATTAGAGTTATCTAATAACCAAAAATTGTTTTTTGGTAAAATAATTTACTAATGATTTTAAAATCAATATTTTACGAATGAAGACAAAACTTTAATTGCTAAAATGATGTAATTTACAACTCGAAACTACAGAGTAAACTTAGACTATTTAAAATCACTAAGACCCATCATTTGATACGCAATAAAAGCAGTATCAAAAGGTTTGAGGTAATTTATATTCGTGGAATAGCTAGATAAAGTGTCAGAGTTGACGGCTGTGTTTATTGATGCACAACTGTTGTTATTCTTGGCTGTATGAAGGATAGTGATTTTAAGCATAGAATTAATCCAAGCAACAATATATACAGAGTTTATCAATTTTGGAAATTTCATAGAGTTATCCTCAACTAGAAAAAAGTACAATTGATAAGTGTTTTATAATAAAAAAATTCACTATTTTATAAATTTAAACATCTTACCTACACTCAGTTCATTTAATAGGTTGATTTATTAATTGCAAAAACTACTGATTTAAATTAATCAAAATATGAGAAATTGGCACTTGGCAGAAGCTTAAGTAAATAAAAGCTTAGAAAATCCAAAGTGCAATATATCAAAGCTATTATTTACAAACTTTGTTAAAAGCTGCGATCGCTCACATATATGTAATAGCAACATTCTCGTCTAAATACTTTTTGTTTTCGGCTATAAGCTGAAATAAAACTATATTTTGACCAATTAAGTTTGCATACCAATATGCTAAAAAATCTTGACGATAAAAGCAAATACTTTTAATTTTCAATTCGATAAATAAAAGTTATGCAAGTATTAATCTGGGATGGCGAGGTTTTATATAAAGCTTACTAGCTATTCATTTGAGCTTGGATAGATTTTGGTGAAAGGTAGGTGTTCAAGAGGATAAAATAAGCTAATCGTGTAAAAATGTTAAGTGAATAGTTTATTTACAAACTCACTTATGCCGAAAGCAATTTGGAATGGCGCAGTTTTAGCCGAGAGCGATAACACTATAGTTGTAGAAAATAACCATTATTTTCCTGCTGACTCCATTAACAAGGAGTACTTCACAGACAGTAATACCCACAGTAGTTGTCCTTGGAAAGGTGTCGCTAGCTACTACAGTATTGACGTTAATGGACAAATCAACAAAGATGCTGCTTGGTACTATCCCAGCGCCAAAGAGAAAGCTAAGAATATTGAAGGTTATGTAGCTTTCTGGAAGGGTGTAAAAGTTGAAGCTTAATAAAGATTGCTGGAAGTATTTTATTTCCAGGGACTTGATTCAGAATTTACAACAATCATCAAAGTGACATACTCCTACACTGTACTCAAAGAGTCAGTGTAGGCTTCCAGACAATCCGGCTATCGCTTAGGAGGCTCTTGGCTGGCTCTTGGCTTTGAGAACGGAATGCCCTACCGCTCTATTTTTTATATTTATCGCCGCATTATAAGTGAGAGTCTTCTTGCTGTTTCAGCTAAATTACACCCAGTAATCGGTTTAAAGGAGAATTACTGGTCTTAAACACAGGTTTTAAAGTAACAAAAATTAATTTTTTGTATAAAAACTTAATAATACTCATAATTACCCAATCCTGAAATCGGAAAATACTTACCTACTAAAGGATATAGATGCTCTATTTGTTGCATAAGGAGCTATTTGGTATCACAAAAGCAAAAAAATGTATTCTGTGATACAGTTTTTTAGTTTGAGTAAATAGACAATCAATCAAATTTATCCGTCTAGACATAATTGACCAAAGGTAAAACAAGAAGTAATCTCATAATTTCTGTAAAGCTCCCACTGTTATGTCTTTATCTGAAACTACAGCTAAACTGCAAATTTCCATTGATACTATCTGAGTACTAATCACTAGTTTTTTAGTATTCTTGATGCAAATCGGTCTTGCCATGTTAGAAGCGGATTTAATCTGCCAAAGAGGTATAGTAAATGTCTTACTAGAAAACTCTACTAAGGTCGCTGGAACCATCTTAAGTGCAGGTAAAAATTAGCTATAACTATGTTGCACCTTTTTATAGACATAATATTGAGAATTTATAGCAATCTCCTAAACACAACTTGTTTTGGAAAATTAAAGATTGCGTGAAGAAGACTTGACTGTTTTAGAAAATACATCATAATTACTTAATAATAACCATAAAAAATATTTACAGATGTGCCAATAGTTTCCTAAACTTCTACTAAGGTAATTTGATTCTCTGGTTTTTAAACAAGTGGTCTAAAGGAAAAATATCAAAAACCACTGGATTGCACTTCAGGCGGTAGTTTTTTCTGCTTAACCTGTTTTTTCCCTTTCTTAAGGATGGTTTGGAGGATGATGTTGAAATCCATGTACAAACAAAAATCAAAAACAAAAAATAGGCGTTTGTCTCCAAGAAATTACGCTGTCAATTCACAGTCCAACTCAAAAGTTAAGCTATTTAATCTAGCAATTAAGCGGCTCTCTCCCAGTTGGCAAGCCTGCTTACCTTTAGCTTGTCTGATTGTCTTGGCTTGGGGTTATGCCGCAGTTGCCCAAACCCCAGCCGCAGGGCCAACGACAGCAGAACTCAAAGTTGCTCTTGATACGCTGTGGGTTGCGATCGCTGCCTTTTTAGTGTTCTTTATGAACGCTGGTTTTTGTATGTTAGAAACCGGCTTCTGCCGCCAGAAGAACGCTGTCAACGTTCTTTCCAAAAACTTGATTGTATTTGCTCTCTCTAGCATTGCCTTTTGGCTGATCGGTTTTGCCTTAATGTTCGGTGATGGCAACGACTTCATCGGATTAAGTGGGTTTTTCTTAGGAGGTGCAGATAACAGTCCAACTACTGGAGACAACTATAAAGGTATCTTCGGTGCTATTAGTTGGGCTGGTGTACCTTTAGCTGCAAAGTTTTTATTCCAGTTAGTGTTTGCTGGAACAGCAGCAACAATCGTTTCTGGTGCAGTAGCCGAACGGATTAAGTTTGTTAGCTTCCTAATTTTCAGCCTCTTACTTGTGGGTATTCTCTACCCCATTACCGGACACTGGATTTGGGGAACTGGTTGGCTAGCAGACAGAGGCTTTTGGGATTTTGCCGGTTGTACGGTGGTTCACTCTGTAGGTGGCTGGGCAGCTTTGATGGGAGCAGCATTTCTTGGACCCCGCCTTGGTAGATATCAAGATAGGCAAGTTGTGGCCATGCCCGGTCACAACATGAGTATTGCCACTTTAGGCTGTCTGATCCTGTGGTTGGGCTGGTTTGGTTTCAACCCCGGTTCTGTGATGGCTGCAGATCCTAGTGCGATCAGTCACATTGCTGTAACCACTAATATGTCTGGTGCTGCCGGTGGAATTGCCGCCACTATTACAGCTTGGTTGTACTTAGGTAAACCAGACCTGTCAATGATTATCAATGGTATTTTGGCTGGCTTGGTTGGTGTTACAGCGTCTTGTGCTTACATAGGTATTCCTGCTTCTTTACTTATTGGCTTTATTGCTGGAGTACTGGTAGTTTTCTCTGTAACATTCTTTGACAAACTTGGCATTGATGACCCAGTAGGGGCAACCTCAGTTCACCTAGTTTGTGGTATCTGGGGAACTCTAGCAGTAGGTTTGTGGGCTGTTGGCCCTGGTGTTTATTCCTGGTATGGTGATGCACTTGGCCCAGCAAAAGGTTTATTTGCAGGTGGTGGCTTTGGACAGTTTGGTGCTCAGTTGCTGGGCGTTATCTCAGTAGGTGGCTTCACTGTCTTACTCAGTAGTATTTTTTGGCTGGCACTGAAAGCTACTTTAGGTATCAGAGTATCCAAAGAAGAGGAACTAGAAGGTTTGGATATTGGTGAACACGGTATGGAAGCCTACAGTGGATTTGTCAAAGAAGGTGATGCAACTGGATTTTCTGGAGAACAAAGCTCAATGGGAAAATTTTAAGGTAAATATTTCTTTGATTTACCCTCTGACATATTCCTAATATGAGCTAGCAACACACTATTGGTAGATTGAACTGATTCCGCCAAATTATCTATCCAAGCAGGAAAAAGTAGGGGGTTTTATACCTCCTACTTTTCTAAGTTTTTACCTGATTCGTGCTTTATTTATTGATCACAATCAAAAATATTAATACCATCTCATGAAATACTTGATACAGACACATGAGTAAGTGCGTACTATTATATCCCCTTATTTATGTGTTGCAAAGGTTTTTGGAAATGCTATCACTGGCTACCATGTATACAAGCCAGCGAGAATAAATCAAACTATTATAGCCGTTCTCAGTTGAGTGCGGTACAGACCTAACCGCCCTTCCCTACTAGGTTTGGGGAGTAAGATTCAAAGCCTCTCTCCTTTTAGGAGAGAGGTCAAAAATGTACTGCACCCAAGCGAGAAGCACTATAGTTTATTAGTTATTTACGTCGGCTTACTGAGACCAAGCTAGAGACTAAATATGGCAGCGTGCTTGCGAGTATTGACTGAATAATGCCACCATGAGTTTGCGTGAACTGAATCACGATGAAAATTTAATTTCAGCAAAACTTATTTTACCTTGTGAAATTTTATGGTTAGAGGATTGAGAGTTAGTATGCTGTTATTGGCAGTTCTGGGAAATCTGGCATGGCCATTTAGTGCCAAAGCAAATTTTAATGGCAAACTCACCGTAGAAATTGATGGCTTGAAAAGTAAAAATGGACAAGTCTGTGTCAGTATATTTGCTAGCAGTGAAGGATTTCCTGGCGATCGCGATCGCGGCTTACAAAAGCAGTGTACCAAGATTACTGACACTCCTTTACCCATTACCTTTGAGAACTTGAAAGCAGGTAGTTACGCCGTTGCTGTCTTCCACGATCAAAATAATGACGGCACTCTCAATAGCAATGTTTTGGGTATACCAAGCGAAGGCTTTGGATTTTCCAGTAACCCAGAAATTCGCACAAGAGCGCCCAAATTTAGCGAAGCAGCATTTTTAGTAGCAGGCCCAGATACTAATATTCAAATCCAATTAAAATATTTTTAAGTTTATTCTGGTGAATCGTTGTGTGAATCTTCTGGTAGACTTTGTTGCTCCGGCAAACCACGCATTCGATTCATCTGAGTTAAAGCATATCGTGCTGTTGCTTGCACTTCAGCATCTGGGTCATCTAAGGCATGACGCAACATCTGACTCATTTGACCCATCATGTCATAAACGCGCGTCAAGTCACGGATCGCATTTTGTCGCACTTGTGGACTTTCATCTTGGATTGAAATTGCTAAAGCACGGTTCATCGGTTTGAGTGTGCGGGTGCCAATTTCTGCTAAAGCTGCCAAAATTAAGCTGCTTTCTTGAGAATCGGCATCAATCATCAGGTCAACCATTGGTTGAACTGCCCGTGAATCTCCTTGTTGACCTAAATCCCAAATAGCCTTGCGCCGCTTCGTTGGGTCAGAACTGCGTAAATCTTGAATTAATTCGTCAACAATATTGAGTTTAGCAAGCCGAGAAGTTTTTTCTGGTAGCAGTAATTGTGGGACGACTGGCGGCGTAAATGTTTGTAGATTAGTTACAGTCTCTGGTAAGGGTGATGTCATCGAGTTGTTGTTAGCTTCGCTCAAACTTTTAGTCTCTGATATTTCGGATTGCATTTGTTTGGACTGACGAAACCACTTCAGCAGTGAAATAAGTGCGCCAATACTTCCTAGAACTCCAATGGCTAATATTAACCACCAGACAAAACCTCTCTCGGTTGGCTTCTCGGTTGGCTTGAGTGTTGTAGTTGATTTGGAAGCCGAAGCAGGAGAGGTGACTATTGGAGAAGTGACAATCTGATTATTGGCAGCCAAAGCTAAAGCTGCTTTCAGTCCCCCCATAGTCGCCATACCAGCAAGGCCATCTACTTTTAAACCATTTACTTTCTGGAAGTTCCTAACAGCGATTTTCGTACTGGCGTTGTACTCTCCATCTACTACGCCACTGTAGTATCCCAACTGTTTTAATTGGGTTTGTAATTTTCGCACATCTGATTTTGGACTTCCATATGTCAAAACAGCCGGACTAGCAGCAACTGTCGAACTAGCTTGTGCAAGTTCTAAAATTTTAGGTGCTAGGTTAGGTGTAGCTGTGCTTGAGCGATTTGGATAAAAACCTACGCAAGAAAAACAAGTAAATATCAGAATTGAGGAACGGCATAGCCTCATATTGAAAGTTTCAGCCTAAACGCGCTTTTGAAATATTCGATACCACAATATCTTTAAGATTAGCAAATCTTAAACTGTTACGCATTTAACTTGAACATTTACATGAAGGTTGATGACTGATAACCGTTAACCGTCAATAGTTAACGACCGTAAAGAGTGTTTATACAATTTAGGCGTGCATCAGCTTAACTGTTATTTGTTATTTGTCGCCATACATTGGGCATGAGGTTATTAACCTTCTCTAGGCCATCTCACCTTTGACGAGTTAAGGTAAAATTTCTCGTTCAGATTCTCTAACTGTTAAAGTTATGGGGTTCAATTTTTTAGCAGATGCTTCTAAAGCTGGTTGCTGTATATTAGCTATTTCGCCAACGGTAACTGTGTCGTTTTGCGCTGCTAAAGTATCACGTTGGTTAATGAGATAGATGCTGATTAAAGTTAGGAAAACACCGACCCACTGCAACGGACTGAGGACTTCTGAGAGGAAAAGATTGCCGAATAGTAGTGCAAATACGGGCGTGAGGAAAGTGAGGGAACTAAGACTGGTGAGACTGCCACTAGAAGCAAAGTAGAAGAATAACCCGTAGGCGATCGCACTGCCAAATACGGTAGCATAACCCAAAGCCACTAAATCAGATCCTCCAAGATTCTCCCACTGCTGGGATTCGACAAATGATGAAACTCCCCACAGTGGCAATCCACCCAAAATCATGTGCCATCCCGTAGCGGTTACCGGGTCAGCATATCGGCACACAAACCGAATCAACACTGTTCCCACAGCCATTGATAACGCTGCTAATAGCATCAACCACTCGCCGCTAGCAAACAAATCTTCCCAGCTGCCAATTGTAATATTTGCGCCTGAGTCGAGAAAATGTAAAATCCACTCATCAGGTAAGCCGATTAAACTAATGCCTGTGACACCCAAGCCTAGTCCTAGCCATCCCCAAAAACCAATGTGTTCTTGGAATAACCACAACGACAGCAAAGCAACAGCTAAGGGTTGCGAGTCAATCATCACAGACCCTAACCCCGCACTGGTTCTGACTAATCCCTCTGCCAAAAAGCCTTGAAACAACGTCCCATCTATGAGGGCAAATAAGGCAATCCACAGCCATGCAGCCCAACCTTTGGGCTGAGGTTTACCCATGAATGCTGCTGCTATCAGAATTAACATCCCCGCTGGTATCAGACGCACACCTGCCATGAATAGTGGTGTCGTGTGGGGTATTACTCCTTTCATGGCTACCATTGCCGTCCCCCATAGGAAAAAGGGGGCAATTAATAGGAGGGGGGCGAAGGGAAGTCGAGATGCACTGAGTTTCAGTTGCATGGGTTTGCTGATGCCTTTGTTTAACAAGCGCAAAAATTGCTTTACCCAATTTTACCGAATTATGTAGTTTTGTGTTCGTGTAGCGTCTCAAAGAGAAGGAAAAGATACTCAGATGTAGACAAGGTTACAGGATGCTGAAGATTGCAAAGAGGCATTCCTCCTAAATACAGCAAATATTTTAAGACTGTGGAGGTTGACACAAGCCAACCTCCACAAAATTTAGAAACTATTATTGGGTCAAATAACCAAATAAATTGACCGCAGCCTCCACCATCTAACCTTGTTGATAAAACTTATGGTTATATAAATCAACTCAACACGGAGGTTAATTTATAATTCATACCTGCGAAAAATATTGTATTAAAAGCAACGCAGATTTCCAAGACTATCCTGAGATACTGAATTGGTCGAGCTATTTACAGAAGATTTTTCACTCAGGTAAACTCACAGGCGATCGCTTCAGTGACGGAAATATCTATTGAAACTCCCATACAAGTTTATAGCCTCAGTTAAATAGAATCGTAGGGGGAAACAAGGCTAACAAACCTAATTTCCTTAAAGAAACCGGGTTTAGAGTACCTGTAATATGGGAGACTTGGCAATATTCCCTATAAATCAGATTCAAGATGAGTAACACAATTTCGGACATCGCAGTTAAGACCATCAACGGCGAGGATAAGCAATTAAACGAGTATACCGGGAAAGTACTCTTAATTGTGAATGTGGCTTCCTACTGCGGGTATACTTCTCAATACAATGGTCTAGAAAATTTGAATCAGAAGTATAGAGAAGCAGGATTACGTATTTTGGGGTTCCCTTGTAACGATTTTGGAGCGCAGGAACCAGGAAGCAATGAGGAAATTGTGCAATTTTGCACGAGTAAATATAGTGTTACCTTTGAACTGTTCGATAAAGTTCATGCCAAAGGCTCGCAGCAACATCCACTTTATGAGAGACTTACCAAAGCCGTTGAGCCAACGGGAACTGTTGCTTGGAACTTTGAGAAATTTTTAGTTAATAAGCAAGGTGAAGTGATAGCTAGATTTAATAGTAGTGTCCAGCCAAATTCACCAGAAATAATTGCCATAATTGAAAAAGAATTAGCAAAATAGTCATTGAGTAAAAATTTCTATACTATTGACTATCGACTGTTAGTTCTGGACTGTTAATTGTATTTACATACAGTCCTTTAATTGAGAATATTGTCTCGATGAGTAGTTTAATTTATTTGTGTCTAAGTTGTCATGAACGTTGCAATCATTGGTTGTGGTTATGTTGGTTATAAAGTTGCTGAATATTGGCATAAAAAGGGAGATTTTGTTGTCACTGTAACCACAACTTCCTCTGAGCGTGTCCCTGCACTAAAATCAGTATCCGAAAGAGTTGTAATTACTCGTGGGAATGACCTAGATAGTTTGAAATCAGTTTTGCACGACCAAGACGTTGTACTTTTGAGTGTTGGTGCAAAAGGTGCAGAAGTTTATGAAGAAACTTATCTACAAACTGCCCAGAGTTTAGTTTTATCCTTGCAGCAGATTCCGAGTATAAAACAATTAATATACACAGGAAGCTATGCAGTGTATGGTGACAGAAATGGTGTATGGGTAGATGAAGAAACACCGCTTGCACCCGCTAATTTAAATGCACAAATTCTCAGAAAAGCAGAGGATGTGTTGCTCTCAGCATCTAGCGAAAATCTCCGCGTTTGCATTTTTCGCTTAGGAGGAATCTATGGCCCTGGTAGAGAACTATTGAAAATATTTAACAGATATTCTGGTGTAACTCGTCCCGGCGGCGATGATATTACGAATTGGATACATTTGGATGATATTGTTGGTGCAATAGAATTTGCCCGTCACCGTCGTTTGCAAGGGATTTACAATCTGGTAGATGATGCACATCTTACCAGTCGAGACTTGCTAGACAGCCTATTTGAAAAACATAATTTGCCCAAAGTTATATGGGATACTTCCATCAAAAGTATCCGCCCATATAATGCTTGGGTATCGAATGAAAAGCTTAAAGAGGCTGGATACCAGTTAATTCATCCACAAATTATTTTTTAACAAGTATTAAAAACTAGGAATTATGCAACCATCTGCTGTAAGTAACACAACCAATTTGACAGCATCTCCTAGCCAGTTTTACAGTTGGCAGAATTATCGTTGTGCTTACGAAATCCATCAACCAATTAATACAGTATCTGAGGGTATTCCCTTACTGTTAATTCATCCTATTGGTGTTGGGTTGTCGCGGCAATTTTGGCAGCGATTTTGCCGCGAATGGTATAATTCAGGTCAGGATAACCCAATTTACAACCCTGACTTACTAGGATGTGGCGAAAGTGATATGCCTCATCTGGCTTACACTCCTAGTGATTGGGCAGAACAGTTGCAGTACTTTTTACAAACAGTTGTGCAAAAGCCTGTCATTGTAATAGTACAAGGTGCTTTATTACCAGTTGCGATCGCATTAGTCCAAAAGCAATCAAACTTAATTGCCGGGCTTGTACTCTCTGGGCCTCCAACATGGGCTTTGATGACAAGCAAATCACCAGAATGGCAGCAAAGATTTGTTTGGAATCTATTAGATTCCCCTTTTGGAAGTGCTTTTTATCGCTATGCACGCACTCCAAAGTTTTTACATTCTTTCTCGACTCGGCAACTTTTTGCTTCTGAGAATGCTGCGGATGCAGAGTGGTTGAATACACTGCTTGCAGGTGCAGAAAATCCTGCTAGTCGCCATGCAGTTTTTTCTTTTCTAGCAGGCTTTTGGCGACAGGATTATACTAGTTCTATCGCCTCTATTGAGCAACCAACATTAGCGGTTATGGGGGAAACTGCATCGAGTATTAGTCAAAAAAGTAAAAAAGAAACGCCAGACGAACGCTTGACTCACTACCTCGCCTGTTTGCCTCAAGGTCAAGGTATAAAAATAAATGGACGCAATGTTTTACCATATGAATCAACTGCTGAATTTGTAGCAGCGATCGCGACCTTTATTAATGAAAATTTTTAGCTGATTGATAGTTACATCATACCAGTCTTCCCATGATAGGTTATGACTGGAATTGATTACTAAAGGCAAGCAAAATTATGTTCCCCAATCGCCGAGGACAAAGAGTTCCTAATGTCACTTTTCATACTCGTAAGGGTAACGAATGGGTGGATGTGACAACTGATGAACTGTTTGCTAATAAGACAGTGGTTGTCTTCTCCTTACCAGGTGCTTACACTCCGACTTGTTCATCGACTCATCTCCCTGGTTATAACGAATTGGCTGGGGTTTTCAAAAAAAATGGTGTCGATGACATTATCTGTATTTCTGTCAACGATCCCTTTGTGATGAACGAATGGGCAAAAGTTCAAGAGGCAGAAAATATTACAGTAATTCCCGATGGTAATGGTGAATTTACTGAAGGCATGGGTATGCTAGTAGACAAATCAGACTTGGGGTTTGGGAAGCGATCGTGGCGTTACTCGATGCTCGTAAGAGATGGTGTAATTAACCAAATGTTTATTGAGCCAGACGAGCCAGGAGATCCCTTTAAGGTGTCTGATGCTGAGACAATGCTTAGATATATCAACCCTCAAGCAGTGAAGCCCGAAGTAGTTTCTCTGTTTACGAAAGTGGGTTGTCCCTTCTGTGCGCGTGCTAAGGGGATGCTTAAGGAACATGGTATCAACTACGAAGAAATTACCTTGGGTAAAGATATCACCACACGTTCCTTACGAGCAGTTACAGGTGCGACAACAGTTCCCCAAGTATTTATTGATGGTAAATTAATTGGTGGTTCTGAGGCGCTAGAAGCCTACTTTGCTGCTAAATAGGTTTTAGTTGGCGCACACAGCCTTATCTATATCAACTTCAGGTGAAAGTTACGGTATTTTTTGACCACAACTTGACTTGTCAGAATTGAAAGCCACAGATCCCTGACTTCTTAAAAGAAGTCAGGGATTTTTGTTTCTCAAAAGTCAGCAGTTAACAAATCTTCAGATTAAAGATGTATTTTTTTATAGTTATTCACTACTAATCAGATAAAATTGATTCGGATTAAATTCCCCTTTATTTAAAAGACAATATGTTTGCCAGAATTCGCCGACTTTTGAGCCAATTTTTTAGTAGATCAAGAACAATTAACAACGAGCCACTGAATAAAGTAAGTTTAATTGTAATTATTTTAATTGATATTTTTATCTTGATTAATGTTTTTACCGGACTCGATGATATTAGCAGATGGCATATTAGCCCTACCGAGGCTTATCCATGTTATTCAGAGTGGCAAAATTACCGGACAAAAACCACTCAAGATAAAGACTATGAAATTGTTAGACTTTCATTGCCATATAACCTGAACAATAAACTCAATTTTCAGCAAAACTATCAACGAGCCGAAGCAGGACATCTGGGTGAAGTTTCTAAAAATTGCTTGCAATATGCCGGGTACAAAGATAAGATTAACGATACTCAAAACCAGCAAATCATCAAAAATATTGACCAAAGGCAAGCGAAAATCAGTAACATTGAACAAGCCAATCGCACTATTAAAACTCAATATGACTCAACGCTCTTAGAAAAAATTGCAGGTCAGGGTCGTGAACAATCAATTAATCAAGTCGGTGCTGAAAAAGCTAAACAGAGATTAGAACAAAATAATCGCCAAATTTCTACTATTAAACAAGAAATTTCTAATCTTAAAAACGAACTCCTTGCCAAAGTGGAAAGCACTAATTT
This sequence comes from Nostoc sp. FACHB-892, assembly GCF_014698795.1. Taxonomy (GTDB): domain Bacteria; phylum Cyanobacteriota; class Cyanobacteriia; order Cyanobacteriales; family Nostocaceae; genus Nostoc. The sequence continues at coordinate 190,079 of NZ_JACJTR010000013.1, forward strand.
TATAGCCTTTCTTAAAGATGAAAATCAATTTAGCGAAGTTGACAAAGGCTATCAGCAGGCATCATTTTGGTATCCAAGTATCCAGCTTGCTTTTCAGTCCCTCTTTCTTCTACCGCTTATTCTCATTGCCTTATCAGTCCACAAATTTGCCCAAAGAAGAGGATATGGACTCATCTCGCTAATTAGCTGGCATTTGTTAGTCATCTTTTTTATCCCATTAATCGTTAAAATATTTGAATTTCTTCAAGTAGGGGCAATATTTCAATTTCTATTTAATGTCATTAGCACCCTTTTTGGTGGTTTACTATTTTTGATAAATTATGCTTATATCTTGTTGATTCCAATTATTGGTTTTGGAATTATCCAGTTTTTTCAAAAATTTGTCTTTAATATTAAAGTCCAGGCAGCCAGCAGAGTTCAAAAATCACGCTGTGTAAATTGCGCCAAGAAAATACGACATCTTGACACTTACTGTCCGCACTGTGGTTATTATCAAAACATGGAATGTCAAAACTGTCATAATCTTACTTATAAACATTTGCCATATTGTAAACATTGCGGAGCTTCTCAAGATTCTAGTGTTTTGTAATCGATCAATTTGTGAAGATATTAACCTGTTTGTCTCAGAAAAGCACTATTAAATTTATTTGGTGTTCATGAGCTAAAGTAACTAAAACTATCTACTGATAGATTACATTGACGCACAACTTCTAGGTTAATTGATTACAACGGACTTAATATGTAAAAAGTGAAAAAACCCAATAAAGAGAGTCAGTCGCCTCTTTCTTTTCTCAAAAACCTCTTGATTGCTCGTTGGCGATCGCTCTTACTCCTCTTGATAGGAGTATATTTACCTTTGCAGGTCTTTGAGATCCTGACAGTGAATATATGGAAGAATCAAGCTGGCTTCCCGTGGGATGTGCCTATTTTGTTAGCAGTTCATTCTACAGCAAACCCACAGCTTGATGTTTTAGCGGTGACGCTAGGTATAATTGGGCTACCTTGGACGGCAATACCAATTTTGGGTGCGATCGCAATTATATTACTACTTCAAAAACGCTGGCGATCGCTAGCTTATTTACTCACCGCCTCAATGGGAAGTGTGATCATCAACCGCACAGCAAAACAATTAATGCATCGAGTGCGTCCACAATTGTGGCAATCCATTGCGCCTGAGTCTAGTTTTGCATTTCCCAGCGCTCATGCCATGACGAGTATAACTCTGGTCGCAATTTTGCTATTCTTAACCTGGACTAGCTCTTGGCGTTGGTTGGTTCTCATCTTCGGCAGCTTATATATTATAGCTATTGCATGGTGTCGTCTCTATCTGGGGGTACATTTTCCGAGTGACATTCTTGCGGGTTGGATGGTTGCATTAGGTTGGACAATTGGTGTCAGTCTAATTATTAAACCCTATAGAACTAAAGCCAAATCTATATATGGCGATCGCGCTGATGATGAAACTACCTTACTCCCCGAAGAAAGAAACTTGGTAACCAAAAAGTAATATTATGTGGGCTTCAAGACTTATTATTTAGGCTGACACACAGACGCAGAAACACGGATAAAAATCAAATATAAGTCAGGACTTACGCAAACAACAGCCGAAACCCTTATTCTCTGGTAGGGGCAATTCATGTAGCCGAAGGCTTCTCGCAGGGTATTGCCTCTACAGCGTATAGTTTTGCGTAAGTCCTAATAAGTCTCATAAAAATTCTGTCTGACTGTTGAACAAGATTCCAGATAAAACGCGCTTTTCAAACTCAGTATATTTTAAAAAATCAAATAGCAAACTTAATATATAGCAGTTTTTATCTGCATTTTATACCTCGCCTTCAAAAACAAACTGATATATCAATACATTTGGGTTGAAGGTAAATTTTAAAGCCTATTAAGAACTTTGTAAAAGCTCATTAATTGAACTTATACTCTGTTTAATTTGTTCTATCAGAGAAGTTCTGAATAAGTTAAAAGTTTCGCCTGAAATGTTGAGTAATCCCAAAGCATATAATAAGCTCGAAATCCCAATAAATAGAGCCAAAAATCTACCAAAACAACCGGGATTAATTTCAATAAAACCTAGTTTAGATTGCCCAATGACAGCAATCGTTATAAAAACGATCCCTGCTATTATAAATACGTTACTCGAAGTTAAATCTGTCATTTTCTTATATAAGATACCTCTATACTTTTATTATAACTATTATTAATTCAAATTAAAAGTGGGGAGAATCATGCAGTTAATCAAGCGCTACCATCACTGGATGCGCCGTTGTAATTGTCATGTCAGTTATCTTAATACCACTCCGAAATATTCTCATGTATATTATATAAACCAAAGGCATTAGCTGGAAAACTATCGGCTGGTACCGAGTATTTTGGACATTGTACCAAGTACGATACGTACCTCTTCCTTCCTCCACAAATCTTTGCGCCCCTACCCTACGGAAAGGCGTACCCCTACGGGGAAGCAAGCTACGCGTAGCGTCTCGTAGAGAAGCGTCTATACATTAAAAAAACTACCCCTCTCCGCCACCGGAAAGGGGTTAATCACTGCTGAAACTCAGCACTTGGCACTTTAATAAGCGTCTTGCAACTCGTAGAAATCAGGCGAGATGTAATCCTTCCGCAAAGGCCAACCTACCCAATCTTCCGGCATCAAAATCCGCTTGAGATTTGGGTGTCCTTCGTAGATAATGCCGTACATATCGTAAGACTCGCGCTCTTGCCAATCTGCGGTTTTCCAAATCCAGTACAGAGATGGGACTACGGGGTTTTCTCGTGGTAAAAACACTTTAACCCTGACTTCTTCGGGGCGATCGCTATTATCACCCACTTTAATCAAGTGATACACACTCACTAATTCCTGTCCTGGCCCAAGGTCAACGCCACCTTGGAACTGGAGATAATTAAAACCGTAGGCATAAAGGGCTGTAGCGGTAGGAAGCAAGAAATCTGCCGCCACCTTAATTATCTCTACACCATTCTTATCCGGTGCTAAAAACTCATGGTCAAAGCCATTTTCCGTCAACCACTGGGAAACTTTACCCGCTTGTACCAATGACTCTTCTTTCTCTGCTGGTACTGGTTTAGATTCTTCTTCAGCCACGGGTTTGTTCCTCCTTTTGCGCCTTTTCTGTCAGCAGTGCAGGTGGTATCGGCATACCGATCGCTTCTGCCAATTCCTTTGGTGGTGCAGAGCGAGTTGCTGATTGCAAATACTTACCAGTTAAGATTTCCTCTACTGGCTTCAGGTTATGAGTCGTGCTGTAGTAGCGGTGGGTTTGCTTAATTTTATCCCGCTCTTGCATCGATTCATTAGAGATTTTCTTCCGCAGCTTAATAATTGCGTCGATAATTGCTTCTGGACGGGGAGGACAACCAGGCAAATACACATCCACAGGAATTAGTTTATCGACTCCGCGCACTGCCGTGGTAGAGTCGGCGCTGAACATACCACCAGTAATTGTGCAAGCACCCATCGCAATTACATACTTTGGCTCTGGCATTTGTTCATAAAGACGCACCAGTTGGGGAGCCATCTTCATTGTAATAGTCCCTGCCGTAATAATTAAATCGGCTTGCCGGGGGCTAGAACGGGGAATTAGTCCAAAACGGTCAAAGTCAAATCGTGAACCAATTAAAGCTGCGAACTCAATAAAGCAGCAAGCAGTACCAAATAGTAACGGCCACAGACTAGAAAGCCGCGCCCAGTCGTAGAGGTCATCAACCGTCGTCAGAATGACGTTTTCTGAAAGGTCTTGAGTGATTGTAGTCCGCTCAATGGGGTTGATGATTCGTTCTTTGCCCTGAGTTGTTAAGTTAGAATTCAAGACCATTCCAAAGCTCCTTTACGCCACGCGTAAACTAAAGCGACTACAAGAATTGCAATAAAGACTAGCGCTTCAATAAATGCTAATAGCCCTAAACGGTGGAAAGCTACCGCCCAAGGATACAAGAAAACAGTCTCCACATCAAAGACGACGAAGACCAGAGCAAACATGTAGTAGCGGATGTTGAACTGAATCCAGGCTCCCCCGATGGGTTCCATGCCAGATTCATAGGTGGTGTGCCGTTCTGGACTGTAACCACTGGGTCGTAGGAGCTTGGAAGCTGAGAGCGCTAAGGCAGGAACTAGGCTACAGACTATGAAGAAGCCTAGAAGGTACTCGTAACCGCTGAGGACAAACACAATGAGTATCTACCGCTTATGGAGTATTTTAAGTGAGGTGTAGGGAGTTAGGAGTTAGGAGTTATGAGTTATGAGTTAGGAGTTATGAGTTAGGAGTTTTATCTCCCTCCTGCCTCAATGCCCAATCCCCAATGCCCAATTCCCAATGCCCAATCCCCTAACTGCGTAACTTTCTTTTACATTATATCTGTTTGGTTTTTCCGAAATCTGGGAAACAGATACACTTCAAGTATTTAATTAGCTTTTGATAGTGATAGAAAAGCCTAACAATTATGTCATAATTTGTAACGTATATTTCAGATTTCTCCTCTGCGAGGCCCTAGCCATGAGCGAACCAGCTGTTGAGACTCCGGTGTTAGACCGCTACGAGTGTCGAGCCTGCGGTTATGTTTACGAACCTGAGAAGGGAGACGACACGCATGATATTCCTTCTGGGACAACCTTTGCAGAACTGCCCGTAAATTGGCGCTGTCCAGTTTGTAGTGCTAAAAAAACCGCTTTTGCCAATATCGGCCCTGCGGGTACTGCGTCCGGCTTCAAAGAAAATCTCGGTTACGGTTTGGGTGTTAACAACCTAACGCCAACCCAAAAGAGTATCCTAATTTTTGGTGCTTTGGCTCTTGGCTTCTTGTTTTTTATTAGTCTCTACGGCTTACAATAACAGCCGTTATCTCAGAAACAGCGAGTAGTGAGTAGGGAAAGAGATTTTCTTTCTTGGTTGTGTGATTATAATCACACAATTATATCATTTTACTTATTCCCTAGAGCGTTTAATTAAGCTAAGAAATGCTCACTTTTGCTTACATTGATTAACAGTGGAATCTCTGATAAAATATCAGAAATTCAGGTGAGAATCCGTAACGTCAAGCAACCTCTAGACTTACTGATAAGTTGCCTCTGAGATGTTACAGCAAGTAATCGCAAATATGTTGCTTCTCAAAGCAAGAATCACGCTAGAAGCAAACAAGTAAGAATGCATGGAACTTGTTTTTATGCATCGATTGATACACTCTTGTTGAGATTAATCTGCTCAACTTATGTATTTGTTAGCAAATGTTAGCAAAAAAGTATCAGTAAACCTTTTAGAGAACAGCTACAGAAATTTAGAAACAAGTTAAGAAATACTAATGCATTCAATTGTGAAAGGTTGGCAACGAATAGCTACCTTGTTGATAGTAGTCCTAATGTGTATAGGTTGTAGCAGAGTTCCTTCTGTGAGCTACAACCCTTGGAAAGTCATTTCTGTGCCAACAGACTCGAATCTTTTGGATATTGCTTTTACTAATAACCCTGAGCATGGCTACTTAGTAGGTAGCAATGCCACCCTATTGGAAACCAATGACGGTGGTGATACCTGGAAACCAATAACACTGCAACTGGATGAGCAAAAGTATCGCTTTGACTCGGTAAGTTTTGCAGGAAAAGAAGGCTGGATTGCCGGAGAACCTGGACTGTTGCTGCACACTACTGATGAAGGTGCTTCTTGGTCGCGTATTCCCCTGAGTGAAAAGCTACCAGGTAGCCCGATCGCAGTTAAGGCACTAGCAGACAATACAGCTGAAATGGCTACTGATGTAGGAGCCATATATAAAACCACAGACGGCGGCAAAAACTGGAAAGCCCAGGTAGAATCAGCAGTCGGTGTGGTGCGTAACTTAGAACGTTCTCCTGATGGCAAATATGTTGCCGTTTCCGCTAAGGGTAGTTTCTACTCGACTTGGGAACCTGGACAAGATTCTTGGGTACCCCATAACCGCAATAGTTCTCGGCGGGTAGAAAACATGGGTTTTGCTGAGAATGGGCAATTATGGTTACTAGCTAGGGGAGGTCAAATTCAGTTTAGTGACCCAACTAAACCTGAAGAATGGCAAGAGGCAAAATATCCAGAGTTATCCACCAGTTGGGGTTTACTGGATTTGGCATATCGCACACCCGATGAAATTTGGATAGGTGGCGGTAGTGGCAATTTGCTACGGAGTGGCGATGGTGGCAAAACCTGGGAAAAAGACCGTGAGGTAGAAGAAGTTGCTGCTAATTTGTATAAGATTGTGTTCTTAGAGCCAGAGCGGGGATTTATAATTGGCGATCGCGGCGTTTTGCTCAAATATCTACCAAACCCTGAAACAACCTCTCCAGAAGCCGCTTAGTGGGAAAGGGGGGAGTAGGGAGTAGGGGAAGAAGCAAGGGAGAATTATTCCCCTCTGCCTCTTCTCAATGCCCCATGCCCAACGTACAATTTCTGAGAAGAACTTTGCAACTTGTAACTCTTTCTTAACTTTGTAGGATAATAAACTCAATAACACTCTATGTATAAGGTAGGGATCTAAATGTCAGGTACCACTGGAGAACGTCCGTTTTCGGACATTATTACTAGCGTTCGTTACTGGGTAATTCACAGCATCACCATTCCGGCATTATTTATTGCCGGTTGGCTATTTGTCAGCACCGGACTGGCTTATGATGCTTTTGGTACACCCCGCCCTAACGAGTATTTCACACCAGCGCGGCAGGAAGTGCCCATTGTGAAGAACCGTTTTGAAGCTAAAAAACAAGTTGAAGAATTTATTGGAAAGTAGTTTGAGATCATGACTAGCGGAAACAACATCAATCAACCAGTTACCTATCCAATTTTTACCGTTAGATGGCTGGCAGTACACACCTTAGGTGTACCAACTGTATTCTTTTTAGGCGCGATCGCCGCAATGCAATTTATTCAACGTTAGGAGCAATTATGGTAGAAAGATCGCCCAATCCCAATAATCAACCGGTTGAACTAAACCGGACTTCGCTATACCTAGGACTACTACTAGTTTTCGTGCTGGGGATTTTGTTTTCCAGTTACTTCTTCAACTAAGTAGAAGTCCTGTTGTTAATCTTTGTTTATTGAACCTGTGTTGATTAGTTGTTAAGGGAGGAGAGAAGCTGTGTCTGGAAGTGGGAGAATTCCCCTGTGGGTCGTCGCTACGATCGCAGGTTTAGGTATAATTACAGTCTTGGGCATTTTCTTTTATGGTGCCTACGCCGGACTCGGTTCTTCGATTTAACATGAGTTAGTTTGAACCGAATACCATAAGTTAGAATTTTCTAGCATTTGTTGAGAAATCAACCTTAAAAAAACCGCCTGTCTCCATGAGATAGGCGGTATTAATTTTGGTCAATAGTCATTTGTTTTACCCTACGGGTACTCCATTGGAGAACTCGTTCGCGTAGCGTCTCCATCAGGAGAAGAGTAGCCGCTGGTGCGTCTATGTCATTTGCAAATAAATAACTGATGACCAATGACCCATGACTAGATCAACCAATATCGTCTCTTTCAATGTATAAAAAGAAAAACGCGAAGGTCACAGCTGGGAAAACCAAACCAACGAGCGGAACTAAGATAGAAGGTATAAAGGAAGCTGCCATAGTAAAGGTTCCTGTTAAATAACACTACAATTCAAAATGAGCTTACTGCAAATCCTGCCAAGATTTTTGAAATTCTAAAGATTTTTAACACAGCCCATCTTGGGAGATTGGAGAGCAGGAGGCAGGGGGAAGGGGACAGAGGGGAAAGAGGTAATGTTATTCTCCCCAATTTCCAATTCCCAATTCCCTGAATTACATACCCAATAGCTCATCTAGTTGCAAGCTTGGCAAGTCTGGAGGAATCACAGTTCGCACTATTGTGACTTTATGACTCTCCTGTTGAGTTGTCAAATCAAGTGCGATCGCTTCCAAGCGAATTTCCAAACAGCCAAAGGGAATGTTTAATTGGGTCATTACTTCCAATCCTCCCAAAGCGTTAGGTAGCAAATTTGTCAGTAAATGCGGTCCCTCTAGTAACCAACGAGTTTGATAATCTTCAACCCATAACTTGACAACAACTTGGGGAGGTACTTCAGGTAGTACTACGCGCACTATGATGAACTTGCCAGCGATTAGTTCGCCGTCTGGTAAATACAGTTGTGGAATTGGCAAAGGCTCAATAGTTGCCGTAGTTATAAATGGTGAAGAGGATGAACCTAACAGTAATTGCTTCTCTTCTTCAAGAGAGTAATTCTTCACCCTATCGGCTTCCAGTTCATATGTATCATCTACAACGATTTCTTGCGCCAACCAAGCTGACGCTATATTAATTTTTATCGGAGGAGGGGGAGGCGGTATTTGTGTAACCACCATTGAGAGTGTTGGTTCGGATACTTTTTCTACTTCCGTATCTTCCCCTATTTCTAGATCAGCTTCCTTTGCTGTATCTGCATCTTCCGCAAAATTCTTAAGATCAAAAACCGACTCTTGAACTTCTTCCCATATCTCTGTATCAGCATCCACGCTTAACGGCATTACATCAACATTGGAAGTTTCAGCACTAAGAGAAAGCTGAGTCTCCTGGGCTTGAACGTATCTGTTGTAATCTTGACGTTGCAGATCATTGATCGATTCAGGCAAAGAGTATCCTTGGCTCTGCATCCACTTCCTGAGCAAGGGAGATGAGTAAAGATTACCTGTTGTAATTAATTGTTCATTTTGCTGGGCTTCTACCTCAGCAACAGATGCTTCCTGAAATTGTCTGTTTGGCTGGGCTTCTACCTCAACAATAGATTCTTCTTGGAATTGTGTGTTTGCCTGGATTTCTACCTCAGCAACAGATGCTTCCTGAAATTGTCTGTTTGGCTGGGCTTCTACCTCAACAATAGATTCTTCCTGGAATTGTTCATTTGACTGGGTTTCTACCTCAAGTGTGTTTTCATCTTCAGCTACAGTTGTGTCCAACTGTGGGAAGTTTTCAGCCGCTTGAACTTCCAATGCATCTGAAGGGACATTGTTTTTTATTTCTTCTTGTGTATTACTTGGCAAAGCTTGTAGCCGTCTCAAGTATGGAAAAGTAGTTTCCAATATTGGCATTCGACGTTGCTTGATGACCAACTGCTCCAAGTTGATGGCAGCTATAGTATTAGCATCCTTTTCCAGAAATTCCTCCTCTGTAGGGGGTTCTGCAACAACATCTGTGAGAGTGTTGCCATTGGTTTGAATAGAGGGTAGTTTCGGCAATTGAGGCGAAGTGCCTGAATTTGTTAAGTTAGATGTTCGTAGGGTGGCTTCTCGCAAAACTTGTAAGTTAATTTGCGGTGGTAGGGGTGTATTTGGGGATGGATTGAGTATTTGAGACTGGTATGTTTTTGGAATCTTGACCAGATTGAATAATTTCAAATCGATCTTCACAGGCGTCTCTGGCTCCGTCAAAGCAACAGACGAGTTCGATGGTGCTATGGAATCATTTAAAGATGTACTAGGTTTCGCTGCGGCTGTGATTGCCAGTAATTCTGTTATATCTGCTGTAATGGTGAAAGACTGGCTGGCTAACCGGATGACTTCACCAACATCGGCGAATCGACCATACAAACTGATATTTGCTAAAATTAACTTGGATTCACACTCAGCAGGAATATCAATTGAGGTATTGATGTTGAAAGGCAACTCCTGATCTGGTAAGGATTGCCGTACCTGGGTTAAGATTTCCGATTCTAGAGGCGATCGCAGTTCAATTCCTAGTTCAAGGGCTAGCAGGCTTTTGGAGAATAATGTTTCAGCCTGATCTTGAGTTGTCTTTTCTTTGAGTTCTATGTGCCCATCAATTGTAAGAGGTTGTCCCCAACGAGCAATGTAACTATCCTGACCTAAAGTTAGCAGTAATGGAAGCGGTGGTTGTGTTGCTGGAGAATCTGTAACCTTTTCATCATTGAGCAAGGCTTCAGAATCGGGTAAAGCTAAATCTATTAAATTTTGCAAAATTTGCTCTGCCGTATCACCTTTAAGCCATACAGGGCTAACAGGCTCATCGATTTCTTCCTCTGCTTCATCTGAGACAACAATGGTAGCGGGGTTGCTGTCTGTAGTAATTACCAATTTTGTAACGCTGGCTTTATCGAAGGTAATTGCGGGTTCAACTGGGGCATTATCCGAGTTCCCTTCATCTGAGACAACAATGGTAGCGGGGTTGCTGTCTGTAGTAATTACCAATTTTGTAACGCTGGCTTTATCGAAGGTAATTGCGGGTTCAACTGGGGCATTATCCGAGTTCCCTTCATCTGGGACAACAATGGTAGCGGGGTTGCTGTCTGTAGTAATTACCAATTCTGTAGCGCTGGCTTTATTGAAGGTAATTGCGGGTTCAACTGGGGCATTATCCAAGTTTTCAGAAACAGTATCTAGGTGATCAGAGGAATTTGATTCTACATTCTCCTCTGTTTTCTGGCACAATACTTGAACTTGGACACTGTGTTGCCAAGATTTACCGAGTAAATCCGACATCAAATCGCCAGTACAGCGTAACTCCCAAACTCCCGGATCGAAGTAGGTAAAGGGAATTACCACCATTAAGCCTTCTGAATTAGTACGACGCGATCGCTTGAAAATTCGTCGCTTTGGTTGAACTTCCTCGGTTGTAGAGTGAATTACCCGCACTTCCACGTGTGTATTACGAAGGTTTGAACGAGCCAAAACTCTATACTGCCCTTCCAAAATTTCAAAATTTGGCGATTCTAGGATATGCCACGAGCGAGCGCCTTGTTTCTGTATCAGAAATTGCCAGTGTTCCATTGTGAGTGATGCCCAGACCGACGAGCCGCCCAGTTATATTGTGTAATTACCTTGCTTGCAAGTTTACCCCAGTATTTTGTAAATGCATCCCTTAAATGGCTATCTAGTTAACTAAGTTTTACTTACCTTACTTCTGGCACTTTAACTAGTTGCGTCAAGGTAATTCCAATCGATCGCTGTGTTCCTTGTGCGTAAAGGTTTTGTTGTTTCCTGAATATTAATTTTGACACTCTCCAGTGCTAATTTAACAGGGACGATATGCTCAACTGATTGCGAATATTTTTGTATTATTTTTTACTGAAATGTCCATTTGCAATAGACATAACATACAATATATTAAGATTCACTTGACAATTTAATAAAAATTGTCATTGCCCACATTTTGCTACAAAGAGGTAGATGTGGCTCTTAAGTGTCCCTTGCGATCGCCTACGACGGACGCAAAGCGCTATTGCAAATCACAACACTTAATCGCGCAAAGCGCATCCAACCTACCTGAAGCGTTTGAACCGCTACAAAGCGTATCCTCACCTAAGTGAAATGTGGGTAACAATGAGGATTTACAGGAGGGATTCGATGCTAGTCATTTTAATGGACGAGCAAATCCTTGCCCCTGAGCAAGTTTGCCAGTCTTGTTTACTCGCTGACAGGAGCGGTCAACCGCGTTGGCGTGCAGGTCAACTACGTTGTGGTCAAGCCATTCACAAACTTGCTCAACAGCAGCCAGACCAGTATGAGTGTGTGATGGGTTTTCGCATCGCCCATATAGAATAGTTGAATTTGCCAGCAAGACCAAGTAACTGCGTTATCCTAAGCTCAAGTAACTATAGAAATTTAACCACAGGAGAACGCATAATGTCTTGGCGTGGGTCTACAACCGTTTCAGATCGAATTTTTGCTTCCTTGCCTTATTTGCTACCCCTAGTTGATGGTTTAGTCTTTGGCAGCTTTTTGTTAAATCAGTTTCCAGCACTACGGGTTCTGCTTGTACCACTGCAACCAGTGCTAATAATTTACGGTAGTTTAGGACAATTTGGACAAATAATTGTGTTCTTTGCCTTGTTTCTATTAGTGGTGAGAAACGAAAAAATCAGTCACTTCATTCGTTTCAACACAATGCAGGCGATTCTTTTGGACATAGTTATATTTTTGTGTTCCATACTGGTAGAAGTTTTAGGTCAGGTTCCTGGTACTGGCTTTGCAATAGAAACAGTAGCTAACACCATCTTTTTAGGCATAGTAGCAGCAGTTGCATATTCAGTCATCCAGTCAGTAAGCGGACGTTATGCGGAAATTCCGGCGATTTCCGATGCAGTATATATGCAAGTGCGTTAGAAGTTAACGGGTCGCTACGGTGTTTTCCAGGCGACCAATACCTTCAATTTCGACGCGGACGCGATCGCCTGGCTGCAATGGACTTATGCCCTCCGGCGTACCTGTAAGCACCAAATCACCGGGTAGTAGCGTCATAACCTGACTGATATAAGAAACTAGAACATCGGGGGAAAACACCATCTGATCTATACAGGCAGATTGGACTGGATTAGCATCGTCATTCACAAAAGTCTGCAATCTCGCTCCCGGATTTAATTCCCGTACAATCCAAGGCCCCAAGGGACAAAAAGTATCAAAACCTTTAGCTCGCGTCCATTGACCATCCCGTTTTTGTAAATCTCGCGCTGTTACATCATTGGCAATGGTGTAGCCCCAAATTTTACTTTGGGCTACCTCTGGTGTACATTCAAAGGCGTAATCGCCAATCACTAACGCTAACTCTCCTTCGTAGTCAACTCTTTGTGACTGGGGAGGATACTTAATTTCCCTCTCAGATGGAATGATAGACGTGGGTGGCTTGAGAAAAATTAGTGGCTCAGAAGGTACTGAAGTTCCCATTTCGGCTGCATGGTCTGCATAATTCTTACCCACCGCCACAATTTTTGAAGGAGCGCAGGGAGCCAGAATTTGGTAATTTTCTGGTGTCAAAGTTAAATCAGTGGGTTGTCCTTGTAACCAGGGCGGGGCATCTAGTATCTGCACATTGAGGGATAATTGTAGTATCCCATAGTAAATCTGTCCTTCTTGATTTTGAATTCGCACATAGCGCTGCGCCATAACCTTGATGAATATCCTTGTTATCTGCTTTTTTGTTGCTGTGAGCAAGTAGCAATCCTCAGTTAGCTTTTTAGCGAACCGATTAAGCCTTGAGCCTGAAAGCGATCGCTATAGATGCCCTTAAGGAAAAACACCCCTTGGACAAGCTAATAGCTTGAGCAATCTTGCTAAAGAAATATCGGGGTTGCCTCCCGACTTAGTTTTCGTTAGGGACATCCAAAAAATCCAAATTTTGGCGATTTGGCTAATGATTCAAATTGAAAACTGGTAAGATTATAGTTCCTTGTTGCTTCAGATGTTGATTAATACTGGCATTTTGAACTAAAACAGGTATAAATTAATATCAGCAGCCATTTTTGTCCATAAGGAGACTGAAAAATATGACTACAAGTTACGAAACAATGTACATTCTTCGCCCTGACCTGGGAGAGGAACAGGTAGAGCAAGCAATTACAAAATACCAGAATTTGCTTCGCGACCAGGGCGCTGAGGATATGCAAATTCAAAATCGTGGTAAGCGTCGTCTTGCTTATGAAATCAAAAAACACCGCGATGGCATCTACATCCAGTTAAATTACACTGCGCCTGCAACTGCGATCGCACCTTTTGAACGCGCCATGCGCTTGAGTGAAGAAGTGATTCGATATTTGACAGTTAAGCAGGAAGTCGGAGAGGAAAAACCCCCTAAAGAAGAAAAGGAAAAACCCACTAAAGTGGCAGCAACGGTCTAGCGAATAGGGAATAGGGAGAACAAGGCGGAAATACCAATCCCCATTCCCCATTCCCAATTTCCCACTCCCTATTCAATAAAATTTTGTTTTTTCTTTTTTCGTGACTTACTTGGGAATGCTAAATTAACAAATACTTGCCAAAGGTAGTACTCCCGCAGTTATACCTAAGAGTGGACAAGATTCTGAATGGGAGCTGTAAGCTACTGTGAGCCAATCTGATACACCCAATATTGAAGTTCTCTCTACGGAAGTATCGCAGCTACGACAAGAACTGCAACTTCGTGACCAATTAGTACAACAACTATCTCAAGAACTTTTCCGGCTGGTAAAGGGTAACACTAGTTTTATGCCCCAGCAGCTGGATCTTGAGCGTGATCTGAGCCAGTTACAGGCTTTGCAAGAACAACTCCAAGCTGTGGAGCAGCAGGTGGCGTTCTACCAAGAGCAGATTACAAGTCGTGACTCCGAAATTTACCAATTGCGACAGTCAGTCCAAGAACTTACTGATCGCACTCGGATGTTGGAGCAAGTAGTACAAGAGTTGCCTCAAATTTACCGTCGGAAGTTTGAGGAGCGGATGATGCCAGTGAGAGAAAAGGTAGCAATGCTACAACGGGAAAATCGCCAACTACAAGCAGAACTGCAAAGTGTGAGTTACCGTTTAGCACTCAAAACTCGCAATGCTAGTCACAGTGGCATTGATTTGCCCAATTTCCCCCGCCCAGCATCCGAAGAAACTAACATTTCAACTCCCCAGAATGCCTAAAGTTACCATTCTAGTGGAATCGAAAAGGTAATAAATTGGCATAGGAAATTAAAGTGTCTTGGGGACATCCAGGTAGTACACCAAGGCAAAAATAACAACTATGGAGTTATAAATAACGCAAAGGCTGATATTATAACCATTCCTTGCTTTACTGATTTAAGTACATGGTTTCCAGTAAGCATATTTACTGGTGTGCTATAGAGATTACCTATCTCAAAGCGATGAATTTCCTTTAACATTCTTCTCTAAACAAAAAAGAAAATCAGCCTGCTAGCACCAGACTGTTATCTTTGATAATATTGAAGAATGCAAATATTGCTTGACTCCACCATCCTTCTATAGGTAGATTTATTACTCAGCCTGCTAGCACCAGACTTTTATCTTTGACGGGGGTAAAAATGTCTTCATAAGTGGGGAAAATCTCAAACACTGAATCTAGTTGGGTGAGTTCCAAAATTAACCGTACAGGAGCTTGCACGTTGCATAGAACCAAGCGACAACCACTCTGACGTGCAGCTTTCAACCCTTTTACTAAAGGCACTAACCCAGAACTGTCCATGAAATTAACTTCTGCTAAGTCGATAACCCAGAGTTGATCAGCTTGGGGTACTACTCCAGCCATCTGTACACTCAAAGCCTTGCCGCCTTCCAAATCTATGCTTCCTTGGGGTTTAAACAAAATAACTTGAAGTTCTTGTGTGAGAATCATGACTTTAACAGGGTAATTGGAACACTTGACAAAAAATTGAAAAAGACATTAATACCTTTTCTGTTTCAACAGCAAAATCACTGTTTTACCCAGATATTTGGATAACTAGAGTAGTGCAGCTGAGAGACATTATTTCAGTATTCATGCCGTATAATTTATGATAACTTTCACCAATATAGGCATAAACGCTTAACAATTTCGGTATCAACCGTATCTTTTACGAAATGTTTATAATTCAACTGGCTATTGATAAATTTTTTATAAATACTTTTAATTTTTTTTTAATAAATATTAATTTGTAGTAATAAACTCTAAAAAATAAAATGCATAATATCAAAAGTTAATAGGTAGCATAGATTTTAATCTATGAAGTATTCAGAATTCAAAGTAATGACTCAATGGTTAAATGTAGCGGTTTGATTGACACCCCGCGCATAAACAAGCAAAGATATAATAAAAGTAAAAATTTGTAAAGACGGCGGTACGGGATGTCTTTAGAGCTGATTTCACTAGAAAATATCCAGGAAGTCGCCCACAATTACGGGTATTGGGCAATTTTTTTGGGAATTTTGCTAGAAAATTTAGGCATTCCCCTGCCTGGCGAAACCGTGACCTTAGTAGGCGGGTTTCTAGCTGGCAGCGATGAACTAAATTTTTGGCTGGTTCTCGGTGACGCAATTATGGGCGCTATCATTGGTGGTACTTGTGGTTATTGGATTGGTAGGGTTAGCGGTTGGTCTTTCCTGGTGAAAGTTGGTAGCATCTTTCGGATTTCTGAAGTGCGACTGCTGACTATTAAAGAACAATTTAGTCAAAATTCTGCCAAAGCAGTATTTTTTGGGCGCTTTTTGGCATTGTTGCGAGTTTTTGCGGCACCACTAGCTGGTATAGCCGAAATGCCCTTTGGAAAATTCTTTTTATACAACTTTTTAGGAGCAGTTGCTTGGGCTAGTTTGATGGTGACATTAGCTTTCTTTGCTGGCAGAATTGTCTCTTTAGAACAATTGGTTGCTTGGGTGGGTCAATTTGCGATCGCAGCGTTATTAATCTTAGCTGCCTTAATTATTGTGCCCCTGTGGCTAGAGTCTCGCCAAGTTAAGGGTGCAGCAGAAGAGTAAGTAGTGGAAGTGGAGAGATGAGGGAGCAGGGGAAAATGGGGGAGAAAATTTTACCTTGTCCCCCTCATCTCCCTCATCTTCCTAACCTCTAACTTGCTGTGACCAAATACGAGTTGGTAGCCCCCAAACGTAGATAAAGCCTTCAGCAGCTTTGTGGTCAAATTGGTCTTCGGCTCCGTAGGTTGCTAAATCGGGAGTATAGAGGGAATTATCGCTAGAACGTCCAACTATTATAGAGTTGCCCTTGAACAACTTGACTCGCACAGTTCCACAGACTCGCTCTTGTGTCTTTTGAATAAAGGCATCCAGTGCAACTTTGAGTGGACTGTACCACAAACCGTTGTAAACGATTTGGCTGTAAGTTTCTTCAATCCCACGTTTGTAATGGGTGACATCTGCCGTCAAAGTCAAGCTTTCTAAATCCCTATGTGCTTGAATTAGCACCAACATCGCAGGTGATTCGTAGATTTCCCGCGATTTGATCCCAACTAGACGGTTTTCTATCATATCGATCCGTCCAATACCGTGATTTCCTACCACCTGATTGAGTTCTTCAATTAGCTCAACTGGCTTTTTAGCTATACCATTGAGGGTTGTCGGAATACCACTGTGGAAACCAATTTCGATGTACTCTGGCTCGTTAGGAGTATCAGCGATCGCTTTGGTCATCTCATAAATTTCTTCTGGTGGCTCAAATGACGGATCTTCGAGTAAACCAGCTTCAATACTACGACCGAGTAAATTCTTGTCAATGCTGTAAGGAGAGGATTTTTTGACTGGTGAGGGAATACCAAACTTTTCACCATAGGCGATCGTTTCCTCACGGCTCATGCCCCATTCTCTGGCTGGTGCGAGGATCTTCAGGTTAGGGTTTAAGGCGGTAACTGAGACATCAAAGCGAACCTGATCGTTACCTTTGCCGGTGCAACCATGAGCGATCGCATCAGCACCATATTTTTCGGCTGTTTCGACTAATACCTTGGCAATCAGTGGACGAGCAAGGGCAGTTCCGAGAGGATAACGATTTTCATAAAGGGCGTTAGCTTGAATCGCTCCAAAGGCGTAATCTTTAACGAAGCTGTCTTTGACATCCGCCACAAGGGATTCACTTGCACCCGATTTCAGAGCTTTTTCTCGAACTGGTTCTAATTCATCTCCCTGGCCTAAATCTGCTGCTAAGGTAATCACCTCTTCCACACCCCACTCCTGTTTGAGGTAAGGAATGCAAACAGAGGTATCCACTCCACCAGAATATGCCAGGACAACCTTTTTGGCGCGACCCATTAATTTCTCCAGTTAGGAAAACAAAGAATGAGTCATTATTATATCTAAACTAATCCATGTATATTTTACTCATGCAACTGAATAGTGAGATTCCTTACTTCTCAAAGAAGTCAATAATCTGAGGATTGCGATCGTTTCTACACAAAGCTTTTTTATATGCGTATTTAAATTGGTTAAAAACCAACGACAAATTTACTTAATAGATAGCCCGCTTAGAATGCAGATAATTTTAAAGCGGCAATTAACAGCGATTACTTTTATCGCTGTTAATTGCCGCTTTTTGATCAATCTATACAGTTAGTTGCAGCATATTAGCAATATTGTATAAACCTACCAATTTCCTAACCGCGCTGCTGACTCAGCGCTTTCCTTATCTGACTATTTTTTCATATTTAAGGACTTAAGTCATTACCTTTGCTCTATGACAGTTTGAGATGCAGGCTTTACGACTACGCTCAGTACAAGTGACTAAATCGACGGGCGGCTATCCCGGACACCCTTTGAAGGGATGGGATTCCTACCGATTGTTTTGAGGAGTGCAGAGTTAACACTTAAGATACTTTCGGTTGCTGCCATAGAATGAGTTTCAACTCAGAGCAGTTGCAAGCCCCATTACTAATTTCTCCTTCGTGGCTAGCTAGCCAATCATAAATTTGTGCAGCTTTTGCCAATGCTACTTTTTCTGAACGATAAAGCCGGGGGGTAGGGCAGTAGGCTTGGCCATTGATATGTATAGCTGCAATCTGCCAATAGTCGCTGTCTTCACCCTCTGGTATAACGTCTAAAAATCCGCTATTGTAAGACTCGATTATTCCTATGTTCATCTACAACCATCAAACTTTAAACGAAGACCACAACAAAGCCGATACCAGCCATTTAACTGAGAAAAAGCTGGAATCGCCAGGGAATGCTGTAGCAACCCCTGTTAAGATTGTGGGTTCGTAATGGATGTAAATCTGAATTATTGGTCACTTTTTAGCTTTATTTCGTTATTGGCAGCAATAATGGCAATAAAAATAAGTTTAAAAATTTACAGGGTGGATAATTCCACCCTGTTTTAGAGAAATGCAAATCACTGCCTAACAGTTTATTCTTGATAATCTGGTTTAAGCTTTTGTACTTGATGGTCAAGAAGATGCTATCTTTTTACCCAAGAACAAACTCAACCCGAATACAGACAATCCAAGCATCAAACTTGGCTCTGGAACACTGGTATAAGTGACGGTCTGAACACCCGCAGCAGTCAAATCATTCAGATTGATAAAATTTTCGCGGTAGACATTAAAAGTGCTAGGTGTAAAATACAACCCTAACCCCGCTTGGTTAAAAATTGTTCCCGAAAAGTCGGTGAAAACTGACGCTAAAGGATCATCCGCTTCAGTATATGACTGGCCACCATATCTAGCAGAAATTTTTAAACCTTCTGCGATCGTTACTTCTTGATCATCTGCTGCTGCTTGCTCGAATGAAAAAGTGCCTATGAGAGTTTTATCGTCATTAGAAAAATTATAAGTTAGGGCTGCTGCTTGAGCAGGCATAGTCTCCCCTAACGAAAAAATCAAAGCAGTTCCTACCGTTGCAGCTGCTAACTTCTTGAAGATGGAGTCAGTCATTTTTTTCCTTCAATAAAGAACGGGTGCAAAAATACCGCAATAGTTTTATGAGACAGAGACGTGTGTTACCACGTCTCTGCAACACAAAGCTTTTGAGTTAAGTAAGTCGTGGTGAAATTTTATAAGTATGTAACAAAAAATTAAGCAGAAGAATGAGAGTCAAATTTTACACGTTGTGTACTGTAGCTTCTCTTTTCACCTCTTCTTTGAACTCCATCAATGACA
>NZ_JACJTR010000130.1 GCF_014698795.1 Nostoc sp. FACHB-892
GGAGTATCTTATCTTTTTTGTTTAACCTTATTTCCTCTTCTTTAGATTTACTTTATAAATACCCTGTGAATCAATTTAAACCCTATTATGCTTCTGGATGATTCGACTTATTTACTACTTGCTTATTGCGGAAAGTGACAGAAGCTGTTTACGGGCGATCTTAAAGGCAGCACCCTAATAGTTTTTTACACACCTGGTCAATGCTGGGAATTCCGTATCATCAGCCGCACGGGTGGCATATTCGGGGAACAAAAGATTTATTACATGGCGGAGGCGGCGTTGAAAACTAGGGCGTCAAGGTGTGGGATCTCGACACTGGCGAACTTCTCCGTATTTTTATTGGACATTCCGGTGAAATTACGTCCGTTACCTTTAGTCCAGATGGACAAACTTTGGCGAAAATTTGGCGGATTAATTGATTGAATAACCCTGTTGTGTAACTTTAGGCAGAAGAAAAATAAAATTCAGGGTGAGTTAGAAAGATAAAAATTTGGAGAACTTAGTCTATGAACGATGAATTGAAGCTTAGAAAAACCCAAAGACAGTTGAGGAATAAGAAAAACTGTTAATCACGGGCATACATATAAGGTTAAATAAAACAAATTTTACTAAATTGTATGATCCACATCTGACACCAGTTATATTACTAGTTGAACAATGTTTATTGAGTAGTTGAGTTACATCTTGCAGGCAGTGAGATATATGAATCAAGAAAAAGAACAAGCTTCTGAGCGATTTTATTCTTTCTTCTCCTCAATTAAACCTCGTCAACATAAAAGCACTCTTAATGAAGATAAATGGCAGTCTCATGTTTTACCTCACGCTGCAATCGAAGAACTAGCACCGAATCTTTGGCACGTAACTGGTACTTTGCCCAGTTCTGTTATAGTGCCACGCGAAATGGTGGTTTATAGATTCGCCGACTCCAGCTTACTAATTCACAGTGCGATTGCCTTAAATCAACAAGGGATGGCAGAACTTGAATCTTTAGGCACACCTAAAATCCTAATTGTACCTAACCGCATCCATAGGCTTGATGCAGGTGTGTATAAACAACGCTATCCCAAACTAGTAGTTGTTTGCCCCGCAACAGCAAAACCTTATGTTGAACAAGTCGTAGCCGTAGACGGAATCGCAGAAGAAGTTTTACCTGCTTACGGTATTATTTGCCACATACCTGATGGTATCCGGGAGCAAGAACTAGTTTATGAACTGCCTCTTGCTACAGGAAAAGCACTAGTGTTTACTGACATTCTCTTTAATCTGAACAAGCAATATTTACAGCAACATTTACCTACGGGAGAATTCTTACTTCAGTGGCTAGGAGCAAGTCTTATTGGGTCAAGTGGATTTTTCGGGATCACTAGCTTGGGTAGACGCTTTTTTCTCACAGATCGCCATGCCTATCGTCAGTGGTTAGAAGCATTAGCTAATGCCATCACTGATTTGCAGGTAATTTCTGTAGCTCATGGTAGTCCAATAGTTACTGATTGTAATTCCCGATTACGTGAGGCAGCCGCACGCTTACTTTAGAAATTTTGCTGTTATCTCAATTATCAGAATTTTATACTATGCGTTTATCTGCTTATACCCAAGTAATTCAGCAGTTGTTGCTTCTACTTATTCACACGGGAGCAAAATGATCGCGTCCAATGTGAACTTCCTACTCCACAACTCTAGCAGAGTCCGCCAGCATACCATCTCGCACACGAGGACTGCTGTTTACAAGAGCTTGAGCCTGTTCAAGATTCTCTGCCTGGGTTACCGAAAGCCCAGTTCCATCATGTTCCATAATTTGTTGCACTCATATTGAACAATGCAATGCGATGAGTAGTACTTTACCATCGGCTCGTTGTACGCCGTCTACTAAACCTCTTGTTTTCGCTCAGGTCACATTAATTAAGGTTTAGCTTTACATTTACTAATCCTTTAGTAGAAGTATATTCCCGACCAAAACTTTTCTTAAGAAAGAGGTATTAATTAAAAACTTTATTAACAATTGTAAAGATAGTCCCAAAAATCAACGCAGTCTATGCAATCACCAGAAGCTCAAACAACAAAATTCGAGAGTAAAGCTCCTTTGTCAAAGGATACTACTTCCCATATTCAGCCCGAATCAAAAATTGAGCCATTAACTCAGGTACAAGCAGATAGCGTGCTGACCCGCGAACAATTGCCTAACAAGGGATTTCGTATTGCCCTCACCCTGGTTACTAGCGTGATTATTCTAAGTGTCGTCGCTATTTACTTCGGCATTATTCATCCTTAGTACATTGTTACAAAACCGAATGGCACGCCCCTTAAAGCTAAATCGACTATAATACCTATGGGTGTGGGGTTTAGTAATAAAGGAATTTATTAAGGTTGCACTTAATTTTGGCTTTTCTGATTTTTTTTCCTACACCCTGCACCCAACCGTCTACACCCAGCCACAGCAAGAGTTTGACGTTTTCAAGCGGGATATACCTTTTCGCTCTAATAAAAGGTGATTGCTCTGTTTTGGCTCGATTAGCCCAGAGATTTCAACAGCCGTTGGGGTGACAGGTTCAGAATTATCATTTTTTCGCTCCCAATACCTGCAATATCTCCTTCACCGCCGTTTTTTCCTGCTCCATCTCCTGAATCCGCTTCAGTAACCGCTTGGGAATGCACTTCGATGGATCGCCCTCGCTCCAAAAATCAAGCGTGATAGTATGCCTGTTGGTAATTTCTGCCGTTCTTAGTAATGGTTCGCCAATGAATACTACCGCTCCCCTCACCTTTGTTTCGCCGCATTTTACTAGGGGATATGTCATTACTAGGGCTTGTTTCTAAAACTGCATTACTAGGGTTTATCTGTTTATCCTCTAGTAAATTACTAGGGCTAACCTCATCACCCCCCAACAGATGTAATATCTCTACAACTGGACGTTTGACTGCTTCAGCTTCCTGAATATCCCCTAGTAATTTTTTAGGGATGTACCTCGTTCTTTTCTTTCCGTTTTCCTGCCAGTGGTAATAAGCCTGGGGGTAATCCTTCCCGTTCTTAGTTATGGTGCGCCAGTGAATAGAACCGTTGCCCTCCCCCTTGCGTCGGCGATTTTTACTAGGGTTGTTTTTCATTACCAGGGTTGTTTTTCACTTCCCCTAGTAAAACACCGCTTGCAAAGTTTGAGGTTTTATCATTCTTTGTCTATTTG
Source organism: Nostoc sp. FACHB-892 (assembly GCF_014698795.1). Classification (GTDB taxonomy): domain Bacteria; phylum Cyanobacteriota; class Cyanobacteriia; order Cyanobacteriales; family Nostocaceae; genus Nostoc. The sequence goes on from NZ_JACJTR010000130.1 coordinate 3,180, forward strand.
CCTCCTTTTTGATTGCATTGCAAAGACTGCGAGCGATCGCAGTCATACTTTAATTGGGTTGTTTTGTGTTTTCTTACTAATAAAATTAGTAATCTTAGTGTATCATGTCTACTAATGCAATTGGTGAATTGGGTGATGAATTAATGATTATCGATAAAAGCTTAATCGCATCTATTCGATGGAATAAGGAATTAGGCAGAAAACTGAAAATTTTACGAGGTACAGAGTCTATGCAGTCTCTGGCTAAACGAGCTGGTTGTGCTTATCAATTAATTCAGCATTTGGAGCGCGGAGAATACCCGGAATCAAGTCCAAGAAACTCAGCACCTACAGTTTCTACTGAAAAGCTAGAAGGTATATGCCAAGCACTTTCTATTAAAATTGAGGATTTTCTGGGATGTCCGTTAGTAAAATTACCTCAGAAAATTCAGAATATTGCTTGATTTTTACTAACCAAAATAGTAATATAGGTACATAACAAAAGACGACCGCCAACAGCCTGAGAAACTTCGTGCGATCGCCTTTTGAAAAACCCATACACTCGTACAGGGAATTTTAATTATGACTTATATCATCTACAGCCATCAACAGCTGCAACTGAAATCTATTGCGCGGCTCAAGCAAATCTACAGCGAAATCGCCTGCACAGTTGAAGTAAGCGACAAACGCTGTAAGGATGCATGGATTACTGCGATCGCTAATTACCAAGCTAGCAAAATTCAAAAAATCGCCCCCGACGAACAAGCCGCAGCCCAAGCCGAACTCGACGGGTTCATCGCAACCCAAGCCCAAGCCATAGCTCCCGAACCCCTCAGAATAGTCGAAATCTCCTTTTCTGATTACGAATATTACGCTGGTAACAAACTGGTAGCCAACATCAGCCATGATGACAATCACTTAACGCAACGCTGGGTAGTAATGGTCAACGATAAAGAAGTATTTCGTGCCAACACTCTAATGCGTTGCGATCGCTTCATCTGGGTTGAGTCGATGGCGGGTATTATCCCGCGCACCTCTCAGTTAGATCCGGACGTGCGACTTTCACCGCATCCGGCTCCCGATGT
>NZ_JACJTR010000131.1 GCF_014698795.1 Nostoc sp. FACHB-892
GTCGTCCAGCTATTGAGATTTGGCGAAGTGCTGCAATTGCCAGTACCTTTGCTTTATTAATCATACTGCACGTATTTGCTTGGTTCATGATTGGAGTTGTCATGGCTCCCACATACATTTTATTGGGGCTAGGAAGCATCTGTCTGGGAGCAAATTTAGGAGCAATTCTTCTATACAAACGCTTTGCAAATGCATATGTAGCAATGAAACTTGAATTTTCTTAAGTACCCTCAGAAGTAACCCTTTATAGAGCAACCTTCTAGCCAACTTAGTTTTTCAAAAATCAAATCAATAAGCTAATCGCCATTCATTTTTCCAGATCGATTCGCTTGTAGTAAAGGTTTCAGCCCTGCTTTTATGCAACTTAAATGCTCATTAGCTTACTTAACGGCAAAAGTCAGGATTCATAACGATTCCGAGCTAAAAAATCAACTTGAACAATGGCTAAATGATTCGTAAGAATTCAGGAGTAATAATTCAGCTATTCTGAGTTGTTAAAGAATTAAAGAAAGCTTGGATAAATAAGTATTGTAGTTTTAATAAACTCCCTATATATTCTGGCTCCTGGCTCCTGAGTTTTTACAATCTATCTTTGTAAGTCTATTTGTTGTGTTTGAGATTTAGCTAATATTTTATCTATCTGACTATTCGCGTCCTCAAAAGTTTGCAATATCTGTGAAGTTAGTTTATTAGTCTGTACCTGACCAGATTGCAAGTTTAAAATTACCTCTCCATTTTTCTGCGAAATAGTTAAATCCCTCTGCTGGGTATTGAAAGCCAAATCATAAATTTTTCCCCAAACTTGAGTGCCATTTTCATTAGACTTACCCCAGACCATGCCAATCCTTTGAGCAATTTGAGTCAGCCGACTGATGGCTTCAAGCTCAAATGTATCTTGATTCATTACTGTCAACGCTTCGGCTGATAATTGCTCACCACCTTTCAATCCATTTGCCACTTCTACAATGCGTTTTTTGTAATTCTCCGACTTCCCTAACTTATCTGCGGCATTGTACCAATTTCTCAAGTCATCAATAGTGACTGTTGGAGGCTTCTCTACACCGAGAGGTTCGGTTTTCACGTTATTACTAATGTCTGATGTAGAAGGAGTAGTAGAAAGTAATGGAGTTATAGATTGGTTAGGTGGGGATTGCGCTGTTTGTTCTGGTGGTTTCAAAAACTGTGGTCGTGTGGCAAGGGAATTAACTCTTTGTTGATAGTCACTATTTGATTCAATCACAGCCCCGAATTTCTTGGTCATGTTCTCCAAAGTTTTGGGGGGAATTGAACTGCTGACTAAGTGAAATACTGCTAGACCTTTTTTGGTTTCTCTGATGACATCTTCGGGCGGGACTTGGGAATATACAACATTTTGCGAAGTTAACCATTTAGTCACAGTCTCAGCTTTCTGGTTGTCAACAGCCAAGCCCATGACTCCAAGTTTTTTGTTTGATTCTGTCGAAAATAAGAAAGTAGGACGCTCTTTAATATGATGTAGAATTTTCGCACTACTTTCAATCATCTCTTGTTGTTCAGAATTAACTGATTGAGTCCCAAAAGCCTGAAATTCCTTTGTCCATTTCTGGGGATATTCAACGGTATTAGGGTCAATTTGAGCGCAAATAACAGAGAAGTTACTTTCAATAATAGCGGGGGCTGGGGTAAGTTGTCCGGTTTTGAGCAATCCAAGCTGTCTGATAGCGTCTTTGTCTTTTTTGAAGTGCAATACTCCCAGGGGTTCACCATTCAAAAATACAGCATCTCTAGTTTTAGAAGCTGAGGTTTCGATAGTCAGTTTTCGGTAATCTTGATCATTGAATGTCTGACCAGAAAAATCGTAAAAGTTAATTTTATTAATTTTGAGAAGATTACCATTGGGAGATTCACCCAGCACAAAAGCTTGATCTCCTGTCTCAGAGATTGACGTGAGCTTTAATTTTAGAGGATTACCATTTTTCAGATAATCAATTTGTTTCAACTGTTGGACAGAATCACTGTCTAACTCCCCCAGAGTTTTGCCATCAAGTTTGATTTTTACTGTTTTGTCAGTCACCGGCACAGTGCCAAATTCTAAGTTGACCGGTTCGACATTAAAAACGAGTCCCCCTTGAGAGAAGTTCTTGAGTTCACGGATAGTAATTTCAACCGGCTCGTTTCCTGGCAGTCCAATAGTTGCTTTGGCAGTGGCAGGTTCCACGCCAATGAAATTAGCTTGCGCTTTTGTACCAATGGGAAGCTGTGCGGTTCTGGTTTCAAGCATGGCGAATTCCTTATATTCGCCGTCAGCATCCTGTACAAACAACAGTCTGGAAACGTGGCGTTCGTGTCCCGGTGGGTGGTGGCTAGCCCTAATTTCTATCGCGTGTTTTTCGGTTGGATTCCAGTCTCGACCCAAAAATTGATTCGCTTCATTATTTAATGTGACTAACTTCGGTTCGGTAAATTGCAGTTGCTCCAGGCGGGAGATAATTTCATTGGGGAAAGCAGCAAAGGCGAAGTTAGAGACTTTTTTAGCGTGAGCTTGGGGGTTTGCGTTTTCTTTTCTTGCAACTTCGAGTTCATCTTGGCGAGATGCACAGATGCTCCAAGCGGCGGCAGCGGATGCAAGTTTTTCTGACTCTGGGATCGAGGCGTAAAATGCTTCTGCCGTCTCCTGCGCCAAGGCAAAGAATAGTTTAGTTTGGCTTCTAGTAAGTTCTGGTTTTAGTTCTAGGAGTTTAGCTCCCTGTATGGTCATCCCCGCCTTGAGGTTGTGGTCAGTCACAGATTGTTGGCTAACTGTTCCAAGATGACGGTATGCAGGTTTTCCATCTTTATCGATTTCTCCATTAATCTGGGCGACTGCTAGTAATTTGTGGGGGCGTTCGCTACTTGTAAATTTAATTTCTTCTAGGCGAATGTTAAGTGTCTGGGCTTTCCAGATTAAAGGGTGTCCGTAACGGGTGAGATTGGTAATTTCAAGTTTCGCCCCTTGTGAAGTTTGCAGAATTGCAGATGGCCCTTTCTCAGTTTCACGCCGTTGGGACATCCGAACCGCAGCGTTGAACTTCAGATCGAACTCGTACTTGGCGGCGATCGCTGCAAATTTTTGCTGTGGTGTAAATTCTACTCCTTTGAATAAGTCTTTAAACTGGACGATGGGGCGCGATTCTAACTGTGATTCTTGGAAATATTTATTGGTTTGGCTAATTAATAATTCTACTGGTGAGTAGCCCTTTGGTGTTATCCCCGTGTTTAAATAAACTGAAGGCGACTTTTTATCTTTAATATAATTAACATCACGATACAAGTAGCGGCTGTTTTCCCGGATTTTATCCATCTCAGGTTTTTTAGCACTTTTGAATAAATCAACCGCTATTTGGTTTTGATAACATCCTTCTTCAATCATGCTCCGGTACATTTGACGGTTAACATCCATCGCCTGCTGAATATTTTCTGGGGTTCTTTCAGAATGAGCAAGTTCAACAAACCCTTGCATATAAGGCTTGTATTCTTCTCGAATTAACTTTGGCTCTTTCTGGCGTTCTTGCTCAAACAGGGTTTCGTAATGGTTTGAAACTTGGTCTAAATAAGTTGATTTCTGCTCAAAAGTACCGTAAGTCTTTAGTACCTCAATTTCTGATTCTAATGCCTCCAGTGCTGTCACTTGATTGTTGATTATGCCCACGCTGATGCTATCGCTCATGTGGATAGCGATTTCTTCAAATGGGCGCTGGCTTCCATCGGTGGGATCATAGAATGATTGTTTTTTGAGCTTAACTGTGGGCGAATAGGCGTTTTGGGGAAGATTCCTTCGCTCTGCCTCTGCTGTTAAATTGGGATATAAGCTAGCTCTTGCCACACCAATGCAGTCACCGTCAAAATCTCGTGCTTGGCGTTCTGATTCGGTTTCGGCTGGATCGATAAAATCAACATCGATTAAGAGCGCTTCTAACTGTGCAATTCTTTGCTGTATACGCTTGTGGTCTTCGTCACTAACTACGATTACACCTTTGAGGTCTTTACCATTTGGGCCGAGCCGATCTTCAACGTGCTTGTTAGCAGACACACACAATCCGTTAGAATTCAGAAAGGCTTTGTTGCGTGAATGAAAAAAAGACATACTAATCCGATAGTGGAGTAGTATTAGTTTTCTACTTTGTAACTGTCCGGCTTGCCTAACTGGATCATGCGGTTAAGCGCAGCACATTGGAGAAATAATTCAACAGCTTGATTATCAAAGAAACGTCGT
>NZ_JACJTR010000132.1 GCF_014698795.1 Nostoc sp. FACHB-892
AGTTTTATCTTGCTCTCTAGTCAGAAATACCCTTAAACGGCTGCCCATATCGCTGTTACCTTTGTAGACACATTGTACGTATTTACTTATCTTTACATAGTTTGGTTTTTTCACCTTGTTCTACTTATACTAAGTTGATTTAATTCTTGAATAACTTGAATTTTTTCTAATTCCTTCATAGTTGTTTGTCCATCACTGGTAATGCTACAAATTCTATACTGTATTCTCTGGTTTATTCGTTAGTCTGTAGCTTTTGTCTGAGCTATTGCCTTAGCGAACACAGGAATGTTATAAATCACAGATGTTCTTAGGATTAAGTGGAATCCCTTCAGTATTATTTATCTAATAGTGGAGTTAGTGCAACCTTACTCAAGCAACGTTTGGAAGTGGTCAGCAAAATATTTTAAGTCTGCATAATCGATGCTCCACCCCAGCGATCACTTTCTTTGTTTGACGACCTCAAAGAATATTCAACAAAGATGAAGCAGTATCTTTTTCACTCTCTGGCTTCAAGTACAGAGCGCACTCTCTGATTACCTCTTGCTCAGAAATGCCATGTTTAGCGCACCAGGCGCGTATGCAAATATCACTTAACGCCTCTACTTCGTCGGGGTCAACCAAAGCCGACGAAGTATTCTCACAGCAAGCAATCAAATCAAGAAGCTGGACATCAGTCAGCAATACTAGTTGTTTCAATTTTGGATTATATACAGACCAGTTATATTTGCCGTTGTACTTTAGCAGAACATAAATTAGCGGGTTCTGACCAGGGTATGTCTTGGCGCTAATAATATCACTATTGATATTTTCAGCATAGTCACGGTTTAGTTGGAGTTGGGCTGTGTGTTTGTAGAAGGGTGAAACATCTTGGTCATCCGCTCTATCGAGTTTCAAGTTGCCTGATTCTATCATTACCTTCTGGGGGGCCACGTCAGGCATATAAATTTCTTGCATTGTGCTGGTGGTTAAGACAGGTAAATCAATTAACTTTCGAGATTCACCATGACGCTCCATCAGATTTTCCCATCGTTGCCTGATATTTAATAGCTCATATCCAAGATTCGTATTTCCTGACAGCGTGGGTATAAAAGTATATAACTGAACTGTTCTGGGAAGATGCCAAAAACGTAATATGCGCCCAGCGCGTTGAACTGGTTCAATCGGAGTCCAAGCAATATCATAATTAACGACGACTGAAGCATCCTGCATACTAACACCGATGCCATAAGCATCTGTGGCAATGAAGACATCGTAAGTTTCCTTGTAGTTACCAATAGCATTGTTAGCATGGGGCGCAAATTTGGCTATGGCTTCTTCTATATCCTTTGTTTTCTTCGGCTCGTAGTTATCAATTTTTTGAGACTGACCACTGACTATAGTGCTGAATACTCGCAGTTCTGGCATCAATTTAGCTAAACCTTGTTCCAAGTAAACCGCAGTCGGTAGCCGCTCACAAAACACAATTACTTTTTCTTTTTCTTTTTTAGCATGAAGTTCTTTGAGAATACGGACGAGGGTTTGCAGTTTCAGATCGTGTTCAAAAGTCAGTTCTTTTAGTTTTTTGATAATAGGATTTAGAACTTGCTGACGCTCGGTTTTTGAAAATTTAAAGGTTGATGTTCCTTTCTTAGCAAAATCGAATTCCTTTAATCCTCCAGGTGTATCTACAACGCGCTCAAGTAGCGATAGAAGCGCTTCTGGGGAACTGCCCCAAGATATTTTGACCTGGGTTTCTATATTTTTTCTATATATAGGATGGGGTGTATTAAGGTCGAAATAACCATCAACAATAATTGAAGTAAGTTCGCGCTCATTGGGTAAAGGAACATAAATACTATGTAGAATTACTTGAGGAATATATTTCTTTTGTCCACCAAAGTCGATGTAGATACCTTGCGAGTCAGTTTGTCCATAATATTTAGCAACGTGAGGCGTTGTCAGCTGAGAAGCTACGGGTAATGTCGTAAAGTATTCGGCTTCATCAATGCGCCATGCCCTTGCATCATCTATGAACTCTGGTAATAAAACATTACTTTCCGCAGTATGAGGCAGCAACAATAACTGGGTGTTGATATTGTCGATATCCGTAGCATAAGGAGACCCACTCAGAAGCAAAACTTTCAAATTACCAGATTGAACAAGTGATCTAAGGCGTGTAAATGCCAGACGCTCTGTTCTGTCTTCTTTTCTATATCTTCTGTTGCTAAACTCATCTGAATAACGTTTTCTTAACTGATGACTTTCATCAAAAATGAGAAAATAGCGCCCGTCACTACCCATGTTTTGGACAATTTCTTCAAAATCGTTAAGGGTATGATCGTGGGTGGAATTTTCCTTATCCAATGCAGAAAGAGTAAAGTAGTCTGAATGTAAACTGGCATCACGCATTTCGCGTTTCCAAATATTGCGGACAGCTACAGGGCAGACAACAATAACCTTATCAATCAAACCCTCCTCACGCAGATGTATTGCCACATGAACAGCCACTACAGTTTTGCCTAGTCCAGTAGAGGCAACCAACATTGACCCACCATGATCACGAATTTTGTTCAAGGTTTGAGAGATCATGTCTACCTGATACGAAACAGGTTGCTTTTTATAGTTAGCTTTAATAGGTTGTAGATTTTCTAGAGCCAGTATGGTCTTAAGATAAATATCCCACGGATCAGCTAATTCTAGCCATCTTTGGAAAGCTTCAAGGAGTTCCTGAGTTATGTCTTTAGCTTGAGCAAAATATTCATCGAACTTATCCACTAAAGCTATCACTTTATCGCGCTTAGTTTCCAAAGTTCCTGACTCAATTTGCTCAATAAAACCACGTCCCGTTGTGTTGGCTGAAGTAATAATGGCTACTTTACGGTCAATGAGATAAAGCTTGGCATGATGGTTCATGGCACGAGCGTCAAATATGTGGAACTCACCCGCAGCCATTTTTTGGACTAAATCAAACACAGCCTGTCGTCGTGAGTGATCCAAACCAGTACGCAGATCACGCATAATTTCATTAACTAAAGCTTTTCGCGCCCGATCCTCACCTGGGTCTTCAATTCCAACTAAGAGGTAAACTTGCTTCCCTGTTGTAGACTTTCGGATCAATCCCCAACCTCTGATTGTGAAAAATCCAGAAGCAATCCGAATTTCTTCTTTACCCTTCATGAAGCAACGACGTATTTGTTCAAAAGTAATTCGGGATTCAAACCATGTTGAGGGCAAATTAATTGGTTGTGTGTCGAAGTCAACGTTGGCATCCATGCGGGTTTGTCAGCTTATGGTTATAGAAACGCTCACATATTATTCTTCCCTTATTAAAGGTGATGTAAGTGGCTCTGCCAAGAAAAAGTAACACAGAAGATAAACTAACAAGCGATCGCACGGCTATTTGGTGCATATTTAATTCGTAAATAAGTGTTGAGAAGTGAAAAATAATCTCAGGTGGTGCAGAGTTAATAATTCGCGTTCCGCTAAGACGCTTGTATACGCCCTGTATACAAGTTACCGCAATCTACAATAATTCTCCTGCCGCATCGACTTCATCCCGATCAATATCCAAATAAAAAGTTAAATTGGCGATGCTGGTATGACCAGATCGCTTTTGCAGTGTTGGCAGTGGCACTCCCGCCTTATACATTTTTGTCAGCCCAGTCCTTCGGAACGAGTGAGAACTGATACCCTTGAACCCTACATAGTCACAGGCTTTGCGTAATGCCAAGTCCGCTGACTGCCGGGTACGATGCCCCTCCTTCCGACCAGGAAATAAATACCCAGTTTTGGGTAAGCCACACTCAATTATTAATTCCGCTAGTTTTGCAGATATCTTCACTTCCCTGGTTTTTTTGGTCTTGGTCGTACTGGCGCGGAAGATAATCCGGCGTTGCATAAATGCGGGATGAATTAACTAAATACAGGTATTTCTCTATACTTCAAGTAATGGAGTAACAAGCGAATTGAGTATTTAAGCATATCTACTGACTTGGAATAGCATAATGTTTTGCGATGTAGGCGTGCCAGATAATGACGTAAACGTGTATTTTCACCTTCTACTCTGGTCATATATGTT
>NZ_JACJTR010000133.1 GCF_014698795.1 Nostoc sp. FACHB-892
GACTACCCCAGCCCTGTTTATCAATGGAATTCGGTATACCGAGCGCTGGAACACGACGGAGTTGATGGCTGCCATGATTGCTGCAAGTCATTAAGTTCCCCGATCTTTGCTCTCAATTCATATCTGACTTGTTTGTAAGTGCTATAAGCTATCAAATTTTGATAGCTAGATTTTGCCTGCCTGTTTCGCTGAACAAAACTGCCGCTTTTTGAACCCTGCCAAAAATTACCATGCCAACAACTGAATTCCTGCGTATTAATTTAGTCAATTACAAATCAGTATTTCATTGAGGATAATTCTATGCCGCATTTATTAGTACAAGGCAAGAATAATTCTGGGCATGAAGGTACACCTCAGACTGGTTCTCTTCGCGACTCCTCAGTTAATCATGCCCTGATTGCGATCGCGCAAGAAGTCACTGAGTTGCTCAGACAAGCTTACCCGTTTTAACTTCTTACCTCTTAACTTTTTTACTGACTATATTTAATCATCAATGGAGATTAAGAAATAATGTTAACTAGAAGGCAATTAATACTAGCAAGTACAGGAATTGGAGCAGGATTTCTCATTTCTGAGATATTTAAGGCGAAGAAAAGCTATGCCGTTTTACCGGAAATATCAAAATTTACCGAACCTCTGCCAATTTCATTTGCTAGTGCTGCACCTAGTAGTTTGGTAATTGCACCGAGTTCACATTCCTTTCATAAGGATTTAGGTGCAGGGGCTACTTGGGGCTACAACGGGGCTGACTACCTTGGCCCGACTTTCGAGATCACCAGGGGTACACCGCTACAACTAACTGCACACAACAACCTTGGAACCCATCCCTTTGCCAACTCTCTGGACCTGAGATTGCACGGCATACAAGAGTCTGACAAAACCAATCCACGTTTGTCATTGCACCTCCACGGCAGCAATACCGAAGCAAAAAGCGACGGTTATCCAACGGATACATTTACGCCGGGACAGAGCTATGTATACAATTTTAATAACAATCAGGAAGCGGCAACGCTCTGGTATCACGACCATACGCTTGGTATGACTAGCCTGAACGTCATGGCTGGATTGGCAGGAGTATACCTGATTAGAGATGTTGATGATCCTGTCGGCGGTAATGGGCCCCTCGGTATTCCTGCAGGGCCTCCCTATGAGATACCGTTAGTCCTACAAGACCGCTTATTCAACCCAGATGGTTCACTGTTCTATCCTCCAGCTCCCTGGACACCTGAGTTTTTGGGTAATGTTGCTACAGTTAACGGCAAAGCTTGGCCAAATTTGAATGTTGAGCGCACCATTTATCGTTTCCGGATTGTTAATGGCTCAAATGCTCGCACCTACAACCTCAAGCTGTCATCAAACCAGCCAATTATCCAGATTGGCACTGATGGAGGAATGCTCAACACTCCTGTAGAATTGTCTAGGCTACTGCTTGCTCCTGGTGAGCGTGCTGACGTGCTGATCGACTTCTCCAAAAATCTGCCAGGAGAAAAGATTGTCTGGCAAAATGATGCTACTTCGCCCTTTCCTTTTGGCAGAGTTAACACCGTCTTAAATCTAAGTTTCCCACTGCCTGAAATCATGCAGTTTACAGTAAAGGCGGGTGCTGCCAATCCTAAGCCTATACCTCAAACACTGCGATTGCATAAACCACTCATCAAACCAATCGCTAATAAACCAGTGCGGCAGCGTTTCTTGACACTTGCAGAGATCGTCGGGCCACTTGGTCCACTAGTCTTGCTACAAAACTTTGTCTACTGGGATGAGGCCGAGAACTACCCAGAATTAAGGGAGCGTCCGAAGGTAGATACCGTAGAGCAGTGGAACATTATTAACCTTCAGCCAGTTGCTCACCCAGTTCACCTGCACCTAGTTTTCTTCCAAATCCTGAATCGACAAAAGATTAATGTAACTCAATATTTGAAATCATATCTTACTACTACTGGTTCTCCTCGCCAGGTAAGAACACACCACATACCGTTAGGAGGACCGACAGTGCCAGCTAATTATCCACCGCCAGACCCTACACCCTTTGCAGTTGCTCCACCAAGACCGCCAGCACCAAACGAGTCTGGGTGGAAGGATACAGTATTAGTATACCCTGGTGAGGTTACTCGCCTGATTGTTCCCTTTGGGGCCCAAGCTGCGGAAAACTTGCCTTTCGGCAATTCGTTCACCGGACGTTACGTATGGCATTGCCATATGCTCGACCATGAAGACAACGAGATGATGTTGCCCTACGAGGTAGTACCTTAATCTTTGCCACAACAAGATCCATGCACATAACACTGATGTGCGTGAGTAGCTAAAACCAGACCTATGCAACTGTATTTTGTTTATTAAGGTAATACTCATGAAAGCCCTTTCTGCTTTAGCTTTTAGTACTGCTTGGTCAATTTCGCTCAGTTCTATTGCTACCATTCAACCTGTTTTTGCAGCACTTGACAATGAACCCAATAACTCTTTTAACACCAGACAATTTCTTCCTTCTAGTACAACTACTGTAAATGGACAACTAGAAAGTGGAGATGTTGACTTTTTTGGGTTCTCAAATCTTGATACTGGAAGTTTGTTTACGGCAGACATTAATTCAAAGACAATTGATCCACTTTTAGGATTACTTGATGATTCTGGTAATATCCAGGCGATAAACGATAACGAATCCGACAATAGTGTTCTCTCTCTATTAACTGGGAAAGTACCAGCAAGTGGTAGTTTGAATTTTGCCGTATCTGGCTTAAGGGATATTAACCTAATAGGAGATCATTTAGAATCTGGTTCTTATAGACTGTCATTAAATACATTTAATCTGCCTAAACTCTCCACTAACCCAACAATTCTAAACGGTGGTTTTGAAACTGGTAATTTTAGTGGTTGGACAACACTAGGTGAAACTAGTATTGAGACAAAAACTTTTGGCAGTAATCCAACTGAAGGAAATTATCAAGCTTTCCTCTCAACTGGTAATAAAACATTTTCTGGCTCAATTATTGAAGAATTTTTAGGGTTAGAAGCAGGAAGCTTGGATAATCTTGGCAAAAGCTTAGAACCTCTTCCCGACGGACAGGCTACTCAAGGCTCTGCTATTCAACAAATATTTACAGGAAAAGCTGGAGATGTTTTGACTTTCGATTGGAATTTTCTCTCGAATGAAGAACTGTTTCCTTCTGTTAACGATTTTGCCTTTGTCTCAATTGGTTCTTTGTCAAAGTTAGCTGATGTATTATCACCCACTGTGATTTCTTCTACGACAGACTTTTTTAAAGAGACTGGATTTAACACTTTTTCCTTTAAAATACCAACTACCGGAATATACTCTTTGGGTATCGGAGTTACAGATTGGAGAGATAGCGGCACCGATTCTGGATTGTTAATTGACAATGTTAAAATCGTTTCTGTTCCTGAATCCAATTATGGATTAAGTATTTTGGGATTTGGTGTATTAAGTCTAATTTTAAGATTGAAGAGCAAGCAACAAAACAAAGTCAAATCTATTTCAGTCCGTCGGTGAGCCAAGAAAGCAGTTCTTGAGCAGGGGAGGTTGAGGAGCAGGGGGAACAAACCCCACAACGATGGTAGATGGTGGCTATGTAGCACAGTAGTCGATCGGCAATGCAAAATATTGCAGTGCTCGAATACGCGATGGCTAGCTTTTGCCTGTTTTGTTGAGCAAATTGCTAATCTTTGAACCATGCTAACAATTACAACGCCAACCTTTGAAGCCAAGCGCAAAGGCTTAACGCACACCCAATTGCAGCAAGTACTCAGCTATATTTGTACTTACCTTAATCGAGATTTGTCACTGACTAAGCTTGCAGAAGTGATCAATATTAGCCCGACTTACTTTGCGAGTTTGTTTAAGCAAACAATGGGAATTTCTCCCCGTCAGTATGTGATTCAACAGCGCGTGGAACAGGCAAAGTTGATGCTATCGAAAACAGATTTGGCGATAACCCTT
>NZ_JACJTR010000134.1 GCF_014698795.1 Nostoc sp. FACHB-892
TTGATTTGAGAGCAGGTGGATTCTTAGAAGAGTTGAAACCCGATGCCATAGTACTGACCCTGATCTAAAATAGACGCTTTACTTATTAGCGTACTACTTAACATATTTAATACTCAAATTTGATTCTCTCTCCATCTCTTGGTTAAATATTCTGTATCTTTAGCTACGATTTTATATGCGCTTACCCTGCAATCTCTGAGTGAAGAATGTCAATACTACTTTTGCAAATATGAGAAATTTACTTTAACACTATTGACTTCGCCACATACAAATATGACTTGTGTAGAAGTTTATTTAGAGAACACAAAGCTTTACGTTTCTGAAAAAGCAATCAGCCCTCAAGAAGCAACAGAAGAACTACAGGATTTTATTAGCACACTTGCTGCACAATTACAAACTTTGAACCGAATTGAGTTTTAGGAGTATTTATGAAAGTCGTAGTTCAAGTAGTAGAAAAAATCATTAGTGAAGCGCACATTCACATTCCTGATGGACTCACAGAAGATGCAATCAAACAGCACATCGTTGGACTTTATAACAGTGGCGAAATAACTCCTGATTTAAACATATTTCAGGTTGATTTTGAATCCATCAGCGCAACCATTGTTCAACAACCGCAGGAGGCAGTATGAGACTCACAACTCTACAAGGCCATTACCAGTGCATTGTTATAGATCCTCCCTGGTTCTACAGACTTCGTTCTAAAGACAAAACTCACCGCAACCGCATCCCCTATCAACCAATGCGGACTGAGGAAATTCTGGCTCTGCCCATTCCCGAATTATGCGGGAGCAATGGCTGTATCCTCTGGCTCTGGTTCACGAACAATCACATGGTCGAAGCGGCTCAATGCTTGCAAACATGGGGATTTGAACTCAAGACTATTTTGACTTGGGAAAAAGTTACCAAGGACAACACTAAAACACATCTAGGTGTCGGTCATTGGTTGCGGAATTCGACTGAACATTGCGCTTTGGCTGTTCGTGGGAATGTGAAAGCTTTTGCTGGACGGACACTCACAAACCAGTCAAGCATTTTACACTCACCCCGTCGTGAGCATTCACGTAAGCCCGAACAGTTTTTTGAACTTGTAGAAAAGCTGTGTCCTGATATGACCAAGCTGGAGATGTTCGCACGTTCGTCTAGAGTTGGCTGGGATTGTTGGGGTGATGAGGCTCTGAAGTTTGATCAGCCTGTTGAGCAGAGTCAGCAAGATATTTCCTTAACTGCCTAACTAAGGAATAATTTAGGCACTAAAAGCCTACGCTCATCTGGAAAATCCAATACCAAGCTCTTAAACACTAATTTTCTGTGGGAGTGTCGGTTGTTGGCTGATACAAGGAGCGCAATTGTTCTAAGTTACTGGCCGTCTCTAGTCCCGTAAGAACTGCTCTTAATTGCTCGACATCTTCAATTCTGGAAATTTCTGGTAGTAGGCTTAAACCCTCAGTACCAAATTTTAGTTTTAAACCAACTGCAATCCCTTCTAATAAAGATTCCATTCTGGCAATTCGCTCAAATGATGTCATGTACTGCATAGATTGTTGTGCCTCCAGTTGTTCTACTTCCCTTTTAAATTCTCGTTCTAAATCTAATGGTAATGTCAACATCCAATCAATAAAACCTAACAAATTCAGAATAGCTTCGCGCTCAAACCCCTGCTCGTACAACCTACGCACTAAAGCTAATTTCTGCTGCTTACGTTGTAACCTGTCACCACGGGTTTGCATTGCTGCCAAATGAGCCATGACCACCGTAGCAAACGGATTATGGCTCTCTTCAAGCTCCGACAACCTTTGTTGATAGTCTAGCAGCTTGATCACAGGAAACTGAAAATCAACTGTACAGCCAAACAATTCATAACCAAATTGATTGGGTCGCCAGTCGATGTTGTCATCTCCCAGTACCGCACATGATGCAACAGAGCGATTATAACGGTCAAAAATCCGATAGTTGTATACAAACATACGTTTCGGGAAATCGCTTTCTTCCTGGCTTTGGACTTCGACATGGATCAATAGCCAAGATTCTTCACCCCCAATACGGTAAATTTTCACCAATTTATCAATCAGTCGCTTTCCTAATTCCGCATCACGGACTACTTGCTGTAGCTCCTGATCAAGAAACTCAAAACCTCTACTCCAATCAATTTCACTATGCGCTTGGGGAAAAAAGAACAACATGAAATCTTGGAAATACAACTGTAGTATCTGCTTCCAAGGAGAATCGTATTCAGTAAGAGGTGTTTTCTTAGCCATTTTCAAATGTATTGTCTAATTTCAAATTTCAGAGGTATTTATGCCAACAAACATAGAATGGACAGACTTAACAGATAATATCATCCGTGCCAAGGGAGGCGGTTGGTGGTGTCAAAAAATCTCAGAGGGATGTAAAAATTGCTATAGCGAAAAGCTGAATCAAAATTCTTTCTTTGGTGGGAATAAGCAACCCTACTCTGGGCAACCACCAGAACTAGTGTTAGATACAGAAGCTATTCGGAAATGGGGATTCCAAAGGAAACCTAAGAAGCATTTCGTTTCTTCAATGACTGATGTTTTCGGTGAATGGGTTCCGCGTTTGTGGCAACATGAAATGCTAGATGGAATGTTCGTTGCTCCCAATCAAGTATTTCAGATTCTCACCAAACGCCCAGAAATCATGCTGTCATCTATGGATGAATGGCTCTCCTGTCATGGACTAGACAAGCTACCTTTAAATATTTGGCCAGGAACTTCGATTGAGAATCGCCGCACTTTAGAAGAACGTAGTCAATTTCTTGCTCAAATTCCGGCTTTAATTCGGTTCTGGTCAGTTGAACCATTACTAGAAGATTTGGGTGATATCACTCACTATTTGAATGATGCTCAGTTAGTCATTATTGGTGGTGAATCTGGCCCAAATTCCAGACCATGCCACATGGAATGGCTCGAATCAATTGTCCAACAATGCCAGTCAGCCAAAACACCCGTATTTGTGAAGCAGTTGGGGGCGAATGTTTATTTGAATCAGCAACCTTTTAAAACAAAACACGCCAAAGGCGGCGAACTTGCGGAATTTCCTCAACAGATACAAATTCGGGAATTTCCCAACTTCACTTGTGATTAGAAACAAATCCCTCGATTGTTAAGAGACTTTCGAGGGAAGGCAATTTTTATTAGGTATATCATTATGACTTTAGCAGAAAATCAGCTTAATAATCGGACAGCTTTTGAAGTCTTCATTCCCGGTTTTTTTGATGATTATCCACTTGACTCATCAGAATTCCGGCTGTACGCGCATATCCAAAGAAGAGCGGGTGTAAGCGGTTGTTTTGAGTCTATTCCAAAAATGGCTAAACATTGCTACATCGCTCTCAAAACTGCCAAAAATGCCATCAAGCTTTTACTAGCCGCCGGAATGATTGAAATACAAGAACGTATTGGAACTACTAACATTTATACTCCCACTCCACCTTCTTTGTGGGTTTCTCCTGACCAAATTCAATTACTTCGTTCACAAATTAAGACAGCAAAAGAAACCCCCAGTAAATCGCAAAGTTTTCCCAAGGAGCGATCGCTAACTTTGACCTGCGTAGATTGGAGTAACAAAAGCTACCATTAATATAATTAAAATTTATATAAAATAGAAAGCGGTAAAAAAATGAAATTA
>NZ_JACJTR010000135.1 GCF_014698795.1 Nostoc sp. FACHB-892
TGGCATTTTCGATGGCGATCGCTGCTTGAGTCGATAATAGCTGCAAGACCTGCGATCGCTCTGGTGTAAATACTCCAGCTGCTAACCGATTTTCTAAATACAATACACCGACCAGCTTGGCTTGATTCAGCAGCGGCAAACAGAAAACTGATTGAGGCTGGTTCTGTTGAATGTATGGCTCATTAATAAAAGTACCTTCACGAGTCGCATCATTTAAGGTGACAGGCTTCAGAGTCCGAATCACATATTGAATGATTGATTCTGGCAATCGATCGGCAATTGGAATAGACTGTAACACCTGAGTCGCACAAGCATTTTCATCGGCATTGAGTTCACAAGCCGCTTCAATCAACCATTCTCCTGAGTTTTCTAAAATTAAATATCCGGTTTGTGTGCCAGCATTCTCAATTAAAATTTTCATCAGTGATCGCAGCAATTGCTTCAGTTCAATTTCACGAGAAATTGCCTGTGAAGCTTTCATCACTGCTGCAAAATCGAAAGCGGTATGGAAGGAATTAGAGATAGTTTCAGCAGTAATAGGAACTGATGCGGAAGCGGCTCTAGACGACTGAGAAAAGAACTGTGGATAGCGTTTTTCTAAGTCTTTAACTTTAGCGGTTGCGCCCCAGCGATCATAGCAATAGTGCGCCTCTTTCATATAAGTTTGAGCAATTTTTTCTCGACCTCGCGCTAGATAGTGTTTAGCCGCTAATTCATAAGCTAATGCTTCTTCCTGGATATACTCATTTTCAGCAGCACCTGCGATCGCTCGTTCATAAAGTTCCTCGGCCTCAAGCACCTGACCCAAAACTCGCGCTTTCTCTGCCTCAACTAGATGATATTTGTGCAAATAATTCATTGGCGCATGATATGCCCAGTGCTTCATTTTTTCCTGGCTGACAGCAACTTTTTTGAGAATTTCTGACCGCACTTTAGTACTGCTTTCAGAATAGGTTGCCAGTCTTGCCAAAGAATCATAGAGATAGTACAAAGGCTCAGGGGTTGCGCCAGTTAATCGGATCAAATAAGTTTCTGCTAGGGCTGCGTTTTCAACGGCTTGAGCATATTCAGAAAAAAGGTAGCATAGGAAAAGTTTTTTGGAACGTACACTAAAGATAGCACTTTCATCATTTGCAGTTTTATACTGTGGCAGTTCAATTTCCTCATTGTAGAATTCGCCGACAAGGCGGGTTGAGTCAATCGAACCTCCCATTAAGTTGATGACGACTTGTCGAAGGATTTGATTCCAAGTAAGTGCTGTTTTTTGTTTGATGTGATGGATTGCTTCGCCATAGGTCACCATATCGCGTTCAACCTCTACGAGTTCTTTTCCATTGATGTAGGATTGAGAACAGTAAGTATGAGCACAGTAGGCAGCAGACTCTAAATCTCCAGTTTCTAGCCCAATTTGATAGCCTTCAAGTAATGGCTGCAATACCTCTCTAGTATGTTTTTTCCAGTGAATGATGAAGTTATTGACAATTACCAATGTTCTAGCTTTGAGTGCATGAGTATGAGGCTGTGACAATAGATTTAGAGCAAGCTGTCCAAATTGGTAGCCAGTCTCGATGTTTCCGAACCTTCCACAAAGGATTAACCCAAAGGTGGCATAGGCAAAGGGAGACACAAACGCATTACCATACTGGATCGATAAGTTGACTTGTTTAGCCGCAAGCAGAGGTATTAAATTAGAAGCAGCAATTTGGGCAGCGATCGTAATACTGGATAAGATTCGCATCGCCGCTAACTTGCTCGGTTCAGTCATCTCTGGCAAATCGATCAAGCTCTCAACCTCTTTCTCATTGAAGAGAGCGGCGATCGTATCTAGTTCAAGACGAATATCCGATTGACTGGGTGTTTTAGGGAAATTAATTTCTAGTTGCGGCAACACTTGCAATGCTGTATTGATTGCTTTTAATGGCTGGTTCTGTGCAATATCGGTTTGAATTTTGACTTCGTAAACTTTTACAGTGTCGAGAACCGTTTTAGCTTCTTGCAGGACGATCGCTGCCCAGTATTCTACCTGTTCAAACTCGCCACACAAGTAAGCAACTTCTGTTGTTTCTACATATAACTCTAAGGTCAAGTCATAGTTCGTTTGCCAGCTAGAGTCTTCTAGCCATTGTCTCCCTGTAGCTAAATAGTTTCCTGCCGTACTATAGGCGATCGCCCCTTTTGCTTTCTGACCTGCCAATAGATTCAGTTTGGCAATTTCATCTCGCTCTGCCTGATCACAGACAAGCTCAATTCCATGATTAAGATGATCGACAATCTCAAACAACCGCTCTGATAGCTGTTCTGGTAACGGTTTTTCGAGGAGATTACGACCAATTTGCAGATGAATCAATTGTTTCTGCGATTCATCAATCAAAGCATAAGCCGCTTGTTGTACGCGATCGTGCAGAAACTTATACTCTTGAACTAACAAATCTTCGTCCAATTCAGACAGAGGTTGAATTAATCCCGCTTGTATTACTGCTAGTAGATCCTGGAAAATTGCTTTCGGTGATTTTTCGCAAACGATCGCCAACGTCTCTAAATCAAATTCAGCCCCGACACAAGCCGCGATGGAGAGAACTTGCTGTGTTGCTGACGGCAATTTCTGCAACTGACGCAGCAGTAACTCCACCACATTATCGGTGATATCTTGAGCTTCAATCTCAGTTAAGTTCCACTGCCAACTCAACTGTTGGGCATCAAAGGTTAACAGGTTTTCGCTATGCAGCAGCTTCAAAAATTCACCAACAAAGAAAGGGTTGCCCTCAGTTTTACGCAACACGACTTGGGCTAAGGAACGAACGGTATCAGGATTGCGATGTAATGTCTCAGCCACCAGTTGAGTCAACGGCAAGAGCGTTAAGGGAGCCAGGATGATTTCCTGAAGTACTGCTCCCTGGTTTCGCATGCTCTCTAGTGTTAAGACCAACGGATGCGTTGAGGTCAGTTCGTTATCTCGGTAGGCTCCGATCAAAAACAGATACTGGATTTGCTCATCAAGTAAGATGAGTTCGATTAACTTCAACGTCGCAGAATCGATCCACTGTAGATCGTCTAAGAAAATGACTAGGGGATGCTCTTTTGCACAAAACGCCCGCACAAATCTTTGAAACGTGAGATTGAAGCGATTCTGTGCCTCAGTTGCTCCAACTTCGGGTATAGGCGACTGCTTGCCAATAATTAACTCAACTTCGGGGATGACATCAATGATGATTTGTCCGTTGCTGCCCAGAGCAGTGAGCAGGCGCGATCGCCACTGTTGCACTTGCTCATCCGGTTCCCCCAGAAGTTGCTGCACCAACTTTTGTAGGGCATCCACAATGGCGCTGTAGGGAATATTGCGCCGGAATTGGTCAAATTTACCCGATATAAAATAGCCGTGCTTTGCTGTGATGGGTTTATAGAGTTCTTGCACCAATGCTGTTTTGCCAACGCCAGCGTAACCAGCAACGAGCATGAGTTCGACATTGAATTGAGCATTTTCTATGCCTGACTCTAGTTGACAAATTTCGCCAAACGTCT
>NZ_JACJTR010000136.1 GCF_014698795.1 Nostoc sp. FACHB-892
TGTTAATACGGGTGCCTAAATTCTACTTGATGACAAAGTTAGACGGGTCTTGATCTCGTCGATGCTGAGTGGGAATGGGGGCTGGCTGCCCATCACCCGCAAGGGCTGCGGTTTTTTCCAGGGATTCCCTCAATCGCTTGGCTGCGTAGATAGACATATCTCGTGGTACATTAATGCGATCACGCAAATATCGGAGAGCGACATCAGAACCCGATGGAGGTACACAGTCTTCACCTATCATCATCTGTGTTAAAGCACAACGTAGTGCTTGATCAAACAATTTATCATCTTTGGGGTTGACTCGGATAATATTGATGCGGTGTTCGATAGTTCGTTGAAGAGCTTCCATACGGGAGTTTTCCGGTTCTGGATAAGTAACATCTGGTAGCCCGAACCAGGGACCGTTATCCACCCGCGCTTTATTAAGAAGCATCTGGGTTTCGCCGTTTTCCCAACAGCCCCCCATCTGGGGCGGCAAATCATGTACGTGGGTGTGAAAGTCGCTCTGGGTTCCGCAGTAGGTCGGTCGGCTTTCCATTGCCGCAAACCATGCGCTCAAGCGAGGGTTTTCCGAACGCAGGGAGTAGCCCTTGTAGTAGTAAAGGCTTGCATTCATCCGTTCGAGATATGGCGTAAAAATGACATCAACGATGCCGAAGCTATCCAGAAAGTAAGGGCTTGGGGTGCAACCCAGAGCTGACTCTACCCTAGCTACCACTCCAATAAATTGTTCTTGGTTGCGTTGTTCTTGTTGAGAGGAAACGGCTTTAGAGCACAGCCAAACGCACCAGGCTCTAAATAAAAGTCGTTCTAATTGACGCAGAGTTAGCACCGTGGGGTCTTCCATGCCTTGGTTCAATGGAGCAAAAACCCTTTCCAAAGCGATTAAAATGTCATCGCTTTCCGTAATAATCCGTCCATCTAGCTCGATCGCAGGGAGCATTCCTGATGGTACCTTACGTTTGTACCAACTTTCTTTCTCCCCATAGCAGAACATTGTCACTTTTTCGATGCGGTAGGGGATCTGTTTTTCCTCTAGCCATAACCAAACTTTTTGACAGTAAGGACACCAGGCGTGGTTATCACGGTACAGCGTTACCCGCACATCAGATTCCGGCTGACCAAACAAGCGCAACCTGGCTCTAGCGTTGGTGAAACCATTAACAGTATCTATTTGATAATCCGTGAGGGTTTCTAGTTCTTCCCAGCTTAACGGTGCGGTAGTCATAGGGCGAGTTGCGTAGGGCAATACTTAGCACAATTCTATACTCTATAATATTTTCAATCACACCAAGGCATAATTTTACCGATAGGTTCGCCCATTTGGAAAACATATTGAACAAATAGCAGCTAATGACATCGCGGTAAATGCCTAACATACAAAGATTTGAGCCATTTAGCAACTCACCAATAAAATGCAATCGCGCTGTTCACTCATACAACGCCGGAATTGGATCAAAGGTAAATTCAAATTGACCGACACCTCCTTCGTTTTCTACACTCCTTAAAGGCAATCCTATTTCAACTAAGTTTTCTGCTAGAACGCCCAACAAGTCGTGAATCTCTGGATTGTGGGATTCTAAAAGGTATTGGAAGCTATGCTCTACAGCGCTAACTAATGCCGGTTCACCTGGTTTTCCAGAAGTCCCAACATCAGCCATCGCTAACATCGGATCTAACAGCTTTGCTAGATACCACTCAACTTCTAAGCCGACAATATGCTCCAACCCTCTTTGATGTAACTCTACCAATGATTGCCGCAAAATACTGCGACTGGAAAAGGGCATTACCTGACCATTCTGAAAGTACTCGTCACAAAGGATAAAGCCTGTGCGTTTTGCCCAAGGCACAATTTTGAACGTATCAGGGTCAGGAACAGCCACAAGATTTGGCGCACCTGTCATCTAAGACATATCTAAGCTACCGCCCGGAACGAAAGGGTTAAATACTATTGCACCACCAGTATCAAACAGGAATGTCCCTGTACTGATTTGCATACCGTTTTCTAAGGTGCTTAAAAATGCCTGGGGTAAGAGCGACTTGCTGCGAACAATGCCATGCTGGTCTGCCCAAGCGGTACGAATCAACAATAGATCCCGTTCTTTGACAACAGCCTTGATATTTTCAGATACTTCTTGTTGGATTTCTGTCCACAGGTGATGACGCCAAGGACACTTCTAATCCTCTCTCGACTCGATTGTGACTGCCATTATAAAATTGGTCAAGGCCAAAGGTTTTTTTCCCGCTTTTGGCAATGAATGAGCAATCCATCACGGCAATCATTGAGTGATCAAGAGACGTTGCTGCAATGATAACTTCCGCGTTGAACTGAGCAAAATCAAACTGTTTTTTAAACTGTCGGCGATAACTTCTCTCTGTTCGTTGGCTATAACGACTCAAGTTGGGTATTGTTTACTTTGCCACAGGCAATTAGAATCGTGGCAAACAGCGTTGTCAATGCTTTGATCTGCGGTTTGTGGAAAATCCCCATTTTGCTCAGTAAGCTTTGTACAATTTCCATATGGCTATCGAGTCGGTGCAAGTTTTTTCTAATCAGCACCTTAATGGCTCGATAGCTTTCTTGTCTATTCCCTCAACTAAAAATTGTCCGGAGTATTGTTACATAGTGCGCTTAGTTTGAAATTAGCGGCTCTTCTGGCGCTTCCATTCTTGGTGATCACCGCGAATTGCTAAAAAATCTGTTACAGTCCCAGTGATTACACTATCAATATCACCACACCACTCAGCCCAAGGTCGAATTATCTCGTCGATACAAAGTTGATGTTACATCGGAATTGGTTGGGAAGGATGGGAGTGCGTTTATCGATTTGTTGCCCCTAATGATCAGCGTGATTCGATTTTCGGGCAGTGGTTAAATCGGGATGAGCTATTTTCTTGTGAGTCGGTGTCAGTCATGAATAATATAAGTACAACTACACCAGTCATTGACACCACTCTCCAAGATATTCCTCAAACACCCACGCCAGTGGAAAGTTCGACTGTCCAAGGATGGAAGGGGCTGAAGCTGAAGCTGCGCCTTGGACTCGACAGCGTTGCCAAGTTCTACCAACAGCTAGTCCCAAGGAAGGCAAGGCTATTGGAGTAGCTGATGGTGAGCCTTACTGGAATGGCTATCTGGGGCAGTGGCAGGTTTGGGTTAACTTTGGGAGCGAGTGTAGGTCTGTGGTGTGCGATTGGTTGATAGTGGTTTAATTGTAGATACATTTGGAAGGAGATTCCACAATTAAATGAGTCGTCAATTCATATCTTCTGGTTCTATCTTTGAGCAAGAAATTGCTT
>NZ_JACJTR010000137.1 GCF_014698795.1 Nostoc sp. FACHB-892
ACCGTCGAACAAAGATTTCTGGGGCACAATGGAAACGAGAAAATGTCCCTCAAGTCCTGGCTCATCGCTCTGCTTATCTCAATGGATTATTGTCAGTTTGAGCCACTTCAAAAACTGAGATGCTCCCGATCTGATATTTCCCCACCAGAAGGATTATATTAACGAACTGCACCTGCCTGATAACGGCTCTGGTATGGGCGATGCCGCTAATTTTAACCGTTAAGCCTTGACTGTCTTATCAGTATATTTAAGCCAATTACTAAGGATTTTGCTCCCGATTCAAGCTTTGAAATTCATTGCTATATACCAATAAGACAGCCTGGGCCGTTAAGCAGTATCTTCTGAATGTCTACAATGCCGTACAACGCACTGATGCCGACAAATAATATGTTAACAACGAAAAATATCGTGTTAAGCGACATTTGTGGTTTGAAGTGTTTATGTTTGTAGTTCGCTAGAATTACTGTGTTCGTGCAAAAGTGAAATGCATAGCTTTATGGCAGACCCTAATTTACCGCAGGGTTTACTGGCTGCACTGCTCCAAAAAACAATTCTGAGATGCTCCTATACCCAAGCTATACTCTGGCTCGTGGCTCCTGAGTTCTTCTTCGGTAAGTGTGCGTTAGAATTGAAGTAATGGCAACTTGATTGATTTGAAGCTAGATTAAAGAATCGAGGGTAAAAGTTGCTCACAGGGCAAAGTTTAATAATTAGGTCATTGATCAGTTGTTTATACAGTATTTGTGATCAGCGATCAAAGTACTGTATGCAAACGGTGTAACTCCAAAATAGCGATGTAGAGTTTAATATTTACAGGTGTAAAAAGTATGGCTAAGATGACAATTTCCATTGGGTTAACTGATGCAGAAATCAAAGCTTTATCGGCAATGCAGATTTCGGAGAATGAGTCATTAAATCATACAGCAACAAGATTGCTCAAGGGAATCCTGGGTCAGACAAAAGCTGGGCTGGCTTTATCTAATAGTGATGAGATTAAGGAAATAGTTAAACAGGAAGTAAATGCCTCTTCTGCGTCTACACCCGATGGGGAAGAGATAAAACAGGTAATTAGGCAGGAATTAGCCGAAGCGCTCGCTCAGATTAAGGGTTTAATAGATGAGCGTAATGGTGGAGTTATTTTACAAACACAAGAGGCTGTTTCTGTTGAGCAGCAAGTCATACCAGATTATTCAGCAATACGCGAGAATATCCTTTCCCAATTTAAAACAGGTAAGCAGTCAGCAGCCAAGGCAATTGACGCTTTTATTGAGTCACTGGGTGCTGTCAAGGAGCAACAACAGCCAGCAATAGTAGAATTAGATGTAGCGAGTTAGGATTTTTGTGCTGACGACTATTAACCAGTCAACTTAATCACGCCTTGGGTGGTAACAACTTTTGTAATACATAGGAGCCAAACGTTATCGCAATTCCAAAACAACTAATAAACTCGCAAATCAAGTCACCCCAAGTTTTCTTGATTGACCATGAAAATAATAATCGTGGTTTGACCGATACCAATGAAGCGTTACAGCTAGCCGAAAGCTTAGAGTTAGACCTAGTATTAGTATCTGAAGGCAAAGAGGCTCCAGTTGCAAAAATTCTCAATTATGGCAAGCTTCAGTATCAAAAGAAAAAGCGTCAGGCACAGAGTGCTAGACCAGTAGTAAAGGAAGTTCGGTTTGGCTTGAATATAGGTGTGGCTGATTATAAGTTACGCATTGAACAAGCCGTTGGGTGGTTGAGTAAAGGCGATTCGGTAAAGTTTGCTGTTCGTTTACGAGGTCGAGAACATCAATATCGTGACCAAGCTGGAGAACTACTAGATCGAGTTGTAAGTGATCTGAAGTCTGTAGGAAAAGTTCAATCACTTGATAAACGTTCACTAATTGCTTTAATCATTCCTGCCTAGATTAGTTTTTAAGGGATAGCTTAATTAAACTAAGTAGCCACAGGAATAGAGAAACTTATAGACTGACTACTCCACAAACAGAGCATTTCTCTGTAAGGAGACTAAAGCTAGAAAACTTAGCTTTTTATGCTTGCACCACTGCATTATATTCATTTGTTCACTAGCGCGATCGCTTCCAACAATGCAAGAGAGCAATCATGCTCATACCCTAATCCTGCTAATCACCCAACTCATGGCACTGAGGAATATCGAAAGATCTGCTGATGTAGCCTATCAGGTTGCTGGTCGCTTTGCAAGAATTCTCTTGTGGAAAGCTGTAGAAATCGCCTGAAAAAAGCGCGAACTGTAGATTGACTGTTCGACTACAGTAGATGCTCTCCTAAAACTCAACTGCCTTTACCCCTGAATTCAAAGTCGCCACAGGAGTAGCTGTGCATTGTTAATTTTCGTATGCTGCTTGATTGTTGGTCGTTTTCCCCCTATCCTCACAAAAGGTAGTAGTGGTAAAGTAAATTTCCAATACTGGCAATACTTCAGGGTGATTTATGAACAAAGGGGAATTAGTGGATGCTGTAGCAGCGAAGGCTAACATCACAAAAAAGCAAGCTGATCAAGTGATCAGTGCTTTTTTAGAAGTCGTTACCGAGGCTGTAGCTAATGGGGAGAAGATAACGCTTGTTGGGTTTGGGTCATTCGAGCGACGCGATCGCTCCGAGCGTGAGGGGCGTAATCCCAAAACCCAAGAGACAATGACCATTCCAGCTACTAGAGTTCCTGCGTTTTCTCCTGGAAAGCTGTTTCGAGAAAAAGTAGCACCTTAAACAATACAGATGATTTACCTTACTAGTATCAATCTAATCATTGCAAAGCCAGGTAAGCTACTGAGTACTGCTGCTTACAAATGCATGATCTCACGCTAGCTGGCGATATGGAAATATCGAAGTTATCGGTTGTTGTACTACTGTTGGATTAAGGGCAATGGATAGCGTGGGTTGCTGTCGGGGAAGCATTAGAGGGATTGCTGGGGAGCTAAAATGAGTTGTCTTCGCGATTGCTTCCTCAATCGCCTTAATGTCTTGAACTCTGTGCTTTGGCAATGGATGCTGATGTATATCAAAATGCAAAAGAATGCTTTTTTAAGAAACGATAAAAACTTACTTGGCCACAGTACCTATTTTGTGTGAGAGAATTTTATCCTTTCTTGATAAGTATCCGCTCAATAAATCGGGGTAGTGCAAAAAATAAAAAGTAGATAGATGCACATAGCGCCGTAGAATATATCACATGGCGCAAAAGCAATCTCCAGAAAAACAAGTAGAGGCATTATTGCAAACC
>NZ_JACJTR010000138.1 GCF_014698795.1 Nostoc sp. FACHB-892
AGTTTTATCTTGCTCTCTAGTCAGAAATACCCTTAAACGGCTGCCCATATCGCTGTTACCTTTGTAGACACATTGTACGTATTTACTTATCTTTACATAGTTTGGTTTTTTCACCTTGTTCTACTTATGTAGCCAATAACTAAGGCTCTATTCCTTGATCGATCCAAGTATCAATTGCTGTTTTTACCTCTAATTCAGTCACGGCAGACCATTCTTTTTCGTTGATAGTTGTTTTAAATACCGCTCTTTTACCGTGACCAACTTTTTCCATTGAGTGTCCGCGATACACATTTTTAGGCTTAATCATTTTTATTAATCATCTTTATAGAATATTATAAACTGTCGCTCAATAAGAAGAGTAGTTTGATTTTCTATGATGGCTGCTGATCGAGGGGATGAGCAGAACTATAGATTATAGGGCTAATTCCAAGTAAGGCAGCTACGGGATAATTTTTATTATTTAAGTAAGCTACAATACTAGCTATTGCAGACCCCAGACCCTGTTGAAGTAGGAGACACAGTTTTGATTCTACGTCCTTTCTATGTAACTGGAAAAGTTGGGGTTGTTTGTGGTCGAGAGCCACACTCAGATGGTGAATCAAGCATACGCTGGCTTATTCAAGTAGATTCAGATGAGGAAAATATTCTAGTATCACTCAGGCGCAATGAGTTTGAGGTGATTACCCCAAAGTTAGAATAACTTCAGGCTGTTGCCGATGGCTCCTCACCAATTCCCAGTTCTTTCTTACTGTGCTTTAACTGTTTCCAAAGTCCCTTAATTTGCTGATAAGCATCTTCTGGGTCAAGCTTACCATTGCTTTCTAAACTGGTGATCATGTCAACTTTTTGAGCAAATTCTTGCAAGTTAGCATTAAACACTAAGTTTTCTGGTTTAACCTGTCCGTAGTAGCTATAAATAAAGTTTGTAGTTGAAAAAATACATTTAATATTTATTATTTTAGCCTTAATCTCTATCTAAAGATAGTTATTCTCCAAATAAATAATTTTCAATTTATTCTGACTAGTTAGGAAAACTTAAGAAAATATAAATATTTAAATTTTATCCCTGGCGGGGGGATTGTTCAGTCTTAAAAAAACTAGTTTTCTGATTACGTAATTAAGCATTAAGACCAAATACAACTTTCAGGAGAATTAAATGCTGCTCAAAAAAATCCCGGGTCTGCTCATAGCGGCAGTTATTCTGCCATGCTTTATTCAACCAGCTTCCGCTCACGTTATTTGGTTTGAGAAAGAAAATGCTCAATACAATTTATTATTTGGGCATCCCTTAATGAGATATTAAATTGAAAAACGATTCTTCAGATAGAAACTTATGGCAACCGAGCAAGAGCTTCAATCTCTTTTTAATAAATTAGATACCGATCAAGACGGTAAAATCTCCATTAATGATCTTTTTTTAAGTCCTGGCTTAAGTACAATCATTTCATCAGAAACAAATATCAGTACTCCCCAGGAATTGCTAGTAAATTATGATTCAGACTCTGACGGTAGTATTACATTTGAAGAGTTAAAGTCAGCCGTTAAGAAAGCAGATAATTTAACCTAGCTGTCAAAAAACCCAATACCAAATATCAATACCCAAAATCCCTCTAAGCGCCCACGTTTCGAGGGATTTGCAATTTTCATGGTCATTGGTGACTCGCTAGCACAAAAGAGATGACCACACAAGTAATTCACATAATATCCTTTGACATTCCCCAAACACTCACCCAGGTAGAAAGTGCTGCTATTCAAGGTTGCAAGGGGAGCAATGCTGAAAATGCCGCTTGGGCTTACCAGTGTTGGCTCTTTCTACAGCTGATGGGAGCAAGTTTGTTTTAACCCAAGATTGAACCTGAACCAACTTCCCATTGATATTTGAGCAGTTCCTGGTAAGTCTTTTCCCTTATCATCATCTGCTTATACAGCATCTGCAAAAATTCTTGAGCTTGTTCACGAGACATCTGCTGCACTTGATCAGAGAAAGTTCTAAGGCTAAATTCTTGTTCTAAAGATAATTCAATGGGTTGATTCATCGTTTTATTACCTACTCTTTTATTTGAGCTTGCTAAGTTAAGCAAATATTGCTTTATATAAATAAATGTTACGATAGCTTTACAAAAACCAAAGGGGTGTAAACCGTACCGATGTAGGTTAGAAATACCGTATCTGCTGCTGGAAACCTTGATATCAATCCATTGTGGCAACCCAAGTAAAAATCTAAGTTATAAAGTTTTTTACTTTGAGGTTTTAAAAGCATTTTTAGCCTCTGCTTCCGGCTGGCGATCGCAAGAGAGCGGGCGAAACAGCGCCATCGCTTAAAAGAAGAGATGGGCAATACAATTAATTATTCCTTTGGGCAAGAGTGGTGAACGTCGAGGCGTGATGCTGGAGTTGGAGAATGTGGAGATGACAAATTTGCTCAACTGGCGACAGATGCGCCCGATTGGGTGGAGTGGATGGCGTGAATCATCTGTTGATTGCCGTGTTTGGCAGACATTAAACCTTTTGTTATCGAACAAAATAGAGGCGTCAGTCGTCATAATTCAGTTGGGGTGCTTTGACAGAAATTGCGGATAGCGACGTAGGAGCGTCTGAATAACCGGGTTTAAAAGTTGAACTTCAGTGCTTTTGCTGCACCGTTAATAATTGTAAATGTATTAAATAATGTTATAGTACAGCAATTAACAGCACTTCATAGAGTATTAATAAGTTTAAAAGCATTGCTTACACTGCTTTAACAATTGCAAACTACTGCAATTGTAAATCGCTTCTCAAAAATTAAGGAGCATAGATATGAGTAACATATTGCCTAATTTATCTAATCTAGGACTTACGCATTGACAAAAAAGATTATCTATGTTGTCTAGAAAATGCCATCACTGCTAAGGTTTGCAAAAATATGCTCACGTACAACTAATGTGAACATGTTGCGTTGTATTTCGTACCAACTGCTAATTATTTTTTCAGACCGCATAAACTCCAATCTAACAAAAGCTTGAAGTGAACAAAATATGTGAGTCTTGATTGCATAGGTATCCCTAACCATGAACCGACAAATTCCACATACTTGTTTTAT
>NZ_JACJTR010000139.1 GCF_014698795.1 Nostoc sp. FACHB-892
TCTTAAGTAAAGTTATAACAATGGCAGATAAAAAAGACTTAGCACCGGAAAAAGTTCGCCTCAAAGATAATTACCGAGAGCGCATATTTGCAGAATCGCAAAAACTAGATAAAAGTTACCTGGACACGCTTTACTTTATGGTTGATTGCTATTTTGTTTTCATCAAGGCTGGATTACCTGCACAACTTTTACCTGACTCACCGATTAATACTGAATCAAACCAACTCACGTCTTGGACTCAAACTCCATTTGCAGAGGAGAAAGAAGAGGATTCTTCAGGGGAAACATTCAGCCTTGATTTTGATTTGTAACTGTCAAAGGAAGTTCTTAATCTGGGTATTCTCTTAATACTTTCTTTAGATTTCCACACCCCTCTTTAGTCTGGGTAAATTCAAATTCACACTGAGACTAGCAGTCAGTAAAGCAATCAGGGCGTATGTGCAGAGTTTGAAGTACATCGCTGCAAGGGGTGACAATCGTTGCTTAAAGCAATCCACGTCCTTACCATTGGCTCAAGAGCAGTACTACACTATGTCTTAATTTTGTAATCGCAGTAGTGGACAAAAACTTGCTGTGATTGGGATGTTTTTTCATTCATGTAACAAAGCCGCATCTGATACTGTAGTCTGTGTTTAGAAGTAGAGCAATCAATGTAGACGAAACCTTACCCTACTTAAAGGCGACACCGATAGCGTAGCGTATACCCTTCGGGATGCAACGCTTAGAGCGACGCAGGAGCGTCACAGCCCACCGCAGGCATGGCTTGACTTTGAAATAACAGCAACTGCAAGGAATAAAATCGGACAAGTGAGATGACATCAGATGAAACGCTCAAACGAAAGGTATTAAACAAGGTAACTCGGCGGCTAATTCCCTTGTTATTTGTGCTTTATATCATTGCTTATTTGGATCGGGTTAATGTCGGTTTTGCCGCCTTGCAAATGAATCACGATTTGGGCTTTAGTTCCACAATCTATGGTTTCGGCTCAGGGATTTTCTTCTTGGGCTACTTTTTGTTTGAAATTCCTAGCAACCTTATACTAGAAAGAATTGGTGCTAGGGTTTGGATTGCCCGGATTGTCATAACTTGGGGCGTAATTGCCGCAAGTATGATGTTTGTTAAAAGCCCTTTGAGCTTTTACTTATTACGTTTTTTATTAGCTTAAAGTTGTTGGCGTAGCTGATGGTGAGCTAATAAAGAACAGATTGGGTACTACTAAGTTGCTCTACTTCCAGTGTATTTCTGGAAAATAGATTGTGCCGTATGTAGTCTAAGAGGATGTTTGAAAAGGGTCGGATTAAGCCTCAAGTGCGACTCAGAGGTGCAATGTCAAATCCCAAAACTGATTCCCTCGTAGCAGTTTCTGGGTAGCCAGGGTAGTGAAACACACGCTGGAGGACTTTTCAAACATCCTCTTAGATAAATATCAATTGAATATTCAAAGGTAAAGTAAAGTAATGCTCAATATAGATTTAGAACAACTTCTTTACACGGTACAAATAGATTTCCAAACAGAGATTACTAAGATTGTTGAACAAGTTTTTAGCAACACTGAGTTTCAGTTATAGCGGTTATCAGTCTTCCGAAGTACAGTAGCAGCAGTGAGTAAACCAACCGAGTAAATTCTCTGTAGTCACTTCTGCGAATGCCACATCCAATGCCTTGAGTAAATCAGGATACGTCCTTGCACCGATGCTGCGGAGAATGTTTTTGATCTTAGACCAACAGTTTTCAATCGGCGAAAAATCGGGGGAGTAAGGGGGAAGATAAATGAGGCTAGCTCCAGCAGCGATGATCAAAGCTTCAAGTTCATCACTTTTATGGATCGAGCAGTTATCCATGATCACGACTGCACCAGGCCAAAGCTGAGGTACGAGTTTTTGAGCGATGAAGGCATCAAAGGTCAAGGCATCGATAGAACCTAAACCACTCCATTGGGTGAGCAGTCCTTTTAAGCTAATGGCGCCAATTACCGAGACATTTTTCCCTTTGCGGTTGGGCTTTTGAGCATAGGCTCGCTGCCCTGGCAACGCACGGGCACATTTGCGAATGAAGGACAGATTAACCCCTGATTCATCTAAGAAGATTAGATTTTCCACGGGTATGCCCCTCAGGAGCTTCCAGTACTCAAATCGGGCCAATTGGACTTCATCAGTGCCTTTCTTTGTGGGGTGGAGACTTTTTTTTGAGGTTTAGGTTGAGTTGAAAGCGAACCATCCGATTCACTGTGGCCACCCCAATTAACACCTCTGTTTTCTCGTAAAGTCGTTCCCGCAATTCCCTTAACGTTGCATCGGGCTGTGCTACAACGAGTTGACCCAGGATTTCGAGCTGTTCGGCATTCAACTTTGTTGGCGTCTGCTCAGTACGAACTTTGGCGCTGATCGTGCCAAATTCACGATGGCGTTTGAGTAAATTTTGGACAAAACTTAAGGTAACGCCAAAGTTTTTAGCCAGTTTTCGTTGGGAAATGTCACCTCCGGCATAAGCATCAACAACTTTCTGACGCAAGTCGAGAGAGTAGGCTTTCATAGCGACCAGTTATCAGTAAAATTGTTCTCTCATAAGTGTACTGAATTGGACTGATAATCGCTATATCTGCTCGAAAAATCGGTAAGATTCATGCAGCTTTAGTTGTACCACAAATGTATTTAAAATCCTTACATAAAAACTCTCAAAATATTTTTGACACTAATTTAGCTATTACTTTTAAAAGTAAAAACCATGCTGTCGGAAATTCAGGGTAAGCGCATTTCAAAGGCTATTGACAACAAGGCTTTTCAGCATCATGATGATGAGATAAGCAAGCAGTTAAAATGGTCAACATATAGTTGTTATCCATAGCAGCTCTGTTTGATTTTTGACGGTTACTTCGCTTGAGTGATTGTTCCAAATTTAAAGCGTTAAGTGCAATTCGACGCAGCAATGATAGATTTTGTGGAGCATGGCCAGTACGGACGCGGCAAGCGTCTTCATTGAAGGT
>NZ_JACJTR010000014.1 GCF_014698795.1 Nostoc sp. FACHB-892
AACGTTGCCCTATTTCTTGTTGTTCCTTGACTTGCCCACTCGCCAGCCACCACAACATCTGTAACTTTTCTTTCTGGTTTCCCAAAGACGTTGTTTGTAGGCGTTTTTTTAGTTCCTCTTCGCTCTCGGCGATCTCAATCTTAAATGGGCGACTCATGGGTATGCTCACTTACCGAGTTTGTTTCTCCTTATTATATGTAGCTTCACATTAAATTGGTATTACATTACCGTTGGTCAAGAAAACTCTGCAACCATCGATCTCTACTACGAAGATCTTGGGACAGGACAACCGATTGTACTGATTCATGGATTTCCATTGAACGGACATTCCTGGGAGAAGCAGGTTTTAGTTTTACTGAATGCAGGATATCGAGTAATTACCTACGATCGCCGAGGATTTGGCAACTCCAGTCAGCCCTCATCTGGCTATGACTACGATACCTTCGCCGCCGATTTGAACACATTGATGACCAAGCTTGACTTGCAAAATACCGTGCTGGTCGGTTTCTCAATGGGAACAGGTGAAGTCACACGTTATCTTGGCAAATACGGCTCAGAGCGGGTGCAGAAAGCCGTGCTGATGGCTCCCGTTCCACCGTTTCTGTTAAAGACAGACGACAATCCAGAGGGTGTTGATCAAAGCGTTTTCGATGGCATTATGAAAGCGATTGTTGACGATCGTCCAGCTTATTTCTCTGCCTTTTTCAAAGAGTTCTTCAATGTTGATGTATTGCTTGGCGATTCTCGTTCCGAGAGGCTACGCCAACGCATCAGCAATGAAGCGATCCAAGCCAGTTGGAATGTGGCAGTAGGGGCTTCTGCTAAAGGGACTTTGGACTGTGTACCCTCCTGGCTCACCGATTTCCGCGATGATCTGCCCCGCATTGATGTGCCGACTCTGATTATTCATGGAGATAGCGATCGCATTCTGCCACTGGAGTCCACCGCAGCAAGACTTCCAAAACTGATTAAAAACAGTCAACTGGTTGTCATTCCTGATGGACCACACGCGATCAACTGGACTCACGCTGATCAGGTCAATCCCGTGTTGCTGGACTTTCTTCAGCAGAAATAATCAGTGACCCTTTCTCCTCCAAAATTCACAGATCCTGAACTTGATCCGATTGTGTAATTGCAAGCCTAAACTTATGCTGATCCAAAAACTAAACGACTGTGAAGAAATGATCGCTATCACTGGACAATCCTTAGTGATCGATGGCGGATACACAGCGAACTGACCCATTTCAAGAGAGAACAAGAGAGAACAGACGAGCTTGATTTTCAGATCACATCTACAAGGAGGAATTCTATATCAACTTTTGTCTTAGTTCATGGGTAAGGATTCAGGTCTAATATTTAGGAAGCAGGGATGGGATAGACAGATAATTATTGGAATTAGCCAGCAGTGCTTGTGCAAAAAAATCAATCACAGATCGGCTTTGACGACGGCAGGTTTGCACCACCGTCAAAAGATGTGCAGTGTGTTTAAACCTGTCCATCGAACGGGAGCCGCCACTAACTTTACGTTTTGTCACAGCCAAACGAAGTGAGCGTTCGGCCTGATTATTATCAAGAGGAACTTCCGGGTAAGAGGCTATTTATAAAGTAAATCTAAAAACCAGCAGAAAGAAGTTCTGATAACGATAAAATACTTCATGTGCAGTGTATTTACATAGATAGTCGATATGGCGCGAAAGTCTTACCCTACAGATTTAACTGATATGGAGTGGGAAATCTTGGCTCCCTTGATTCCACCAGCTAAAGAAGGAGGGCATCCACGCACAACAGATATGCGTGAAATATGCAATGCCATCTATTATCATTTGAAAACTGGATGCCAATGGAATATGCAACAGGCGAGACTTTCCGCCAAGCTCAACGGTATACAGCTATTACCGTAAATGGCAACGCAAGGGAGTTTGGGAAAAATTAAACCATACACTGCGTGATCAAGTTCGCATAAAATTAGGTAGGTCAACACAACCAAGTGCGTTAGCGTTCGCGGAGCGTCTCGTAGAGAAGCTCGCCGTAGGCATCGCAGTAGATAGTCAGTCGGTAAAAACGACTGAAAAAAGGGAGCCAGTGCGTTGGGCGGCTCTGCCGACTTGAAGCAACTGGCGTGAGATGTCTACGGCTTTGATGGTGGCAAGTTAGTCAAAGGAAGAAAACGCCAAACAATCGTTGATAGCCTTGGGCTATTTGCTCAAAGTGATTGTGAGCAAAGGCAATCCTCCTGAAAGAGTGCTTGCAGCGTATGCCTTGATGGAACTGGTAGAAGAACGCCCAGAATTATTGGAAAAAGTTGAAGTCATGTGGGTTGACTCGGGGTATGACGGCGATAAGTTTGCGCTGGCTGTTTGGTTGATGATTCAAGCTCATGTTGAGGTCATGCGTCGTACTGATAAAGAATTTGAAGTTTTACCCAAGCGTTGGGTAGTAGAAAGAACATTCGGTTGGTAAAACCTGTACCATCGTTTGAGTAAAGATTACGAACGTCTGACTGAAATGAGTGAAGCTGCCATATATGCCGTTATGACTCGTATTATGTTACGTCGTCTAGCCGTCTAAAGATTTACTTTATAAATGGTCTCCAACACTGTGAAATTATTGCTATCTAAACACTATGACAGATTTATCAAAAATAATTGCCCACAAAGGCGACAATCCACTAATTACCTCACCTGAAAATTTGCAGTCAGAAGAAGATGTAGAACTTGAGCGAAAACTGCGAGAACTGAAGTTTAAACAAGAACTAAGAAAAGATTGGATTTTATTTATTGTCAGGGATGTAGTAATTTTTCCTGCGGCTATCCTTTTTATTTTTGCTGCCAGTGGTTATTCCCTATTTCTTCATATTCATGGGTAACTTACTCTGACTACAATTTTTAATCACCACATTTACCAAAGAAATTTTTGACCAAGTTAGCTCCCCACTAATTCCTCGTATGTCGGAGGGTTATAGAATTACTTATTTCGGTGATTTCAAACAAGGAGAAACTCAAACCTATTTGTGGAAGCTGAGTTTTGCTAATCATGGACATGAATTTATAGTTCCGATGCAGGGGTAAGGTTTTACACCCACTCTAAATACTGAAAAATGGTCGAGTGGAGCGATCACCTACGGCACGCGTTCCGCCATCGCTATTAGGTTAAAAGTCTGATCTCTGAGGATGGAGAAGCTTAAAATGGCAGGGATTCTAAGAGAAAATACAGGCTTCGAGTATTTACAAGTAATGCTGGCAGGATCAGTCGGCGAAAGCAGATTGTCGTTAAAAAGCTGCTGGTGAAGTTTCCGCACTGGGGGATTGCTTGTGTTGAAAGGGTTTTGATTGATTGGAACGAGTAGAGAGAGTTTGTTGATTGGCAGGGATAGCAATCATAAGACATCTCGTAAAAGTAACAAGTGCCCAGATGTTGGGGTGCATATTTGCATATTACTGGGTTTGAGGAAATTCCATCCCTTTCCTCACTTCTGCAAGAAGTCTATAGTGGTTTGAAATTTACGTCTGTAAAGTTTTGTAAAAGTTTTGAGTTTTCACAAAAAAGTTGGGTTTTGGGCTGATGTGATCCTAGTAACCTCATTTAACAACCCTCTGCTGATTATGGCAATTATTAACGGTAGTGATTTTGATGACAACAATACCATTAACGGTACCCCATCTAT
This sequence comes from Nostoc sp. FACHB-892, assembly GCF_014698795.1. Classification (GTDB taxonomy): domain Bacteria; phylum Cyanobacteriota; class Cyanobacteriia; order Cyanobacteriales; family Nostocaceae; genus Nostoc. The sequence goes on from NZ_JACJTR010000014.1 coordinate 3,665, forward strand.
CTTTCGCCCTGCCCTAAATGGGGGTGATGACAACGATATCTTGAACGGCAATGGCGGCAACGATATCCTAAACGGCAATGGCAACGTCGATGTTCTCAATGGGGGTGAAGGCAATGATAGCCTAAATGGGGGTGGTGACAGCGATATCCTGAACGGCAATAGGGGAAACGATACGCTTGATGGGGGTGCTAGTAGCGATATTCTCAATGGGGGTTCTGGCAGGGATTCCCTCATCGGGGGTGCTGATGGCAGTAGTGATACCTTCATTTTCAGTGAGGGTGACGACATAATTGATGGCGGAGACGGCTTTGATACCGTAATCTATAGAGGTACACCTCAAAGGATTATCTTGTCAGGTGTTGGAAGCGTTAGAAAACCTGCGGGGTTGGGGTTAGACACGCTCTTGAGAGTAGAAAACATTATTGCTAATGGGGGTGTTGCCAACAATATCATAGATGCATCCGAATCTGTGGCTGGGGTATCTATCACTGTTAACTTGGAAACCCGAAGTTTGGTTGCCAATAACGTTCCTGGTTTGGGAACATTGCCATTTACAGTAGTCGACTTTGATGATGTCATCGGCACAAATGCAAATGACAATATTGTTGGCGACAACCAAAATAACCAATTATCGGGTGGAAATGGGACTGATCGCCTCACTGGAGGAGCAGGTAACGATATTTTCGATTTTGACTTAGTTCTTGAGAGTCAACCTGGTGCATCATCAAGCGATGTTATCACTGACTTTGTTGGAAACGGAAACAATGCCTCGCTAGGTGATCAAATCGATTTATCTACTATTGATGCCAACCCCTCTTCAGAAGGGAACCAAGCCTTCACTTTCATCAGTACTGCCGCATTCTCCGCAGTTGGTCAAGTTAGATATGTAGCAGGTATTCTTGCAGCTAACACCGATGGCAATTTGGGCGCTGACTTTGAGATTCAGCTTACAGGAGCGCCAACACTATTTGTGGCAGCAGGAAATCCTACAAGCGACATTATTCTTTAATTAATCATAATTGCATAGCCGCGGGGAAAGGCAAGTTGAGCTTGCCTTTCCCTTTTATAAAAAAAGCAAAATGTAAGTAATCAAAGATTAACTTTTAGTTAGAATAAGTTTAAAATTGTCCTGCCGTATCAGGGATATTGTGGCTAAACGACTATATCTTTGGCGCTTTCGCCCTTCAGGCGAAAGCTAGGCTTATAGCATTTTATTATTGGTAAGTGCCTAACCCAAGATCCTCTTGAAAAGGAGTTATTGCCCAATAACTCCTCCTCAAGAACTGCTCAAAGACTGTTTACCTCAACAGATAAAAACTTTGTAAACCAAGCCGCACTGTCCTGTCTCCTGCCTTCTAAAAACATTAATTTACCATTATTGCGTCAATCCCTTAAATCGTTACAAAATCAGCAGCAGTGATAGTGCTAGACTGCACTCCACTTAGAACCGCTAGCAGTCCATCATTACTTGTCAGCCTAATTAGGGTGTTGCTAGCATCCACACCTGTGCCTTGGGTAATCGTCAACTGCCCAAATAACAGATTTCCTGACAAGCCGAGCAAGTCTTGACTATCTTGAAAGTCGGTGATGGTGTCAATGCCTGTATCCACTGCTAACACAAAGCGATCGCTACCCCTGCTACCAGTCAGGCTGTCATTGCCTTGGCCACCATTGAGTAGGTCATCACCATTAGCACCCACTAGGATATCGTTGCTAATGCCCCCGTTAAGGATGTCATTGCCGTTATTCCCGTTGAGGATATCGTTGCCATTGCCCCCATTTAAGGTATCGTTAGCATTACCGCCGTTGAGTTCATCTCTGCCGGAGGTGCCATTAATCGGGTTGTTGCCATTGCCCCCGTTGATTACGGTAAGGGTGCTAGACAAATTAATCCCAACTAGAATTGGGTCATGGTCGGACGAGCGGTAGGGTGTTTCTGTGTAGAGGTCAGGTGAGGCTCCAGATCCTTTAAATTCAAGGTTGTAATCTAAAATTCTCGGTTCGTCAGCGTTAATATGCCACTCGGTCACATCCGATACTTGAGTATCCAGGCTAGACGTGGCAAGGGCATGATCCAGGTAGCCTGACTGTCCATCAAAGACAAATGAGTAGGGATTATCTACAAATTTGTCAATTTCATCGATTAAACCGCCATTTCGTAGAACATCAATTGGGTCTTCTTCACCATAAGCATTCAAGTCACCAATGACCAGCACATCGCTATCACCTGTTGAGACTTTCAGCTCATTAACAAATCCAAGCAGTGCTTCTGCCTGCTGAACGCGGGTGAAGTTGAAAGCACCTTGCCCATCACCTTGGTCTGCATCTAAACCCGTGCCTGTTCCACCCTTAGATTTGAAGTGGTTGATCACGGGTGTGAAAGTTTCACCATTGGAGTTAAGGATAAAAGTCTGCGCTACAGGTAGGCGATTGTAAACGGCATCAGTATCGCTCAGGGATGCACCAACTGGGGTAACGACACCTGATTTATAAATAAACGCTGTTTTGATTTCGTCAGTCCCGACCCCTGTAGCTGGGTCACGAATATAATCGTAGACTTTAGCGCCGATGTTATCGTTGAGACTATTGACTAAATTAGCGATCGCTGAATTGGCATCATCACCATCATTTTCAATTTCAATTAAACCAACGACATCAGCATTAAGCGCTGCGATCGCACTAACAATCTTGGCATTTTGTCGCTCAAACTCAATGGCAGAATCTGCGCCGCGAGATGTAGGGAATCCGCCCCCCGCACCATCTCCATTGAAGTAATTCAATACATTGAAGCTAGCAACTTTAATATTACCCCCAACGTTTTCTGGTGCAGAGGTGCGGGGATTAGTCTGGTTAAATACAGGTGTAACCGTTGGCTGAAGCCGATAATTGTTGAATCCGTAGCCAAGCACACCAGTCAGGTTCGTGGTTGTATCACCTGTCCGCAAGGTGTTATTGGCATTGAGATAGGGGATAGTCGTCGGATTTTGAGTATTGCTACCATCATCCACTAGAATTCGACGGCTGTTGTTGATATTCTGCTGAATCGTGACAGCAGCTACGTTGTTTTCATCATTTTCTGTTTCAGAGGAGGGGATGTCAGTCGGATCGATGAAGTTCGTGGGATTAAACAACCGTCCCTCAGCCGATAGTACGACCTCACCAAAACGAGCCAAGTTGAAGTTTTCGGTGACGGTTAAAGTTTCTGGGAAGGTGACCAGCGTTCCCTCGTAGCGTTCCAGGCTTGTTCCGGTTGCTAGAGGTAAATCTACTACAGTGGGGGCAACTGTACCTGAACCCACCACGTTTAAACTGGTGGGGCTATCGATTTGCGTCTGATTGAAGGATTCAGAAACTTTTCCTGTAACTTGTACAACATCACCCACGTTGACATCAATGCTTGAAGGGGCAAAAACAAAGATGCCATCTGAAGTTGCTGAGTTGCCGTCCCCTGTGGGGTCTTGGATGTAGAAACCGTTCAGACCCGTACTACCCTGAAAATCTCCGACCACTACACCTTCAGTGGTGTAGAATGTATTGTTGCCAGCAAAAGGGCTAGCGTCACCAGATCCTTGAATAGTGTAGATTGGCGTTAGCATGAGGGCAACGTCGTTATCGGTTACATTAACGTTGAGATTTGGAATTGGTGTAGAGGTGTTGGAGTAGGCAGGGTCAGCACTACTGGTAATCGAGTGGGTAATTACACCGTTATGGGGAGAACCTTCCATGTCCGCATCATTAACTGCCCTAACAGTCACTGTTTGAGAAGTAGTGTTGCTTAAGGACAGTGTTACTGAATTGAAGAAGTTTATACCATCGCTACTGATTTGGGTTTCTTCGTCTGCTGCGATCGCAATGTTTACAGCACCAGTCGGCACGGTATTTAGTGCGATCGTGTAGGTGTCAGTAGTTTCACCTGCTTCGTTGACATCTGTGCTGCCGCCAGATTGGGTGATTGTCACCCCAGCAGTATTACTGCCATCAGTTGTGTAGCTTCCCAATCCGTCAAAGGTATCTGTACCAAACCCAAGCCATTGTACACTTGGTTCAAATACATCATCAGAGTTGGTATCACCCATTGTGATGCTACTCTTGCGGCGCAGTGTGTTATCTGCTGTACTAGTTAGTCCTGTACCCCACTCAGTCCCTGGATCAACACCAATCTGACCGATTACATCAACGATGGTACCACTGGTTCCACCCTTGCGTAGGACAATCGCATCGTCACCGTTGTACCAGGAAGCGCTACTGGTTTGATCTGCCTGAGCGATAATCGTCGCATTAGCAAGACTTTGAGCAAGGACAAATACATCCCCATTTGCTACTGTACCTGTCAAGTTGATTGTCGTAGCAGGAGCAGTATTGCCATTGAAATACATCTGCACAACGTAGCCTTCTGCCGATAAGTTGATTGCAGCCCCAGTGCTGTTGTAAATTTCAAGAGCTTTGTTGTTACTGCTGCCCTCTACATACTCGGAAAAAAACAAATCTGCCATTTGCCTCTACCTACCTGTGATTGTGTATTAACTATTTAGTGAGCAATGGCACGAATTCATACCTGTGCCAGAACGTGCTAATTTTAGGAATCCAAAAGACATTCTAAAAAAGCGCTCAAGTCCATAAATTGCGATTAAATTGTAATCGCCTCAAATTCAAGTTCTGACTCGCTGGGGATTGTGCTATTTCTATGGAACTTTGGGACATTACTGGTAGGCTCAAACCTAAGAATAGCAACAGCCCGGCACTAATAATCATTGGTAAGCGCATACAAATCCATCAATAATTCAATTTGACAATATATAAAATCATAAGTATATTTAATAATTCTTTTGCTTAAATTTAGTTTATCTTGAAATTAAAAATACTAAGTTAAGTTTTTTAGGGCTATGGGACTGTAAAAAACTGATGTTATGGCGTTTGCTGGTCTAGTGAGGTACAGTTAATAAATTAAGTAGTGCATTGCATTTTATCCAATAGAAATTTTGTACAGTGACTTTTTATTTGTCGCTGTGCCAAATTAATGTCATTGAGGATATAAAGCTTCCACTCAAAGAGCATTAAGTGTAAAAGTAGCATAGGGAACTTACAAGCTATATCAACACCAATAGTTGCCAGGCTAAAGTGGGTAAGGGTTTAACTTGATGACACGAATTTGTCTCAACGTCATTTGAAGGATTAGGCGATCGCAGAGTATTTAACGAAGGTACACAGAGGGGGAAGGGGAAAAGATTTAAAATCCCTTACCCTTTTCCCAGCCTCACCCAACATTTACTGCATATCCACTTCTGGTATTGTCGCTGATCGAGAAATGTCACGTATTGGCTTATACTTTGATGTGCGATCGCATCACATCGCCCTTGCGGGAGATTGATGAGGTGGCACTTATCCTGATCAGTTTAAATCTGTTTTCAGTAATCCATATAAATAATCATCAATCAACTTGCCGTCACGGTATAAGTGCTGACGTTGAATGCCTTCTAGCTTAAAGCCATTCTTCTCTAGAACTCGACGCGATCCCCAATTAAACTCAAATACTCGTGTCCAAAGACGAAGTAAACCGAGTTCTATGAAAGCATAGTGGAGGAAAACCTGAACGGTTTGTGTCATGATTCCCTGTCCCCAATACGAGGAGGCAAGCCAGTAACCAAGCTCGGCAACATGAGGATGTCTCTCATCAATCTCACCAATACCGATTGAGCCAATCAATTGCCCTTGTGGATTGCGGATTGCTAATAGATGTGGTTTTCCGTATTGATTAGTGATGTCTGTATGGCGTTGAATCCAATGTAGTGCGTGTTCTCTGGTGTAAGGGTAGGGAATATTTTCAGTTGTTTGGTGAATAGTCGGATCGTTGAGATGGTCAACATACGCGATCGCATCTGAGGATTGTAGCTGTGATAACCAAAAACTATTTTTTAGCCGCAGTTCGAGCATCATGATGTTCAAATGTTTTCTAAGAACTGATTTGTAAAGAAAATCTAAACAGAACTAAATCTGCCTTGACTAAAGTTATAGGCTAAATCGAGTGTAGTGATTTTGTTGTCGATCAGCTGTCAAAGAGCTATTGAAAATCCGCATTGCAAGGAAGCTTGGTACAAGTGTAAGTTAATTCACCGTAAATGTGTTCAAGGGGCGACAAGCAATTTAAAGTGCTTGCTGTATAAGCTTCATAGCCCTGAAACCTCGCTGTTAAAGTGACCAAAACCTCGTTTTTGAGTGAAATTAACATTGGTGTAAAACTGACGAACACCAGGATAAATCTCAATGCCACCTAAAGGCTGAAATTTTTGTCCTTTCTCACAAAAGGTAGTGTCCTTTTTTTGACGAAATACAAAGCTCTTGTTCTGTTTGTGGAGCCAATGCGCTAGCTCTACGTTGTGAAATTCCCTATCCCCAATAATCACTAATTTGTACTTTTTCAATAATCGGATTACTGAACGTAATACTTTTTGCTGCTCGGTCACTTATCTGGAATAGTAGGCCATGCGCCAGCTGTTCTGATAATGGTGCAACTCGAAGAGACTCGCACTATAGAACAATCGTGTCGATTTTACTAAGTAGCAACATGGATTAGTAGCGATCGCTATTAACCATCATCTGTTAAAAAGTTTGCTATTGCTTCCAGTTTCTTTGCTTGACATTGCTATCCACAATTTATCTCCTTCTAGAGGACGATAAGAAACCATAGCAATATTGATACCATACTTTCTAAGTGCGTATGTCATGTAGCCAAATATAAGCTCAATTGTCTGTTGAAGCTATCCGTCAAAAAAATTTCGATACTAGATTTCTTGCTCTATTGCATAAATATTTTCTCGTGTTTTGTGGTAGTTCAAAACACAAGCTACTCATTTTTGTTTGAAATGTAAACCTCATGAATTAGGAGTACTCACCATGAAAGCGGTTGTTTTTCACGGAATCGGAGATATTCACTTAGATAACGTACCAGAACCAAAAATTAAAGAACCAACCGATGCCATTATTCGGTAGGTGGGCGATGCCTGACGGCAAGCCGCTTTGCGTCTACGCGTTGTCGTTCCCTCGACAATTCTTTATTGACATTAGCAAGTTTTCCTACTTGCTGATAGTTTTTAATTATAGGAGGTTGTACAGCACGACTTAAATTTTTATGGAAGAATCTTTGCCTATTACTATTTTGATAAGTGTAACGGTTGTAGCTGGTATTGCTGCTCAAGTTTTAGCTGGTTATTTTCACATTCCTAGTATCGTCTTGCTACTTCTGTTCGGGATTCTTCTGGGGCGAGATGGTTTTGATTTTTTAGATCCATCATTATTGGGTGTTGGTTTAGAAGTTCTGGTTTCGCTGTTAGTAACGGTGATTTTATTCGAGGGTGGTTTAAATTTACAGTTAGGAGAGTTAAAAGAAGTTTCTACTAGCCTTCGCAATCTTGTCACTTTGGGAGTACTAATTACCTTAACTGGTGCAGCTATTGCAGCACACTGGCTAAGTGAATTTCCTTGGCCAATTGCTTTTCTTTACGCTTCTTTAGTAGTTGTGACAGGGCCAACAGTTATTAATCCGCTCCTCAAACAAATTAATGTAGAAAAACAAGTTTCAACACTTTTAGAAGGAGAGGGGGTTTTTATCGATCCAATTGGTGCAATTTTGGCTGTGATTGTGCTTCATTTTGTGTTGAGTGGAAATGTGGAGCCTCTCATTTTAATTAAGGGTCTAGTTTTGCGTTTGGGTCTAGGCATAATTATTGGTGTAGGCGGAGGCTGGTTGCTATCCCAACTTCTCAAACAGGATCAATTCTTATCCCAAGAGTTAAAAAATTTAGTTGTTTTAGCTAGTGTCTGGGGTTTATTTAGTTTGGCACAGGCGCTACGTGGTGAGTCTGGTCTAGTAGTCGCTGTGGTTATGGGGATATTTTTAAGAGCTAGTAACCTGCCTTCGGAGCTTTTATTGCGTGGGTTTAATGAACAGTTGAGCATTTTAGCCAATTCGGTTTTGTTCATTCTATTAGCAGCAGACTTATCAATTGCAAGTATTTTCGCTTTGGGTTGGGGTAGTGTTCTGGCAGTTCTAGTGCTGATGCTGATAATACGTCCTATTAACATTTTAATATCTACCTGGAATCAAGATTTAAACTGGCAACAGCAGTTATTTTTATCTTGGGTTGCTCCTCGTGGAATTGTAGCTGCTTCTTTAGCTTCATTATTTGCAGTTTCACTTACAAAACAGGGTATTAATGGCGGCGATTCAATTAAAGCCTTGGTATTTTTAACAATAATGATGACAGTTTTGCTCCAGGGATTGACGGCTGGGTGGGTTGCCAGTTTACTCAATTTACGTTTAATCAGTCAAACTGAGCAGGAGTGTTTGCAAGCAGCTAATGATATTAATACACAAGAAATTAGAAAAATAAGTAGGATTGATTCAAAGTTAGTTTAATCATATTTAGATTAGTTGATGACTTTCCACAGGTGTAGCTTTCATTATCAATATTAGTTTAATCATGCCATCTAAAATTTGTAGTCAGCCTTATTTGTTAACTACCCAGTTTTCTAACCCTAATTATCCACTTTTAGTATTTCTACCAGGAATGGATGAGACTGGAAAGGAATTGATGTATATTCAAACAGCAGGTTTAGAAGCTGCTTTTGATGTACGTTGCTTTGTAATTCCTCCTCATGAGCTAACAAGTTGGGATCAAATGACACAAGAAGTAGTATCTTTAACCAAGATAGAACTAGAAAAAGTACCGTGTTCGCCTGTTTATCTTTGTGGGGAATCATTTGGTGGTTGTTTGGCGCTCAAAATCTTAGAAAAATTTCCTCAACTATTTAACATTTAAATAATATTTTTTCTAATTCTCAGACAATAACTTTACCTCATAGCGGTCATGCCTGTTTAGTTGAAAGGGATATTAATCTCTATGAAATTTTATTATCCGCTAATTTCATCGTTGCCTAATATAGTATTTCAAGTGATATATAATGACTAAAACTATAAAGAAACAAACTGTTTGGCTGAAATTTGCTTTGAGAATTTTTAGTATAGGGTTGCTGCCTACATTAACTGCTTATCCCGCTTTAGGTGCAGAGAGGATAAAATTTAATTACGGTATTTTAGAAAGGTCTATCCCAATTAGTTCACTCGAAACCTATGCTAGAACAGGCAAAGTAGACGATAATTTAGCTGCATATAGAAAGTATCTAGACAAAAAGCAACTAGCTCAACTGCGGAAAGTCTTACTAACTCGCATTCCCCTAAATCAAGTAGAAGTTTCGCAGTTTCTTTATACACCCATTGGCGAACGATTATTAAAAAACTTAGGTAAAGTTATTCAGACAGAATCTAACTTGTCAGGGTTTTATGCAATTCGTGCAGCATTGATTTTGTCAGCCGCAGATAAAAAAGATTTTACGCTTTTAAATGTATTAAGCAAGTTTCCGGCAAGTGCAATTTCAATTAACTTGAACCAGAGTTTGGCAATTGCAGAGTCATTGCAGAATTTAGTCAATCAAACTCAAAATGCAATAGCACTCATTAACCAACAATCCCAACAAGAGGTAAATACAGTTTCTCCACTTAATACTATTCCATTAATGAACTTAGGACAAAAGGGAAGTTTTGGTTTCTTAAAGCAAACTATCACACTTAATGACCTTTTGCGTCAGAGGAGATTTCCTGCTGATATTTACCTTCCAATTGCTCAAACTCCTCGTCCGATAATTGTCATTTCGCACGGACTTGGTTCCGACAGAACAAGTTTCGCGTATTTAGCCGAACATCTGGCTTCTTATGGTTTTGTGGTTGCTGTTCCAGAACATCCCGGCAGTAATTCACAACAAATACAAGCATTATTAGCAGGTATAGCAAATAGAGTTACCAATCCTAGAGAGCTAATTAACAGACCTTTAGATATTAAGTTTTTACTAGATGAACTCACTCGTTTATCAAAGTCTAATTCAACATTTAGGGGACGCTTAAATTTAGAACAAGTTGGTGTAGTTGGGCAATCATTTGGTGGATATACGGCATTAGCATTGGCAGGTGCAAAGATTAATTTTGAGCAACTGAAAGCCGACTGTCCAGCTTTGGAAAATACGTTAAATGTTTCGCTTCTACTTCAATGTTTGGCAGTCAATTTACCAAACGCTCAATACAACTTATCTGACCCCAGGATAAAAGCAGCAATCGCTATTAATCCAGTTAATAGCAGTATTTTTGGAAAAGCTAGTCTCAGCCAAATCAAAATTCCGGTAATGATTGTATCTGGTAGTTCTGATACTGTTGCTCCAGCTTTAACAGAGCAAATTGAGCCTTTTACTTGGCTAACAACTCAAAATAAATATTTAGCACTTATCAATGGCGGCACACACTTTTCTACTATTGCAGAATCACCAAATGCCGCCGTACCTGTTCCTACACAGGTAATCGGTTCAAGTCCTGCCTTGGCACGTCGTTATGTTAAAGCTTTGAGTGTTCCATTTTTTGAAACGTATGTTGCCCAACAGTCAAGTTACCTTCCCTACTTGAGTCCAGATTACGTTAATACAATTAGTCAGCAACCACTACCGTTAAGTTTAATAAAATCTTTGACATCTGAACAACTACAAGAAGCGTTCAAATAAGGATTTTGAAGCTAGATAAACCTGTAGAGTGATGAAATAAACACTAAATATTATTAATTTGGAAAGCAAGGATTAATAATGAGCAATAATTATGAATATAGCAACTCGCAATGAGCCAATTTATGTATTTCGCTTAACTCCAGAAATATCACTGATTTGGACTACTTTAGGTTCATTGCTGTTAATATTGGCAGCAGCAGGTGCAAGCTGGTACTATAGCATCATTCATAAACAAGCAGTAATTTTTAGTGTAGAAAGTGCTGGAGGTGGAGCTTGGCGAGGAATTCTTACTTTTGTGATTTTACTGGCCATTACTTTTGTCACCATTATTGTTCATGAATTGGTGCATGGGATAGCGTTTGCTGCCTTTGGTGGTTCGCCACGTTATGGATTTAAATTTAAGTATTTCTTACCCCTTGCTCACGCCACTTCACCAGGTGACTTGTTTCGCCGGAATGCTTTTATTTTCATTGGTTTAGCACCATTGATAGTCCTTGATGTTGCGTGTTTGTTACTGTTAGCAATTTTTCCCCAAGCAAGCTGGTTAATTTGGGTAATTGCATTCAATACAAGCGGTGCAATTGGAGATATCTGGATAGCAGTACAATTACTACGTTGTCCGCAGTCAATTCAAGTCGAAGATAGAGAAGAAGGCATAGCAATTTACGCACCTCCTAGTGTGACTTGCCGAGAACTTCCTTTTGCTATAACTGATAAAACTCGTAAGCGTTCAGGTGTAAAAGCTTTGTTAAACCTCGCTTTTATGGCTTTGGCGTTGGTGCTGATTTCTAGCTTTTTACTAATACCAGTATTGAAAACCTTAGAAGTTCCTTCATTTATTATCGGTAATGATTCTTTCTGGATTTTCCGTTGGATAAATAACACAAAAGGATTTAGTATTGAATTTAACTGGATATCTTTTGTGATAGTTATTTTTACATTATTGTTACTGAACTTTTTAACTAATATGGTTCGGCAACGTGACATTTAATAATTAAAGAGCCAATAAAAGAATTGCATAGCCGAACGTACCTAATGCAAACGCCCAAAAGCGGCTTTCTCGCTCTTCTGGTAGTTCTTCTTTAAGGACATTGAGTACAATACCTCCCGATAAAAAGGCGAAGAGAACCGCAACAGCCGCCTGATGAATTACCGTGCCAATGCCAATTACCCAACCAACAATGATCGCAGCTACTAACAACCATCGCCCAATCTGATCATATATTTGTTTGTGGTTTTCGCGTAAACCATTATCGTTGACTACAAAATGTAGTGCCATCGCAAAAAAATAGAACAATAAACTCTTTATACTTGATTCTTCTCGGTGTACTAACAAGTAGCCAATTAAGGCGTTATAAACAGCAAAAGAAGCAATATGTATCCAAAAAACGTCTAAAGCAGTAACATCTCCCTTCCCTGCTTTTTGATTGCGTTGACGCGAATTGTTTGCAAATCGTTCTAAGCCATAAAACACTGCTAAACCTAAAAGTGCCACCAAATAAACGTGATGCTCTAAAAAAGCAAGTCCAATATTTAAACTGCTTTGGAGTGTTATTTGGGCTTTACTCAGTTCTGGCAAAATATGGACGAACACATAAGCGACAGATACCCCACTGCCAAATGAGAGCCAACGACTACGCGGTTTAGCTCTCATAAATTGTAGTTTACCTGAAAACAAATGTATGATGGCTAAGGCGATCGCACATATTGCAGTGATCATGCTTTTTACTATACCAAAGCCGGAATAACTTTCTCACCAAACACTTCGATAAATTGCTGCTGTTCCCGGTTAACGTTGTGCAAAATTAGTTCATCAAATCCCAATTCAATATCTTTTTTTAACCATTCGATGTGTTGTTGAGGATCTGCTGAAATACGAACGTGTTCATATAACTCTTTCGGCTGAACAAACTCCCCAACTGCATCAAACTGTCCTGGCGATCGCAGTTCTGTCATCACGATATTCTTAAAGATATTATTGCGCCATTGCTGATGAGCTTCTTGGAGTGCTGTTTGCTCGTCACGCTCATAGGAAAGCTGCACTTTCAATATCATTGGCTTGCCTTCCCCTCCGCCTCTACGGAAAGCATCTACAACCTTTTTTAACTTCTCTGGAGAACGCGAAGTTGTAATCAATCCGTCTGCCCAACTGCCCAACCATTCTGCGGTTTCAACGGTAACAGCAGCGCCAATAATTAAAGGTAGTATTTGGGGACGTGTATAAAGCTTTGCTTCTTCAACACAGATTAGACCATGATGGGTAACAGTTTCTCCTGCCCAAAGTGCGCGGATAACATCAACACATTCTTTGAGACGAGCATTGCGATCGCTTTTTACGGGCCAGTGTTCTCCAGTAATATATTCGTTAAGTGCTTGACCGCTACCGACAGTCAGCCAAAAGCGTTGGGGAAACATTTCTGCTAAAGTTGCCGCAGCTTGGGCAATTATCGCCGGATGATACCGTTGTCCGGGAGCGCAGACAACCCGATAGGAAAGTGTTGGAGTTGCTTGCATTGCTGCACCCAACCAAGACCAAGCGAAACCACTTTGCCCTTGATTTTCACTCCAAGGGTGAAAATGGTCAGAAGAGAGAGCATGAGTAAAACCTGCCTGTTCTGCCATTTGCGCGTATTTTAGCAGTTCGCTCGGTTTAAATTGCTCATGAGAAGCGTGATATCCAATGTTTGCCATAAGGATAATATCAATTCGTAATTAAGAAAATCAGATTCAGTCTGGTTTTTCGAGGTTGGGTCTGTTGCTTGATTTTGAAGAATTGGTATAAGCTGTTGAATTACTTAACGCGAAACCAACGATAGCCGTATGCTTCTATTGGGATGGAAGGCAAATTAATGTCCAGAGGTTCGTATTGGGAATCGCCAAATATATCAATTAAATAGTTGTACTCATCAGATTTTAGCGTGACTGTACATGAACGATCTCCTAGATTATGTAAAGCGATCGCACTCTCACCTTCCGACTCGCAGCAGTGAGCAAACACACACGGTTGATCAGTTTCTAGAATTTGCCAGTTACCGCAACCAAACTCTGGACACTGCTTGCGAATACGGATTATATGTTCCATCCAATTGATTAAGGAGTTGGGGTCGCGTTGTTGGTCTGTTACATTCACCTGTTTATAACCATACTCTCCTTCTTTAATCACAGGTCGGGTAAGAACATCCGACGAAGCGGTAGAAAAGCCGCCATTCGGTGCATTTGACCATTGCATGACTGTGCGGACACTATTTCTCCCCTCAAGTGAAAGGTCTTCACCCATGCCAATTTCTTCGCCATAGCGTAGCAGAGGTGTCCCAGGTAAGCTGAATAGCAGACTGTATGTAAGTTCAATCCGACGGCGTTCGCCTCTTAACATTGGTGGTAAACGACGACGAACGCCTCTGCCGAAAATTTGCATATTCTTTTCGGGTGCGAAAGCCTGAAAAATTTCTTGGCGTTCGGAATCGCTAATTAAGTCCAGGTTGAGTTCGTCATGATGGCGGACAAAATTTAACCATTGGCCGATGTTAGGAATATCAGGTAACGATTTCAGTCCGTCAAGTAAAGTTTGTGAATTTTTACGTGCCAGAGCTAAAAACATATATTGGTTGAGTAAGAAATTAAACAACATCTGACATCGATCGCCATTACCAAAGTAAACAGGTATTTTCTCAGAACTTACATTTGCTTCTGCAAACACAATTGCATCACCCCGACGCGAGGTAATAAACTCTCGCATATCTTTGAGGAAAGTTTGCAAGTCTGGACAATCTGAGATGCCAAGTGGATTAATTAAAAATGGCGCAGCATCAATGCGAAACCCTGATACACCAAGTTGCAGCCAAAAACCCATAATTTTGTAGATTTCTTCCCGTACCGCAGGATTAGCAATATTTAAATCAGGCTGCTCTTTGTAAAAGTGATGCAGATAGTAAGCATCAGCTTGTTCGTCGTATTCCCAAAGACTATCCTCTACGCCAGAAAAAATTATCTGTTCTGGCTTGGTTTTAGGTGGATTTTCCGACCACACATAGTAATCGTGATACTTGGAGTGTTTATCTGAACGCGCTTGCTGAAACCAAGGATGCTGAATTGATGTATGATTTACTACTAAATCAACGAGAACTCGAATACCGCGATCGCTAGCTTGATGCATAAACTCGACAAAATCCCCCAGTGTCCCCAATCGGGGATCAACGTTGTAGTAGTCCATGACATCGTAGCCGTTATCTCGATTGGGAGAAGGATAAAACGGTAATAGCCATAAACAGGTAATTCCCAGTCCAGAAAGATGATCTAGACACTTAGTTAGTCCTTGGAAATCGCCAATACCATCGCCATCTGAATCCATGAATGTCTCGACATCCAAGGAGTAAAAAATTGCATTTTTGTACCAAAGTTTCTGCATTTTCCTGTCTTTTTAATTACTGAAATGTAAATGATAGTGCTGAGTAAAACATTCTCAGACTGGCTGGAATTAAGCCAGGGATGCTGTATATCTGCATATTTGACTCAACAAAGCTTTTGATTTCTGTTCGCGTAGCGTGGCATAGCCATACTGATTTACGTGGTGCGCGTTCGCGTTCGCGTCTCTTAAAGAGAAGCGCGATAGGCAATAAATTTTAGAGAGTGGTTGCTTTGGCAAGATGACTGTGGGTTGTTTTTAGCAGTTCTACTCACCTACACTCAATTCCTGCAAAGCAATCCGTTTGCAAAGACCTTCTACCGCCAGTGTTAGAGATTGCATCAGTTCAGAATTTTCGCTATAGTCAACAGGCGCGAGGTTAGCAACCCGTTGACTTTGAGTCATTTTTAACTCTCGTCCCCATTCTTCTGGAGTACTGTTTTTATATAATGCGATCGCTATACCCTGTTCTTGATTCATTAGAGAAAAGCAGGGAATATCTGACTCGCCATCACCAACATAAATCACCTGTGCCAGTGGAATGTGCAATTCCTCTGGTGGTAAATCTCGATATACAAATGTTTTACCATCATCTTGGTAATCATCAAAACCTTTGGCAATTTGGAAAAGATAGCGAGTTTTCTCTGTGTGAGTGACAATCTTCTTTAAAAACTCTATACCGTTGCGATCGCCATAAGAAAATTCACAACCCCACATTGCTTTAAAATTTGGAGCAATACAGTTATGACGAGCAATTTCCACCATCCCGCAAGTTATTAAATAAAATTCTACCTCTACTTTTGGATTTAATTGGTGAGCGCATTGTTGCAAGTGATAAAACATTTTTTTAACGCCATCAAAGGGAGCTAATTGTTGACCAAACCTAGCAATATATTCTTGTGTAATTTTGTTACCTTGTCGTTTTGACTCTTCAATTAGCGCATAAAATCGAGCTAAAATTTTATCCCAACCTTTGTCAACTAAGGGTCGAATTTTTTCTTGGCGAAACTCCAGAGCATCAATACCTAAGCTTTCTAACAAAGCATCAACGGTATCTGGAACCAGAGTATCATCAAAATCGAAAACTATAGCGATGCGATTAGAAAGGGGTTTGGTCGAAACAGTCATAACAAAGCTTCTCAACTATGGTATTTTTGCAAAAATATTAGTAATTTTGGATAAAATACTAAGATAGCCAGGATGATTAGTTAGAAAGTCGAGCAATTAATAATGGCAAAATACCAGCTTTACAAGTGCAGCAAAAAGTAGCGATGTTTACGAAGGCTACGCCAACGCGTTAAAAATTATAAATTAGCAATATGCCGATAGCGAGCCTCTATTCCTGAATAGATGCCATAAGCAATCAAACCCAAACCCACTACACCCAGAAGCCAAAGACCGAAGGGGTGTTGTGTCAGAACCGTTAATGCACCACCCAACCCTCTAGCCTGAGTGCCATCAGATTGAATTGCCGCCAGCATCAAGAAAATGCCAATAATGCCAAAAACAATGCCACGGGCAGCAATGCCAAATCTACCCATACGCACTGCCCAATTTTGCTCAGTTAGACTCATTTGAGAAAGTTTTAAATGGTAACGGAATTTGCCTTTGTACGCTTTATAAAGGTAAGAAAGACCAACACTAACTACCGTCATTCCCGCCAGTGCTACTAGCCATCGCCCAAGGGGTTGAGCCAAGATATATATTGTCCAATCCTCAGTTGAACCGCTATCGCCAACGACTGAACCCATAATCAGCTTTACAGATGTCAAAGCCAAACCTGTATAACCTAAAGCACTGATAGCATAGCCAATCCGTTGGGCAATTCGTTTAGCATTAATTGGTTTTCCACTTTTTTCAGGATCAAAGAACGTCTGAACTAAACGCCAAAGTACATACCCAATAATTCCGAGGGTAATGATACTTAGCAAAAGTTTTCCAAAAGGTTGGACAACAATTGCCTTTAACGCACCAGTTGTATTCGTGGTTTGGCCACCAGAACCAATGGCTGCTTGGGTTGCTAATAACCCAACGATAAAGTAAACGACGCCTTTTGCTGCGTATCCTAATCGTGCTAGTCGTTCAAACCAAGGGAGAGAAGTTACTTCTTTAACTGGTCGCCTAATTGGTTCTAGGGGTGAATTGGGTAGTGTCATACGGCATAGCAACTATTTAGAATTCAGAAAGATGAAACTGCTCTCCACACTATATTTATTAACCTGAAGCGCTGTTTGAGCCAATTATACCAAGTAGTTGCAACAGATAAATAATTGCAAATACACCAAAAAATATGCCAGCGATCGCTGTTCCAGCAAAAATTATTTTTGATGGTTGCAGTTCCTTGGGCAACATTCGATGATTTAAATAAAGAGTCAGTCCAGTAACGATAGGAATGTGAGCAGCCTCAATTCCGCCTGCGGTTTGTAATAAACCGACAGGTTCACCGAAAAACAGGTAAACAGCGATGGGCAAAGCTACCAGTAGCACTACAATATAGACACGCTGCAAAAACTTTTCATTTGTCCAGCGTCCCCGCACGCCAAACCCTTGCAGTAATATCTGCGTACCATCGGCAAACATTCGTCCAAAACCGTCTTCTACCGATAGTACGGTACTACAAAAGGTAATAAAAACAATCGCCACCATAAACCAAAAGCCAAATGGCCCCCAAAGGTCGCCGAGCAAGCTACCCAGAGTTTGTGCAACTTGATTTTCTTTGGGTACAAGTCCTTGTGGACGCAGCAACTCACCACCAAGAATTAAGAAAGACAACGCCGCTAAAAGCGCACCCACCACTGCTAAAGTGTTGGATATAGTCATCAGATTTAGCCAACCGCGCAGCTTCTTTTTTTGCTCCTGGTTGAGTTGCTTGGGGTCTATGCTCTCTTTTCCTTTAACACTGGCTGCACCATATCCTCTGGCTTCTACCCAGTAGGAATACCACATTAATCCGGCTGCTCCTGCCAACATGAAACCCAACCAAGGTAGTATTTCTTGATACTGCACATCTTGGGGAATTTGCGGTACTAACCCGGATGCTAATTTGCCAACATTAGGGAAAACGAAAATAGCCGCAGCTACCACTGCTACAGTACGGGCAATCCCCACATAAGAAGAAATCTTTTCCACTACGTTGTATTGCCCCAAAAGTACGATCGCAGCTGTCACAACAATGATAATTACTGTCCATAGTTGCACACTTCCTCCAGCAACCAAAATTAGCGCTGTAGCGGCGGCTCCTGAAAGTCCAGCAACGGTAGAAATTGCTACCACTACTTGCGGTAGCAAAATTAGCCAGATTGCCCAGTTTTTGGGGCCAGGAAGTTGTTTGAAACCTTCTAGGATGGTTGCACCGGTACAAACTGAAAAACGGCCAACTTCACCATTAATAAACCATTTCAAAACCACAGCAGCAAGTAGCGCCCATAATAAGGTGTAACCGTAAAGTGCGGCAATTCTTGGCGTAAATAGTAACTCTCCAGAACCCGCAGCCGAAAGCATCCACAAAAAACTAGGGCCTAGCCATTTCAAGTTATCCCAACCTTGGGGTGCATCTGGGATGTTTAAAGTGTTTTGTGGCTGCTGTTTGTTACTGGTATCTGTTGATAAATTGCGGCTTTTATTATTCATTTTTTGCTCATTTGTACTAATATTGTTAGCCACGACTTCTAGTCGCCAGGGCTAGTAATAAATTAGATAGACTTTTCAAATTCTTAGAAACGACGACGCACGGGTGTGCGTAAAGCTTGCCAGGTCAGCGCTCCTACCCTACCATCACCAACCAATCTTTGCGATTGCTGAAAGACCGCTACCGCACTAGCGGTTTTAGGGCCATAAATACCATCAATAGCTCCTTTATAAAATCCTAAAGATTGCAGGACAGCTTGTACATCTCTCACAGGCTGTCCACGAGATCCAGGTGTAAGAAAAGGAGCTTTCACAGGAGAGTATTTTGAAAGCCTACCTGTAATTGAGGTTGTTTGCGCCTTAGCCGGTGCAAAACCAAAGGGTAATATCCCCAAAAACAATACGGAAATTAAGCCCAATTGTAAAATATTTGAACGCATAAATTGAGTGTTCATGGACTGATATATCTCGAAAATTAAACAAAGTTAACTGTTTTAGTAATTTAATTAAGCTAAATTATTTGTAATAATAGTACCCCCTGGTTTGTCTCTTATTTCGTTGTGAATTTAGGCACTTTTAAATTCCCTATAGCTCCCCTTAAAAAGGGGAAACCAGAATCAATAATCAAAGTTTCTCTTTTGAGGGTTTAGAGGGATATAAAACTTTTGATACTGGCAAGAAAAGTTTTCATACATCCTCTGGTCAAATTTTTGCTCTGTTTGGATTTCTCCCATTTCTCAGGTTTTCTTCATAGGTTCTGAAGTTGGGATCGTTCAGTTCGTAAAAGTAAGGCTCTAGCGTATAATTATAAAGAGCAGGAGTACCTAACATAGCTGGCATTACTGATGGCACTAAAGGGCGGTAAACCCCTCTAACTTTCTCTTCATAATCATTATCTATTGCTAAATCTTCACTAAACTCAGGTAGATTTTTTACTTGCTCTTTGGTCAGTTTAGGAACAAAAAGATGTTTATTCTCATAGTCAAGACGAGCTAAACCCACTGGCAGCAATACTTTTTTACCAAAAATCCAAAAGCCTGTATCAATGATGAAATACCGAAAACGGCCATCATTTTCATCAACTAATATATTGGCAACAGAGCCAACCCTGTCATCATCGGCATAAACATCAAAATTTTTAATGTCATTACCTTCAAAAATTTTATCGTTGTAGTTGGGGTTGTATTCGTCAAGTTTGTACAAAGCCATGTTTTTTCCTCCTGTAAAAATTGTTTAATTTTATTAGTAACTAACTTAAAGGTTGAATTTTTGCCTCATAAGCAGCATTATTTAAACCGCCACCTCTATAAGCTTTTTGAGAATTAATTTCACTTCTTAAGGCAGTAATACGATCGCTTGTTGCGGGATGAGTACTCAAAAATGTCGGCAGCGATCGCTGTTGGAGTAACTTTTGCATAAAAGCAATCATGGCAGACTGAGCATAACCAGCACGTCCTAAAGTCCTTAGTCCTCTTTGATCGGCTTCAAATTCATCTTGGCGACTATTGGGACGGCGCAATGCCAAATCCACACCAATCTGAACTGCTGTACTACGCTCTAATCCGGCTGCTGTTGCAAAACCACGAGCGATCGCTCTTTCTCGCATCTGTTCTATTGAATGCCGACTAGCAATATGACCAATTTCGTGAGCGATAACGCTGGCTAATTGAGCTTCATTATCTGCGGCTTTTAACAATCCGGTAGTCACATAGACATAGCCTCCCATTGTGGTAAAGGCATTTACACTCTCATCTTGAACTACCTGAAATGTATAAGGAATATCAGGGCGAGTGCTATTTGCTGCCAATTTCTGACCAATTTGATTGACATAGCGATTCACATTTTGATTGCGATAAAGCTTAATTTCACTATTAACTAACTGTTGATTAATCTGCTTGCCTAGTTGAACTTCTTCTCGATCAGAAATAGTGGATAGCTGAAATATTTGGATTCCTTGATTCAAGAGATCAAACAATGAAATTGCCTGTGTCTTTTGGGGTGAACCCACACCAATACCAACTGCTACTAAAACTGACAGAAATAAATACAAGCAGCGACGATAAAAACGACGATAAATAAAAGAGAAAGAATTTAACATAAGCTGATTCAAGTTAACTACGATGTTCAAAATTGGTGAACATTCCCTGCCAGCGAACTTGCTCAAACTGCTCTATATCCAAGCATTGTCCTTGATTAACAACTTCATTGCCGTCCACCCAAACTTGTTGCGGTTTAAACCCGTGGAGGTGCAATTTCACACCCACATAAGGAAAAGCATAATCTCCCTGTGGCTTCCAAGTTAGTTCTAGGGAGTCTTGATTCTGCGTTAGGTAAAAACGATCCAACCGCGATTCACCATAGCCATCTCCCGCATCACTGTAAACCTGACCTTCACTGTTTAACAACGCGGACGGGTAAATATGGAGAATCAGTTGATTATCTTCCTCCATTGGTAAAATACTTCCCGCTTTTACCAATAGCGGTATTTGTTGAAGAGATGCTTTGAGGTTGACTTGCTTTCCTCCTTCTAAGAGTGCATCATCCCAAAAGTTATACCAGTGTCCTTTAGGTAATGCGATCGCTCGTGAGGTTGCGCCTTTTTCGGCGATCGCACAAACTAAAAGAGCATCGCCCAACAAAAAGGCATCATCTATACTCCAAAGTTGAGGATTGTCTGTATCTGCCCAAAATAAAGGACGCACTAAAGGATGTCCAGTTTGAGTTGCTTCCCAAGCTAAGGTGTAAAAATAGGGCATCAAACGATACCGTAGTTGCAAGAACTCCCGTACAATACTCAGGGTTGGTTCGCCAAAACTCCAAGGTGTACGAGGCTTGGTGTTGTTGGCAGAATGGGTGCGGCAAAATGCCATAAAGCAAGATATCTGAAACCAACGCAAGTATAATTCTGCACTGGGATTCCCCTTGAATCCACCAATGTCAGAACCACTGTAGGGAATTCCTGATAATCCCAGGTTTAAAACTGTGGGAATAGTTTGGCGTAATCCTTCCCAGCTAGTTTCAATATCACCCGTCCAAGTCCAGGCGTAGCGTTGCAAACCTGCCCAACCAGAGCGCGAAACGATGAAAGGTCGTCGTTCAGGTTGGTACTCAGATAAGGCTTCGTATCCAGCCTCAGCTTGAAGTAATCCATAAAAATTATGAGCTTCGCGGTGATCGCCACCTCTACCTTCCATCGAATGCCAAGTTGAATGGGGCGGTAGTGAAGGGTCGCCCCAAAGGACAAAAACCCCTGGTTCATTCATATCATGCCAAAATCCCGTGATACCTAGATCAAGCAGATATTCATATTGTCTGCTCCACCAATGACGGGCTTGGGGGTTGGTAAAGTCAGGAAAAGCGCATAAACCTGCCCAAACCGGAGCGATCGCTGGTTTACCATTTGAGAGTTTGCAAAATACATCCTGTGCGCGTCCCTCCTCAAAAAGTTTGTTTTTTCGAGATGCTTTGATACCAGGATTAATGATAGTAATTAACCGTATTCCCTTCGCCGCCAATTCTTGGGCTAACTCAGAAATGTGGGGAAAGCGATCGGGGTCAATGGTAAACGCACGAAAATTATCTAGAACGTCTATATCTAGATGCATTGCACTCACTGGAATGTCATGTGTCTCAAACCCCTTTACGGCTTCCCGTAGTGCCGCTTCTTTTTCATACCCCCAACGTGACTGATGATAGCCAAATGCCCAACGGGGTGTTAGGGGTGGGCGACCTGTTAATCCTGTGTATCGCTCCAACAATTGAGGCAATGTACCAGCAGTAAAGTAATAGCGCAACGCCCCGCTTTCAAACTCGGCTGTAGCTAATTCTTGGAAACTAAAGTTAGCAGGAAAAGAGTTTTCATAGAAAATTAAGTAACTACCTTCTTCATGCAGACCTAAATAGACTGGAATGCAGAGATATAATGGGTCAGTTCCTGGCCCATATATGCCACCTGCATCATAGTTCCACATCCGGTAGGTTCTGGCTTCGCCTTTGTCGCCAAACGTGCGGAGATTTAAAGGAGCCGCCCTTTCTCCCAAACCATAAATATGTTCCTCTGGACGTAGTTTCGCCTGATGTAGCCAAGTCTCATCTTTTGCTTTGGGTGATAGCTTTGTTGGTCGCTGGGGAGGTAGTTCTTCCCTTAGTGTCTGCCCTAAAGGATTTTCAAATTTCAAACTACCATCAACGCCAACAATAACCTTTAGCTGGGGACTAGAAATTGTCCAGCCCTTTTCCATCTCTTGAAACGTCGTCTCTAACTCTGGCCAATTTTTACGCGAGATGCCATAAGAAATGGGATATATCCCAGGTTTCCACTCAATTCGGACTAAATCGGCGCTCAGAAAATAAATTTCTAATTCAATGTGTTTGAAGTGGAATTGTCCGCCTCTCTTAGTTGCTTCAGCCCTCTGAATTACTCCAGTTTCTTCAACAGCTTCTAAACTTTGAGATTTACGAAACTGACGTTCTAACCAATCTCGTTGCAGTGGGTAGAGCAGCGACCCTAAAAACCGTCGAAGTTTAATTGTTCGTAGGTTGAGAAATGCTTCATTGAGGATATCCATAAAACCTCATAGAAAGTACAGCATTTGAGACGGCCATGACAAACTGAGAATTCCTAAGAAGGATGATATATAGTATCAGCAACTAAAACAGGTCTGTTGCCGTACTCAACCTCTAACTCTCTTTTTACATTTAGATCCCAGGTGAAATTGTATTCTTTCTCAATTTCAGCAATCACAAAAGGACGAACTTCGCCAGTTATCGATACTGTCTGATCCTGATTTATTGCTACTTTGGGCGGTGCTTTTAATAAAACTAGCAAATCTTGCCCACCAAGCCATTGGTTTTCATCTAGCGTTAGTAAAACCGGACTGCGGATATTGTCCACTTCCCCCGTAACTACAACTTGACGACGATAATATTCTTCGGGACGTTGTGTTATTTGGCCAGGTTGAGGCGCTAATACAAGGTATCGAGCAATAATTGCAGGTTTATTGATGTGATCTCTGTAATATTCATCCTGCATATTGAGATTAAACTCTTGCTCAATTTTAGGAATTACCAAATTACGAACCTGACCAGTAACTTGAACTTTAATATTTCGGTCAAGTGGTATATTAAAAGGCGTACCTGAAGCATTGACGACTACAAGAGGTTCACCGCGAAAGAATCGTGAATCACTAACCGTGAATGAACTCGAACCAATTTGCTGAATTGCTCTGCTTTTAATTGTCACAGAGTTACCAAGAAATTCGTCGGCATTTTCAGCAATTTCAGATGTATTGGTGATAGTTGGTTTTTCCTCGAAAAAACTACAACTTCTCACTACCATAGCCATGACTACCAGGAAAACTAATACCCCTGTTTGACCTAGTGCCTGTAAGAAATCTCCTCTTTCGGAATTGTCATTCATTGCCCTTATGGTTATTTGTCTTGCGGGTATTCATGTAAAGCTTTCCTGATAGCTATAGAATATTTTATTCTGGAATTGCTGAGGGATATACCTCTGTTGCAACTAATACAGGTTTATTGCTATATTCTGCTTCTAGCTGCTTTTGTAAAGTTAAATCCCATTGCAGGTCATATTCTCGTTCTAGTTCAGCTACAACAAACGGACGTAACACACCTGTGACTGCAACTTTCTCACCTTCATTGACAACTCCTTTTGGAGTACCAGCACGTATCACTAACAAGTCTTGCCCACCAAATAATTTGTCTTCGTCTAAGGTGAAGGAACTGGCAGTTCTGATGTTTTCCACTTCACCTGTCACCGCCAATGTTTTTCCGTAGTATAGTTTAGGGTTTGTGGTAAGTTCACCTGGTTTAGGAGCAAGTGCAAGCGATTGAGCAATAATTGCGGGTTGGGTTTCGTACTCTTTGTACAAGTTTACATCTAAGCCCAAGTTGTAATCTCGATTAATATCTGCAATCACAAACTTACGAACTGGGCCTGTCGCTTGAATTGGTGTATTTGGGTCAGTAGGCAGAACAAAAGTTTTACCCGAAGCATTTACAACTAAAATTGGTTGAGCATTAAAAAATTGCTTATCGGCAATTGTGAAAGTTGAAGGTCCTAATTTTGTGACGGGTGTACTTCTAATTGTTACAGTTTTGCCAATTAGTTGGTTTGTATTATCTGCAACTTCTTCTGTAGTCACATTGGTTTCTGGTACTGCGGCCTGTTGATCTAAGTTATTGGTACAAGCTCCAAGCAGCAATGTGGAGATTGCTAGAGCAATAGCTCCTTTAGAACTCCGCTTAGTTTTAATAAAGTTGATCATTTCAAATTCTCCATGTTGGGTTAACTAATATCAAGTTCAGATGATGGCTGATTATAGAAAACTCTCTACGTTTTACCTCAGCCATAGTACAGAAATTTTGAGTTGCTGTAATAAGCGTTTTAATGCTCTCAAAATTAATGTGGTGAGACATATTAATTAATTCAAAAAGACTTGGCCATCCTTTTGAATTCTCAATACGCCTTGATTGTTATCGAAATTGGTTGTTTCATCTAACGAGACAGCGAGTGTTCCTTCACTTTCAGGGGTAGACATGGGCATAACTTTTAGCAGTCCGCCATCTTGACGTACCAAAGTAATACTGATAGGTGTTGGTAAGTCTCGTAGGACAAACTCTTGCCCACCTGCCAGATATCGAGGTTGGGTGTGACCAATTGCTTGATAAGAGATACCAGCGTTAGTGTTATTTTTTAATTTCACATTGACTGTACCTGCTGTTGGTGTGATATTTGCGATCGCACTTTGCCGACTTTCTGGAGCAGGTGGTTGTATAACATTAACATTTGTGCGTCTTCCATTCATAGGATAAGCAGGAACCATAATACTCTGGGAACCAGTAGTTCCCTGTTGCCCTCCCAATCTTAAAGTTGCAGCATTCGGTGGACATCCTGCTGGAACCATAACTCGATTACGGTGTGGTTCTTCGTAGAAAATTCTAGGGCAAGGATTAATTTGGGAAATTCGCGGCTGTGCTACTGCTGATTGAGTAATTGCAGAGAACCCGACTAGCAAACTTCCAAACATTGTTCCTACTAATCCAACTTCTTTTAAAGAAGAACGATTTAGCTTGTACATAACTACCTCCTGACAGTTTCATTTTTGCTTGTTATTTGAAAATTCAAATAATGACATCTAGTGAAAAATTAGAGAATACTTTATAGTTAGCCCCTTACTTTTATTGCAATAATTTTTTAGGTTTAGGGAAAGTTGAGCTGCTCAACCAAAAGAGGAGAATGAAAACAGACCGTCTGTATTTTTAGGTTAGATCCCAATGGTGGAAAAGTAGAGCAGAATTGTAATACATCTAGCAAATAATACTTTAGATATAGGTTAGTACTTCTAGAGTAATACTTGGCAAAATCAAATCAATACTGCTACATGCATCTATTATTCTTCTAACCAATAGAGTAGACCAAGAGAAGTAATCCCTCCAAAAAAGTGAGCGCCAATCACATTGATATTTGCTAAAATTACAAAAATATCTAAGGAACGAATTACATTTTCTGGTTGATACAATGCGACACCTTGAGGTTGTGCTACTGCTTTACTTAATACGATTACAACGGTCACTTCAGAAGCAATAAAAGCTATTAATAACCCTACCAAACTCACGAGCAATCCAATTCGTAAATTTTGAATTACGTCTTCCTTCTTGGGATGGTTTTGAGAATTTGGCGTTTGTAAAAGTTTAGCCATTTTTCGATAACGGAAAGCCCAATAGACTCGAAAGCACAACAATAAAATACTAACAATAGCCAAAAATATCCCAAAGCCTATACCTGAACTGCTTGTCGTCACGTTACGGCTAAAACACGCCAACAATACAGCAATACCAGAAATACCACCAAGTACTAATTGTACCCAAAAACTAATTCGACTCACTAAAAGCAATGTAGCAGCAAATTTTTGTTTGCTTGGTGGATGTGAAAGTGATTCTAAATTATTTATCATAATCAATATATACCCCTTAAATAAATGAGTTAAGTAAATCTAAGAAATTGGAGTTTTATTTCATCTTTGCTATACAATAAAACTCATCAACTAGTTTATCTATTTTTTGGTTTTGATTGAAATATTAGCTTTTTTTGCTAGGAGATAATTTATCTGAAATCCAGAACTAATATTTAGTTAAGTTCTAAATTAAGAATTAAAAGTGGAAAACTAGTGGAGAATATGTATTTTCTAGAAAACTACTACTTAAGAGAGAGATTACTAAAACTATAGATAGACTATTTTTTCAAGCAAATCTACCCTAAATAAGAGATATTACAGTAATCCTATCTTTGGCATCCAAAATTTAACAAATGATTTAGAACTGCTATAGCATTGTTTAATTCATGAATAGCTGAACTGGAAACATCAGATTTCGTAATATACTTTAGCTCAAGGCTGCTGCTACTTGAACAGCTAGTTTCTGAGGATTAAATGGTTTACTGATTATACCTCTGACACCTAGATTATTAAATAGACTTTTGTCATGATTGCGTCCTCTTGCTGTAAGTAAAATCACAGGTATATGTTTAGTTGTTTGATTAGCCTGTAGTTTTTGAAAAGTTGTTAAACCATCCATATCAGGCATCATTACGTCCAAAAGTATGGCATCGGGTTGAGATGACTGAGCTAAGAATAATCCTTGATTACCTGAAGTAGCAGTCAATACCTTCCAGCCTCCCATTATTTCTAGACAAGTCTGAATCAATTGACGGATGTCATCATCATCATCAATAACTAAGATTTGCTTAGAGGTCATCGTTATTATCTTCCTGTTTTAAATTATTATTACTTAGTGCTTTAATTCTTCCAATGTAATGAAGGGCATTGTTTAAAACTACCATCCTCCTAAGATTAATTTTTAATGGTAAAACTTGAAAGTGGAAAACTAGGGTAGAAGTTTAATAAACAGATGGCATAACCAGAAGTAACAGAAAATGTGGAGATTAACACGATGGGTTTCTCTTCTCCTATCGGAGAGGCTGCGCCAACGAGAGGCTTCTCTTTCAGAGACGCGAACGCCAACGCCAACGCCCCGCCTTTCCTACGGAGACGCTACGCGAACGCAACTACAAGGCTATAGCATTGCATTCTTAACGGTTTTACTAGCTTTACTGCTGACACTGCTTCTATGGCAGCTACAAAGGCTCAATTCCATTTATCCGTTGTTTTTAGCTGCTGTCATGGTTAGTTCCTGGTATGGTGGTTTCAACCTAGGATTGTTGGCAACTTTTTTGTCTGCTATAGTCTGCGCCTACTTCCTTTTGCCCCCTTTTTATTCTCTGGCTGTTACTGGGTTCAGTGTAATAGGGTTGGTTCAGTTTGTGCTGGTAGCAGTGTTGATCAGCTCACTTAACTCCGCACTGCGCCAAGCGCGATCGCAAGCTCAGAAAAACGCGCAAGCCGCCCAGGATAATTACGAGTGTTTACGTCAAATTCAAGACAGTCTGCGTCAAAGTGAAGAACGTTATCGATTGTTAATAGAAGGAGTAACTAATTACGCAATTTTTATGTTAGATCCAAACGGTAACTTTACCAGTTGGAACATTGGAGCCGAGCGTATTTTAGGCTATCAAGAAGCAGAAATTATTGGTCAACCTTTTGAGCGAATTTTTTCACCCGAAGCAATTAAGCAGGGACAACCACAACAAGTATTAACAAAAGCCATAATTGAGGGTTTTTCTAAAGAAAATCGTTGGCATCTCCGTAAGGATGGTACATTTTTCTGGGCGCATTGTGTAATCACACCTTTACGAGATGAAAATGGAAATCTGCGCGGCTTCTCTAAAATTATGCAAGATATTACTGAGCGCAAACAAGTCGAAGAAGAAAAAGAGCAACTGCTGCTACGAGAACAAGCCGCACGTGCTGTTAGCGAAGCGGCACAAAGTGCAGCAGAAGCTGCAAACCGTTCCAAAGACGAATTTTTAGCAATAGTATCCCATGAATTACGTACTCCCATGACTGCAATTATCGGTTGGGCTGGAATGTTGCAAACGGGTGCGTTAGATGAAGCTAAAGTATCTCTTGCAATGGAGATAATTGAACGCAATGCTAATTTGCAAATGCAACTTATTGAAGACTTACTTGATATTTCGCGTATTGTTAGAGGAGAACTTTCACTCTCCATTGATTTGGTAGATTTAGTAGAAGTAATTACAGACGCAATCGAGGTTGTACAATCACTGGCAGATGCTAAGACTATTCAAATTGAAACTAGACTTGATACTTCAATAGAAAAAATTTCGGGTGATTCAGATCGCTTGCAACAAGTTGTGTTAAATCTACTCACCAATGCAATTAAATTTACACCCAATAACGGACGAGTTAAGGTGCGATTGTCAAAGGAAGTGGGGAATAGGGAGTGGGGAGTAGGGGGTGGGAAAGAGTTTTCCCAACCCTCAATTCCTAACTATGTTCAAATCCAAGTCAGTGATACGGGTAAGGGTATCAGTGCTGACTTTCTACCTCATGTATTTGAGCGCTTTTGCCAAGCAGATAGTAGTTATACTCGGTCAGATAAAGGACTAGGTTTAGGGCTAGCGATCGCCCGTCATGTGGTAGAACTGCATGGTGGTACAATCCAAGCCCAAAGCCAAGGAATAGGGCAAGGTGCAACATTTACAGTCAAGTTGCCAATTTTAGAAAAAAGCAGAGGAGAAAGTCTTTCCCCCCCATCTCCCCCATCTCCCCCATCTCCCTCATCCCCCAATCCCCTTACCAACTTGCGAGTACTGGTTGTAGATGACGAGGCAGATGTGCGGCAGTGGATTACCGCAGTACTCGAAGAGTCTGGAGCGAAAGTTAGTACTTTTAGCTCTACAAGACAGGCACTTGAGGCACTAGAAGAATTACATCCACATGTGTTGATCAGCGACATTGGGATGCCAGGCGAGGATGGCTACGCGCTGATGCGTAAAATCAGAGAAATTGAAGCAGAACGAGGTGGGCGGATTCCTGCTGTTGCACTGACGGGGTATGCCAGAGTAGAAGATTACAAGGAGGCATTAGCAGCAGGGTTTCAGCTACATATTGCCAAACCAGTTAGAGCAGCTGAGTTAATTGCCGTTGTTGCCAGCTTAGGTAAAATGTCTGGTAAAATCTGAGCAATTTTGCAAATATTGTTCATATCCACAAGTTTTCCACTTTTTGGAGATAACTTCAAAAGTATCATTCAGGCAATAAATGGTGTTATCCATACAGTTAATGAAGTTGCCTGAGTTCAGCTTGAATCAGTTAGGAAAGTAACAGCAATTTGGTTGCATATTAGATTGTTTTTTGCTTTCCGATGCCTGATTTATTCATGCAAAATTATTTGGAAATTGGAAAAATGAATAGTACATGGTTACAGCGATTTTCTGCGTTGTTTATTTCCTCCACAATCACAATGCTTGCAAGTGGATTATCTGCTCAAGCACAAACTGTATCGACTCCCGGTAAAATTTCAACAACAGCAGCCGATTTGGTTCCCCAGCCAACACAACCTACTTCTGAAAGTTCTGCTGAGGTGGCGCAAGTAGATGTTGATCCAGGTCGAACTACCCGTGGTGGCTCCAGCTATATTGGAGTTGCTGGCAACATTGGTTTAGGCGGTGATTCAGCTATAGGTGAAGGTAGCTTTATGGTGATCAGCAAAATTGGGTTGACGCGTACCTTATCTGTACGTCCATCTGTGGCGATTGAGGACGACCCGGTTATTTTGGTTCCTCTCACCTATGACTTTAACTTTCGGACAGCAGATGCTTTTGAAGATACATTCGCTGTAGCACCATACCTTGGAGCTGGCATAGCAATTGAAACTAGCGATGATGCAGACGTTGGCTTGCTTTTATCTGGTGGAGTAGATGTTCCTTTAAGTACTAACCTCACGGCAACAGCAGGAGTGAATGCGGCGTTTTTAGATGAAACGGATGTAGGACTGATGATCGGAGTTGGTTACAACTTTACTGGGTTGTAAAAAAACTTTTAGTTTACCGTATTTGCAGACTCTGCAATGAATATCGCAATCTACTGCAAAAAAGTTGATGTTAGCGTGCTTGAAACTCCACAACAAAGTGAGGGATGAGATATGAAAAGTATAAAAATCAACTCATTGATTTTGGCATTAATAGCAGCTCTGAGTGTGATTTTGATCTCAACAACTTTAGCACAAACTGATGTCAACATTGATAACAGTAATATTATTCAGTTTGGAGGTGATGTGATAGTTCCTCCTCGGCAGGTTGTGGAGAATGCCCATGCGATCGGTGGTGATGTGACGATTCAAGAGGGAGCAAGAGTCACCCAAACTGCGATCGCGATCGACGGAGATGTGATTTTAGAAGAAGGCGCTCGTGTTGATGGTGATGCTTACGCGGTGGGAGGAGAAATTATCACATCTCCCGGAGCTACTATTGGCGGTGCTTCAGGCACAGTCTTCGAGAATGGTAGATGGGGGATGTATGGTAGGAGAAGGGGAACTAGCAGTTTTGCCCTTCGCTATTTATTAAATACTGGTTTTCATCTTTTCAACGTACTGATAGGAACCATTATTGGTGTTCTAATCTTACGTTGGCGACCCAATTTCCTGCTCAATTTGGCAGCAACTATTAATCAATATCCCCTACAAACTGGGTTATGGGGTTTAGGCGGTTTGTTGGCTGTAATTTTGCTAGTAATTCTGTTAGCAATAAGCTTAATTGGAATACCATTGTTACCCTTGCTTGGTTTAATAGTTGCCATCACAGTGATACTCGGAACGCTCGGAGTTGCTCTTTGGGTTGGACAAAGAGCTTCTCCTTCTGTCGAGCGGCACGTTCAACAATTTTTCATCGGTGTGCTGATTTTAACTTTAATCGGTTTGATTCCGGTGCTGGGAGGACTGGTGTTGTCAGTAGTAAATATTTTTGGCTTTGGTTCATTACTGCTGTGGTTGGTGAGCAAACGGCGTGTAAGAGTACAGTAAAAAATATAAGCGTTGCTGATTCCATATATGAAAATGATTTTGCATAATACTAAAATCCTTGTAGAGACGTAGCAGTGCTATGTCAAAAGGAAGTATTAGATTTCTATTGTCTTTGGAAGGCAATTTTGTACTAATTTAGAGTAATTAGGAATAGCGATACGTTGCAAATGGCGATCGCGCAAAGAATGAAAAACTCCATCCCAAGACTGAGTGGAGTTTTTGGGCATGGGGAAGAATTAAAATCAGTAGGACAAAGTGTTGAGCATCGGGAATAGGATGATTAGCAGAGGTATTGTAAAACCTTGCTTTTGATAGATGTCATAATAAATTTAAAAGGGCATAACCTAAGTTATAGAAATTTGATTACAGCGCTCAGGGTTGCTTCTACAAGCAAACATTTTCATGAGAATTCTATTGATTGAAGACGATGATTTGCTTGCTCAAGCTGTAGCAACATATCTTACCAAACAAAATTATGTGGTTGATATTGCTGCTGATGGTGAAGTCGGTTGGGAATTGGTTAATGTCTGTAACTATGACCTGATTTTGTTAGATATTGTTCTACCAAAGCTAGATGGCATAAGTCTTTGCCGACAATTACGGCAGTCAGGTTATCAAATGCTAATTCTTCTTTTAACAGCAAAAGATACTAAAACTGATAAAGTTATCGGTTTAGATGCTGGAGCAGATGACTATGTAGTTAAACCATTTGATTTTCAAGAGTTATCAGCTCGTATTCGTGCTTTATTACGTCGGGGAAATACTTCTTTGCCTCCAGTTTTGGAATGGGGAGCCTTGCGTCTTGATCCTAGTACTTGTGAAGTGACTTATGCAGACATTTCTCTAAATTTAACAGCAAAAGAATTTAGCCTTTTAGACCTTTTTTTACGCAACAACCAGCGCATTTTTAGCCGGAGTGCTATTGTAGATCAACTTTGGAGCGCTGAAAAAGATCCACCTGAAGAAAATACGATTAAATCTCATATCAAAAGTTTACGGCAAAAGCTAAAAGCAGCAGGTGCTAACTATGATTTTATAGAAACTGTCTATGGAATGGGTTATCGTTTAAAAGCTCTAGATCATGAGCAAAGTTGCCCGAAACATGAGCCGGAAATAGATTTAAAGCAGCAGCAAATTCTACTAACAGCCATTGCTCAAGAGCGGGAAAATTTCAAAGCTAAGGTTGGTTCGCGTATTGCAGTATTGAAACTAGCAGCTGATGCTTTAAGAAAAAGTACACTTGACGCTCAATTGCGGCAAAAAGCAGAACAAGAAGCTCACAAGTTAGCTGGTTCATTGGGTAGTTTTGGCTTTCCTAAAGGCTCGTTGTTAGCTAATGAGATAGAAGATTTATTTCAAAATCAAAAATTTATTAGCCAAGCTAAATGTTTTTATTTAGATAAACTCTTGGTGGAGTTGCAACGAGAGCTAGAAAAAAGCCCAGTTGAACAAACCCAAAATCTACTATTAGTAATTAGCAATGATCAACAAGTAGTTGAGGAATTGATAAAAGAGGCTGAGAATCACGAACTACAAATTAAAGTTGCTACTAATCTCACCGCCGCCAGAAGTATAATCCCATCTTTAAACCCCGATGTGGTGCTACTTGATATTGATATTCAGAAAGACAGCTTGAAATTAATAAGAGAATTATCCCAGCGATCGCTTACGGTGGGCGAAATGCTAATGCCACAAATACCAGTGTTAGTTTTTACAGAACAAAATACTTTTAGCGATGCCTGCGGCGGGCTTCGCCTACGCTTAGAGGTTGCACGATCTGGCGGACGTGCTTTTTTGCAAAAATCCATGCCTCCTAACGAAATTTTGGAGTCAGTGGCCCAAGTTTTACAGCAAACTCGTATTACTAAAGCGAGAATCATGGTTGTAGACGATGATCCAAAGACATTAACTGTTATACAACAATCTTTAGAAGCTTTAGGACTTACTCTAAAAATTATTGAAGATCCACGCTACTTCTGGGATACTCTGACAGAATTTTCTCCAGATTTGCTAATTTTAGATGTGGAAATGCCTCATATTAATGGCATTGAACTTTGTCAGGTAGTACGTAACGATCCATACTGGAAGTTTTTACCAGTCATGTTTTTGGTTGATAATTTATCAGCAGATATTGTTGAGCAAATATTTGCGATCGGTGCTGATGATTGTCTAAGCAAAACTGCTGAAAAGTTACAACTAATCACTCGTATATTAAACCGTATAAAGCGAACATAACTAGTTAAAAACATAGCTTTAATAAATAGAAATAACCAAATATATGAATAAACCTGTACAACAGCCAAATAAAAATTTTTTTTGGAGTAAGCTTAGTACGAATACACTAGTTCGCTTCTTACTATTTGCTGCTTGTGGTTGGGTATTAATAAAAGTTTTTTGGTATTTCAAAAATGTAGTTTTTATATTTACCTTTGCGACAATCTTAGCACTAATTCTTAGCTATCCTGTGCGCTATCTAGAACGGTTTTTGAAGCGAGGTTTTGCCTTGGGTACAGTCATAGCTATCAGTCTATTAACAATCATTATTCTATTTGTATTTATAGGTAATACATTGGCCACGCAATTACAACAGTTAGCAGGTTTGATATTACAAATTATTAGTTCTGTCAACAATCCTATTAATCAATTACAAAGCGCATTAGCTGCTCAAAACATTGAAATAAATTTAGAGGCTATAGAAATACAAATTCGTAACTGGGTTGTGTCTGGCATGAACATTATTTTAGGCTTTTTACCAAATTTATTAGAAAGCTATGTTGGATTTATCATTATTATTGTAGTTGCCTTTTTTATGCTGACTGATGGAGAAAAAGTCTGGGAACTTATTCTTAAGATAATTCCTCCTAATCAACGCGATCGCTTTGCAACAGCTATCCAGAAAAACTTCATCGGTTTTTTACGAGGTCAATTACTAATCTCATTAATTCTTAGTATTGCCACTTTTTTAGTTTTTGCAGTTTTTCATGTCCCATTCCCGTTTTTGCTAGCTATAACTGTGGGAGTTTTTGACTTGGTTCCCGGTATCGGAGCTACATTAGGAATTAGCTTAGTTTCTTTAATTATCTTGGTACAAAGTAGTTGGATTATTAGCATAAAAGTATTAATTTCTTGCATAGTTTTGCAACAAATTCAAGATAATTTCATAGCGCCTCGTATAATGCAAAGTACAGTTCACTTAAATCCCCTAGTGGTATTTTTTGCTCTTTTAGTTGGGACACAAATAGCTGGTTTATTAGGAGTATTTCTTTCTATACCCATTGCTGGAGTAATTGTGAGCTTACTAGAAATTGAAGAGTTGCAGGATAATTAGAATTTAGAATTTAATATTTAGTATTGATTTTGCGCGGCTTTGTTGCATGAATGAGGGGCTCATCAACTTAAAAAAAATTTTGCACGGTTGCACTGCTGTACCCTTAGCTAAACTCTACGGAAAACAGCAGAGGTAATCCTTATATAGCAAGGTGTAGGGACACGGCACGGTATGCCGTGCCCCTACGGGTGTACTTAAAATTGAAACCCTAATAAATTCCAGTAAGCTAACAAGGGAATAAAAATCAATCCAGCTAAAGTAATCAAAGAGTAATGTAATCGCTTAATAAAAGACCAGGTATGATTTACCCAAGCTAATCCAGTAAACACAGCTAATACAAGTGCTAGAACGGTAGTTATCAATGGTAGGCAAAGTAATGCCACTACAATGCCAGGTACACCATACACAAGTTTCCATACACCTATAAGCCACAGCGACAAAGGCAAGCCAATCAAAAACAATAAATTCAGAGTACCAACAATACCAGCTACTAGCCAAGCACTGCTAAATTTTTGCTCACCTATAAAAGACTTTCCTCTTAAGCGACGTATTAGAGGGCGTATCAACCCAACAATACAGGCTGACAGAAAAACAATTGCACAAAAGCTAACAATTCCTAACTGTAGCCAAATAGTTTCATACCACGATATCCGCTCATAAGCTCCAATCTTAGACCACAATGGATTGAAGACAAATGCAATATTCCCCCGGCTGTCTTCCCCAAAAGCAGTAAACGCATCATCCTCAACTCGCTTAAATAACAGTGGTTCCACAGGAACTAATGTATGCTTTGGAGTATGTCCTAAAAAGAACAAACTAGGGGTACTAATGGTCAAAGTACCGTTTTCGCCTTTTTTGATATTAATATGTTTAAACGGTGCAGTGACCTTAGCAAAGGTGTCACGGGGATACTCCAAATCACGGTAAGTACCAGTCAAGCGATTAAGTTGCTCCTCGGTAAGAGCAATAGGTTTAACAGGTGTAGATTTATTGGTAACAGGAAAATAGCGGTCTAGAAACTGAGTTAGGAATTTGCCAGCCACCCCACTAAAACTATTAGTAGCAATAAAAATGCCAATATTTTGCTCAGGCATTAAAGTCAGGGAGCTAGAATAACCCCGTAAACTTCCCAAATGTCCAATCACCCGAATATTGTTTTCCAAACGTTCACGGAAACTGTAGCCAGTACCTGGCAATTTAGGATGATGGGTGAAATGCTGTTTGTGCATCAACCGCACAGTATCTTCTTCCAAAATGCGGGAGTTGTTGTAGCGACCGTATTGTAGATGGGCAATCATAAAATTAGCCATATCTGTAGCTGTCGTACTCATAGACGCAGCTGGAGCAATATTTAAATATAGATATGGCACAGCTTTGAACTGACCATTTTGATACTGATAACCCATAGCCAAATCATCAGCTAAAGGCGGTGGGGGTGGCTGGAGAAATGTACTCCGACCCATCTGCAACGGCTGCAAAATGTTTTTATCAATGTATTCAACAAAGGAAATACCGGAAACTTTTTCTACCAAATATCCCAACAAAGCTGTGCTATGGCTGGAGTAGCTGTAGAGTTTACCGGGCTGCCAGACAACAGGTGGCATATACTTACTTAGATAATCTCCCAATGGCTTCATTTGTGCTGCGGTACGAGCTGCCAAACCAATTCGCCGCTTCGTCGTACCGTCAGTGTGTGTCATCAACTGGGCAACTTTAGCTGGTTCAGGAAAAGGATTTTCTAACTGGAAACTGGTGAGATATTTATTAATATCAGCATCCAAATCAAGCTTTTCCTGCTCGTACAACTGCATTGCTGCTGTAGCTGTAAATAACTTGGAAATGGAAGCTACGCGAAACAAAGTTTTATCTATGATAACTGGTATATTTTTTTCTACGTTCGCGTAACCATAGCCCTTAGCAAAAAATAGTTTCCCATCTTTAACCACAGAAATAGCTACGCCAGGAACATGAGACTTTGATATTTCTTCATTGATGATTTTGTCTACAAAGCCTTCAAATTCCTGGGGATTGCTTAATCCCGGTGCAGTAGGAGATGTTATTACAGGCTGCTTTGGTTCAGTTGGTTGCTGCTGTTGAGGTTCTGAAAGCGGGAATTTGGGTACATTTACATCTCTAGCCAAGCTAGGCAAGCCGGACATCGAAAAAAATAAAATGCCTATCATTACCCAACAAATGAACTTAATTGGTTTATACATAATGCAAATTTCCTAACCTTACTACTTAGATAAGTCTTAGCTGCTGAGGTTCCTACTGTATTACTTCAATAATCCCTGTTCAGGCTCTTTAATACTTCTAGGGCTTTCTTCAAATTGTTTTTTCAAGTTAAAGAATATTAAGCCAATTACGAAGATAGCTAAACTGACAAAAATCAATATGAAGGCACGTATCAACATATTACTGGGGCGTGGTTTTTGCATTTTTATGAGTACAGCCTTCAAGGGTTGCTTATTTCAGATTAGTCTCTTATAAAACACCTAAATTCTGTCGCAAGATGGATATATCGTTGATCTTGAAAAATCAGTCTTTTAGTGGCTTTTTAAATATAGTGATACAGCTATTTTGAAGTAATTAAACTCAGAAAAATAGCTGTAAATAACAAAAACTGGGGGCTGCTTGTGCGATTCGGACAATTAATTGGGTTTCTCGCTCTTGTTATATCTCTTTACATTTTGTGGCAAATTCGGCAAATACTTTTGGTGGTATTTGCAGCGGTAGTTTTAGCTACAGTTCTAAATCAATTAGTGAGCTTTTTCCAAAGATTTCGCATTAAGCGAGGAATTGCAGTTGCCATATCAATTATTCTCTTATTGATGGTTTTGGCCGGTTTTTTTGCACTTATTGTGCCGCGTCTTATTGATCAATTGCAACAATTTGGTAATATTATGCCTACAGGACTAGAACGGTTGCGATCGTGGAACAACTGGTTACAAAATTTAATTCCTGACCAACTATTAGAAAATATTCGGGGACTTAGGTATCTGACTCAAGGTTTACAAGATTGGTTAAATCGGTTAATGAATAACTTTTTTAGCTTGGTCAGTAGCTCGCTTTCTATTATTTTAGGTTTGCTGCTTTTTGTCGCACTTACCATCATGTTATTAGCCAATCCCTCGCCGTATCGGCAAGGATTTATAATGCTATTTCCTGCCTTTTATCGTCGGCGGGCTGATGACATTCTAAATAAGTGTGCAGTCTCGTTGACTGGCTGGATAAAAGGCACGCTCCTGACTATGCTGGTCATTGCTACATTGAGCTATGTTGGACTGTTAATTTTGGGAATACCATTGCCATTAGTTAATGCTATTTTGGCAGGATTATTAGAATTTATCCCAAATGTCGGGCCAACCTTAAGTGTGATTCCGCCTGCACTGCTAGCATTAAATGAAGAACCTTGGAAAATCGCTGCTGTTATAGCTTTGTACTTTGGAATTCAGCAGGTTGAAAGCCTAGTTATACTTCCTTTAGTGATGAAAAGCCAAGCATCTCTGCTGCCAGCAGTTACTTTGGTAGCAGTGGTGTTTTTTGGCAGCTTTTTCGGATTTTTAGGTGTATTTCTCGCTGTTCCATTAGTAATTGTGTTTCAAACATGGATAAAAGAAGTTTTAGTAGAGGATGTACTCAACAACTGGCAAGAAAATAAAAAAGATAATCAAGAACAAGAAGTATTAGCTGTGGTAGATGGCAAGTCTGAATCATCTGTTGAAAAAATTTGAAAAGTCAGGTAGGTATTACCTACCTGACAAACTTATGACTGGATATTATTTGGGGATGGCAGTGGTTCAGGTTGTACTGTGAATTGTAAGTTTTGTGCATTGCGTAGGACTTGGATTTGTAAGTTATTTAAGCCGTTTTTTTCGAGAATCTGCTGAACTCCTTCAGATGTGGTAACGGGTTGATTGTTGATTGTTTGAATAACATCTCCTGGGCGCAATCCGATTCTGGCAGCAGGAGAATTAGGAATAACGCGAATAATAAGAATTCCTTGCTCTGCTACAATGCGGACATTACTGTTTGGATAATTATTGATTCTTTGCTTGACTTCTGGCGTTAGTGTCAGCATCTGAAGGCCTAAGTATGGATATTCAACTTTACCTTGAGTAATCAACTGCTGGGCAATTCGTTGAGCTGTATCTATAGGAATAGCAAAGCCGATACCTTCAGCACCTTGAATAATTGCAGTGTTAACGCCTATGACTTGACCGCGAGCATTTAATAGTGGTCCGCCTGAATTTCCAGGGTTAATTGCTGCGTCGGTTTGAATGTAACTACTAGGCCTGGTGGAAAGATTTAAGGAGCGATTGATCGCACTTATAACACCTACTGTTACCGTTTGTTGTAAACCTAAAGGATTACCGATCGCAACTGCCCATTGTCCTGGTTTTACGGTGTCGGGATTTGCTATTTCTACGGCTGGTAAGTTATGACCAGGAATTTGCACAACTGCAACATCGCTCACCGTATCTTGTCCTAGCACTTTGCCCTCAACAGTACGACCGTCAGAAAATGATACTGTCACCGTATCCGCATCGTTGACAACGTGAGCATTGGTGAGAATTCGCCCATTGGGATCGATAACAAAACCAGAGCCTACGCCTCGCACTACTCGTTCTTGAGGCTGTGTTGGTCCAGTTTCACCAAAAAAGCGCCGAAAGAATGGGTCATTTAATGTATCTGGCAATTGTGGCACTTGGGTTCTGATCGTTCGGGAAGTATTAATTTGAACTACAGCTGGTTCTACTTTTTCGACAACTTCAACCACAAAATTGTTGTCCTCAGCAGTTGGTGTTAGAGGGCGCGAACTTTGATTCTGTGTTTCCTTAACTGTCGGAGAAGGAAGAATTGAAGGAGGAACTTTTCCAGAAAAATCTGTTGAACAGCTACTTAAAAATCCTGCCGTTATCCCGATAAAAGGTAGTAGCAGATGAGTTTTTGGTTTCCGAACCAACAAAGATTTTTTTGATCTATTCATAGTTATTTCAAATATTAAATATTATGTAGTTTAAATGTATGTTTCAGTTTACGAATGATTTGCCTCTGCATTACGACTTGTCCAATCTCGCAACGCCCAAAGGCTAATTAAAGCTGCTAATCCAGCACCAAGAGTGTCCATAACTAAATCAATAATGGTGTCATCCAAGCTTTCAATTACTTGAGTACTGAGAATTTTACCAGCAGACCATTCCGTGACTTCCCACAAAGCACCAATAGCAATTCCAAAACTAGTAATTGTCACTAAATACAAAAGTGTATGATTCCGAAATATATTCAACATTGAACCATAGACTAAAAAACTAAGTGCTAGGGTAATTGCAGAAGTCGTATAAGCATGAACAATTTCGTCATAGGGTCCTGGCATACCAAATAAATTCCATACCCAACCAGTAGCATTGAGCAATGCAGCCAAGACAAACAAAAAATCAAATAAAGTGGGTAATTTATCATCTCGGATGACAAACACAAAGGATATAACAAGAAATAATGCAAGCCCCAAGGCATTTGACCATTTACCTTGAACTGCTGCGGCTATTACAAAAGTTGTTAGTACAGCCTGTCCTATCCATGCGATAATTCGATAACCTTTCCAATTCAGAATTTTCATAATTATTACCTCAAAAATATTAATTTAAAATGCAATTTTTATATTTAATCCCAATCTTTATTAGTGTCATCATTATTTAAATTTTTAATGACCTGATAATAACTCTCTTCTACATCTTTGCGGTCTTGTTCTTGTGATAGTCCTTCACGGCTATCTTGTAAAATCATGTCAGCATGATGGCGCAGGCTTGCTTGATATTTAGAATTATTGGTGTAAGTGGCAATAGCAGCTATAGCTTCTAACAAACGAATAATTACTCCTGCATCCGACTTTCCATACTGCCGAATTTGGTTAAAAGCACGATCAACCAATCCTTTAAAATTTACTCCTTCAGCAATGAAGCGCAATTTTTTATTTTTATCGTAGCGGTAGGGCGAAGGGAAATCTCTTTGAACTAAGTGGCACAGTCCTGCGCTAATTCGATCAATACAGCGAATTGCAGTAAATGGATCGTTTATTCCAGGGGAAATGGCACGCAGAGCAATTTCTACTAATTGATCAATTGGAAACTCTATATCCTGTTGTTCTGTACGTTCTTTGCCTAAAATAAAAGCATCATTGATTTGTTTGGTAAGTTTTTTATTTACTTTTTTCCCAGGAAAAACCAAGGCTAAATCGCTACCTTGAATTAGAAATTTTCCTGGTCTAATCTTAAGGCGTATTAGCAAATTATGTTTACAAGCAATTTCCATCAATTCTTCGTCATCAATTGCTTGTAAATAACCAGTGCTATTAGCTCGAATCGGTAAAGCCTCTTTCTCAAAGGACATGGGAATTTCTTCAATTCCTTGTCTGTGTTCTGGTTCACCATGCCCAATTCTTTCTGGAAATAGCCGCTTAATTGCTGAATGTAAATCCTCACTAACATTTTCGATTACGTGAGATGCCTGAATTATGGTTGAAGCATGATGGATAAAATAAATCAAAACACTAATGCTAATAATTGCCAGGAAAGTGCCGACTGTAACTGAAAGTTGTGGCACATACTGTTCGTATCCATCTCCCTCTCCATGAATTGTCCGCAGTACGAACAAGCAGTAGATGAACGTACCAATAAACGTGCCTAGTACAATTTGATTACCCGTATCCTGCATAAAATTACGCAGAAGTCGCGGTCCAAAATTGGAAGCAGCCAACTGAAGGGCCACAATTGTAATTGAAAAGGCTGTAGCAGCAACGCTAATCATCGAACCTGCAACCGATCCTAACAGCGATCGCGCTCCATCTGCTCCACCAGTGTAAACCCACCAATAATCAATTTCTACCTTGTCTGTACGGTCAAGATTAAGCATTGTGAAAGCCAAAGCAGTAGCTACCACCGCCATAACCGCCGGTATGAACCAGTAACTTGAGTGGAGCTGATCCCACAGTTTGCTTATCTTGACATTTCTCATTGTTCGTTGGTTTGAGAATCTACTTTACCGTTGTTATCTTCTGAGGAGCGTGCTTGAGCAAGTAACCTGAGCGAATCGCTGATGCGGCGAGGCTTTGGTACTTCACCTTTACCTGCGGGCCAACCTTCACGCTGACGGGAACGGTTTCCATCTGTCTCTTCTGTCTGGTCGTGGAACAGAATTTGTTGAGTTGGGAAGGGCAAATCAATGCCGTTTGCAACGAGCGTTTTCTTAATTGCAGTAATCACTTTATCCCGCGAAATAAGATTATCTGC
Organism: Nostoc sp. FACHB-892; assembly: GCF_014698795.1. Lineage (GTDB taxonomy): Bacteria > Cyanobacteriota > Cyanobacteriia > Cyanobacteriales > Nostocaceae > Nostoc. The sequence goes on from NZ_JACJTR010000014.1 coordinate 45,870, forward strand.
GCGTCGTGGTGGATGAACCCACCAACGCACACGGATGTTAACAGTGCTTTCAGCAAGTTCCATTACCAGTACATCAGGAGCCGGATCTTTTAAAACTTCATTTACACTATGCATTGCGTCTAGCATTAACTGCTTGGCACGGTCAATGTCATCGCCGTAGCCAATGCCGATATCGTACTCTAATCGCCGATTTTCAAAGGCAGTGTTTACAGTCACAGAATTGGTAAACAACTCAGAGTTAGGAATGACAATCCGCCGACCGTCGTAGGTTCTAATAGTTGTCGCGCGTGTCTCGATATTTTCGACAGTTCCTTCAAAGCCTTTAAAAACAATTTGGTCATCAATTTGAAAAGGTTCAGTTAGCAGAATTAAAATTCCAGCTAAGAAATTTTGTAAAATATCGCGGAAAGCAAAACCAATTGCAACACCACTAATTCCCAAAAGTTGTATCAAATCACCCGCTCGAAATGTAGGAATCACAATGGAAAGGGCGATAAACAACCCAATTAAAATTGTTAGCCCTTGGGCTAACCTTCCTAGAACTAGTCCCAGATTTCGGGCAGAACGGCGATTGCGAGTTAACCTCTTGACTAGTACCTTAATTCTGCTAGCAATAAACAAAAAGAAGATGAAGACAATTAATCCTAATAGAATGTTCGGTAGCAAAGCTATGAAACCATTTATCATGCTTTGAACCTTATCCCAAGCTGTCGAGATTTCTGCATTCATGAACTTTCCTCGCTAAGTAATTTTTGCTAACGTCAGCGCTCAGAATTTTGATGCAATAATTCTTGAATTTCCCCGCGCAATGCTGCGATTTCACTCTGAAGCATTTGAATCGATTTCGCTCCAGCTAACTCTGCTTCGTCATCATCGGCATCACGACCAATAAAAAACGTCGCCAGAGTTGCAGTGACATAACCAAACACGGCAAACGCATATAATGCTAAGAAAAAACAAAGCACCCGTCCTTCGGGCGTTTTGGGCGAATAGTCAGAACCCATCGTTGTCATTAGCATTGCTGTCCACCAAAAAGCAGTGCTGTAGCTGTGCAGCCCTGATTCCACAGGAACTTCGTTTTCAAATGTATACATCCCTGCTGCTCCTACTACAGTAACGATCATTGTTAACGCCACAACATAACCAAACCCTCGACGGCTAATACTTGCTCCTAAAACCCGCATCCCTCGGTTAGCACGAGTCATGACTCGCAACAGTTGTAGTCCTCGCACAGCCCGTGCTGTTCTTAGTATCCGTAACACCCGTATAATCCGAAAAGTACGCAGCGCTGGTAATACCAAAGAAATAGCTGTTAGCCAGTTGCTTTTGATATAGTCAGGTTTATGAGGAGCGATCGCTAGTTTAAGTAAAAAATCTAATATAAAAATAATCCAAATAGTGATGCTAAAGGCTTCCAGTAAAGAGTTTAATCCCCAGATGATCTCGATGATGAAGAGTGCTAGCCATACAAAGCCCAGCACCAACATTGGAATTTCTAGCCAATCTTCCAACTGTTGCAAGACTTCATTACGTTCTTTTTCTAGGGCTTGTTTTTCTGAAAACTTTGAACTACTCATAAATGGTCTTATTGTTTACTAGCAGGTGTTTCTAGCACGTTGACATCAACTAGAGGTGTCACATTTAAGTCCTGTTTCAATAATTGGGTTTGAATTGATTGGGTGAGGCGATCGCGTATTTCTTGACTAGACGCTGTAACTCCCGGTTGACGCTGCACATAAACAACAGATAGCAGGGTATTTTGCCCTTCAATATTGGATCGTGTAAAGCGCACATTCGACTCGACTAATTTTGCTAAACCAACTTGTTCCACAGTTTTCTGAACTTGGGCGTTAGCACGTTGGGCAAGGCTAGAGCGTTGTAAATTGGGAGAATGAGAAAACTGCCAAGTTAGTAAACCTGCCAACGCGATGACAGTGATCACCAAGGCAGAAAAGAATACTCGTTTTTTACCACGCTGATAGCGAGTTCCTTGAGCAGACAGCCCGAATACTCGGAACAAGAGTGCTGCTGAAAAATTAATGCCGCATAGTTGCAAAAATAGTAAGAATAGCTCCGAAATTACCATGTCCCATCTGCCAATTGCACTTGCCATACCGACAATTCCCGCAGGTGGAGCTAAGGAAGCGGCAACTAGCATCCCGGTTGCTGCTCCAGATACTAAACTACTCCGTTCTGACTGCACCAAGTTGAGCGCCCCTGCTGCTCCGGCTGCCAATGGCAAAAGCACTGCCACTGCTGAAACTTGGCTACTTTCTACCATTAAACTGGTGGGAATTTCTTGCCGTAATATCAAGCTAAGTAGCCAAGTAGTGGCAATTGTCACTGCTAAAGCGGCAAAATATCGTAAAATACTCCGCCCCAGGAGTTTGCGATCGCCCCATGCAGTAGCGATCGCTGTATTCATTGCCGGGCCTGCAAACGGTGCTATCAGCATTGCCGCCACCAGCAAGTAAGCTGTACTAGTATACAAGCCAATCCAGACTACAAAGCCTGCCAGTGCTGCATAACTAAGAAAACCTCGCCAAGAGCCAACACTTTGCAAACCAGAAAGAAAAATCTCAATCGGACTGCGTTCTTCCACATCTACAACTTGTTGCGGCGCTTCCGATGCAGGGGGTTGCAGAGTCATCACACCAGTTGGTATGAGCGTAATTTGTACTTTGGGCAAGTCTTGCAACTTCTCCAGAACTTTGCCAACTTCTCCATTAGAAACATGAACAATCACTACATCAATCGGTTCTTCTCCATTTCCTTCAAATCGAGCCAGATTTGTGCCGTTATGAGATTTGGCAATATCGATAACAGCTTTTCCATTTCCCCGTGGTACTTGGATAATGAGTTGACGCATTCTACCCTCCTACGGCTAACCATCTTGCGTTTTCAGACAATAACTCTACTACCCAAAGAAAGATTTTTTTAAAGATGTATCTTATACTCAATTAACACTTGATTTTTGTCCGTAAAATTGGTACATAGTAAAATAACTGCTACTTAAGGTAGCAAAAAAGGTTATATAAGGAAAATTTCATTAATTTATCGTTTGAGACTTAGATTAAATCTAAATAGTGGAAAAGCCGTGGAGAACTTCGCTATATTTTTCTTCTGAAAGCAAGCTTTAGATTTTATTACTTAAATTTATAGTATTCCTAAATCATTTGTGAAAATTATATTTCTCTTTTTTCTTTCTCTCCTTTGCGTCTATGCGGTTCGTTTCCTGATCTATATTTTTCACAACTAAAATAAGATTGCTATAAAATTCTTCTATTAATATAAGCCCTTATTAGAATATTGACGTTTTTAATATTTTTATTGTTGCGTTATCTATTCCTAAAGTAATAAGTATAGTCAGTCTTTAGTAGTATTTTAAGCTGTAAAAGAAACTTCTCCACTAAATCTCCACTATTTGTTAATAACTATTGAAGCATTAGAAATAATAAATAATTGAGAAAAGAGGGGGCACGGATCATGACACAGTTAACTAAGTTAGTGTCAGCAGGTATATCTTTACTAACTTTAAATTTAACAGTACTAGCAGTTGGAGCATTAGAAACATCTGCTCAATCTTCCCCTACAACTACCTTTAGTGATGTTCAACCTAATTACTGGGCACAGCCATTTATTCAAAGTTTGGCTGCAAGAAATATTGTAACTGGATATCCTGATGGTACATTTCGACCAGAACAGCCAGTAGACCGAGATGAGTTTGCAGCAATTATTCGTAAAGCTTTTGATCAACCACCAATTCGCCAGATACAAAGTGGTGCTGTATATAAAGATATTCCTACAAACTATTGGGCTAGTCGTCCTATCGAAGAAGCATATCAACAAGGATTTATGGCAGGTTATCCTGGTGGATACTTTCGTCCCAATCAATCGGTTTCTAAGGTTGAGGCTATAGTTGCTTTAAATAAAGGTCTGAATCTAATTACTGGTACATCAGCAGTTACTGTACCCACAGCCATGCAGAGAGTAGTTCCTCAAAAAACCGCACAAAAACCTGTAAAAAGGCGTATTTTCATGCCGTTTGCATTTACTACTTTGATGCAACCTTTATTAACACCAAAAGCTCAAGCTGCATCTCCTCCAACAACTGATAGACAGGCTGCTCGTCCTGCGTCATTTATTATTACTAACACTTACGCAGATGCCAATAATATTCCGCAATATGCAGTTGGAGATGTAGCAGCCGCAACTAAAGCAAATATAGTGGTCAATTATCCAAATCCTAAAGTTCTTAACCCAAGTAAACCTGCAACTAGAGGAGAGATTACAGCTTTAGTTTATCAAACTTTAGTTTACCAAGGAAAGATAGAACCAATTGCTATTAATTTACCTGCCAATCAGTATATTGTTCGTACTCCTGTCAATAAAGAAAATGCTCAATAATGGAGGTAGTTGATGACTTCCACAAGCAGTGATTCTCAAATGACAGCGCAAGAAGCGCGGTCTGTAACTGAAAAGGCGATCGACCAAAGCTTTCTTTGGGGAACGCGGATACTAGCAATAGGTGTGGCGGGAATTCTGCTATGGATAGCAGGGCAAGTTGCTTGGAATTCAATACCTGCTATTCAACAGCTTGGATTAGAATTTCTGATAACTTCTGCTTGGAACCCTGTAAAGGGCGTTTATGGCGTGCTTCCTATGGCTTATGGCACAGTAGTGAGTTCTCTGATTGCGCTGCTTATAGCTTTCCCGATTGGTGTGGCATGTGCGATCGTCCTGAGCGAAAATTTTTTGCCGTTATCCATTCGGACTCCGCTCACTTTTCTGGTAGAGTTGCTAGCAGCCATTCCTAGCGTCGTCTATGGATTGTGGGGCATTTTTGTCTTGATTCCGTTTCTGCAACCTATCGGTAGATGGTTGCACGATAACTTTGGTTATATACCGTTGTTTTCCACACGATATATTGGCCCAGGTATGTTCCCGGCTGGCATCATCTTAGCGATTATGATTTTGCCCATCCTTGCAACGATCGCTCGCGATTCTCTTGCGGCTCTGCCTAGTGAGTTGCGCTGGGGAGCTTATGGTATTGGAGCTACGCGCTGGCAAGCAATTTTCAGCGTACTCATACCAGCAGCATTTTCTGGCATTATTGGTGGCACGATGTTGGCATTAGGCCGAGCGCTGGGAGAGACAATTGCTGTCACTTTGGTGATTGGTAATAGTAACGATCTAAGCTTTTCAATTTTAGCGCCAGCAAATACAATTGCCTCTCTGTTAGCCAATCAATTTGCAGAAGCAGGTGGTCTGCAAAGAGCTTCTTTGTTCTATGCCGGATTAGTGCTATTTGCAATCACACTTATAGTTAACATCGGAGCATATTGGATTATTCAAAGAGTGAAAAAATACTAATTAGTAATTGGTAATTAGTCATTTGTAATTGGCGATTAACTTTGAATGAAAAGCAAACGATCGCTAATAAAGGGGAAGATTCTGCTATGACAGCTAGTAACCAAAATGGGGATTACGATGAATTTCCTACTCCTAAAATGGAGCGCTCTTACTCTACTCCCAGAACAGCAATTGATTTGGCGCTGACGATATTAGCATTTTTACTGCTAGGTATTGCCTTGCTGCCCTTATTTTTAGTAGTTGGCTATGTCATTATCAGGGGAGCCAATCGACTCGATCTCGAACTATTTACTGGGTCGATACCAGCAGCACTGCAACAAGGAGGAGGTATTGCCCCGGCGATTGTGGGAACGCTGATTGTGGTGGGAATTGCTGCTGCTATTAGCATTCCCTTTGGCATTCTCGCAGCAGTCTATTTGTCAGAATTTAGCTCTGGTAGGATAGCTAGGTGGGTTCGTTTTGCCACCAATGTCTTGAGCGGTGTTCCTTCGATCATTGTTGGCATCTTTGCCTACGGCGTAATTGTTGCTACGACAGGTACTTACTCTGCGGTTGCGGGAGGATTTGCCCTTGCCATTCTCATGTTGCCTATTGTGGTACGAACGAGTGATGAATCTTTGCAACTAGTACCGCAAGAGGTGCGGTGGGCATCAGTAGGTGTAGGGTCTTCTAACTTCCAGACTGTATTGCAGATAGTACTACCTGCTGCTATGGGAGCGATCGCCACAGGAGTGACTTTAGCGATCGCCCGTGCCGCAGGAGAAACTGCACCTCTGATTTTTACAGCTTTGTTTACCCAATTCTGGCCTCGCGGTATATGGGAGCCAGTTCCCACTCTATCGGTCTTGATCTACAACTTTGCTGGTTTACCTTATGAAAATCAGCAGGAACTTGCCTGGGCAGCTTCGCTCATTCTGGTGCTGATGATTTTGCTAACTAGTATTCTCTCTCGTTGGGTAGCCAGTAAAACCACATATTAAACCACTGGCGAAAAAATTAGCTAATTCAAAACCTTTTAATTATCCTTCCAACCTCCTCAATCGTTATGCGTTCTAGAAATCAGGATGAAAATCACCAAATAAACAGTCCTCCTGCCAAGCCAAAGCACGCAGATTCGAGCGAAACGGTTTTGCAGGCAAAGAAATTGAGCGTCTACTATGGCAAAACTTTGGCACTCCAAGAAGTTTCAATGGATATCCTGAAAAACAGCGTCACTGCCTTAATTGGCCCTTCTGGTTGCGGTAAAAGTACGCTAATTCGCTGTTTTAATCGGCTCAATGACCTAATTGATGGCTGTCGGGTAGAAGGTAAAGTGATTTACCGTGGGAAAGACCTTTATGGCTCCAAAATCGATCCTGTGGCGGTGCGGCGACGGATTGGTATGGTATTCCAAAAGCCAAATCCTTTCCCGAAATCAATTTATGAAAACATTGCCTACGGGGCTAAAATTAATGGCTTCAAGGGCGATATGGATGAATTAGTGGAGCGATCGCTCCAGCGAGCAGCTTTGTGGAATGAAGTCAAAGATAAACTAAAAACCAGTGGTTTGTCGCTCTCTGGCGGACAACAACAGCGTTTATGTATTGCGCGGGCGATCGCACTTAAACCAGAAGTTGTCTTAATGGATGAACCTGCTTCCTCTCTCGATCCGATATCTACCGAGAGTGTGGAAGAACTAATTCACGAACTGAAGCAGGACTACACTATTGTGATTGTGACTCACAATATGCAACAAGCCACGCGAATATCAGATTTCACTGCTTTTTTCAATGCAAAGGCAGGGAAAAACGGTAAGCGATTTGGTTACTTAGTTGAGTACGACAAAACAGAAGTTATTTTTGAAAGTCCTCAAGAAGAATCTACCAAACAGTATGTAAGCGGTCGCTTTGGTTAAGGATAACCGAGTGATGAGCAGAGAATGCTAACAGTTAATTTCATCTCCTAATCAGAGACAGCCATTTTTAAACTTCTAATAGGTTTTTGGAAAGCTACATTGACGTTACTGTAAAACCCGAAAGACATCTTATGCTGACTCAACTTTTTTCGATGCGACGAGCTTTTCTTCTACCCTTAGTTGCCATCTCCTTGGGTACTACTGCCTGTCAACCACCAACTGCTGATAATTCTTCACCAAATGCTAACGCGGGTGGTGGTAATGTCTCCCTCGTTGGGGCTGGAGCAAGTTTTCCTGCTCCGTTTTACCAGCGCTGTTTTAATGAGTACAATCAGCAAAATCCTAATATAAGGGTTAGCTATCAATCGGTAGGTAGCGGTGCTGGCGTACAGCAGTTTACACAAGGAACAGTGGATTTTGGTGCTAGCGACGTAGCGATTACCAAAGAAGAAAGACAAAAAATTGAGCGCGGGGCACTGACAATTCCCTTAACTGCGGGAGCGATTGTACTTGCATATAACTTACCTGGTGTAGAAAAGCCTATTAGATTGCCACGAGAAATTTACCCAGCAATCTTTCTAGGAGAAATCAAAAATTGGAATAACCCACAAATTGCTCAAGCAAATCCCGGTGTGAATTTACCCGATTTACCGATTACAGTCGTGCATCGTTCTGATGGTAGCGGTACTACAGCCGTTTTTACGGAACATTTAAGCGAAATTAGCCCGCAATGGAAAAGTAAAGTTGGTGCAGATAAAACTGTAAGCTGGCCTGCGGGTGTTGGTTCTAAAGGTAATGAGGGAGTTACTGCTCAGATTCAACAAACCCAAGGTGCAATCGGCTATGTAGAATACGGCTACGCCAAGCAGAATAAGATTCCTTATGCTGCCATAGAAAATAATTCAGGCAATTATGTTCTTCCTTCATCCGAGACATCTGCTAATGCGTTGGAGTCAATAGAATTACCAGAAAACTTAGTTTCTTTTGCTAGAGATCCAAAGGGAGAACAATCTTATCCGATAGTAACCTACACCTGGCTTCTAGTTTACGACCAGTACCAAGACCAACAAAAAGCTCAAGCTCTGCAAAATGTTGTTGAATATGCATTGAATGAGTGTCAAAAATTCAGCGAAGAGCTAGGATATGTACCCCTGCCAAAAGCGGTTGTAAATAAAATAAAACCTACGGTACAGCAGATTACCGGGAGCATCTCGTCCTAAGATTTTTTAAACCCATTAATTCCAGAGTAATGATTTTTTAGACATTAATATCTTTCTGAAGAAAGAAGGAGGAAAAAATTATATCTTTACAATTGAAAATATAGATGTAGGAGGAAAAAGAATATGGCTTTATATAAACTCGAAGACTTTGCTGGTAACTATAGTGATGCAGATTTTGATGACTATGAAGTTAGGGATTTTGATGTCTATTCAGACATAGATGACGATAAAGTTGGGACTGTAAAACACATCTTGGTGGATGATTCGGGTCATTTCCGCTATTTAGTTGTTGACACAGGTTTTTGGTTCTTTGGTAGACAAGTATTGTTGCCAATTGGGCGTTCCCGAATAAGCTATACTAATCGACGCGTGTATGCTGTTGGGCTGACGAAAGAGCAAGTAGAAAATTTACCAGATTTTAATGATTTGGAACATGTTGATTACGATTATGAGGAACGGGTGCGTGGAGTTTATCGTACTCCAATGAGACAAGCATCTTTAGAGACATCGACACCTGTAGATGCTCCACCAGTATCTAGCGATCGCAATACATATACGTATGAAGATGAACCAAATCTTTACGATATGAATCAGCAGGATCATCAAAACCTGAAACTATACGAGGAACGTTTAGTTGCCAATAAATCTCGTGTTAAGACAGGAGAAGTATCTGTTAGCAAACACGTTGAAACTCAGACGGCAAGAGTTGCTGTACCAGTTGAAAAAGAACGTGTAATCATTGAACGTACTACTCCAAACGAAGGTGGTAGAACTGTATCGCCTGCTGAGGCTAACTTCCGTGAAGGAGAAGTTACTCGGATGGACATTTATGAAGAAACCCCTGATATTCAGAAGGAAGCGGTTTTGCGTGAGGAAGTGAAAATTAAGAAAGTAGTTGAACAGGATACAGTTGAAGCCGAAGGTACTATTCGTCGTGAGGAATTAGACGTTAATACGAATGATGAGCGGTTGCATGAGAGAAGAAGCTAAATGGCTTTGAGATAACTGCTAATGAAATATCCCCGCATTTATAGAAGCTAAGTGCGGGGATATCTTTGACATTCAAAGTTAATTTAGAATAGCTTGCAATCATATCATGTCCGGCTGATTAGTTATGATGGGCGTGCATCTGTGCAAAAACTTGAAAATTCTTTCTCCCCCTGCTCCCTGCCCCCTTGGAGTCTTAATGATAAGTCTTTAACCGGACACGATATCATCTCTGGTGGGGCGTAGCCCATCGCCAATTATTAGGATATGGCAAAATATTGAAATAAATCAATCCTTCAAGAATACCTGCGGCACCAGGGTAGTGAGCTAGAAAGTGCCAAGGGTAATGTGTCTTGTAATACCACCACAGAAGTTCCGTTTGGGCATTACCAACGATAATCCCGGCTGATGGCTGTTGAAATAAGCTGATATCATTTCCAGAACCTCCACAGATAACGGTTGCATCTGATTGCGCTTGCAGCAATTGTTGCAGATATGCAGTTGCTTTACCCTTATTACTGTTCTTGGGTATGATATCAATGTCCCGCCCATTGCTGAAAATTACCTGAGCCTGCAATCCAGTAAAAGCTAACAAATCTTCTAAATCGTCGATAACCTCAAGCGACGCATCCATATCTAGCCGAAAGCTTAATTTATAGGGGGTTTGTTCACTTTTAGGTTGAGGTATCAGTGCAGAAAAGTAGCTAGCAATTGCCCAAACTGCATCTCTATCCCAATCTCGTGAGATTTGATTTGCCCAATCCTTTTGTAAAAGCAAACCCTCTTGATATATCTCAGTACCTACACTAGCGATTAAATAATCGGGTTTCAAAAGCTGTGCTTGTGCTATCATCTTACGACTAGAAGCATAAGAGCGACTAGTAACATAGACTAAGTAAATTTGATTGCCTATAGCTTCTAGCCTTTGGTTTAAAGCGGCAATAGCTTGATTGTTATTAACCAAGGTATTGTCTAATTCAATAACTAAAAGTAGTTTCATATCTGTTTGTTTCCACTAAAAAATTACATAAATTCAAACCTATGCAGATAATTTATATATTTAAATACAGAAGTATATCCTTACCTCTGTATTAATAACACTAGCTTTAGCGTTGTATATGCTGTGCTAAAAGTTTTTGCGCTCTTGGCTTGAACACTAAATGAAATATTGTTTCCAGGTAGCGGTACAAATCTTGAAGGTTTTCTTTAGAAGTGTAGTTCCAAAAACCATAAATTCTTGCAAGTGAAAGTAGACGTGCAGTGTGAATTTTCCAAGTGTAGTTTTTCAAAACACGGTCAATTGCTTGTTGAGAAACTCTTAACCAGTAATCTGGGTTATGGTCGCACTTATTCACAAATTCTAAAATTACTTGTGCCATTTCTTCTAGGCGAGTGGGGTTGATGTAAAATCCATTGATTCCGTTTTGAATTATTTCCGATGGGCCGCCAAATTGGGTAGCAAAAGTGGGTAAGCCACTAATCATTGCTTCTAGAACCGTTAAACCAAAAGCTTCAAACAAAGCTGGTTGAACAAAAAGTCCTTGACGGTCAGCAATTAAGCGATAAGTTTCTCCAGAATCACTTTTAGATAAGCGCACACCCAACCAACGAATTTTGCCGTGAAGATTGTATTGCTCAATAATTCTATAGAGTTTTTCAATTTCACTGGCTTCTTCATGGTCGGCGCTGTCCTCAATTCGTAGCTTTCCGGCTACTAAAATTAAATTACAGCGTTCTTGCAGCTCCTCACTTTTGCCAAAACACTCCGCCAGACCTGTGAGATTCTTAATTCTATCTAAACGCCCCATCGAAAATATTGGTTGCTTGTTGGGGTTATCTAATTTACCATATACCAAGTTGGGATCTTCTAAATTAAACAGCAAATTTTCTAGGCGATCGCACTCTGAATAAAAACGCTCGTCTGTTTTGGTATAAGGAAAAAAGTAACTTTCATTTACTCCCGGTGGCACTAAATTAAATTTAGGGCTAAATAACTCTATCCCATCTACTACGTGATAAAGTTCGGGCATTGTAAAACATTTATAAGACTCATATTGCCCTGCACTCTCAGGTGTACCTATAATTTCTTGATAGGTACTACTAATAATGAAGTTAGCAGCATTCATGGCAATTAAATCTGCTGTATATTGCAGTGAAAAATGATATTTGTCCTCCAAGTCTTGCCAGTAGAGGTTACTAAACAAGTATTTAGACTTTTCTAGAGCATGAGCAACATTACACTGGGTAATTTTTAAGCGACGTGCCAGCAAAAAAGCTACCAAGTTACCATCAGAGTAGTTACCAATAACTAAATCTGGTTTACCATTAAATTCAGCTGATAGTTCTTTTTCGGCATCAATAGTATAAGTTTCTAAATAAGGCCAAATTTCAAACCTAGAAATCCAATTTTGTGTCAGCTTTCTATTAAATTCTCGGAACGGAACCCGCAAAATCCAGACATTTTTAGTACCGTAAACTTTCTCTAGACGCTGATTGCAGCGAGTCCCATCATTATTAGGTATCAATCTGGAAAGAATTATCACCTTCGGCTGCATATTTAAAATATCTAATCCTGCCAAAGTTATATCTTCTTTGAGTTGTTGCTCAAGATTTTTAGCTTGGTCTAAAACGTAAACGACTTGTCCACCAGTATCAGGCCGTCCCAACACTCCTTCCTGGCCAAACCAGCCGTGAAGTGAAACCAAGACGATATGAAATATCATCGGTATTCGAGAAAGGAAGGTTTCTAAAGTCTGATGGTCTGGCGAGTCTATTAACCCATCCAAAAGTTCTAAGCTTTCTTGAATGCGGCCTGCGGTGTTACCCCATCCAGCTTCAAAGCCCTTATCTTGCAATTCAAAACGAAATTCGGTGTAGGGAGTAGTAGGACTATAGCTGTTAAGAAAATCGAGAGCTAGTTTAATCTGTGGTGAAAGTTGCTGGTGGTTTTGAATGTGTTGATTAATCAGCAGTTGCGTACCATTGTAGTTATGCAAACTCAAAAATTTAAATAGTTTTTCTTGTAATTGTTGCGATTCTTGAAGTTTGCTTGAGAGGTAGTGGTTAAGAAATTGTACTCCTTTCCCGATGTTTTTAAAGTCACGAATTACCGGAGAATAGTCATAAAATGGATGGAAATCTACTTCAAAGATACCACCTTCGTTAGGATGAAAACGGTTGACAAGCCGATCGCGTAAGTCTAATAACTCCTGTACGCTCATCGGCTCAACTTGTAGGTCTTCAGCGATATGAAATATTTGTTGATGACCAATTTTTGGTCTAACTACCAAACAACAAGTTTCATTTTCGAGGATAATCTCTTGTGTATGGTAGATGAGTTTGCTTACTTTGGAGGTATTGCGAAATGACTCTGGCTTTTGCAAACTTTTGCAGTAATCATTAAAAGCATCCAGAATATCATTTCGCAGCAGGTATGATTTATTCTGCCAACGAAGTTGATGCAAAAATTGATGCAAATCAATATGTTCTTCGCTATTTACAATTGAATGAATTAATTCCAGCATGAGTAGTTTATACTTTATGAAACGTGAACTAAAATTCTCCGTAAGTAGACTAATTAAAACTTATTCATCGGCTTCTAAAACTTCAAAGACTAACTTAGGCTACTATTTCAGATGCTTTAGGTCTAACTGGTTGCCCATTGCACGATACCGTTATCAAAGGAGTCAATTAATTTTTCTAGAGATTTAATTTCACTAGATTTTAAACTTTTTGACTTTAACAAAGTTTGAATTTGCTTTTCCAATTCTGGAGTTAAATTTTTAGTTTGAATAATTTCTTGGACGAATGTATCAACTGTTAAAGATTGGTAGAGTTCGTGAACTTGGGCGGCAACTCCCTGAGTGCTAAAACGAGACTGCACCCAATTCTGTGCAGCATTGCCATAGCTGTCTTTTAAAGTCGGGTTTTTTAACAGATCGTGAATAGCGATCGCCAATGCTGTAGAATCACGAGGAGGAACCAAAAGTCCAGTTTCACCATGCACAACCGTATGCTGCAATCCTCCCACATTACTAGCAATTACGGGCGTTCCTGCTGCCATTGCTTCAATTGCCACTAAGCCAAAAGGTTCGTAGTAACTCGGTACAACGCAGATATCCCCTGCGGCGTAGTAAGCAGGTAACAGCGCTTGAGAAATTCGTCCAGTGAAAACTGTAACTGCTTCCAATCCCAGTTCATTCACCAAAGCTTGAATGCGTAGTTGTTCTTGGAAGTCTGCTCCATCTTCACGGCTACCACCAACTAGATAAAGTTGAAATGCTGAAGGCAAATTGGCGCAGGCTTTTACTAAGGTTTCAACTCCCTTGCGAGGGTCAAAGCGTCCTACATACAAAACGATTTGAGAATCTGAAGCAATTCCCAACTGTTGGCGAGCAACTTCTTTACTGAGAGAACCAAAGTGTTCAGTATTAATTCCACAAGGAATGACTTTAATACGCCCATGTTGCGAAATTAACTGACGTAAATCTTCCGCTTCTTGAGGGCTAGTCGATATTACATAATCTGCTTGTTCTAAAATTGCCCTCTCCACACAATGACGAATTGCAGCAATCGGCGGTGGATTTTCTACATTACCGTATTTAACTGCCCCTATAGAATGATAGGTATGAACTTGAGGTAATCCCAATCGAGATTTAATTTCCAATCCTACCCAAGCAGAAAGCCAATAATTAGTGTGAATTAGTGCATAGTTGCAACCTGTTCGTTGTTGAAAATTTAGCCAAGCTTCTACAAATTCTGGTAGATATTCAAATAAATTATTTCTAGAAATAAATTCGGCTGGCCCAGCATTTAAACGAATTGTGCGACACCCTGGCGCTAATTCCACAATTTCTTCTTGATTGGGGTGTTCGCGTCGTGTGAACATATCAACCTGACAGCCGCGTTTCGCTAATGCTAATCCTAATTCTCGCACGTAGACATTTTGACCACCTGCTCCTTCTTTGCCAATTTCGGCTGTCGGATCGCCATGAACTGAAATTAGTGCATAAATGGGCTGAGAATTTGGCGTTTCTAGTGCAGAATTTTCTAGAGATTTAACTAAATTTGAAGAAGCAAGAGTATTCATAATTAAAATTTATTTGTATACGAGACAAAAATTCATAGCTAAGTAACTTGGAGTAAAAATTATTTACTAAGTTACCTATCATCCAAAGAAATGTGTAAAAACCTTCTAGGAAAGATAAATGAATTCTTTCTACTTAATTTTTTATTGTTTTGAGAGCATTCTGGAAGAGAATCAATTAATAACCGTATTGCTTCAGGAATTGATATTTGATGATATTCTGCATAAGCTCTAAGCTTGCTATACTCTCCATTGGTAATAACAATATTGGAAATATTTACTGAAAAACGGGACATAAAAATTTCCTTAAAACCGAGATAAAGTTACCAAAGTGCCTTCGTCACAAGATATTACATTTTAGAAGTTGAAATATCGGTGAGAAATCGGTGAGAAATCGGTTATTAAGAAAATCAAGGCTATTTAAATAAGTTTTTATCTAATTTGAGAATATCAAATATTTAAGAATTAAATTTTAACTGGTTGCAGTATTGAAGCGAGTATCAAAGGGTTAATTAATTTTGCCTGCGATCGCTAGTTCAATTTTCATCAAATCAAAGGCAGGAATCATCTCAAGCTATTGATGCAAAGCGATCGCTTGTTTGTTCTTTAATAACTGTGAAGCTTGAATTTGCGATCGCCACTGGAGTGATAAAAGTCTATTTAACAGAGGGAAGCTTTAGTTCGATGCCAACTTTGTTACCTATATCTATAACATTGTTTGCAAAATCTGTCATACCTGCGATCGGGTCAGCGACTACAGTAGCAGCAGTTAGTAAAGCTACTAAACGCTTTTTGAGTTTGGGTAAGTTACGTTCTTTTTCTGGCTTTTGAATTTCTACTTCTACATCATCAATATCAATGGTGATGTCGTCGCGGATATCTGGTGGGAATTGGGCGGCAGTTTGGCGCAGGTTGCCGATCAGTTGCAGAATTTCGCTGATGTTTGCGCCGCTTGTTTGGTTGAAGTTAGAGGCTTGCTGACTGGCGTTGTCTTTGACTTCGTTGGCAAAGTTGGCGATGTTTGCGCCTTGAAGGTTGTTTGTGTTTTCTGTCATGGGTTTATATTCTCCTTGGTGGTTGTTATTGTAAATCTTGATTGTAAGGCGATCGCTTTCTGGATCTACTTTTTGTATTTTCTGACGTGATTCTAGTGATTCGTAGCCATCTAAAAGTTGACGCAGATCGAGTTTTAATTTTAGTTTGCCAATGGTGATTGTGCTTTCGCCCATTGATTCGAGTCCGAGGAGTTCTTGGTAGTCGAGGGGCGGGTGGTTGCGATGATTGGGGACGGGAACCCATTCGGTGATTTCGAGATTGGGGAGACTTTTGTAGATTTTTTGGAAGACATCGCGCAGGATGCCGAGAAATAAGCGGCGGGTTTCTTGGCGGCCACTAATGGTGATGAAGATTTTTTTGTCTTCAGGATCGGCTTTGATCCGAGCGATGTTGTAGATTTCGTTGTTTTCTTGATATTGCAGCATTACGCCACTGCGCCAATAGATTTGGTTATGAA
Source organism: Nostoc sp. FACHB-892 (assembly GCF_014698795.1). Taxonomy (GTDB): domain Bacteria; phylum Cyanobacteriota; class Cyanobacteriia; order Cyanobacteriales; family Nostocaceae; genus Nostoc. The sequence goes on from NZ_JACJTR010000014.1 coordinate 61,943, forward strand.
TTTTTTCGTGGGTGATGACGATGAAGCGGGAGATGATGCTTTCGGGGAGAACTTTGTAATGGTATTGAAATTCAAGGGTTTCGCCGTCGAGTTCTGTTTCGTCTGGTTGGTCTTTAGGCAGAAGCCCCGCAATTAGGAATTGTGGTGGGTAACATTCTAGTGCAAAGCCAAGCTCGAATTCCTTCATTAGTTCGATCAGATAACCATGACGCTCGGTAGGGTAGCGCTCTGGATTGAGGATGCGGGTAAGATCGGCGGGGGTGAAAATGCCTTTGGTTTTAGTTTTGAGGGTTTCATCGCTCAGGAGCGCATAAATGCCTTCTGTCACCCAGTTGGGTTTGAGGACGTTGGTATTTTTGAGGATGGGATGATCGCGGAAGTTGAGAACTAAGCCAAGCCGATGGAGGAGATCGATGAGTTGATCTTGGTTTTGTTCTTCAGGAATCTTGTTTTCGTGGCAGATGCCGATGTAGCGGTTGTAGCTGATGAAGTCTTGGGGCATGGATTCGAGTTGTTGTTTAACTTCAAACCATGTCAGGGGTAGAAGATCGTAGACTTCTTTGAGGTTGCCGACTTGCTGGAAAATGGCGGTGCGAAGTTCATCAATGCCGATATTGTCTTGGCAGGAGGTTTCGATAATCGCTTGGATGTTAGAATATTTTTCGCGTAATGCCTTGCGGTTGATGTCGAGAGGTTGTTCGTCTTTTTTGTTGCCAACGATAATCACGGGGGACTCTCCGCCGAAGCTTTCGATTAGTTTCAGCCAATATTCGATGCGGTTTTCTTCTTCGCTGGTGCGACAATTACAGACTAAGAGATAGAGGCTGCGCTTAGTCAGAAAAAACTGATGAGTGGCATGATAAATTTCCTGTCCGCCAAAGTCCCAAACATTGAGGCGGATGTCTTTACTATTGACCTGCACGTTCCAAGTTTCCACATTGAGTCCGTCGGTTTGGGGTTGGTTTTTATCATATTTATTGTGGATTAATCGTTCAATGAGGGATGTTTTGCCAACGCTGCCTTGTCCGATAAGCAAGAGTTTGGCTTCGTTGAGTGGACGCACTTCACCGCTACGGAGTAATCGCAAGTAATTGAAAATATCTTCAACTGAACCAACATCATTAGAAGATCCTAAAATCTCTGGTGAAATAGGAAGCGGATTTCCCCGTAAATCTAGTTTTTCCAATTTCGGCAAACTTTCGATCGCGTCTGGAATCTGGGTTATTTGGTTGTCATTGAGGTCAAGCCTAGTCAGATTGGTTAAATTAGCGATCACCTCTGGAATCTCGGTTATTTGGTTGTCAAAGAGGATAAGCTGCGTCAGATTGGTTAAATTAGCGATCGCCTCTGGAATCTCGGTTATTTGGTTGCCAAAGAGGATAAGCTGCGTCAGATTGGTTAAATTAGCGATCGCCTCTGGAATCTCGGTTATTTGGTTGCCACTGAGGTCAAGCTGCGTCAGATTGGTTAATTTAGCGATCGCCTCTGGTATCTGGGTTATTTGGTTGTCATTGAGGTCAAGCCTAGTCAGATTGGTTAAATTAGCAATCACCTCTGGAATCTGGGTTATTTTGTTGATACTGAGGTGAAGCCTAGTCAGATTGGTTAAATTAGCGATCACCTCTGGTATCTGGGTTATTTGGTTGTCATTGAGGTCAAGCCTAGTCAGATTGGTTAAATTAGCAATCACCTCTGGAATCTGGGTTATTTTGTTGATACTGAGGTGAAGCCTAGTCAGATTGGTTAAATTAGCGATCACCTCTGGAATCTCGGTTATTTGGTTGCCAAAGAGGATAAGCTGCGTCAGATTGGTTAAATTAGCGATCGCCTCTGGAATCTCGGTTATTTGGTTGCCAAAGAGGATAAGCTGCGTCAGATTGGTTAAATTAGCAATCGCCTCTGGTATCTGGGTTATTTTGTTGAAACTGAGATCAAGCCTAGTCAGATTGGTTAAATTAGCGATCGCCTCTGGTATCTGGGTTATTTTGTTGGAACTGAGATCAAGCCTAGTCAGATTGGTTAAATTAGTGATCGCCTCTGGTATCTGGGTTATTTTGTTGGAACTGAGATCAAGCCTAGTCAGATTGGTTAAATTAGCGATCGCCTTTGGAATCTGGGTTATTTTGTTGGAATTGAGGTCAAGCTCCCTCAGATTGGTTAAATTAGCAATCGCCTCTGGAATCTGGGTTATTTTGTTGTGATTGAGGACAAGCAGCGTCAGATTGGTTAAATTGGCGATCGTCTCTGGAATCTTAGTAATTTGGTTGTGATTGAGGACAAGCAGCGTTAGATTGGTTAAATTGGCGATCGTCTCTGGAATCTTAGTAATTTGGTTGTTATGGAGGGCAAGCTTCCTCAGATTGGTTAATTTAGTGAGCGCCTCTGGAATCTGGGTTATTTGGTTGTTACTGAGGTCAAGCTGCGTCAGATTGGTTAAATTAGCGATCGCATCAGGTATTTCAGTTAGCTCTACTCGAATTAATATAAGTTCCTCTAAATGTAGTATTTGCGTTACCACATCGGGAATGCTCTCTAAAGGATTGCCACTAATATCCAACTTACGCAAATTAGGCAAACCCAATAGTTCGAGTGGAAGCGTTTTTAAATTGTTGCCTGAAACCTTTTGGAGATCGTGGTCTCCCACTTTTTCATAACCTTCAACCTCCTTTCCCAAAACCAAAGACTCAAGCTGCTTCAAGTGACCAATTTCTACAGGTAACTGAGTCAACTCTTGTCCCGACAAGTCTAACTCTCGCCAACCCTCAGCCACCGCGCGATCTATCAGTACCAACAACTCATCCTGCGTCATAATTCCAAGGAGAAGGGTAAAAGGAAAGAAGATTGATGGAGATTATCTGAACTGATTAGAGAAAAATGCTAGATTAACATTTTTTGGCGATTATGTCTTGAGATGATGGGAAAAGCGATCGCTATTTTAGATATTGCAGATTTAGGCGTAGGCGTAGCCCGTCGTAGACATCGCGCCTTGAGATGATGGAAAAAGCTAATTACACAGGTTTAGCGTAGGCGTAGCCCGTCGCAGACATCGCGCCTTTAGATGTGGCGATCGCATATATCTAAATCGGGATTTTAGGCGTCTCTATATCAAAATAGAGATATCTAAAAATTAGTAGTTACGCACTGTACAAATGCATCGTAATGTGGATTACCTAAAATCGGTTATTTTAGGCTTTTCTTAATTATTCTGCGATCGTAAATAGACCATGCTGTAGGGGCACAGCAATGCTGTGCCCTTACGAAAGATATGGTTTTTAACCTTGATCTATATTTAACATTTCTTGTCAATGCGTAAGTCCTAAAAATATGGTAATTAAGTATTTTTTAGTTTAGTTAGATAAAAATTAAAATTCCCCAAACCAATAATTAAATTGATTTGGAGAACTTTTAGTGTTCTAGTGTCAAAGAAGAGGTTAACTTCAGTAATTGTAATTTAACAGTCAGTTGTAAAGATAAAGGGTAAATATCAGGTAGAAATCGGGTATTTTCCTAAAGCTGCTTTAAGCGATAGCCCAATCCATGAACTGTTTCAATAAAATCATCGGCAGCACCAGCGTTTTTAAGTTTATACCGTAAACTCTTAATGTGAGACTTAACAGTTTCTTCGCTCGGAGGGTCATCAAGTGACCAGATGCGCTCAATAATTCCGGCTCGACTTAGCACTCGCCGACCGCTAGAAACCATTAATTCTAAAAGAGCAAATTCTTTAGGTGTTAGGTGTAAAGGCTGGTCAGCGTATGTAACTTCATAAGTGCTGGAATTTAAACGCAGACTACCCCAACCAAGGTCTGGGAATGATGCTGCGGAACTATTGCGGCGCAACAGTGCGCGAACACGAGCCATTAACTCTGGCATTTCAAAAGGTTTGACCATATAATCATCTGCCCCAGCATCCAACCCGGTAATTTTGTCCCCAAGGGTATCGCGTGCTGTTAACATGAGGACAGGTATTGTGCTATTGCGCGATGGGCTACGTGGTGATGTAGGCGATGGGCTACGCCCCACCATAGGCGATCGCAAGCGTTGACAAAAACTCACACCATCCAACTTGGGTAAGGTAATATCTAACACCACCAAATCATATTCCAACACTTTGATGCAATCCCATGCTTCCTCTCCATCTTGGGCCACATCCACCACATATTGACGGTCAGTGAGGGCTTCCATCAGCATCTCTGCTAGCTGGACATCATCTTCAACTACCAAAATCCGCATTGTTAGAATATTTGTGAATTAAAAAACTAGGATAAATCCTAATATCTAACCTTAATACTTTCACTTTGATTTAGGACGAGGAAACTTAGAAGGTGGCTTAAAGTTTTCTACTGGCACACCCTTAAGTGCCTTCTGCATAAAATCACGCCAAATAGGAGCCACCATACCTCCGCCTGTCGCGCGGTTAGATAATTGCCGGTTGTCGTCCCTCCCTACCCAGATGGCGGTCGTTAACTGCGGTACAGTACCAATAAACCAAATATCTTTCTCAGAAGAGGTTGTACCCGTCTTTCCTGCAACTGGACGGCCGATAGCTGCGCCTTTACCAGTTCCTTGTTGAACCACTGTTTGCATCACGTCTAAAGTTGCTGCTGCTGCCCAAGGGTTAAGAACTAGTCGAGGTTTAGGAGTATTATCTATTAACACATTGCCACTACCGTCAGTGACACGGGCAATAATCGTTGAAGGCGATCGCCAGCCGTAATTAGCAAAAGTTGCATAAGCACTAGCCATTTCTAGCGGTGTCACACCAATTGCACCTAGTGGCAAAGAACTCACAGGTAACATTGGACTCATAATTCCCAAAGTACGGCAAATTTCAATAACTTTATTCATACCTACAGCTTTGCCAAGTTTGACTGCGGGGATATTACGCGATTGTGCCAAGGCAGCCCTAACCGATATTGCTCCCATAAAGGTATTATCGTAGTTCCGTGGAGAATACCAACCGTTACCATCACGGTAACGAACTGGATTATCTAGGGTCGTTGTACGTGGTGTAAATTTACCAGTAGCAAAGGCAGTATAGTAAATAAACGGTTTAAAAGAAGATCCTGGCTGACGGTGGGCTTGAGTTGCTCGGTTAAATTCGCTAGTTTTTGAATCTACACCACCCACTAATGCTTTGATAAAATGTGTGCGCGGATCAATTGCCACCAAAGCTATTTGATTATTATTCAATCCTTTACCTTTAAGGGTTTTATGCCACTTCTTTATAGTTCTTTCTGCCATCATTTGAAAGCTAGTATCAACTGTGGTTTGTACATGCATTCCACCTTTAAGCAACGTTTCACGCCCAAACTTTTTAATCAGTTCCTGTGAGACGGCATTGGTAACGTAAGGCAAAGCGCTACCTTGAAATGACCTAATTTCACCAAGTTTAATCTTTTGTTTGAGGGCATCATCATACTCTTGCTGGCTAATCCAATTTAGTTCCAACATTCGCCCCAATACTTCTTTTTGTTTTTGTTTTGCCAGCTTCATGCTGACAAATGGGCTAAACTCTTCTGGAGCTTGAATTAAACCTGCCATCATCGCTGATTCGCCCAAAGTCAAATTTTGTGCTGATTTTTTAAAATAAGTGCGTGCTGCTGTCTGAACACCATAGTTATTATGACCCCAGTAAACTTGATTGAGGTACATTTCTAATATTTTATCTTTACTAAGAACTTGCTCTAAGCGAATTGCTAATACTGCTTCTGCTATTTTTCGGGTAAAAACACGTTTTTGAGATAAGAAAATATTTCTCACTAACTGCATGGTGATTGTAGAACCACCCTCTCGCACTTCCCCAGATGCAAAATTGACTAATGCAGCACGTCCAACACCACTAGGATTAATACCATGATGCTCGTAGAAACGGCTATCTTCGCTAGCTAATACCGCTCGTTTCAAATTGGGGGAAATTTGATTTAAAGGCACTACTTGGCGGTTAGCTTCCCCATGTATGCGCGCTAAAAGCTTACCTTTAATATCATAAATATAAGTTGTTTCTGAGGGTAAAAAGTTTTGCAGTTGTCTAACATCTGGCAGATCGCGGAAACTAATGGCTAAACCAACTAATCCTCCAGCTAACACAGAACTTGATAGCATAGTAATTGATAGGAGTGTGCCACCAGTTACTTGACCGACCTTTTTGAAAAAGTTAGAACTAGGTAAGGTCGAAATTTTTGATTGTTTTTTTCAAAAGTTTTAAACGAAGACACGGCAATTGAACTTCCTCACTTATAAATATAACTAAAATTTATTTAGTTTTTGTAATCTTTTAATATCCTGTACAAATCTCATGGTTGATTTAAAAAAAGATATAAATATGTATAAAAAACTGACTTCTCTAGTTATTTTTTTCTTATATAAGTATACCCGTAAGGGCACGGCACTGCCGTGCCCCTACACCTTGCACTCGCTATAAGAAAGCATTTTTGATACTTTTTTAGTTTTTTATTCAAGGAAAAATTACTAAAACTGGAAATAATATTCTAAAGTTTTATTTTGCATTTTTCCTAACTATACACTTTAAAAGTCTAAAATGTGGGTATAATTCGGGTAAATTTCGGGTAGTAATAGCAAGAATAATGATTAAATTCTAGCTTTTGAATATAATTTGTAGGAATTAGAGATGAGATAATAGGATAATCACAATAGTACATGACTAATGGTTAGCTGGCGATGTCGAAGTTTTCGGCTGTAGTACTGTTGTTTATCCAACCGTATTTTGTGACTGGCTCATGACCATGTTTATTAAGCTGTCTAGCAAGCGATCGCGTGATAAAGATGTAAGTTCTTTGCCATGTAAAATTTCCTCTACAATCACGTAAGATACTAGCGAACCTAAAAAAATATGAGCCATTGCCTCTGGATCGCTGATTGCTAATTCTGGATGAGATGCAAAATAGTGACTTAGTATTTGCCGACCTCGTTGCACAACGGTTTGGTTATAAAGCTTTGCTAGTTCGGGAAAGTTTTGTGACTCGGTGATTATCAAACGCAACAATGCCAAATAATCGGGATTATCAGCAACCTTGGTTAAATAAAATTCGGCAATTTGACGCAACAAAATTGCTGGTTCTCCATGCAATTTTTCTATACTAAAAATGCTTTGAAAACAAGCAACCGTTAACCGTTCTATCAACGCTTTAAACAGTCCTTCTTTATCTTGAAAGTGACTGTATATGGTTTGCTTCGATACTCCAGCTGCCGCGCTAACACGATCCATACTTGTTCTAGCGTAACCCTCCTTCAAAAATACCTGTATAGCTCCTTGCAAGATTTGCTCCTGCTTTGGAGCGATCGCAGGTAAAGGATTTTCTAGTTGGAAAGCAGGGTTGATAGGCATGAATGGTAAATTTTTTTGTGTATATCTTGCTATATCATACTAGACAGTCTAGTATGATGACAAGGAATTCAAAATTTTCAATTCTCTTATACAAAATATTTTTCACAATCCAGGCTGCTACTATGACTCAGACTATCCCGACATCCCCGGAAAATCTTAAAGATGCCCCAGTATCGAAGCAGCAACGCCGCAAAAAACCCATTTTTTTGCTGATCGGGCTACTGGTGGTAGGTGGCATTGGCTATGCTGTGTGGCGCTCTCAACCGCAAGTATCAGCAAATATACTGCAAGTTAGCGGGCGGATTGAGGGTTATGAAACCGAGATTGGAATCAAACGCTCTGGAAGAATTGAGTCAATTGCCGTGCGGGAAGGGGCAGCAGTTAAAAAGGGGCAAGAGTTAATTAAGTTAGACGACACAAACGATCAATTGCTGCAAGATCAACTGCGTGGCACACAAGCGAGAGTGACATCTGCTAAGTATGATGAACAGCAGGCAATTGCCGATGTCGAGCAAGTAACCAGAGAAATTCAAGAAATTAACAGCCAAATTAACGAAGCCAAACTTAATTTGCGGCAATCTCAAGGAGATACCCAAGGAAGAATTGAGCAGGCACAAGCAAATGTCGCAGCAGCAAGAGCCACATTAGTGCAAGCACAAGCGCAAGTTAAACAGGCAGCAGCAGAAGTTAATTTAGCAAAAATCAACCGCGATCGCTATGCCCAATTGGTAAGAGAAGGAGCAATCAATCAACAACAATTCGATCAAGCACAAACTACCCTAGATACTGCGATCGCAACCCTAGAAGCACGACAGGCAGCAGTTAATGCCGAACGGCAACAATTAAAGGCTACATCAGGGGCGTTAACTCAAGTTAAAACTACAGGTTTCAATCCTGACATTCGCAATGCCCAGTTAACAGCATTAGTCAGAAAGCAGCAGCAAAGTTATGCTCAACTTAAGTCTGCACAGGCGAAAGTCAACTCTGCCCGTGCCAAAGTTAAAGATGCCGAAGCATCAAATCAGCAAATTCTCACGCAGATTGCAGACTCCAAAAAAGATTTAAATGTAGTCAGTCCTTTAGATGGGGTAGTGACAGCCCGGAGTGTTGAACCAGGCGCAATAGTTAGCAGTCAGACTAATCTTTTGACAATTGTTGACCCCAAAACAGTGTATTTTAGAGGTTTTATTCCCGAAGGTGATATTGGCAAAGTGCGTCTTGGACAAACAACGAAAATCTTCATTGATTCTGCGCCGGACAAACCATTAGAAGGTAAAGTAATTGCCATCGATCCGCAAGCTTCATTTACACCAGAAAATATTTACTTTCAAAAAGATAGAGTCAGACAAGTAGTAGGAATTCGGATCAAAGTTCAAAACCCTGATAGCTGCTTTAACCCCGAAAATCCTTACACTGAATCAGATTTACCCTGCGCCAAAATGGGGATGCCAGCAGATGCCGAAATTAGTTTGAAGCCAGAAAGCAGATAACAGAGCAACATTTCATTAATTCCTCGCAAATTCTCCGCGTACCTCTGCGTTTCCCAGCCTGCGGCAAGCCGCAAAAGCGTCTACCGCGCTCCTCTGCGTTTAAATTTCCACCTTCAATTCTCCACCACTTTCTCAAGCTAAGAGGCTAAATGATGCAACAGCAAAAAACAGTTGTTACTCCAAACTCACCGCAATCATCTAGCACCACAGCAATTAAAGTTCATAGCTTACACAAACACTATGGAAACTTAGCTGCTGTACGGGGAATTGATTTCAGCGTCCATAAAGGTGAAATGTTTGGATTAATCGGCCCTGATGGTGCGGGGAAAACTAGCACTTTTCACATTTTGGGCGGTGTGATGGAAGCAACGGCGGGAGAGGTGCAAATATTTAATCAACCTGCACGAGATGCGCGATTAATTACAGGTTATCTAACACAACAGTTTTCGCTGTATTTGGATTTGAGTATTGATGAAAACTTACGTTATGCAGCAGGTTTGCGGCAAGTAGCAGATGATTTGTTGCAGAAACGCCGCAATAAATATTTAAAATTAATGTATTTAGAGCGATTTGGCGATCGCTTAGTGGGACAACTTTCTGGTGGGATGAAACAAAAGCTGGCGCTGTGTTGTGCTTTGGTTTCTCAACCAGAAATATTGTTACTAGATGAACCTACCACGGGTGTTGATCCAGTTTCCCGGCGGGAATTTTGGGATGTGCTAGGAGAATTATCAGCCGAGGGGATGACAATTGTAGTTGCGACACCATACTTAGACGAAGCTGAACGCTGTCACCGCGTGGCTTTGATGTACAGTGGGCAAATTCATGAAATTGGCACACCCAAAGAATTACGAGGTAACTTAGGCTTGCATCGCTTGGAATTGCGAGCAGCAAATCTACAAGCTACAGAAGAGATATTATCTCAGACTGACCAGACAAATATAGTAGATGTACAAACTTTTGGCGATCGCTTGGATGTCCTTGTTGAAGATATAAATTCCGGCGAAATCCAAGTCCGCGAACTGCTGCAACAACATCAGTTACCTTCTCCCAGTATCGAGCATGGCGAACCCACATTAGAAAACGTCTTTGTCACCCGCCTGCGACAACAGGGTTCTGCGCCGCAATTTTTTCCATTTCCTCGTTTTCGCAAAAGAGGACAAGGAGACACAAAGGGAATCGCCATATATGCTCACAACCTTAACCGTGTTTTTGGCAAGTTCCAAGCCGTTAAAGATGTCAACGTCGAAGTGCGCTACGGGGAAATCTTTGGATTGTTGGGTGCTAACGGTGCTGGAAAAACCACCACAATTAAGATGCTGTGTGGATTACTAGCAGCAAGTGGCGGTGAAATTTCCTTGGGTGGTGAAACCGGAAATCTGCGGAGTGCAGACTTACGGCGACGTATTGGTTACATGAGTCAAAAATTCACCCTTTACGACGATTTAACTATTCTGCAAAATCTCGAATTTTATAGCGGAGTCTACGGCGTACCTCGCAAACTCCGACGGGAAAAAATTGATTGGGTAATTGCTACCTGTGGTTTAGAAGGACAAGCAAATATGATTACTGGACAGCTACCGGGTGGTTGGAAGCAACGAGTCGCTTTCGGTGCTTGTGTGATGCACGAACCAGATATTTTATTTTTAGACGAACCCACATCGGGGGTAGATCCCTTGGCGCGTCGCCAGTTTTGGAAGCTGATTAATGACTTTGCCCGTAACGGTACAGCCATTTTAGTAACAACACACTATCTAGAAGAAGCTGAACAGTGCAACCGCATGAGTTTTATGGTTGCAGGAGAAACCGTCGCCGAAGGTTCACCAAGTTCTATCAAAGCCTCGCAACCGGGACAACTAATAGAAATTACTGTCAATCAAAACCAAGTAGCTTCCAAGATACTCAAACAACACTTCGAGCCTTGGCGCATCTCGATTTTTGCTGATAGTTTACACGTTGTTCTCGATCATCCTGAACAGGAAAGAGATCAACTAACTCAACTTTTAGAGGCTAATCAAATTACCATCAATTCTTTACGCCCCATTCCTTTCTCTTTAGAAGATGCCTTTATTGGTATAGTACAGCGATCGCAAAAATAGAAAAGGAGTATGCAGCAAATTATCCTCCAAAAACCTCCGCGTTCCTCTGCGCTAACCTCCGCGTTCCTCTGCGTTTAAAAACATTCTGATTTTAGCCAAAGCCGTACTTATTAATATATATGAAACGAATTATTGCTCAATGTGTAAAAGAAATAGCCCAATTTCGCCGCGATCGCCTGACGTTAGCACTAGCATTTTTATTGCCATTCATTACTTTAATAATTTTTGGTTTTGCCATTAGGTTAGAGAGTAAAGATATTCCCTTGATTGTGCAAGATTTTAACCGCACAAACTTAAGTAGCAGCTATATTGAAAGACTATATGCCACCAATCAATTTGTGCCTAAACAATGGTCTGGTGGCAATCCCACACGCGATGCTATAGATAAAGGAATTGCTAAAGCCGCAGTGATTATTCCGCCAGAATTTAGCCGTGATATTCAAGCAGGTAGAAGTACAAATGTGCAAGTGTTAATCGATGCCACTGATGTTAACAATGCCCGTGTAATTAAAAATAGTATTCAAAGAGTGACAAACTTTTTCATGCAAGAGCATGAACTGATACCTGCGACTAGTAGTATTACAGCAAGAACGCGTCTATGGTTTAACCCTGGCAGATTAGAATCGCTGTATATTGTGCCAGGAACTTACGGAGTTGTACTATGGATTTTTCCTTCATTGCTCTCAGCGATCGCAATGGTACGCGAAAAAGAAAAAGGAACAATTTTACAAGTCTACGCTTCTAGTATTAGTGCTACTGAACTATTACTTGGTAAAGGATTAGCATACCTATTAATTGCCATTGTGGAAACATTAGTAGTTATGGTATTAGGCTCAATTATTTTCCAAGTTGGCATAGTTGGCAATCCCATAACGTTACTAATTGGCACTTTACTATTTCTGACAGATAGCGTTTTTTTCGGATTGCTTTTAGGAGTCCGCAGTAGTAATCAAAATGCTGCTGTACAAGGTGTTTCTCTTGTAGGATTTATCACATCATTATTACTCTCAGGTTTTATTTATCCTCTCAACAATATTCCTTTTCCCTTATCACTACTACCTAACATAATACCGACGCGTTATTACATCAATATCACTCGTGATGCCTTCGTGCGTGGTACAGGATTTGCCGGAGTTTGGTTTGATTTACTCATGCTTGCAGCTTTGGGATTAGTATTTTTCAACGTATCACGCCGAGTTTTAAGCCGAATGCAATTATCTACTTAAGTAATTTATGAAACTTATTCAGCGATTATTTGATAGCCCATTTTGGTCATTAATGCGGAAAGAAATTAATCAAATTCTCCGCAACAAGCAATTAATTGTTCTGTTAGTTATCCCGCCAACAGTTCAATTATTACTCTATGGATTTATCCTTAATCCCGACGTTCATAACTTGCGATTAGGTGTCATTGACTATGCCAACGTCAGTGCTAGTCGGGAGTTAGTTTCAGCCATGACATCAAATCGAATTTTCACTTTAGAATCTGTACCAAGCAGTGAAAAAGCATTGAGTCGTCAGGTAGAAGAAGGAAAGCTAGATGTTGGGGTAATAATTCCTCCCGATTTTTCGCGTCAACTGGCACAAAGATCAGCAGAAATTCAAGTATTTATTGATGCTGTAAATGCTAATACAGCCGGGATTGCCGGAAATTATATGAATCAAATTATCCAGCAATATAATCTACAATTAACCCAAGGTAAAGTAAATCCCCCAGTTTCACCTGAAGTTGTATTTCTTTACAACCCTGGACTGACGAGTAGTTGGTTTTTTGTACCAGGAGTTATGGGTTTAGTTTTAACATTAATTGGGACATTAGTATCAGCAATTACTGTTGTCCGGGAAAAAGATACGGGCACTTTAGAACAATTACTAATGACTCCGGCTGCTAACTGGCAAATATTACTATCGAAAATTGTCCCTTTAGCATTTTTATTAATGGGAGATGTTTTATTAGCTACCACTTTAGCAACAGTAATATTTCATGTACCATTTCGAGGTAATTTTCTGCTATTTTTCGCCCTCTCAAGTATGTATGTATTTGTCGGGATTAGCCTGGGTATTATGTTGGCGACTGTAAATAGTTCCCAACAACAGGTAGTTTTGACATCTTTCTTTATTAATTTACCAATGGTACAAACTTCTGGAGCGATCGCACCTATTGAAGCCATGCCACCTTTGTTTCAAGCCCTATCTTTACTCAATCCCCTCCGTCATTACATTGCGATCGTTCGAGGTATTTTGCTCAAAGGTGTTGGCTTAGATGTACTGTGGATGAATGTTTTGGCTCTAGTTGCCTTTGCTGTTGTGTTATTAACTATTAGTATTAGTAAGTTTCGCAGTCAGTTAAGCTAGCAAGCAACATTCTAACTTGGAAAAATCTTTACTTTGATGTAAGGCGTTGGATAAAATATGAACTCTAAACCATTAATTGATTTTTTCTATGAAATGGTCGCTGGAAAGAAAATGGATTGCCTCTGGCTTTGGCTTATCCTTATTATTAATGGGTATAGTTAGTTTGATTTCTTACCAAAACGCTACTCAGCTAATTGCAAGTAGCAATCAGGTGAAGGATACACATGAGGTAATGAAAAACATTATCGACATCTTTGCTACACTAACTGATGCAGAAGCAGGACGCAGAGGTTATATCCTATATGGAGAGCAATTAGAACTCAAACGTTACTATCAGGCAATGCAAAGCCTAGATGCCAAAGTCCAAAAGTTGCAGCGACAAATTGCTGATGACTCTTATCAACAGCAGCGATTAACAAAACTAAAATTACTCTTTACTCAAAGAGTTGAATTATCTAAACAGTCAATTAACCTCAAAGAAGCAGGTAAATCAAGCTTTGCTATTCAAGCACCTCTAGTTAACCAAAGCAACCAAAACCGTGGTCAAATCCGTGAACTACTTACCCAAATGCAAGCTAGGGAGGAACATTTACTGGAAATCTCGGTGAGACATTCTCAAGATAATATCCGCAACCGGATGTTGATTGAATTCCTCGGTACTTTCTTGAGCTTTGCCATTTTATTAGGCGTTTATACTTTGCTTTATCAACAATTAGTTAAACGTCAACAAGCAGAAACTCTTCAAAAAACTTTAGCTCAAGAAAAAGAACTTAGTGAATTGAAGTTACGTTTTTTTTCAATGGTATCCCATGAATTTCGTACACCATTGAGTATTATATTAGGTTCGGCTCAACTATTGGCTCAAAGTAATCAACAGTGGACAGAAGAGAAGAAGCTTAAAAATCTATATCGCATTCAATCTTCAGCTAGGTCAATGAACCAGTTACTGACCGATATTTTAACTTTGACTAGAGCAGAAGCTGGGAAATTAGAATTTCATCCAGAACTCATGGATTTGGAAGCATTTTGCATTAATTTGATAGAAGACCTCCAATTTTCTAATCAACAACAGCATACTATTAAATTTATCAGTCAAGGTAACTGTACTCATGCCAAATTAGATGAAAATATACTGTATTCAATTTTAAGTAATTTACTCTCAAATGCAATTAAATATTCACTTCCAGAGGAAACAATTTTCTTAATTCTTAGTTGTGAACCACACGCAATATTTTTCCAAGTTAAAGATAATGGTATAGGAATTCCTTCAGAATTTCAAGAGCATTTATTTGAGCCTTTTCATCGTGCTAACAATGTAGGTAAGATTGTTGGCAGTGGACTAGGACTAGCTGTGGTGAAAAAGTGCTTAGAAATACATCATGGAGAAATTTATGTTGATAGCGAGGTAGGAGGCGGAACAAGTTTCACGATAAAATTTCCCCAACAGAGAACAGTAACAATCAAGAGTAAATTAAGCAGTCATCATTAAACCAAGATTGTTTGGTTATAAGGTTTTCATCCTTGTTCTGGGGAGCAGCCTTCATCAGAGGCTGGATACCTGGGATTAAATTAAATACAATTTATGCCAGTTAGGCACATATCTCATGCTGGCAGGTTTTGGAACGCCGTTAATGGCAGGTTATATCCTGTGGTTGTTCCATGATTACTTCATGCGATCGCGACAAGCAGATTTGGATAACTGGACGAGTGCGTTAAGTGAAAGTGTTGCAGATGCACTAGAAGAAAAAAATATTAAACAGGTAAAAGTGCTAGTGCAACGGTATGGCGCACCACAAACTTATAACCTTACGTGTTTTTAAATTTGCTTATACTGGTTATACTGGAATGTCTCTGGAGCCGATAGAATGCCTTGAGAGCTATGCTGATATTGATGAAGAGTCGGTGCAGTCGATGATTAATCCGGATGCGATGAAAGTTTTGCAAGCGATCGCTTTGGCGCAGCTTTGCAAGGTATTAAAAGCCCAGGGACGCAGCAGTAAATTAGAAAACAGCTTAGAATTACTCTCACAACTATATCAAGAATATGAACAAGTTAAAACCGTCTTATAAAAAGAACTTGTGAAGGAAGTACTATGAAAGCCAATGCTCAAGAAAGCCAATCTTTAGTTCTAATTGTTGATGATGAACCTTTTATCCGCATGATATTGCGGCATTTCTTAGAACAAGAAGGCTATCGAATAGCGGAAGCTGAAAATGGTATAGAAGCAATAAAAGTTTTTAAGCAATTAGATCCTCATATAGTACTCCTTGATGCCCTAATGCCAGATATGGATGGGTTTGAGTGTTGCACTCAGTTGGAGCTTCTTAATCGTAGTAAGCACACTCCAATTTTAATGATTACAGGACTTGATGATCAAGAGTCAGTTGACCGTGCATTTGAAGTGGGGGCAATGGACTATATTACCAAACCAGTCCACTGGCCAGTTTTGCGACAACGGGTAAAACGCTTGATTCAGCAATCTCAGTTACAGCAAAAACTAGAAGCCGTTAATTTGGAATTGCAGCGATTAGCTACTATCGATGGATTAACTCAAGTAGCTAACCGCCGATGTTTTGAAGAGTATTTTAACCAAGAGTGGCAGCGCATGAAACGGGAGCAATCCCCCCTTTCCCTGATTCTCTGCGATGTTGATTTCTTCAAATTATATAACGATACCTATGGTCATCGGGTAGGCGATCGCTGTCTTCAAAAAATTGCTAAAGCCATCAAAGATATTATTAAGCGTCCTGGAGATTTAGTTGCCCGTTATGGTGGGGAAGAATTTGCTGTGATTTTACCAAACACAGACACCGAGGGGGCGACTCATGTTGCCGACAATATTTGCCATGCTGTCCGCACACTAGCAATTCCTCATATAAATTCTGGAGTTAGCCCTTATGTAACCTTGAGTGCCGGGTTTACGACACAAATTCCTCAGTCAGATTCTGACATGGAAGAGATGATTTCCGCCGCCGATCGGGCATTGTATCAAGCAAAGGCAGCAGGACGCGATCGCTTTGTGCAAAATATTTTATTACCAAAAAGTAAAAATTCCCGTTAGTGCGCCAGCAATATTTATTAATTTCAATAAATTTCACGCCTTTTTTCTCATGTTTTGAGCCGTCTAAGCAAATCGAACATTTGCGATCGCAACTTATCTTGAGAAATTTCAATATTCGGATTGTCCAGAATTTGTAAATAAAATACAGGAGTAATAACCATTGTGAAAGACTTTTCTTAAACCCAAGGGGCAACTTAGTATGAAATATTGTCCTGGCACATTTGCTATTGGAAATAGCTAGCTACCCTTCAATCTCTTACAAAAAGTTCACTATCCCCAGACGCAAGATTTCTCGCGTAAAGTCACAGGAATACCCGATAGTTGCATCAGCAAGAAACTTGCCAGCCAAACACTCTTTTGTTACCCCATAACCCCCAAGAATTTCAATTGCTGTTTGTGCGTTTTTGATTGCAACATCCACTGCAAAGGTCTTGGCGGCTGGTGCTTTGATTGTGGCGGCAAGTTGGGGAGAAGTTTCAGCTGTAACTGCTGCATCCCATACCATCAGTCGTGCAGCTTGAGTGTTAATCATCATGTCCGCTAATTTTAAAGCCACTGCCTGATGTTCGATAATCGGACGACCCCAACTGACTCTTCGCTTGGCATAATTCAAAGCATACTCATAAGCAGCACGAGCCAAACCAACATAAGAAGCTGCCAGCCCTATAGCTACTTCTGGAAGTAACATCAGTAGTTTTCCTGCTTCTCCTTCTTGTCCAATCAGATTTTCCGCAGGGATTGGCACGTTATCCAGGCAAATCTCAGCATGATGAGAAGCTTTCCAACCAATCATCTGTGTCTTTTTGCCAAACTTAATCCCTGGTGTCTCTGTTGGAACGTAGAAGATAGACAAACTTTCGTGCAATGGTTTATCCATCGCTGTACGGGCAATGATGAAGTAGCTATCCGCAATCCCAGCATTTGTAACTAACGAAGATTTTGTTCCATTGAGAATGTATCCATTGCCCTCGCGTGTTGCAAAGGTTTTCATCCCAATATTAGGATCTGGGAGCGGGCAGAATATATCCGAGGCGGCGACATTCGGTTCACTCTCTGCGGCACTGAATAGATGGGGTTTTCCAGATTTGACAAAAGATAGTATTCGTTTTTGCTGTTCTTGGGTTGCAGCTCTGCTGACAAAAAGCGACATAGCGGCGGTGAGATTAAAGTAGCTACAAGCAATGCTGACATCAACAGCGCCTATTTCTTCTAACACTACAGCCAAGTCTATGCACTTTCCACTTAAACCTCCTAGCTCTTTTGGAACCATCAAGGATGTAAATCCTAATTCAGCTCCCTTATAGAAAACGTGTTTGCAGAAATCCCAAGGTTCCATCTCTGGATTGTTAGACTCTTCAATTATCTGAACAATAGGCCCAATCTCGTTTTGAGCAAAGTCACGCGCAAGAGACTGCAACATCTCCTGTTCTTGAGTGAGGCTGAAGTCAATCATTTTTTTCTCTTTATTTCTACAGTGCAAATATACAACTTTCTTTGATGTACTGTAGCCTTATAATTAGTATCAAAATATTGGTTTTGTAACCAGATTTTCCTATTTAAAGTTTGTGTACAAGTAGAAAAGTCTTTGTATATAATAGCTTTAGGATATGCACGTCTCTTTCAACAAGTAAGCACAAAAGAAAAATAAGTCAAAAATATCTATAAAAAAATCAATTACTATAGCCTATTAGAAGATATTTACTAAATTAGATAAGCTTATCCCGCATTTAAAACAGGCTATATGAGTTGATTTTAATTATCCAAAGAATTATAGGCAAGATTCAGTTGGGTGGCTGACTCTTCTAATAAGCGTTGTTCGTGAGCATTTCTTGGTAACACCAGTTGGCGCTCAATACCTGTTGAGCTAATGATACATGGAAGTCCAAAAACAACTTCAGTTCCTACTCCATAGCTAGAATCTGCTCTCACTGATACTGGAAATATTTGTTTTTCATCTCGTAGGATACTATCAACTAACTGACAAACTGCTATTGATATGCCATAGCTAGTATTTCCTTTGCGTTCAGAAATGTTATAGCCTCGCTTACGGGTTAACTCTGCGTACTCTTGATGAATTTGTTCCAGCGTTTCTCCTTGTGGTATGGGAAATTCAGCTAATGCAATCCCCCCAATAAATGCACTAGACCAAACGACAAATTCACTGTCTCCATGCTCTCCAATCACATAAACATGAACATCTTGTTTGGCAACATTCAGTCGCTTACCAAGTTGATATCTCAGTCTAGCAGTATCAAGAACGGTTCCCGAACCGAAAATTAGGTTTTCTGCTCTCGTGGAACTGGCGATCGCAATCCGCGTTAGTACATCAACTGGATTACTAACAATAAGCACAATTGAATTCGGTGCAACTCGATCCAATTCTTTCATCGTCGAACGTATGATCTCTGCATTGTCACTCAACGTATCTAATCGGCTCTGTCCAGCTTTCGGCTGTACCCCAATAGTTACGACAATTACATCAGAATCAGCTAAATCCTCATACTTATTTGATGGTATAATCTCCATCTCTTCAAGTAGCGGAATGCTATCTTCAATATCCCATGCTTTTCCCTCAGCTTTTGATAAGGTTCGGTCAAAAAGCACGACTCTTACACATTTACGGAGTAGCACTAAAGCATTTGCTACGTCTCCACCTACATTCCCTGCACCAATGACCCCAACCTTGGATGTTTTGCTACTCATGTCGTATCTACCTTTTTTGTAACTGTTTTTCGCTTTGGGTTAAGGATATAACTGATATTGTCCAAAATCACGCAATTCGGCAATTGAATTGTGCAATCATTCCATCCAACAGTGCCATAAATTAATCCCCTTAGCGATCGCAACTCCCAAAAACCCGCCTCACAAAAATGTCAAAGCTTGATTATGAGGCAGTTGGCAGCAGAAAAGGCAATAGACTTATTCATCAAGAAGCTAGAAAAATTTCCCGGCTTATCCCTGTTATGTCACTCTCGGAAAACAATAATTGAAGTATTAATAAAAGCTGTTACCTCTCAAACTGACTGAAGGTCAAGTGCAAAGATGTAGCAATCGCTGTTCTCAAGACAGCATAGGCATCGTTAGGGGGAAGGTAAGTATTGAATTGCAGATGTTACATGAGTTAAAAAAATCTATTCTCTATTTTCTGCCTTCAAATAGTAGTTTTTAAATCAAATAAGATTAGAGTTATTGATGTCTATTATCTTCTGCAAACTGCTACCTACCATATAGGTTAACTTTTCATCCCCCCAAAGATAGAGTTAAAATCATTTTCGGTGTATATCGGTGTATACTGATTATCTTTATACTAGTAATCTAATTTTATTTCTTAAGATAGATGATTTTTTTATTAGACTATTGTTTTTTTACACATATTGTTCATTATAAATTTAATACTATTTTTATTATTTCCATAAATTTTTTCAATATCTAAAACTCTAGTGTTAAACAGCAAATAAGATTACAATAGATTGTTAGTTGCTAGATGTAGCAATTTGTACTTGATTAAATTTGAAAGTTATTAGGTTAGATAAAGCGAAAAGTTTAAGTATGTCCTGTACCTTTTCGCTTTACCTTACCCAATAAACTTAGTGAACTATTAGGTATCAAGAAATAATGTTGAAACGTCGCACAATACTAGTTGGTTTAGCTGCGTTTGGCTTAACGTTAGCTGTTAGTACACAAGTTCATGGACAATCTACTAGCGGGCCAGAAGCTTGGGAAAGTGTCTACAATGAGGCGGTTGCTGGGGCAACAACGAGAGTTACAGTTCCACTTTTGAACACCTTATTATCATCTATCTTGCCAGTAATCTTCAAATTGGCAGGCTATTGGGGTGGTTAACCCGCATTTTTTATACTCAAACAGAGAAAGAGCCTAAATAAAGACGGGGGCAATGTAATTTTTGAGTAATTCCTGCGGTTGCGATCGCGTTTCACGCACTGTAGGCGAGTGCCTGAGTATATCTTTTACTTGAAGAGCGCATATTATCCCATAGCTAAATATTCCATAACCCGTGAGGACTTTTCTTTCCATGTTCAAACCTCGCACAATTTTTAGTGCTTTAACTGCAATTATCCTAGCGTTTGCCATCAGCACACAGATATATATACAACCCGCAGTAGCTGCTGGAGGAACGTGTAATCCAACTGTGGGAAACCTACCTATATGCCCAAGTACCGCACCTTCAGAGTCAGCTAGTTTTGTTGACCCAACAGCAACAATCACCAATCCCACAAATATTACATTGGGCGAAAAAGTCTACGTCGCTCCATTTGCCCAGTTAGATGCTACTGATGCTCCTATTAGTATTGCAGCAGATTCTAATGTCCAAGACCAAGTGAAAATCACAGCTTCAGGAACGGGAGTGGAGATTGGCGAGCGTGTCATTATGGCACACATGGCCATTGTCAAAGGTGCAGCCAAAATCGGTACTCAAGGCTCAACAGGGCCTTTTACCGACCCGATTAGTAATGTTCAGTTCAACAACGATATTCCAGAGACATTTCTCGCTTTCAACTGTGAAATAGACGGTGCAACTGTAGAAAGAAACACGGTAATTAACTTTCTCTCACGGGTTGGCCCTGGTGTTACCTTGCCTTCCGGGAAAGTAGTCCTGCCAGGTAAAAACGTCACAAATAACTTTGAAGCTACTAGCGGCAGTTTGGGGAAAGTGGCAAACCTGACCCAAGCCGACGTTGCATTAATGGAAGGCATTATTGAAGTCAATGAAGCATTTGCCAAAGGTTACACAGAATTAGCTAGGGCAGACTTGACAAACGTACAAGGGATAAATTTCGCTCCCGTCACCTTCTTTAATTCTGGAGGTCTGCCGCAGATAGATGGAAGTCCAACTCGTGATCCGAACTATCGTAACCGCATTATCGGTAATCTTACTTTCCAAGATTCTTTAGCAACCCTTAACAACAAATTAGCTAATAGAATTTCGCTACGTGCTGATGAGGGTGAACCTTTTAATGTTGGGTCAATTGCTGGGATGGCAAACGATGTTGTCTTTCACGCATTAGAAACCACTAGTTTGACTCTTGGTAATGGAGTTGGTTATGGGCCTCGCGCTCTAGTTCATGGCGGTAGGCAGGTTGTCAATGGTGTTGCTGATGGCCCTGAAACTAGCATAGGTGATGCCGTAGGGCTAGGGCCGAACTCTGTTATATTCCGCGCCAGCATTGGCAATAGATCAGCAATTGGGCAAAGAAGCGCAGTCTTCAATTCTACATTAGCTCCCAGAACAGAGATCCGTTCTCGAACAATCTATGCCGACAACGGCAGCATCATTCTCCCTGTGGAGTGGTAAGGGGAGACAGCTTTCACTTCTATACCAGCCGTGTTTTTAGCTGCTCATTGTGTAGCATGGATCTCTTTTATTACGGCTGGTATCTTTTTTCTTGGCTTGTGCCTAAGCAATTAACTTTTGCATAATTTATGAATCTGAAAATCTTGTCGTTAGTGCAATTACAATGCCTACGATTGATGCTGCTGTTAACTTTCATATTCGGGCTGATACTAATTGTTGATGATGGTTCATCTATAGCTGCACAGAAAGTTGGGCAACCAGGATTTATAAAACCTGTAACTGTTGATATCACCTACAATCAGCCTCAAGTGGTACAACCTTCAGTCACCGGACTTGTGTCTACATTGTCGGATGAAGTCGAGGAATTACCAGCCCAGTTAATTCGCTGGTCGACTTACTGGCAACTTTGCTGGGAAGCATATCCTGAAGCTGAAGCATACGAACTGCAAACGGTGCTTATGGAAGGCAAGTCTCCCAAGTTGAAACGACAAAGCGATCGCTGCTTTCGTATACAAGCTGCATCTAATGAAAACCAAAAATCACAAGGATTACTCAACCGTGATTTAATCTTGTTAATGCATAAAATTCAGCTTGGTTATCGAGTGCGAGCTGTCTTAGATAACAACCGCGTCAGTGAATGGTCTCAAGTAATGGCAGTTGGTGCAACTACTACCTCTGAATTGAATGGTACTAATAACACCTGTAATAGCGATTGTGGCAGCAAAGATAGCACCGGCAGTGAGTTTTTCTAATGTTTGTGGTGCAATCCCAGCGCGAGGATACTTTATTAAAGGTGCTTGTCCCTCATAAAGGATTGATTGATATACGTGTAAGAAAATTTTCTCTGATGAGAATAGCTTGTGCCATTCGGGAGCGCAATGGATCAATGAGATTTGCAACACTCTAGCTATCCTATCCATTCGGTTGAATAGTGGAATTTTAGCTTTTAAACTCATCATGAAAAACGGGAAGATTGATAAGAGTCCCCTGAATTAGTTTGTCACACATACTGGTGTTGCTAGTGCAACATGAATGCCTAACTCAATATACAAATCTGAGACAGTAATAGTTATGTTTCCCGTTGAACAATTGTTTTGTCCTTGTTGTACTCCAGCCATATTGCATTTGCTGACTCAATCCGAGCTGACTCAGCATATACTCCAATTAAGAACGGGGTCACTTGCTGCGGCTATCAGAAGGAATCAAAAACAGCAGCAGCCTCTATCCGTAGCAGGGCAAACGCATCTAAATATTGACGAGTCTACTAGCTAAAAGTAGAATGCATCAGAGTATAAGCCCCGTAGGACTTTCAGAAAATTTACCCCGCAATCCCTCTCGACACTGACCTTATCAGGTTCAGTGTGAGCCTCCTTGCAAAGATAGGTGAACCCGCAACATAGCCTCCGCCCCAAAAACTCTGGGCAATGCGCTGCCTTGCCTTTATATGAAACTCAATTCGTACTCTTAATCAGCAACGCCTAAAAATCTACCCCTCGTTTGAGTTCTACACCTTGATTAGCATAGTGTTTATGGCAGTAAACCTCTGAGTGGACGCTAGCCAAGTCGAAGTATGCGGGTGGATTTTGGCAGCGACCAGTAATAATAATTTCGGTGTCGCGGGGTTTGCGGAGCAAAGCTTGAACAATAGGTTCAACAGGGAGTAATTCTAAGTCAACGGTGGGATTTAGTTCATCAAGAATAATAGTTTTATACAACCCAGAGGCGATCGCAACTTTCGCAATTTCCCAACCCCGTTCGGCTTCTACATAATCTAATTCTTGTCGGGAATTTCGCCAGACGATCGCATCTCCACCGCAACGTTGATGATCCACCACTTCTGGATATGACTGCTGCAAGGCGGCGATCGCTGCATCTTCTGTGTAGCCGCTACCACCTTTTAGCCATTGCATAATCAATACACGGGTAGATCCTGGATGATTGATTCCTCTACCAATTGCCTGTAAAGCTTTGCCCAAAGCACTAGTAGACTTACCTTTACCAGCACCAGTATAAATTTCAATTCCTTCCAGAAAGAGGGCTTTGGCTGTTGGGTGGTGATGAGGTTTCATTTCTGAGTGCAAATCTGCAATATCTAGCAACTTTTGCGGTGCGGCGCGTCCGGTGGCGATGATTTCCAATTCTTGGGGTTTGGATTTTAATGTTTTTACTACTTCATCTACTGGTAGCAAACCCAAATCTAGAACCGGATTAATTTCATCCAAGACGACTACTGAATATAAACCACTGGCGATCGCACCTTTGGCTACATCCCAACCCCGCATCGCTTCATCTCGGTCAAAGGTGGTAATTTCTTCTGGACCAAAAAATTCGGCTCTCCCAGTGCGAACCTGATCAATTAAATGAGGAAACCCACGCTGCAAAGCTGCGATCGCCCCATCTTCGTCATAATCACGTTCCGGCCCCTTTAAAAACCGCAGCAATAAAACGCGGTTAGAATTGCTAGGTGTATTTATCCCCAAGCCAATAGAGCGCAAAACCACTCCTAAAGCCGCTTGAGACTTACCTTTACCCATGCCATCATAGACGTGAATTTGACCAATGAGCCGTTCCTGACGCACTTGCGCCGTGCGAATACCAATACCGTTCCTTGTCATCTCTCGAAATGCTATAACGTGGCAGTCTTTAATCTTACCTAACGTCTTGTAATCTTAGGTAAAGAAACTACCTCTCTAGCGCGACCGTATGATGTATTAATAATATCAATCAGGAATCTTGGCACACCAGCATAGTAAAGGATAAGAACAATGTAATAATTTCCTCCATCACCCTCACTATCCCAGTTATACTCTCTACAGTTAACCCTTACCCTTGACCATTTATGCCTGAAAGTTGGATGCTTCCCAGGATTTTTCCTATTGGTGGAATTCTGTTTCACTTTTTATTTGTACTGATTGCCATACCTATCGAAGCGTATGTTTTAAACAATAGACTAAGATTTGACAAAAAAACTAGCATTTTTTATGCCATTTCTATCAATCTGTTTTCTAGCGTAATTGGTTGGTTGATATTTTTTGTATCAGAACCAATGTTGCCAATACAGATGAAATCAGAATTAATTAACTATATGTTATTTAATAATTTTAAATCAGCGAATACACAAACTATAGTCATTTTAACTGCTTGTATAATTTTCTTTGCTACTTTTTTGATGAAATTTTTAATTTTAAGGGTATTACTACTATCATTGAGTGAAAAGTTTGCTAAAAAACAAGAAGAACCTCAAACATCTCAACGACGGCGATGGCGTAATTTTAGCAGTGCTAAATTACAAAATACAAATTTAGTGATTACTACATTAATAGCAAATTCTTTGAGTTATAGTGCTATAACTATTATTTTATTTTTTCGCTCAAAATAGCAAAGACTGATTTCATTTAAAGGAAGACTATTAATTAATCAGGTGGAAAGAGAAATATGAATGTGCTACTTAAAGATGTATTTGGTGCTTTTAAATTTGTTCAAGGGCTTTATGCAGGAATTAGAAGGGTCTTAATTCCACCCAAAGCTTATTCTTGGCAAACATTTGTTTATTTGAGTGTTTTTTCTTGGATAGTCTCATATTTTGCTATAGGTTATATCAAAGATATAATTGCTTTTTTCGGTTGGTTATTTTTAATTGCAGGCACAGCTTGGTATACAACCGAAGATCCTTTGAGGGTTCCTGGTACTTTTATGCCAGTCGGAGCAGTGATCACTGGATTCTTAGTGAGCGTTTTTGCATTTAGCAATCAACAGGACGTAATTACACCAAGAACAATCGTTTTTTGGCCAACAATCTCAGCATTAATTACGGCAATACCAGAGTTTATTGAAGGGAATGATACCGATGCAAAAGCTCGAATTCCTAAACCAGAAGATCGGCAAAGAATCATAGTTTTAGTTGCTAGTAGTATGCTGCTAAGTTGCTGGATTCAGTTTTATTTTGTAATGGATAATTGGTTACGGCAATATCCCAGCTTGCAGGCAGATACTTTTAAAGGTAGTACCATTGTTGTAAGAACAGAAGAACAAGTAAAAATCCCACGAAACGGCGCTGTAATTCTAGAGAGACTTCAACCAATAGTAGTAAGTCAAATATCCCAAAGACCTTGGTCGGAAGTAGAGAAATGGCTGCTTCCTGAGGAATATCGTGTAGAAACTCTGGGTAGAGAAGTAATTCAAAAGAACCTGGGCCAATATGAAGAGAAGGAACTATGGCGTGTTGAACCGCGTATAGATAATACTAAGTCTGGATATATATTAAATTTATTAAGTATTTGGACAGGCCCAAGTTCTAACCCACGGGGTTATTACTTGCAAAAATCTTGTCGCATTGAACCAGTTGCAGCAACTAGCAATTCGGGCAATAACATTACAGTTGCAGAAATTGAATGCGATCGCGCTAGTAAATTAATCCCTGGAGCGCCGCCTCCAAGGAGGTGAGGGAGCAGGGAGAGCAGGGGGAGAAGAGCTAATGACTAATGACCAATGACCAATGACTAATAATTAATAACAAATGGCTATTAACAGAATTTTTTTCCTAGCAAAGAATGTGTTTCAGGAAGTGGTACGCGATCGCATCCTATATATTATTGGTTTTTATGCGCTAATACTCGCCATTGCCTTCCGTGTCCTTCCTGAATTTGCAGCAACGACTGAAGGCAAAATGTTTCTAGATTTTGGCATGGCGGCGATGAATGTTATCGGGTTAATTGTGACGATATTTGTTGGTACGGGACTGGTTAATAAAGAAATTGAAAAACGCACTATTTTGGTGTTAATTGCTAAACCTGTCAGCCGTAGCGAAATTATTATCGGCAAATACTTGGGTTTATCCGCAGTATTAGCTGTACTTGTCGCCACAATGACAGCAATTTATCTGGTATTTCTGCAATTTGGTAACATTCCTCATCCAACCGCGAGCATTTTAATTGCTGCAATTTTCTTATTATTGCAGTTATCATTAATCACTGCTGCGGCTATTCTCTTCGGTGTTTTTAACGCTTCACTGCTAGCAACTGTTTTAACCTTTGCGGTATATTTAATCGGAAATATTACTCAAGATTTAGTACAACTTGGTCGTCTGAGCAGCAACCCTGGTATGGAACGTCTAACTCAAGGTTTGTTTCTCATCTTGCCAAATTTATCTCGATTAGATTTGAAAAATGATGCCGTTTATGGTCTGCAAGCACTACCTGACGCAACTGCACTGATTACAAATGCTAGCTATGGCTTACTTTATAGTGCCATGTTGTTAGCGATCGCTATTTTTATCTTCTCACAACGTGAGTTTTAGTCATTAAGTATTGGGCATTGGAGCAAATAGAAACTTCTTCTCTCCTAACAAATGACTAATGACTAATGACTAATAAATAACTATCTGAGGTTGCTCAATTTTGCCATCAGGCATGATAGTATCCCGCAGCTTTGCATAAATCAGGTTTGTCTCCCAAAGGTTTGCTTTACTCAAGTTTGCTTTGGTTAAATTTGCCCATGTTAGGTCTGCACCAGTTAAGTTAGCCTCAGTTAAATTAGCTTCTAGTAATTTTGCTCCACATAGCTTTGCTCTTGTGAGATTTGCTCTAACTAAATTAGCTTCAATCAGCGATGCTTCAATTAATTGGGCTTCGCTTAAGTCTGCTTCTCTCAAATCCACATCGCATAAAGAAGCACCCCAAAGATTACTACCTATGAATTTCGCCCGCCATAAGAAAGTTCCACACAAATTTGCTCCTGTTAAATCAGCATTAATCAAATTAGCTTCGCACAAAGATGCTTCATATAAATTAGCTTCACGTAGGCTAGCTTGCATCAAATTTGCACCACTTAAATTAGCACGAGTAAGGACACAGCCACACAAATTTGCATTACGCAAATCTGCTCCTATGAAGTTAACACCACTTAAATCAATTCCTTTCAGGTCGATCCCACGCAAGTCACATCCACTGAAATCTCGGCGCTGAAAATATTTATTTGTGATTTGACTTAATATAAATTCCTGTTGATCAGCATAATTTTTCATGGTATTCACCTCTGGGTGTAATTTATCTCAAAGTTCGAGTGTGATAGTTACCGTATATTGAGAGTACACCGCAAATGGAGATTAGCTCAGTAAATAACCAGAAAAAATTCCCAATAAATCGCTAAGAACTTGAAAATACGTTTTTTAAGTGGTTTTTAAAACAAAAAATGCTGACATAGGTCAGGAAATATTGATAAGTCAAGTAGAATTAAGTTGTTGGCAAGAATAACTTAAACTATGTGTTTGATAGTGTAATAAATATTTAAATTACTTCATAGTTAGTTTCCGAATTTCTCACAGGCGGTGCGATAGCTATTACCCAAACCTTTATCTAGCTTAGATTTTGAGTGTTTTAGGCACTGCACGAATCATAACAGTATGTGAACGGGGTATTTTATCTCAAGTCTAAGTGGCATAAACGTTTTGGGCTAGTTGTTTAAATCTTTGTGAGAAATCCGGGTTTCCTATCACCCTTTTACCCTTTCTGCCTGCCGATTTTGGTTTTGTCTATCAGGAATGAGTCGCTCCAATGCACGAGCAATCCAGGGCAAAAATGCGATCGCTAGCGTCACTCCCAGCACGTTAAATATTAATTGGGCATTTGCAATTTGGCGGGCAATATCATCCCCTGCACCCGCTAACTGAGAAATCCATTGGGCAAGTACTGCCAATTGACTGGCAAATAAAATTCCTACAGCAGCGCAAACAAGGTTAAATAATAAATGAAAAATACCTGTGCGTACTGCTGGGCGATCGCGTCCAAATGTCGCTACCAGTGTGTCAGCACAAGTGCCAACTTCAGCACCCAGCATTAACGCCACACCTGCGGGTAATGAGATTAATCCTTGACTAGCCAAAATAATAATAATCGCAACGGTAGCAGAGGAAGATTGAACTAAGACTGTAAACAGCGCCCCAACTCCAGCACCTAAGAGCGTGTTGTTCCCCAAGGTTTCCATCCATTTGATAAATGGTTTGTAGTCCTTGAAAGGTTCCATTGCGGTTTCAATTGTATCAAGTCCGAAAAACAGCAAGCCGATGCCAAGAATAACTAATCCAATTTGCTTCCAGCGTTCTTTCTTACCCAAAAGAATTAGTAATAAACCAACAAACATTGCGATTGGCGCATACTCGCTAATTTTAAAAGCAACTATTTGAGCGCCAAGAGTTGTGCCAATATTGGAACCCAATACCACGCCCAGAGATTCTACAAATGACAGCAAACCAGCACTCACCATTGCAATCACAATAATAATTGTCACTGAGGAGGAATCTAATATTGTTGTCGCCACCGCGCCAGTTGCTACTCCAGCATAACGATTGGTGGTGAATTTGCTAATTAGACTTTTGGCGCGATCGCCTGCGATCGCTTCTAGCCCTTCAGCCATTCGTGTTACACCATACAAAAACAGCACTAGCCCCGCCAGCGCCCCCGTGATGATTTTGAAAATATCTAATCCCTGTCCTTCTTCTTTAGATTCAGTGCTTTTGCCCTGTTGACTATTTTTCGTTGCTTCCCCAGAATTCTGAGATAGCTTATTGTTTTTCTGTTGTGCTTCTTCTACTCCAGCAGGAGTCTGAGCATTAACACTAATTTCTAAAGGTGCTAATGAGCCATCAATCCAATACAAATTCTTTCCTAAGATAGAAGGAGTAACAACAAAAGCTGCAACTATAATACTCAAAATAAAACTGACCAACACTCTTTTTAAACTTTTCGTTAAGAACATAATCTTTGCTTTAAAAGCTGTTATTTTTTGAATCATGAATAGTAAATAATTAATCTGTCACAAATTGGGAAGCGAAATAGCAATTTTATGTCTGGTACAACAAGTATCACGCTAATTTAAGCTTGATCAATCCTAATAGTAGGATATATAATTAGTGATTTATTTATATATAAACATAAACAATTTTAGGGAACCTTTCATCGCTAAACATTAAAAATTTACTCTTTTTTTAACATTGATGACTTGCATCTTAAGAAAGAGATTAATAGGTAGATATTACCTTTTAATTAAGATTTAAACTCAATTTAAACAAACATTAATACTTAACGTGGTTAGCAGAATTGTTGTAATAAAAACTACAGTCTTAATCATCCAAAATGAAAGTTTTACTGTTTGCAGGGCTAGGAAACTACTGATTTATAGAGGTTATCGCTTGGGTTGGTAACTGGGACAATTTTTCTGATTTGGGGATTTGCTCTAGCCCCTTTGTCATTTCAATTAGCATTTGAGATAATTTCAGTTTTAGCCGCTTTTTTTGTTTGTATGCGATGTCTAGGTTGTGGTTTAAACCAAGATTAATTTTCAACTTGATCGCGTATTAACCTCATAAATATTTGCTCTTTTTGAACATCCCTACTTGTTAAAATTATCTCTATCGATGGAATCTGACTTTTTGACCGTTGCAAATAACAGTTATAAAAAAGGCTGGAAGCAGGAAAATAGCAATATCAATGAACAAGCTCCCAATGCCCAATATTTATTTATCTGTATTTAACTAATGACTGATCCACCCTCAAAAATCGGGCAATTCTAGTTAAAATTCCGATCATCAGCTTTTGCACAAATACTGGTGGTCCAACAATGATCGTGTCTGCCTTCTTAACCAGCAAAGCAAACTGCAAGATATTTGTAGGCATTCCTTCCTTGTTTACCTTTCCGTCGATCGCTAGTCCAAACATTGATCGCAGAAAATGCTCAAACTCGCCAGCCGCACGGACTTCAGAAGTGAAAGTCACCCAATTATCAGACGCATTACGGAAACTATGATACACGCCAGCCGGAACCTGTAAAACTTCTCCTGCACGCAATACTTTGATATTTCCTTTCTGACCTACTTCCATTTCCAGTGAGCCACTCAAGACCTCAAAGATTTCTGTCTTAGTATCGTGGTAGTGCAGGGGGCTACCTTGCGATCCCGATGGCAGTTCAAAATAGAATTTTACATACTCACCATTAGTATCATCAGTTGAGCAAAGAATCGTCATGCGATCGCCTGTTACAGGGTTCTCAATCTGTTCTCTACTTGAGTCTGTGGTGAAGGTTACATCAGCAGAGTGAGTGCGTAATTTTGCAGATATCATTTTGAAAAATTCCTTTCGCGTTGTCTATACTCTCAAGGTATGCTGTCTGCAAAATCTGGAATTGACATTATGCGCCAAGGTATTGACCGAACACGCCGATTTAAAAACTACGCCTGAATGCTTTATGAAAGAGGCAACTTTCTCCGCATCTATCGTTCGAGACATTGTTCAATATGCAGCAACCTATGGGATTGATGCTAAAAACCTCTGTACTGCTGCGGGAATTGACCTAGCACTGATAGAAATGCCCGACCAGCAGATTACTGGAGCGCCGTTAAGAGCTTTGTGGCGTGAAGTGGTTAAATTGACAGGTGACGAAAACTTTGGCTTGCACTTGGGGGAAGCTTTTAATGTCGCTGCGATCGGCATTGTCGGCTATGTGCTGTTGAATTGTAATACATTCGATCAAGTTTTAGAAAAACTTTCTTGTTACACCCGTTTATTTAGCCAAGGTGTTTACATTAATTTTTCAACATTTGAAGGGCAGGTATTGTGTGACTGTGAAATCGTAGACCACTTAAAAAACTACTTATTAGAAGAACCTCGGCATCCCATCGAGAGTACCTTTGCCGCCTTAATCACAGCAACAAAAATGCTCACAGGTAAACAGCTCTATCTCCAGACAGTTTGGTTTCAACACCCACGCCCAAATGATATTTCTGAACATGAGCGGATCTTTCGCTCAGGCATACGTTTTTGGGCACCAACAAATCGAATGATTTTAGATGCCAGTTGTTTGCATTGGCCAGTTTTATCAGCCAACCCCAGCCTCTTGTCTATTTTTGAACAACATGCAAAAGTTATGTTGGATGACTTGAGTCAAGAAAATACTTATAGCAACCTTGTTGTTCAGGCAATTTCTCAACACTTAAAAGGAGAAGTTCCTGCACTCAAGACTATTGCCCACAATTTAGCTATTAGCGTTCGTAACTTGCAGAGAGAATTGCAAACAGAGGGTACTTCATACCAACAACTGTTGGATGCGACACGAAAAGAATTAGCGCTACGACACCTTAAAAAAACAGATGCCCCAATACATGATGTGGCTTTTTTGCTAGGCTTTTCTGAACCAAGCGCATTCCACCGCGCCTTCAAGCGATGGACAGGAAAAACCCCACGAGCGTACAGGTCACTTCACTATAGCAGTTGATTGTCATTAGTCATTTACAAAGAACAAATGACCAATGACTAACTTTTTACTCAACCCGCTTAACTTCAAATCCCCGCAACCCTTCAGGTTCTTCATACTCAACCACTACATCTTTAACCACAGCAGCAGGTGGCCCAGAATGACACCAGCGAACCATGTCATCTACAACATCTCGCACTCCTTCAAAGACTGCTTCTACTCGATTATCGGGGAGATTCCGCACCCAACCGGTTAACCCCAACTGACTAGCTGTATCCACAGTGGAATAGCGATAACCCACTCCTTGGACTCGGCCAGAAATGAATACATGGGCGCGGATGATCTTTGGCAGTGTTGTGGAATTCTGCATAGACTGGTCTAATCTTTACGATTCCAGTCTACCTACTTTAGGTATACACAACCTGTTTTTAACTCCAACTGGCGAAATTAATCATCGTCATCATCATCGCCGCGATGTCTGTACTCCCGGTCATCATCATCACCGCGACGTTTGTACTCCCGATCATCGTCGTCATCATCGCCGCGATGTCTGTACTCCCGGTCATCATCATCACCGCGACGTTTGTACTCCCGGTCATCGTCGTCATCGCCGCGATGTCTGTACTCCCGGTCATCATCATCACCGCGACGTTTGTACTCCCGGTCATCGTCGTCATCATCACCGCGACGTTTATACTGGCGATCGCGATTATCCCACTCTTCATCACCTCGTTTCTGCTTGTCACCGACTATGTTTCTGAACATATCCCCTATTCCCATAATTTCCCTCCTGAGTTAGCGAATCTCTTGATTCAGGGTCACTTTAGTAGTTTGTCTAATGATTGTGGCGGATAAATCTTCCAGCAGATGTAGATAAAAATAAAATTATCCCTATCTTTGGGAGTGTTGCAGAGTAGTGATAAAGTATTTTTCACTACCTAATAACTGTAGTTAATTTAATTAATCAGTAGCCAGTTTTTCAACTTGGAATTTTGAATTGTCTATGTCTAACCTGCCACCACTTAATAAAGAAACAATTTGGGCAATTATTGACGAGAAACTTGATGATGCTACAGTCAATCAATTGCTATGGCATTATTTAGGGTATCGCTATGATTCCTCAACTGCACAATGGGACACTAGCCAAGTTGCGCCAGAATGGCAGGGTGAGTACCCACAACCACCAAATTTCATCGAATCTCGCCCTGCAACAGTCAAGTTGACCCGTTCCATTCCTGCTGAAAATAAACAAATGCTCAAAGAAAAACTGGGTTTCAAAGGTTACAAAATTGGTGAATTTGGGCCTCGGCAAACTCGCAGAGCGACGGCGGCAAATTGGTTGTTAAGTTATATGCAACAAACTTACGGCAAAATTGAATAATCTTATACAGCAGATATTTAGCAAACAATATCTTATTTTTACTGAATATCTGCCATTTAAGAAATTAATAAAAAGCCATTAATCTATTTTCAATAGCATTTTAAGCTTAGTAGTATTATGGGCATCTGGATATTAGTTAAAAAAATAAATGTGATAAACAGTCAAAAAACGCCAAAAACAGTAATTCTTTACAAAATTTTTTATAAAGTCATCCTCAAGATAGAAGCGCTAAAGAAATAATTATTTCTGTAGAGCTATTTGCAAATTTAATTGAGCATTAGAAAATATTTTTATCAACTCTTGGTATTACAAACACTTCTATGGCAAAGCCAATTGAATTTAATTTATTTGCACCTTACAACAAAGGAGTATCATTAATTGGTTCTTTTTCTGATTGGCAAGAAATACCAATGGAAAAAGGTGACGATGGTTATTTTCGTACAAGTGTTCAATTAGAGGACGGTGTTTATAAATATAAATTTCGTGTCCAGTCAAATTCATGGTTTTTTGAACCAGAACAATGGGTTGATGTTACAGATCCTTATGCAACCGATATAGATGAACTGAGTGGAAAAGATGATGGTGTTGTCCGGATCAAAGATGGCGAAAGAATTACCGATACCTATGTTTGGCAACATGATGATAAACCTTTACCTGCTGACCACGAATTGGTAATTTATGAATTGCACGTCGGTGATTTTTCTGGTGGTGAGGATGATCCTTATGCACGTGGAAAATACAAACACGTCATTGAAAAGTTAGATTATTTGTGCGAACTAGGAATCAACGCTATTGAGTTGATGCCACTTAAAGAATATCCTGGTGATTATAGTTGGGGTTATAATCCCCGTCACTTCTTTGCAACAGAATCAAGTTATGGTTCTACTGCTGATTTGAAAAAATTGATTGATGAGTGTCATAGCAAAGGTATTCGTGTAATTCTGGACGGTATTTATAACCACTCAGAAGCATCTGCTCCCCTAACACAAATTGACCACGATTACTGGTATCATCATGATCCTCGTGACCCTGATAATAACTGGGGGCCTGAGTTTAATTATGAGCATTATGACGAAAATTTAGATATTCATCCAGCGTGGAAATTTATTGGTGATACAATCCGTTTTTGGATATCAGAATATCATCTTGATGGTATTCGCTATGATGCGGCGCGGCAAATTGCTAACTACGATTTCATGCACTGGATTGTTCAGGAAGCCAAAAAAACTGCTGGAACGAAGCCTTTTTACAACGTTGCCGAACACATTCCTGAAACTACGAGCATTACCAATGTAGATGGGCCAATGGATGGTTGCTGGCATGACAGTTTTTATCACTGTATTCTAGAACATATCTGCGGCGATACATTTGATTTAGAGCGTCTAAAAGATGTCATTGACTGCAAGCGCCAGGGTTTCTTGGGTGCTACCAACGTAGTAAATTACCTCACCAACCATGACCATAACCATGTCATGGTTGAATTGGGAAACCGTGAGATTTTTGACGAAGAAGCTTTTAGGCGGGTTAAATTAGGAGTAGCCATCCTAATGACTGCTGTAGGCGTACCTTTGATTTGGATGGGAGAGGAATTTGGCGAGTATAAACCTAAACAACCTGAATCAGCCAAAATCGATTGGACACTGTTAGGGAATGATCTAAATCGTAGTTTATTTGATTCATACAAAGGCTTAACCAACCTGCGTAAAAGTAATCATGCTCTCTACACAGAAAATATTGATTTTATCCACGAAAATGCAGAGGCAAAAGTATTAGCTTATACTCGTTGGAATGGTGAAGGTTCTCGTGTAGTCGTAATAGCAAATTTCTCCGAAAACTTCCTAGCTGGCTATCATGTTCCTAACTTTCCTAGCGCTGGTACATGGCACGAGTGGACAGGTAATTATGATGTCGAAGTCGGTGATGATGGCATCATAACTGACTTAGGGCCATACGAAGCCAAAGTGTTTGTATGGCAGTAATTATATACACTACTACTGAGTCAGTAGCCCAATAGCAAATAAAAAAGGGGAAAATATTTCCCCTTTTTCAGTTATTACCTTATTGGTGTACAGTCCAGTTAGAAGTTTGTCAAGTTAAAAATAAGCTATTTTAAAATTTTATGGGTTTGTGTTACACTTTTGAGTTGAAGTGCGTATATAAAATTGCCAGAGCATCCCCATGCACAACAAATTATTTAATAGTAATATCGACAACGCTAATATTGAGAACGATCGCATTTTATTAACTCCCAATGAAATCAAATCAAAATTACCTTTAACACAATTAGCCGAACAAAGAGTTTTAGCATATAGGCAAGAAATAGAACAGATACTAGATTTTCAGGATCGCAGAAAATTTATAGTGGTTGGCCCATGCTCAATCCACGACCCAAAAGCAGCGCTCGAATATTCTGAAAGGTTGAAAATATTGGCCGAGCAAGTGCAGGATAAGCTGCTACTAATTATGCGAGTGTACTTTGAAAAACCAAGAACAACCGTAGGTTGGAAAGGGTTAATTAACGATCCCGATATGGATGATTCTTTCCATGTAGAGAATGGGTTATTAATTGCACGGGAGCTATTATTAAAAATTACAGAATTGGGATTACCTGCTGGTACAGAAGCCCTAGATCCAATCATACCCCAATACATTAGTGAATTAATTACATGGTCTGCTATAGGGGCACGTACGACTGAATCACAAACTCACCGCGAAATGGCAAGTGGACTTTCGATGCCTGTGGGTTTTAAAAACGGTACTGACGGCAATATTCAAGTAGCTTTGAATGCCCTACAATCAGCTAGAAACGCGCATAATTTTATCGGAATTAATCAAAACGGACAGGTCAGCGTCTTTCAAACTAAAGGTAATGGCTACGGTCACGTAATTTTAAGGGGTGGTAGTCAACCCAATTTTGATCCAGCAAATGTCAAACTGGTAGAAGAGAAATTAAAACAGGCAGATTTACCACCGAGGATTGTTGTCGATTGTAGCCACGGCAATACTAATAAAGATTACAAATTACAAGGTGCCGTCTTAGAAAATATTATTCAGCAAATAGTGGATGGTAATACATCAATAGTTGGCATGATGCTAGAATCTCATTTATATGAAGGTAGTCAACCAATTACTGGTAAACAAGAAGAATTAAAATATGGAATTTCTGTAACTGATAAATGTATTGGTTGGGAAGAAACCGAAAAAATAATTTTGGCTGCTTACGAAAAACTTAATTAAGCTCATCCCAACCCTACAAAGGGGATGGGATTTCACGTTGGCAGTTAACTGTTAACAGTTAACTGCCAACCATCACATTTTGACGATCGCTTTAAATTGTTACCAATAAAGAAACGTTGAGCCTTAGAAGCTCAACGTTCAAGTTTTAACTCCCTCCTCTCGCCCTACTCCCTCGCCGCTACGTTAGTTCCAGTCCACCTTGATAGCCAGTGACGATGCGACCACCATCCTTGAGAATGTGGACTTCTATCTGATCGCTAGCCCAGGTAATCTGGTCTTGGAAAGCCGGGTTTAAAACACGAACCCGTTGATTGCTAGAAGAAACTGGAGAGTTGGGAGAATTTATTGCCAGAGATTGGACAAAAGGCCCGTCAATCAGAATATCAAGTTGTTCTAACAATGCTTGGGAACCTGGCGGTGCAGATTGAGACTGTAGTTGCCAGAGAGTGAACCCAGTAAAAGACATTACATTTAACCCAGCAGCTTTTACCTTACGAGCTAAAGACGCTAGTGCAGTTGCTTGCCAAAAGGGTTCTCCACCAGAGAATGTTACACCCGTATTGTGAGGATTGCTGAGAATATTTTCGGCAAGGGTATCAACAGCAATCAATTGGTTAGCTTCAAATGACCAGGAGTTAGTATTAAAGCAGCCAGGACACTCACGAAGACAACCTTGTACCCAGACGACTGCACGACAACCAGGGCCATTAACTTCTGACTGATCAACGTAACCCATAATGTTGAGATAGCCAGGGGGAATTTCCATGAGTGCTAGCGATGGGTCAGTTGGCTTAATTTCCATCTCTTTAACTCCTTTTAGCCGTTGCCTGTTAACCGTTAACTATAGCGAATCCTCAATTAGATAACCGCGACAAGTGAACTGAAACTGATGACAAATTTTATGGAATTTTGAAAAGTCCGCTTTAACTGACTAGACTGAAGTTAGTTGCCCAGCTAGTATTGACCCTTTTATAGATAGAATCGATGACTAAACAAAATTCTAGAATTTGTATCCTTGGTGGAGGCTTTGGTGGTCTTTACACAGCCTTGCGCTTAAGTCAGCTTCCTTGGGAATCTACGCAAAAACCTGAAATTGTTCTAGTAGATCAAAGCGATCGCTTCCTATTCTCTCCCTTACTTTACGAATTACTCACTGGCGAACTACAAACCTGGGAAATTGCCCCACCGTTTGAAGAACTTTTACAAGGCACAGGGGTGCGTTTTTATCAAGGGGTTGTGTCTGAAATCGACATCGAGCAGAAACAAGTAAATGTACAGAACGGGCCAGAAATCCCTTACGATCGCTTAGTACTGGCTCTAGGAGGTGAGACACCGCTAGATTTAGTCCCAGGTGCAACTGCCTACGGTTACCCATTCCGCACAATCTCTGATGCCTATCGTTTAGAAGAACGCCTGCGATTTTTAGAAGAATCGGATGTTGATAAAATTCGGGTGGCAATTATTGGAGCTGGCTACAGTGGTGTAGAGTTAGCCTGTAAGTTAGCCGACAGACTAGGTGAAAGAGGACGCTTTCGGATCATTGAAATTGCTGACCAAATTTTGCGAACTTCCCCAGAGTTTAACCGGGAAGCAGCAAAGAAAGCAATAGATGCGCGTGGTGTGTTTATTGATTTAGAAACCAAAGTCGAATCAATAGAGCAAAATTCCATTTCCCTAGAGTACAAAAACCAGTTAGACACGATTCCCGTGGATTTAGTAATTTGGACTGTGGGAACTAGGGTTGCGCCCGTGGTAAAATCTCTTCCCCTAAAGCAAAACCAGCGTGGTCAAATCAGCACTACATCAACTTTACAAGTACTTGAGCATCCAGAAATCTTTGCCTTGGGAGATTTAGCAGACTGTCATGATGCTGAAGGACAGCAAGTCCCCGCCACTGCACAAGCCGCTTTTCAACAAGCTGATTATACTGCTTGGAATATCTGGGCAACTCTGACTAATCGCCCCCTCCTTCCCTTCCGCTATCAACAGTTGGGAGAAATGATGGCACTAGGAATAGACAACGCTACTCTCACTGGTTTAGGAATGAAACTAGATGGCCGCTTGGCATCCGTTGCCCGGCGGATTGCTTATTTATATCGGCTGCCAACTTTAGATCATCAACTCAAAGTTGGTTTTAATTGGCTAGTGCGTCCGATCATAGAAACACTTTCTCGGTAACTTAATTGAGAATGGGGAATTGGGACTAATGGCTAATGACAAATGACCAATGACAATGATTTGCTTTATTTCCGCCAACCTACTTAGGAGATGCTAGACTCTACCCACAGAAGCTCTAAACAAGCCAAAATCTAACATTCAACATTCAAATTTTTAAACTTTGATGGAACAACCGAAAGTTATTTTTTTAGATGCTGTGGGTACACTCTTCAATGTCAA
Source organism: Nostoc sp. FACHB-892 (assembly GCF_014698795.1). Taxonomy (GTDB): domain Bacteria; phylum Cyanobacteriota; class Cyanobacteriia; order Cyanobacteriales; family Nostocaceae; genus Nostoc. Next base: position 100,868 of record NZ_JACJTR010000014.1, read on the forward strand.
AGGTAGTGTGGGTAAAGTTTATAGTCAGATAGCCCAAGAATTTGACGTTAAAGTTCCAGCTGAAACATTGGATACAGCCTTCATCAAAAGCTTTAAAGCAGCGCCGCCGCCGATATTCCCAGATGCAGAACTGCAAGATATTCCCCAGCGCGAGTTTGATTGGTGGCGGATAATTGCTCTTAACACTTTTGAAAATGCGGGTGTTCTCAAGGAATTTTCTGACTTTTCGGCTTTTTTTAGCGAACTTTACATCCATTTTGGCACTGCCGAACCGTGGTTTGTTTATCCTGATGTCTTACCAGCTTTAATCAACTGGCGGCGGTTGGGAGTTACCTTAGGGGTGCTGTCCAATTTTGATTCTCGGATTTACTCAGTATTGCAAAGTTTGGGATTGAGAGACTTTTTTTCCTCTGTCACCATTGCTACCCAGGTACGTGCAGCTAAACCCGATCCTCAAATTTTTGCCATTGCTTTAGATAAACATAAATGTTCTCCAGAAGCAGCATGGCATATTGGCGATAGCATTGTGGAAGACTACCATGCAGCTAAAGCAGCCGGACTCAGAGGCGTTTGGATCAACCGTGGAAAATGAGGGGATACTTTCAATTCAGCAACGCCAAATTCTTAAAGTGGAATCCAATCCAATCTATCAATCCACTCTTCTACCTCAGTCGCTTCCCAAATCAAATAAATTGTTTCTGTCCAAATACTGAGGTTCCTACTGGAACGCAACCAAATTAGTCCCCAAATATGTCATCCATCTCCCCAGTGTTCTTGTAGATGTTCGGGCATACTTTTGTGATTGTCTGTAACCAATATTCGTTGGGATAATTCCAGGTAGCGCAGGATATCTGGGTCAAGCGTACCTAATGGCGGTGCTTCGGCATCGCCTACCCTCAGAATATCTATTGCTGGATTGAGGCGCAAAACAGATGTCTTCAGCTTGGGCGACAAATTTTCATCAAGGAGAAAACGTACCTTCACCAAGAGTTTAGCAGCTCCTGCTCACTTTGCACCTTTAATGCTCTTAAACGTTGCATCAAAGGTGAAGGATTAGCTAATGATTCTTGATAGCGCTGTTCTCGCCACTTTGCTAGCCGCAACATATAAGCATCTATTTCAACACGATTATGCAGGTAGTAGGTAAGCGTCGCATAAATTTTTTCCAAATTCAGGGAAGGTAATTCCTCTATAATTTGCTCTGGTGAATATCCTTGCAAGTAATATTGAATCACATTATCAATACCAATGCGATGCCCTTTGATACGGATGTCATCTGGGTCTATAAACTCAAAATAATCTTCTAGTTGCATTCATCTAACTCTCTAGGGTCTTTTAGGATCAATTCGTAATTCGTAATTGAATTCTATAATTACGAATTACGTTAGCTTCATGATCAATTACGAATTATTTTGACATATTTTGTATTTATCAGGACTTACGCACTCAGATCCCCCAACCCCCTTAAAAAGGGGGCTTTAGAAGTTCCCCCCTTTTTAAGGGGGGCTAGGGAGGATCTAGGTTTCAGGCTTCAGTGCGTAAGTCCTATTTATGGAGACAATAAACCCCTTTAAGAGCGATCGCCAAACCTATTACTCCAAAAACTTCCTATGTTCTGCTCAAACCATGAGAAATAAGGGGAAGAGTTAGAACTTGAAACATTAAGTTCAGAAACTCATTAATCCACCTTGTCCCAACTCCCGACTCCCCACTCCCTTATTCCCCTACTGCCCGAACACTCGTATGATCAAAATATCAGGAAAACATAACAGCCAGATTTTTACCGCAAAACATGGGCAGTATTTGGGAAATCGATTTTTACTCCCGTCCGATTTTGGACGATAATCAGAAAAAAGTTTGGGAAGTCTTAGTCTGCGAAAGCCCCTTAGATATAAGCACAAAAGTAGATTCTTTGTTTCGCTATGCTCAATATTGTCCTAGTACCCAGGTAAATTCGGTTTGGTTACGGACAGCGTTGCAGGAGGCTATTAACCAAGCTGGAAAAGCACCAATTAAAATCCGCTTTTTCCGCCGCCAAATGAACAATATGATTACTAAAGCTTGCCAAGACTTGGGAATTCCCGCCCAGCCTAGCCGCCGCACTTTGCTTCTCAACCAATGGTTAGAACAGCGCATGGAGGAAGTGTATCCTCAAGAAGCAGGGTATCAAGGGGGGACTAATCCTTCAGTCCGCTTAGAGAAACCTTTGCCGCAACGTTTACCAGATGCTTTGGAAGGACAACAGTGGGTATTTGTTACCTTAGATGCTGCGGATTTTGCTGAGATGCCAGAGTGGGAAATTGGCTTTGGTGAAGCTTTCCCCATAGAGTTGGCGAAAGTTTCATCTGAAGCCCGTATTCCTGGGATTTTGATTTTCTCACCGAGAGCGTTACCCTTAGCAGCCTGGATGTCTGGTTTGGAGTTGGCTTTTTTAAGATTTGACACCAGTGAAGAGGCAAGATTGCTTTTAGAAACTGGTGTAACTGAAAGTTGGATTGTGGCAAATATCAAAAAACCTCAAGTCTTAGCAGAAGCCAAGGGTTTTGAAGAAGCCAAGCAAAAAGCTAACGGGGTGCATTTTATCGGTGTACAGTCTGATCCCGAAGCACAATCTTTTGCTGGTTTTTGGCTGTTGCAAGAGGTTAATCTTTGAAAATGGGGAGTGGGGAGTGGGGGACAGGGGGACAAGGAGAATAACCATGCCCAATGACTAATGACTAGATCCGTTGAGACATGACAATGATTTGGGATAATTAACTGCGTCCATCAGTGTTGATTTACGTTTCAAATGGTAACTGTAAGGAAACGCTGATGATTTTTGGATGGTTATCTGCGTTCATCAGCAGAAAGTCTGGTCGTTGGCTTTTAGCGATCGCACTTTCTTCAATGTGCGTTGATATGCGGTTCAAAATCCACAATTCACTAAGGATCATGGGTTCTGAAAATTTGTCACAAGATACACTAGCCGAACAGTTGCTGGAACTAGCTATAAAATCTGGAGCAGAAGCTGCTGAGGTGTATCAGTCGCGATCGCTTTCTCGTCCAGTGTTTTTTGAGGCAAACCGACTCAAACAGCTAGAAACTAACCAATCTGAAGGTACAGCACTACGGCTTTGGCGAAACGGGCGTCCGGGACTCACGGTGGCTTACGGTTCTGTCCTAGCCGAAGTGATGGTGGAAAAAGCTCTAGCACTAAGTCAACTAAATCAACCAGAAGCAGTAGAATTAGGCTCTAACTTTCAGCCCTCCTACCCAGATTTAGGGGAAAGTGTGCCGATAGAGATTTTGGTAGACTGGGGCAAAGAAGCGATCGCACTCATCCGTGATGCCTATCCCGATGTTGTTTGCAATGGTGACTGGGAATGTGATATTGAAACTACCAGAATAGTCAATACTAAAGGTTTAGATTCTTACTACACCGATACTACTCTCAACTGCTATATATCAGCAGAATGGGTGCGCGGTGATGATTTCTTAAGTGTTTCCGATGGTCAAACCAAGCGGGGCGAACTCCACCCTGAAATATTAGCTAACCAAATTTTACAACGGTTAATTTGGGCTAAAGAAAATGTCTCATCTCCTAATGGTCGCGTCCCGGTTTTGTTCACTTCTAAAGCAGCTGATATGCTTTGGGGCACTGTGCAAGAAGCTTTGAATGGCAAGCGAGTCTTAGAAGTAGCTTCCCCTTGGGGAGAACGCTTGGGTAACCCAGTAATAGCGCCCAGTCTCACCCTCTACCAAGACCCAGAAGCCGGCCCTTACAGTTGTCCTTTTGATGACGAAGGCACTCCCACCAAATCTTTAGTATTTATCCAAAACGGGATTTTACAGCATTTTTATGGCGATCGTACCACCGGCCGCCAACTAGGTACTGGCACTACTGGAAATGGTTTCCGTCCTGGTTTAGGTAGCTATCCCACCCCTGGTTTATTTAATTTTCTGATCCAGCCAGGTTCAGGATCACTACCAGATTTAATTCAAGAACTGGGTAATGGCTTAATTGTGGATCAAATGCTGGGTGGCGGCGGCAGTATTTCAGGAGATTTTTCAATCAACGTTGATTTAGGCTATCGCGTCCAAAATGGCCACGTAATTGGGCGCGTTAAGGATACGATGGTTGCAGGTAATGTCTACACAGCTCTCAAGCAATTGGTTACACTAGGTAATGATGCTGATTGGAATGGTTCTTGTTATACTCCATCTCTGATAGTAGAAGGGCTATCTACCACGGGGAGAAGCAATTAAATAATTCGTAATGCTAGTACTCGCTTCTTGCGAGAAGCAAGCTACGTAATTCGTAATTGAGTACAGAAAATATGTAGTAGTATATTATATTACTTTTGACTGATTTTCAAGCATCCTCTGAGATTCCACCGAACAGCTTTTTGGTACAGACTTGTAATCCAAAATCGAAAATCCAAAATTGCTATGAATCAGCGCTTTCGCACTTGGTGGCAACCTAGAAGAGGTTTAGCGATCGCCGAAGCTTGTATCATCGGTTTGGTTGCTGCCCTATCTGCGGTGTTATTGAAAGTAGGATCGGGATGGCTGGGAACATGGCGAGTCCATACTACCCACCTTCTACCGGCATGGCTGACACTACCGGCAATTGGTCTTGTCCTAGGGTTCGTGGCTGGATGGTTGGTGGATAGATTAGCACCAGAGGCTTCTGGTAGCGGTATTCCCCAAGTCAAAGCCTCTCTGGCAAATGTGCCCATGAGATTATCTTGGCGCGTGGCAGGTATAAAGTTACTCAGTGCCATCATTTCTATAGGTTCGGGCATGACTCTAGGACGGCAAGGCCCTACCGTTCACGTAGGGGCAGGTTTGGCAGCAGGGATGAGTCGCTGGGTTCCCACTTCCCCAGATCATCGACGGCAAATGATTGCAGCAGGTGCGGGTGCGGGTTTGGCTGCTGCTTTCAATGCCCCGATCGCAGGTGTATTGTTTATCGTTGAAGAGTTACTTCAAGATTTATCAGGGCTAACTTTGGGAACTGCAATTATCGCCTCCTTTATTGGTGGGGTAATATCCCGGCTTTTAGGTGGTGGCAGTTTAGACCTGAACCTGCAATTGGTACAATCTTCTAGCCAATTCTCCATCCCAGAAATTCCCTTTTTCGTGCTTTTGGGTATTTTGGCAGGGTTATTGGGTGCATTGTTTAGTAGCGGCTTAATACTTAGTATTAAATTTTATCGAAAATTACATATTAGCTTACCATTGCAGGTAGCTTTGGCTGGATTTATCTCTGGTGTTGTCGTGGCAATGCTCCCAGCATCCTTCCGTGATAATACGGCGTTAAGAGAGTCTTTAATTACTGGAGGTTCCCATCCTACCGTAGCAGCGATCGCCTTTGCAGCCCAGTTCATCCTCACACTCATAGCATTTGGTTCAGGAGCGCCGGGGGGATTATTCGCTCCCAGCCTGATTTTGGGTTCTTGTTTAGGGCATATCATCGGTGTATCTGAGTTATATATCACGGGAGCAGGTTCTCCTACTACTTACGCGCTAGCGGGTATGGGGGGATTTTTTAGCGCCGTTTCTAAAGTGCCAATCACAGCAATTGTGATTGTGTTTGAAATGACTACAGATTTTAATCTGGTGCTACCTTTAATGATTGTTTCTGTAGCTGCTTACTTAGTTGCAGATAAGGTAGTACCTGGTTCGCTTTATGAAAAACTTTTGGAATTAAAAGGCATCACTCTCACCAAAGAAGCTCCTATGGAAGGAGCGTTAACTAAGTTAACCGCAAAAGATGTGATGCAAGAACGGGTAGAAACTCTGGATGCAGAGATGAGCTTGGAAGAAGCAATGCAGTCCTTTGCTCGTTCCCATCATCGCGGTTTTCCTGTGGTGGAAGATAGCAAGTTAGTAGGGATTGTGACGCAAACAGATTTGCTGAAAATACGCGAGAGTGCAAAGCACACGCTCCGCGATCGCAATTTAGCCGATATTTTCTTAAAAGAAATTATGACGGCTGCTCCGATGACAGTAACACCAATCCACACCCTGAGCAATGTGCTGTATTTACTCGATCGCTATCAAATCAGCCGCTTACCTGTGGTGGATGGACGGAGACTGATTGGGATTATTACTCGTGCAGATATTATTCGGGCGGAAGCAGATCATCTCAATGCTGATAACCGGACTCTTAAACTGCGGCCAGAACCTTCTTATATAGTTTACCAAACGCGATCGCCCAGCATCGGCAGTGGTAGATTATTAGTGCCAGTAGCTAATCCAGAAACAGCAGGTATTTTATTACAAATGGCAGCAGCTATTGCCCGCGATCGCCATTATGAAATAGATTGCGTGCAAGTGATGCTGATACCCCGCCACAGTTCCCCATCAGAAACACAGGTAAGGACGGCAAAAAGCCGCCGCCTGCTACGACAGGCGGAAGTCTTAGCAAAAAAGTGGAAAATTCCCTTGCACACGCAGATACGAGTTACCCACGATGTAGCCCAGGCAATTTTAGAGACAATCAACGAACAACACATCGACCTGATTTTAATGGGATGGAAAGGTAACACATCTACCCCTGGTCGGATTTTTGGCAACGTTGTAGACACCGTAATTCGCCAAGCCACTTGCGAAGTAGTATTAGTAAAATTAGGCAAAACTCCCCAATCCCCGCTCCCCAGTCCCCTATTCAACCGTTGGCTAGTCCCGATGGCTGGTGGCCCCAATTCTCCGTTGGCGATTAAATTGCTACCAGCTTTAATTACATTGGGGAATGATCCGCAAATTCGCCTGACACAGGTGTTTAAGCCATCCGAACTCAAGCCAGATATGTCAATTTCAGAACAAGCCATCCGCCATTTGATGCGGCGGCGCAAATTATCCAGTAGTGTTGTTGCTCTCCCAGTCCAAGCTAATTCAGTCGCGGAAGGTGTGATTAACTTAGTTAAAACCGAAGGTTACGATGTTGTAGTTTTAGGAGCATCGCGCGAAGGATTGTTGGAACAAGCAATTCAAGGTAATATTCCAGAAGCGATCGCCTCTGGTGTAGAAAGTACAGTAATTTTGGTTAGGGGTGCAATTAAGAATTAGTGATAAAATATACCAATAATCAGAGTAACAATTATTGGTATGAGGATTGGGATAGCAACTATAAGCCCCCACTTTCCAAACTTAATTTCCTCACCCTCAGATTTTAAAAACGCAATCCAACCAACAGCTCCCATTAAAATCCAAATACATCCAAACCCAAGAAATATAACAAATACTGAATCTTCCATTTTCCACCAATTAAATTATACAAAAAATATTTCCCTTACTTTAATGTAACTGATGACCACCAACTAACTTTGCTAAACTTGTACGAAACTGACTAAAATCAAAAGCTTCAATAGTTTTTTGTTGCAAATATTCTGGTTGGTAAACTACTGGGTTAGAGCAATTACCTTGCAGGATTTGAACTAGATTATCGGCAATTTCTTCAATGTTATCAGGGTCAACTAAACATCCCAATTTTCCCTCAGCTAAAGGATCTATAGAACCATCTTGATTACCAGCCAGTACAGGTTTACCACAAGCTAAAGCTTCTAGATAAACAATACCAAATCCTTCTCCTTTACTAGGCAAAGCAAAAACATCGCAGAGATTGTAATAATCGCACAACTCTTCATCTGGTACAAATCCTGCAATAGTGACACAATCTTGCAGACCCAAGTTGGTAATTAAAGCTTTAATTCGAGGTATATCATCCCCTTTTCCTGCAAGAATGAAGTGAACATTAGGGACATATAATCGCACTTTAAGTAAAGCGTGAAGGATTTGGTCATAACCCTTGTATTTTGCCATCCTTCCCATCCGCGTTACTGTTAAAATTACAGGCTGTTTATCTGTTAAGTTATATCGTTTTAGTAAGTAAGCAGGTTTAGGATTTATTCTAAATTGATTGGCATCAAACGTATTAGGTAAAAGAACTATTTTTTCTGAGTCAATATTTTTATATTGCAGCAAGCGCTGGCGAGTGTAATTACTAACACTAATAATTCTATCTGCTTTTTGTAATGCTAATTTTGTAGCATTATTTTCAATATCCCAAACTTCTAAACCATGAGCAACTACCCAGTAAGGAGTCCCAGTGATAAGTTTTAGAACATAACAAGCAGTAGCATAGTTAACATGAGTTGATATAACTATAGTGGGGCGTTGAAATATAGCCAAAACAATAATTTTGGTAGCAAATAAAATGGTTTGCAATAATCTTGGTAAATCTCCAAAATAATGAAATATTGTTGAAGTTAAAAATTGCAAGTTTTGTTGCTGTTTTAAATTGCGCTTATCATACTTAAGAAACACATCATAAAGCGCTTCAGGATATACATCTTGTAAAGCTTGGAGAAGAAATGTTGAGTAAACTTGAATACCTCCCTTAAAATCAAATATATTCGGAAATATTAGGTAGAAATGACGTTTACTTCTTGCAGTTTTTTTAAACATTGTAAATAATTTAAGTTTTTCATTGCATGATTAAATCTTTTCGAGAATTGATAGCAGCTGCCAGAAAATAAAACTCAATAGTTGTAAAAGTATAGTCTTCAACAAAAACATCTGGCATTTGAGACGCTAAGAACATAGCAATTGGAATGAGAACTACGGGATTAGCATATTTAACTTTAGATGCTATTCTCACTAAAAAATTTGTAAATAGTAATAATCCAATAATTCCTTGTTCTACTAAAACATTTAAAAATATATTATGTGCATGATAACCTTTCAGTTTAAAAACTTGTAGTCCTATATGTTCTGCAAAAGCTCCTATACCTATACCTGTGATTGGTCTTTTAATAATTTCAATAATAGCTGCTTGCCAAAGCGAAAACCTTGACAAGGCTGTACCCAAAGGACTAGGAAGCCTTATTTCGCTGGGATTGGTGGAAAATAAATTAATTAAGGGAAATATTTTACTATTTACTAAACCAATCCTATATGTAGATACTGGTATCGATATAATGCATAAAAACCATAAGCTCAAGAGAAAAATCATTTTTCTAATACTAATGATTTTATATATTAATAAAAGAACCATCCCCAAAATAAAAATTAACCAACCATTTCTACTGCCAGACAAAGCTAAGGGAATGAGAAAAATAAATTCACTAATATATAATTCAAATTTAGATATCTTTTTCTGCTTTTCTAAAATCAAGCTTAAACACAATCCAATGGAAACTATTACCCCAAACTGATTAGGATTTTGCATGATTGAACCAATCTGAGGATAATAGCTGGGAAATTTTAATAATTTAAAAATCCAATATTTAGGGAAGAACGTTTCTAAAAAAGCCAAAGCTGCAATTATTTGCAATAAATACAATATGCAACGATAGTAAAATGTTAAAGATGAGGTTTTGAGAGTTCTAAAAGTTATAACTAAAAACGCGAAAAAGACTATAAAATAAGTTGAATATTTAATACTATAAGTAATAGCTGTATTTGGAAAGGGGCTAATCAATGAAGACATCCACATCCAAAAAAACAGTAAACTCATAGATATCAGAATAGTTTTATGCTTTTTTAAAATTTCTGGTATTAATTTTAGAGAGGAACTAATTACACAAAAGCTAAGTGCAGGCAGTAATAAATAATGAATACCAATATTTAGTCCAGGAAATTTAATCCGCCCTAAAAGCGAAGAAAATAGTATGAGCAGGAAAAATACATTAATCATAATCTTGTAGTTGTGGATACTTATTTGACAACAAAAAACTTAGATTAAACCCGCACTTGAAGGTTTAAACAGAGATTTTGATATTTTTTCCACTTAAAATGCTGATCACGTAAGAAATATTATCATATTACAGTCGCGGACGATATCATCTCTTGAAGCTATGAGTGATCTTAGATTTAAGCCTAGCTCAATATTCTGAAGCGCAACACGAAAAGTGGGATGAAGTATGATATATATAGATGCACCTAAAATAAGTAAGTCAAAAAGTTTTCATAAGCCTTAAAGAATGTCTGAAAAGTTTTTGTATACACTGAACACTTAGAGTTCCCCCTAAATTCCCTTTTTAAAACAGGGTGATTTCATACAAACAGAGAGAAAACGCAACCCTTGAACTTTCGTTCTATTTTGACTACTTTGAAGTAGACACTAAACGGAATAACAGGAATCTAATATTTTTATTTCTCTGTATGAAAATATCCTGCTAAATTTACCTTTTTAAGGGAGACTTTGAAGCTCTTATTCCCTCTTTTTTAAGGAGGGTTACGGGGGATCAACAAATATTTGATACTTTCCAAACATCCTCTTACCAATCCTTTATAAAAAGGGGTTGGAAAAACTCACTCTTTTCAAGATGGGATGAAAGACGCTCCAACGCCGTTGACAGTTGACGGTTAACAGCCAAAGTCTTTCATGTTATCCCATCCCCTTTTAGCGGTGAGATGAGCTTAAATAAACACACAAACAAAGCCTGCATCAGCAGGCTTTACCCATAATTATCTTTAGGACTTACGCTAAATTAGAACGCAACTCATTATTAATAGTTAGAGCGGGAGCTAGAGGAGCCTACTGCATTAGGATCACGATAAGCTACATTATCATCGGCTTTGCGGCTCTTGCGACCAAATAAACCAAATAAACCGAGCAAGCCCAACAAACCCCAATCGCCATCACCATAATTTCTGTCAGTAGTAGTGCCGTCTGTAGTAGTATCTGTAACACTAGCATCAGGGGTCGTTGTGGTCTGAGCAGAAGCAGGTAGAACTGTAGGCAAGGTAGCCAAACTTAGAGCTAGAACAGTACTTCCTAGAATTTTAGAGACTTTAAAGCGTTTCACGATCACATTCCTCAATTGAATTGCTGCAAGTAATAGTTAAAGCTTATTAAGTTTTAGCAGCGTTAGCATCAATCTTTAGCTGCAAATATAAATCCGCTTAAAGTTGCACTTGTGATCGAGTAAATAAGCATTTTGGTATAGATTATTTACTGGGCATGGCAAATTATGCAATAGTGAAGTCAGCGATCGCATTAAAATAAACTCGATTCTAGAAGGTAAAATTTTTTTAAAATACGAAATTACCTCTTTAGGCATGACAGATTTTCATTGAATTGTTTGCCAGACCTTGAGAATGTTCTCACCACTCCCACCACCGGCAATAGTTTCTCCATCTGGGCTGATAGCAACAGCGTAAATATATCCAGAACCCGTCTTTAAAGCGCGGATTTCCTTTCCTGTTACTGGATTCCAAAGTTTAATTGTCTTGTCACTACTGCCACTGACAAGGGTGAGGCCATTTGAAGTTGCATTTCGCAAAAAAGCAACGGAATTAACCTTATCATTATGTCCCTTTAAGGTGTGTATTAAGTTTCCTGTAACTGGATTCCACAGTTTAATTGTCTTGTCACCACTGCCACTGGCAAGGGTAAGTCCATCGGGAGCAAAAGCGACTGAAAGAATTGACCCAGCATTTTCTTCTAAGGTGCGGATTAACTTTCCTGTCTCCACATTCCACAATTTAATTGTCTTGTCCCAGCTACCACTAGCAAGAGTTTTGCCATCAGGACTCAAAGCTACAGATTGAACACCACTGGTATGTCCCTCTAAGGTGTGGATTAACTTTCCTGTCTCCAGATTCCACAGTTTGATTTTCATATCCTTACTAGCACTACCACTAGCAAGGATTTTGCCATCAGGGCTGAAAGCTACGGAAGTAACTCCGTCACTATGTCCCTTTAAAGTACGGACTAACTTTCCTGTCTCCACATTCCACATTTTGATTGTTTTGTCCGCACTACCGCTGACAAGGGTTTTGCTATCAGGAGTAAAGCCTACAGTCCAAATCCAATCGGAATGTCCTTCTAAAGTGCGAATTTCTTCTCTACTGGCTAGATTCCATAGCTTGATTGTCTTATCATCACTGGCACTACCAAGGGTTGTGCCATCAGGGCTGAAAGCTACAGAATTCACATCGCTGGAATGCCCGTTGAGGGGTTCGGGCTGAAAAGGATTTTCCGAAACGCTTTTTTTGGGCTGAATCGTCGGTTTGGAAGAAATAGTTGGAGAATATTCGCTCATTGTATGGGTGCGAGTCTGGAAATACCAAACTCCCGCTAATCCCAATACCAAAATACTAGAACCTAAGAGTAGTTGACTTTTTAGCTTGTTATTTGGTTTTAGTGAAACTAGATCCGTGTTTGCTGAAGTAGTTGTAAATGTTGGGGTAAGTATAGTTGGCGGCACTGATGACAATGGTGATAGCCGAGGTGTCAAATCAGTGATGACTTCATCAGCCGATTGGTAACGCTTTTGGATATCTAATTGCAACAGCTTATCCAAAACTTGACCCAACTCTATAGATACAGAAACCCCATTTTTACCCGGACTGATCAAATATTGTCGCCAAGATGCAACCCAACTATAGCCCTGCTGAATCCACAGTTGAGATGGGCGAATCCCAGTCAGTAAATGAAAACAAGTCGCCCCCAAACTGAATAAATCACTAGCTGGGTAAGCTTTTCCATCTTGCATCTGTTCAAGTGGAGTGTAACCATGTGAGCCAATAACAGTGCCCATTTTAGTTTGCACTGTTGCCGTCAAATGTTTCGAAGCTCCAAAATCAATTAGCACTAATCGCCCATCACTTTGACGGCGAATAATATTTTGTGGTTTGATATCCCGATGAATCACTCCCCGTACATGGATAAACCTCAGCACGGGCAGTAAATCTAGCAATAATTCGCGAATTTCTGTTTCGTTATAATTTCCCCGCGTCTCCCATTCCTTAAGCAAGTTATGCCCATCGATAAATTGTTGCACCAAAAACAGATAGCCCTTTTGTTCAAAATAAGCCAACAAAGTTGGAATTTGCGGATGTTCTCCGAGTTCTTGCAGCCGGCTCGCTTCTTGTTTAAATAGTTCAATGGCCTTCGTTAGTGGCCCAGTTCCCTGAAGTTTTGGTGCAAACTGCTTAACAACACAGGATTCATTCAGTTTGTGTACATCTTTGGCCAAATAGGTTCTACCAAATCCGCCCTCATCTGACAATACCTGAGTAGGACGATAGCGACCTCCCAGCAGGGGTATCAGTTCCGCTCTACAATTGTGGCAATAGTTGTTTGTATCAGGATTCAGGGGTTTTTGGCAATCGGGATTCACACAACAGAGCATACTGGGAACCCATTTCAAGGGGAGTATATATCATCTTAAGTCATGCTGTATAATCTCTGTTGTTAGTCAAGATCACTGAGATCCGATGCAAATTACCAATTTCCTTACCTCATAAGGTCTTGAAGAGTTTAACACTCTTTTATTACTTTCATTACAAAATATTTAAAACCTTGTTTATCCGTACTTGATTCTAAACAAGGATTTTTTGGCTTTGCCGATCAAGCAAGGCTTTTAACAAGATTCAAGGTTAGTTTTTTATTTTTATCTCTCCAGAGATATAGAAGAGTATTATTTGATTTTAAAAATGATACAAATACCCTGGTAGGGGCATATTTGATAAAAATAAATATTTCAACAAAAATCCGAAAAGTAGGAAGTTAAGCTTGTAGCTCAGTATATACTTACGAAATTGACATTTACTGTTTTAGTACAGCTTGGCAAAAATTCAGATCCCATGTCAAACAAGACTTTAGGAAAAATCCTCTTGTTAAAGGTAGGCAAACTTCCGCCACGTTGTATTAGTGGTTTAAAGTTGAATATAAATTTCCCGACTCAAAATTCGTCTATCTATTAAAAACAACATTATCAGCAAAATTAAGAGGTGATTATGCTAGTAGAAAACAACAACTATTGTCGAAAATTAAATTGCATTTTAATTTCTTGCTTGAGTAGTAGTTTGTTGATCACAAGTAATGTGCTGCCTATAAGTGCTTTGGGAAAACCTCAAAATTCCCAACACTTCATAATTGCTAAATCACCAGATGAGAGACAACCAGAAGCAGTAAGAAAAGCAATCGAGCAAATTCCTGTTTCTCAAGCATCAGTATCTCCAAGACGCAAACCATCTGTTAAGTCACCAATACAGACTTCGTCTAACACAGAAAATTCACAGCCAAGATCCAATAGTTCTAGTTCCAACTCAGGGAGAGTTCGCCAGCAAAGTTCTAACTCAGGGAGAGTTCGCCAGCAAAGTTCTAACTCAGGGAGAGTTCGCCAGCAAAGTTCTAACTCAGGGAGAGTTCGCCAGCAAAGTTCCAACTCAGGGAGAGTTCGCCAGCAAAGTTCCAACCGTCCACCAGTTTCTCAACCCGTGGCACCTACTTACAAGCCTATTAACTTTTCAGATGTCGCATTAGGGATTCTGAGTAAAAATGACTTTAAATCTCAAGGTAGATACTTTCATTTTTATGAGTTTGAGGGTAGAGAAAATCAATTAGTACAAATTAGACTGATTGGCAGTAATGATACACGCAGATCAAATAACTTGAGTTTAAATCCTTTGTTGTTTCTGCACGATCCTGATAATAATATCATCGTCAAAAAAGGCGTTTTGAACAAAAGCAGTGGTGGCGATGATGCATTCATTTTTGCGCGGCTACCTGTAAAAGGCACTTACAAGATTGCAGTTACTAGCCAAGATCCCGGAGAGATAGGTCGCTATAGCTTGGCTCTGAGAAATGACAGAGCTAGTTATACCTTAGATGAAGCAGGTCAACTAACTGCTAAAAGCTCAACCCTGAAACAAAATGGCGGCGTTTACAATATTTCCAATTTTCAAGGTAGAAAAAATCAGCTTGTAAGTATTCGGGTAGATAGTGTTGATGAAGAGTTTTCTCCTTACGTAGCCTTGCTAAATTCTCAAGGAAAGACGATCGCTATAGATAAAGATAAGGACAAAGATGGTGTATACAGTGCTTTAATTGACCGAGCTAGGTTGCCCGAAGATGATACTTACTATATAGTTGTTACTTCCAACAATCCCCAAGAACGCGGTAAGTACAGATTGACTATCTTCTGATAATTCAAGTTACTTGAAACTACCGCTTTCTGTTGAATAAAAACGTATCCCTCTCCGACGGGTGAGAGGGACGAGGGCGAGCGTGTTATGGTAATAAGTAAAGACTAGCCTATTCTCAATAAAGTCTCTAAAATCTCACTAAGGCTTGTTTACTGCTTAAATGATCATGTGCATTAGCGTTCGCAGAGCATCTCGCATAGAAGGTATTACTCACAAGATTAAATAGCAACTTGGGTTAGTAGAGACGGAGTTATTGCTTTTGGCAAATAATTTGTATATTTTTTGCCAATCCAATAATTAGGCAAAATAAACTAGATTGATACTGTCCTTACCTTGCTTGGCTAGTCTAAAGATAATTAGCTTTATGAGTGTCGAAAAAATTGTAGAACAAGCTCTCCAGGATGGTTATCTAACATTAGCAATGGAAGCAGAAATCGGGTTAATATGTGATAATGCCTTGCAACTCTCTAACGAAGACTACATGGCGTTGGATCGGCTAATGCACGCACTGTTGACTGGTGAAGTCTTGCGTGAAGACAAAACTTCCTGAAGTTGACACCAATACATAGCTGTGCGACCCTACTACACAGTTAAGTATAATTCCTCCTTACTGAGACAACTGCCAAATCTTAATAGTATTGTCTTCACTACCACTGACAAGGGTCTTGTTATCAGGACTGAAGGCTACGGATGTCACAGTGTTGGTGTGCCCCGCCAATGTCAGAATTTCTTCTCCTGTGGCTGAATTCCACAGTTTGATGGTGCGATCGCGGCTACCAGTAGCAATCATTTTACCATCGACACTGAAAGCTACGGATGTGACTGTGTTAGTATGTCCCACTAGTGTGCGAATTTCTTTTCCCGTCGCTAGATTCCAAAGTTTGATGGTGCGTAGGCGTAACCCGTCGTAGACATCGCGGTTAGCACTGGCTAAAGTTTTACCATCTGGGCTTATAGCTACAGCTGTTACTGTTTGGTAATTTCCCTCCAGTGTGCGGATTGAGTACCCTTTTGTTAGATTCCAAATTTTGATAGTCTTGTCAAAACTGCCACTGGCAAGAATCACGCCATTAGGGCTAATAGCTAGCGATCGCACCCAAAATGTATGCCCTACTAGTGTCCGAATTTGCTCTCCTGTTGCTAAATCCCAGATTTTAATGGTGTTGTCATCACTACCACTAACCAAGGTCTGGCTATCAGCGCTGATGGCTAGGGCATGAACTGAGTCAGAATGCCCTGTAAGAGTGCGAATTTGTTTTCCTGTTGCCAGATTCCAAATTTTGATGGTGCTGTCATCATTACCACTAACCAGAGTTTTACCATCTGGGCTAATCATCACCGCATTCACCTGCTGAGAATAGGCGTTGAGTGAAGATTGTTTTCCGGTTGCGAGATTCCAGAGTTTTATTGTGCGATTGTCGCCAATGCTAGCAATTGTTTGGCCATCGGGGCTGATGGCAACGGATAAAACTGACTTTTCATGTCCTTGGAGAGTGTTAGCTAAGGAAACCTTACCCAAAGTAATCTTTAGCTGCTGGCCTAAAAACGCCTCATCTTTGCCAGAATTCTTGTGATGACTCAGCCTAGAGGATAAATTGGTTTGAATTCGGCGAAAATATTTATACCAAGATTCTTGAAATCCGAACAACAAAATAAAAGCACTTACCAAAATTAAAATTCTCAGTAAGTGATAACTTTTTGGTAAATCTGGCGCTTTAGTTGGTGGTATTTTTCCAGATGACTTACCTGCTGGTGGCAGTGCGAGGAGTTGTTTTGGAGTCAAGTCTGTGAGGACTTCATCGGCTGACTGGTAACGTTCATGGATGTCTTTTTTCAAAAGCTTGTCAATAACAAAATCCAACTCAGAATTTAATGGACTCCGCAAATATGCCCGCCAATTACTTACCCAGGTGTACCCAGATTCCATCCACAGTTCAAAGGGGGAATTTCCCGTGAGCAGATGAAAGCAGGTAGCCCCCAAACCGAACAAATCACTGGCGGGAAAAGCTTTACCATCTCTAATCTGTTCTAGGGGAGAATAACCATGTGAACCAATGGATGTGCCAGATTTCTGCTGAACTCTTACTGTAAATTGCTTTGAGGAACCAAAATCAATCAAGCTTAATCGCCCATCACTTTTATTGCGGATAATATTTTCTGGCTTAATATCTCGATGAATGACTTTGCGATCATGGATAAATTTGAGAATTGGCAGTAAGTCTAGCAAAATTGATTGAATTTCCCTAGCGTTATAAGCCTTGCGCTGTTGCAACTCCTTTAACAAATTCTCGCCATTGATAAACTGCTGCACTAAATATAGGCAGCCGTCTTGCTCAAAATAAGCTAGCAAAGTCGGAATTTGAGGATGTTCCCCAAGGTCTTGTAGTCGCTGCGCTTCTTCGGCAAACAACTCCATCGCCTTTTTTTGCGACCAAGTTCCTTGGAACTTTGGAGCTAGTTGCTTGATAACACAACGTTCATTGAGTTTATCGACATCTTCTGATAGATAGGTTCTGCCAAATCCCCCCTCATCTGAAAGGACTCGGATGACACGAAAGCGATTTCTTAAAAGTGACACCAAGGGGGTGCTACAACTTTGGCAAAACTTCTTTCCATTGGGATTCAGGGGATTTGAGCAATCGGGATTTAAGCAGCAGATCATGATCTGACAGGCGCGACTGCATGACAACTTAGGCTAAGTTTGCCCCGAACTTTCCCTTAAGAAAATTGACTCTCGCTTACCTTTGGTAGAAAACCCTGTTCTGGGGATTGGGGAATTACTTAATATAGTTAGCGTTTGTAAATAGTGTCAGTCTTCCTCATCTGTGGAAAACTACGAGAGCCATAGAATTAATTATTCTTTCGATTATATAATAATTTGAATAAAAATTTTTTCTGAACTATTAAACCTAGTAATTTTGCTTGTATATTGACACGCGATAATTTACTAAGTATTAAACTTAAACCCTCATTAATTAACCATTACTGAATATTAAATGTAGTTAAAATGCTTACTAAATTTGTTTTTGAGATTTTAAAATGCCCATGATTAATTGTTAATTTGATACTTTAGGCAATAAGAAATAAGTTGTTTAAAAAATGTTTCACTGTTATTTTAGGCACTTTAAAATCCCCCCAAACGTGCTTAAAAAGGGTGGAAACAGAATCAAAGTCCCTTTTTTAAAGGGGAATTTAGAGGAACTACAAGTTTTTGATACATCACTAACAACTTTTAAAACATCCTCTAACTTAGTTGTGCGAACTTGTTTACTTAAGTTTTGCTCTCCACTTGCGAATAGCACTAGCAGTTCTGGCAACAGGTGGGATGTATACATCAGAAGTTTCGTGATAATTTCCGTATTGTGCAATACTTTTATTGTTTAATTTTTGGGTAGTTAGACAGTTAGCCAAAGTAGGCAAATAGCTTTCATTACCTAAAACTTTCATTACTTCATCGGCAGTCTTAAACCGATCATCTAACGAAATCTTCACCATTTTTTCTAAAATATAGGCGAAGCGATCGCTAATATCTACCTCTTTTTGCCAACATATTTCACCAGTATTTGCGTCGTAGTCAAATTCTAAAGGACTTTTAGCAGTCAACATACAGATACAAGTTACACCCAATGCATAAATGTCACTAGCATAAACGGGACGTAGAGAAAACTGTTCTGGTGGTGCAAATCCCCTAGTCCCAATAAAATTGGTGTTTGCAGCTTGATTGATTGAGTTTTCACAAGCATCAACTAATTGCTCTTTCACTGCCCCAAAATCAATCAGCACTACCCGCCCATCATACTCACACCGCAATAAATTTTGGGGTTTAATATCCCGATGAATCACATGATGTTTATGAAGATACTGTAATACAGGTAATAATTCTTGCAAAAACTGTTTAACTGAGGCTTCACTTTTAGCCCCAGTTTGGCGCACTTCTCGTGCCAAAGTCAAACCCGGCACGTATTCTTGAATTAAAAAAAACTCTCCATTTGCCTGAAAGTAGTCCAATAGCATGGGAATTTGTGAATGACTACCAAGTTGGCCCAAGGTTTTTGCTTCTTTTTCAAAGCGTGTACATGCCCTCTGCCAACTTTGAGGATTAGTCACTTTCGGACAAAGCTGTTTAATGACACACAGGGGATTCCCAGGTAATATGGCATTTTTGGCTAAAAACGTGATCCCAAAACCACCTCTACCTAAAATTTGCAATATTTCATAACGACCACGAAATAGCTTCTTGGAACCACACATCTGACCAAGCTGAGTTTGCTGTAAAATGCTCTCTTGAGAATTCGTTATTTTCTGAGAAAAGCGATTCATTAGTATAGAGGATCTGTTTTGAAATGTCTCTAATCTTACGACAAATATTTGTTGGAAACAGTAAGATTACTGGATCTTTGCCAAATCCTCACTACTCTCCTATTGGAAATTTAAAAAGTAAAAATAAATTTTGTAGAATTTACGCATTGACAAGAGAAATTCAATATGCTTTAAAAAATCTTTACAACACATGAATTGGCTGTAGGGGCGTACAGCTAGCTGTACGCCCCTACTAGGTATTTTCTGAAATGGTATAACACCAAGCGTATTAAGTTCTAAGGCACTTCAATTGGAATCAAAGCATTTTCTGGCAAGTAGTTGCAAAAACGCCCTTCATCTGCAAGCACCAAAATCAAGCGCAGAGGATAATCTGGCGGAACTTGCAAATCTGCCCACGGTACTGCCAATTCTAAACAACTATTTAAAGCTACTTGAGCGCGACTGAAACGGGGATGCCATTGATAGTTGTCTCCAGCTTCTCGAAATTGAATCGATTGCGTCAGCAAGTTAACTTCCAAAAGATGGTGGAAATGGTAATTAAGTGGGGCTGCATCTGGTACATCTGCCAAGGGAATTGGGCTGTTAACCATTGTTTTTTCTGGATAGAACCACAGCAAATTCAACTCTGCTGGAAAATCCCGCCCTGGTGCAACGCCACCTTTAAAGTCCAGCCGCAAGTAGAAATTAAGGTGATCCACCCCATACCAAAGTCGCTGGATGATACTGCTGTTGTGCATCGTCCCTCGCGCCCCGCCGATTTCTATGCGTCCAGCTTTATCCCAATCTTGTTCATCACCCCTACCATCAATGACGGGATGAATAAACCCTTGGGGAATATGACTTCCCTGCGCTTCATGGATTTCTACTGGTTGCTTGAGGTAGGGCGGTATAGGTTCATTTAATGCCTTGTAAATGCCAAACAAGTGTTCTCGAAACAACTGATCAAAGATGGCATCCTGATTTGAGGAGTGTCCTGCACCAAACCACCAGAACCAGTCTGAACCCTCTGCGGCATACAACGCTTCCCATGCTTCTGGGTTGTTTTCTTCCGTCGCTTCAGGATGACTTGCAAGCATAACTCTAGCTTCTGTCAAGTAATCCCAAGCACGATTTTTAGCGGGATCGCCGATCCAAGTGGTGAAACTACCATCCACCCAAGAACCACTATGTAGTTGTCCTCCGGGAATGTTGGCTGTGGGGGGAAATTCTTCCAGAAATTCTGAAACTGTGACGAGTTTGAGGTGGGGTTCATCACTCAAGCTTTGATACAAAGCTTCTAAGAAGGGTTTGCCGTCTTCGGGATAAAATTCCCAGCAATTCTCTCCATCCAAAGCGATGGTAACTAGCCAAGGTTCTTCACTTTGACTTTCTCTTTGCATTTTAGCGATCGCTTGCAAATGTCCCACTAAATCTGCTGCTGCCTTTTTTGCTGGCATCGCACTGTAAGTAAAGCCAATCAAATCTGATAATCTATGGTCACGAAACACAATTGACAAATCACCCTCGGCGGTTTGCAGGCGATAGGGTCGGTACAACAATTCTGGTTGCTGCACATTCCCCGCCCCATCCCGATGAAAAAAGTGTTTCAGTGTCCATCCCAAGACGGCTTCATCTGAGCATATCCACTTAAAGCCTTGGTCAATAATGTGTGGTAGTATTGCCGGACTTACTGACTGTTCCGAAGGCCATAAACCACGAGGGATCTGTCCAAAGCGATCTTTATAAAAGTTCCAAGCTTTCTGCAAGTGGCGGGGAATATCTTCTGCCCACTGAAAACGCTGCTTAGGTAGTGTCATATTCGGCACAGCTACCCGACCAGAGTTAGTATCAGCTAACAAAGGTAAAATCGGGTGGGTGTAAGGGGTAGTGGTAACTTCTAGCTGCCCCGCCTCCTGCATTTTGCGATGTTGGGGAATAATGCGGCTGAGAATTTCTCGCTGTTTGGAATAAATGCGTTGGCGATCGCTTAAAGTAAAATTCCGACCCTGTTTTAACCAAGTAGCAATTTCCGGATCATCCCAAAACAGCGGATCGATCCAAGCCAAATTGTGCCAAGCTAGCAAATCACCATAGTCTGGCAATTCCCAATTTGCTAAACACCAAGCTTGCCCCTTCTCCTGTCTTTGCTGGTACAACTCGGCATAACGGGGATGGGGGTCAATCAAAGTGTGGTGATTGGCATCGAAAAAATGTTGGATAATAAATTCGCGCTGTTGCTGCGTGAGTTGTTCATCCGGTGTCAAACTGGCTGTGAGGTAAGGGTCAAAAGCAGTGCCAGCAATATAATCTTCGAGTTGCAATATTAGCGATGGTACTAAATTCACCGTTTGGTGTAACTTAGGATACCGCTCTAAGAGCAATATTAAATCCAAATAATCTTTAGTCCCATGCAAACGTACCCAAGGTAGCCTGTACTGCTGACTAGAAGATAGCGAAACGCCGCTGCCAGGAGACTTGTACAGCGGCTGATGTTGATGCCAAATAAAAGCGATGTAAAGAGGATGGGACATAGAAATGGTTAGGAGTTAAGAATGAGGAGTTAGGAGTTAATAGAAAACTCATAACTCCTAACTTCTAACTCCTAACTTTTACACCACTTGTTCAATTTCTGCAATTTCGGGAATCATTTCCTTTAAACGGCGCTCAATACCCATTCTCAGGGTCATTGCAGAACTGGGGCAAGAACCACACGCACCTTGCAGGCGGAGTTTTACAACAGGCCCATCGAGTTCTACCAGTTCCACATTGCCGCCATCAGACATGAGATAAGGGCGCATTTCATCTAAGACTGTTTCAACGTTGTCAATTGTGAGTTCCATAGTTTTAGACCTGCTAAGTTAATGATGGGCATGGGGCATTGGGCATGGGGCATTGGGCATGGGGCATGGGGCATTGAATAATAATGATCTCTGTGCCCTATGCGCGGTTACTCATTAACCATTATCCAAAATTTTGTTTTTCAGCTTTGTTAAATCGATCCTAAATCTAATTGCCGCTAGATTGTCAGGTGTCAGTTATTAACGACTTTTGACTAAACCAGTGCTGATTTTAGCAACTTGATATTAGATTAGCTGAACAATTTCTTGTGCAAGCCCTCCTACTCTACTTTAGCGGTTAAAGTCTTGAAGAAAACGTCAGGAGATGAGGACAAGGAAAGTTTTTTCCCAATATCCCATCCCATACTTCTCTACCAGAGGCTGCGCCCTAAGCGCAGCTATGCCGCAGCCTTTACGGCAACGTTTTATAGTGAGCTTGCCGAACTGCTCAGTACAAGTGCCCAATATGGTTAGTGAACTACTCCACCCTGCCTTCGGCTGAAAGTTGGGCTTCTCTACTCAAAGGCGAATGCCGCAGTTAAATAATTATTTCAAAAAAAATTAAAGTTTAAAACTCAAAACTTAGCAATGGTAATCATCCAAATAACTAATGACCAATGACCAACTCAGCACTGGTTCAACGCCTCGCTATCGCTAACAGCACTGTTTGTTGAGTCGCTATCACTAGATAAAACCATGACTGGTTGTTGATATAGTGGTACGGTGAATGTGACTGTTGAGCCAAGTCCTTCGCCCAGACTGTAAAAATGTACCTCGCCGCCCATTGCCTCCACTAGCTTCTGCGATATTGCCAGTCCTAAACCTGTACCGCCGTAATGGCGAGTGCGGGAGCCATCCACCTGAGAGAATAATTGAAACAGTTTATCTTGTTTGTCTAAGGAAACACCAATGCCAGTGTCGGCCACACGTACTCTCACCATACCAGGAAATTCCTGACCTTGAAAGTTCGGCTTCGCTTTTTTGAGTACTAAATCGGCGCTGACGGTAACACCGCCCTCATGGGTAAATTTGATGGCGTTACCTACCAAATTGAGCATAACTTGTAGCAACCGTTGGTAGTTGCTTTGGACAATGATTTCATCGGAGGTAGCAGGCATCTGCATCTGGAAGCTGAGGTTTCTCATTTCTGCTTGGGGACGCATGAAATTTTCTACATCAGTGAATAGCTCATCTAGCTTGACTGGAGCGTAAGTTAGCTCCATTTTGCCAGCTTCGATTTTAGCAATGTCCAAAATGTCGTTGATAATATTCAGCAAATGTATCGATAAGTGGTGAGCTTCTGCCAAAAATTGGTTTTGTTCTTCTGTATCATCTGCCATTCCTTCCAAAATCAGCTTCAAGAAGCCAATCATGCCGTTGAGGGGGGTACGAATTTCATGAGATACATTAGCCAGAAACTCGCTTTTGAGGCGGGAAGCTTCTTCGGCTTTTTGACGCGCCGCTTCTAATTCTTTATATAAAGTAGCATGAGCGATCGCAGTTCCCAATTGATCTGCTGCTTCTTTTGCTAGTTCTAATTCTGCTTCTGATAATGTGTAGCATTCATCTTGCCAACTCAAGGCAATCAATCCATTAGCCTGGTCTTGATAGCAAGTTGCAATCACCAAAGTTCTCTGCCGCCCAGACCCTGCGTATCCAGGCACTTCCATTACAACTGGTTCTAAGGCTGTCAAAGCCTGACTAAAGGCAGGCTCAGAAGTTATATCTATTTTTGAGCCAAGCATTGATTTGAGTTCTGGCTGGCAATACTCAGCCTTCACCTCCACTTTTGAGCTAGAGGGCTGATAAGGACAAATAATACAGCGCTCTAGCCGCAGTGCTTTCCCCAAACTATCAACTGTTTGCTGCCAAATAATATCTAAATCCAACGTCCGGCGGATATTTCTGGTAATGCGATTTACCAGTTTTTGGTGTTGCTGCGATCGTATTGCCAACTCTATTTGTGTGGGCGTTTTTGATGCCACGGGCACTTGTTTTTTGTTGAGTGTCGCTTGCACTAACCGTCCCATCACTAAAACTGTGGTGGCAGTTGTTCCCAAACTTGGCATAATCGGACTAATCACCAAGTCCAACTCAAATAATTCCTGGTGGTAACTAAACCAACACTGAAACCTTTCTGGCACCAAACTTTTCAAAATTCGGTGCAATCGTTCCAAATAAGTAACCTTATCCACCGGGACAAAGGCTTGAGTCTGGTTCAGTTCCTCAACTACTTTTTCAGTATTTAACCCCAACAGTTCGCTGTACTGCCAACAAAATGTCAGATAGCGCCCTGCCTCATCTTGCGTATACACCAACTCGGCTCCTAGAGTTGGTAATGAGCCATCAGTCTTACTAGTAATAGATTCCAGATTTTGGGAAAATACATTTGACAATTGGGAATTAGCAGTAATAGTCATTAATTGAGTTGGATAGACAAAGGGTATCCGACCGTAATTTTACTAAAGCTGCTCAAATTTTCGCATAAATTTTTACAGCTTTTTCGTGTTTTTATTGGGTATTTATTGGTGTTTTGAAATCCAGATTGACAAACTTTACTTTTTTAAATTGCATTGACAGTTGATTAATAGTGTTAATCATTCCATTCACCCCGAGGAGGAACAGGGGTACGCACAGGGGTACGCGTCAGTTCGTCATCTCTGAGGATTTCACCCCGCAACCACTGACGAATCGCCACCTCAATCACTTTACTTGGGTCATTGGTGAGATGCTGAATTTGCTCTAGTAGCTCGGAGTCCAGGCGGACAGCAATTTCTACCTTATCGGCTCGTGTGTTTTCCGCTTCGGTAGTTTTCTCTTGCATATTCATAGGTTTGATATACTCTGAATTGGTTTTGTCTAAAGCTTTGTAAAGTAGTTATATTCATAAATTTGGGCTAATTCACTGAAAAATCTTCAAGAGGACAATTACATAGTTCCCCGAAATAGCACCAAAGTAACAGCTTTAAGTTTCAAATCGCATTTTTCATATAACTGACTAGACAATGGCTTTAGAAATTTTGTCGACAAATTAGTGATTAGAGGTAATTACGGGTAGTAATTGCCCACCATCACTACATGATCCCTACATGTACTTATTTACATTTATTGTACGCTCCTAGCTGATGAATACTAGCAGCGACAAATAGACTTTCATAATATTCTTAAAAATCCACCTGTTTAGATCGAAGTTCAAGATGGGGTGAAGAGGGCAGGGGGCAGGAAGCAGGGGAAGAATAATAACTCCTAACTTTTAACTTCTAACTCTTAACTCCCCACTCCCTACTCGCCACTCCCCATTAAAAGCAGCGTCTTGGCTAAGAAAGCATTAAAATACATTAAGTAAATTGCTCTTTTAACTTTGGTTGCTGCTAAGGCAAAGATAGTATATGACTGACGTTCCCGCAGTTCGCATTCGCAATTTTTGTATTATTGCTCACATCGACCACGGGAAATCAACCCTCGCCGATCGCTTGCTACAAGCTACTGGCACTGTTGAAGACCGACAGATGAAGGAACAGTTCCTCGACAATATGGATTTGGAACGGGAGCGCGGCATTACAATTAAGCTGCAAGCTGCCCGGATGAACTACACAGCTAAGGATGGTCAGCAATATGTGTTGAACCTCATTGATACCCCTGGACACGTGGATTTCTCTTATGAAGTCTCCCGTTCTCTTGTTGCTTGTGAAGGAGCGCTATTGGTAGTAGATGCGTCCCAAGGTGTGGAGGCGCAAACTTTGGCGAATGTATATTTAGCCCTAGAGAATAATTTGGAAATTATCCCGGTTTTGAATAAAATCGATTTGCCTGGGGCAGAACCAGAACGGGTAATTGGCGAGATTGAAGAAATTATCGGTCTAGATTGCAGTGGTGCGATTTTGGCTTCTGCTAAAGAAGGAATTGGTATTGATGAGATTTTAGAAGCAGTGGTTGAGCGGATACCGCCACCGCCAAATACCATAAATGAACGCTTACGAGCGTTAATATTTGATAGCTATTACGACAGTTACCGGGGGGTAATTGTGTATTTCCGGGTGATGGATGGCACCGTGAAAAAAGGCGATCGCATCCATTTAATGGCATCTGGTAAAGAATTTGAAATTGATGAGTTAGGCGTTCTTTCTCCGACTCAAAAGCAAGTTGAAGAACTCCACGCTGGCGAAGTAGGCTATTTGGGAGCAGCAATTAAAGCTGTAGCTGATGCACGAGTAGGAGACACAATTACCCTAAGTAAGGCGAAAGCAGAGGCACCCTTACCAGGCTACGCAGAAGCGAACCCGATGGTTTTTTGCGGGATGTTCCCCATTGATGCTGACCAATTTGAAGATTTGCGCGAAGCCTTAGAAAAGCTCGAACTCAACGACGCAGCGCTGCACTACGAACCAGAAACTTCTAGCGCGATGGGGTTTGGTTTCCGTTGCGGGTTTTTGGGCTTGCTGCACATGGAAATTGTTCAAGAACGTTTAGAGCGAGAATATAACTTAGATTTAATCATTACAGCACCCTCGGTGGTTTATAAGGTGATTACCGTCAAGGGTGAGGAACTGTACATCGATAATCCTAGCCGCTTACCTTCTCCCAACGATCGCGAAAAAATTGAAGAACCCTACGTCCAAGTAGAGATGATTACGCCGGAAACTTATGTCGGCAGTTTGATGGAGTTGTCACAAAATCGCCGTGGCATCTTCAAAGATATGAAATATCTCGCCCAAGGACGAACCACACTTACTTACGAACTTCCCTTGGCGGAAGTTGTGACTGACTTTTTCGATCAGATGAAGTCGCGATCGCGCGGTTACGCTAGTATGGAATATCACCTCATCGGCTACCGTGAAAATCCTTTGGTGAAGCTGGATATTATGATTAACGGCGATCCTGTGGATTCCTTGGCGATGATTGTACATCGAGATAAAGCTTACAACGTTGGGCGGGCAATGGCGGAAAAACTCAAGGAACTAATTCCCCGCCATCAATTTAAAGTGCCAATTCAGGCATCTATTGGCAGTAAAGTTATCGCTAGCGAACACATCCCCGCCTTACGGAAAGATGTGCTAGCCAAGTGTTACGGCGGTGACATCAGCCGCAAGAAGAAACTTTTACAGAAGCAAGCAAAAGGTAAAAAGCGGATGAAATCTGTAGGTACAGTGGATGTACCCCAGGAAGCCTTTATGGCAGTACTGCGCTTGGATCAAAGCTAACGCTTTTTCATCACTTTCTCCAGAGAAAAAAAACAATAATCTTTGCTACACAAGGCTTTCATCTTGCTTTCATCTTAAAGAAATTCTTTTGGCCATAGTGTTAGCAAATAAATCCAATTCGCAATTCGCAATGGGCAACTCTTAGAGACGCTAAAAGCGAACGCCCCGCTACGCTAACGCAATTAAACTCAGCCCGACACTAGGGGTGGGGTTTTTACCTAGCTTAAGATACAAGAATTTTTTCTCTACGAGACGCTACCGCGAACGCGCCACTTGCGGGCGAGGTTTTGAACATGAAGCTTTTTTGATAAAGCTCCAAACCCAGTTTCTGTCTCTTGTTTAAAAGTTGGCTAAAATTTTTCTTTAACCAGAGTGATGCAAGAGCGTTGATACCCGGAACCCCACCCCGCAATCTCTTAGGGGGGTGGGGTTATTTTATTATGATTTAATTTCCGTTAATTTTAATGATAAAGTCTGTCAACAGCAGCCTCAAGTTGAGAAGTTTCAGCCTTGGGCATTCCCCATGCTCAATCTAGTGTGTGCGATCGCGTTATACCATTTCACGTTAATAATGATACAAATACGCTGGTAGGGGCATAGCATTGCTATGCCCCTACGAAAAATCTATATGTATCAGGATTTTTGTGAATTGGTATTACTGTCAGTCTAGGCGTTGTCAGCATTGTGCTAAATTCCGAAGTTTCGCCGAAGATTTGATTAATGGTGCAGACAAAGCACTTTATATGGCCAAACAGCAAGGGCACTTCAGGCACTTTTGATCCCCCCTACTGCCTTAAAAAGGGGGATTTAGGGGGATCTAAAATTTTTGATACCGACAAGAGAACTTTTCAAAAATCCTCTAATTACAAATTACACTTTGCTTCCTATCGCTAGTACAGCACGGTGGAAATGAACAGGCCATTAAAAATGGTCAAAAAAACCGAAAGTACAAGTCTTTTGACTTTTGACTTCCGTGTAGCAGTACTAGCCCCCAGTTCATAACCTTTGATAAGCTTTAACAAAATAACTGTTAAAAAATCTCAAAATTTTAGTAAACATACTTACTGCATTTGCCACCCTTGTATTTTTAGGTAAATGTAGTTTTTTAGATATTAGTAAAGTGTGGGAGAGTCTAGCAGATGAAGATACTGGTACTGAGTTGGGAGTTTCCACCAAGAATTGTTGGAGGAATTGCGCGGCATGTAGCGGAATTGTACCCGGAATTGGTCAAGCTAGGACATGAAGTCCACCTGATTACAGCAGAGTTTGGCCAAGCGTCAATGTATGAGGTGGTTGAGGGAGTAAAAGTACATCGGGTACCAGTGGGACATAGTAATGACTTCTTCCACTGGATAGTTAATCTCAACTTGAGTATGGGACATCACGGTGGTAAGTTGATTTTAGAGGAAGGGCCTTTTGATTTAATTCATGCCCATGATTGGTTAGTAGGAGATGCTGCGATCGCTCTCAAACATAATCTGAAAATACCATTAATTGCCACAATTCACGCTACAGAATACGGACGCTACAACGGTATTCACACAGAAGTCCAAGGCTATATTAATGGTAAAGAAAACTTGTTGGCTTTCAACGCTTGGCGGATTATCGTTTGTAGCGACTATATGCGCCAAGAAGTAGAACGAGTGCTACAAAGTCCTTGGGACAAAATCGATGTCATTTATAACGGTATCCGAGCCGAAAAGAAACAGCATCACATAGATTTTCATGCTCTGGATTTTCGCCGTCAATTTGCCACAGACGATGAGAAAATCGTTTATTACCTCGGTCGCATGACCTACGAAAAAGGTGTACCTATATTACTTAATGCCGCACCCAAGATTCTTTCCCAAATGGGAGGTAACGTTAAATTTGTGATCGTTGGTGGCGGCAATACTGACCATCTCAAGCGGCAAGCCTGGGATTTAGGAATTTGGCATCATTGCTATTTTACAGGTTTTCTCTCCGATGAATACTTAGATAAATTCCAAACTGTCGCTGATTGTGCCGTTTTTCCCAGCCTTTACGAACCATTTGGAATTGTGGCTTTAGAAAGCTTCGCTTCGCGTGTTCCTGTAGTGGTTTCCGATACTGGTGGTTTTCCAGAAGTGGTTCAACATACCAAAACAGGCATTGTGACTTGGGTGAACAATCCCGATTCTTTAGCTTGGGGAATTTTGGAGGTTTTGAAAAATCCAGGATATCGGCAATGGCTGGTGGATAACGCTTATGAGGATTTAGAGCGACGCTTTAGCTGGCCGAAATTAGCCAAGCAAACTGAAGAAGTATATCAGCGAGTTATACAAGAGCGATCGCAAATTGCCTGGTAAGACATATCCCCGACTCATTTAAAAAGTTGGGGAGATAAAATTTTATTTGAATTAGCATAAATCCTGAATTAACCTTTGATAAATCTATAGCGGGTACTGCTTCTATTTCTGGAGAAGTGCAAATTTAATCTGGTTTTGGATATCATTTTTTGAATTCCAGAATTAGTAACAGTAGTATAAAAGCAAATCCATTCAAGGATAACTATATGAAACTGCTTCCTTTAGATAAACTAGGAGCTAGAGAAACCAACGGTATTGTTGATTTTGGACTCTTTCTACCTTGGGTTTCTCATAATGATGGAAATCGGCTAAAGATTAAAATCATCCACGAAAAAGACCAATTTTTACAAGATATTCAGCCCCTAGAATTTGAACTAAAGTATTCCATTGACCCAGAATATGGTGATTATTGGTCAACTCAGGTAAATATCAAGACTGAACCAAAACCCACTGCTAAATCTGCATGGGGAGAACCAGGTAGATATGTTTATCGCTATTGTTTAACAAATCCCAATAAAGGAGAAATAGATTGGATTATTGACCCTTTTGCTAGAGAATTTGGTGTAGGTAAATTATCCGCCTTCACACTCGGCTATCAACAATATGAGTGGAGCCAGAAGGAAAAAACCTGGAAAACTCCAAACTTAAAAGATATTGTTCTGTACGAATTAATGATTGATGAATTCGGCGGTACTATTGACGGAACAATTGAAAAACTCGCCTATTTAGAAGATTTGGGAGTTAACTGTCTGGAAATTATGCCGCTTTCTAATGTGGCATTAACAGTAGATTGGGGATTTTTACCACTTGGCTACTTTGGTGTAGATGAGCGATTTGGTAAAAGGAAAGATTTACAAAAGTTGATTGATACGGCACATCAACACAATATTGCTGTAATTGTTGATGCCGTTTATGGTCACACTGGAGATGATTTTCCATACTCTTATGTTTACAAAAAGCTAGGGTATCGTGAAAATCCTTTTATGGGGACATTTGCTAAAGATTATTTTGGCGAAAGTACAGACTATAATCGCAAGTTTACTCAAGACTTTTTCTATACAGTTAATTATCACTGGTTAGATGTTTATCATGTTGATGGCTTTCGCTATGACTGTGTACCAAATTACTGGGATGGTGGTACAGGAGTAGGCTACGCCAACCTAATTTTTAACACTTACAAAACAGTCAAAGAAAAGAAAGATGCTGGCGAGTATTGGCAGAGATTCTTTAACAATGAAACAATCAATTTGATTCAGTGTGCTGAACAACTAGAAGGGCCAAAGGAGATTCTCGAACAAACTTATACTAACTCTACCTGGCAAAATGAGACTTTGGGTGCAGCTAAAAGTGTAGCTTCTGGAAATAAAGGTGATTTAGCTAACCTTGGCTTTAAACTTGGTCTAGATGGGTATCCCTCAGAAATTACAAACAATGGGGACAAAATCGCCAAGACGGCGCTGCAATATATAGAAAATCATGATCACTCGCGTTTTGTCTGTAATTTTGGTGCGATCGCTCGCGATAATGATTTATTACAAGAAGGTAATCGCAACTTGTGGTATAAGGTTCAACCTTACCTGATTGGGTTTTTCACTGGTAAAGGGATTCCGCTACTGTGGCAAGGTCAGGAATTGGGAGAAAATTATTTTCTTCCAGAACAAGGTTTTGGCAGAGTGATGTTGATTCGACCTGTACGATGGGATTATTTTTACGATCCTATTGGTAAGAGCGTACTTGCCTTAGTACGGAAGCTGATTAAACTGCGTCGTCAGCAATCGCAGTTTACGGAAGGCGAACATTTCTTTTACAACGATTATGACCGCTATCATTCTAAAAATGTGCTGCTATTCTCGCGCAAACATGGTAACAAGTTTAGCCTAGTAGCACTTAACTTTAGCGATCGCGATCAGAGTGTACCCTTCTGGTTCCCAATTGCTGGCAATTATCAGGAAGAACTAAATGGTGAAAACAATTTAATTGGCGTTCCCAGTTATTCAGAATATTGGCTAACTATTCCCAGCAACTACGGAAGGATTTGGACAACTAGCACCTAATCTATTTTGGATTTCATCTGGCCGAAATTATAGCGGTTATCGCTTCAAGCGATTGTAGGGGCACAGCATTGCTGTGCCCAAAGCGGGTGTATTGTGATGTATTGCTTCCATTGGAGAAGCTATAAAGGACACAACCAATATGGAGATTTTCCCACAGTAGCGCAGAGAATTAATGATTACTCTGCGCTATTTGACGCTAACAAACAGTACAAACCCTGTACGCTGGAAATTTTACCCTATCTAGTGCCAGAGTTAAGCTAGTACGCGTTTAAGTTGCATATTTTTTCGTTAAAGCTGTCATTTGTTATTGATTATTTACAAAGGACAACTGATAAATGACTAATGACAAAGGACGAATTTCACGAATAAATAAGCAATTAAAGTGTGTAACAGCCTAGCAATAATTGCAGTTTGCTCCAGAAGCTTAGTATGACAAAGGCATTCCCAAGCATAGCAAGGCGCTTGAAAAATACAGGAATCAAGTTGTTGAAGATGGGAACCTTCCTAATAACCCGTTTTATTGCCAGCTGGAAACGCTACTTCCTGGGTGACACAGATGATGTCCGCCCCTCCCCCTCTCCCTCTTTCGATGTCCGTCCCTCCTTAGCAGGCCCAGTCCTTAGCCTGGGTGGAGGTGGCCCCGATGTCGATGATGCTATCCAGTGGATGATCAACCAAGTTAGGGGAGGTAGTAACTCTAGCACTAAAGTTAATGTTGTAGTTCTCCGCACCAATGGTAATCACGATTACAATCGGCTAATTTATGCCATGAAGGGCGTAAACTCTGTGGAAACTCTTCTGATTAGCAATAGAAAAGACGCAAACAAAGCTGAGATTTATGAAAAAATCAGAAACGCTGATGTGATTTTCTTTGCTGGCGGCGACCAATGCCAATACATCCGCAACTGGAAAGATACCAAGCTTGAGGCTGCTGTTAAGTCAGTTTACCTTAAGGGAGGTGGTGTAGGTGGTACTAGTGCGGGTGCGATGATCCAAAGTGATTGTGTGTATGACGCTTGCGCTTCTTCCGAAAAAGGCATTGAAACTAGGGATGCACTCGAAGATCCATATCGAGACATTACTTTTACTTACAACTTTTTTAATTGGAGTAATTTAAAGGGAACCATCGTAGATACGCACTTCGACAGGCGGCAAAGAATGGGGCGAATTATGACTTTCATTGCCCGTCAAATTAAGGATGGTGTATCTAGCAGTGTTTTAGGCATAGCGGTTAGTGAAAGTACATCGGTTCTTGTCGATAAAAACGGTTTGGTAAAAGTTATGGGTAGGGGTGCGGCGTACTTTGTACTTGGCAATCATATGCCGGAAGTATGCGAACCCCGAACGCCTTTGACCTTTTCCAATTACAAAATTTGGAAAGTTCGCAGTGGCGACACCTTTAATTTGAGAAACAGGCCAACCTCTGGGTACTATCTCAGGAGTGTTAAAAGGGGACGGATTGATTCAAATCCATATTAAATGGGGAGTGGGGAGTGGGGATTTGTACTGAGTGTACCCCTGCGGGGAAGCAAGCTACGCGTAGCGTCTCGTAGAGAAGCCGAAGTAGTGGGGAGTGGTGAAAAGAGAACAAGCAGACAAGGGGGATGAACTGAGATAAAAGGTGGATTCATCCAGTTATCTAACTCCTGCTCAATGCCCCATACTCCCTTAGGGAACTCCAAAAAATAAATTATCCCAATTTCTGGACTCAACACTACTGTTTTTCCCCCCTGCCCCCTGCCCCCTTACTTCCTTCCTACCAGGGAACTACGCCATCCTCATCAAAAAAGCCTCCGCTAGAACCGTCATCAGGTAGAGTGGCAAGTTTCACTGCTGCGTAGGCGTAGCCCCCCGTAGGGATCGCTCCTTGCTCAACAGTGCGATATCCTTGGTATTGATTAATGTCTGTTGCTGTGAAACCTGGGTCAGCAGCATTGATTTTTATTGGGGTATCTTTAAGTTCAGCAGCCAACAGAACTGTGAGCGCATTTACTGCTGTCTTTGATGAGTTATATGCAAGAAGCTTAAAATCAGCGAAATCATAATTTGGGTCAGAGTTTAGAGTCAGAGAACCTAAACCACTTGATAAATTAACTATTCGCCCTGCTGTTGACTTCTTCAAAAGTGGCAACAGCGTTTTTGTAACTGCAAACACTCCAAATACATTTGTATCGTAAGTGTGTTGGAGTGTTTCAATATTAACTTGACTGGGTAGAAGGCGATCGCCACCACTGATTATCCCAGCATTGTTCACAAGGATGTCAAGTTTTCCGAATTCGCTCTCGATTTGTTTTGGGGCTTGAACCACTTGTCTTGTTAATTGAGATAGTAGCTGGATTTACGCCGTGCTGTACTAATGTATAAGTAGTGTGTATCAATACAACCGTTAGGATTTAGTAATCCTACATAAGTAGTGATTTGGTGTTGGGTTTTCTCCAGTAGTCATTCACACTTCAGATAGCGGTTGAGAAAATATTTGCAACCTAAACTAACAATTGACTCAAAAATTCTTGGAGATGATAGATATGCAAACCAAACAGCTCGGTAATTCGGAGCTTCACATTACCCCAATCGGCTTTGGAGCCTGGGCGATCGGTGGAGGTGGATGGGCTTTTGGTTGGGGAGCGCAGGATGATCAGGAATCAATGGAAGCGATCGCTCGCGCTCTTGACCTCGGCGTTAATTGGATTGACACCGCAGCTATCTATGGCCTGGGACATTCGGAGGAGGTTGTTGCTAAGGCACTCAAAGGTCGATCTAATCGCCCCTACATTTTCACTAAATGTTCGATGATTTGGGATGAAAAGGGCAAAATTGGTCGCAGTTTGAAGGCTGATTCGGTGCGGCGGGAAGTTGAAGCCAGTTTGCGCCGACTTGACATTGAAACCATTGATCTCTACCAGATCCACTGGCCTAACCCAGAATCAGAAATTGAAGAAGGCTGGACGACTCTCTCTAAGCTCAAGGATGAGGGTAAGGTTCGCTATATTGGGGTTTCAAATTTCAATGTAGAACAGTTGAAACGTATCCAAAATATTGCACCGGTTACCTCATTGCAACCACCTTATTCACTGGTTAAGCGCGATGTCGAAAACGAAATTCTGCCTTTTTGTCAGGAAAACAACATAGGTGTGATTGTTTATTCACCTATGCAATCTGGGCTGCTTACTGGAAAAATGACACCTGAGCGGGTTGCCAATTTACCAGATGATGATTGGCGCAAGAATAGCAGTGAATTTCAGGAGCCACGTTTATCTCGTAACCTGAAGTTAGTTGAGGTATTGCAGCAAATTGGTAAGCAACACGATCGCTCCGCCTGTGAAGTAGCGATCGCTTGGACTTTAAACAATCCGGCGGTGACGGCTGCGATCGTTGGCGCACGCAATCCCAAACAGGTAGAAGGAATCATCGGTGCTGGAGAATTTCGCCTCAATCAGCAGGAGCTAGATCAAATTGCTGCTTTTCTGGGTGAGAACCCATAAAAGAGGTCTTACGTAAGCTTTGAATAGTAGCGATCACATGTTTCGCCACAATATCAATTTCCTCTTGGGTATTAAACCGGCCAATCCCAAACCGCACTGAGGCATAAGCTAGCTGTTGGGGGTTTCCCAGTGCTGTCAGAACATGGGAGGGTGCAGTACTTGCCGATGAACAAGCAGAACCAGAAGAAATCGCCATTACTGGCTGCAATCCTAGCAAAAGTGCGGCTCCATCCACCCCCTCAACGCTGATATTCAAGTTTCCCGCCAATCGCTCTTGAGGGTGTCCATTGAGATGAATTCCTTCAAGTTGGGAAAGCTGTGACCACAAGCTTTGCCTTAACTGGGTGAGGCGTTGGTTTTCTGTTGCTTGTTCAGCCAAAGCGATTTCTACAGCTTTCCCAAAGCCGACGATTTGCGGTGTATACAATGTCCCAGACCGCATCCCCCGTTCATGTCCGCCGCCGTGCTGCTGGGGAGCTAGTTGCACTCTGGGGTTGCGCCTGCGGACGTACAGCGCCCCAATTCCCTTTGGGCCATATACTTTGTGTGCGGTTAGCGACATCAAGTCAATTTTCATCGCTTGCACATCTAGGGGAATTTTACCAATAGCTTGGGCTGCATCGGTGTGGAAAATGATGTTGTAAGCATGGCATAGTTCCCCAATTTCTGCTAAAGGCTGTAAAACGCCAATTTCGTTATTTGCAGCCATCACCGAAACCAAAATCGTCTCAGGACGGAAAGCTTTGTTTAACTCATTTAAATCAATCAGTCCATCTTTTTTAACTGGGAGAATAGTAATTTCAAAACCCAGAGTTTTTAAATAATTACAAGGGTCAATAACTGCACTATGTTCAGTGGCAACAGTAATAATATGCTGACCTTTTTTAAAATAAGCTTCAGCAACACCTTTAATAGCTAAATTATTCGCTTCTGTTGCACCACTGGTAAAAACAATTTCTTCGGGAGTGGCGTTAATTGCCCCTGCTAAAATCTCTCGCGTTTGCTTAACAGCAGCTTCTGCTTCCCAACCGTAAACATGACCGATACTTGCTGCGTTGCCAAAGTTTTCTGTGAAGTAGGGGAGCATTGCTGCTAATACTCGTTCATCTACGGCTGTAGTAGCGTGACAATCAAGGTATATAGGACGAATAGACATAATTATTTTAAAGTTTGACTCAAATTTTTTAATCCACTTAGAACTTGATACAATTCACTTTCTCGTTTTAAAAGTGTAAATTGGTCAGATATAGCATACTTTGGCTGATTCCCTTTGGCAAGTTTCAGGAAAATAAAATCACTACCATTTGTTACTAATCCAAAAGTAGGTTTGTCTTGATTAGGATTAGCCAACATATAAACAAGTGCTTGAGGTACGGCTTCTAAAAGAGAAAAGCTAGACCTTTTAGATTCACTTACTAACAACCAGAATTGTTCTTGAATTTGACTGCAAACTACATAACTGCCTGTAGCGATGATGTCTTGAACCGGAGTAAATTTATAATTGGGTGCATAGAGAATAACTGGCTTGTTCAAGGGATTAAAATCAGAGTTTGATATCAACTTTTGAACTTGCTTCAACTTTCGAGCAGTTTAGGTTGTTACTTCGATGATAGCGTTGCTGGTTTCCACATCGATTTCACCGACTTCGCCATTTAAACCTACTGTTTTATTAAAACTAACTAAATCAAACCCTGCCTGGATGATAGCATTAGCGACTTTGCCTTCCAGAACTTTTTGAGGATTGGCTGAGTTCAGTGCATCAGCGATCGCTTGCTCAAATAAGCTGCTCACATCCTGCTTTATTACTATAAATATGATTCACGTAGCATTGCTGTAACTATACCTGCATTCAGTCGCGTTATGTGGCTGCTAATTCCCGTAATTTAGTTAAAACTTCCAGAGCATGACCTTTGGTTTTCACATTTGGCCAAGTATAGACAATAATTTTATCAGGTGAAATTAGGAAAGTTGACCGAGCAACACCCATATATTCTTTGCCCATAAATTTTTTTAAGCGCCAAGCGCCGTAAGCTTCTATCAAAATATGTTCTGGGTCACTCAAGAGGGTGATTGACAAGTTATGTTTGCTGATAAATTTACAATGGGACTTACCCAAATCTGGACTAACGCCTAAGATTTTCGCTCCTAGTTCGCTGAAGTCTTGATACAACTCGGTGAAATCCTTCGCTTCGGTGGTACAACCGGGTGTGTCATCTTTTGGATAGAAGTAGAGGACAACCCACTGACTGCTGAGATCGTCGAGAGTGACTGAATTGCCATTTTGGTCAAGAGTAGAGAAATTTGGCGCTGGTTGTCCGACTTGGGGAATGTTACTCATGATGGGTGTGTGAGAGATTGCGATCGCTTTAGAATTGTACATATATTGAGCGATCGCCTGCGGCAGGCTATGCCTACCCACTTATTTATATTTGCTTACAATGTCTAAAGATATGCAACGCGAATTTACCAACCGCGATGAGTTGGTAGCCTACCTCCGCGAACAATTCCCAGATGCGGCGCAACGCGATCGCCACATCAGTGAAACGGTAGGGGGACGCAAAGCTGCACAGAAAGCATTGCAACAAATCGATGCAGTAAGCTACGCGCAAACACGTAATTTTTTCGCAGGTGCAGTCACGCGACTTTCGCCTTACATTCGTTATGGCGTTTTGAGTTTGCGAGAAATTCGAGATTATGTCCTTGAACGGGTACAGCAGCAAAATGATGCTACAAAATTAATTAACGAGTTAGGCTGGCGCGACTACTGGCAACGGTTGTATGTCAAGTTAGGAGATGAAATCTGGAAAGACCAGGAAGAGTACAAAACTGGTTACACTGTGGCTGAATATGCACCCGAATTGCCGCAAGATATCAGACAAGGAACCACAGGTAGGGTTTGCATCGACAGTTTTAGCCGTGACTTGAAAGAAACTGGCTATCTACATAACCACGCCCGAATGTGGCTAGCAGCTTACATTGTCCATTGGCTGCGTATTCGTTGGCAAGCAGGAGCAAAATGGTTTCTCGAACACCTTCTAGATGGAGATCCTGCTAGTAATAATATGTCATGGCAGTGGGTTGCCAGCACCTTTAGTCAAAAACCGTATTTTTTCAACCGTGAAAATTTAGAACGCTACACCAAAGGCATTTATTGCCAGAAATGTCCCCTTTACGGTCATTGTGATTTTGAAGGCAGCTATGAAGAATTAGAACAGCGACTTTTTCCCAAAGGGGAATTTAGCAAACAAGCCAATAGCCAAAGTTGGCAGCGTGCAAAGAAAGGT
Source organism: Nostoc sp. FACHB-892 (assembly GCF_014698795.1). Classification (GTDB taxonomy): domain Bacteria; phylum Cyanobacteriota; class Cyanobacteriia; order Cyanobacteriales; family Nostocaceae; genus Nostoc. The sequence goes on from NZ_JACJTR010000014.1 coordinate 139,277, forward strand.
AAAAAGTAAGATAAAAGACCAAAAAAGATGAATAAACCAATTGTTTGGATACATGGAGATTGCCTTAGTCCATACAACCCTGTACTACAGAAATATGCCGATGCGCCAGCTATCTGGGTTTGGGATGAGGCTTTGATAGAGGAATGGCAACTGAGTCTCAAACGCATCGCTTTCATCTACGAATGTTTGCTGGAGTTACCTGTTGTTATCCGTCGTGGTAATGTGGCACAAGAAATTTTAGCTTTTACTCAAGAACATGATGCGAATTTAGTAGTGACAGCTAACAGTCCCAGTCCCCGATTTGATGATATCTGCAATCAAGTGGAGGGTTCGATAGCAGTGGAAGTACTAGAAGTAGAACCATTTTTTGACTATGATGGCTATATTGACCTCAAGCGGTTCTCGCGCTATTGGAAAGTGGCTCAAAATTATGTTTTTCGTTCAAATCTGTCCCTCTCCGACTCAGAAAAAGACAGTTTTGTGTAGCAAAACCAGGGAGAGGTTTTTTTTATTAAACTAATTAGGCGGTTACTACATGAGCCGTCGAACTCACATCTTTGGGCATGGATAAGTTGATTCAAAATATGAAGCGTTAAATCTTCTGACTACGTTCTCGTGCTAAATTACTAAAGCTTGGAGTTGGGAAACTCCGGTGAAATTCCGGGACTGTGCCGCAGCTGTGATGGGATCACCCAAGTCAGAATGCCAACTCTCAAGATGTCAGAGAAGACACACTCACCGTCTACTCCCTGCGTTGCACGGGGAAGGAGTTCCAAATTTGCTTTCTGAATTTGCCACTTGTCCTGGCTTGTTTTATGCTACACCCGCCGCCGATGGTATATTATCTCGCATTAGAATACCAGGTGGAATTATTAGTAGTCAGCAGTGCCGTGTGATCGCAGATATAGCAGAACAGCACGGTGGCGGCTATGTAGATGTGACTAATCGAGCTAATCTACAAGTCCGCGAAATCCGCACAGAGATTAATGCTGAGGTTCTGAAACACTTACAGGATATGGAACTAGGTTCTCGTAATCCTGTTGTAGACCACATCCGTAATATTATGAGCAGCCCAACTGCTGGTATCGACCCGCTAGAATTAATCGACACCCGCCCTTTTGTCCAAAGTTGGGATGATTATATTGCTGCACATCCGGCGCTTTCGGGACTGTCGGCGAAATTTAGCGTTTGCTTTGATGGTGGTGGGATAATTCGGGTGTGCGATCGCTTGAATGATATCCTATTTGCTGCTGTCTTAGTTAACAGTAATGTTTACTTCCGCCTCCATTTAAGTGTCGGCGCAAAGGGTCAACCGCCCAGCGATATGGGAATTTTGTTACCACCAGAAAAATGTTTGCCCGTTTTGACAGCTTTGGCAGAGGTCTATCTAGCTCATAGTAATACTACAAGTAAGCGTCGGCTACGTCTCTTAGAGTTATTGAATACTTTGGGTTGTGAAAATTATCTCCAGGAAGTTCAGCAGCGTCTACCTTTTTCTCTTTTATGCAGTGACCTAACCCCCCAACCCCGTTCCCTACAAGGGAAGGGGGAGGAATTCTCCCCTCTCCTACAAGGAGAGGGGTTGGGGGAGAGGTCAAATACTAAGTATCAGCATATTGGCCTCCATCCCCAACGTCAGCAAGGCTTGTTTTACATTGGTGTCGTCTTACCCCTTGGACGATTGGAGAGTAACCAAATGCGGGGTTTAGGAGATTTAGCAACGAAATACGGTAGTGGCACTCTTCGATTAACCCCCTGGCAAAATCTGCTCTTAACAGATATTCCTGAGCAATGGGTTGCTGATGTCCAAAGTGAAATTGCTTTCTTAGGATTAGATTCCTCAGCAACCAACATCAAAAGTGCATTAGTTGCCTGTTCTGGAAAAAAAGGTTGCGCCGCTTCTGCCACGGACACCAAGGATCATGCATTAGCATTAGCAGAGTATCTTGAAACTCACGTTACTCTGGATTGCCCTGTTAATATCCACTTCACTGGCTGCGAAAAATCCTGCGCCCAGCATAGCAAGAGTGATATTACTCTGCTTGGTGTCAGCATTGAGGGTGACAATGGAACTGTGGAAGGCTATCACATTTATGTTGGTGACAGCAAGGAGAAATTCGGACGTGAATTATATCAAAATGTAACTTTTGCCGAATTACCTGCATTAATAGAGCGGATGCTATATGTATATAAAATTCAACGTCTAAATTCTGATGAGTCTTTTGGGAAATTTGCTAATCGATATGCGATCGCCCAATTACACGAGTTGTTTAATATTATTCCTAAATCATTCGTGAACAACAAGATTCCCAACTTTTTAGAGAAGTCGGCAATCTGAGCCTTTCGATTTTCATCGGTCAATCCAAAATATAAAATCCCAAATCGAATGCCAGACTATATCCGAGATGCTAACGAAATTTACCGCAATTCTTTTGCAATCATCCGGTCAGAAGCGAATCTAGATGTACTACCGCCAGATGTAGCAAAAGTTGCTGTGCGTCTCATTCATGCCTGTGGAATGACGGATATTGTCACTGACTTGGGATATTCACCAACAGCAGTACAATCCGCAAGGGCAGCACTAGCAGCAGGAGCGCCAATTCTATGTGATTGCCGGATGGTTGCTGATGGTGTTACCAGGCGGCGGTTGTCTGTAAATAATCAAGTTATCTGTACCCTCAACGAGCCGGAAGTGCCAGAAATTGCCCAGCGTCTGGGTACTACAAGGTCGGCAGCAGCTTTAGAATTATGGCGATCGCACCTTGAAGGATCGGTGATCGCAATCGGTAATGCGCCCACAGCACTGTTTAGGCTGTTAGAAATGCTCGATGAAGGAGTGCCGAAACCTGCGATTATCTTAGGCTTTCCAGTGGGGTTTGTCGGTGCAGCCGAATCGAAAGCAGCACTAGTAGCAGACAGCAGGAATGTACCATTTTTAACATTACATGGTCGGCGCGGTGGGAGTGCGATCGCAGCCGCAGCAGTTAACGCCCTGGCAACGGAGGAAGAATGAATATGGAAACCAAAGGTCGTCTTTATGGAATTGGTGTCGGGCCAGGCGATCCCGAACTATTGACTCTGAAAGCACTGCGCCTATTACGTGCGGCTCCTGTGGTAGCCTATCAATCAGCCACAGATAAAGAAAGTATTGCTAGAGCGATCGTGGCGCAGTATCTTCCTGGTAATCAAATTGAGGTGCTATTTCACCTTCCCCGCGCTTTGGAGCCAGAAAAGGCAAAGTCTATTTATGACAAGGAAGTTGAACCAATCGCCGACCATTTAGGAGCAGGTCGAGATGTTGTAGTACTGTGTGAGGGAGATCCATTTTTCTATGGCTCGTTCATGTACCTGTTCACACGCTTATCTGATCAGTACGTAACAGAAGTTGTCCCTGGAGTTTCTTCACTGATGGCTTGTCCGGTAGCCTTAGGTGTACCTTTCACCTATTACACTGATATTCTCACAGTCTTACCTGCTCCATTGCCAGCAGAAGAACTAACTACACATCTATTGATGACTGATGCAGCAGCAATTATGAAGTTAGGTCGTCATTTTACCAAAGTACGAGATATTCTCCATAAATTAGGGCTAGCATCACGGGCAAGATATATTGAACGGGCATCAACGACACAGCAACGCATCCTACCCTTAGATGAAGTTGATCCAGCCGAAGTACCCTATTTCTCAATGATTGTGATCCCAACTAAGAATCGGCTTTGAAGCAATACACTTGGATTGAGATTTGATCCTCCCTAAGCCTGCTAAAAAAGGGAGAACTAAGCCCTTTTTTAAATTAGTTGGGGGGATCGAAAATCTCTGAACACACTTAACTGATCGATTCATCTTTACAAACGTTGTAGCAAGCTCAAACCGTGGGTATCAGTACCACAGGTATTGAAAAGAAAGTATTCATCAGCCAACTTTTGTACTTGTTCTGATTCCAATACGCTGGGTTTCCAAGGGTTAGGGTTATTGTAGGCATAGAAAGTTTCCACACCATCGATGCCCTTTTGGGACGCAGCTGGAATTAAGTCAAAAAGCGATCGCTTGTAACGAGCTGGATGAGCTAGAACTGCTAATCCCCCGGCTTCATGAATAGCAGCAATCACGTTACTTGCTTGATATTCTTGACCTGTAGTCGCCCTTCTTAGTAGATAAGGCTTCATACTAGGGTGTTCTGGTGTAAAAGCGTAAGCCAAAATGTGAACTTCTATATCCAAAAGGTTGGCGTTAATTTCTACACCACTCCACAGGTAAGGAGTGCTTGCACCAGGATTATTCCACTTCCAGTCTTCTAACCAAGCAAGTGATGTTTGATAGCCGATAATACTATGATGATCAGTAATGGCTAACCCTTTTAGACCAATAGCGATCGCTTGCTCCATCAATGCACTCGGCTGCAACCTGCCATCCGAGTAGACAGTGTGCATATGAAAGTTGAATAACCTTGGACAACTTTGTGCATCAATGTTTTGGAATACTTGCTTCAAAAGTTCTGTGGAAGCAGTAGTTCGGGCCAAATTTACAGCCATAACCCCCTCTGAACAAAAATATATCTTTTTAACACACTAAAATGGCACATCTACAGATGAGAAAGACTCAGCACTAAAAATTAGTATTAGCTGCTACTTTCTCAGCTTTCTCAGCAAATTTTTCAATATGTTAAGACTACGTTAGCAAATCTTAACCTCAGTAGTCATGCGTATTTTGGACTACATTAATTTTAAGTGGTAATAAATATCGCATATAAAGTTTTATAAATACACCTATACAATTTTTGCTAAATGACTTATTGGCAAGGGCTTGATAGAATAATTTTCTCTAATACCCCTGGAATAAAAGTATATTTTGTGTATAGAAAATAATCTATTTCAGTAATTTCACTAATTTTATCTAATTTAGTTCAGCGTAGCGGTAGCCCGCCGCAGGCATCGCATAAGTGAGTGTATACCCAGAAAACTAGCGATGTCTACGACGGGCTATGCCTACGCCTGGGCTGCATTATACTCCTCGCGCAATCCCAAAAGTATCTCCTTTCAAGGTCACCCCAAGCGGTTCTACCACAACCTCGCGGTTAAGGGATGCTTCGACCCTTCCGGCAATCACAGCCGTGAGCTTATGTTCTTTTGCGAGGATAACGATCCTCTCTGCATCCTGCTGCGACTCTGTATAGAATGCAAATCCTGCTCCGTAATTGAACACAGAAAGCATTGTCTCGACTCCGCCCTCAAGATGACCCTCGACAAAGGCAAAAATCTCCGGCACTGGAAGCATCGTTTCGATGACATACCGCAGGGGCTTCACCGACCGCATCAGCTTTTGCCATCCATGTCCAGTGATGTTCTCCATCGCAGTGGGACGAATTCCTTCACCAAGCACCGCCTGTACAAGCGGCGTGTAAAGATACGAGGCGGCATTCATTGCTTCCCAAAACTCCTGCCCACTTGGAAGTTTTGTTCTGTACCCGTCAGGCAGCGACTCGGCAAGCTTTCGCAGTGGGGTAAAGCCGTTCTCATGGGGCCCCGAACTTTCAACAAGAACAATAGTATTTCCGGCATCCAGACGCGAACTATCAACGGGAGCAACACCAACCGGCATGACCCCAAAAACCGAGCCTGCGATGTCAAGCCGGCCTGGAATCATCTTCGTTTTTAGTTGAGGAGTTTCCCCTGAGAGATACACACACCCAACTCGTTTGCACCCCTCAACTACTCCATCCAAAAACCCATCAAGGAAGGCAGGAGTGAAGATGGTTTCTGGAGTACTCGACGGTAGATATAAACCGAGAAGTATAGTCTGCATACCGGAAGTTGCGGCATCGTTCGTAAGACACGAAATAATCTTGATACCGATGTTCCACCAAAATCGTCGAAGTTCTTCTTCAGAAAGGTCATCAGGTCGAGTATCGTCTGCTGTGCCCAGTCCTTCGGGGACAAGTGTCATCGAAAGTTCTCTAGCCCCCGCCTCTAGAAAGGGAGCGAGGTTAAAGCTAAAAGCGTTAGCACTTGCTCCAAGACCCGATGCGGGCACGATGCCATAGGCGCTTGCAAAGCCAAGCGTGCGTTTTGCGGCATCAATGAAGCGTCGTTTTGCGGCATCGAGAGTATCGTAATCGACTTGATCGAGAGCTTGAGCCATCAGGTTGCGTTTTAAGTTAGAAGTTAGGATTAGAGACGCGATTATACTCTTACGAGAAGCCGCTCTTCGAGCGTCTACGCGTCTGTGCAAGAGTTAAAAGTTAGGAAAACTCATAACTTTAAAATACCTCATCTTCAATACCGCGCCACCATTCCCCCAAATTCATCATGTCTTGGTAAATGTCTTCTAATTCTTTGGTGTAGACATCGTTTGTAAGGGTAGCTCGACGCTCTTGCAATTTTTTGAGGCGCAGTTGTACCAATAGCCAAGGTTTAGTGATGCTATCAGTTGCTTCGATGTATTGCGCTAGTTCTTTGCTATCCATATAGTATTTTAATTTTCACTCTAGCAAATAATGGTAGTTGCTTTGATAATTTGGACCAGGGCATAAGCTGTATCCGAATCAAGATTATTGTCACTTAACAGCAAAATAAATTAAAGGTTTGTAGTCATGCCTGGAGCCACTTACTATAAACCTTTAATTTATTAACGCTTACTTAGTGGTCAAATAAGAGGGTGTTTGTTGTAAACACCCTCTTAAGGATAAAATTTACCTCTAGCCTTTAGGGAGTTGCAAGGAAGTTAGCAGGCGGAGTCCTGCTACCATTACGACCAACAGATGGGATCTCTATCAAGGCATCTGTGGCTTTACCAGTGCCATCGTTGGTGACGAAGGCTTCGTTTCCTGGATGTCCATTAGGAATAAACAACTGCGGATGGTCGAAGGGCGCTTTCTCATAACGAACTCGCTCGTCAGTAAGCGCCTTCATAAAGGCTACTAAGTCATCTTTATCCTGATCGCTCAGGTTAAGATTTTCAATATCCGCATCCAGATTTCCGATGTTCTGCTCGTGGAAGTCACCACCCCGATTGTAAAATTCAACCACTTCCTTGAGGGTCAATTTCCCTCCATTGTGGAAGTACGGTGCGGTGAGTTCCACATTGCGAAGTGTGGACGTTTTGAAGGCTCCGTCTGCGGCTATTCTCTGGTTGGGGCTGACCGTGATATTGGGATCTACACCGAGAAGCTGCCGGAATTTGCCTTGTTGAGCTACTCGCGACTCTGAGAGGGGATTACCAAAGGGGTCTTTACCACCCACGCCTAAGTCGTCTGTAGTGGGTCTGACCGCAATGTTGTAAAAGCCGTTGTCATAGACGGCTTCTTGTCCATCCCCTAGTATCATGTCTTCGAGTCGTTGATTCTGCACGTTTTTCACGGAAGCGTTGGTGAATTCTGCCCCACCGTGACAGTTGATGCATTTAGCCGCTCCCTCGAAAAGCTGTTTACCCCTCAATTGTTGAGAAGTTAAGGCGTTTTTGTTGCCATCAAAGTACTGGTCGATAGGCGCATTGTCAGATATTAGTGTGGACTCGTACAGTTGAATCGCTAGCCCGAAGAAAAGCGAAAAGTTGTACTCCATTAGCGTATATGTATTCTTGTTTGGATCGACAAGACTCCTCGCGCCCAAGAGGACGGGTTGTCGGCTACCATCATTTTTATCAACCTGAATTGACCATAAAGAATCCCACCACTGTGGCTGGAAGGCATCTTCAATCAGCTGCTTGTACTTTTTCTTCAGTCCTTTTCCATTAGGCGCTCTGTAAATACCTAAGGTACTGTCGTCAACTGCCACCTCCTGTTGTGCAAGTGGTTTCAAATTAGGGGAAAATAATTTTTTACCAAGATCCCTTGGAAGCTTTAGACCTCTCAGTAGGTTTCGTTTCCCAACCATCTTTATACCGACATCCTGAAATGTGCGACCGTCAGCAGACATTTCAAATGAGCTAAGAGGTGGCCCCACTGCCTGGGAAGCTAGAGATGAATTCTTGAGCTTCACACTGACTTGTTGTGGTGATGTTAGAGAAGTTACTGCTTTGTAAAGCTTGGCGTTGGGATCTCTTAATCCAAACGGATTCACCCCATTAAAGTAGTTCTGAGCTCGTCCATCCCAAAAGTTACGGAAATTGTACACCGCATTAATTGTGGTCGGTGTGTTGCGCGGCTCTACTCGGCGGGTTTCGATACCTCCCACGTTGAAGATTGGATCGTCGAGTTGAGTCACATTGTCTTGAGGATTACCAGGAGTGGTACTCAAGAATTTAGTATTGAAGACTCCTTGCGAAGAGGCGACATCGTTAACGTCAGAAATAACGGCGGAGTTACGGTTGTTTACATCTGCTAGTTTGTGGAATGGGAAATCTGCCGCCTTCAGGGTGTAGTTTGGCCCTCCGAGACTGAAAGTCTGATCAGGATTCGGATTGCCGCTGGCATCCACGCGCAAAATCCCTGGATTAAGCTGGTTTTTAATTCTGTTGTCTACTCCGGCATGGAAATGACAAGTAGCACACGATGTCTTGCCATCGCTGCCGACCTGCATATCCCAGAAAAGAGCCTTTCCCAAAGCGATCGCTTTGCTCTTATCCCTTACGTAGCCTGTATAGTCTGGCCCTGGAATCGGCACGGTCTTTAGCGAAGCCAGTGGCTGGGAGGGTGGCGTTATCTGTGCCGATACAGTATGTCCGGCTAGCACTGCGATCGCAACAAGTGCTGCGATCGCCACATTGCTTTTCATTCTCCTTGACAATCTTGATGCCAGATCAGTAAGTCTGACTACCACAGCAGCCACAAAAGTGACACCGAGTTGGATTTTACCCATGTTTTATATGAACGTTAATAATAATTGTCAAGAGTTGAAGCATTACTGCTCCACTCTCAAATCTGAAACTTTGTTGTCTTTAATGACACAGAGATGTTAGAATATCAGATTTTTTCTACTTAAGTAAGTAGGTAAGAATAAATCAATCTATATTACACAGGGAAAAATTATTAAATCAGCTTGTAGTAAGGCTAAAGCCTTTAATATGAAGATTTAATTGAAGCTTTAATTATTCACGCCCACTTACTTACTTGAGTATAATTTTTCTTAAAATATTTTTTTACCAATTAAGTTAATGTTGCTGCGGGCACACTTATAGTGCCCCACCATATCTGCCATAAGCTGATGCGTGCCTAAATTGTATAAACACTCTTTACGGTCGTTAACTGTTAACTGTTGACGGTTAACAGTTATCAGTTATTAGTCATCGGTCATCGGCTTCATATAAATGTTCAAGTTAAATGCGTAACAGCTTACTATATGTCCAGATAATCAAAAACAGCCACGAGACTACGTCGTGACTGCTGGTAATTATTGTTAAGGTCATCTCACCCCTAAAAGAGGATGGGATAATACGAAAGACTGTTGATTGTTGGCTGTTGACCGTCAACCATCAACGGTGTCGGGGCATCTATCATCCCATCTTTAAAATATTGGGTTTTCCCGATGACTTTTTATAAATTAACTGGTTGTCTTTGCTTTACATATCTGGTAAAGGCTACTGTTACAACCAATCCAACACTGGTAGGTGATTAAGCTTTGGCGAAGTTTTCAGCAGCAAAGTCCCAGTTAACCAAGTTTTCTAGGAAATTCTTGATGAACGCTGGACGGGCGTTTCTGTAATCAATGTAGTAGGCGTGTTCCCAAACATCCAAGGTTAAGAGTGCCTTCTTACCATGAGCTAGCGGATTTTCGGCATTAGGTGTCTTAATCACTTTCAGCGTACCACCATCATCAATCAACCAAGACCATCCGCTACCAAATTGAGTTGCGGCTGCGTTCGAGAACTCTTCTTTGAATTTGTCGAAGCTACCAAAATCTTTATCGATTTTGGCTGCGAGATCACCTGTAGGTGCGCCGCCACCTGATGGTTTCAAAGAATTCCAAAAAAAGGTGTGGTTCCAAACTTGGGCAGCGTTGTTAAAGATCCCCGCCTTAGAGGAATCTTGGAAGGAAGTTTTAATCACCTCTTCGAGAGACTTATCAGCAAGTTCTGTACCTTCAGTGAGCTTGTTGAGGTTGTCTACATAAGCTTTGTGATGCTTACCATAGTGATACTCGAAAGTTTCAGCTTTCATGCCATGTGGCTCTAAAGCATTAATGTCGAAGGGTAGTGGGGGCTGTACAAATGCCATTGTGTCAAATCCTCTCTTTACCGGTTTCCAGTCTTAAGCTATTGCAGAAGCTTAGGAAATTAACATCTTTTATTTTTGGGGTTTTATGTCTTTAATGATGAAACATAAAACTTAACATCGTCATTTTACTACCAAAGTGAAGATAAAAACAAAGTACTCGTTTAATAAGTAAAATAAGTCAATTCACTAGAAAATAATGACTATAAATAAAAATGGCTAATATTTCTTAGCTAAAAACTAATAAATAATTAACTAGGTAGGCATGAAAAGGTTTTCCACTTAGATCAACTATTGTCCTTCTGCCTCCAGCAGAAGCTGCCTTTTACTTAGCATTTAGCAATTAAAGCTTTCCCGCCTCTACCTATAGCAGTATTAATTGTAATATGAGGATAAGCCGCAAGCATGATGATTTAGTAATTAAATTAATCTATAATCTACAATACTAGACTTAAGTTTAAAATGAAGTTCAGCCAATAGCAAAATTATTTAATTTTGTGCTTTTGGGCTGTTTCTAGATGCAGTTTTAAGGATGGTAAATAAATAAATAACCTATCTACCACCCTTTTGAAATAAAAAACTAACAGCAAATAGTGGTGATTACCACTGAGGAAAACGTTGCTGGTAGTAATCTACAATTTGTGCTGTGACTTCAGAAATATTCAGACCATCGGTTTGAAGTTCAATCGCATCGGCTGCTTTTTGCAAAGGGGAAACTTTGCGTGTACTATCTTTCCAGTCACGCTCGGCAATATCCCGTTCCAGCTGCTCTAAAGTCACTTCGGGTTGCCCTTGTTTGCTAAAATCTTCTTGGCGGCGACGGGCACGTTCACCTACAGAAGCGGTTAAGAAGATTTTCACTTCAGCATCGGGGAATACATGAGTACCGATGTCTCGACCTTCAGCCACTAAACCACCTTTTTTACCCCAGTTTTGCTGTTGTTTAACCAGTGCTTGACGGACAGCGCTTTGGGCCGCGATCGCAGATACTTGAGATGTGACCTCAATGGTGCGAATTGCCTGGGTAACATCAGTACCGTCAATCCAAACGCGCACAGACGATTGTAAATCCTGGTCAGGAGTCAGTTCAATTTTACACTCGTTAGTTAATTGGGCGATCGCACACTCATCATCAATGGCAATCCCCTTTTGCAATACTAACCAAGTTACAGCACGGTACATTGCCCCTGTATCTAAATACACTAAATTTAGATTTGCTGCCACTTGACGTGCCACTGTGGATTTTCCAGCACCGGCTGGGCCATCAATGGCGATGATGGGTTGACGATCGCGCAATATGATATTGTCAATCAAACGTGTAGACCCAAGACGAGCTGCGATCGCCAACATTCCTTCCTCCTGAACTTTTTCTAAAGACATTAACGTAGTCGGTTCAACCAATTCAATATATTCCACTGAGACTGTATTGACTATTGCCACTTCTTGCTGTACCAGTGCTATCAACTTGTGACTATTGCGATCGCCTGCAATGAATGCAGCTTCAGCTCGTCGCAAGCCGCGATATAATACTGCTGCTTGCTCTTTTGCCATTGCAGTCAAATATTGATTACGAGAACTGAAGGCAAGACCCGACGCTTCCCGCACTGTTGGACAACCAACAATTTCTACTGGCAAATTTAAGTCAGCTACTAAGCGTTTAATAATTGCCAGTTGCTGACCATCCTTTTGACCAAAGTAGGCACGGTCAGGCTGTACCAAGTTGAAAAGTTTGGTCACAATCGTAGCGACACCCTGAAAATGACCTTGCCGAGAACGACCACACAAGCCTGTTATCATAGCAGATGGGGGGATAACTTGTGTAACCTTTGATTCTTGTATACTCTTCTGAGGAACTGCCATTTCTTCCGGAGTTGGCGCAAAAATTGCATCTACCCCAGCTTGTTCGCAAAGTTGTTGGTCTTGCTCTAAAGTACGAGGGTAGCGTTGATAATCCTCGTTGGGACCAAATTGCAAGGGATTGACGAAAATACTAACAATCACCGTAGAATTTTCTTGACGCGCCCGTTTAATTAAGCTTAAGTGACCTTGATGCAAATTTCCCATCGTTGGTACCAGACCGACTGCTGTCTGATACCAGCCTGTGATCTCATCTAGTCTTAGATCCTCAGTAGCCGCAATTAGCTTGTTTTCTGAGCAGCGTTTAGTTAAATAGCAGCGTAAAGCTGCAACTGTTGTCAGCAGGCGCACAAAAATACCCCTAGTTCTTATCGATCCCTCCCCCGTTAGTTTATATCTGAAAGAGAGGGAAGAGATGATTGAACTAGGGGAATTAAGTGATACGGAACTTGAATTGGGCATTGGGCATTGGTAAACTCTCTACTGCCTATGCCTATTGCCTAATGATTATTTCCCTAAGACTTCAACACGTACTGGTGCTACGCCACTACCCATCATTCCCAAAACCCGAGCCGCGCCAGTAGACACGTCAATGATTCGACCCCGAATGAATGGGCCTCGGTCATTAATTCGCAGTACTACAGAACGACCATTACGGGTGTTGGTTACACGGACTTTTGTACCAAAGGGTAAGCTGCGATGAGCGGCAGTCATGCCTTCTGGGTTGAATCTCTGACCGCTAGCAGTGCGATTACCAGCAAAGTCATAACCATAAAAAGAAGCTATACCTCTCAAGGTGGATTGCACTACTCCGACGGCAATCTGTTGAGGTTGCTTTGGCATTGCTATTGGCGATCGCACTGGCATATTCGCAATCTCTTTTAAGGGAGATGCATTGCCTAGTAGCCTCCGTAGGCGATTGGTTGCTTGCAATGCATCTTGCGCCAGATTGTTGGTACTATCTGCTAGTCGAGTACCTTCGTTAATTTCGACCAATTCTTCGCCATCAATTTTGATTACATAGCGATCGCCATTTTGTTGGACTGGGGCGCTTTTGTTTTGCGCTTGATTGTCAGTCGATTTTTCCCCTGCTTTCCAACTTACGGTAATCTTATTCCCGTCTACATTTTCTCGATTCAACTGGTTGATCTTAGCTGCTACTACACCAGCTACCTGAACCGGGTCATTGTCACCGGAGCTAATCTGGTTACTTACATCTGTTACGTTCCTAGTATTCAGTGCATTTGGTGAATTGCTAGCAATAAGGGCGTACGATTGCACGCCCCCAGTATTTCCAATTTCACCAACTTTTTTACTTTCAAGATTCGGATCTGATACAGAACTTAAAAAGGTGAGAACAGGTAGATTTCTGATAAAAAGGGTTGCCGCCTTACGTCCTTCAATATTGTGAGGATGAATTTGTGTAATCACAGCATCCAAGGTTTGTTTCCCTGCTCTGGATTGGTACTCTCCCACCTTCACCACATCAGGGGCAGGTGATTTCTGAGAAGCTAGTGCATTTCCTTTGGTGGTTTGAGTGCAACCGACTGAGGGTATGCCCAAAGCAGCCATAGACAGGGTAACAATAATCCACAAATGTCTTTGATTCATGCGTCCGTTTTTTAAAGCGACTGTAGAACTTAAGTTTTATAACTGGTGGGATTTTTCACTTTGTGAAAGTGATCTCCCTTTTGAAAAACTCGAACTCGTTCCGTTTTCACTTTGTTGTTTATAACTGCAACAGACTAACACGAACCTTTTGGCTTGGGGATCAGGGTTTTAGCGTAATTATCAGCAGCTTTCTCAAATTCCAATTCTAATTTTATGGGCGAAACCTTTCTCAAATAGGGACTTTGGCTATGTAACGCTTTTTCCGACAAGTCAAAAATTCCTTCAAACAACTTTATGCTTATTGCACGCCAAAATGACGATACCCTATTCACATCGGTTCTAAAGGTTCGCAACTACCCGTGTATTCTATATTACATCTATTCTGGTATTTCCTGTAAGGAGATAATATAACTTTAATTAAATGGCATCGGCATAAATGCTTAAAATCACTTATTTAATGGAATCTTTAGATTTCTCTATGAATAAGTCGTGATATGAGTTACATCTTAAATAATTATGTAAATTAGTTTGAGCTTAATATCTTTTTTAAAAGTTTTTTCTACTTAGATTAATCATGACTTTTATTCTCCATAACTAGACTTAAGCTGGTAATATATATAACTTCTTGCGCCAGTATTACTGAGTATAAAAAAAAGGAAGATACTCAACTTAGTATTTTTCAAGATTAATTACAAAAAAATTAATAAAACTTCGCGATCGCTTGTAACAAGAATTTTTTGTGTATTAAAAAATACAATAGACATTTTATGCCCTAAGTAGTGGTTCAAGTATGATTTTTTAGAGCAAGCTATCTTTTCCAAAATCTTTGCGGCTGTAGGGATGTACAGCTATACCAGCTATACCCCTACTATATATAGTAGATATTTTGGGAAATGCTATCAGCCTGATGACAAACCAAGCACATCAAGGAAATTTAGAAATAGATCCATCCCCATTATTAGCTGTTCTTAACGAGTTGCATTCTCAGTACAAGTTATTGCAAGAGGGTGCAGTAGCTAAATATATTCCGGAACTGGCAAAGGCAAATCCGGACTTGTTTAGCATTTGCATTGTGGCAGTAGATGGTCAGGTTTATAAAGTTGGGAACTACGATCACCTCTTTACTATTCAGTCAATTTCCAAAGTGTTTGCTTATGGACTAGCCTTAGAAGATCATGGGCTGGATTACATTTTGACTAGAGTTGGCGTGGAACCGACGGGAGATGCATTCAACGCGATTGTTTTGGATGAGCAATCGAAGCGACCTTATAACCCAATGGTAAATGCCGGAGCGATCGCCACCACTAGCTTAATTAAAGGTTCTGGCCCAACCGAACGCCTCAACCGAATGCTAGATATGTTCAAGCGATATATTGGCCGCGACGTATTCGTTGATATTTCAGTTTTTACCTCAGAACGCAGTACAGGACATCGCAACCGCGCAATGGCGCATCTGATGCTCAACTTTGGCATGATTGACCGGAATATTGAAGAGGCGTTGGATCTTTATTTCCAGCAGTGTGCTGTGATAGTTAATTGCCAAGACTTAGCAGTGATGGCGGCTACCCTTGCTAACAGAGGTATTAACCCCATCACCAAAGAACAGGCGGTAGATAAGCGTTACATCAAAGATATTCTAAGTGTTATGTACACCTGTGGGATGTACAACTTTGCAGGTGAGTGGGCTTATAAAATTGGGATTCCGGCGAAAAGCGGTGTTACTGGCGGGATTATCGCCGTTGTACCCAATAAAATGGGCATTGGAGTTTTTTCACCGTTGCTGGATGTGCGTGGTAATAGTGTACGAGGGGTAAAGGTGTGCGAAGAACTTTCCCAACGCTTAGGTTTACATCTATTTGATTGTTCAGGTCAAGAGGCGAAATGTGATTGAAAAAGCCGGGAGGCATCCTTCAATTGAACTATTTGAACGCATCTATTATTCGTAGATACTTAGTATAGGCAGCCTCGGCTTGAAAACGCACAACCAATGGTATTGTTGATGTAGAGCGAGGCTGGCAGTAAAAGCGAATGGTATGTTGAAGCGATCGCGACAGTCAAAGAGATCAATTTAAAAGCCAATTCCATCCATCTTTAGCTAGTTAGCTAGGTTTTCAATAGCATCTAAAATGTTTTTGAAACAAAGAGATTAAGAGCAAGGGTTAAAGGAATTGAATTTTCTTTGCCTTTAACCCATCCCTTTTCGCCACAAGAGCGCAAAAGTCTCTTTTGCAAGAGGATGCTAATGAACAGAGTGAAGACAAAGCACCCGGTATGCAAGCGCAATTGAGAACGAAAATCTCTTTCCCTGTTCTCTATTTTCAAGATAGGTTTATTACCTACACTTATACTTTAAATTACAACTTCTTGGCGTTGACAATCAAAAACAACCATGTAAGAAGCATTTGGTCTTTCCTGAGAGAGGTGCCGCATATAGCCTTCGGCATCAGAACGGCTGCGGAAGCGAGCAACAATCTCGCGTTGTGTATTAGGAAGTAGACGAGCGATCGCCCAAGAATTGAGGCGTTCTTTATAAGCAATAACCTGATTGTCTGATTTAGAAGCTTTGTAATCCGTATTTTCTGGCATAATTATGTTAACCGTATGAAGTTTAATGAAGGGCATTAATTAGTTTCTAGGTAGGAATGCACTAACGCTTTTTTTAATGCTGCTGCCACCTTGTTATTCGATTATTTATAAACTGTCAACACTTAAGGCTATATTTTAGACCAATTAAATTGGAATTTTTGGGTGCTAGAAATCTCAAAGCCTTAATTTGCAATTGTTTCCACGGCAAAAAATTCTCAAGCAAAAAGTTTAGCAAGTATTGGGTTTGCATGATTTGTATGCATACACATAAGTAAAATTTGTATCAGTATTAAAATAAAGGACAACGTTTTAAAAAATACCATTAAAAAAATAGGTTCAGAATGAACAATAAGCTACGCAAGATTAATAAACGCAGACACACTCTTAATTTTTCTACAGCGCACTCAGTAAAGCTATATTGTGGGTATTTACGTTTTTACAATAAGTTTAGAGGATGCAAAAGTTAAAGTTTTTTTAGATATTGAAAAATTAAGTTATGTTAATAGATATATTAGAAATTCAAACCAAGAGAGTAAAAAACTCATATCTCAAAGTTTTCAAAGCACTTGAAAATAAGAATAACAGAAAAAAGCGTTGATTATCACTGAAGGCGGAGCAGGAGTTGCTCCGTCCCTGAATTCTTTTTCAATTCTACCTATCTCTTCACCACTCCTTATCTAGTAGGGATTCAAATTCAGCTTGTAAGGCGGTTATATCCGCCAATCTTGCGACTAGTAAATTATCTTTACCAGCATCGCTTAATCGTACTTTCCAATAACCAATACTATCTGAGTTGTTTAACCAAAACTGAATCACGGTATCTACTACTTGATCGAGATTCCAATCCCACTTTACTGGAACTGATTCCACTGATTCTAGAAACGTATCTAGCGTACATGTATGCATTCCCAAGTATTCCACGCCTTGGTGAGGTGATTTTTGCCCATTTTGCTGTTGGTGATTAAAAAACTGCAAAAGTGGAGATACTCCTACAATATCAAAAGTGTATTTCATGCTAGCACTCCCAGTTTTAAATTACTTGCAGTAAAGCTTCAGTTTTTTCTAGTATAATGTCTAGCAATTAGCTAATGTATCTAGAAAAAGTATAGTTTTGATCTATATCATAGGCATTAAATCTCAGTCAACAATTAGCACTAACAAGCCTTGAGTGCTAATTTATTTTAATAGTTTGATTGATTATTAAAGATGTTTAGTTATTAATTAAAGGGTGTATATAGGGGTCTTAATTGTTAACTGTTGACGGTTATCAGTCATCAGTCATCGATCATCAGCCTTCATATAAATGTTCAAGTTAAATGCGTAACAGCTTAGTTATCAATAACTCAAGCGTATTGCTTTAGATGTAGGGTTAAATTTCATATTTTTACTTCCAGTTAAAGATACGAATATTGTTAAAGTTAATCACATCAACTTCTACACTCTGAAGATAACTTGCTAGCTTGAAGCCATCAGTTAGTACAAGATACTTCCCTTTAGATAAAGTCAGTATTCCGCTATCAGTCAGTCCGAACTTGACAAATTTTTCAGTATTAACAGCATCTAAAATACTTACATATAATTCATCCAAAAGAGCAACATTTGTGACAAATTGAGCAAATATTGCAAAGCACTGAGAAAGTTCAGGTTCACCAAGTTGATTTGCAAGGCTATTAACTTCTGTCAGAATATTCGGAGTTGTTACAAGCTTTTGAAAGCTTGCAATAAATGCTAGCAGAAGCTCATAATCTTCTGGTATAAATTGCTGGGTTCGATTAAATTTAGTTATTCGTTCTTGATTGACGCTCCCAACCAAAAAGAGAAGCAGGATACTTGTATCAATTAAAACCCTTCTTTGGCAATAACGACGAACAAGGGAAGCAATCAAATCTTTCATACTTGTCTAATTTTCATTGCTTCTACTTTGCCAGTTTGAGAATTTACCTTAAAAAGTTTATATTCTCGTTCATATAGCACAGGGTTAGTAAGAGAGGTAGTAATAAAGTTTTCCAATTGACTTTTAGGAGCTTTTTTAGGAATATCAAACCCTAGAGTAATCAACCAGAAGCTTTTATCATCAGACAATTCAACTTCTTCAAGTCTCAAATCTCCTAATGACGAACCCATCATGTCTTGTATGGATTTTATGTATTCATAGGCAGCATTCACTGCTGTTTTGACATCAATCATAATTTTGGTTATTCTCTGAACTAATTTGCTAATTCCATACTTTATTATAGTAATTTAATTATATTGTTAGTACGGGTTTAGCACATAATTTACAATATATAAAAATCAATTTATTAAATCTGAATGGTGTGAATTTTTTTGTAAAAAGTCTCTAATTTCTGTCGGGTTGCGGAGAATAATAACTTGCAGGTTTGGTATTACTTGACTAAGTTTTTTGATAATTTCAGGACGACGATTAATTGGGTATGACCATACATATTTGAGGAATTCCCAATTTAATCTTTCAGGACAATCTGATGCCATATCAGGTCTGGATTGTCCAGCATACATGAAGCGACGCTTAATCACCCGCGACAAACATAAAATCCGGGGAAAATCCAAAAAAATTACCGTATCTGCAACCGATAAACGAATGTCGAGAGTATTGCTATAGTTACCATCCATAACCCAAGATTCTCGCAAGGTTAAGTCTTGGATAATACTTTGCCATTTAGCTTTTGGAGTCTCAACCCAACCAGGATTCCAGTACCAAGTATCTAAGTGGATGACTTCTAAGCCTAAGATGGTTCCCAGTTCGCGGGCTAGGGTAGATTTACCAGCACCCCCAGAACCAATCATCAAGATTTTCTTCATCTTAGGTTTGCACCTTCCTTTTCAAGTTTATGAGGGTAAGCATTACTCACCCAAATAACCGTCTTCAGGGCAACTCAATACGCCGCTACAATAGTACCCTAAGAAGGATTATGCCGAAATAGTGATATTATGACGACTGCTACAACTGTAAAAACTGAGTATGAAGCGATTATTGGTCTAGAAACCCATTGTCAGCTGAGTACTAACACCAAAATTTTCTCTAATAGCTCTACGGCATTTGGTGCTGACCCAAATACTAATATTGACCCGGTTTGTATGGGTTTACCTGGGGTCTTACCTGTACTCAATCAAAAAGTATTAGAATACGCCGTTAAGGCTGGTTTGGCACTGAATTGTCAAATTGCAAGATATAGCAAGTTCGACCGTAAACAGTATTTTTATCCTGACTTACCCAAAAATTACCAAATTTCTCAATATGATCTACCGATCGCAGAACATGGTTGGTTAGAAATTGAGTTGGTAGATGCTGAGGGAAATCCCACTCGCAAACGCATTGGTATTACGCGTCTGCACATGGAAGAAGATGCTGGAAAATTAGTACACGCAGGTAGCGATCGCCTTTCCGGTTCTTCTTATTCTTTGGTAGACTACAATCGCGCAGGTGTACCGTTAGTAGAAATTGTCTCGGAACCTGACTTGCGTTCTGGGCTAGAAGCTGCTGAATATGCCGAAGAATTGCGCCGGATTGTGCGGTATCTCGGCGTGAGTGACGGTAATATGCAAGAAGGATCTCTGCGCTGCGATGTCAACATTTCTGTGCGTCCAGTAGGACGAAAAGAATTTGGCACCAAGGTAGAAATTAAAAACATGAACTCGTTCAGCGCCATCCAACGGGCGATTGACTATGAAATTGAGCGTCAAATTGCAGCAATCGAAGCAGGCGATCGCATCATCCAAGAAACTCGGCTGTGGGAAGAAGGCGCTCAACGCACAAGTAGTATGCGAGTGAAAGAAGGTTCTAGCGATTACCGCTACTTCCCTGAACCAGATTTAGCACCAATTGAGGTGACAGATGCCGAATTAGAGAAGTGGCGTAACGAATTACCAGAATTACCAGCCCAAAAACGCCATCATTATGAAAGTGAGTTGGGGCTTTCAGCTTACGATGCGCGAGTGTTGACAGAAGATCGTCCAGTAGCCGAATATTTTGAAACTGCGATCGCATCTGGAGCAAATCCAAAAGCTGCCGCCAACTGGATTACTCAAGATATCGCAGCCCACCTCAATAAGCAAAAACTCAGTATTACTGAAATCGGTCTAACTCCCACCAATCTAGCTGATATCATCACTCGCATTGAAACGGGCAAAATTAGTAATGCTCAAGCTAAAGAAAAGTTGCCAGATTTGCTCAGTGGTATTTCTCCTGAAAAAGCTTTTGCTGGTCAAGAGTTAATCACCGATCCTAGTGTACTAGAACCCATCGTTGATGAAGTCATAGCCGCTAATCCCAAAGAACTAGAAAAGTATCGCAACGGTAACACCAACCTCAAAGGCTTCTTTGTCGGACAAGTTCTAAAAAAGACAGGCAAACGTGCCGATCCCAAGCTAACTAACGAATTGGTGGAGAAAAAACTGAACGCCTAGCAGGGGAAGCAGGGAGCAGGGAGCAGGGAGCAAGGGAGAAGATTTCTCCCCTCTGCCTCTTTTTCATGCCCAGTTCCCAATTCTAAACTAAGTATTTCCCCGGTAGTTCTTCATAAAATCTTCATAAAAAAGATGGTGACAACCCACATACCTAAAATGCTATGCTGTGGTATGTAGATGCACCCTGATGATCGGGAGAGCTGCCTAAGTAGCTCTCTTTTTATTTAGTTTATGTGGTATTTACAGAGAATCTTCATCATATTTTTAGAAATCATCTTCATAAATAAGTATTACCCCTGACCTCATCAATGATATGGTGTACTCAAAAGATGCACCGTATTGATTTGGAGAGCGGCCCAATTGGCTCTCCTTTTTTGCTTTTGTTTTTCGTCATAAGAAAGGTAAAAACAATTATGCTAATCGCCAACTGGTGCATTATTATTGCCATCAGCAAATAAACTCACACTAAAAGGGAGTGGGGAATGGGGAGTAGCGAGTAAAGGAAGCAGAGGAAGTAGGGGAAACGAATAACTCTTAACTTCTAACTCTTAACTCAGAACTTTTCCAAAGCACTTTTCCAAAGCACAAATTGACCTATCCAACTTGATAGTTGTAAGGAAGAATAATGGCAGATTGGCAAAAAATCACAGGTGGTATTACAGCACCAAGGGGGTATCAGGCGGCGGGAATTACCGCAGGGTTGAAACCTTCGGGGTTGCCAGATTTAGCTTTGATATTCTCAGAAACGGAAGCGATCGCAGCTGGTGTGTTCACTACCAGCCAAGTTAAAGCTGCCTGTGTAGAATATTGTCGCCAACGCTTGCAAGCCAAACACAGCGCTCGTGCTATTCTTTGCAACGCTGGACAAGCAAATGCCGCTACAGGTACTCAAGGCTACCTTGATACTTTAGAATCTGGTATGGCAGTAGGTCAAGCACTAAACATCCCATCTGAATCTGTGTTATTGGCTTCCACTGGTGTGATTGGTCAAAGAATTAAGATGGATGCTTTGCGAAGCGGGATTCCCAAGGTAGTAGCAGCACTATCAGAAACAGGCTCAGATGCTGCCGCCGGGGCGATTATTACTACAGACTTGGTAACCAAATCCATTGCTTTAGAGACAACTATAAGCGACCGCCCGGTACGAATTGGTGGTATTGCCAAAGGTTCCGGCATGATTCACCCCAATATGGCAACCATGTTGGCATTTGTTACTTGTGATGCTGTAGTTTCGCCAGCCCTTTGGCAGCAGATGTTAGCAAGGGCAGCAGATAGAAGCTTTAATTCCATTACCGTGGATGGCGATACCAGCACCAACGACAGCTTAATCGCCTTAGCAAATGGCCAATCTCGCACCCCAGCAATTATAGAATGGGGCGCAGAAGCAGAGAAATTAGAGGCGATGTTAACAGCAGTTTGCCAGCATTTAGCCAAAGCGATCGCTCGTGATGGCGAAGGTGCAACTTGTCTAATTGAAGTAGAAGTAACAGGAACCCACGATGAACTCTCAGCCCGACAAATAGCCAAAACCATCGCTGGTTCATCCTTAGTTAAATCTGCAATCTTTGGACGTGATCCCAATTGGGGACGCATCGCCGCCGCCGCCGGACGTGCAGGTGTTCCCTTTGAGCAAGAAAACCTGCAAATTAAGCTAGGTCATTTCTTAATGTTGGAAAATGGGCAACCTCTACAATTTGACCGCGTAGCAGCGAGTGCTTATTTGAAAAAAGCAGCGACAGGTGCTTATCTCCAAGAGGATACTGTATTAATTTCCGTTAACGTTGGCAATGGTCATGGTTCAGGTAAAGCTTGGGGTTGTGATTTGAGTTACGACTACGTGAGGATTAACGCCGAATACACTACTTAAATCTTCTTTACAAATATACCGTTTATATTCTCAGGTTGATACAAATGCGTTTTTAGGTTAGCACAGCTAGCTGTGCTAACCTAAATCATAGTGCCAATATAATAGTCTTCATAAATAAGAGTTTATATATTGAAAATACTACTAAAGTTAAGTTGTAGAATAAGCGGAAATAGCGAATCATAATATAAAAATAATAGTCTTCATAGACAAGAGTTTATATATTAAAAATTATTCATTTATATAGTTAAGGAAAATAGATAAATTTTTCCTTATACATCCAATTTAATATTTCTTTAATAAATCGATACTCCAAGTTGAACAATTTGGCTTCAAAGGCTGTAAACTGATTTCAACAAGGTGAATGACACCTCTAAAAACCACTAGAGCAGAGTCAAGAAATTAGCCGAGTTTTTTTTATACAAGTAGCCGCGTCATTAATGAAATGGCTGCGGTTGCTTTGCCAAATATAGCTTAATCATTACTAGCGCAAGAAACACAACGTTTTTCTTGTCTAAATTGTCATAGCTATAAAAAATAAAATTTACATTCAAAGGAGATATTATGACAGAATTTTTTAATCAAATTTCCCGTCGCAAATTCATCCTCACAGCCGGAGCATCTGCGAGTGCTGTATTCCTTAAAGGCTGTTTGGGTAATCCTCCTGAAAGCTTAACTGGTGGAAGCACTCAAGCACAACCAGCAGCTCAGACAGTCGCTAATATTAGTCCCGAACAAACCCCAGAAACTACTACAGTTAAATTAGGATATATTCCCATTGTAGAAGCGGCTCCACTAATTATTGCTAAAGAAAAAGGCTTTTTTGCAAAGTATGGCATGACTAATGTTGACCTTTCCAAGCAAGCTTCTTGGGGTTCAGCAAGGGACAACGTAGAAATTGGTTCTGCCGGTGGTGGTATAGATGGCGGTCAATGGCAGATGCCAATGCCACATTTAATCACAGAAGGTTTAATTACCAAAGGCAATCAAAAAATTCCCATGTATGTCTTATGTCAATTAAATACACATGGAAATGGAATTGCGATCGCCAGCAAGCACGAAGGCAAAGGTATTAGTTTACAACTAGCCGGCGCTAAGTCCCTATTCACGCAATTAAAATCTTCAACACCCTTCACTGCTGCATTTACCTTTCCCCACGTCAACCAAGATTTATGGATTCGCTACTGGTTAGCAGCAGGCGGGTTAGATCCCGATGCAGATGTCAAGCTGCTCACAGTACCTGCGGCGCAAACTGTAGCCAATATGAAAACAGGAACAATGGATGCCTTTAGTACAGGCGACCCCTGGCCTTATCGTCTGGTGCGAGACAAAATCGGCTACGTAGCAGCATTAACCGCAGAAATTTGGAAGAATCATCCTGAAGAATATCTCGCCATGAGAGGCGACTGGGTTGATAAAAATCCCAAGGCTACCAAAGCAATTTTAAAAGGAATTATGGAAGCCCAACAATGGTTAGATAATTTTGATAATCGCAAAGAAGCGGCTCAAATTCTGGCTGGACGGAATTATTTCAATCTTCCTTCACCAGAAATACTGGCAGATCCATACCAAGGCAAATATGACATGGGTGATGGTCGCCAAATTGATGATAAATCAATGGCTGCTTACTACTGGAAAGATGAAAAAGGTAGTGTTTCTTATCCATATAAGAGTCATGATTTATGGTTCATAGTTGAAAACGTTCGCTGGGGATTTTTACCAAAAGATTATCTAGACAATAATGCTGCTAAGGCGAAAGAACTGATTAACAAAGTCAATCGCGAAGATATTTGGAAAGAAGCTGCCAAAGAAGCTGGGATTGCCTCTGCTGATATTCCCACAAATACATCCCGTGGTGTAGAAGAGTTTTTTGATGGCATCAAATTTGACCCCGAAAAGCCAGAAGAATATTTGAAGAATCTCAAAATAAAGAAGGTCAGTGTTTAGTCATTGGTCATTGGTAACTGACAAAGGACAAAAGACAAATCAAAAATAAAATTTGCGGAGAACACAGCATCATGACACTCGCCCAAAAACGCCCTGCAAGCCCTAAATTGAATAATGGCTTTATATCCAGCCTGCAAAAGCAATTTCCTGATCTTATACCTCCAGCGATCGCGATCGCAATCTTCCTGATTATCTGGCAACTTTTCGCTTGGACTCCCGGCGCAACATTACCAGGGCCAATACAGGTTATTCAAGACACTTGGATTCTCATTTTCTGGCCATTTTATGACCGAGGTGGCATTGACAAAGGTCTGTTTTGGCAGATTCTCGCTAGTCTGCAACGGGTTGCTATCAGTTATACCCTAGCTGCGATCGTTGGTATTGGCTTGGGCATTTTGATTGGGGTTAATAAAACCATGTCCAAAGCTTTAGACCCCATTTTTCAACTACTGCGGACTGTACCACCTCTAGCTTGGGTTCCAATTTCTTTAGCAGCTTTACGACAAAACGAACCCGCCGCATTATTCGTAATTTTCATCACCGCTATTTGGCCCATCTTAATTAACACTGCTGTCGGCGTTACTCAAATTCCCCAAGATTACAACAACGTCGCCAAAGTTCTCCAACTTAGCCGCAAAGAATATTTCACTAATATTTTGATTCCTGCGGCATTACCCTACATCTTTACCGGTTTGAGAATTGCGATCGGTTTAGCTTGGTTAGCGATTATCGCCGCCGAAATTGTCATGTCCGGTATTGTCGGAATCGGCTTTTTTATCTGGGACGCTTATCAAAATAACAACGTCAGCGAAGTAATTTTGGCTTTAGTTTATATCGGTGTTGTTGGGTTACTCCTAGATAAAGCAATGGGTTGGCTGCAAAACAAGATTTTACCAGCAGAGCAAAAATAGTTAGGAGTTAGGAGTTAGGAGTTATGAATTAAAAAAGTTCTAACTCCCAACTTTCAACTCCTCACTCCTCACTCTTAACTTCCAAATTCTCACTCCTCACTCTTAACTTCCAACTTCTCACTCCTCACTCTTAACTTCCAACTTCTCACTCCTCACTCTTAACTTTCAACTCCTCACTCTTCACTCTTAACTTTTAACTCTTATGTTCGTAGCTGTTGATCAAATTGACAAAGTTTTTGAATTAACTGGCGGTGGCAAATATATCGCCCTTAAAGGAATCGACCTCCAAATAAAAAAAGGAGAATTCGTTTCTTTGATTGGTCACTCCGGTTGCGGCAAATCTACTCTATTAAATATGATTGCGGGTTTGGATTTGCCTACTGAAGGTCTTGTCACTCTCGAAGGACAAAAAATCACCAAACCCGGCCCAGACAGGATGGTGGTGTTCCAAAATTATTCGTTATTACCTTGGCGAACAGTTAGAGAAAATATTGCCCTCGCCGTCGACTCGGTAATGAAAGGTTTACCTGCAGATGAACGCAACGCCATTATCGAAAAACATATAAATATGGTGGGTTTGCGTCCCCATGCTGATAAACAACCAGGAATGTTATCAGGTGGACAAAAGCAGCGAGTTGCGATCGCCCGCGCCTTAGCGATTCGTCCCAAATTACTGCTGCTAGATGAACCCTTTGGCGCATTGGATGCACTCACACGCGGCAATTTGCAAGAACAACTCATGCAAATCTGCGAAGAAAATCAAGTTACCGCCGTCATGGTGACACATGATGTAGATGAAGCGGTACTGTTATCTGACAGAATCGTGATGCTAACCAACGGCCCCGAATCGAAAATCGGCGACATTTTAGAAGTGGATATTCCCAGACCCCGCAAGCGGATGGAAGTAGTAGAACATCCTAGCTACTACAGCTTGCGGAGTGAAATGATTTACTTCCTCAATCAGCAGAAACGCATCAAGAAAATTCGGGCGCGGAAAACTGCCGACGTTGCCCGTCATGGATTAGAAAAAGTTAACCTAGAAATTGGCTTTTTACCTCTAACAGCTTGCGCCCCCTTAGCAGTTGCTAAAGAAAAAGGCTTCTTTCTCAAACACGGTTTAGATGAAGTTAACCTCGTGCGAGAAAGTAGCTGGCGGGGTATAGAAGATGGCATAAGTGGTGGTTATTTAGACGCGGCGCAAATGCCTTCAGGGATGCCGATGTGGCTTACTTTGGGGGGACATAATAACCAACCTCTGCCCGTTGTTACTGCGCTTACTATGACTCGCAACGGTAACGCCATCACCTTGGCAAAACACTTTTATGATGAAGGTGTACAAACCTTATCAGATTTTAAAAGATACCTGCTTCGCACCCGTGAACAACGGCACACAATGGGAGTAGTACATGCCGCATCGATGCACAACTTGCTGTTGCGTTACTGGCTAGCGGCTGGTGGAATTGACCCCGATAGCGATGTGGACATAAAGACCATTCCCCCAGCGCAGATGGTAGCCGACCTAAAAACTGGAAGCATTGATGGTTACTGCGTCGGCGAACCTTGGAATTACCGCGCTGCTGTGGAAAATGTCGGCTTTACCATCGCTACCGATTTAGAAGTTTGGCTAGGACACCCCGGTAAAGTTCTTGGTGTGCGGGAAGATTGGGCAGAAAATTATCCAAATACGCATATCGCCTTGACTAAAGCTTTGTTAGAAGCTTGCGTATATTGTGCAAATCCCGAAAATACCCAAGAAATTCGGCAAATTTTAGCTGGGCGAGATTACGTTAGCACTGATTTAGAATACATTCAACTCGAAGATCCAGATAGTCTCACCTGTGACTTAGACCATCCGTTGCGAGACTATGCCCATCACCAGTTTTATTCTGAGTCTGCGATCAACCGCCCCAGTCGCACCGAACAAATTTGGATTATGAGTCAATTGGCGCGTTGGGGTGATACTCCCTTCCCCAGAAATTGGGTAGAAGTTGTTGAACGGGTTTGTCAAGTTCGTGTTTTCAGCACCGCAGCACGAGAATTAGGTTTGGATATTAGCTATATTCGCCAACCGATCCAACTGTTCGATGGTACTCCCTTTAACGCCGATGATCCGATCGCTTATCTCAACAACTTGAAAATTAAACGTGATTTTTCAGTCGCGGAAGTTGTTCTTGATGCACCGAGAAGGAGACTCGCGTCATAAAAAATTGGTAAGAGAAAGAGGGAGTAGGAGAAGTAGCACATCATGCGCGAACCTTTTATCTCCGTTAATAATCTGACTTTTTACATCATCTGAAAAAACCAGCAAAACACCTAACCCCCTACCTCCTTCCCTTGTAAGGAAGGGGGAAAATTCAAAGCCTCTCCCCCTTTTAGGGGAGAGGAATGGAAGTGAGGTCAGAATATTCAGTTACACACCCCGTACATTAAGGTTTCCAATCCCCAAATACCATGCAAAACCGCAACTCAGCAGCTACGAATACACTAGGAAAACCATTCGCCACTGCAACCACCAGCCGCAGACCTTTCCTAGAAATTAAAGACGTTACCAAAGTTTATCCCACAAAGAAAGGCCCCTTCACTGTCCTCGACGGCGTTAATCTCAACGTTGAACAGGGCGAGTTTATTTGCGTCATCGGTCACTCTGGCTGTGGCAAATCGACGCTACTAAATATGGTATCCGGTTTTAACTTTCCCACCTCCGGGCAAGTGTTACTTGAAGGAGAACCGATTACCAAGCCAGGCCCAGACAGAATGGTTGTCTTCCAAAACTATGCTTTGCTACCGTGGCGGACTGCTTTTGAAAATATCTACTTAGCTGTTAACGCCGTTTATCCCAACAAACCACAAGCTGAAAAAAGAGCAATTGTGCGTGATCATCTAGCAATGGTGGGACTGGCTGATGCGATGGAAAAGAAACCAATGCAAATGTCCGGCGGTATGAGACAACGGGTTTCTATCGCCCGTGCTTTGGCGATTCGTCCGAAAGTTTTAATTTTAGATGAACCTTTTGGGGCGCTGGATGCCATCACCAAAGAAGAATTGCAGGAAGAATTGCTGAAAATTTGGGGTGATAACCGTTGTACAGTGCTGATGATTACCCACGACATTGACGAGGCACTATTTTTAGCAGATAAATTAGTAATGATGACTAATGGTCCCCATGCGAAAATTGGTGAAGTCATGGAAATTCCCTTTTCTCGTCCACGCGATCGCGCCCGCATCATGGAAGATCCACAATACTACCAGCTACGTAACTATGCTTTAGACTTCCTCTTTAACCGCTTTGCCCATGATGATGTAGGTTAAGGTAACAAACAACAGTTAGAACTTTGGGGTTTAGCTTGAGATGATTGGCAAATCCCCAAAAGTCTATTTATTGGGATTGCGATCGCTCACAATTCATTTGACATTGCAATCATCGGGAGCAATCCGCTAATCTCGCAAATTAGTACTAGATGCACCAACAAATCAAATTGCCGATCAGGTGGTTAACCTATATCTGCAATTCAAAGCGCAGAATCAACTTTAAATTGCATTGCTCAATCGAGTGCGAGATGCTATTTTCAGCACCTCGCAATACTTGATTAAAGAAATGATATCATGTCCGCATAATTAGTTACGATTTTCACAGTCATTGCACCCCACCCCAAACCCCTCCCCGCTTGCGGGGAGGGGAGACAAAGCGCAGCTTTGGCGGGGTGGGGTTCTTCAGATTTAATAAGTAATCAAGCGGACATTATATGAAAAGCTAATCACGATTAAACAACCACAAAATTGTTGTTGGTTAGTGATAATCCAACAGATAATTGTGCAAATTTTACCTGAGTAAACTTAGCCGCACTACCATCTTGGTCAAAGAAAAGTCCACCTGTAGAATTGTCATAAATAAATCGTTGAGTACTAGTGGTTGCAGATGTTCCAAGGGTAAACTGACTTGTCACAAGTGAAGGTTTTGCTAACCCGCCACCAAAACCAGTAGCCGATACCTGAATCAACTCATTAGTGGTGTTAAAGTCATAAATGGTATCAATGCCTTCATTGAAACTATTGAAAGCAAAGGTATCAGTACCATCATTTCCATAGATGGTGTCATTACCAAAACCACCTGTGATGATATCATTACCCAAACCACCATATAGAGTGTTATTACCTAATGCGCTGAAAGCAGAGAGAGTATCGTTGCCATCGCCACCATCCAACAGATTCTTGCCTGTTGAATAATTAACAATCAAGTTATCGGCACCAGCGCCACCATTAAGGGTATTATTTCCTGATGTTTTGCGATAGACTCCTTTGCCGTACTCACCCTCTTGGTCGAACTCGTAGCCAGAGGCGGAAAGAGTATCGTTGCCATCGTCTCCATTGAGCAGATTAGCGCCTGATGAATAGTCAACATTCAAGTTATCACTACCAGCACCACCGTTCAGGATATTATTACCAGTGGTGTTATAAAACTTTCCTCCGTAGCCGTAACCGTAGCCAGAGGCAGACAGATAATCGTTGCCGTCGCCTCCATTGAGCAAATTAGCGCCTCGTGAATGGTTAACACTCAAGTAATCGTCACCAGCGTCACCGTTGAGGGTGTCATTGCCAGAGGTGTTATCAAACCTGTAGCCCTCGAAGTCAGAGGCACTAAGAGAATCATTGCCATAGCCACCAGAGAGCAGATTATTGCCTTTTGAAATGTTAGCACTCAAGGAATCGTCACCAATACCACCGTTGAGGGTGTTATTACCATCGGCAAGATTGACCGAGAGATAATCATTGTCATCGCCACCATCCAGGAAATTAGCGCCTATTGAATAGAAAGCACTCAAGGTATCATTACCAGCACCACCTTTGAGGGTATTATTACCAGACACCTCAGGGTCGTAGTAGCTACTAGAAGCCGAGAGATAATCGTTACCATTGCCACCATCCAGTAGGTTATTGCCTGCTGAACTGTCAGCACTCAAGCTATCGTTACCATCGCCACCGTTGAGGGTGTTATTACCAGACTTGATATCGTAGTCACCTAAAGCTGAGAGAGTATCATTACCATCGCCACCATCCAAAAGGTTATTACCTGTTGAAGAATCAACATCTAAGTAATCCCTATCAGTACCGCCAACCAAGGTGTTATTCCCCGCACTACCAACGAGAGTATCATTGCCCGTACCACCGCGCAGCAAATCGTTGCCACTTAAGCCGTCAATTTTGTCATTACCGCCTTGACCATTAATGACATCATCTGAATTATATAAACCCGTAATGTCGTTATCGAGGTCATTGATAAAGGTTACGGTGTTCTTGATGGCTAGGCTTGCTTCAGTGATATTGGCATCTAAAACATTAAAGCTGGGGGTGATGCTAGTTTGCCCATTAAACAGGATATTACCAAGAACTGGTGTTGTTCCAGAAGCTTTCAGGTTATCCAAGTTTTCTAAGTTGAAGTTTTGGAGAATGAATTTTGTACCAGTCACCCCTTCAAAGGTGACTTCAAGGTTTTTGCCATTTTGGTTCAGCAACAGATTTCTAGCAGTCAAGCCAGCACCTTGGAATTTTATGGTATCCACTTCGGCAATCACTGCTGCTGTCGGGTTTGTGCCTTTACCTACCCCACTGAAATCGGTGATGGTATCAGTGCCGTCGCCCAAGTTATAAACAAATGTATCTTGACCACCGCCACCGATCAGGGTATCATTACCCTTCTTAGCTGTGATGGTATCATTACCTGCTTGACCGTTAATCGTGTCGTTGTCGTTACTGCCCAACAGGGTGTCATTACTGATGGTTCCAATGATATTTGTCATAATTTTTACCTTAATTTAATCGATTGTTCGAGTAACTTTACTTCTAAACCCTGAGTTAGTGCTGTTTTGGCGCACAAAGAACTTACCGAGAGTTGAGACTTTCGGCGAGTTTTTTTATGTCACTTTTGAGGAACAGTAATTTCTATCAGAAATTCACGCTGTTGACCAGCTTGTAACACGCACTATACAAATTTATGAGTGTATGAATGAACTGAAATAAACCGTTGTTTTAAGCTCTTTATAACCATTTTTGATTGAATAGCGTAGGCATAGCCCACCACAGGCATCGCTCAAAAAGCTTGGTCAAATTAAACTTAAATTTCTGAAAATCACATTCCATACTTAAATTTTTCAATACGTAATTTCTACTATCTTGAAAATAGAGAAAAATTAACTATTGATAGGAAAAGGGATTTTCATACCCTCGTTGTGGGCTATTGCCCGTGGATGTCTAACTTAAAAATAAGAAACATCTAAATAACACTGTGATAACCATATATGAAGATTTACCGAGATGTCTATAGTTAAAACACATCTTTGCATACTCTTCACATTAGCCAATATTAATGTATATAAACATACCTATTTTTCCGTATACTGATCATTTTATAGTCAAGAATTTATTTGCAGAAAGCAACAGGCAAAAAGTTGTCTGAGCCAAGGCATTCCAAGGGATAAAACTTGTGAGATGCTTGAAGGAACAATAAAAAATACAGAATTAATAGTGGCGATGCCTACGGTGGTCACTTACTTGTACTGAGCGTAGCCGTAAAGCCTGTGGCATAGCTACGCTTCGGGTACAGCCTACGTCTACGTAGTTAGCAAGATAAAGAAAGTGTGTAGTGATGCTTTAAATCTAAGTAATAATTACTATGTATTGCCAAGATATAAAAATACAGACATGAATGAACCGACTTAGCCAGGAAAACTTACAACTCAACCGTACACATACTGAAAGTTAAGGAGTGTAGATACTTGTGAACACGTAAAGCGTAACTTGCTGTAGCTAGAAGGTAAGCCAATATATATTTTTTATTAACTCTTATTGCATTAATTGTATTAATAAATTGAACGCAAGATGCTATCTCAAGCATCTGCCATTCTCAATATTTCTCACTTAGCAAGGGAGCGTTAATCATGATTAAACAACCACAAAATTCTTTTCGTTTAGTGACAATCCAGGAGATAGTTGTGCAAATTGCACCTGAGTAAATGCATCGATACTACCATCTTGGTCAAAGTACAATGCACCTGTAATACCGTTGTAGATAAATTGCTCTTCGCTAGTAGTTGCAGATGTTCCGATGGTAAACTTACTAGTATGAAGTGAACCTATTGACAACCCGCTATCAAAGCCACCAGCCGATACCTGAATCAGTTCATTAGTGGCATTGAAGTCATCCAATCTATCAATGCCTTCGTTGAAACTATAGAAAGCAAAGGTATCAGTACCAGCTCCTCCATAGAGGCTATCATTACCATTGATGCCTGTAAGGATATCATTGCCATTGCTCCCCACAATCAAGTCATCGTAATATGTACCTGAGATATTTAATCGTTCGATATTTTTGTAGCTAACTTGATTTGTGCCAGCCGTAATTGAGCCAATGTTAGTAGTGGCATCGAAAGTTGAGGTGATTCCCTCGGTAAGATTATTATCAGTAAAAATGGGGTTATAGGACAACGAATCGTCACCTGTGCCCCCATCGATGTTATTGTTGCCACTAGCGCTCACATATATCGTATCTTTGCCATCACCCCCATCTAAAAGATTACCGCCTGTTGAAAAATACGTATTCAAATTATCGTCTCCAGCGCCACCATTAAGGGTATTATCACCAGAAGCGGGATTGTATGAGCCGCCAGTTGGGTAGCCACCGGCCGAAAGATAATCATTGCCATCGCCACCATTGATTAGGTTATTGCCTGTTGAACTGTCAGCATTCAAGATATCGTTACCAAGACCACCAATAAGAGTGTTGTTACCACCTCTAATGCTATAGTAGCCATAAACCGAAAGATAATCATTGTCATCGCCACCGTCCAGTAGGTTATTGCCTGTTGTGTTGTAAAGAGTCAAGTGATCGCTACCAGCGCCTCCATTGAGGGTATTATTGCCTGAGGTTCCGCCATCAGCTTCATCGGAGAAGGTTCTGAGAGAATCATTGCCATTGCCACCATTGAGGAGGTTATCGCCTTTTGACAAGAAAATGCTCAATATATCGTTACCAGCACCACCGTTGAGGGTGTTATTGCCTAAAGAGATATAGACACCGTCTATGTAGTAGTTCTCGCCAGAGGCGGAAAGATAGTCATTGCCATCGCCACCATTAAGAAGGTTATCGCCTGTTGAAGCCTTGACATCCAAGGTATCGTTACCAACGCCACCATTGAGTAAGTTATTCCCTGTTGAAAAGCCACCATCCAAGGTATCGTTACCAACGCCACCATTAAGTAAGTTATTCTCTGTTGAAAAGCCAGCATACAACTTATCGTTACCAGCGCCACCAATCAGAGTATTATTCCCCGCGCCACCACGTAGCAAATCGTTGCCACTTTTGCCGTCGATTTTGTCATTACCACCCTGACCATTGATGACATCATCTGAGTTGTCAAAGCCATTGATATAGTTATCTAGGTCGTTAAAGAAGGTAACTGTGTTCTTGCGGAACGGGTTGTGTTGGGTGGAGTTGGCATTGACGACATCAAAGCTATCACTGATACTGGTTTCCCCATAGAACTGGATATTGCCCAAGTTAACAGTCGCTCCAGTAGATTTGTTGAGGTTATCCAGGTTTTGCAGGGCAAAGTTTTGCAAAATGACTTTGGCATTTGGAATTTCACTTTGAAAGGTGATTTCTAGATTGCTGCCATTCTGGGTGAGGAGGAGATTTCGGGCAGTTAAGCCAGGACTAAGGAATTTGATCGTGTCCACTTCGGCAATGACTGCTGCTGTTGGATTTGTGCCTTTACCCACACCACCGAAATCGGTAATAGTATCAGTGCTAGCATCGGAGTTAAAGTTGTCGTAAACAAATTGGTCCTTACCACCGCCACCAGTCAGGGTGTCGTTGCCTTGGCTAGATGTAATGGTATCGTTGCTTGCAAGACCCTTAATGGTGTCTGCTAACTCGCTGCCCACGAGAGTATCATTACCGTTGGTTCCAATGGTATTTGCCATAATTATTACCTACCTAGATCAATTTTTTCAGTAACTTCAGTTATCAACCTTGAGTTTATTGCTGTTTTCGGGCGCAAAAATCCGCCTCAATTTGACGTTTTCGGCATACTTTAAACATTATCCTTGAGCAATAGTAATATTTATTGAATATTCAGCCTTTTACTAACTTGCACGTAGTGAGCTATTCTCCGTGGGTGTCTAGCTTGAAAATAGAGAACATCTGAATAGACTCATAATAATCACATAGTTAATATTTTACTGAGATGTCTATACTTAAATAATCGTCTTTGCATACTCTTCACATTATTGGTTAACAAATGTATATATAGATACGATAATTTTTACATTTTTCATATTGTTTTATTTTATCGGTGCGATGCCTGCGGTGGGCTAAAATTCTAAAGGTTAGCAAAACTACAAACGCAGAGATGATCCGACTTAGCCAAGAACACTTGCAAACTATCCGCATCCATGCCGAAAGCACCTATCCAAATGAGTGCTGTGGTATAATTATGGGCTATCTGGCTAGTGAGAGCAAAATTGTGGTAGAAGTCATACCAACAGAAAATGCCTGGAATACAGAAGCGGCGGCTGAATTTTCAGGGGAACGCACAGCAGAAAGTAAAAGACGGCAATATGCGATCGCACCCCAAGTTATGTTAAAAATACAAAGGGAAGCACGCGACAGATCACTGAGCATTATCGGCATTTTTCACTCCCACCCAGATCATCCTGCTATCCCTTCAGAATGCGATCGCCTATACGCTTGGCAAGGATACTCGTATATAATAGTTTCCGTCCAAAACGGTAAAGCTGGAGAATTCCAAAGCTGGAGCCTTGATGATACTCATCATTTCCAAGCAGAGGCAATTGAAAATATAATTTAACGGCTTAGTTTAAAGACGCATATCTTTTTTCGATAGGATTAATATTCCGTTCTAGATCATAACTGCTATGCTAAATCCCAACCTGGATGAAATCCAGTTGACCAAAGACGACTATGAACGCTACTCCCGACACCTGATTTTGCCGGAAGTAGGGTTAGAAGGACAGAAACGCCTGAAAGCTGCCAGTGTACTGTGTATCGGTACAGGTGGACTAGGTTCACCACTACTTTTATATCTGGCGGCGGCGGGTATTGGACGTATCGGGATTGTCGATTTTGATATTGTCGATACTTCCAATCTGCAACGACAAGTAATTCACGGTACATCCTGGGTGAATAAACCCAAGATTGAATCGGCAAAAAACCGCATTCACGAAATTAACCCCTATTGTCAGGTTGATTTATACGAAACCCGCCTGACTTCCGAAAACGCTCTGGAAATCCTTCAACCTTACGATATCGTGGTGGATGGTACTGATAACTTCCCCACCAGATATCTAGTTAACGACGCTTGCGTATTGCTAAATAAGCCCAACGTCTACGGTTCAATTTTACGCTTTGAAGGGCAAGCTACTGTATTTAACTACGAAGGTGGCCCAAATTATCGTGACCTTTTCCCAGAACCGCCACCACCAGGAATGGTTCCCTCTTGTGCAGAAGGCGGCGTATTGGGAATTTTGCCAGGAATTATTGGTTTAATTCAGGCAACTGAAACTGTCAAAATCATTCTGGGACAAGGGAAAACCTTGAGTGGACGGTTGCTGCTATACAACGCCTTAGATATGAAATTCCGGGAGTTGAAGTTGCGTCCTAACCCAATTCGCCCAGTGATTGAAAAACTGATAGACTACGAACAATTCTGCGGAATTCCACAAGCTAAGGCAGAGGAGGCAAAACAGCAGATGGAAATGCAAGAAATGACCGTTAAGGATTTGAAGGAGTTACTTGATAGTGGTGCAAAGGATTTTGTACTGCTAGATGTCCGTAACCCCAATGAGTACGACATTGCCAAAATTCCTGGTTCAGTGTTAGTGCCTTTACCAGACATTGAAAATGGAAGTGGCGTTGCGAAGGTAAAGGAAATATTAAACGGTCACCGTTTAATTGCTCATTGTAAGATGGGCGGGCGATCGGCAAAAGCTCTTGGCATCCTCAAGGAAGCCGGGATTGTTGGGACGAATGTCAAAGGCGGAATTACCGCTTGGAGTCGAGAAATCGATCCTTCTGTTCCAGAGTATTAGAAACGTAAAGTAACGCAGAGGTACGCAAAGATTATTCTCTGCGTACCTCTAAGTTTAAAACCTGACTTTCTTAATTACGAATTACGAATTACGAATTAACTACAGGTTTAATCTGACCCAGTAAACTGTGCAGTTTTTCCCCTTCAATGACTTCTGTTTCTAACAGTTGAGTAGCGATCGCTTCTAGCAAGTCTCGATTCTGTCTAAGAATCTCTAGGGCTTGTTCGTGGGCTGTTTCCACGATTTCCTTGACTTCGCTATCAATAGCTTTCGATGTGTCTTCACTCACTGCCCGCCGAGGATTACCCCCACCATTACCCAAGAACATTGATTGTTGTCCTTGTTGGTAAGCCAGTGGTCCTAAGACTTTGCTCATGCCATAAGTTGTTACCATCCGTTCTGCCAAGTCAGTTGCTCGTTGCAAATCGTTGGAAGCACCTGTTGTAATACTGTTAAACACAATCTCTTCGGCGGAACGTCCACCTAACAAAGTCGCAATCTGACCCCGCAGTTCATCCTCATTCATCAAAAAGCGGTCTTCAGTTGGTAATTGCAGAGTGTAGCCCAAAGCTGCCATCCCACGGGGAATAATCGAAATCTTTTCTACGCGACCGTTTCCTGTGGTTAGCGCCCCGACCATTGCGTGACCAACTTCATGGTAAGCAACAATCTTTTTCTCAGTCTCGTTCATGACGCGACTCTTCTTCTCTAAACCGGCGACTACCCGCTCAATTGCTTCGGCAAAGTCTTCTTGAGCAACACTTTCACGCATATTACGAGCTGCTAATAATGCGGCTTCATTTACCAAGTTTGCCAAATCTGCACCAGCAAAACCAGGAGTACGAGTAGCGATCGCTTTTAAATCTACATCATTTCCTAATTTTACCTTTTGAGCGTGAATCTTGAGAATTGCTTCACGACCAGATAAATCGGGACGATCTACCAACACTTGGCGGTCAAAGCGACCAGGACGCAGCAATGCAGAGTCAAGGCTTTCGGGGCGGTTGGTAGCTGCTAGTACAATCACCGTTGCATCCCCAGCTGCAAACCCGTCCATCTCCGTTAGTAACTGGTTGAGGGTCTGTTCTCGCTCATCGTTACCACCGTAGAAGCCATTACTGCTACGAGACTTGCCAATTGCATCCAATTCATCAATGAATACAATACAAGGAGCCTGTTTCTTTGCTTGCTCAAACAAATCCCGCACTCTAGAAGAACCTACACCGACAAACAATTCCACAAACTCCGAACCAGAGATACTGAAGAATGGAACTCCTGCTTCTCCTGCTACGGCTTTTGCTAAAAGTGTCTTACCAGTACCCGGAGGGCCTACCAACAATACACCTTTGGGAATCCTAGCGCCAATTTGCGTAAACCGTGCCGGAGTCTTGAGGAAATCTACAATTTCCACTAACTCAGTTTTTGCTTCTTCTACCCCAGCCACGTCTGCAAAGGTGATTTTAGCTGATTCGCCTTCAACGTAAACCTTAGCTTTGCTCTTACCAATAGAAAGCGCACCTTGTGGACCACCGCCACCACCACGGGCGAGAAAAAACTGCCAAATACCAATAAAAATCAGTGGTGGAATCACCCAACTTAAAAGGGTTGTAAACCAAGTATTCTTAGGTGGTGGTGTAGCAGCGAACTCAACTCCCTTTTCTTCTAGCAGTTTGGGTAACTCTAAATCAAAGATTGGTGTAGTTGCAAACACCGGGCCCGGCTCAGTATTTTCTGTTTTTAATTCGTAAAGAATCTGGTTTTGACCAACAGAAACGCGGTTGACTTCCCCTTCTTGTACTTGATGAATAAATAAGCTATAAGGAACCCCAGTCGGGCCAGAAGCAAATAAACCAGGCAAAAATAAATTTAAGAGCAAAAATAGCCCTGATACTGCCAATAATATATTTGCAATGATCCGAAACCGAGGTGACTTAGGCTGTTCTTTAATTGCCATGAATGTAACCAATCCTTAGAATGAAAACTGTTGAGAATGTGACTTTCACAGAAAGTGCGTTATTTACTATCCGAATAGTTGAAGCAGCAGCTTATACTGTTTCTAACCAATCAAAAATTTGGGCTAACTGATCCACTGTTACCAACCCATACTGCCAGAGAGTCATGGCTAGAAAGTTTGGTGTTTGCTCACAATGTCGCAAAGCAAGAGAAATTGCTCCACTAGAAATACCCAACTCTTGTTCTAAAAAATCCACCAATTTATCTGTAGCTTTCATAACCTTGTTAAATAATCTTAATTAAGTTTTATTTCTGATTTAGCTCAAGAAACTTGATTAAATACCAGTCAAGATTTCCAAAGCTATAAGAGATATAAATCCAATCACTGCCAAGTGACCATTAAGTTTTTCGGAGTACTTAGTGAAACCAAGCTAAGATTCTTGCGTGATGTACATCCGAGATGTTAGCGTACCCATCCAAACTAGGCGATGAGCTACGCGCAAAGTCGTTCAATTTGTCTTGATCCTCAAGGATATTACCGATTCTCATAATTTTTCCGATTTAGCAACCTTTGCAGTATTTTTTTATTTATGTAACTAAACTTAACAATTAAATTAATCTTTGGGAACTAACGAGCCAATACGGTTTACCGTACTCAAACAGTTAACACGACTTGAAATGAGCAAATTTGAATGAACAGAACGATGTCAAAGAAGAGGCGTAATCCTTTGCCAGTTCTGTTCTTGATGTAGATGCGATGTCTACGACGGGCTATGCCTACGCTGACTTGAAACATTCCCAAGGCGATAAGATTGTCTTGGATAAGGCTACCTTCAGTAGTTCAGGGGCGGCTAGCACGGCGAAAATTAGCTACGATGCTGTAAGTTGGCAGTTTTCTACAACCAAACCAAAATAGCTGTGCGGTTGGTTTTGGCAGTGGTGGTTTATTTCGACTCTGACTGGTGCGGTAACGATTTTGTGGTGCAAAAGGGTCACACATCTGTTATCTGTATCAACTTTAGGTGAAAGCAGGGGCGCACAGCTAGCTATGCGCCCCTATCATGTGCTCCATTTATACGAAAACAGCTATTACATAAGCAATGTCTACGACGGGCTACGCCTACGCAACATCCAATTTTAAATCTTTTTGTAAAGTCTTCTATAGCAGCAAGCAAAACAAAAATTATACCAGATTAATCCTTAAACAATTTTTAATGCTAGTTGATACTCACTTTGGATCTGCTTAGGCATAGCTCCTGGTAAACATAGCATCAACTATATACTCAATTTCTCTTGCAGTTCTCCAAAATCAAAAATGTTAGTGATGATTCATCTTTTTAATATCCAGCGCCTAAAGTCAAAGTAATTCTATTCTCTAGCAATGACAATATCGTTAGACTTAATGACTGCATAAGCTTCTTTTCCTTCAGATAGTTCTAACTCTTCTGCGGAAGCTCTAGTAATAATCGAGGTTAATTCTACTTTATGAATAATCTCCAGAGTCACTTCGCTATTAACTGCTCCATAAACAACTCGTTTAACCACACCTTTAAGAATATTGCGAGAACTAACTTTTAATGATTTCTTTTGAATACTAGCTTCTATTTCAGGCTTTTGAGTGTAAATATCTTCCTGTTTATCCTCGTGAATTGGCGGTGATATTGGCGCCCATGTGTGCTGATTGAGACTACGCACGAGTTCTCGCAGAATCTCCGTCTTAGTTCGTTGAGACTGTTCGCAGAACTCTTCTAGAATCTTCCGTTCGTCCTCTGAGGTTTGAAATGTGACCCACCCTTGTTCTTTTCTTGGCATAAATCAATTTTGGTTATTCTGGTTATTCTTGGTATGATTCTACCAAGTATCAATTCGATGTGTTATTTTAATAAAAATATTTTTTATTGAAGGATTCTCTAGATAATTCATCAACTAATCTCATACATTTAACTACATAAATATTTATTTTTCGTCGGTACAAAACAATTTGTTACTTAATATTAACTGAGTAGCAGTAATTTCGTACCAACTAGATTGGTATAAAATTAGTGCTGACTTAAATTTGGTATCAAAGCGGTAACAAAAAAATTGTCATCAAAATATGATTATCTGCAAGCCTTTCGGTCGTGATATTCTCACTGATGAACGTTACATCTTGTAATCTAAACAGGGAGATATTAAAGATGTCTGCCACAAATTCTCCACCCCAACTTAAACGGGAGTTAGGGGTTGTTGGTGCAACCTTGATGGGACTGGGTTCGATTGTCGGGACGGGCGTATTTGTCACTATCGGGATTGCAGCAGGGATTGCTGGGCCAGCAGTAATTTTGGCAGTAGCAATTGGGGCAATTGTTGCCACCTGTAATGGACTCAACAGCGCCCAGTTAGCAGCTAATCATGCTGTCAGTGGTGGCACTTATGAATATGGTTACAGATATCTTACCCCCGCATTGGGCTTCACCGCGGGTTGGATGTTTTTGGTAGCAAAGACTGCCTCAGCCGCAACCGCCGCTTTAGGTTTTGCTGGTTACTTGCTCAACATTGGGGGTTTGAGTTCCAGTTGGGTAGTTCCTACAGCCCTCTTAGCTGTAGCGATAATGACTTTGGTTGTTTTAAGTGGTATTCGGCGCTCTAATGTTACCAATACGGTGATTGTGTCGGTAACGCTGTTATCTTTAGGCTTTTTTATCCTTACTTGTCTACCCCGTGCTACCGAGGTAGGAATTGAGAATTTGACACCTTTTTTCAGAACCTCCCCAGGAGGAGTACTCCATGCTAGCGCCTTGATGTTTGTCGCCTATACAGGTTATGGGCGCATTGCCACAATGGGAGAGGAAGCACGCTCCCCAAGGGAAACGATTCCTAAGGCGATGATTGTCTGTCTGCTGCTGACAATGTTGCTTTACATGGCAGTGGCGATAGTTGGTATTGGGGCTGTGGGAGCAGATGTCTTGGGCAGTAGCACAGGGCAGACAGCAGCGCCTCTAGAAGTGGCAGTCCGCAACGTTGCCGGTTCCGGTGGTGCTTTAATCTTAGGAATTGGGGCGGTGACAGCCATGCTAGGCGTGCTATTGAACCTGATTTTGGGCTTATCCCGTGTGTTACTGGCAATGGGGAGGCGTTCAGATGCACCAAAATTCTTAGCGCAGCTTAACGAACAACAGACAACCCCATACTGGGCTGTAATATTTGTAGGGATAGCGATCGCTCTGCTGGTACTGTTGGGTAATGTCAAAACTACCTGGTCGTTTAGTGCCTTTAGTGTTTTGATTTATTACGCAATTACCAGTTTCGCTGCTTTGCGTTTGGCCCCATCGGAGCGACTTTATCCTGTATGGGTAGGTTGGCTAGGTCTTGTCTCTTGCCTTTTTCTCGCTTTTTGGGTAGAGTCTTCGATTTGGCAAGTTGGTTTAGGGTTGATTGTCGCAGGGCTAATCTGGCACAAAATTCGGCGAGCGATCGCCTACGGCGGGGCATAGCCCATCGCGCAAGTACGATAAAATTCTTTAAAGAAGGGGGATGAAACAGCTAAAATCGCGTTCTCAAGACTTGCGGAGTTTGTTTGAGAACAATATCACCATTGAATATGTGGCGGAACCCCTCAAAGCTATGCCAGCTGATGCAGAAGTTACAGAGGTGCTGCCTTGGATGCAAGCGCACAATTTTGATGTAATCGGTATTGAGACAAAAGATACTATTAGCGGTTATGTAGAACGCTCTAGTTTAATAGAAGGTAAATCTGGGAAGTGTGGCGACTATCAACGCGTGTTTCATCCAAAAGAGCTAATTGCCATTTCCACCCCACTGATAAAGTTACTACCCATTTTGCAACAAACTCAGCGATTGTTTGTTCTGGACTGCAATCAAGTGAATGGTATTGTTACCTGTGGCGACTTGCAGAAAGCACCCGCACGAATGCTACTGTTTGGCTTGGTAACGCTGCTAGAAATGAATTTGCTGCGGCTGGTGCGGATTTACTATCCTCAAGATTCTTGGCAAAAAGTCCTAAAACCTGAACGCTTAGAAGTTGCTCAAAGGCTATGGCGAGAAAGCCAAGAAAGAAACGAAGCTACCGATTTATTAGATTATCTGCAATTCTGTGATAAACGAGAGTTGATTTTAAATCAACCAGAACTTCTCCAGCAATTGGGATTAAAGTCCAAGCGATTTGGCGAACGTTTCCTTAAGTCTGCTGAACAGTTGCGAAACCGATTAGCTCATGCCCAAAATTTAGTTAGTGGCTCCTCTTGGACAGAGTTGATTTCTCTAGCAGAGGCGATGGAAACACTGTTAATTCTGTGTGAGGAAGTTGAATAAAGTTGTCAGCTTTCACTAACATTAATTGGCTGTACGTTAGCAAGCACCACTCTTATATAACACAACTTTTAAAGTTTTCAAGATTAGACTAATATCATAAAAGATAGACCACTTACGTTGGTAGTCTAAGTCCATGTGAACAATATCTTCAAAGTTTTTAATACTGGAGCGACCATAAGCCTGCCATTCACCAGTCATACCCGGTTTGACATTCAACCGTTCCCAGTGGTGTCTTGAGTAGTGTATCACTTCATTGGGAGTGGGAGGGCGGGTGCCAACTAGGCTCATTTCCCCCACCAGCACGTTCCAAAATTGAGGGAGTTCGTCTAAGCTAGTGCGGCGGAGAAACCTGCCTATACAGGTAATGCGGGGGTCATTCTCATTTTTGAATATCTGCTCGCTTTGAGCTTCATTCTTAACTAAATGCTTAAGTTGGTCAGCTCCGACTGACATTGAGCGAAATTTCCAAATTCGGAAGTAACGCCCATTCAGACCACAGCGAACTTGACTGTAAAAGATAGGACCTGGGCTATCTAACTGAATGGCGATCGCAATAGGAATTACTACAATTAGTGTAATCGATAGCCCGACAACAGCACCCAAGATGTCAATCATCCGCTTGGCTTTACTGAGTACAGAAGGGTGAACTGGAAGTTCAACTTTAGGAACATTATGGGTATCATCTAGAACTGGCATATTAAAATGGTCGGAACTAGAGGTTTTAGACACGGTAATTACACTTTCAGTAGGTAAATTTATGAACTTAATCGTCTGCACATTTCCTTATTTCAATAACCTGTAAAAGCGGGAATTAAATTTTTTAATAGGTTAAGTAAGTAAATATGTAACCAGTCAATTTGTTCTTTAAGATATTTGCAGTTACAGTAGCGGTCAATACTTCATGGTTAAGCATTGAACATCGTTGTTTTTAATGAATGTGTAAGTATAATAAAAGCATTTAATAGGACTTGAGACTTTATTTGTAAGGTTGAGTAAAGACTTAGTAGATTCTACGTATACTTTCGTACGCAAATACTGATAGAAAATACTATCTGATGACTAATTAAATTATTTTTTATA
Organism: Nostoc sp. FACHB-892; assembly: GCF_014698795.1. Lineage (GTDB taxonomy): Bacteria > Cyanobacteriota > Cyanobacteriia > Cyanobacteriales > Nostocaceae > Nostoc. The sequence continues at coordinate 183,072 of NZ_JACJTR010000014.1, forward strand.
CAGTATCCTAATGAAGGATAAAATTATCCAGCTAACTATCCGCTTGGCTGTAGCGTCCAGATAGTCTAAATTTCATAATAATTAAGTAGACGCGATAAAACCCAAGTATGTTTGATTTTGTAAAAGCTGTGGAATGACCAATTTATAAACTATGCGCTAATTTTATACTTGGTTACATAGCTTGAATTTTTAACGCTGACTTACTTATATTTGTTCCGCTTCGGGCACAGCCTCTGTCTGCGACACGCTACGCGTTTGCGTAGCATCCCGCAGAGAACGTAGAGAAATGAGGCAATCGCACTTCTTTATATAGTCGTTAAAACTGCTGTTTAGTAAGCATTTCGCATTTGCGGATCAGTCTAAGATATGAATGATATGAAAAAACACAAAATTATGGTTATTGGTAGCAATGTCACTACTGTGCAGCGCGTCAGCAGTCATTGCCTAAAACAAAATGCAGAAGTTTTTCCATATTACTGTATTCCCACACTTGAAGAGATAGCTTTGTTTGCACCTCATGTTTTAGTGTTATGCCTGCCTATACCTGATAAATTCCAACATCAACTACTTCAGCCTTACATTTTGTGGTCAGAAAAACTCATTAATGACATCTCACCACTAGCTACCACTTTTACAGAATTATCTGCCTGTTTACATAAATTCCTCTAAGGTTAAATCAACCCTTGGCGTACGGCTAAAGCTGCTGCTTGGACACGATCATCAACGCTCAGTTTGTTGAGAACCATACGTACATAAGACTTGACGGTTCCAAGTGAGAGGTAGAGTTGGTTTGCAATTTGCTGGTTTGAGTGACCTTGTGCAATAAGTTTAAGAATCTCGCGTTCACGATTACTGAGAATCGGTTCCGCTATTACTTTAGATACAGGAACATCGGGGGCTACAGGGGTTGACCTAAGCATCCGAGCAACTTTTTGAGCTATTAAAGGATCTAAATAAGCACCACCTTGAAGTATCAATTGAATGACGGCAATGAGTTGTTCCCATTCAATGGTTTTAAGGCAGTAACCATCAGCACCAGCTGCAAGCATCCCCATGACCTGGATATCGTCGTCAAAGGCACTTAAGGCTAGAACGCGAGTAGTCAAGCAGCTACTTTTTATCTGCTGAGTGGCTGTAATCCCATCCATAACTGGCAGATCAATATCCATTAAGACTACATCTGGCTGAAGTTGGTTAGCTAATTCAACAGCCTGTTGACCATCCAATGCCTCTCCAACTATACTAAAACCAGGTTCAAGGCTAAATTGCCCTTTCATTCCTCGGCGGATTAAGGGGTGATCATCAACTAATAGAACCCGCACAGTTTTCTCTTGGTCAATCTTAGGCATCACTTTTGCTACATCTGCTTATATTCTGTTCATGGTTGCAATCAACGTCATTTATGGCACTTGGGAGAGTAAACCAAAAAGTACTTCCCTCTCCAAGAGAACTTTCGACACCAATGTTTCCTCCGTGAGCCTCAATAATTTGACGACATAAATACAGACCAAGTCCACTTCTTCCACGATGCCCTTGTCCTTGAATAAAGCGTTGGAACAGTCTTTCTTTAACTTGCGGTGCAATTCCTGAACCATAATCACGCACCGAAATCTGCACTTGGCCTTCTCCATAGGGCGTTATCTCTAAAATAATTTCCCCTTTAGGCTTACTTACCCGCACGGCATTATCAAGTAAGTTTTGTAAAACCCGTTGAATTTCTAATTCATCACCGTAGACTGTTGGCAGCAGTTGAGAAATTTTACAAATGAAGGCTAACTCACGTGTAGAGGTTGCTTTTACCTGACCAATTACTTTAATTAAAATCTTTTCCCAATTCAGGCGATCGCAAACTAAACAAGCGCTGCGTGCTTCATAACGGGAGATATCTAAGAGGAGTTCTACAAGCTGAAGTAGATCCTCATTAGCTTCATCGTACTCTTTAAATACTTCCTTCCAAGTATCATTTACTGGGCCAAAAGCTCCTCTGCTCATACAATCTAGAGTATTACGAGTGGCAAGTAAAGGAATACGTAGGTCGTGAGACAGTGCAGATATCATGTCTTCAAGCTGTTGGTTACGCACCTCAATGCTTTCTTGACGGTGACGAGTTTTATCAGCCATCGCGTTAAGAACTCCAGCTAGTTCCCCGATTTCGTCTTTAGAAGAATGGCAGAGTTGCACTTCCATTTGTCCCGCTTGCCAAAGTTTGCTAACTTGTGCCAATTTCTTTAATGGAAGCTTGACTCGCCGATGCAACAACTGGAGATTTAAAAGCGCTCCTAAAAGAATAACTAATGTGCTGAAGACGTTTATCACAGTGTTAATATCATGCAAGCGCTCTACACGAATTTGGCGATCGCTTAAAAGCATCTCTTCGTGCTGAATCAGTTTCTCAATCTCGTTCTGCAAGGAACCGAATAAAGTGCTTTTTGCCACACCATTGTTACTAGCAGAACTAGAAAGCGCTTTTTCCTGCAACTCCCTTTGCCACTGGTTATAGATATATCTAATTTTATGGAGTTGTTTTATTTGAGCGGGGTTGTCTTGTACAAGATTGTACAGATAGTTGAAGCTGTTGTGGAAGTTGGGCTTCTTCTCACCATAATCTATAAGATTGGTTAGCCCCTGACTGGAACTTTCTAAAAAACCTTTTTCTTCATTATCTATCACAGCATGAAATAGACGTTCTCCTTCTCGCTTTACCAACAAAGTATGGGTTACGCAGTTAAATGCTTCATGAGTTAGGCGTGCTATCCAGAGGTTGAAAACTTGCTGTCCAAATAAAAACAACACTAGTACCAAAATACTAGTATGTAGAGGAGTTAAAAAATTACCTTTCCTAGATGAATGAATTAAGAAAGGTATCAAGCTAATAGCTATCACTATCTAATTTATCCACCACCTTAATAACAGTTACCTAACATCCTAATAAGATCCTAGACTTAAGAACTACAACAGCTTTGCTAGTATTAAGCTTCCAATGTTGTTATTCAAAAGCCTTAACTGTTGATATATTACATAATAAATATCCTTCAATTTTGATAATTTTACTATTAATAATTAAATTGTATTAAATAACGTAGTAATAATTATGATGGTATTTTTTTGGAAAAATAATAACACGATACAGGAAAATTAATCCGGCTTTACATAAAATTCATAATTAACCTACTTTGAAACTTATATTAGAGGTTATTTATAAGTTAAATCTAAGGCTGACATTTTTACGGTGTCCCATAGTAGATTCCCCTACCGTTAGTGCCAATAAATACTAGCCCGAATTACTGCCAGCTAGCCTCCATTACATTAGGCTCATTGCCGATAGGCTGGTCTAAAAAGCCGATGTTTCTCCATGTTTGTCCTCTGTCGAGAGAGCGAAAAATTCCTTCACCCATACCAACAATCTGCTATGTATACACTGCAAGCAAGCTTAAGGGGTGTCAATGTGATGACAGTAGCCAGCGCAATTATAGCAGTAAAAGTTCTTTTCCCTAACAGCCTCCAAAAACGGCGATCGCTCATACCGATCAACTAAGCTCAAGATATAAAAGACATCTCCGAAAACTGTCTAAGTATCTCTGTGACTAGCTTATAGCGTGCGATCGCCAGTTTTGAAATCCAGATAGTTTTGACGATAGAATAGAGGTTGGAGATGTTTGTTGTTAATAATCAG
>NZ_JACJTR010000140.1 GCF_014698795.1 Nostoc sp. FACHB-892
ACGACGTTTCTTTGATAATCAAGCTGTTGAATTATTTCTCCAATGTGCTGCGCTTAACCGCATGATCCAGTTAGGCAAGCCGGACAGTTACAAAGTAGAAAACTAATACTACTCCACTATCGGATTAGTATGTCTTTTTTTCATTCACGCAACAAAGCCCTAGCGCTTAAATAACCTGGTTCTTCCACCGCTATCCAATCACCACGGTCAATTAATATACGTGTAATCAAGTCAAGTCCTTGCTGTGAACCACCAACAATAATGATTTGCTCTGGCTCACACTTAACCGCTCTGGAGCGTGACAGATAGTCAGCGATCGCCTCTTTTAGAGGTTGATATCCCATAGAGTCATAAGTATAGTCAAGCACGTATCGACTAAAGCGGCAATGGCGAGACAAGAGCTTACGCCACAAGTCTATTGGGAATTGATCAAAAGCTGGTCGCCCATAACTAAAGCTGATTTCTACTTCTGCTTCTGGTAGGTGTAAAAAAGCTTGATCGCTCAAACTTTCGCCATAAGTTGATAAGGATATTGAAGAATGAGGTAGTTGTGATTTTGCCTGAATCGATGTGGTATTTAGTAATTCATCAGGGAGTTGACGACAGACAAATGTTCCCGATCCGACAATTGTTTCTAGATAACCTTCACTTAAGAGCATCTCATAACTCTGGGTAACAGTGGCGCGGGAAACACTAAGCAATTGAGCAAGCGTTCGCGTTGAAGGCAGTTTTTCTCCTGGGGTTAATCTTCTCGAAAGAATAGCCTGACGTAGTTGGGCGTAAACTTGGCGATACAAAGGTAAAACTGCTCCTAGGTCAATATTAATAACAAAATCCATTCGGGTTAGTAATTACAAATGAGATAAGTGGACTGGTAATTTATTCAAAAAGTGGCACTTGTATCATTCCACTTACCTGATTACTCTAACGATATAGAGTATAAATTTCCAGCCATGCCTCAACAAAAAGCCCCCAGCCAAAGAACAACAGTTAAACGCGTACCCCAACGAGCAAAGTATGAAAGCGACACCATTTATCAAATATTGGATGAAGGATTAGTCTGCCATGTAGGTTTTGTCGCAGATGGACAGCCTTTTGTGATCCCTACAGCCTATGGACGAGTTGAGGATACCTTATACATCCACGGTTCACCTGCTAGTCGAATGCTGCGAACCCTGCAACAAGGTATTGATGTTTGCGTAACAGTGACTTTAATTGATGGGTTAGTATTGGCACGCTCGGCGTTTCACCACTCAATGAATTATCATTCAGTAGTTGTATTTGGTAAAGCAACACTGGTCGAAGATGCAGAGCAAAAATTAGCTGCCTTGAAAGCATTTACAGAACACGTTATTCTTGGACGGTGGTTGCAAGTGCGATCGCCTTGCCATAACGAATTAGCCAGAACTATAGTCCTATCTTTACCGCTCACAGAAGCATCAGCAAAGATTCGCACTGGTGGGCCCATTGATGATGAAGCTGATTATCAAATACCTGTATGGGCAGGAGAAATTCCCTTAAAATTGACGGCGGCTGTACCCATAAGTGATCCTAATTTACATCCAGATATTGAAGTACCTGCAAATCTGAGCAACTACACTAGACCACAAAAACTTATTCAATATTAAGCGGGAGCTTTATTGGTCTAAGCCGCTTTGAGCCAATCACAGACCACAGACTTACACCCGTCCGTAAAGCTGACCCAAACCTGCCATTGCCCCAAATACCCATTCCAGTAAGGCTTACCATCAGCAATCCTTGACAGGAAAGGCAACAAGGCTGTGTTTCTTAGCAATATGAGTAGCCAAGAAGTTACGTGATTTGTCACAAAATTGCTCCTCAAATCTAGTCCCTAGTTTTTTTTGCTGTCACCTCTATCTCAATCTGCATTCTAGGATCTAAAAGTCCAGCAACAATCATTGTTGCTGCTGGTCTGACATCTCCTAAATATTTACGAATTACTGGCCAGCTTTGTTCAAAGTCTTCTCGAATCGGTAAAATGTAACGAACTCGCACTATATCCTGCATTACCAGTCCTGCCTCTGTCAGTGCAGCATTAATGTTTTTAAAACACTGCTCTGTTTGTTTTACAATATCATCAGATATGACCATCGAACTATAATCAAAACCCGTGATACCAGAAACAAAAACCCAGTCTCCATCAACAACTGCTCTAGAATAAGCAATTTCTTGCTCGAAGATAGAACCAGAAGATATGAATTGACGACTCATTTAATTGTGGAATCTCCTTCCAAATATATCTACAATTAAACCACTATCAACCAATCGCACAGTACAGACTTACACCCCGAAGCAAAGTTAACAGCAATCTGCCACTGCCCCAGATACCTATTCCAGTAAGGCTCACCATCAGCAATTCCAACAGCCTCGCCAATCTGGGAGACTAACTGTTGGTAGAACTTGCCAACGCTGTCGAGTCCAAGGCGCATTTTCAACTTCAGCCCTTTCCAGCCTTGAGCAACAGGATTTTCCATCTGGGTAACTGTTTGGGGAATATCAATAGGTGTCGTGTCAGTGACTGGTGTGGTTAACACTATATTATTCATGACTGACACTGACTCACTATCGGGACTTAAACAAAAATGGAGAAAAAAAGAGAGTATAATGCTTAACTAGCATAGCTTTCACATCGGACTCACCTCATGAAAGAAACAACCCCCGCAGCCATGCCGCCATGCTTTGAAAAATGGTGTAAACGG
>NZ_JACJTR010000141.1 GCF_014698795.1 Nostoc sp. FACHB-892
ACCTTCAATGAAGACGCTTGCCGCGTCCGTACTGGCCATGCTCCACAAAATCTATCATTGCTGCGTCGAATTGCACTTAACGCTTTAAATTTGGAACAATCACTCAAGCGAAGTAACCGTCAAAAATTAAACAGAGCTGCTATGGATAACAACTATATGTTGACCATTTTAACTGCTTGCTTATCTCATCATCATGATGCTGAAAAGCCTTGTTGTCAATAGCCTTTGAAATGCGCTTACCCTGTCAGAGATTGCCCTTGCTGCCATTTGATAATTTCTGTATCATCATCGTTAGCAAGTTCAAACTCAATTTCTTCGATTGCAGTGAAAGCCATAGCTACACACGCTCTTTCTGCTGGATGTGTAGCTGATTGCATTCGATATGATTCGGGAACTACATAGCCTTGAATTGCATAGAACTTACGGGCTAACTTTTCAATCAGTGCGTCTTTCTGGAAGTATCCAAGTTCCATATCCTTTCCCCTCAAGGTAGAATTTGCCTTTGTTGTAAAAGTTTTAATTTTTGATAACTCGGCGATCGCTCTGCTTGACCAACGTCTAATACCCAATGACCGATGACTAATGACTAATGACTAATGCCCAATGTCCATCAAGCCGTTACTAAAGATTTTCTAGCGAAAGCACCTGCCTGCCTTAGCGCTGCACTAGGACTGGGATGAGCGAAGAACTCTTCTATAGCTTTGGTCAACCCAACCGCAACAGTCGGCTCGTGACAAGCGTAGACGTAGATGGGCTGTTGCACACCATTAACCAATCGCGTTTCTTGGCGATCGCCTAAGTGTGGGTAAAACGTGCGAACCCATGTACCCAAGTGTCCCCGGTAGTGAGCGCCGCTCAGGGGGACTTTTTTTCCAAGTTCGCTCTCTGCAAAGTTGACTACGCCGAGCCAGCGTTCCTCTGAAGGGGTGAGCAATTTTCTGTTGTGTTCTGCCAGAAGGTTCCCGGCATAGTCTTTGAATTGCTGTTCCATGTACGGGTTGAGTCTGCCACCAGTTAACTCAGCTAAAGTTTTCATGGCCAGGACAAGAGTATGCAATCGTTGTTCAACTGGAGGGAGGGCTGGTGTAGTGGGTTGTTCTTGTGGTTGAGTAGCAAGTTTTGTCCAGCCCATAATGTCTTGCATCCAGGCACGAACACCGATACTTTCAAAAGCTTCACAGGCTAATCTTGCTTGTTCGCTGCATCTTTTCCCCGCTTCGTAGCCGTAATAGTGAAGTATTGCGGCAACAGCTATATCAGGGATACCGGACTGCGACCATCCTAAAATCTCTACGGCTTCAAACCCTTTACGGATAAGCTTTCCAACCAGTTTAGACCCAGAATTGTCTACAGCAGTTTTGAGACTTCTGACTAATCCAGTAGCATCGATATTGGCGAGTCTTGCTGTAGCTCGAATACTAGCTTTACCGCGTCCTGAAGCATCAATAGTGATTTCTTGCTTTATCTGGTCGATAATTTGAGCTACTTCGATTTGTGACATAACTTTAGTTGGGGGATAAATTTTCGTTGTTGATTAGAGAGAGTTAGACATTCACGCGCACCAAACTTTTTTCACCAACCAGTGAGAAACGATTCGATATAGCCTGTGATTGAGTTAAGGTTGGCGACACCAATTCAACAAGGTAAAACCAAGAATTATTCACCAGCCCAATCCCTAAAATCAGCCGTTGCTTTATTCCCTTATCGTGAGAACAAAGCATTACTCTTTCACCCAGAACGAAGGCAGGTTTTTGCACCTTGATGGCTTCTAATTCTCCAGTCCCGATGATTTGGTTTTGTGTAGTGTGGAGTATTTCATTACGGCAGTCAATTGAATAAATCCAGGATTCATGCTTCCATTGCATACCGCAACAATAGCCGAATGTTCTCGTGGTTCTTAAGTAAACTCTCTCCAGTAAATTCACCTCAACGGGTGGAATTGTTCCACGCCAAGGTGGGGAAAGATACCAACTTGTTTGAAGTGCATTAATATGGTCAATCATGCTTTTCTTCCCTGGAATTAATAACCTAAAAATCTTCGGCAATGTTTGGAGAATAACGCCCAAAAAATACCTAAAAGTGAGCAGCAATTTTCACTGCTGCCCACATGAGGTTTTACACTGTGACTAATTCTTGAAGAAGAGATCGCACTTCATGGTTGAAAAGCTGCTGTAATTCATTAGAACTCAGTTGCTCTAAGGGTCGGTGTTGCAAGTATTTGTGAACTGGTTCAGCCAGGGATGTATCCACCATCGACAGCGATAGCACAGCATCAAGCACCGAGTTAGAATACTGCTGCTGGACTGAATAACGCCTCTTCACCCACCAGTTCCCGTCAGTGCATCCGACTTGCCCCAGTTTCACGCCGTTGTTGTTGTAAATGCCATCATCGAGAATTTCAAACCCATAATTTTGGCACTCGTTGAAGATATGCGCCATGATTTGGTTTTCGGTCGAAGAGGAAAGCATGGGGGCAGAGGGGCAGAGGGGCAGAGGAGAAAGTTGTTGTAAGTTTTTCCCCTCTGTACCCCTGCTCCCCTGCACCTCTGCTTCTTCTTGCACAGGTAATGAGCCATCTTTGTAGTGAGTGGTGCGATTCGTTGATTAGTGAATCACGGTAATCAATCCGTAAATAACTAATCCAGCCCGACAGCAGATTACTGTCATTAAGGCTGAACTCTCGGTCAGATGCAAGTGAAAGCCTTGCC
>NZ_JACJTR010000142.1 GCF_014698795.1 Nostoc sp. FACHB-892
CAATAAATCGACTAGCCTTTGTCGCCCGTCCATTTTGAACATCAACTGTATAAAAATATTCAGTTGTTAGTGCAGGTGGTTTGGCAAGCGAGGAACGGGGTGAAACAGTACAAACGCTGCATCACCTTTAACTTATTGTCTCTATAATTTGCTCTTTCGGAAGCTTTGATCGGATGAACTCTACCCAAAACATCTTTACTACCCTTCCTGAAACCCTACATCAATCTCTCAACACCTACTTAGAAAAACATCCTGATTGGGATGAAAGTCGCCTTATTACCGCAGCTATTTCTCTCTTTCTGCTGCAAAATGCTGATGGTGACCGCAGTGTTTCCCAAGTTTATCTCGAAACTCTGTTTCGTCGTGGCTAATTTAGAACAGTTAGCGCCCATTAAGAAGTTCTCAACTGTTAAAGATATATATATCTGAGCCTAAAAATTACTTTCCTCCTTGGATAATAGGAGCGCATTCATGTACTAGAAAAAATTAATGTTTATTAAATCCCCTCTAAAAAAAGTTTTAATATGAGAAAATTGCCTCTGCTTATTCCTTTAGTTATCCTAGCTTTTAGCAGCATAGTTGTTAATAGCCAAGAAACTTCCTCGCCCAATACTTACACTCAATCTGTTAAGCGTGAAGTTTTAGCAAATGGTTATCCTACTCAAGATCAAAAGCAGATTCTTGAGCTTGTACGCTATACCATCGCACCAAGAACAAAACTCCCTACTCATACTCATCCGGGGATGCAGATTGAACGAGTAGAGGCGGGAACTTTAACTTACACTGTTGTGGAAGGAGAAGCTAAAGTAACAAAAGCTAACGGTACAGAATTGATTCTTCAAAAAGGGAAAACTACACAGCTTACAGTGGGAGATTCTTTGGTTGAATCTGCCGGAATGCTTCATTATGCAGAAAACCAAACAAACAAACCGATCATTTTGTTGTCTGCTTCTCTATTTAATGCCAATCAACCAAAAGCTATTCTAGCCAGTCCTGAAAAAAGATAAAAAGTACAAGCGGATCGGTTTGAGCGTTCGCATAATTTTCCATCTGTACTACAACCCGACAAGCTTCGATATCGCCATAACATGAGGTTATGGACTATGGAATCGCACTGATGAGCAAAAGTTTAGTGTGAATGGGCTGGTGTTTGTGAGCAATACAGACTTAACAGTGCGTCTGTTAAAGTTGGCAATGGGAGCATTACGTAGAAACTAACGGCCTTCCACTAGCCAACAGGGAAGGAAGGCACAAAGTAGAGGCGTATAATTGCTAGGTAACTATGCAAAGGTGTAATTGGACTCTTTCTTTACCAATTTCTTTGAATCAGATTAATTATCATATCCTTAAAACTTAAATAAATTATTAATAATAGCAGGAGAAACTGCTCAAATTGAATAAGCGGATCTAACCGCCAACCTTGCATAATTAATATGATTCCACACAGAAATAGACAAATTGGTGCTAATACTCCTTGGATAATGTAAATTGTTAAAATAGGAATTGTTAATGTATTTTTCCTTTGACTTAACCAGCCGAGCATTAAAGTCACATATATAACTGCTAAAACTAAATAAAAAGTTCCAATTAATCTGATTTCAATTAATCCAGTTGATCTAACTCCAAAAGTGACTTGAGCTAAAGTAAACATTTCTTAAAAATCCTAATTCTTTATCAAGTTATTGATACTGCGATTCCCTACATAAATCTCTGCTACCAATCGTTTATACTTATCAGTCTCAACGGGGCGTAGAGTAATGGCTTGTCCCACTGGCAGCAATTGTTTGAGTCTTGCTGATGATTGCTCTCCCCAAGGGTTTTGCTTCATCTCTGGTGCATCGATGCAGACGAGGCGAACAGTTAGGGTTTTGTTACCAGTTCTCACCCGTATGGTGTCACCATCACCTACGCTTACAACTGTAGCAGTAAGATTGTTGGCAAATACGGGTAACGACATTTGAGCTAAAAGCAAAGCGCCAACGCCAATCAAGCGAAATTTAAAAACCATTTGTACTAAAAATCACTCAAAACTTCTTTTAGGATTCCCAATTTCAGCCAAGCGATCGCTAGTTAAACCACAAATTAGTTTTATGTTTTAAAGTAGAAAATATTATCCAGTCTACTTTTTTTAATTCTAGGTTTTTACTCTTTATCTTCAGTAGTCAGAGAACGAATTAATTCCCGGATTACATCGGTTGCTGGTCTGCCAGTCTTTAAGCAGTATTTTTCCAGCTTCTCTGCTTCACTTGATGTCAGATTGATTGTAAGTCGTTTAGCAGCCCATTTTTTATTCATAATATTAGAAAAGTTTGATTTAGCAACTACTTCTCTAATATCAATCACTTAATATGTTCTTTAACATGGGGCTACCACTGGCTTTTAATTTAAGAGATGATGAAGCAAACTAATATGTTTTTCTAAATAATAGTGAGTCCGTAAAGTCTATTTTAGAGGATGAAGTTCCAGCTTATTAAAACCAATAATTATTAAGACATTATCAAGGTATCGGCTCAATAAGTCGGGGTAACGAATAAAAGTAAGAAGAGTTGCTAGCATCCGATTTCATGAGAGCTAACTATATTGTTCTAACGCAGGCATTCTATTTGAATGCAAACGCTTTACTATAAAG
>NZ_JACJTR010000143.1 GCF_014698795.1 Nostoc sp. FACHB-892
AAGCAATTTCTTGCTCAAAGATAGAACCAGAAGATATGAATTGACGACTCATTTAATTGTGGAATCTCCTTCCAAATGTATCTACAATTAAACCACTATCAACCAATCGCACACCACAGACCTACACCCGTCAGCAAAGTTAACCCAAACCTGCCACTGCCCCAGATAGCCATTCCAGTAAGGCTCCCCATCAGCAACACCGATAGCATTGCCGATTGTGGAGACTAGCTGTTGGTAGAACTTGCCAACGCTGTCGAGTCCAAGGCGCATTTTCAGCTTCAGCCCCTTCCATCCTTGGACAGTCGGACTTCCCAGTGGCATGAGTGTTTGAGGAATATCCTGGGATTGGGTGTCAATGACTGGTGTAGTTGTACTTATATTGTTGCTGACTGACACCGAATCACAGTTTGACGCTTCATCTCGATTTAACCACCGCTCGAAAATCAAATCACGCTCATCATCGGGTGAAACAAACCGATAAACGCACTCCCTGTTTTCCCTCGGCCCCAATCGACCGACGTAATCAAGTTTCAAATCAATCTTCGCAAGTAGTTTCTGTGCGATCGCTATGGAAGTAAGTTTTTCTGAGATAGTGACGTTCAAGTAATTCTTGATAACGTGCCGATGCTTTACAGCCAGTGCCTTAAACTCCACCATCTTCTCGTCGCTGCCCCGTAACTGAACGTCTGGTGTAAGAAACTGCAACAGATTCAGATTTTCCAGTAATAACACAGCAGGTAATAACTGCCCCTTGTTAAAATCTGGTTTCCAAACTGAATTCTCTCCCGCCTCTAATTGCGCCTTAGCCCGTTTTGCATCACGGTTGGTCAGAAACTCTCGCCCCAGTGTCAAATAGTAGTGCATTCTCAGTTGAGGATACCACCCGTCATCATCTTTCTCCACAAGCTCAGGCGTAACTTCAATTTCATAGCGACGAGACAATTCCGCCTTGCGCTGCTGGTGTCGTTCGGTTTTTGTTTTCGCCCTTTTATCTTGCAGCTTCTTCAATTCGCTTGGAGAGAGTTCATCAGCAGAGGCGATCGCTTTACACTCCGCAGCATACAATTCAACAGATGCCGCCTTAACGGAATCGATAACTGCCCCACTCTCATCGTCATCAGCATCGTCGGCATGGATAATTGTATAACCATCCTCGACCAAACCCGCAAGCACAGACTCTCGATAGCGCCGCATTTCTACATTAATCACAGAACCCCGCTTGCTCCAAGTCTGCAAAGATTCGGGCTGGAAGTTCTGGTCAACATAGCTGTAATCGTCATTGTCCGCCGCCGACAACAGCGCAATATTCGCTTGTGTTGCAACGTGTTGACTTCTGAGTAGTCCTCCTATGGATGTAGAGCCATTCCCCACAACCGACATCCCCCATTCTCGCACCCAAATGTGACGGTCAACAGTCTCTCTAACCCTTGCAAGCATCTGCCGCACAGAGTTAACCGGCTGCACACCTTGAAATATCCCCCAAACACCATCAAAATGTCCTCGAATGTCGATGCTGACTCCAGTTTCCAAACTTGGAGAGGCGATAACCAAATCATACTGAGTCAGAATTTCGTTCAGGTGAGCGATACAACCGAAAGCCGCATGAGATGGATCAGCAACAGATTCGCTGTCAATTCGCAGAATCCGTAAATGTGGGAATTTGCGACGGAACCGTTCTTCTAGTGCCTGGGTTCCCCATTTGGACTTAGCCTTTTGAGCAGAGCAGCAGAGTAAATGATGTCCACTTTTAGCGATCGCCTTGTCCAGTGCCGCAATCAAATTCTTCGGGTTACTGCCAGAGTAGTTGTAACAATTGCCAGATACGTGCCGATAATTGTTGACGATTACGAACGGGTTAACTCGATATTCACCAGCGAGTGATAAAACATACTTCACATCAGTATCGGACACATCAGCGCTTGATAGGTAAATCTTTCCCTGACTGCTGCCCAAAACATTCTGTACTAACTGCTTGAGGTTTTTGAGAACAGATACCCGACGCTTCTGCACTTCAGTACCAGAGTTAAGCAAATGCCAGAATACTTGGTCGCATTCATCAATAATAATGACATCATTTGACCAGTCATCAGGGTTGAATCGCGCCTGACTTTCCTGATGCAGTGAATCCACACACACCCCATATCCCAATAATGTGCCTGTTTCATTCGTGCGGACTTCAGTAACATAGTTAACACCGAAGCGATTACACAACGCCTCGCCCAGTTGGATACGGTGGGTGATAATTAATACCCTTCGTCCTTGGTCATGTGCTTTCGCCACCTCAGTTGTAAGCCATTCGGTTTTACCAGTGCCTTTGGGAGCCTTGAGGATAATCAGTTTTTCACCAACGGGTACGAGCTGGAGTTTGGACTAAAAGCTCAGGCTCAGAAAAAAGTACTTAGAAAATTAGAGATAAAAAATAGACAATAGTACTGAAGACTAATCTTGAAGGTTGAAAGAAAAGCAATCAGTAGTAACACTGACT
>NZ_JACJTR010000144.1 GCF_014698795.1 Nostoc sp. FACHB-892
TAATTTCATTTTTTTACCGCTTTCTATTTTATATAAATTTTAATTATATTAATGGTAGCTTTTGTTACTCCAATCTACGCAGGTCAAAGTTAGCGATCGCTCCTTGGGAAAACTTTGCGATTTACTGACCCTCGCTGCTCCCGACAACCAAGCCGCAGCCCAAGCCGAACTCGACAACTACATCGCTGACCAAGCCCAAGTTGTAGCTCCCGAACCCCTCACAATAGTCGAAATCTCGTTTGACCATCACGAATATTACGCTGATGACAAACTGGTAGCCAGCATCACCCACGATGATGATCTAACCCAGCCTTGGGTAGTCTTGGTACAGGGCAAAGAGAAATTCTGCGCTAACACTTATGGAAGATGCCACCGCTTCATTCAATGGCATTACCAAGACAGCACACTAAACGAACCCGCCCAAGTAGAAACACCCCCCACGACCGAAAACCGAATCATGGCGCATATCTTCAACGAGTACCAGAATTATGGGTTTGAAATTCTCGACGATGGCATTTACAACAACGGCGTGAAACTGGGGCAAGTCGGATGCACTGAGGGTAACTGGTGGGTAATCTTGGGTTATTCAGGTCAGCAGCAGTATTCTAACTCTGTGTTTGATGCTGTGCGCTCATTGTCGATGGTGGACGTGTCTTGTGATGATAAATCCATTTTTGATGAATATTTTTTAGACCAACCCTTAGAACAGCTAACTGGCAATAAATTGCAACAGCTGCTGGAGAGAACAGAGTTAGTCACGGCGTAAGGAGGCAGGGGGGCAGAGGTGCAGAGGGGAAAGAATCTGTACAAATCTCTTCTCTGCTCCTCCGCACCTCTGCTTCATTGTCCCTTTATTCACCAATCCCCAATTAAATCTATGAAAGCCACAATATCCATTCCCCAACACTGGGGCTACCCTCGCTTTCCCTTAGAACAGCGTACACAACAGGGCATCATTTTGGGGCTTTATTACTATCCCTCTGGTACAGAGTTAGCTGAACAATTTGATGATGGTTGGCGCTATGTACTGATGCCTAACAAGAATTCTGATGAAATATCGTACTTGAAAGAGGATCAAATCCAACCGCTCACACCAGAAGAACTATTTCAGCAAATTACCGCAGAGATTGACTTTTATCAACAGCAAATAAGCATTCTCAACCGACAGTTAACCATATTAGCTAGAGGTGCAAACAATGGCTAACTCTACAGACAACTTTGACCGTAGAGCCAATCATTTGCTGCGTTTACTTCAACTTTGTGGTGGTTGTGTTCCTCTGCATCGGCTTCAGCTCCAATTCTCTGATTCAGTTATTCAAACTCTGCTAGATAAAGAACTGGTGCAAGTACAGAATACGGGACGCGGTTTTTTGTTGGAGATTGCCGAGGATTTTTAGTTTATTAATCCCAAAGGACAAAATTATGAAAATTTACGCGAAAACCATTCCACAGACTTTACCCGATTGGGCAACTGTCGTTACAAAGAGTGCAAATTTATTTGAGATTGAAATCAACGATGAACACCCGAATTTTCAATCTCTGCTTGAAGAGTTAGAAATCGAGATTGAGCCAGGAACATTCGGTGTGAAAGCTGAGGATTTATGTTCCAGACTCGGAATTGAAATGTCTAGCCCCAACCTCTACCAATTACTTAAACAAGCCCAAACCCTGATATCCCTTATTGCTACGCACTCAGACTACAAACAACTGCTGGACGAGGGATATAGCCACGATTTAAACATTGCTGATGCTAGCACTGCGCTGACTTATCTGCAATGGGACTTAGAGCGGAATCGATAACTTTCTGTTTAGTAAAAAAGCGATTGCTTGAAGAAAAGCTGATATTCAAGCAATCGTAAAGCGCTGAAAGTTTACGCTACAAACCACTAATTATTGCACAGGTCAACAAAATATGGTTACTGAAATCAAGCTAGGTTTATGCAACCCTCCCGAACCGATTTATCTCTATGTCAAAAACGCCGAGTTAGGTGGAGAATCTTACCTGTGGTATCACTACGATATTCAGGGTAAGCGCATTTCAAAGGCTATTGACAACAAGGCTTTTCAGCATCATGATGATGAGATAAGCAAGCAGTTAAAATGGTCAACATATAGTTGTTATCCATAGCAGCTCTGTTTGATTTTTGACGGTTACTTCGCTTGAGTGATTGTTCCAAATTTAAAGCGTTAAGTGCAATTCGACGCAGCAATGATAGATTTTGTGGAGCATGGCCAGTACGGACGCGGCAAGCGTCTTCATTGAAGGT
>NZ_JACJTR010000145.1 GCF_014698795.1 Nostoc sp. FACHB-892
AGTCAGTGTTACTACTGATTGCTTTTCTTTCAACCTTCAAGATTAGTCTTCAGTACTATTGTCTATTTTTTATCTCTAATTTTCTAAGTACTTTTTTCTGAGCCTGAGCTTTTAGTCCAAACTCCAGCAAAATGGTACTCACCGAGATTTATTTCGGATTACCGAAGTGGAGTTTCATCAGTTTGTTGACGATGGGCATCATTCCCATGCGTTCTACGATATGCCAACCGCTCCTTACAGCCTAAGCGAAAAGCTGAGAAAGCCTGATTTAATGCTGTTGCCCAGTACCATCAAAGCGCACCTGGAAAACCACTTTCCATCCCTGATAATTTTTCATGGCGAAATGCCGCTTGGTAAAGCTGCCCAGTGTCATTTCTTTGTGCCAGAAGCTGAGAATCGCACCCGGACTTATATTTTACTGTTTGGTCAGGCAAAGCATCCAGCCTTTAAGCTGTTTGGCAGCACCTATCTAAAATTTGGCAAGGTTGTTGTTGATCAAGATGCAGATATTTTGAGCAAAATTTATCCGGATACACCTCAAAAAATTAAACTCAACAATGAAGTAGGCATGGATTGGGTGCGGCGCAATTTTGAGAGCTTTCCTGACGTTGTAGAACCGAATCTCTCCAAATAGACAGCAAATCTATTCCATCGATTCCTGCACCCTTAAATTGCAGCATCTTCCCAGTAGGGCAGACTACAAAATCGTTCAAATAAGGCGGGAGCATCTGCTCAAGAGTAAAAATATTTAATATTGTCATTAATGTTACAGCATAATTCCGTTAATATAACTGATGTACAAGCAGCACAAAAGCGAATTTTAGGGATTGTCCACCGCACGCCTGTGCTAACTTCTAGAATTGTTAATGATCGCACCAATAGCCAAGTCTTCTTTAAATGCGAAAACTTTCAACGCACAGGGTCATTTAAATTTAGAGGGGCGTACAACGCACTCATACAACTGCCAACTCCAGAAAAACAAAGGGGTGTCGTTACTTTTTCTTCTGGGAATCATGGACAAGCAGTAGCGCTTGCCGGAAAGTTGTTAAAAATTCCCACTACGATTGCAATGCCAGAGGATGCTCCTTCTGTTAAGCAAGCCGCTACTGGTGATTATGGTGCAGAAATCATTTTGTATAACCGCCAAAAAACAGATAGAGAACAATTCGCTGATATTCTTTCCAGAGGAAGGAAGATAACACTCATTCCCCCTTACGATCATCCCCATGTAGTCGCTGGACAAGGAACAACTGCTTTAGAACTGATCCAAGAAGTTGGTGAATTGGACTTATTATTAGTTTGTTGTGGCGGTGGTGGATTACTTTCTGGCTGTGCGATCGCAGCCAAGTCACTTTTACCCAATTGTAAAGTAATCGGGGTAGAACCAGCCCTTGCCGACGATGCTACCCGCTCTTTTCACACCAAAACGCTGCAAACTGTCAAAAATCCTGATACCATTGCCGATGGTGCGCGGACTCCTAGCCTTGGTCAAATTACTTTTCCCTTAGTGCTGCATTACGTTGATGATATGGTGACGGTATCTGAAGAGGCGATTCTTCGCACCATGTTCTTCTTATGGGAACGTCTGAAAATTGTCGTTGAACCCACCGGAGTACTCGCTGCTGCTGCTTTACTCGAAGGTGTGGTAACAGCATCAGAGGCGAGAATTGGTGTCATCATCAGCGGTGGAAATGTAGATTTGGCGCAAGTTGGCACACTTTATGCCAAATTACCCGCTTTTGCTTCTTTCATCTAAGATATCTGCGGAGTGTGGGTTTTACCAGACTCATATCATGTCCGGCAAATTATTTATGAGGCGTTGCATAATAAAGGCTTTCTACTGTGTACTATCTCACTAATATGAAAATTTGATACGCAGCTACATCAGTGTCTAGGAATATAACCCAATACGGTTCAGTTAAGGCTAGAAAGCTGATTAGTGATATGAAATTTCGGAGCTTCTACTCGTTGTCCAGTACCTCTGTGTTGCGGTTTTTTAGAGCGAAACTTTGATACAGGTTTTTTCACAACTCTGGGATTAACACGGTGAACACGTTCAGGTAACAACGTATTTAAAATCTCGACAATTAACCAATCGAAAAAAAGGGGAATT
>NZ_JACJTR010000146.1 GCF_014698795.1 Nostoc sp. FACHB-892
AATACACCCGTGTAATGCGATCGCTCAAGGAGTGGATCTGCTCACATTCGGCTGGCAAGTAATTGTAAGATTTGAGGTGCTGCAACCCAACGGCGTACTCGCCATCCCACATTCTCACAGTGCAACTGAAATCATTCACTGCGCTGACAATTGCCCAACACCCACCCTTTCCTCTGAGTTCCGGGTTGTCCTTAACTAAGATTTGGCAGACTTCACCGATTTGGTAGCTGTTGGGTACTTGGGTGCGTTCCATAATCCTTTGCACGACATCTTTAACGATCCTACCAGTTGGCACTTTTCCGCCAGCAAGTTCTACTGCTGCTAGCCAGACTTCCTGCTGTTCCTGGGGTTCAAGCTTTGTCATGGGTCGAACTTGCCCTTCGCTAGTGGGCAAAATTTGTGATCCAAAAATTTGTGATCCATTTGTTGTCAAATCTTCAGGCGGCAAATTTTGACAACAAATTGTTGTCAAATTCTCGTAGACATCAGCTGCTGCAATCAGATAATTTGACTTCTGGCGACTATGACCAAAGCGATCGCGGCAATAATCTTCAAATGTACGGTGACTTGAACGGTACAGTCTGCGATCGCGTAATTCTGCCAGCGCCTTCCCCGCCTCAAAAAACGCTCTTTCCACACGCCGCTCTAAGTGAAGGCGATCCCGCTGTTCTTCCTCTGTCAACTCTGGAACTTCAACAGCAGGAACCGTAATCGTTGCTGAAGCGGGATCTACTTGCTGGGAGACATCCTCATTTACAGAGCTAGCTGCTGAAGTTGAATCGGTAGATGCGGGAGAAGTGGCTTTGTTGCGTCTAAAAGGTGGTTTAGGCATGATTCCACCCCTTTAGCTCAACAATATTTTTTCAGAGTCAATTGCAACGTAGATTTTAGAAGTAGTTGATAACTGCTCCGGCATAGCCCACCGCAGGCATCGCTTCTTCGGAAAAGCTGAAGGTAGGGCAAGAGGATTAATAGTCTGAGGGTTAATCGCCATTAGAACTTTCTGTTAAATTAACCCCAGGAATATGCTGAATCCATTCACCTAAACACTCTTTTAAATCCAGCCCTACAGCATTGGCTGCCCTGATGAGGGTGTCTAAAGGTACACCCTTTGTATCCTCGTTCTCAATTCGATTAAAATTTGCCCCGCTCATTCCGGCGTAATCACCAGCTACGGTTAAACTCATTCCCGCAGCTTCTCTTGCCTTTTTCAAAGCAGTTCCGATACCAGTAAACTCCACTTCAATAATAATTTTCATTAAATCCATAGTCATACGCCTCCAAAGAATTATCTCTAATTTAAACCATTACGCATTGCTTGACAAGCATTACGCAATACGTAATAATAGATATATAAAGAAAGCGCCCCGACTGCGAATCTAAAGCGCTTTCCGTCCCATTAGGAACTTAATCAATCATGACATACCAAATCTACAGCCAACAACAGCTACAACTGAAATCGATTGCCCGACTCAAGCAAATCTACACCGAAATCGCCTGCACAGTCGAAGTAAGCGACAAACGCTGTAAGGACGCGTGGATTTCTGCCATTGTTAACTATCAGGCAAGCAAGATTCAGAAACTCGCCCCTGCTGCCCCCGACAACCAAGCCCTCGCTCAAGCCGAACTCAACAGCTACATCGCTGACCAAGCCCAAGCCATAGCTCCCGAACCCCTCACAATAGTCGAAATCTCGTTTGACCATCACGAATATTACGCTGATGACAAACTGGTAGCCAGCATCACCTACGACGATAACCACTTAACGCAACGCTGGGTAGTCATGGTAAACGATAAAGAACTATTTCGTGCCAACACTCTAATGCGTTGCGATCGCTTCATCTGGGTTGAGTCGATGGCGGGTATTATCCCGCGCACCTCTCAGTTAGATCCGGACGTGCGACTTTCACCGCATCCGGCTCCCGATGT
>NZ_JACJTR010000147.1 GCF_014698795.1 Nostoc sp. FACHB-892
CAACAATTGAGCAAATTTTTACTATTGAGGATGGTTTGATCAGTCTTTATGAAATTGGCGAAACCGAAACAATCCAACAGATGATTCATTCATACGAGAAACAAAAATGAGTAATTGAGAAGGCAGTACAATTCGAGCTGTTGCTTTACTGTTCGCAATGAACAGAGGTTAATAAGTTTGGTCAGATTCTGTATAAATACTTCACCGCTATTCGCATAATTGTAGCCAAACAATCCGCTTGCACCCGACCGTTTAGAGCCTTTTCATATTGCCCAAAAGAATTAAGATGTTGACTTGCTGCCCCACCCCGTAACCGCAAAAAAGCCACCATCTCCGCATCACACAATCCAGAATCTCCCAACTCAGACATTACCCCTTCAGAAGACCCAGCTTCAGCAATCATTGACGTTACTGCTGTTGAAATTCCTGAATTAACCCAGCAGGAGCAGAGCGATAAGCCTGACGGCATGGCTACGCTTACCGCCTGCACTTGGAGCGTAGGGTAAAACGAGCCTTCTTTGAAGCAGGGAAGGCATTAACTGAGTTACGCGATGGGCTTTCGCCCCGCCGTAGGCGATAAGCGAAGCTTAAGCCTTCGGCTATCGCAGATTATATCGTTCCACGCACAAAACTTTTGAAGATTATTGCCACGAACGCTTTGGTTTTAACCGCAGACAGCCCTACCATTTAATAGAAGCTGCGGTTATTTTTGATAATTTGGTGGAAAAATGTGAACGGAACGTTCACATAATGCCTCCGAATGAGTGGCAAATCAGGCCACTGACCAAGCTAGACCCGGACATCCAGCCTGAAGCATGGGAGCAAGCTATAGAGTCTGCCAACGGGAAAGTACCCTCGCACCGGATCGTCAAAGATGTTGTGCAGCGCATCATCGAGCGTACCCAAGTACCCAATACCTACCAAATCGGCGAAGTCTGCCAAATCCTAGTTAAGGACAACCCGGAACTCAGAGGAAAGGGTGGGTGTTGGGCAATTGTCAGCGCAGTGAATGACTTAAGTTGCATGGTGAAAATGTGGGATGGCGAGTACACCGTTGGGTTGCAGCATCTGAAATCATACGATTACTTGCCTGCCGAATGTGAGCACGATGCAGTCCTTGAGCAATCGCATTAGTCGAGTGTATTGCGAGTCCCTGGAGGAAACAGTTAAAAGTCTGTTGCAGTCGTTGGGTAAGCTGAATCGACCTTATCTAACGGCTGTGGAAGAGAAGTTGTTGAATGTACTGGAGTCTGAATATGGGAGAATACTCTAAACAATTTTGGCAATTTGGCATCCAATGTCTTTGGGTTGCAGTTTTAATGGAGATATCAACACAACGGGACAGTGAAGAAGTTGTACTAGGGATAGGGCAAAACTTTCCGCAACTGGTGTCCCATGCTACGCCAGTTGTCAAACCAGTGCTGTAGAAACGCTCTACATAAATTGATACAGCGCTCAATAGAGTTCAGTTAAGGCTCTGCAACTGGCTAGAAATGAACAAAACCAAATAGGATTTCAGAAGATGAAAAATCTAGATAGCTGGATTGCTGTATAGTTTGAGGTGTACCAGATTATCCTCTTAAGAGTTGCTCTATGATCGCTCTACCTGGTATTTTTATCCAAAACAAAATATACGAAAGTGACAATTCTCTAGTGTACCGGGGCATCAGAGACGATGGAGTAGGGGTCGTCGTAAAAATGCTAAAGCTTGATTATCCCTCTCCCCAAGAACTAACCCGCTAC
>NZ_JACJTR010000148.1 GCF_014698795.1 Nostoc sp. FACHB-892
CCAAAACGGGAAAATTGTACGCTAAGGCTGAAACCTATATCACATAAGCATTTCAGCGATACTTGTTTTCCTTAATCCGCAAAGGCCGCAACTTGTCAAAACTGGTCGCCTGTTTCAAATTCCAGACATAATCGCCAGTAAGATTGATATGCTCCCATCCCAATGGTGACAAATGTTGCAAATATTCTTCAGGAATATCCATTCCTTGTTGTTTCAAATAGTCCACAGCTTTTTCTAAGTACACTGTATTCCACAGAACAATAGCAGCAATGACCAAATTCAACCCACTGGTCCGATAAAACTGGTCTTCATAAGAGCGATCGCGAATCTCACCCAGACGATTAAAAAACACCGCCCTTTTCAGAGTATGTTTTGCCTCACCCTTGTTTAGACCAGCCGTCGCCCGTCGCCGCAGTCCTGGACTCTGCAACCATTCCAAAGTAAACAAAGTTCGCTCAATCCTCCCTAACTCCCGCAAAGCTAAAGCTAAACTATTCTGCCGAGGATAAGAAGCTAATTTCCTCAACATCAAAGAAGCAGTCACCGTCCCAGTCCGAATTGAACTAGCAAGGCGTAGAATCTCATCCCAAGATTCCTGAATCAATTTCACATTAATCTTGTCACCTAGCAGGGGTGCTAAAACCGAATCAGGGGAACTAGGTTCAAAAGTATACAATTTCTTATCAGGTAAATCTCGCATTCGAGGAGCAAATCTAAATCCCAGTAAATGGCACATCGCAAATATATGCTCGGTATAACCGCTTGTATCTGTATAATGCTCTTGAATCTGTAAATCACTCTCATGATACAACAAACCATCCAAAACGTGAGTTGCATCCCTAATCGTGGCGTTAATTACCTTAATGTGAAAAGGGGCATACTGGTCAGAAATATGCGTGTAAAAAATCACGCTTCTATCCTTACCATACTTGGCATTGATCTCTTCATTAAAACTGCGATGTCCGCCTGCTTTAAACCGTTGGCCATCAGAAGAAGATGTTGTCCCATCACCCCAATAAGCAGCAAATGGGATCTGTGCATGAAAATTTACTACCTCAGCTAAAGCTTTGGAATAAGTTTCATCCCGAATATACCAATCCGCCACCCAAGCTAAACGCTCAAAGGACATTCCTTGAGTTGCGTCAGCCATCCGCGTTAAACCTAAATTAATACCATCAGCAAGCAAGGCACTTAACAAAACAACTTTATCGGATACTTGTTCTCCTGAATGTAAATGTGTAAAATGTTTAGTAAATTGTGTCCAAGAATCAACTTCTACCAACAAATCAGTCAACTTAATTCTTGGCAGTAAATTATGAATTTTTCTGCTGAATTCATCAACCTCCTTCGGGACAGCATTGGTGAGAGGAGTGATAATTAATAGCTCGTTTTCTATTCTGACATCAACCAGCTTATTCTCTACAATCATTGAAGAAACAAGCGCTAATTGTTCCGCCAATTCGAGTGAGCGTTGTTCAATATAGGTAGTAAAATCCGTTGTTACTGCCACAGGTATAGTGTTAGAAGAACACATTGACTGCCATGAGCTATCTGGTAACAAATAATCCTCAAAATCTTGGAACTGCTTCGAGCCTGCTACCCAAATATCCCCAGAACGCAAACCACTACGTAACTCAGCTAAAGCACACATCTCGTAGTAGTGACGGTCAATAGTATCTCCCTTAATTACG
>NZ_JACJTR010000149.1 GCF_014698795.1 Nostoc sp. FACHB-892
TAATTTCATTTTTTTACCGCTTTCTATTTTATATAAATTTTAATTATATTAATGGTAGCTTTTGTTACTCCAATCTACGCAGGTCAAAGTTAGCGATCGCTCCTTGGGAAAACTTTGCGATTTACTGAAAATAGGCTCAGGCATTTCCGGAAGCATTTTTAAAATTTCATGAACATATCGAAAACCACGGTAGTGAGCCTTAAGATCAATAATGCCGGAATCGGGATTAAGGAGACGAAAACCAGATAGAAAATGATGGGATAAGTTGACCATAAAGAATGCTAAGTTAGCAGCATTGGTCACCGTTGTCCAAGGGATTACAGTATGAAAGAATCTCAATATCGTCCGATAACTACCACCAGTGCCTGTCCAACGCGAGATTCAAGGGCATGGTGGCTCGCCCGCTCATTGCTAACATAGCCAGGATGATCTGGTTCAATTGCCGCATTGTTGTAGCGTTTATCTGCGGTAGCAAGCATTGTAACAGTGATAAGATGTCTGGCATGGGTGGCTTGTAGTTTTTGAGTTGTCGTTGTGAGAGACAATAACTCTACTACGAAGCGCCCTACCTCTTCATACTCTTGTTTTGGCTAAGGTATTGATGTTGATACTCATTAGATGGAATCGGTTTTGAAAGCTCTTGCTGACGGCGCTTATGGTCTTGTGCCAACGCATATTCAAGCGTGGTAGCGGTGGTATTGTCCGGGGTCTGAGTTGAAGCGATAATTTGCGTGCTAGTAATGGGCTGTTTGTGTGTTTGCAATGCTTGCTGATAACCCTGCATGAGGTTCGCCCATCCCCCTTTGGTTTTCTCCCAGGTGTTGATTACTGCGATCGCATGAGTAATTTCGAGTTGTGCCGAGCGTTTCGATTTAGTGGCTAATTCCTGTGCCAAGAAGTCCACGACTATCGGGTTGGAGTTCTGGTACAAGTTATTCAGCTTTCGCTCTCCACTGTGCCAAGGTAAAACCCAGCGATTCCACTTAATTTTTTCTCTGACAACTAGTGGTACAAAATCATCAGCAAAAGCAGTAGGGTCTGTGATCCAGAGATTACCAACAGGCATACTATCACTACGAACTTTGGAGTGAGGGCGATCGCTTGGTCAAATCGTCGAAGTACATTCCCAAGCGGTTACTGAATCGTGTTCAGCAAATGGAGCAAGAGAAAGCGGCTGTTAAGGAGATATTGCAATTGCTGGGGATGATGAAATCATGATTCTAAGGCTGTCACGGTAACCGGTAACTCCTGTTGAAGTACCTGAACTGACTGAACAAGAGCAGGGTGTCGGGAGCAAAGCAGTGAAGCAGTCCGCAGAAAGGGGTTTTTCCAAGTAGAGGAACTGCCGAATCCGTAAGGGTTCCCGTCGAGTCTAAACCCCATCAGAAAAAAGGGCTTGCCGATAGGTAGCACTACTGTTAAAACCGAGCTAAGTTGCGAGATTCAGCAAAAACATCAATCTTGATGCACTTTCTGTTGATTTTCCGTATAGTAAATAGTTGGGCTGTTTTCTTGTTTTAATGACATTCGTATTGGATGGTGAACAATTATGAGTTCAAATCAGCAGTTTCTGCAAAATTTATACGAAGC
>NZ_JACJTR010000015.1 GCF_014698795.1 Nostoc sp. FACHB-892
CTGATTATTAACAACAAACATCTCCAACCTCTATTCTATCGTCAAAACTATCTGGATTTCAAAACTGGCGATCGCACGCTATAAGCTAGTCACAGAGATACTTAGACAGTTTTCGGAGATGTCTTTTGATATTCTGGAGGAATTAGGGAGTTCAGAAATTAAAGAGAATTAATTATATTAATATGTGAATAAATTCCATAACACAATTAGATGAATTGCTTCAACCAGATTTTTGATGATAAGTTAGAATAAAATTAACCAAATTTTCAAGTAAAGCCATGTCTGACTCAGTTCAGTATGTCACTAACGCACAGGGAGAAAAAGTTGGAGTACTGTTAGATTTAGAAACTTACCAACAGCTAACTAACTTATCTGTAGATTCAGAATTATTGATTGGTTTAAATCTAGATGAGTTGCAAGCTTTGGCAGAAAGTTATTTATCTCCCAAAGCTCAGATACAGTTACAGGAATTATTAGTTAAAAATTCTAAGAATGATTTATCAGATGATGAAACTGAAACCTTAGACAGATTATTGGCACAGGTTGACCAATTAAATATTCTTAAAACTAGAGCTAGATATACCTTAAATATTTTTAAAAATAAACAGCAACTAGCGTGAGTGTTTACATCCCTGTTGAATTAAAAAAGGAAATTCGTAGTTATTTTGCTGATTGTTGTGCTTACTGTCGCACTACTGAAGGTCTAACAGTCACTACTTTTGAATTTGAGCATATCATTCCCTTGTCTGCCGGTGGGGGAACTATATTTGAAAATCTATGCTTGGCTTGTCCATCTTGTAATCGTTATAAAGCAACTAGCCAAACAGCAATTGACCCTAATACTCAAAATGAGGTTAAATTATTTAATCCACAACAGCAACTGTGGGCAGACCATTTTACTTGGAGTGAAGATGCTACAGAAATTGTAGGACTTACAACCCTTGGTAGAGCAACAATTTATACTTTGAAAATGAATCGTCTGCAATTAACTCGTGTGCGGAAAATGTGGGTGAAAATGGGTGAGCATCCACCAAATATTTGAGTAAGTGCAAAATATTGAAAGCAAGTTGTAGCGCTATAAAGAAAGTTGTAATAAATATTTAGAGAATTGGGAAAGTTGTTAATCAAATGCTGAACTTGAAAAAATCACGATCGCAGATTCTGCTAATGTATGCGCTATTGGGAGCGATCGCACTGGTAATGCTCTTTCCTTTACTGTGGCTGGTTAGTACAGCCTTGAAATCGCCTACAGAAAATATTTTGCAGTCGCCGCCACAGTTATTGCCTGCCTCACCTACACTAGATAACTTCTTTAGTGTATGGAACTCTTTACCTTTTGGACAATATCTCTATAACAGCACTTTGGTTTCAGTGCTAACTGTTGGCTTAAATTTATTATTTTGCGCTTTAGCTGCCTATCCGTTGGCAAGATTATCATTTGTCGGGCGAGACTGGATTTTTGTAGCGATTGTCTCTACAATTATGATTCCCTTCCAAATCGTGATGATTCCCCTTTATATTTTAACAGTCCAGTTGGGTTTGAGAAATAGTTATTTAGGGATGATTTTTCCGAGTTTAGCTTCTGCTTTTGGCATTTTTCTATTACGCCAAGCTTTTATGAGTGTCCCCAAAGAGATAGAAGAAGCTGCGCGGATGGATGGCAGTTCGGAGTTAGGTTTGTGGTGGTATGTGATGTTACCAGCAGTTCGCCCAGCGTTGGTAACTTTAGCTATTTTTGTATTTATTGGTGCTTGGAGTGATTTTTTGTGGCCTTTAATCGTCATCCAAGACGAAAATTTATACACTCTCCCCTTGGGAGTCGCCAAGCTGGCAGGCACATTTTCTCTTGACTGGCGCTTGGTAGCTGCTGGCTCAGTAATTGCGATCGCCCCAGTATTATTATTATTTTTGTTTTTACAACGTTACATTGTCCCCACAGAAACTGGTAGTGGGGTCAAAGGTTGAATAAGAAAGTGGAAATCAGGGAGACGCAAGAACGCAAAGAAAAGCTAATGACTAATGACTGATTCAATAAGCCCCGGTTTTTTTTAAAACTACCCAGATAGTTTTAACAATCAGACTCAGGTCATAAGTTATAGACCACTTGCATTGATAATCTATATCCATCTTGACAATGGTTTCAAAGTCTGTAATGCTAGAACGTCCATTAGCCTGCCATTCTCCGGTAATGCCTGGTTTGACTCGCAATCTATCCCAGTGGTGTGGATCGTAATTGCTGACTTCATCAGGAGTGGGTGGACGAGTACCAACTAAACTCATGTCCCCTATCAGAACATTCCAAAATTGGGGAAATTCGTCTAAACTAGTACGCCGCAAAAACTTACCAACAGGAGTAATGCGAGGATCGTCAACAGATTTAAAAATGTGACCTTTAGCTTGGTTTTCAACCAAATGCTTGAGTTTGTCGGCATCGACGATCATGGAACGGAATTTCCAAATGCGGAAAGTTTTTCCGTTCAAACCACAGCGAATTTGGGAATAAAATATTGGGCTTGGCTCATGAATAAAGGTAGCAATCGCCAAAGGAATTGCTACCATAAATGTAATAATCAGCCCTACAATGGCTCCAATAATGTCAATTAATCGTTTTCTTACGCTTAAGGTTGACGGGTGTAAAGGCTGTTGCGAACAATTAACTGAATAAAGATAAAGGTGATTCACAAGGACTAACTTATCTACAACAGGACTTTTTGATCAGTAGTGTAGACATGAACACAATGTTTAGTCGATTTTTACTGCTTTTGTCATTACCACCGAGTATTAACATACACAAAATTTAAACAATATAAAAACTAAAAACCTAAAGTTTACAGAATCTTTTAATTAAGGTGGTAGATCGTAAAATTACAGTATTTTTTTCATTCAATAGAAATATACAGAACTTACGCACTGTACAAAATAACCATCTTATGTGTCAAGGTAAATACGTTGTTTCAGGCTTTGATTAATAACTCTTGATTGGCTGCGATCGCCAAAATAACATTGAAAAATCTAGCTATAAGCCTTGAAAACTATACCTGTTACTTTGGGTTCTCTGTCAATGCGTAAGTTTTAATATTGTGTTCTGGATACACATCTAAAATATTACAGTGTTGAGAGCAGAAAGCCCATCAGGATGTGACCGACTCAGAAAGACACATCCATGATGCACTAATCTCAATGATTAACCTCTAAAGCAAAATTCACTAAGTATGGTTCCTCCAGTGATTGCTGATTACTAGCTTTGATCGCATCTAGATAGCGGCGCAAAGATAACAGTTGTTGGGAATTGGGACGATAAGTAAGACTCCCTTGTTTTTCAAAAAGTGGTGCTGTAGCGATCGCCTGATAGTCAGGATTTTCTTGCGAACTCTGAGTGAGCCAAGTTGAATCTGTAACTGAAGGTATCAAACCCGAAGGTAGTTCACCTTCCAAAAAAGCCAGTAGGCGTTGCTGACAAGTGCGAGTATTGATCCCACGACCCTCAAATAGCTGGATAACTTCACCAAAAGATAAAGGTCGGTCTGGTAGCAGCCGCAGCAATTCTGTAAATAAGAAATAATCCGTGTATTGTTGCCTGGGTATATCTAATATCTGGGGATGCAGAGGCAGCATCGCCAAACCATAAGCAACGCGACTGCAATTAGGAGCGCCGTTTTCGCCAAGATACAAATCTTGAATAATCTTGGCACCGGGGAGTTTTTGCCGTAACCATCGGTTTACCGTCCCGACACAAGCCAACCCACCAGTCAGAATCGCTTGATTAATGGATTCTGTGGGGATGCCACGAGCTACCAACAACTTGTTGAGTTCTCGGTTTAAGCGACGCACAAAGGGGACAAATACGTGGCTTTCTAAGTCTCGTCGCTGCAAAATCCATTGCTGATCGGCCAATTCCAGGGTAAAAGAATCTTGGTGTTGCAAAATCAGCTTTAGAGCTAGGGCGGCATCTAATACCGCCTGTCCCAGTAGAGAACTTTCTAGACGCTGCTGGAGGCGAATCCGAGCGGTGATATCTGGTTCCCCGACTCTTGGTAGTTCTAATTCTTCCAACCCTAAACTCTGCCAACGCATTTGGTCTAAACCGGGAATTGACGGTTGCCATTGCCAAGGATTACTGATGATAGTTTTGCCATCACTTGGTGTTTCTTGGCGTGATTGCCGAGATTTCGGTGGCAATAGCAGCTGGCAGATAATATCTTGTTCAATTCCCTTGCTAGCATAGGCAAAACTATGGAGCATGAAATCATTGTATGTCAATTGCACCAATGTTTCTGGGACATCAACTAGCAACATTTCTGTGGTAGATGTTCCAATGTTAATGACAAGGGTATTGCCAACAATGGGATGTTCACTGGTTTTTGCAGGATAAGAACCCTGAGGTTGGCTTAATTTTATTTGCTCACCGTTAGCAGCATCGAGTTCTGGGAGTAAACTAGCGATCGCTTCTTCTACAAAAAAGACTTGCTGCGGATGTTGGATGAGTTTACTGGTGAGTAAAGCTTCCCGTACATTGAAGCGGTATGGTTCCGACCAACTAGATGGACATGTGCAAATTACACCAGCAATATTATTGATAATCTTGGGAAAATCTTGTTCGCTGATCCCCACAGCAGCAGCCATTAAACTAGGGGTGGTACAAGTTTTTTCGGATTTGAGGGTTAATAGTAGCTTAGAGAGCGATCGCACAATCCAAATCAAAGGACCTGCCGAAAATTCATTTAATTGCAAAACAGGTTCCCATTTCTGCCGTTCACTCTTGTAGGGAATGGCTACTTGTAAATAGGGCTTTAACTGCGCCGAGTAGAGATTATTTGTTGTCGCATCTGCTGTTGATCTCCGTGTTGCAGGAGTAGTGACCGAGCGATCGGGCACTTTATCTTGGGCAACAGCCGCAGGTGCTGTCTGTTCATGTACTTCAATACTTTCGTTTTCTCCGTGGGGAACAGAAGCTGTAGGCAGATAAACTTCTGTTGGTAAACGAAATGATTGTTGAAAGGAAGTTGTTCCCGGCGGATTTTCTGATGACCAGTAGATAGGATGTACAACAAAAGTCGAGCGATTTAATAATGCGGCAGAAATTCCTGTTGTACCTAAATCAATTCCTAAATACCAGACTGATTCCAGAACATTGAGCGATTCTGGATTATTGATGGAGTTGGAAATTGGAGGTAAAGAACTTTCTTCAACAGGAGTTATAACTTCCTTTTTTTGTTCAGTTTCTACCTGGGGAACTGCCAAACTGGAGAAAGCAGCAGTTGAAGTATTTTCTACTATTTGAAGATTTTCTGTTTGCGGTTCAGGGGGAGTTGTGGAGATTGTGTCTTGAGTTTTATCATTTAGTTCTGAGAAAATATCCAAGTTGTTAGCTGGCTGGGACTCAGAATTTAGCTGCTGATCAAAATTAGCTAAATCCCGATCTAATTGCTGCAACTGTTCTTCATCTAAAGAAATATCAAGTACGGCTGGAGCTTGGTTTGACTCAACAGAAAGCAAATTTTCTTGTGGCGAAGCAGCAACGTAGTTATCTGAAGATAGTTCTGGTTGATCATCATTAATTAATACTTCTGGTGTGGCGATACCTTGGGTAGGCTTCTCTTCTGCTGCGCCAACGAGACGCTGCGCTAATGCCAAGGCAATTTCCTCTGCTTCTGGAGTAACTGGTGCTGTAATTATGGCATCCTCCGCAGAGAATGACACTTCTAGCAGTTCCTGATCATCGCCTGCATCAGGCAATAGGTCAGTTAGGGTATTAATAGTATCAACACTAGCTGGCTGAGTGTCGATTTGCGCGGGAAAACTGTCTGTTTGTGGCAGAGAGTTGCTAAGAGGCGAGTTTAGGTCAGTCTCCTCTGCAAAAAATAGTTCTTCCTGTGGTTCCGATGATGAATCTGTGGTTTCCACTAAAGTCTCTTGCGATGAAAAACCCATATCTGATGTCACAACAGGAGAATCCACGGTTGCAGGGACAGATGAACTTTCAGCGATGTTCAACGTTGATTCTGAGGCAGTGGCAACCTCAAGACTTGGATTATTAACATCACCAGTACCAAACAAACTGGCGTAAAGCTGATCTACTTCATCACCTATTAACGCAGAAATATCTTGCGATAATTCCGTCGGGGTTTCAGAAGATTCAGACGAGTCTAAGCCAAGCTGCAACATCACTGCATCTAAATCTTCTGTGAGAGTAGTCTCCTGTTGCTCAGAATTAATTGTGACTGAAGAAGAAGTTTCTGATTGTATAAACTCCAAGGGTTGGGCTGCAACTCCAGCAGGGATCTCGCCTGGGTCAACTAATGATGGTTGTGGATCAGATTCGACCTCAAGGAAAGATGGCTGGGAGCTAGGGGATTGTTGCTGCAAATGCTGGGTCAAATTGTTGATAAAGCTGCCCATCAACTGTTCGCCTTGCATTCCCTTGCTATGCATTCTTGCTAGTGCTTGCGACAGGGATTCGTCATAAGTATTAATGTTGCGCTGTAGTGCTTCAAATACTACATTCACAGTCCCATCTAGTGATAATAGGTGTTGATCCAACTCCCTAGCCAGCTGGGTTAACCGCTCCATACGGTCTGGTGATTCTAATAAAGGTTGAGTTGCAGAAGTTGCTGGTTCTGAGTTTGCAGTATTTTCTCCTGAAGAACTGGCGGAATTTTCCCACGTCTGTGCTAGTAGTGGTGTTAAAGTTGGCACAAGACGACTCATGAGTACCTGTAAAAACTCAGTAATCACCTGCTCTTGGTTGGTCAGCTGCTGCGCTAAGGAGTAATTTTGCAATCGCCTTTGCTCTAGCTGCCGAATTTCCTGTACAAGAGTGGCTCGCTCTTGCAAGAGCAATTCTAATTCCGATCGCAATGGCTGGATCAAGCTCGAAAATTCACTTTTTAATTGTTCTGCCCCAACAGTACTCTGTTCCTGATAGAATTCGAGCGGCGGCAATGGATACTGATTATTATCTTGGTCAAGAAGTTTTGTGAATAAAGGCGATGGCGGTTCTTCAGAAGATTGATCTGGGATGTCGCTCTCTAATGCTTCTTTTTCTTGTAGTCTCACCAAGAAGTTGCGAATTCGTTCTAAAACCTCTTTATGCTCCTGCGCCTGACCAGGCAGAAATCTAGACAGGCGCTTGCCACCACTGGCAAGTAAGTTGTCAATGTCTGCGATCAGCTTTTGAATTTCATCTGCACTGGAAGTCACTTTTATCACCTTACCTAAAAACGTCTGTCACCTAATGTGACAATTACTTTACAATCACCGTACCCCTACGGGGATCTTGCTACGCGCAGCGTCTCCCATAGGAGAAGTTTTGAATGGCAAAAGCCGCTGCTTGTGCTTGTGACTGTCATTATGTTATGGATTACCGGGAGTCGTGGCAATCTTCAGTCAGCGTTTGTTTAAGAAGCTTAGTTTTGCAGCTCATTAAGTTGCCTATTTTTGAAAATCGCTGAAATACCTGAGCAATAATTTACTCCCTTTAGTATCATTAGTATTGTTTGCCTATATTTTTAACTAAACCAGCAGAAGTCTCTCGCTTACCTGATAGGAGAGTGATAGGATAGCAGTTTTTTTAGGAACATCTAGCATAGTTTAGTTTTCTTTTTGAAAGGGAGCTGTGCTTTGATAGCTTAAGCTGAAAATGGCGGTCTTGTTTTTCGTGTGTATATAGCACCTTCAATAAAGATGTCGTAATGGAAGACCGATATAGCTTGCAAGCACAGGCTAATTCCTGGATGATCACGTCGTCGGCTCCCTTTTTTCAAGGGTTGCCAGAAACTGCTGTGGAATCAGCCCTGCTCCATCTTGCTACCCGCACTCACCCAGCCAATCAAGTGATTCTACTGGAAAATGACTGGGGTGGTTCTGTATATTTTATTCTGGACGGATGGGTAAAAATTCGCACCTACAATCTGGAAGGAAAAGAGGTAACACTGAATATTCTTGGCAAAGGGGAATTGTTTGGTGAAATGGCAGCGCTAGATGAAGTCCCTCGATCCACAGATGTGATTACCTTGACCCCAACGGTAATTGGTAGTATGCCTGCTCAGGATTTTGTCAAGTTACTTCATATAGAACCCTTGGCGGGAGTTCGATTGGCGCAACTAATGGCACGACGTTTGCGGCAAGTAAATCGCCGATTGCGGTTGCGGGAATCTGATAGCCAGTCACGAGTGGCAGATACGTTGCTATTTTTGGCAGAAGGACAGGGAAAAAAAGGGCAAACAGGAATCGAAATCCCCAATTTACCTCATCGGGAATTGAGTAGTTTGAGCGGACTGGCGCGGGAAACTGTGACACGAGTGTTGACAAGGCTAGAAAAAAAAGGCTTGATTAAACGGGATCAAGACACTATTTGTATTCCCGATTTGTCAGCCTTAGAAAGAATGATAGTTTAAAAACTTGTCAGATATGAGTATTTTAGATTCTCTGCCAAACGAGCCGGAGGAAGATCCATCCCCTGAGTCTCCAACTCCCCACAATCATTGGTTAGACAAAGAACAGCAGTTAATGCCTCCTCAAATCAAGGCTGATGCGCCCTTGAGGATGGTAGAAACGGCGTTTTTAGCCAGTACTGCGAGCTTGATTTGGTTTATTAATTTCTACTTTCCCTTAGGCCCAGTTTTACGGATATTTTTTCCGGTGCCGATCGCTCTAGTTTATCTGCGTTGGGGCAGACGTGCGGCATGGATGGCAGCACTCACTTCCGGGTTACTGCTAACGGTACTGATGGGACCAGCCCGCAGTTTGCTGTTTGTCATGCCCTACGCGTTCATGGGTGTGCTTTTGGGAGCGACATGGTATCGTCGTGTTCCCTGGATTGTTTCTATCACCTTGGGTACGTTGTTGGGTACTTTGGGAGTCTTTTTTCGGCTGTGGTTGCTGTCTGTTCTGTCGGGTGAAGACTTGTGGATTTATGGAATTACCCAGGCGACTAGGATCATAGAGTGGGTATTTTTGAAACTGAGTTTGTTGGCGAGTCCCAGTGTATTTTTGATTCAAGTGGTGGTGATCGCTCTAATTTTACTCAACAACTTTATTTACCTTTTTTTGGTACACCTAGCATCATGGTTGCTTTTTGATCGTTTGGGTAACCCCATTCCCCGTCCACCACGCTGGGTACAAGTTCTCATAGATTATGAAGGATAGTTATTGGTCATTAGTCACTTGTCATTAGTCATTTGTCCTTGGTTAAATAATGAGTCCTAACTAATCACCGAAGCTCCATGCCCAATTCCCAAATTCGTATTTATACCCAAAAAGCACAGGGTGAAGAATGGCTACGACGGTATAGTGGTTCTCTACCCATATTTGCCTGTGTTTTAGGATTTACTGAAACTGGTTTAATTCCAGCGATCTCAGCAGCAGGTCGCACTCCAGAAGATCGGAAATATACTGCTTGTGCCGATGCTGAGTTTTTGTACTATGGCCCAGAACATAAAGCCCAATATCCCCTACCACCATTAGCGGCTGGGGCTTCGCCTGTGCTGATTTCTCGCGCTGTCTTTGAGTCACTAAAAATACCAGTTCATTTGTTTAATGCTGGTTTACCCCAGCCTCCTGCTGTGCCAGTAATTGATTTGGGTGGCGCTCCTGCTCAGTGTTTAAGTGGAGGTGCTGCTATGGAAATAACAACAGTACACCACTTGTTTAAACAAGGGTTACTTTGGGGAGAACACCTTGCTGCCAATATCCAGCAGGGGTATCTGATTATTGGTGAGTGCGTCGTCGGAGGTACTACAACTGCCCTGGCAATCTTAACTGGTTTAGGTATAGATGCTGCCGGAAAAGTCAACAGCAGCCACCCTGTTTGTAACCACGCGCAAAAGTGGGCACTAGTGCAAGCTGGGCTGGAGAAGATGATGGGGAGCAGGGAGCAGGGAGCAGGGGGAGATGAGGGAGTAAGGGGAGATGAGGGAGTGGGGGGAGAAAATTTTACTTTGTCCTCGTCATCCTCCTCATCTTTTCCAGTTAACCCCTTGCAACTCGTCGCTGCTGTGGGTGATCCGATGCAAGTAGTGGTAGCTGGGATGGCGATCGCTGCTAGTCGTAGTTGTGGTGTAATGCTTGCTGGTGGTACGCAAATGCTGGCGGTTTATGCGCTAATAAGTGCGATCGCTCAAGCTTATGTCTTATCATGGCAACCAGAAGAAGTAGTTGTAGGCACAACTCGCTGGGTAGCAGAAGATCCTACTGGCGCTACAGTTGACTTAGCCCTCAACTTAGGAAAAAGTAACTTAACTCAAAGTGGAGAAACCCCTCCCCTATTAGCAACTCATTTGAGCTTTGCTGATTCTCGTTATCCCCAACTGAGAGCTTATGAGCAAGGCTTTGTGAAAGAAGGTATGGGCGCTGGAGCGGCTTGCATAGCCGCCCATCTTAGTCAAGATTGGCAGCAACAACAGCTTTTAGCAGCCATTGAAGCCCAACTTGAACGGCTAAGTACAGCATTTGATTAATTACATAGCGAATTAAATTCGGCAAGACTCTACGCCCCACCAAAGTTATGGGCGGAGGTTTCCTTTGCTTATATCTCTCTACGTTTAAAAACGCTACAATCTTACGCAAAGCTTTACTTAGCCAAATCAACAATTAATAATCTAATCGTTATTCAAATTGCATCTGCGTGTTTCACGAATTTTTGCTCTCAGGAAGCCAGAAACTTCTGACTTCTCTGTGCGTAAGAGTGTCTTTCTAGCAATTTGAACATGCAACTTTGTTTACCTTCTTGTTTTTCAGGAGAATTATCTGATGAAATTAGTAAAAAAGCTTGCTATTGCTAACGCTAGTGCTGTTATCGCTATTACTGGTGTCGGTGCATCTTCTACGGCACAAGCTGTACAGCTATTTGATTTTCAATACTCTTTTCCCAGTTATGAAGCAAATGGTACAGGAATTTCCGCTAGCGGCACTCTTACCACCACGGATTTAGATCCTATAAAAAACAATTACACAATCACAGGAATAACTGGAACAAGGACAATTCAAGGAATTTCCGAGACAATCATTGGCATACTCTCACCAGGTACATACGGAATCAATGATAATCTGTTGAATGCGAGTAGGCCGGTGTTAACCCAGAACGGTTTTTCTTACCTGGTTTCTGGAGGCGGAGAAGACGGAAATGGAAACGTTAACGTATTTTATAGTAGTTTCAATGAAGGTTATTCAGAGCTTTCAAGCGATGTAGATTATGGTAGCTTTAGTGTCATACCACGTCCTGTTCCCGAACCCTACACAGTAACTGGCTCATTGGTTGCTCTTGGTTTTGGCTGGTGGATGAAGCGAAAGCAAGCACTAGCTTCCCAGAAGAAGCCCCATAAAATATCTATCTGTTAGATTCATAGTGCATCTGCAATATAAATTGCATTAAAAAAATGGGTTTGCTATCCTACTTTTACAGTAATACCAAGTCGCGTTCATGATATCTCACTAGACGACTTGGTATTAACATAGGATATTAGCTGTAACTAAAATTAAAAGCTTCCTGGATTGTCATCAAGTGCTAGCAAGAAATTAATCAGGTCTGTTTGCTGGGTGGAATTATATCCAGACTGTCTATCTACGTAGAAGTAATGACCAGTGCCATCAAGGTTACTACGCACTAAACTAGGGTTAGCTTTGTTAGCTTTCACAACTTTTGCACGAAGATCGCGATCAACCAAGGCACGCAAGCTGTTAGCTGGATCGGCAGGTATACCTTGACTGAGAGTGCCAGAAAGCCCTAAGCCAGTCTTGTCAACAACCGCGATCGCATTTGAGTCAACTTTCAGGCTTCCTGCTCGTACTGCGACACCACCATCATGCAAATATGGTGCGCTTAAATAAAGACCACGCAAAGAAGTAGTTTTGTAACCGCCTTTTGGCAATATACCTTTGGGTAGAGTTGTGGGGCTATCGGAGATACCCTGTGTTGGTACATCCAGCACTTCAGCCTTAGCAGGTATGGGAACTGGAGTGTTGAAAGTATATAGCTTGGGTGGTACTAACAAATTACTCAGCCCCAAGCGAGATTGGGCACGAGCGGGGTTAGTACGAATTTTATCAATTGGATGAATTTTGTTGTCGGTGAAGAAAGGTGGAATATGGCAAGTTGCACAATTAGCTTTCTCAAATACTTTTGCACCACGTTTAACAGAATTGCTGTTCAAGGCTTGCCAATTTTCCGAAGTCTGGTTGGCAGGTGGTACTAAGCTATTTTGGAAAGCAGACATAGCGTTGTCAGCAAATAAGAAAGTGCCACTAGCAATATCACCAGGCTTTTGAGTATTTGGGCTGAAAACCAAACCGTTGTAAGTAAATAAACTGGGACGTAGGTTTGGGTAATTTCCTGTACCAGGAGCAGGAATTTGGTCTTCTAATTCTGCTTGTATAGGATTCGGTGCGATCTTCCGCAGCCATTCTGAGGGTTTTACTATCACTCCTTCTGGTAAACGTAGGCTGGGAATGGCAGCGTTTTGCAGAAATGTACCAATATAAACCTCTGGATCAATACCAAGGGTTTTTGCACTGAGTTGAGCAGCTGCCGACAGATTGATTTCCGAAGAATGAACACCATTGCTGACAGCGGTAAGTCCCGCAAACGGCCCCACAGCAAACTGTCCATCAAGGAAATAAGGATGATTCTTAAATGTGAATATACTGGGTATTTGAGTAGTATTGTTGAGACTATCTGATGAACTCTCAAAATTACCAAAAGGCACATCCAATACTGCATCGTCGAAAGCTTTTTCAAACTTTTCAGGATCGGGTAATTCTACTTTATTACCTTTACTATCCAGAATAATTTTTCCATTGCCTTTGTATTGTGGATCTAGGGGATTAAACTTTAACCGCGAAAACCCTGCGGCTGAATTTGGTGCTAAAGCAACCAGCAGAGGCGTAGCAATTTCGCCATTAGGTACTCCCAAAAGACGTTCACCCTTCTTTGAAAGAGATACATGGCACGCAGCACAGCTAATATCAATATTAGGTGTGATTCCTAGCCCAATAGGAAAAGTTCCTCCCTTTTCCATTTTTAAGCCTGTGTTTACAACAGTTCCTTTGGGAAAAGTTCGACTACCTAACGCTATATCTTTCTCAAGAATAATTTGTAAGTTCGTTGTCGGTTGACCTTGCAACTTAACTATTGCTGTCTGTAATTCTGGCAAAATTTTAGCAATGCCAAGTCCAAAACCAAATGCCCCTTGCAACCCAAATGTGTCACCAATCTTACGGTTGAAAAATATATCTTCACCTTGTGCTATTAATTCTTTAGTAATTTTAACTGCCCCTACCCGTTGATAAGAAATAGGGTTATTAGGATTGAGTCCCTTATTTGCAACTAGTTGTGATGCTTCTTGAGGACTCAGCAGTTTGCCGAAATAGTCGTAATAGCCTAGCGGTTGAGTTGGAGCAGGTTGTAAAAGGTTTATCTTAGCGAAAGCTGTTTGGCTTGTTGTCAACCAATTTGATCACAAAATGCCAAAAACACTAATGATAAAAACGCAGATTAATAAAAAAAGCTTGGTTTTTGAACCATACAGTACCCTAAGAGCGCCAGTCTTAGGGTTGTTTTTTTTATATTTCATAGTGAGGTACTCACTAAAAGCTATAACGTAGATATATCATACTCTTACGTAAATATATGTAAGAATGTGTTTAAGTTTTTTATCAATTTTATGGCTGGATTGGTTACTTATACTTGTAAGTATATAAATCTATCTTACTAATAATATTTATTGCTATAAAGCTTAAGCTTATTGAGAACTAAAAACGAAAAATTAAGGTTTTCAAGCAGATTTTACGAAAAGGAGTAGGAACTTTTAGAATAGTGGGATAGGTTCATGGACATAAAGCCATGATTTGACATTGAATCTAAAGGCTTGCCTTCCCTACCCCCAGCCATTTTTTTAATTCATTGAACTCAGGTGAAATTTAATAAATTCGGTGGGTTTAAGTCCCTCGGTTCTATAACCGACAAGTTTTGTGGCGGGGTCTAAATCCCCGTTACAAAACTGTACTTTCGACTTCCGACTTCCGACTTATTTAATGAATTCTCTCTCTAAGTAATTGTTCTTCCAAGGCAGCAATGCGATTGTATGCTGCTGTTAACTGTGCTGTGAGTCGTTGTATTTGAATTTCTGGTGTTATATTATCTCCACCTTGACGATGCATATCTAAATAAATGCCATCTATCAAAACATCCTTGTGTTCCATTTCTGGATTTAAATTGTTACGTCTGAACTGGTAGCCACCAGTTGCGGCATTTTCCTGCTCATTATGCTTTGCTTGTGTATTTGCTAAAGAACACTCTGAGAAAGCTTGAGCGACTTTACCATCAAGCTGCTCAATCACTTGGCAGAGCGCATCCAGTTTTTCGCTTAAAGTCAGGATTTGCTTCTGTAATGGCTCCATTTAATACCCTCATCCGTACATTTTCTATATGTTATTCAATTTAGTCTCAAGGTTAACAATACTTATGAATTATTTAAGTATTGATAATTTTTGATGGAAACGTGACATCTAAATCATTATTTCTAAATATAAGCAAAGTTTGACCATAAGCACTACTAAGGCTATTTATGGATAAAAATTCATCTTTAGATATGAGTTTGGCGAAAAACTCGTTAATTTGAGCCAATATTCAAAATTATCGGTATTAACAAGAAAAAATATCGATAATTTTCCAATTCCACTTTTTCAACTAGTCAGTCTCTGGTGAATCTCTGCTTAATATTAGGTATAATCTAAAATTTAAAAATCCAAAATCAATGGATCGAAGGTCTTTTTTGCTAGGTACAAGTACATTGGCACTTTCACAAGTGCTTTTTGGCTGTGGTGGAAACAACGAGACGGAACTCAAAGTACAGTTATTAAAAGGTTCTATACCTGGTCAGGTTGTTAATCAGTTCCAAAAAGGTTTGCAGCAACAGGTGCAGTTAAAGTTTGCTCCAGTTGAGCAGATACAAGATTTATTTCAGCAATTACAAAATTGGCAGCAGAAACCAAAAGCCACCGATGAACAGGGATGGAGGCGCTTTATACCTTTTAGGCAAGGTCAAAAACCGACTGATGCAGACCTAGTGACGTTGGGAGATTACTGGTTAAAAGCAGCTATTGAGCAAAAACTGATTCAACCACTCCAAGAGGTACAGGGAAACGAATTAAAGCAGTGGTCTGCTTTAGATGAAAGGTGGAAACAACTGGTAACGCGCAACGACCAAGGTAACTTAGACACTCAAGGAAAGGTGTGGGGTGCGCCTTATCGGTGGGGTAGTACGGTGATTGTTTATAACCGTGACAAGTTCCGAAAATTGGGATGGACGCCTAACGATTGGAGTGATTTGTGGCGAGATGGAGTAGATGGAGTGCGGCAGCGCATTTCCCTATTGAATCAACCACGAGAAGTTATTGGTCTGGTCTTAAAGAAGCTAGGAAAATCTTATAATACAGAGAATCTTGACCAAGTACCCGACTTGGAAAAGGAATTACAGACATTAAACCAACAGGTGAAATTATACAGTTCCAATAACTACTTGGAACCTCTAATTATAGGAGACACTTGGCTAGCAGTTGGTTGGTCAAGCGATGTATTGCCAGCTCTGGGACGTTACCCGCAACTTGCCGTAGTTATCCCCCAGTCAGGAACAGCAATCTGGGCAGACTTGTGGGTACGCCCCGCAGGTATCACTAAGGATACTTTATCAGTTCAATGGATTGATTTTTGTTGGCAACCAAGCACAGCTAAACAAATTTCGGTGCTGACCAAAAGTAATTCGCCAATTTCTACAAATATTGTCGCTTCCGATATTCAAGAACCATTACGGAGTCTGTTGCAGACCGATGACGAAGTTTTTGATAAAAGCGAATTTTTGCTTCCCTTACCCCCATCAGCAATAAAACAATACGAGTCTTTATTCGCCAAAATTAAGATTTAATTGGGGATTGGGAATTGGGTATGGTTGGTTATTCTCCTTGTCCCCTTGTTCCCCCATTCCCACTCCCTTTTCTACAAAGAACGCTGTAACCCTATCTTGTTCTTAAGATTCGTTTGGATACTGCATGAAGCTGGACTTGTACTAAAGTTGCAAGTGTAGGTTGCCAAGGGTTCTTTTTGATAATTAAATACCCGGACATTGTAGCCAAAGTTACGTGCAGCGCTACCCAAGCGATTTACGAACTCGTAGCGCTCTATAGAGTCTAGTAAGCTCCAAATTTGCTGGTTCACGAGCAAGTCTACTCTTGCAGGCTCTTTCTCAGAAGCTGGATATGCTATCCAATTATCCAATAGCTTTCTCTCAGAGTTTTGTTGTGCCCACCATAAACTGGGAACGGTTAATCGTTCTGGATTAATTGTGTTAGCTGTGATTACATAGTTTTTTGGCTTGGTCAATAAGTCTAGTTCTAAAGGCGCACTAGAAGGCGACGGTATTGGGGGGGTTTGCGCTAGTGAGGGCGGGACTAATAAAGTTGTGAGGCTAATGGTTAATAATGAAAATGATCTCTGACGATGGCTGCGCCAACGCCTGCCGTAGGATGCCCAAAGGGCTGTAGCGCAATCGCACAATTTAGGTATATGCATAACTAATTTGTAATTCGTAATTCGTAATTAAGGCATAAGTCAAAATTCGCACAATTTAAACTTTAATGGCAACGATGCGAATTCTTCGATAATCTGCTGTCCAAATTCCTTGTTGATACAACGTCGGTTTGAGATATTCGTTCACGACCCGAATTACTTGTATTTGTTGCTCATCAGTTAGTCCTACTAAAAAAGCACTGG
Organism: Nostoc sp. FACHB-892; assembly: GCF_014698795.1. Lineage (GTDB taxonomy): Bacteria > Cyanobacteriota > Cyanobacteriia > Cyanobacteriales > Nostocaceae > Nostoc. The sequence continues at coordinate 16,763 of NZ_JACJTR010000015.1, forward strand.
CGAACATCTGAATCCAGTTTGCCATACCTGCTTCTCCTTCTGCTAAAGGAGTTGGGCGAGCAAAAAGCATGGCATGAATGACATCAAAGCCTTGCTGTTCCAGTAAGCTGGCGTACTCGCCAATACTAGGAAAATACCAAGGATTTAGGGCTTGTGCAGAAATATTAAGTGCTTCTAAGGCGCTTTCTAGAGCTGTGGCGATCGCTTGCACATTTCCCTTACCACCAAATTCTGCCACAAAACGGCCTCCGGGTTTTAGTGCTTGATGTATGGAAGCGATGGCACTATCTGCTTCTTTCACCCAATGTAATACAGCGTTGGAAAATACAGCATCCAATGGTTTATCTACTCGAAAGTTCCTAGCATCAGCAACATCAAAGCAGATATGGGGATAGTTTTGCCTCGCCTTTTCTATCATTGCGGGTGCATGATCAACTCCCAGTACTTCAGCCCCAGCTTGGGCAATTTTTTCTGTGAGTTGTCCAGTACCACAGCCTAGATCCAAAATCAATTCTCCTGGTTTAGGGTTGAGGAATTTTAGTAAGTCCTCACCATACTGCCAGACAAAGGCGTGTTTATCTTGGTAAAGGGCAGTATTCCAATCATTATTGGGTAAAGAAATATTAGTCATAAATAATAATGGTCGTTCTTATTAGATCATGACAGAAAAGAGTTTGCTATTTCGTATCATTTTGTAACTCTAATACTTGCTGAACATATTTTTATGCTAGGAAGAATCGCCTATCTAAACATAAATATCGCTTACTATAATAAAAGTGATTGCTTGATTAGATAAATCTTTTGTTTCGGCGATATATTTATAGCGCTTGCTGATGATAATTAATGGCTTTTTCCTTTTCGTCTAATTGCATATGCTGTTTTACAAGATATTAGGTTGACTTGTGTCAATCCCAGCAACCTTGGTTTGGTGCCGACAGTTATGCTTGAAATTTATTGCTTCATCGTCTTTAAACATTAACCGCAAAAAAGTTTATGAACACCGAACAAGATAATGGAAATCCGATTAAAAAAGCTACAGAATCCCCGATGGCAAAGCTAAAAGCCCAGAAAAAGTCCGCAAAAAAATTCAAAAAACACACGAGTGAAGGTGAAGGAAGTTCTAAATTATCCAGTCAGCTTTACGAAAAAAAAATAGCCAAGCTGCAACTAGAACTGGTGAAAATGCAGTATTGGGTGAAGTTTACAGGTGCCCGCATCGTGATTCTTTTTGAAGGACGGGATGCCGCAGGTAAGGGGGGTACGATTAAACGGATTGCGGAGCCGTTGAATCCGCGTGGTTGCCGTATCGTTGCTTTAGGAACGCCTAGCGATCGCGAAAAGACCCAGTGGTATTTTCAACGCTATGTGGCTCACCTGCCAGCTGCGGGTGAAATTGTTTTGTTTGACCGCAGCTGGTATAACCGTGCTGGGGTAGAACATGTGATGGGTTTTTGCACAGAAGAACAGTACAACAATTTCATCCAAGATTGTCCAGAATTTGAACGGATGTTGGTACGTGAGGGCATCATTCTACTGAAGTATTGGTTTTCTGTCAGCGATGATGAGCAAGAACGGCGCTTTCAATCCCGAACCACTGATCCAGCACGGCGGTGGAAACTGAGTCCAATGGATCTCGAATCGCGCGATCGCTGGGTAGAATACTCTAAAGCTAAGGATGTCATGTTTGCCCACACTAATATTCCCGAAGCACCTTGGTTCACCGTCGAAGCAGACGACAAAAAACGTGCTCGCCTGAATTGTATTTACCACATCCTCAGTAAGATTCCCTACGTGGATATGACCCCCGAACCTCTAGAACTGTCCCCCAGGAAGCCTGCTGATACCTATGTCAGACCACCCCTAAATGAACAGTTTTTTGTACCACAGATTTATTAGGGAACTCCAAAAAATAAATTTTCCTCCCCCTGCCCCCTTTCCTCTTTTATGACCGCAGTGCAGACACTCCCATAGGGCCACGAGTTACGCCCAATTGATTTTGCAGTTTCAACTCACGCCAGAGTTGGGAACCTGTAATCTCACCTTGCAGTAGTTGATTGTAGCAATCTATTGTTTTACGCACTTGTTCTGGGGTTTCATTCACAAACTCGATGCGAAAGTGACTTAATCCCAATTCTATGAGGCGCTGTACGTACTCTGCTCCCGTTTGAGCAGTGCCGTTAAATACAGTATTGCGGCAACCTACATCCGCCTTGAGGACGTGTTCGCTGCCAACGCGGTCTTTTAATTTTACTTCCTGCTTTTCACAAGGTCGTCCACAGTTGGTGTAGTCTGTACCCGTCGAGAGAAAGGCACAAAAAACACAATGTTCCATGTGAAACATCGGCATATGCTGATGGATTGTCACCTCAAACCACTGGGGCGGACAACTGGTGAGCAGGTCTTGTAGTTGGGTAATATTCAGGTCATAGGATGCCGTGAGTCGTTCCAAAGCAAAGCGTTGCTGAAAGTAGTCTGCTGTTAAGGGATTAGCAACGTTAAGTGAGAAATCTCCGATACAACGGTCTTCGGCAAAGAATTGCAGTTGATCATAGTTCCGTATCAGATAGCCATCTGCCTCACAGGCACGTACTTGCTGCAAAATCCAATTTTCTCCCGGTTTAGTAATTCGGGGTGGTGCAACCCAAATTGTGGGAAACGAGGAGTGGGGAGTGGGGAGTTGGGAGTTAGGAGTTAGAAGTGAAGAATTGTCTGCTTTGTTTTTTTGCTGTTGTTGGCGCACCATTTGCACGGCTTCTCGGTAAGCGCGGGGGTCTTCAAATTCACAGTACAGTGTTTCAATACCAGCTTTGAGTGCGGCTTGAAGTTGCTTGAGGTTTCGTACTAAGACTATGAGTGAAGGAGATGAGAGGGATAAGGGAGATGAGGAGGGTAGTAGGTCTTGAAAAGAGACATCAGAACGTAATTGCCAACGTTTGGGTTGACTTCGCAATTCTTCCATCTGCACCACAATTTCCCGCCGCATCCGGTTCAACTCACTTACGGGCAACATAATGGCACCGTTAAGGTGATTGGTTAGTCTTTCTAAAAAGAAAGGTGTGTTACCGAGACGACCGAATTGTTCTTGTAAACGGTCTGTATGTAAGGGTTTGGTGTGCGCCTCAACCAAAGAAATTGCAGACTCTACTTTTACAATATTACCGAGTTGATCACGAGCGATCGCAATCAGTGGCTGACCAACTTCTCCATAAACCTCTACATCAATCGGACGCTGAAATTGGGGATTCTCGCCTGCAAAACTCTGACGCAATTGCTTATCAAGTTCTGGATCGCTGGTTTTCCAAATGCGATCGCCTATATGCACTCGGCGCAGGTTCAAGTCATTTCGCCCAAAGGACAAGATAGATTCTTTACCTTTGGACACCACAGCATAAACCCGGCCGCCTTCTTCCTTTGCCTCTGGATGACCGCAGTCAAACACAATTCCATCCCCTGGTTTTACAGGCGCTTCCAGTTTGACTGTTACCTGTTCGTTTTGAATGCGGCTGACCTCACCTAAATAAACCCCACGTTTTTTACCAAAGCGGGCGTGAACTAGTTCCTGATTATTAATCCCGCCAAACCAGCCTGTGTAAAGTCCGCGAGAAAATGCCATTTCTAGGTTGTAGTGTTCTTGATCTGATTGACCTCTCCCCCAGCCCTTCTCTGTTTCGGAGAGGGGAGCTTTTATTTCCCCAACGCTATTAGGGAAGGGGGTTAGGGGGTTAGGTCTTTCCACTTCCTCCATCACCCCATCCAAAGCTTGCCGATAAATATGGGTGACATTAGCAACATATTCTGGAGCTTTTAGGCGACCTTCAATTTTAAGACAAGTTACTCCTGATTTGACCAAATCTGGCAGAACATCTAACCCTGCTAAGTCTTGAGGACTAAGTAAATATTTGCGTTCTTTTAAATTCACAACTTCGCCATCAGCGATTAAATCGTAGGGCATCCGGCAAGCTTGGGCACATTCACCTCGGTTTGCAGAACGTCCGCCTAAAGCTTCGCTAGTCAAACACTGACCAGAATAGGCCACGCACAAAGCACCGTGAACAAAGACTTCCAAGGGCAGCGAAGTTTCCTGTTGGGCAATCTGCTGCTGAATTTTATTGATTTCCTGAAGAGAACATTCACGCGCCAGCACTACCAATTGACAACCGAGGGACTTGGCAAATTCCACCCCAGCCGCACTGGTGATGGTCATCTGGGTGGAAGCATGAATGGGAAAATCGGGTGACAGGTGACGGATGAGCCGGCATATACCCACATCTTGGACAATTACCGCATCCACACCTGCGGCAATAATTGTGCGGAGATATTGCTGTGCTTCTGCTAATTCTTTGGGAAATATTAGTGTGTTGACAGTGACATAACCCTTTACGCCGCGACGGTGGAGGAATGCCATCAATTGGGGTAAGTCTGCCTCAGTAAAGTTTTGTGCCCGCATTCTGGCGTTGAAGCGATCCAAACCGAAGTAAATCGCATCTGCCCCATTTTCCACAGCAGCTTTAGCACAGTCCCAGTTACCTGCTGGCGCGAGTAGTTCAGGACGTTGAGGAGAGGTTTGGGAGAAAGGGCGATCGCTTTTCATCAGATTTAGGAGAGGTTAACTAGCACCATAGTGATTTTATCGAAGTTATTGGGGAAATGAGGGGAAGGGTGCGATGTCTAACGACAAGCCGCTTTGCGTCTACGCTATCTCCTCCGTAGCAATTTAATTCCTAGTTCAGAGAGGGCAAAAACAGCATATGATACTCAAAATAAATATTGTGTATACATTGCCCGCTAAAAATAACTATGCTGAAAGCGTAAATTAACTATGTTGAAAGAATCTAAACGTTTAGTGTTATGCGATTGTGATAGAGATTTGTTTATGTCAGTCATGCAAAATCCGCCAGAACTGAAAGGAAAACTCAAATCTGCTATTCACAAATATAGGCAGAAGTATGACAAGGGATTGAAAGCTGGTAAAACCTAGATATGTAAGTTAGGCGATCGCTTTTCATTAGACTTAGGGTTAAGTAGTACCATAGTGTTTTTATCGAAGTTGGTGGGAAATAATGGAGAGGGGGCGATCGCTGTCACTTTATCCCAAAGAAATACCACTAAATTGTTGGAATAAACTGGTAGCGTAAGAATCAGTCATACCGGAGATATAGTCTGTAACTCTAAGAATTTTATTATAGGTATCTTCGTCTGAATTCGGATTATTATATTCTTTGGGAAGCATATGATAAACCAAATTGCCTTTCTTGCTATTGTGCAGGACGGCATTAACAAATTCAGCAAATAGTTTCCCTAAAACTTCATACCCGGCAATCTGGATACTAACAACATCAGAATGTTGGAAAACAGCCGCGCGAGTTTCCTTTCCAATTTCTTCTAGGTGGTTTACATAAGTGCTTAGAGATAACAAGTCTTTATCAAACTCTCCAGAAAGTATATCTTCTTCATGTTTCAGGAAAATATCACTTGCCTCATTTATGAGTTTATTGATAGCTAAAGCCCGCAATCGCTTAACTATTTCTGTATTGCTTTCACCATGTCCTTGAATATCTTTATTTGCAATATTTGCAACTACATTCAGTAATTCCTTAGTTTTGTCAAAGGGGATGTAACCCATACGATGGCCATCTTCTACATCAACAATTGAGTAACAAATGTCATCTGCTGCTTCAACAAGAAAAGCAAGCGGATGTCGACACCACCATGCTGCATTATCATGACAGCGAATTAGACCAACCGTTTCTGCTACTTCAGCAAATAAATCTTTTTCTGCCTGGAAGAAACCATATTTTTTAACACTTTTACCTGAGTAACCGTTAAAAATAGATTTTGGTAGAGAAGATTCTCTAGGGTACTTTGTGAAAGCAGCTAAAGTTGGGCAGGTTAGTTGCATTCCGCCTTTTCTAGGGGGCATTTCAAGCTTGGTTAGAATACGAAAGCCTTGTGCATTACCCTCAAATGAATCAAAGTCAGCTTTTTGAGACTTGCTGAGAAGTTCTTCTCCTAAATGGTTAACAGTGTTGTACCACGATTCAAATACTGTACGAATAGCGTCCTCTCCAGAATGACCAAAGGGAGGATTTCCAATATCATGAGCTAGACAAGCAGCAGATACAATATCACCAAAGTCTGAAGCACGCAACCCATCCTGATTAAAGTCGTATTTTTTTACAATTGCCTCACCCACTATTCTGCCAAGGGAACGACCGACGCAAGACACTTCAAGGCTATGAATGAGACGAGTACGAATGTAATCATTTGTGGACAAAGAAAAAACCTGAGTTTTATCTTTGAGACGACGAAAAGGTGAGGAAAACACTAGGCGATCATAGTCTCTTTGAAAGGGAGTACGATCAAACTGAAGATTTTCTGCATCAGTTTTGCCAAGTCTTTTTGGTGTCAGGAGTTTCTTCCAATCCATCATTGCTGTGTTACGTGAAAGTAGGTTGGACAATGCCCCTTAGCTAGAAGCAATGGGCAATGCCACATTGTAACCATACTTATTCAAAAGTAAAATTTATTCTATAATCTTAAATTAATTTAAGTAATAACCACATTTACCATTACTCTAATCAAATCAAGCGATCGCACCTTACCCCAATTCCTCAAGATCAGCACTTTCCCCTTCCGACTCAACAGGCTCAAACTTCACCTTGTTGTATAAATCCTGTAAGGAAATCTCAAAGGGTACGGTTACAAGTGCGATCGCTTCATCTTCTTCATCATATTCACGAAGCGTCCATTGCTTTTTACCGATTTTAGAAAATTGATCTACATGAATCTGAGTTTGGTCAATTAATAGATATTCTTGGAAAGTAGAAAGAGTTCGGTAAGCCTGAAATTTATCTTCGCGATCGTAGCCTTTGGTAGATTTTGATAAAACCTCAACAATAATCTGTGGATTCAGAATTACATCCTTCCGGTTGTTAAAAAACTCTGGTTCACCTGCCAGAATCATCATATCTGGATAGGTATAGGTAAGCTTTTGAGGTATCCACAGACGAACATCACCCATGAAAACTTCGTAATCTTGCTGGCGAAACGCAAAATTTAAGGCAGCACTTAGATTCAGCGAGATTCGATTGTGATTTGCTGTTCCACCCGCCATAGGAATTATTTGCCCATCAATGTATTCACTTTTGTACTCAGCAGCTTCTTCTAACTCTAAATATTCCTCTGGAGTATAGTATCGCTGTTGTGTTCTTTGCATAATTTTATCGGGTAGCAATGTTTAACGATACGGAGCGTCTAGTGACCCATGTTTACCGAACAGGTTAACATGGTTTGATAGATGTGTTATGTGCTTTGTACAAAGTGAGCGTAGGCGCAGCCCACCGTAGGCATCGCTATCTCAATTTACAAAAATTTCTAGCTTCTTTTCCTATTGATAACCTGCTGCTTGTAACAGAAACAACTTGGCGTAACGTCCTCCTACCTCTAACAGTTCTTCGTGAGTTCCTTGTTCTATAACTTCCCCGTTTTCTATTACTACGATTTTGTCAGCCATTCTTACCGTCGAGAAGCGATGGGAAATCAAAAGTACCATCTGATTTTGAGTAATAGCGCGAAAATGATTGAAAATCTCAAACTCAGCTTGGGCATCTATTGCTGATGTTGGTTCATCTAACACCAAGATATCTGCTTGCGATCGCATAAAAGCACGAGACAAAGCAATTTTCTGCCACTGTCCCCCAGAAAGTTCCTGTCCTCCCTTAAACCAACGACCAAGTTGAGTCTGGAAGCTTTGGGGTAATTGGTCAATAAAAGATTGGGCCATGCCTTTTTCAGCAGCAGTTTGCCAACGGTTTTTGTTTTCAAGATGTTCTACGTCGCCCACGCCAATATTCTCACCCACAGTGAACTGGTAGCGGACAAAGTTCTGGAAAATCACACCAATGCGACGCCGCAGCACATCCACATCCCATTCCTGCAAGTCCAAGCCATCTAAGAAAATTCGCCCAGAATCTGGCGTGTAGAGTCGGGTAAGTAGTTTGATTAAGGTAGTTTTACCGGAACCGTTTTCACCGACAATTGCCAGTTTCTCTCTGGGTTTCAAGTGCAGCGAAATGTTTGTCAACGCTGGCTTGGAACTTCCTGGATAAGTAAATGATACGTTCTCGAAACGGATACCATCTTGCGGATTTAAACCAATGGTTGCTTTACCCCAAGACTTTGGTACTTTCTCTTCCAGGAAATCGTAGAGATTTGATAGATATAGGTTGTCTTCATACATCCCTCCAATAGAAGTGAGGGCATTGGAGAAAGTAGACTGTCCTTGGCGAAATACAGTGAGATACATTGTCATATCGCCCAAAGAAATCTTACCTCGAACTGTTTCTAGCACAATCCAAGCGTATGCTACGTAAAAAGCGCCAGTACTAACTAAACCTAAGAGATATCCCCACACTCCTCGCCGCAGAGTTAAATCGCGGTCTTCGCCATAGAGTTGATCAAACAAGTTGCGATAACGTCCTAGCAACATCTCTCCCAACTGGTAAAGTTTGACTTCTGTGACAAAATCTTCTCTTGCTAGCAGATTTTCTAAGTAGTGCTGTTGACGAGTTTCTGCCGCACGCCAACTAAACAAGCGAAAGCCTTCCCCAGCAAACTTTGTTTCGGCAATAAATACAGGGATAGCTGCCAAAATCAGCATTAGCACCGCCCAAACTGAGAAATTTACTAGCAAAATACCGTAGGTGAACAGGGAAAGAGCATTTTGCACTAACCCAAAGGTGCGGTTTACTAAAGAGAGGGGACGAACAGATGCTTCTCGTCGGGCATTGGTCAATTTGTCATAGAATTCTGAATCTTCAAACTGCCTGAGATCCAGTGTCAGCGCCTTTTCTAAAATGAGTACATTTACCCGTTGACCCAATAGCGCCCGCAATAACGATTGACAAATGATGATTCCCCGTTGACCGCCTGCTAGTAAAATTACAGCGATCGCTTCTAATCCTACATAAAATAGAGACGGATAAATATTGACAAAACCATTATTTTGTGAGTTAACTTGAGATGCAAATACCACTGCATCCACAATTAACTTACTTATGTAGGATATCGCTGCCGGTAAAAGACCAGCAACTAAAGTTAAACTAGCCAGAAGAATAGTAAGCGATCGGCTAGTAGTCCATACTAGGCTTATAGCCCGTCCACTGTAGCGGAAAACCGTCAGTGATTGCCGCAGGATATTTCTTTTTTTTTAATCTTCATCTTTCTTGCCGCGCGATACCCCAGGTTCAGCCGATCTTCCTAACTCTATATTAACGTGAGTCTCCAGAATCACGTTGGTATTACTGAGTCACGCTTTATGGCGTCAAGAAATCTAAATGGTCTCCGGATTTGGAGAGTAAATCTTTTAGGGTGCCTTGGAGAAGCAACTTGCCTTGATCGAGTAGCACAATCCAGCTAGCACGGTTAATTACTCTAGGACGGTGGCTAATCAAAATAGTGGTTTTGCCCTGCCGATAATACAAGAGCCTATCTAAGACTTGCGCTTCGCTCACTGGATCGAGTCCAGCAGTCGATTCATCCAAAATTAAGACTGGGGGATCTGTTACTATTGCTCTAGCGATCGCCAGTCTTTGACGTTGCCCTCCAGAAATATTTGCTCCAAATTCACCTAATACAGTTTGATATTTGTCAGGTAGTTTACTAATAAATTCATCAGCTTCAGCAATTTGACAAGCTTGGACAATTTGCTCAAACGTCGCATGGGGAGAACCTAAGCGGAAGTTTTCAACAATCGAGCGACTCCAGAAATGGGCCTCTTGAGGAACAAGGATAACTTGCTGCCGGAGGCTATCTAAGGATATATCTTGCAGATTATATATGCCAAAGCGAATATTACCAGACTGAGGTTGATATAAACCAGCAATCATTTTAGCGAGGGTACTTTTACCACAACCTGATTTACCAATCAGAGCGATCGCTTCACCACCAGGAAGTGTGAGGGACAATTCCTCTAGTAACTCCGGTCTGCCGGGGTAGTGAAAGTTGAGATTTGTGGTAATGATGTCTGCATCGCTAGGAATTTGAGTAAAAGGCTTTTTAATATCGCCTTGATTTTCCGGAGTGGAATCAATAACTTCTGCTAGACGTTCAGTAGCTGTTTTAACCTGAGTATATTCATCTACAAATCCGATGAGCGTCCCAATCAAGGATAGAAAATTATTATTCATAGCGTTAAAGGCAAGCAGTTGACCGATGCTTAATTCCCTGCTGATTACGAGACTACTTCCGAACCAAAGCAAGGCAACGCTGCCGATTCTAAAAACTAACCTTGAGAAACTGTTGTTGACAATATCAATTTGAATTGTGCGGAATGTGTGGTTTGCCAAGCGGCCAAATCGGCTTTGGAATTCTTCCCAAAATTGGGGTACTGCTGCTGTAGTTTTGAGTGTTAATGCACCCTTAAAAGTTTCTACCATAACGCCTTGGTTTTGTGCGTCCAAAACCAATACACTACGAACTTTTTGCTGGAGAGTAGGGAAGAAAATAAATGTAGATACCGTCATTGAAACAGCAATAATGATGGCAATGAGGGTAAGTTTTCCGCTGTAGAATAGCATGAAGCCTAAAGAAACTACTGCTATAAATAACTCACTTGGTAAACTTACAACAACTTGTGAAACTAGCTGGTTAACTTGTTGAATATCTCGAAGCCTGCTGACAATTTCGCCACTGCGACGGGATTCATAATAAATCAGCGGCAATCGCAGAATTTGTCGTCCAAATTCCAGCACTAACCCTAACTCTAGGCGTTGAGCAAAATGAGCTATCAGGTTATATTGAACTAATTCCAGACTACTGCTAACAACGTACATTACCACAACAGCGATCGCTACAGCATTCAGCAGCCTTATATCGCCTCGGATTAGCACTTCATCTGTCAAAATTTGGATCAAAAATGGAGAAGCTAAAGAAAGCAGACCGACTATTTGGGCTGAAACCAAAGCCTGCAAGATTATGGCTCGATAGGGCCACACGCGCTTAATAAACCGCTCTAAGCCGCTAATTTTATCGTCGTCTTGAGTATAAAAGCGAACGGAGTCTGGCTCTAGTACAAGCATCACCCAATTTATCCAACCCTCCATTAACTCCTTTTTCGAGAGATAACGGATGTTTGCAGCTGGGTCAGCGATCACATATTTACCGCCTTGCCTACCGTACAAAACAACCCAATGGATGCCTCTCCAATGCATAATCGCTGGCAGTGGCAATTCACCTTTGTCTACCATCTCCAGTGGTGCTTTGACTCCCCGAGCATTAAAACCCAGTGCCTCTGCTCCCCGCTTTAGACCCAGCAATGTAGTCCCTAGTTGCCCGGTGCCTACAGCCTCACGAGTGTGGTTGAGGGTAAAACTACGTCCGTAATGTTTGGCAATAGTAGCAAGACAAGCAGCTCCGCAGTCTTCTTCACTGTGCTGGCGAACATTTTTGTATTTCATCAAAGTCTTAAAACCTTTTTAAGCCCTCGATTAATGGACGAAAATTAACTAAGGGTAGATTAAATGATCGACAAATTATGCTTTGGAATAGCCCTTAAGGACGTTAAACCCAAAAATTAGGAGCAGTTTTATCAGAAATTGGTTTCAAGTTTTATTTATTTCTATCTAAACTGCAAAAATCTTTCAGCTAACACATCAATTTATATACTTTTGGGAGTGCAGCCCTGAGAAGTTGCACTCTCATAATGTTATGTTCTTGTACTTATACTGTTCACCTTTGGTGGTTCCAGCACCAGTACTGAAGGTACGCGTGTTGGCTCTGCCAATCGCAGTAGTCCATAGCCGATACCTGCCAAGCCTGTCATCAACCCAGGAGATTCCACACCTAATGGATTCCCACATAGCCAGCCTTGCTTGCTGATGCTATCGAGGATCGCACCTGCAAGGCGGTTCACTTGAGAACGCAACTGCGAATCGCCAAGAATTTCACTAGCCTGCAACAGCAACTCCAGATTGCCCAAATCGCCATGACATAAGGAGTGGTTGCTACCAAATCCCTCAGCAAGGGTAGTCTTGAGTGCTGTATCAATCTCGGCTCTGGTCTCGCTGTCATCAAGATGGTGCAGACAACGCAAACGAGCTAGCCCAATTCCTGGCGCACCATTACACCATGCTGTCATACAGTGCTGGTGATTATTGGTAGCTGCGTCTGATGTGTCTAATTCCCGTAGGTCTAGCCAATTCGCCTCCTCGGGACAAAAGAGACTACGTTCGTAGGCGATCGCATCCAGAGCTGCTGTCCGAAAACGTTCTATATTGGTTAGTGCAGCCAGTTCCAAAAGTGCCCACGCTATTCCGGCTGCGCCATGAGAGAAACCAGTCAATGGCTCTTTTGCCATTCCTGGTACAACCCAACCAATCCCCTTTTTCATTGACTGAGCACGAGCAATCAGATAATCCCCACATTTAATTGCAACAGCAAGTATACGCTCAGAGGAAGTGCAACGATATAAGACAAGCAAACTGCTAATACACCCACCTGCACCGCTGAATATGTCAAGTCGTTCATCTTTCTCAATTAGAGGCAATAGAAGGTCAACACCTGCTTCAGCTTCAGCTAGCAATGCTGGATTATCCCAAAGCACACCTAAATGAGCCAGCGTGTACAGCATTCCGCCCCAACCATCAAAGCCACCAATCCAGGTAATAGATGATTGACGACGCTCCCATTGACGGCGCATTGTCGCTAACGTTGTTTGTGCTAATGTGCTACAGCGTGACTCTTGGGTAATAGCACCCAAATACCCTAAGAATAGCGCCACCCCAGGTAGACCATCGTAAAGGTCTAATCCCAACGGCAACAAAGACCAGTAGCGTTCTTTCTCGAGTGTCAAGCCGAGCCAGTTGACATTGTTCTCGCTATGAAGCGCTAGAGCTTCCAGCCGCTCTCCAATGACTTGGGCAGCTGAGTACAGTTGCTCATAATCTGCAATGGTTTCTAGTTCAGTGAGATGATAGTGGCTTTGCTTTTGATCTACACCTACAAATAGTGTGGTCAGAGAAGCAGAGATAAACCAAAGTTGGCGTTCCAAATCCTGGTTACTGAGCTGCCGTATATGATTTTTAACAAATTCCAGCCCTGGTTGAGTCAGAATATCGTTAATCTGCTTGTTAGAACTGCTCCAGATATCGCTTGAGCTAGGGTGAGTCACGAACATGGGAATATCGCCCTGTAAGAGGTCTTCTAGTTCAGCCGGGATGATCTTAACTAGATCGGGGCTATTTTCGATTCCGCCCCAAAGGCGATCAAAATAGCGATCGCGCTCAAGTCCGTTACGTAAGACATCAGGATGAAAACTTTCTTCCAGTAGCCGAGCATAAGTCCGCGTTCCCCGAAGGATGATCCGAACTTCATCTTCAGCAAAGCAGTCCAAAGGTCCTTGCTTTGACAACAATTCATCCCGGTGCTTCAAGAGCAACTGATAAATAGCGGTGAATCCGGCAATGAGCGCTTCCGTGTAGTCGAGTAAATTTACTTCTGTGCCGTTAAGATTTGGTCGGTTCTGCCTCCCTGGCATTGCTACCCGTTCGCGCGCGCATTAGTCGCATTTCATCCGTACCCATTCCTTCCCAATAGGGGCGGCGATGTGGGGTTAGTTGGCCTTCTTTTCCACCCAATCCGCTAATATCAGTACCTTCATATTCTGCATTCGACCAAACACGCTCGGGCAGTAATCCCACCCGCAAAACTGAGTACGCCATCGAATCGAATGCAAATTCATCTGCTTCTGCGATATCAATTCCTTTAGGGTTCGGGTGGAAGAGTGATTCCAAGTCAATCAAGACGGGATTTTCACCTGCTGCAATCAAGTTTTCATAGTGAAAATCTGTTGCTTGTATTGCATATAATAATGCTAGATAACCGCCCTGCCGCTCGTAGAAGCGCTGAATCTCTTCTAAAGAAGTGCAGCCTTGGGCAGCAATAAATTCTACCCAACCATAAGTGCCGCGATCTAAGATTTTCAGTGTCCGAAATGGAGGGCGATCGCTTTTCTGGTTAATCCAAGTTAATAGCTCTTGAAAATGCACATCGACAGCTAGAGACTTTGGCTTATAAACTATCTGAAAGCCAGAACTAAAGTTTGCAACTAGCACTGCTCGTCCGCCCCGGTGCTGATCGCCTTCACCACCGTTTATTTCTACCAGCAAACCTGCATCATTCTCCGAACTAAAAGTAGCGCGGATAGCCTGCCAATCTGCACACAGGTGATATAAAAACTCCAGACTAAAATTAACCCAGTGATCGATGCGAATCTTTAATTGACGAGCTAGGACTGGGTACTCGTGGAGGAGGGCAATTGCTACATCTCGCTCTTGCAAACGCTGTAAAAAACTTTCAAATCTTTCTTCAGCCGTATCGCCATTGAGAAGTCCTTGCAGACGAGCCACGTTGAGTTCTAGCACCATTGTGCGCTCTAACATTGAGAGCAACGACCCTGGTAGATTTTCAAAAAGTACTTCTTCAATGGTGCTGGGATCGTAGGGCAGATCCGAGTACATTGACTCAAGTGCCTGTACCTCCTCATGCACGCGATCGCAAGCCTGGTTAATAAGCGGTTCAATCACACTTAAAAAACCACCCATTTCGTAATCTTCCAGTATTGTTAGTAAAGGAAGCTGATTTGAGCTAGGGGGACGAGAAAAAGCCTGGGCAAGCTCAACTAACCATGTTGGCGGTTCAGATAAGCGATCGCGCACAGCCTCAATTGGCTCCCCAAGGAGGTAGCGAAATTCATCCTCAGTCATGCCATCTATTGCCAGACGCTGCTCAAAGTAAGAGCTTGTTGTGAATGGGGGTTGCGATCGCCAGCGCTGCATACGTCGTTCAGCAAGATCGGCATTTACTTCCACATTCGGAATATTGCCTCGGACTGATCGCAACGATGCAAGGCGTTCTTTCAAGGTGAGCGCCTGATACCAGGCAGACACTTGAAATTCGGGTGAATTCATAACATTAATGTCCTCTTACAGGACATATCTGCGTGGAGGTTATTCACAACGCACTATCAACGTCAGTGGAAGGGGGTCACTGTGACCCCCTTCTAGCGCACTAATCAACTACGATGATTGGTGCGCTTAAGTACCTAGACAACCTGCTCTTGTTACTTAGTGGCTGCTATGGTGTTTGTGTTTCTTGTGTTTCTTGCCATCGGCATTACACATAGAAGTAGTTTTACCAGTCTTACCCCAGCCGCCAGGCTTACACGACGAGGAGCTACCCCCCCCTCCTGCAAGCGTGCTCATATCTATATCCGACAAGTTCAACCAGTCCAACTGGGGAGTCAGGTAGCAGCGCACGCTGGGAATCGCTCAGGCTCAACCGATAATCTTCATCTTTCCATGCACGAATGATATCTAAGGAAGACATGATATACTCCTTAATTAAGTAATGATGTTGTTGTTGCGTTGTTTCCTGAACTACGAAGTAAGTTTTTGGATATTAGGCACAGCAGCACCTGGAGGAGCACTCAAACACTACATCCCAGTGTTTAGAAGTGCTTCTTCCTTCCTCAACAAAAGCTCTTCTTCTCAACCAAGTGCTTTCTTACTTGGTCTGAAATTGAGAGAATTCATTAAGGTTTTATAGAACCTGAGAGTGCTTTTACATCTCTTTAGTTCTTACCTAAGTTCTTACTTCAAATTTCTTGAATACAACTGGATCAATTCGTCGCTTAATAAGAATTTTCTTGCCAAAACCTTCATTTATTGGGCTTGACAGCCTTTATTAAGCAACCAGGTTTGACCTCCCTTCAGATTAGCAATTACTTATACTCTGATAAAACTTATTTAGTTAAGAAAGATGTATATAAGAAGTTATTAATTATAATTTTTGAGTATAAAACTTACGATTAGCTTTTAAGTGTAAATGCTTATATATAATAATATTATGAGTTTTTTAATAAAAAACCTAATATTATTGAACTTTGTATAAAGAGCGTATTTTACTAAATCAATATAAACTTTGATATTATTTATACTCGTTATTATTAATATGTATAAATATATTTAATAAAACGATTTTTGCCAATAGTGAAATTCATCAAGCTTTACAGGCTTTGAAAAAATACTAATTCTTTGGGTATATAAGCTATTCTGATGAATAACCCTTTGATTAAATACATCTGCCTACAGACACACACTTTTGCCAGAAATACTCAAATAGCAAGTAAAGCGTTGAGATAATAGGACTTTCAGAGATTAAATTCTCCCAAATAATTATTAGCTGATTATCTAAGCAATAATGATAATCATTATTTTATAGGATGTTTTATTTTTTGGAAGTCCCTTACTCCTCTTTCCTTGCAGGGAAGCGGCTGTTCTTGTTAGGTCTGTATTCCATGCAATTAAGAACCGCTATAAAAATCAAAAATTGTCAACCCCACAATCTCCTACCTAATTTCCCACTTAATTTTTGGTGAGCATCTTCCAATAAAGCTGGAATATCTAACTTTTCTGGACACCGAGGCAAACAGTCACCGCATTCCGTACAGCGATTGGCTTTCATTCCGGGGAACCAGTGACCGGCATTTTCAAACATTCCGTAACGATATTGCCCATAATCTTTCATGTCGTATGCTACTACAAGATTACGTAACCGCAATACCTCTGGAATATTGATATTTTCTGGACAGGGCAAACAAGCATAACATTGGCTACACTTATCAGTTTCCAAAGCAACTTTTTGATGATTTTCTAACCGCTGAAAAACAGAATTTTCTTCTGATGTTAACTCTCTATCATCGTCAGCAACTTGCAAAGATTCTATTAATTCATCTGGGTTAGCTGGCCCTATACTCAAAGTATTAATACGGCTGTCAGCAAGTAAAAATCTATAGTTCAAGTCTAGGGGTGAATACGGAAGACACAGGTCTTTTAGAGTTTGGGGTGGTGTGTAGAGGCGTCCCCCTTTATCAGCAGGGGAAATAATGAAAATGCCCATGTCCTTCTCGGCAGCTAGTTGAATCGCTGGTGCGTGTCGTTGGAAAAAATAGTAATAATGCAGATTGACAAATTCAAAAAAATCTGTGTTGATTGCTGCCTGAATTAACTCTAATGGCCCGTGGGTGGAAAAACCAACGTGTCGGACTCGACCATCAGCAACAGCTTCTTCTACGGCTTGCATACAGCCATTTTTGGCTTTCACCCATTCTAAATGTTGCCAAGTATTTAAGCCATGAACTGCCAAGCAATCCAAATAATTTAGCTGTAATCGTTCTAGAGATTCGTCGATGCACCGACGCATGGTGTCAGCATCTGCTGTGGCTGAGATTTTGGTAGTGATGTAAAGCCTTGTTCGGGGTACTGACAACCCAGCTTTTAGTGCCCTACCAAGATACTCCTCACTTTTGCCGTAACCCCTGGCAGTTTCTAGATGATTAATTCCTAACGCTAAGGCTTGTTCAATGGTTTGGTGAGCATTTTCAAAAGAAGCCAGGTAGCGCATTGTTCCCAGAGAAAAAACGGAGAGGCGCAGATTCGTTTTCCCAAAGCGTCGGTATTGCATCTTTAACAAAGAGTTAGGAGGTAGGGAGTTAGGAGTTAGGAGTTAAAAGTTAGGAGTTGAAAGAAGTAATTCATAACTCTTAACTGCTAGCTTTTTTTGCTTAGGAGTTAGGAGTTGAAGCAAAATAACTCATAACTCATAACTCCTAACTCATAACTTATAACTTTTTTAGCTGTCGTCATTACCAAAGCGCTTAATCAAATCTTCAGGACGGAGATTGGAAATAAATTCACGGAAGGCTTGCTGTTCGGCTTCATCTGCATCACGATCAACAGGGATAGAAGCATCAGCAATCACTTCTTCCATTACCCAAATAGGAGTATTTGTACGCAGGGCAATAGCGATCGCATCGCTAGGACGCGCATCAATTTCTTTTTTGACCTCGCCTTGCTGGACGATTAAGGCTGCATAAAATGTATCCTTTTGCAGGGAATGAATAATCACCTTTTCTAGAGTCATGTTCCAAGTCTCTAGAATATTCACAATCAGGTCGTGGGTTAAGGGTCTGGGAGGCTTCTGATTCTCCAGCGCACCCATAATTGCCCTAGCCTGTTCCTGACCGATGTAAATTGGCAAAGCCCGCCGATCTGAAGAATCTTTCAAAAGGACAATTGGGCTGCGAGTTATGGCATCTAATGCTATGCCAGCGACTTTCATTTCAATCATTGCCTAAGCCTCTACAATGCTTTGAGAGCCTTGAATGCTGTGTAACAAATAGCACTCCTTTTTAGGCGGTTTGTTGACAGTAATAAACATAAGCATTCGTTCTCTATAATTGCTTCTATTAAACTCCGAACTTGTGGTGAAAACCAGAGTAAGTCAAATTGGTCTTCTTAGACAATAACCTTCTTACCCAAGTATGCCTTGTGAAGGATGCTAATGTGTTAATATTCCTATACGAAAAAAAGTCAGAAAATATACTTGAATGTCGGAGATTTATGTGATAAATACCAATTGATTTCAAGCAAAAATAGGCAATAAATAGAGATAGTTTGACAAAAAAGCCGTGTTTACAGGATTAATCCAGGCATTAGGAACGATGGAACCCTTGGGGGGCGATTCTTGGCAAATTACTTGTGTCAGCCAACCGGGTGAAGTAATTATGCAAGATTTGGCTTATGGTGACAGTGTTGCAGTAGATGGCGTTTGCCTGACAGTAGAAAAAGTTTTAAAAGACGGGTTTATTGCCACGGCTTCACCGGAAACTCTACGCCGCACGACGTTGGGAGGTGAGCAAACGCAACAAAGATATGTCAATTTAGAAGCGTCGCTAAGGGTAGGCAGTAAAGTTGGCGGTCATTTTGTGATGGGTCATGTAGACGGAATCGGTCGATTGCTAGTGGCAGAACAAACGGCTAGTTCTTGGGAAATGACCTTTATTGCATCCGAGGCGATCGCACGGTACATTGTCCCTAAAGGTAGCATAGCTGTTAATGGCATCAGTCTTACAGTAGCTGCATATGAACCAGAACTGTCTCAATTTAAGGTGGCAGTAATTCCCCTCACTTATGCCGAGACAAATCTTCGCTATTTGGTTTCTGGGAGTTTGGTAAATCTAGAAGGGGATATTCTCGGCAAATACGTTGAAAAATTCCTTGACCCTGGAAACTCACACACCAGAGCTACTGATGAAACTAGTATGGATGGCATTACACCCTCATTCTTAGCAGAACACGGGTATTTGTAACTAAAAAAGTTAGAAGTTAGAAGTTAGAAGTTAGGAGTTAGAAGTTAGGAGTTAGGAGTTAAGAGTTAGGAGTTTTAAATTCATAACTCTTCACTCCTCACTCCTAACTTTCTTCTAACTTCCTGGTTTTTGGCTTACCTGAGTGGTTTGTAAGCCTAGCACTAACTGACTGAGGCCGCTTTGTAACTGTACGCCTGGGTCAGTAGCAACCCACCCATTCGGTGACAAATGACGGACTTCAAAGTGCAGGTGAGGGCCTGTGGAGTTGCCGGTGCTGCCAACTCGCCCAATGACAGTTCCAGGTTCTACCCACTGACCGGGTTGAACAAAGATTTCTGACATATGACCGTAGAGAGTTTGTTGAGCCGATTTGTGATTCAGGGTAACGGTTAAACCATAACCGCCTAACCAGTTAGCTGTTTCCACTTGACCTGCTGCTGCTGCCAAAACTGGCGTACCTGCGGGCGCACCTAAGTCTGTACCAGTATGGAAGCGTTGATTACCTGTAATTGGATGAACTCGCCAACCAAATACAGAAGTAATGGAAGCCGGAATAGATAGTGGATACATCATTCCCGTACCACTATAGGCGACTCTCCCCACGTAGGGGATTTGCGGCAATACTGATGCTAGAGAGAAGTCATAAGCTACGTTACTGGGGCGGGGTGCAATGTTGCCATCTGCCATTGGTGGCGGTAAAGTCCCACCAATGGGTGCGATGGGAGTTGCACTCACTCTTGTGGGGCTAAATTCGCCGGGACTCGGGATAAACCGATTAGGGCGAAATGCACTCTTGCTGACACCGCTAGAACCACTTTGAGCAGCACGCCATCTGCTGGTGTTGCCAGTAGTTGCAACTTGCCGCACGGGTGGAACTACTGGTAATTTTGCGTTTTGACTTCTTTTAAGCCAATTAGGTGCTTTACCATTAGAATCAGCTACACTCCTTTGAGGTGCTTTGGCACAAACGCCGCCTAATACGCTTTGTCCTGACGGCAAAATGGCTCGACAACCACTGGAGCGTTCTGTGAGAATTACGGAATTTGGTGCTTGATAAGTAGCTGTGGCACCACTGTCATAACTATTAGGATCAATATAGGCGTTACTATAATCCTTGGTTTTCCCGGCCGTTGCACTGACAGCGCTGTTCGAGTTATTTGATGGTTGAGCAACTTCTGGGAGTTTTTCAGGTAAAGAGCGAATAGAGGTATTGGGTTTTTCCTGTCTTACCCTTGCAGGAGTAACCTGGGAAGCTTCTACTTTGGGTTTTGGCTGTCTGATAATAACAACAGGTTCAGCAGCTTCGATTTTGGGTGTAGCCTGCCTAACTGGCTGTTTTGATTGAGCAACCTCTGGCTTGCGTAATCTTTGTCTGAGTGTGGTTCGCCGTTGGGAAAATTCCGGTTGCGCTGGCGCTGCTTGGGGCGCAACAGTCTGTTTTTTAATTGGGTTTGTAACTGCTGTTGGCTGGAAATTTTCAACAGTAGGAACGATATTATCTATTTGTGTTTCAGTTTGGGCAAACACAAAGCCGCCGCTAAGGAGGCTGACGCTACTCAGCCAACAGAGGCTCTGGGCTGGTAGTGTTGAGGCAAAACGTTTTTTTGTTAGACCTTGCTGCCATAAGTAATGCAAACGATGATGGGCAGAATTATTGCGCTGCGTCATTTGTTCTCTCAGTTGTGTGTAATTAGCCTAAAGAGATGATGCTAGTGGTTTGTCTTGCCCAAAGAGCGAAATTTTGAACAAACCTCAAATTTAAACGGAAGATTTATGGTACCCCAAACTGATTGTACCGGGTTCAATATAAATTTCCGGTGTAATTAGTTGTTTTGTATCCTCTGTTTCCAAATCAACTCGTAAATTTCCTTGAGGAGTCACCCCAACTACTGTACCTGAAATATTATTGATGTACACCCGATCACCCATATTTATAAGCAAATCTAAATAGCGAGACAACAGTATGCTTACTCCTTCTTTGGCAAGGCACTCCATACCGGATTCTATTCCCAGTAAGACGATAGAGGTGAGCATTTCCAGACAAGAAATTGGTCTGAAATCTTGCAAAGCTTGCCACGATTCCAGATTTATTCCAGTTTCGGGTACTGGGTTTGTCCAGTTAATACCAACACCAATTACTGCTTGAGTGATTTGTCCTTTGTTTACTTTTGTTTCTGTCAAAATGCCGCCTAGTTTGCGACCATTTAAAACTAAATCATTGGGCCATTTTATCCCAACATCTACACCGCGCTGGCGCAATTGAGACGCAATTCCCCAAGCAGTAGCGAAAGTTAGTTGGTAACTTTCAGTAGCCTCGATTTTGTGATCGAAAGAAATCGCTACGGAAAGATATAATCCCCCAACTGGAGAAATCCACTCGCGTCCCCATTGTCCCCGTCCAGCAGATTGTACAGTTGCAATTACTACTGTTCCTGAAATAGCCCCTTGGTTGAGTAAGTTCCAGAGGGTCTGGTTAGTTGAGGAGACGCTTTCAAAAAAGTGAAGGGAAAATGGTAAATATGTATACTTTTGCCCTGCTTTCAAGGCTGTTTCCAAGTTTTGCAGATTAAATCCCACAGCAATTAACCCAAATTCCGTTGTTCAAGTTAGCATTGATTGGCTGATGAGTGATTTCTGTTTAGGTTTGGTTGAAGATGCACACTTGGCACTGGCACAATTGGGAAGGATTGCCCTATCTAACTTGTAGTATTCTGGAACGTTGGCATCACGGCTTCTTTACCCAGCAGTTTTGGCCGCGATCGCCACAAGTTATCACAGAAGTATTGCAACCAGAGGCATCAGTCTATCGCTTAAAGCAGGTTCATGGCAATACTGTTCTCACCCCCCAAGAAGTTGAGAGCTTCTTAAGCTCTGCTGGGGAGGATTTAGCATCGGCGGATGGTTTAATGAGTGAGCAGCCTCTACAAGCCGTTTGGGTAGCTAGTGCTGATTGTACACCCGTGCTGATGGGGGATGTGAAAACTGGACGAGTGGCAGCATTACACGCTGGTTGGCGGGGGACTGCCAAGAAGATTGTTCCCTTAGCGATCGCTCGATTACAATCTCAAGGCAGCAAACTCGATGATTTACGCATTGCAATGGGACCCGCGATCGCTGGTGAGGTTTACCAAGTCTCTGTAGAGGTCGCTGCCGAAGTTGGGGCTAGTATTATACCAGATGATGACAAACAAAAAATTGTTCAAGCATTGCATGAATTACCAAATTCACCCTTACTGGAAGATCCTAATCCGGGAAAGGTAAGGTTAGATGTGCGGCGAGTGAATACCTTACAACTAGAAAACATGGGGATTAGTGCAGAACAAATTGCGATCGCCCCTTATTGTACTTTCCAAACTCCAGAGCATTTCTTTTCTTACCGCCGGGAAAAAGAGAAAAAAGTTCAATGGTCAGGGATTGTCAGTGGTAAAAGGTAAAAGTGGTTTTAAACTTTAGTATCAATTGACTTCTGATGTTCTAAATTTCCACCCTACTTAAAGGTTCAAAGTTCATCATTTGTTTTTGAGGCAGTGAACTAATTGCTAAAACTAAAATACTTAGGGTGATTCCTAAAACTCCATAACTTGGTAGGGCGAAGATAGTTACTTTCATAATGTATGGCAATTCCCCTGCTTTCACGTTCCAACGGTTTGCTAAAGAGTGGATGAGCCAGCCATGAATAACTGCTGTTTGCACTGCAAGAGAGCAAACCCCTGCTAACCAAACAAAGATTCTTTTTCTAGAAAATTTACAATGCCTAATCTGAGCCAGTAAATCATTTAGCAAAAAAACAACAGCAGGTATTAACATCACAGAACTAGTTTCTTGCGAATAGATGATCGCAATACTCAAGCAAGAAACGAGTGCCATTTCTGGTAAATATATTTTTTTTGACCAACCTGTTAAAGATTGTTGTAGATACCAATACCAACCTACCAAACCAACAATTATCAGAACAAGTAAGTTTGACAATAGCTTGGCAAAGAATGGGTTATTGGGAAATAATCTCGGCCCCACAACCATTAAATCGATGCGACTGATTGAAATATAGGGGCTAACTGCGGGATCGTTTTGCCAGAGTGAAAATCCACGAGCGACATCCGACACGAATTGCGTCAAAGAATTGCCCGTCAAGGCTAGACCTATAAATACTAGAAAAGTTACTGTGACAACAGATACAAAAACTAGAGATAACCGTCTTTTAAGTAGAAAATACAGAACGAATAATGCAGCTAATGTTGGTTTACAAACGGCAAGTCCCAAGCAAATTCCTGCTGGAATATCTTGATGTTTTCTAGCCAAGATAAACATCCATAAGATAAGAACTGCAATAAAAATGGCAATATTACCAACTTGAAGATCGCGAACTACGCCATAAATTAAGGCAACCGAAATTGTGCAAATAGTTCTGAAGGCTCGTGACTTAGACTCTAGTAATATATTCGCTCCCCATAAGGCCAAAACGATTGCTAATACATGCATTACAACCCAGATTTTAAATGCAGTATTGATCGAAAAATAACCCAAAAACCAGATCAGAGGAATAATATTAGGTGGATATACAAACGGTGGAAGAGAGCCACACACCGTAGTTATAGTACAAAAATTCTGATTAAAAATCTCGACATTAAAAGGACTCAAATGCTGATGAGCCAATTTACTCGCCACATAATACCACTGGAAATCCCATAAAGGTGGATTTGGCTGGTTGAGGAAATGTATTAGCCAACCTGTATAACAGAGGAATCTTGTAACTACTAATACAACAACTGCTTGGACGAGAAAGTTAACAATTGGTTGACGAAAAAATTGTATCAACCTTTGGATCACAGGAGATTTTAAGAATAAAGAATTTTTCCAGGCTGCCTTTTCATCATCTAATCGCCAATTATTTTTGAGAACAAAAGCAACTACAATTACTATAATTAAATTCCAAAAGCCAAAGCTTATCATCGGAATAATCTCAATAATTATTTCTGTATTTTGCAGATAATATCACTGAAGTCAATCTCGATAATAGATACTTAAGTATTTTCATCGCTACTTCACAAAAATTTGATAATTACTCCCGATTATTTTCATAATTACTTCATAAAATTTTCATAATTACTCCCTTCCCGCCATAAAATTGGCAAAAAAGATGCATCTTTCCATGCCACTTGCTTGCCTGTAGGGGTAACTGGAAACTACCCTTTAACCTTTTAACTCTGCGTTCTCTGCGCCTCTGTGGTTAAAGAAAATACTTTTTAGCTGCTCCAGATGTGGAGGACGCAGAGAGAAAAAAGATTTTACCAGCCAACTTCAAAAGGTTAGTCTTCAAAGTTTTGCATTCTCTTCGCTCTATATTTTTTGGTCTTACTTATTACATAAAGCGTGGCTCAACAACTCGCGGTGCATTAATGCTCTATCTACTAAAGATTGTATTTGCTCTGGTGATAACGGATCACCATTAGCATAATGCTCCATCCAAGCCAGACTAATCAAATTAGGGTCATCTGGTAAACTTGCTAAATCCCATCCAGGCATTTGCAAGTCTTCCATGAGACGATTTACCTTGGGGTCATAACTGAGAGCAAAGCAGCGACAACCTTCAGATGCAGCCATAATCAAGCTGTGTAGGCGCATCCCTATTGCCATTTCCACACCGCGAAACACACCTTTCAAAAGTTGCGGATCTTCCAGACATAAAATCTTGCTAACATCTTTAAGGCGTGGTTGAATAGCTTCGGCAATACTTAAATCTTCACTTTTTTGAAACGGCAGTAGTAAGATAAAAGCCTGCGTAGCTTTTTGAAAATCAACCAAAGCACGAGTTAAATTTGCTAGGCGTGTTTCTGTAAGTTGAGGATGCGATCGCAACGTTACTGCAACTCTCGGCGCAGGTAAATCCCAAAGTCCTGGTACTGGTTTCGATTCCAACGCCCAAACCGGGTCAGGAGCTATGATACAAGGAATTTGCCAATCAGATAATAAAGCCGCACTGGCGCGATCGCGGACACTAACTTTGCTACAATTACCAAAGGTTTGCCGTGCCAACCAACGAGTTTGCGGACGCACTAACGGGCCAATACCCTGCGCCCAAGCAACAGTTTTCAAGCCCATTTTCTGCGCCAATGCCATCAGTCCCCCATAATAAAATGGGCTGATAGTGCTAGTAACATCCTGAATGAGACTCCCGCCGCCCCAAATCAAGGCATCACTTGAGCGTAAAGCTTGCAGTACAGGTAAAACAGCCATGCGATCGCAAGTTTCTACATTGTAGCGATCGCGCGTTTCTTTTGGATTACCAGAAAGCACCACAGGCGTTACGTGAGATGGTAACATTTGCAAAAGCGTTGCCAACAAAGCTTCGTCACCACCATTACCTTTACCGTAATATCCAGACAATAACGCCCGCATCTTTGCCATTTTAGATTTTGGATTAACAACTTTTTTAACGTAGCTATATATAAAGATGTGGAAACTCCTAACTCCTAACTCTTAACTCCCCACTCCCCACTCCCAACTCCCAACTCCCAACTTTTTTATGCACGCCCTATCGATTCCCACCTGGATTATTCATGTTTCTAGCGTTATTGAGTGGATTGTCGCCATTTGGTTAATCTGGACTTATGGCGAACTTACTAATAACCGCAATTGGTGGGGATTGTCCCTTGCCATGTTACCAGCTTTAGTCAGCGCCATGTGTGCTTGTACTTGGCATTATTTCGACAACACCGAATCTCTGGAATGGCTGGTAACGCTTCAAGCTACCATGACCTTAGTTGGTAATTTTACGCTTTGGGCAGCAGCGTATTTGATTTGGCGTTCTACCAAGTCTGTTAACACTGTTGAACCAAAACCTATCGAATCAGAACAATGATTTCTAAAGAAACCCTGTTTGCACTTTCACTGTTTCCCTATTTGGGTTTCTTGTGGTTTATCAGCCGCAGTCCGCAAATGCCGCGTTTAGCGCTGTATGGATTTTATGGCACTCTCGTCTTTGTTGCCATCACCATTCCAGCCGGAATTTATGCTGTATTGCATTATGGCAAGCCTTTGGCAGATGTGGATTGGTTGCACGGTGGTGCAGAAGTATTTTTGACGCTTTCTAATATTTTGCTTGTGCTGGGTTTTGGACAGGCTGTAAGGCAATTAAAAATGAAAAATACGAACCCCAGCGATAGCTAGGGTTTTGATTGCATTGAGTTATGAGGAAGAGTTAAATGGATGTAATTCCAGCAATTGATTTACTAGAAGGTCGCTGTGTGCGACTGTATCAAGGAGACTACGATCGCTCACAAGTTTTTAGCGATAATCCTGCTGATGTTGCTAAACAGTGGGTAGATCAGGGTGCTACCAGATTGCATATAGTTGATTTAGATGGTGCTAAAGCCGGTAAAGTAGTAAACCTGGGGGCAATCGAAGCGATCGCTCATGCGGTGTCAGTGCCCATTGAAATTGGTGGAGGATTGCGCGATCGCACCAGTGTGCAACAAGTATTCAATCTAGGGATACAGTGGGCAATTCTCGGCACTATCGCTGTAGAACAACCCCAGCTAGTGCAAGAACTCTGCCAAGAATTTCCCGAACAGATTATTATCGGTATTGATGCCCGTAACGGCCGCGTAGCAACTCGCGGTTGGTTAGAAACCTCAGAAGTTTTAGCAACCCAACTGGCTGTACAAATGCAAGAATTGGGTGCAGCCGCGATAATTTACACAGATATCCACCGAGATGGTACACTTATAGGTCCCAATTTAGAAGCTTTGCGAGAACTTGCAGCAGTAATTTCCATCCCGATAATTGCCTCTGGTGGGGTAAGTTCTGTCACCGATTTGTTGAGTTTGTTGGCGTTAGAACCTCAAGGGGTGACTGGTGTGATTGTCGGACGTGCTTTATATACTGGGGATATTTTACTCAGAGAAGCGTTGCGAGCGATCGGGCCTGGGCGGATACAGGATATTCCACCCAATCTAGGTTTTTCAACCTTTGCTTGACATTTTCAACCTTTGCCAAAAGGTTTTGCCTACGTTTAATGTACAGATGTATCTGTGTATACAGATACATCTTTAATATAGCTATTTCAAACCAAAAGTTGCTTTCTAAAAGCTTACTACTGGTATCAAATGGACGAATTGATTCAATTACCAAGCCTGTTATTCTTTTATTAAATAAAATTTCCGTGCTGACTGAAAGAATTTTCCTCTCAATGCATAGCGCTTCCAATTTCTCGTTAGTGGAAACAACACTAGTAGAATAATTCTACAAAATCTGTATAACTTGATTCTAAATTAAGTATCGTTCAGAGTTAAGATAACAAAATTATCTAAAATTGTGCTTCAAACTACAAAAATTGTTAAAACAACTGACTAATACCATATTTCCAGCCTCAGTCTTCCGACTAGACAGTGGTTTAACTTTTATTCATCAAGAAATTCCCACTACTCCTGTAGTTGTGGCGGATGTTTGGGTGCGTGCTGGAGCAAGCCTAGAGCCAGAACCGTGGTTCGGCATGGCACACTTTTTAGAACACATGATTTTTAAAGGTACGGCGACGCTACCCCCTGGAATGTTCGATTCCAAAGTTGAAAACCGGGGTGGCGTGAGTAATGCGGCGACAAGCTATGATTATGCTCATTATTCACTCACCACAGCTGCCCCTTATTTAAAAGATACTCTGCCTTACTTGGGAGAACTACTGCTCAATGCGGCAATTCCAGAAGATGAATTTAGCCGCGAACGGGACGTGGTGCTAGAGGAAATTCGCTCTTGTCAGGATGATTCCGACTGGATAGGATTTCAAGCTCTGATTCAAAGCGTTTATCCGCATCACCCTTATGGACGTTCGGTGCTGGGTACTGAGCAGGAACTGATGCAGCAATCACCAGAAGCAATGCGCTGTTTTCACCACGCCCACTATCAGCCGGAAAACATGACGGTGGTAATTGCCGGGGGTATAGCCCAGGAATCAGCTTGGGAAATGGTAAATCATTCATTTGCTGATTTTGCCGAACGCTCTAATTGTCCGCAGTTTGAGAAAGTGACAAAGCCAACGATAACAGGAATTCACCGTCAAGAACTGTGTTTACCACGCATAGAGCAAGCGCGATTGTTGATGGCGTGGCTGGTACCTGGAGTAGAAGAAATCCGCGCTGGCTTTGGTTTAGATTTATTGTCGGTGTTATTGGCAGAAGGTCGAACTTCGCGTTTAGTGCGCGATTTACGAGAAGATTTGCAATTGGTACAAGGAATTTGCAGTAATTTTTCTCTACAACGAGAATCGAGTTTATTTACAATTACTGCCTGGTTAGAACCAGAAAATCTGGAGGAAGTTGAGTCCTTGATTTGCGCTCACTTAGATGATTTGCAGACTAGAGGAATTAGCGAACAGGAACTTGCTCGTACACGCAGGCTGTTATGTAACGAGTATGCGTTTTCTACCGAAACGCCCAATCAGCTTACAGGGCTTTATGGATACTACAATACCATTGCCCAAGCTGAATTAGCTGTGACATATCCGCAGCAGATTCAGTCTTTTGATGCCCAAGAACTGCAAAAATTAGCTAAACAGTATCTTTCGCCGCAGAATTATGCGGTTACTGTACTTAAACCGTGTTAGCCATTGGAGATTGGGCATGGGACATTAGTTTTTGACAAATGACAAATGACAAAGGACAAAGGACAAATGACAACCTTGCTGCAAAAATCACCTATCCATCGCACCGTATTGAACAATGGCATTGTGGTGCTGGTGGCAGAGAATCCTGCTGCGGACATTATTGCGGCACGAATCTTTGTGCGTGCCGGTAGTTGTAACGAAAACCGGGAGCAAGCAGGGTTGGCACATTTGCTATCAGCAGTGATGACAAAGGGATGCGATGGACTTTCTAGTTTGGAAATTGCGGAAAAAGTCGAGTCTGTAGGGGCGAGTTTGAGTGCAGATGCTGGCAGTGATTATTTTTTACTATCTTTCAAAACGGTAACATCTGATTTTGGAGAAATTTTAACATTGGCAGGGCAGATTTTGCGATCGCCTACTTTTCCCGAAACTCAAGTGGAATTAGAACGGCGTTTAGCACTCCAAGATATTCGTTCCCAAAAAGAGCAACCGTTCAATGTTGCCTTTGAACAAATGCGGCAGGTAATGTACCAAAATCATCCCTACTCCATGTCAGTGCTGGGAGATGAAACCACCATGAGCCGCTTAACTCGTGCAGATTTAGTGGAGTATCACCAAACTTATTTTCGTCCAGATAATGTAGTAATTAGTATTGCTGGTAGAGTCACACCCACAGATGCAGCAGCGTTGGTAGAAGAAGTTTTTGCTGATTGGCAAGCGCCAGCCCAAGCACTACCAGTACTGAATTTACCTGAGATTAGGGTGGAACCGCAGGTAAGGATTAAGCCAATACAGACACAACAATCAATCGTGATGCTTGGTTATTTGGGAACCTCGGTGAGTTCTGTTGACTATGCCGCCCTGAAGTTGCTGTGTACCTACTTGGGAAATGGGCTTTCTAGCCGCTTGTTTGTCGAATTGCGGGAAAAGCGCGGTTTAGCTTATGAAGTATCCGCCTTTTATTCTACGAGACTATTTCCAGCCTCATTTGTGGTTTACATGGGTACAGCACCGGAAAATACCACCATTGCCTTAGAGGGACTACGTACAGAAGTAGATTTATTGTCTACCGTCGAAGTATCCCAAAGCGCACTCCAAGCTGCTAAAAATAAGATATTGGGGCAGTACGCCTTGGGTAAGCAAACGAATGGGCAAATTGCTCAGATATACGGCTGGTATGAAATTTTGGGTTTAGGAATTGATTTTGACACCAAGTTTCAAGAATTGATTGCGGCTGTGAGTGCCAAGGATGCGATCGCTTCAGCTCGTAAGTATTTAAAAGAGCCTTACTTGTCTTTGGTTGGTCAAGAAGAAGCAATTAATAGAGCGATCGCGTAACTGAAAATGTGGAATCGTAAAATGCAGCAGCTGTTTTTTAGAGCAAGCGGCTGTACTATTAGCATGAGAATATTCTGGGAGTAAATTCCATGCAAAGCAGCCTGACAGCAAGTATTTTGAGTTACTTAAAATTACTAGATCCAACTGTAAATCGCTGTAGAATGGAAAAACGGCAAAAGGGTAGGTGGGCAAAGAGGTTTAAATCGTTATCAGCCATTGAAATACTCTTGTTCTGCACTACGCCTCTGCTTATTGCCTCAACGGCTGTAGTATCAATAGCAGCGCCACAAAAAATTGCCCAAGTAAATCCTGGAAATACTATCAACCGCCCTATCCTCAAAGTTGGTAGCCAAGGTGAACGCGTGGCTGAACTTCAGGCAGCTCTGAAACTTTTGGGGTTTTACTCTGGTGTGGTAGATGGTACATATACTGAGAATACCGCCAGCGCTGTTTCCCGATTCAAACAAGCAGCTGGCTTAAATCCAGATGGCGTTGTTGATGCCAGCACTTGGCAACGACTTTTCCCTAATCAACCAGAAGTAGCATCAACTGTCCCTTCATCTCAGTCAAGATTTAACTCAGCTACGAATTTTCCTGTTCCAACTCAGGCTAGCAACCTCACCAATGTTACAAATCCCAGCCCCCCCAGACAAGCTGTAACACAAGTCCCGACTAACCCCGAACCAAGACCTACTACCACAAGACAAGTTCCGACTAGCCCTGAGCCAAGACCTACTACCCCAAAAAAAGCTGTAACACAAGTTGCGACTAGCCCTGAGCCAAGACCTGCTACCCCAAGAAAAACTACAACTCCAAGCACACAAAAAACGCCGAATCGTCCTACATCAACTACTAGAACTCAGCCAACTACACGGACTGGGCAAACTACTCGAACTCAGCCTAAAACAGCTACTCAGCGAACCCCTGGGATTCAATACACCTCAGAAGGATTGCCAATTTTGCGTATAGGATTACGTGGTTCTGAAGTTGTTAAGTTGCAACAACAATTGAAAAAGCTAGGTTTCTTGAAAGGCGATGCCGATGGAGACTTTGGCGAGACAACTGAGGCAGCTGTGAAAGCAGCACAAAAGCGCTATGGTTTAGAAGCTGACGGTGTAGTTGGTGGCTCTACCTGGGAGGCTCTTTTGCGGCGTTAGCCTTGCTAAGGAGCATCTACTTTGCCTGTAAATAAAGGCGCGGACAAGATGCTTTAAAGTTCTGAACTTATTTCTTTTTTAGAAATCCCCAAAGTACAGAGGTTTTTCAACTTCAATAAACCTCTGTAAAGATTTTGCGCTTACAGAAATTTTTATGAATTTAATGCGGTACATCCTGCAATAGGATAAAGATACACCGATTAAAAGTATTTCTCTATGCCAGCACTGAAAAATTACATTACTTTTGGGCTGAGAGAAAATAATGACAACTTTAAAAGTCAAGCACAAGAACATCTGATAGTGTTACAGATCACAATCGGTAACAGTGAAATTAATTAAACTTACTGCTAATTCCTCTAAAAAAACTTATGCAACACTTTTTATTAACTTGGCTCGGTACTGCGGTGGCCTTATTTCTTACTGCTAATATCGTTCCGGGATTCTTTATCAAGAATTTTTTGACTGCCTTGGTTGCTGCCCTTGTTATTGGTTTGGTTAATGCATTTATTAGACCAATTTTACGGATTTTGACATTTCCGATTACCTTGCTCACCTTTGGTTTATTTACATTAGTGATCAATGCTTTAACCCTTTGGTTAGCAAGTGCCTTAACTCCTGGTTCTGGTTTTGAGATTCGGGGCTTTTTACCTGCTTTGTTAGGTTCAATTGTGCTAGCTATTGTTTCTAGCGTAATTAACTATTTTTTGAGAGTTGTTGACTAGAAAAATTAGTACAGTTTTGTAATAAGCTGTTTCACGTTTAACTTGCATAACTATGGCGCTCATATTGCCCACCCCACAAGTTTCGACACATTAATTGTTTGTAAGGGCACAACATTGTTGTGCCCCTACCCATCTGTCGCATTCTTTTTTCAAATTGGTATTAGATGTTTTTCACTCTAGCAATTTGGAAGTGGAGGCTTGGACAACAGCTAGTGTTACCGCTCCTGGTTGCCCTTGTAGCTGGAAACTTTGTTTAGGAACTAAGAATCTCACTTCCAATTCTTCTGTGCTGGGAAAAGTGGAAGCAGTCAACAATGGGGTTTGAGTAGCTGCAAGAATAGCAGCTGCCTCTGCTACGCTAGGTGTACCTACTGTGTGGTCGGTAATTGTGGCAGGGTTGGGGACACAGACACAGCGAAGGATTTGGGCAGAAAAAGTTTTTAGGGGCAAGTTGCGGAGATGGCAAAGTTTTACTAAACCAACTTCTGAGGCTTTAGTGTCAATGGTAGCAAAACCTGCGAGCGCACTTTCACAAAGTTGATTTTCTCCAAAAGCTTGCTCTATTGCCCAATCAATCAACTGCCATGAGGTTCCATGTTTACAACCGATTCCTACCCATAAAACCTGTTGCACTTGGTGTATCTCCTGATTAAATTCGTCAGATTTTGATTCACTCCAACAGCCATCCAAATAAATCTCCTAATGTCAGCCTCAACTCACTTGCAAAATCTGGCACAGGAAGTAAAGCTTCTAATTCATCCAACATAACTGGCTGTTGATTGCGGATGTACACAAATACCGTTTGTTCTTCTGGATCAATCAGCCAACCCATTTGTGTTTCATAATTCAGGCAATGCAGAATATTTTTTGTA
This sequence comes from Nostoc sp. FACHB-892, assembly GCF_014698795.1. Taxonomy (GTDB): domain Bacteria; phylum Cyanobacteriota; class Cyanobacteriia; order Cyanobacteriales; family Nostocaceae; genus Nostoc. The sequence continues at coordinate 49,657 of NZ_JACJTR010000015.1, forward strand.
ACTTTCGTTTGTCTTTGATCGGGCGATAAAATCTCAATAGTCCAATCGGGAGCTGCTTGGAAGACGTTGGCAACTTGGCCATTTTCATCACGAGGAATTCTTTGCCAAGTAAACACAGAAACATCTGGTACTATTGATCTTCCGCCAAAAGTACACCGCAGTTCTGGATACGCTCGTGCAATTCGCTTGGGCTTCACCGCTAAGTTTACAGTGCAAATCATTTCACCTCGGATTGTACTGTGCTTTCCCTGTGGCATAGGCTTTTGAATAATTTGACTATCTATGTATTCACTAGCGGGCTTGGTTTCTGGTAACATTAAAAACTTTGCTAAAGTTATGTTTTTTGATGGTGTCCGTACCATTTGCGATCGCCTCCAAGGACTTCCAATTAAAAAAATAATCAATTGCTATGTATGCAGGCGAGCAGGGGGAAAATAAAAATATCATCTGAATAAATTGGGTAATTTATTCTCTAGAAGTCCCCCAACAAAACGCTTTCTTCCAACTCCACCAATTACGAATTACGAATTAGTCTTACATCCTCTCCAGTACCTTAATTCCCAACAAAGATAATCCCAGCTTCAGGGTTCTAGCAGTCAAATCACACAGAATCAAGCGGGATGTTCGCTGCGGTTCCTCCGCCTCCAATACCTGAACCCCTTGATTGCGGTCATAAAACTGATTAAACTTCTTACTCAGTTCGTACAAATACTCACATAAACGATTAGGCATTAAGTCTTGCTCTACACTACTGATAACTTCATCCAGTTGAAGTAAATATTTTGCCAACGCTAATTCTGTTTCGTGCTGCAACACGATGGCATTATTTCCCAACTCCTTAAAGTTAATATCACCCTTGCGGCTAATCCCCTGAATCCGCGCATAAGCATACAGCATATAGGGCGCAGTATTACCTTTAAAATCCAGCATTTTGTCATAGCTGAAAATATAGTTGCTGGTGCGGTTTTGGCTTAAGTCTGCATACTTAACTGCACTGATTCCAACTACCCTAGCAACTTCATTAATGAATTTTTCAGTTTCTTGGCGTTCTTCTTCTTGTAATCTGGTTTTTAGGTCAGCATGGGCACGAGAAACAGCTTCATCTAATAAATCGCGTAACCGCACAGTATCTCCAGAACGAGTTTTGAATTTCTTCCCATCTTCTCCTAACACCAACCCAAAGGGTACATGCACTAATTCCACATCATCGGGAATCCATTCAGCTTTGCGTGCTACTTGGAAAAATTGGGCAAAGTGGTTTCCTTGTCCAGCATCTGTTACATAAACTATCCGCTTTGCTTCATCCTGCTGAATCCGGTAGCGGAGGGATGCTAAATCTGTTGTGGCGTAGTTATAGCCGCCATCTGATTTCTGCACAATTAAAGGTAAAGGTTCACCTTCTCTATTTGTAAACCCTTCCAGAAAAACGCATTTTGCACCTTGGTTTTCTACCAGTAAACCAGATTTTTCTAAATCTTCCACAACTTTTGGTAGTAAGGGGTTGTAGAAAGATTCGCCGCGTTCAGTTAACTTGATATCCAACAACTCATAAATTACTTGAAACTCTTGCCGTGATTGTTCGCACAGCAGTTTCCAAGCATGAAGTGTATCTTCTGCACCTGCTTGTAATCTGACGACTTCTTGCCGGGCTGTTTCTTGAAAAGCTGCATCTGTATCAAACCGTTGTTTGGCTTTGCGGTAAAAAGAGACTAGATCACCAATGTCTAAAGCATTAGCCGTAGTAAGCGCGTCTGGGTAAACTTCCCGCAGATAAGCGATTAACATGCCAAACTGCGTACCCCAATCACCCACATGATTTAACCGTAAAACATCGTGTCCTTGAAATTCTAAAATCCGGGCGATGGAATCACCAATAATCGTAGAACGCAGGTGTCCTACGTGCATTTCTTTGGCAATATTCGGACTGGAAAAATCCACAATTTCCCGTTTCGGCGTTTTCGCGGATGGAGCTCCTAACCGGGGATCAGCTTGTATATTGTTTAATTGTGCTTCCAGGTATGCTGTTTTCAGTTTCAGATTGATAAATCCTGGGCCAGCGATTTCCGGTGGTTCGCAGATTTCGGATACATCTAGTTTCAGGGCGATCGCACCTGCGATCGCTCTTGGTTGCAATCCTAACTTTTTACTCAGGGATAAAGCCACATTCGCCTGATAATCACCAAATTTAGGATTGCTAGCAGAAACCAAAATTGGATCTACTCCAGCAAAATCAGCGCCAAAAGCCGCAACTATTGCCTGCTCAAGCTGAACTTTTAGTTTTTCTTGTGTAGCGTTCATATATAAATTTTATCTGGGAGAGAGAGAATGTAGCTCTGGAAAAGCTTGATTATTAACTTTAGCATTTCATTTTGAGCCACTTACTCCCCATCACTTACTCTCCTTCTCTTGTAGTCTGGTAAACCAAATGTGGATGTGCCAATTGGTACTCTTAAAAATATCTGGAGACAAGCTCAATTAGAGGAAGACTAATGCGTTATACAGTTGTGATTGAAAAGGGAGAAACTAGTTACGGCGCTTATATCCCTGATTTACCCGGTTGTGTAGCTGTGGGTGAAACCTTAGAAGAAGTCAAGCAGATGATTGCAGAAGCGATTGAATTTCATCTAGAAGGAATGTTAGAAGATGGTTTACCTATTCCTAAACCTACAAGCATCGCTCATGAGGTTGAAGTTGCAAACTACAGCAAAACTTAATTATAGGAAACCGCTAAATTAGCTCTAAACAATCCTTCTAGAATATTGAAGTCTATGTGATCATGCGATCGCACCGCACTTTTAGGTTACATAACTCATTCACTGTGTAGCTGCAAGTCACACAATAAATGAATTAAGGCAGAGAAGATGAAAGAATCGAGTTGTATTGAAGTTTCTCTCCTTCTGCCCAAGCAAGGCACAACTGACGGAAGCGATCGCCCCGCACCTCAAAATTGGGGTACTGATCGAAACTCGCACAAGCTGGAGATAGCAACACCACAGGCGCTTCATACTCCTTAGCTAATTCCGCCGCTCTAGGAACTGCCCTTTCCATTGTTTCCACAATATGGTATGAATAATACCCCACCTCTTGGAGGCGTTGGGCGAATGCGGGTGCAGCAGAGCCAATTAATAATACAGCAGCAGCTTTGGTTTGAATTTGTTCTAGCCAGCCCGTATCATCACCTGCTTTGGCTTCTCCACCAGCAATTAAAATCGCTGGACTTTTCACAGATGCTAAACCAACTTCGGCAGCATCGTAGTTAGTAGCTTTGCTGTCGTTAATGAAATCAATACTTTCCCAAGTGCAGATATGCTCCAAACGATGAGCAACACCGGGGAATTCAACAATAGCACGTGCGATCGCATCACGATTAATTCCCGCTAATCGTGCCGTTGCTACTGCCATCAAGAGATTTTGTTGGTTATGTTCTCCCACCATTCGCAAAGTAGATACTTTCACAATCGGTTCTGGTATAGAGGTTGCAGTCAATTTCTCCACAACCCAGTCATTCTCGATGTAAAAGCCTTTTTCGCTAATCAGGAAATCTTTTCCTTTTACACTTGTCCAATAAGCATTAGGCCAAGCACTTAAACCTTGTTGCCTCAAGTAGGGATCATCGCCATTGAATACTTGCAATTCGGACTGACGTAACAGCTTGGCTTTGATGTTGTAATAATTCTCTAAAGTCTTATGGCGACTCAGATGATCCGGTGTGAAAGTCGTCCAAACACCGATGCGTGGTGCAAGAGAGCTTGAAGATTCTACTTGATAGCTGCTAACTTCCGCAATCACCCAATCGAGTGAAAAGTTAGGAGTTAGGAGTGAGGAGTTAGGAGTGAGGAGTGAGGAGTTAGGAGTGAGGAGTGAGGAGTGAGGAGTTAAAAGTGAGGAATTATCAAATGCTTCCCCTGCCTCCCCTGCTTCCCCTGCCTCCCCTGCTTCCCCTGCCTCCCCTGCTCCCTGCTCCCTGCTCCCTTCCCCTCTCCCCTTCCAAGATAGGGCAACATCACAAGCGGCGTAGCCAATATTACCGCAGGCGGGTGCATTTAAGCCTGCTGCTTGGAAAATGGCAGCAATCAAAGCTGTGGTAGTAGTTTTACCGTTAGTGCCAGTAATTCCTACCCAAGGTAGCGATCGCAAATTTCGCCAAGCGAGTTCCATTTCCCCGATGGTTTCAATACCTAATTGGCGTGCCTTGATTAATACGGGAATATCCCAAGGCACGCCAGGACTAACGACTATTAATTGGGGTAAATTAGCACCATTCAATTCTGGGGATTGGCCTAGTTTAACGGTTATTTGCTCGGCAGCGAGTTTTTGTTGTTGTTGTAGGAGGGTTTCGGAGGTGTTGCTATCACTTAGCTCTACCTCCCAACCTTCTCCTTTCAACAATCTCGCCGCAGCAACACCGGACTTTCCCAATCCAATTACAGTAGCTCTAGGCATAGATTGCAGCAGAGTCCCTGGTTAAGCACTCCCTATAGTAGCGTCTATTGGCAAAAATTACACAACTTTTTGTTGACCTACGCTACAGATTTTTGACGATCGCACCAAAGTCAGCTAGAACACGGGCATGATTGCGAACCAATCCCAGTAAGTGCAATCGATTACGCTTAATTTCTGGATCGGAGTCCATAACTAATACGCTATCTGGGCCATCAAAGAAGTTACTAACTGTTGGAGCAATTTTTGTTAGTGCTGCTATTAACAGTTGATAATTTCGTGTTTGCTGTGCTGTTTTGGTTTGCGGTACTGATTCGATTAAGGCATTATACAAAGCTGGCTCAGAGGGCTTTTGGAATAATTCTGGACGAACAACAGTTGTAGGTTCTAGCTGTTTTGTATCCAAATCTCCTTGGGCAGCTAATCGTGTGGAACGGTTAACGGTTTCGTAGATGTTCTCTAAGGTACGGTCATTGCGGATTTGTTGTAAATATAAGGCGCGATCGCGCACATCCAATAAATCCTTTAACGTCCGTTCTGTGTATTCTGGGTCATTTTCTCCCAAAACTGCATTTACCAAGTCGTAATCAATCTGCTTTTCTTCTTGCAGTATAGTGCGGATACGTTGTAAGAAAAACTCTTGTAATGCTGCGGTTAATGATGCCTGATCTTTGCGATATTTGGCTGCAAAGTCTGTGGATATTTGCGCTAATAAATCATCTAAATTTATCGGCAAATTATAAAACCAAATAATTTTAACTACAGCATTAGCAGCACGTCGCAAAGCGTAGGGATCAGAGGAACCGGAGGGAATTAACCCTAAACCAAAGATACTTACCAAAGTATCTAATTTATCTGCCAAACCAACAATTTGCCCTGTAAGTGTTTCGGGTAAATTGTCACCTGCTCCTGTTGGCAAATAATGTTGAAAAATTGCTTTTGCTACCTCGGCATCTTCACCACTGGCTAAGGCATATTTTTCTCCCATGATGCCTTGCAATTCGGGAAATTCATAAACCATTTGAGTTACCAAATCTGCTTTACACAATAAAGCAGCACGTTGGATCTTTTGGCTTTGATTTTCTGCTAATCCTAATTGGGTAGTAATTTGCTCGGCAATCTTAACTACTCTATCTATCTTGGTACGCACCGAACCCAATTCTTCTTGGAAGGTGACTTTTTCTAACTGGGGTAAGAAGCTTTCTATTGGCTTAGTTAAATCAGCTTCGTAAAAAAATCTGCCATCAGCTAATCTGGCACGAATTACTCTTTCATTCCCGACGGCAACAATATCTGATTTATTGGGATCAGCGTTAGAAATGGTGATGAAATTGGGCAATAATTCTTGTTCAGAACTATCTGGTTTGAATACAGGAAAATAACGTTGATGAGTCACCATAACTTCAGTAATTACCTCAGTTGGTAATTCCAAAAATTCTGGTTCAAATTTACCGACAACTGTAGAAGGATATTCTACAAGGTTGGTTACTTCCTCTAACAAATCGGGGTAAATTACTGTATACCCGCCTAAATTCTCTGCTACAGCCTTTACTTGCTCTTTAATAATGTTTGCCCGTTCTTCTGGATCAACGTTGACATAGGCAGACTTGAGGGCGGTAACGTAATCAGTCGCTTGAGCAATTGTCACAGGTGCAGGATGTAAAACCCGATGACCTTGAGAAATGCGATCGCTCTGAATCGTTTTAGAACCATTTACTAATTCTAGAGGTAGCAGCGTCTGATCTAACAAAGCTACCAGCCAGCGAATCGGTCGAGAAAATCTCCCATCTCCATCTCCCCAACGCATTAAACGCTTACCTTCTAAACCCCAAATCCATTGGAAAACCAGTTCTGTCAAAATTTCTGCCACAGGACGGCCGGGAATTCTTTTTTGCACAAAGACAAATTCCCCTTTGTCAGTGGGGCGAAGGAAGAGGGTATCTAGTTCCACACCTTGCTTTTTGGCAAAGCCGACAGCAGCAGCAGTAGGCTGACCATCTTTAAAGGCGGCTTGGGCGGGGGGCCCTTTGATTTCTTCTTCTCGGTCTGCTTGCTGGGATGGTAGACCTTTAATCAATACCGCCAAACGCCGGGGAGTACCGTACACTTGGACACTTTCACCCTGAAGGCTGTTTGCATCCAAACTTTGGGGAATTCGTTCTCGCCATTGTATTAAGGCATCACTGAGAAAGCTTGCAGGTAATTCTTCTGTACCAACTTCTAATAGAAACGCAGGCATAGGTCACTGTTTTCAACTTTGCGTAGCTCAACTTTATCAGTTATTATCAGGCGATCGCTCGTGATTTTGAGGCAACTAGAGTTTGAATGTTTCTCGTGAGTCTTTAAAATACCGCAGTTTTCATCTGCATTTTGTACCTCACTTAAAAAGCAAAGTGCTGTATCTACCATCTTTGCTCCACATCCAACAATAGTCGTAAACAGTTGACCAAGCTGGAAAATCAGTGAGTAAGCCTTGCCAGATACATCCCTAAAATGGATAAAGTCAAACTTAGGTTCGTTAGATAGACTTGGCATTTCTCCAAAACTTCACAAAAAAAGTGTTTATCTTCATTGATTTATTACATTTTTACAGCAATTTCATTCGGTATTTACTTATACATATTTTATAGTTAAGTTAGTGTTGTTTATAGATTGATATCTGCATGATTTAAATCAACTTTGGAGTTATCGCTCTTTTATATATCTGAAGAGAGAAAAATAAAATACCGACCTTGAATCTTTTTCAAAGCCTCACTTGATTGGAACCAAGTACGCAGAAACAAAATAATGTTCTAAATATTCTTTAACGAGAGTAATAAAAGAGCGTTATGACAATGAAAAATATTTTCGCCAAAATTGCCTTTAACACAGCAATCAACGCTACTTTTAATGTTACATAGGCTATCAATAACCGCGGCATCTAACAATCTAAATCAAGCTGTTGATTTCAACTTTATCTACCAAGGTGATGTTGCGTTGCATTACATTTGATGCATTACGGCTTTTTCCAGTCACAGATAGATAGATCCAAATACGAAGCTACTCAAGACACTAGCGCTAAAAAGTTAGTGCCTTTGAATTACTGAAAAAATCGGATGTTCACCCATGAATGCAATACTCATTACTTGGTTAAAAATACCTAATGTGCCAGTTTTCAAGGCGGAATGCGGGTTATATGCATGATATTAAATATCATGTTACAATCTCCTAAGTGTAAATTTAACAATTAAATTCGCTTTTAAATAAGTTAACGATTATTACATATATATAGTGGTATATAGTGGAAGCCTAAAATAATTGATCAGTTAAAAGCTATTATTAACACTGATAACTTTTTACTGTACGGTTAAGGGACTTTATCCAAGCAGAAAAATGAATATTTGAGAACTAATAACTGTTAAAATCTATTTAGAAAATTCTAAGCAGTGGTTATCGAAATTATGATTTTTTTAAATCATAATTTAATCACAATCTAAATTAAATAATTAAAGTAGCAGGCCCTACTGAAATTAGCAATAAATGCGCTTATCTCAGGCTGTCTTCACCAAATTTATAAATAGCCTATGCACATTCTGATATATTCTTACAACTATCATCCAGAGCCGATTGGAATTGCTCCCTTAATGACTGAATTGGCAGAAGGATTAGTAAAGCGAGGTCATGAAGTGCGGGTGATTACCGGAATGCCCAACTATCCTGAGCGTAGAATTTACGATGAGTATCGGGGTAAATGGTACGTTACTGAGCAAAAAAATGGTGTCACCATTCAACGAAGTTATCTCCGAATTAAGTCTAAACCTAACTTAGTAGATCGGCTATTACTAGAGTTAAGTTTTGTTTTCACGAGCTTACCCCAAGCCTTTAAAGGCGGACGGCCTGATGTGATTATCTTAACAGTTCCGCCTCTTTTAGCTATTTTACCAGCAACAATATTTAGTTGGTTATACAACTGTCCAGTAGTTCTAAATGTGCAAGATATTTTACCAGACGCTGCCGTACGTATCGGGCTATTGAAAAACAAGTGGATGATCCGAACTCTTGCAGCCTTAGAGAAATTTGGATATCGAACTGCACACACTATTACTGTCATTGCCGATGGGTTTCGGGAAAATTTAGTGAATAAAGGAGTACCTGTTAATAAAATCGTTTGTATTCCCAATTGGGTGAATGTAAATTTCATCTGCCCTTTACCAAAACAGAAGAATTCCTGGATATCTAGCCATCAACTTGATGGAAAATTTGTAGTTCTTTATTCGGGTAACATTGCTCTAACGCAAGGTTTAGAAACAGTAATAGAAGCAGCAGTTTGCTTACGTCATATTAGGGATATTGTCTTTGTCATCGTTGGTGAATCAATAGCATTGCAGAGGTTGCAGGAATATTGTCTTATAAATGGAGCAGATAATGTTTTGCTGCTACCGTTGCAGCCGCGAGAAAAACTACCTGAAATGCTAGCAGCATCTGATGTAGGGTTAATTGTGCAAAAGCGCAATGTGATTTCGTTCAATATGCCTTCAAAAATACCACTACTGTTGGCGAGTGGTCGCCCGATTGTGGGTTCAGTTCCTCCTAGTGGTACTGCTGCAAAAGCAATCCAACTCAGTGGGGGTGGGATAATTGTGAAGCCAGAATCACCCAATGCAATGGCTGCTGCGGTGCATGATTTATATGCTAATCCTACTCTAGGGGCGAGGTTAGGTAACGCAGGAAGACAGTTTGCCGAAGAAAACTATTCTTTGGAGCAAGCACTTGATCGGTATGAAGGGCTGCTTTCTCATGTTGTTACTAATCGAAAATCAACTGTACGTATCTTGCCGAAATTGAATTCCAAGAAATCAGTTGTCGATGGTTGAACATAGCAGGAGACTGAGGATTCTTATTACCAAAATGGGATGCTCTCTTAATTAGCTATTGTGAAAACAAAACCCTAATTAGAAAAAATTAAATCACCCAAATGGGTGAGTTAACAATCAACCGATCGGGTGACCTAAGTGTAGGAAGTTGAGATTGCTAAAAAATAGGAATCTAGAGAATACTGATTGATTGCACATCGTTCTTGGTGAGGATAACTCGATGAAACTTGCAACCTCGCTTAATAAAGCTAAACTAACACCTTAGGCGTAGCCTGCCGTTTGCGGGAGGGTGTCGCAGACAAGCCTCTCCAAGAGTTGGCATTGCTCCATACTCTTCTCTTCCCTAAGATCAGTATTCACTATAACTTAAGAGCGATAAACTGATCTGTAATTTATACTAATCTCAAGTTTTATGTGGTTATAATGCAAGCAAGCACTTGCAAACACTCATGGAAAACTCAGCATCAAGGACGGCACAAACCCATGCACGCTTGATAAAGGCAGCAACTAAAGTGTTTGCAACGGCTGGTTTAACTGGAGCTACAACACGAGAAATTGCTCGTGTTGCTGCGGTCAATGAGGTAACTTTATTTCGTCATTTCCAGAACAAAGAGCAACTACTAGCTGCTGTGATTACCGAAGCGATCGCTTTACAGGCGGAAGCTTTAGCCCATCAGGACAACTGGACTCAAGACCTATATATTGACCTCAAGAATTATGCAAGGCTTTGCAACCAGATCATGGAGGAGCATGAAGACCTGATTCGGACATTTATTGGGGAAGCGAAGCGACATCCCCAGGCTGCCCGTCTGGTCTTATACGAAACTGACAAATCATTGCGCGAACAACTGGTTGTGTACTTGCAGAAAAGTCAAGAGAAGGGCACGGTGTCTTCAGATATAGATTTGAAAGCATCTGTGGATAGTTTCACGGGTATGTTGCTTCACGGTATCCTGCGTTTTAGCGATATCCCTAGCACATTAGAATACAGTCGTGAATGCTACATCGAAACTTGTGTCAATTTATTTGTGCGCGGTATTAGCACTTTGCCATTGAAAGAGGCAGGATGTTCTGTTAATTTGCCCGCAACAAGATAAACCATGTTTTTCTTTGAGCTAGAGTCATGGGTTTATGCTGACTAAAAAAGTTTTATAAATTACACTTTAAAAAATTGCTAGGAGCCGAAAAATGTACAAAATAACCATAGTGTGCTAAAGGACATTGGCTCGTTTCAAGTGCTACACAACATGAGCGATCGCCCCAATACCTAAATTAATATTTGTCACCAACATCAAGAAAGAAGGGCTAAAAACTATTCAAACAATGCTTTTTTAGCAAAGAGTAGATTGCCCAAGTCTAAATCCACAAGACGAGAAACCAAAGATGTCCCATTCTGAGTTCCCTGATTCTCACCTGCCTGTTGAAATAGAACAGCCTGCTGTTAATGATTCGAGTCAAGAGTCCCTCCCAAAACTAGAGCGATCGCCTAAGCCACCTCAAAAACGGCGTTGGCCCATGATATTGGGAATTGTTCTGCTAGTTGCAGGTATTGGTTTTGGTTGGCGCTGGTGGCAAACTAGTAATGCTAGTAATCCAGGAGCAGGTGGGCCTGCTGCTGGTCAACCGATGGCAATTCCCGTCAAGCTAGCGACTGTGCAAACTGAAACAGTGCAGGAAAGTTCGGAGTTTATTGGCTCCTTAGAGGCTCCACGTTCGGCAATCATCAAGCCACAGGTTGATGGACGAATTACCAATATTTTCATTCAAGAGGGCAACCGTGTTCAACAAGGGCAAGCTATTATTAGCCTGGAAAGTGATAGTGTCCAAGCGCAATTATCACAAGCAAAAGCTGGACTAGCACAAGCTCAAGCACGTCTTGCTGAATTGGAAGCGGGTACACGAAAAGAAGAAATTGCCCAAGCTAGAGCGCAGTTAACCCAAGCTCAAGCTCGTCTTCGAGATGCCCAATCAGGATCGCAACCACAAGAAATCGCTCAGGCTGAGGCTCAAATTCAATCAGCTAAATCTGATGTGGAATTAGCACAATCACGAGCCAAGCGCTACGCACAATTGAGAAAAGAGGGCGCAGTTTCTCAAGATACCTTAGAAGGATATGTTAAAGAACAGCAAAGTGCTGAAGCTGCCCTTGTCGTTGCCCAGAAACGCCTAGACCAACTTCGCCAAAGCAGAAGTTCTAGTATCAATGAGCTAACTGCTGCCGTGGAACAACAGAAACAAAACTTAAGGCAACTTGAAAATGGTTCCCGTCCAGAAGAAATTGCCCAAGCGCGATCGCAAGTAAGTCAAGCAGCGGCTGAAGTCCAAGTTGCCCAAGTCCAACTGCAATACACAAAAGTTCTGGCACCTTTCACTGGTATTGTTGGTGATATTCCAGCAAAGGTGGGAGATTTTGTGGAAAGAGCAGATCAGCTCACTACATTAACTAGAAATGACTCTTTAGAACTGAATATTTCCGTTCCCCTAGAAGAAGCTAAAAAGTTACGCTTGGGATTACCAGTGCAAATGCTGAACGCCCAAGGCAAAACCACAGCAAGGGGTAAACTGAGTTTCATTTCTCCAGATGCAAGTTCAGATTCACAGACAGTTTTAGTTAAAGCCAACTTTGGTAATTCTAGAAGTCAATTGGTCAATCGCCAGACAGTGCAAACCAAAGTAATTTGGAACGAACGTCCAGGAATTTTAATTCCAGTTACAGCAATATCTCGCCTGGGTGGAGAAACTTTTGTATTTGTGGCTCAAACACCAACAGAAAAGAAAGCTGAAGCGCCAGCAGAAAAAAAAGCTGGAGCGCCATCTTTAGTTGCTCAACAAAAACCTGTGAAATTGGGAGCTATTGAGGGGAATAATTATCAAGTTATCGAAGGACTAAAAGCTGGAGACAAAATTGTTATTTCTGGTATTCTCAACCTAACTAATGGCGCTCCCATCACTCCAGCACCGGAACAAGTGGGTAGTATTCAGAAGCCTTAGCTGAAGGGGGTAGGGAGCAGGGGGAGATGAGTCAGACAAGGAAGATAATGCCTAGTTCCCAATTCCCAATTCCCAATTCCCAATTCCCAATTCCCAATTCCCAATTCCCAATTTTTAAATTATGTTTGTTGATTTCTTTATTAAGCGACCAATTTTTGCATCGGTCTGCGCGATCGTTATCCTTTTAGTAGGATTAATCAGTATTCCATCACTACCGATCGCCAGATTCCCAGAAATTAGTCCCACCCAAATCACTGTAACTTCCAACTATAGCGGAGCTAGTGCAGAAGTCGTAGAAAGCGGAGTGACAAATATCTTAGAAAGGCAAATCAACGGGGTTGAGGGACTAAGATATCTCACTTCCAGCAGCAGTAACGATGGTACTAGTACCATTACAGCCACCTTCGATCCATCGCGGGATAAAGATATTGCAGCTGTAGATGTGCAAAATCGTGTTTCTGTTGCCCAACCACAACTACCAGACTCTGTGCAACGCACGGGAGTGCGAGTATCGAAAGAATCTAGTAACATCCTTTTAGCGATTGGTTTATTTGCTGAAAATAAAGAGTACGACAATACATTCTTAAGTAACTATGCCGACCTTTACTTAGCAGATGCCTTAAAAAGAGTCAAAGGTGTAAGCAACGTTCAAATTTTTGGCGAACGCCGCTATGCAATGCGCCTGTGGCTAGATCCAACTCGCCTTGCCAATCGGGGGCTAACAACTCAGGATGTAGCAAATGCTTTATCCGAACAAAACTTGCAAGTTGGTGCAGGGAGAATTGGACAAGAACCTGCTCCTGAAGGACAAAGGTATCAACTTGATGTACGTGCTGCTAGCCGATTAGCAGAACCAGCAGAATTTGAAGAAATTGTCCTCAAAACTGGAGATAATGGCACATTAGTCAAGCTCAAAGATGTCGGTAGAGCAGAACTGGGTGCAGAAAACTACAGTTCATTTCTACGATTTCGTGCTAATGATGCTGTCGGTTTAGGGATTTATCAGGTTCCTGGTAGTAATGCCTTGGATGTAGCTAAGGGAGTCAAAGCCGAAATTGCGCGATTGGCTCCAAGTTTTCCCCCAGGCATGAAATATCAGGTAGCTTTTGACACAACCATGTTTGTCGAAGAGTCGATGGCAGAAGTGCTTAAGAGCCTGATTGAATCGGTGGTGCTGGTTGTAATTGTAATTTTTGTGTTTTTGCAGGACTGGCGAACTACTTTAATTCCCGCAATTAGTATTCCGCTTTCCTTTATTGGGATATTTGCCTTTGTTAAAGTTTTTAACTTTTCGATTAATAGTTTGACTTTGTTTGGTCTGACTTTAGCATCAGGGATGGTGGTAGATGATGCGATCATTGTAGTAGAGCAAATCAGCCGTTTTATTCAGGATAAAGGAATTAGTCCTCGCCAAGCCGCTAGTGAATCAATGAGGGAACTGTTTGGCGCGGTTATTGCCACTTCACTAGTATTGATGGCGGTGTTCGTACCAGTGGCGTTCTTTCCGGGAACCACAGGCGCACTTTATCGGCAATTTGCGCTGACGATCGCTTTCTCCATTGCGATTTCGACTTTTTTGGCTTTGACTCTGATACCTTCTTTGTGTGGAGTGTTGCTGCGTCAAGGACAAAGACCTTCAGGCTGGCTGGGTTGGATTTTTGGCCATATAAATCGATTTCTCGACTGGTTACAGCATAGTTATAAGCGATCGCTTACCTTTCTCGCACGCATCAAAGGTATTGTAATTGGGTTGTTTATTGTTTCTTTGGGAATGACTGCTTGGCTGTACATGACAGTACCGACAGCTTTTCTACCCGATGAAGACGAAGGTTACTTCATCACAATTATCCAAGGGCCGCAAGGGGTTTCGTTGCAATATACCAGCGATGTAATTGCACAGGTAGAAAAAGAAATTCTGCAAATTCCTGAAGTAGTGGGGACTTTTGCGATCGGAGGATTTGGTTTTAGTGGTAGTACAGCTAACAGTGGCATCATATTTACCACTTTAAAATCATGGGATGAGCGCTCAAAACCTGATCAATCAGTACAGGCGATTATTGGCAGCTTGCAAGGGAAGTTGTTGGCAATCCCAGAAGCCAGGGTTTTTCCTGTGAATCCGCCCCCAATTCAGGGTTTAGGTAACTTTGGCGGCTTCGTCTTTCAACTGCAAGACCGCAGAGGTAATAGTGGTTTAGAAAATCTAGTCCAGTCGATGGGTAAATTGCTGGGTCAAGCTAATCAAACACCTGGATTACAAGCTGTATTTAGTACCTTTGCCGCAGATACACCACAATTGCTTGTGGAAGTAGACCGCAATAAAGCTAAATCATTGCAAGTTTCTATAGATGATGTCTTCAGTACTTTACAAACTGCTTTGGGATCGCAATATGTAAATGATTTCAATCTCCAGCAGCGCAATTACCGGGTGTATCTCCAGGCAGATCAACAGTTTCGTTCTAACCCAAAAGATATTGGTAAACTATACGTTCGTTCTCAAAATAATCAAATGATTCCTTTGAGTAACTTAGTCACAGTTACTCCGACTGTGGGAGCGCAAACTATCAATCACTACAATCTGTTCCGCTCAATTGAAATTAATGGTGCCGCCGCCCCTGGCTCTAGTTCGGGAGACGCAATTAAAGCAATGGAACAAGTTGCTAAAGAAGTTTTACCAGCAGGTTATGGCTATGAATGGTCAGGGACTGCATTAGAAGAAATAGATTCTGGTGGTTTAGCACCCCTGATCTTTGGATTAGGATTGGTATTTGTATTTTTGGTACTAGCTGCTCAATACGAAAACTACATTGACCCCTTTATCATTCTGTTATCAGTTCCCTTAGCTATTTTTGGAGCGCTTGTTGCTCAATCGTTACGGGGTTTTTCTAATGATGTTTACTGTCAAATTGGTCTAGTAATGTTGATTGGTTTGGCTAGCAAAAACGCTATTTTGATTGTGGAATTTGCTAACCAATTGCGAGATCAAGGCCTTTCGATGACTAAAGCAGTAATTGAAGCTTCACAAGAACGGTTACGTCCAATTTTGATGACTGGCTTTTCTACTCTTTTAGGAATTTTCCCCTTGGCTAATTCTACAGGTGCTGGTGCAGGTAGTCGCCAATCTTTGGGAACAGCAGTTTTTGGTGGAATGTTAATTGCGACTTTCTTGAGTTTGTTTGTAGTACCAATTTTGTATATCGTTATTAAGACGGCGACAGAGCGCTTTATCAAACCAAATCGGCTTCAACAATTGCAAACAGAAGGTATGTCATTGGATGGTAAAACTGTTGCATATTCAGCAAAAGCTGAGGATTAATTCGTAATTTGTAATTAATTGTTCTCTGCCGTTTAGATACAGTTCGGTTAGCTTGTTTATCGAACGAAGATCCCCCCAACCCCCCTTAAAAAAGGGGGATATTTTTTACTATTTATTACCGTTAACAAAGTTTTAGGGATATGTGCAGCATTATGCGATGATGCTGAGACTGCATACGGGACACTGGAATCATGCGAATGTTCTTGTATTAAGTTTACGTGCGACTACAGTAACGATCGCAAACAAGAGGTCTATATTTTAACAAACCGCAGAAAAGCCAGTGCGCCCTTGCGGTTCCCCGACTTGTAGCAACTGGCGCGACACAGAGAAAAGAGAGAAAAGTAGTTTATTTCAGCAATCTTAGACCACTGAGGGTAACCAATACTGTAGAACCTTCATGTCCAATCACGCCGATGGGTAGATTAATATTTCCTAGAAAGTTGCCCACCAAAAGCAACATAATGAAACCCAACGCTACGACTATATTCTGTTTTACTATGGCTTGCGATCGCCTACCCAAATGCATCGCCACGGCAATTTTTTCTAACTTGTCTGCCATCAGTACTATATCTGCGGTTTCTAATGCCACATCGCTACCAGACACACCCATCGCTATACCTACAGATGCTTGCGCTAGGGCTGGTGCATCATTAATCCCATCGCCTACCATTGCGACAGTTTGATATTCTTGCTGTAGACGGCGGATAACATCTAGTTTATCTTCTGGTAAAAGTTGAGCATATACCCGATCAATTCCTACTGCTTTAGCAACACTGTGAGCAGTTTCCTGATTATCCCCAGTTAACATGACAATTTGTTCAATTCCCAGTTGCTTTAAACGGGTAATGGTTGCGGCTGCTTGCGATCTTACTTCATCTGCGATCGCAATTACACCCATCACCTCTGCTATATTTCCCTGTGCTACCCAAACGACAGTTTTACCTTCTTGCTCTAAAGATTGAGCCATTTTTCGTAATTCTTCAGGTAAATTTGTAACATACTGTTGCACAAAAATGGCATTGCCGACAATTACCTGTTGTTCTTGAGCAATTCCCACAATTCCTTGTCCAGGTATGGCTTGTACTTGGATTGCACCAACTACATCTAGATCACCAGCCGCCTGCACAATTGCCCTACCAATGGGATGTTCTGAATATGATTCTACACTAGCTGCGGCTTTTAATACATCTTGTTGAGTGTATTCACTAACTACAATTACTTGGAATACCTGCACCTGCCCTGTTGTCAGAGTACCAGTTTTATCAAATGCGATCGCTCGAACTTTGCCAATCTTCTCTAACTGCGCCCCATTCTTAAACAAAATCCCCTGTCTTGCACCATTCGCGATTCCCGAAAGCAGCGTAGGCATTATTGCAGCCATCAGCGCACAGGGAGAAGCTACCACCAGGAAAGTAAGCGCTCGATAAATGGTAGTTTCCCAATCCCAATCCCAAAGAAATGGCGGTAAAGTTGCCAGCAATATCCCCGCTACTACAATGACTTTGGCATATCCTTTTTCAAAGCGATCAATAAACTCTTGCGAAGGTGGTGCTTCTGTCTGCGCCTGTTCTACCAAGCGAATCACACGCTGAATTAAACTGCTTTGGGCTGGTTTGTGTACCTTAATCTGCAATGCACCATAGCCGTTGAGTGTGCCGGCAAATACTTCTGCGCCCACTGTTTTCTCTATAGGTAAAGACTCGCCTGTGATTGCAGCTTGATTGAGAGTGCTGTAACCAGATAAAATTATCCCATCAGTAGGAATTAGCTCTCCAGGTTTGACGATAATCTCATCACCGACTTTTAGCTGACTGATAGGAATTTCCTCTTCCTTTCCTTGAAGTAAAACCCTTGCTGTATCTGGTGTCAGGCTCATCAAACTTTTGATACTCCGCTCAGTTCGCGCCATTGCATAGCCTTCTAGTGCGCCACTGATAGCAAAGATCAGAATCAAAATTGCCCCATCAATAATTAGATGATATTCTCTTCGCCATAAGCCGAGGCTAGCAGCACCAATAGCCGCCACAATCATCAGCAAATCTACATCGAGTTCTTTTTCTTTGAAGAGGGTAGTTAATCCCTCCCGCGCACTTTCGTAACCACCGATTACATAAGCAGCTGGTAGCAGTAGCAACGCCAATCCCAACCAACCGAGATGTAAGGCGAACCATCCGAGAAATAACAGTAAGCCACACAAAAGGGCTGCTACGGTATCTGCGTGTTCTCTGGTGAATTGGCCCAAACGTTGGGGGTAGAGCATGAGAGGTGATTTTACAGGGACCCTCTTACGTTAAACCTTGACATTAATGTTAATGTCAAGGTTTATAATGATTTTGAAACGCAGAGTGGGTAGGTTTGCAGAGTGATTTTCTAATGGCACACAAAATTTTTGATCTTGTCGGAAAATACGCCATCAGCGCTGAGAATGGGCAGAAGGTATATGACCAAATTCATCCAGTTATGCTTGCTGGCAACCCTGTAGAATTAGATTTTACTGGAGTTCAGGCTTTTGCTTCTCCTTTTTTCAATTTTGCGATCGGTCATCTCTTGAAGGATATTCCAGCAGATAACCTTAATCGGCTGGTTGAATTCACAGCTATAAGTTCTGAGGGGTGGAATGTTCTTGAGCGTGTAATTACCAATGCGAAGCATTACTATTCCGACGAGCAATTTCGTAATGCGGTTGATGCAGCGATCGCAGATCAGGCTGCAACTTTTTAAAGCATGGTGGTCAACCTTAGAATTCAAGCTGATATCATCGACATTAAAACTGATAATCCCAAGCAGGGTGATATTTTCCTTTTAGATACAAACGTCTAGTTTTGCCAGACTTATACAAATGCTGCTTTTGGTACTAAAACCTCCAAATTCAGCAAGTTTAACTAAGCTAGATTAAAAGCGTAGGCACGCAGTCGCTTGTCGTCAGACATCGCCTTTTCTAAACGCTCCCTCCACAATAAATAATTAACCTTTATTAAGACGTAACTCGTGGAAATCAAAAGTAGCGATCTGACAATTAAGCAGTTAACGCACTTGGTAGGCGGCGGTTTAACTCCGCGGATGGTGCGACATTACCATCAATTGGGACTGTTACCGCAACCAGTGCGATCGCACAGCAATTACCGTCTCTACACCAAAAAAGATGTTCTCAGGTTGCAACGGATTGTAGCACTGAAGCAGCAAGGGTTTCAGCTAAATCATATCCGCAATATTTTGGAAGTGGAACCAGAAGCGGATACAACTACAAATCTGATGGCGCAACTTCAGCAGCAATATCGGGCGGTGATGCAACAAATTTCTCAACTGCGACAAACGGCATCAGCATTAGAAGGATTATTGGGGCGCGATCGCCATTGTCAAATTATGCAGGCGGAGGTTTTAGCACAACTTAAGTTACTCGATGTCGAAACTCAAGCTGGATTGGGGGGATTGGAAAATCTTTGGAGTGGTTTGGATGCAGAAATTCATACGCACTCGGAAGCTTTTTCAGAATCGCTACAACGCTTACTACCTGATTTGTCTCACCGTTCGGAAATTGAACAACACTTAATTTCTCAATTGGTTTTGGCTTGTGGCGATGTCAGTTTGGTGTCCTTTATCAAGTTGAGCCGAGGTGCGATCGCAGCTAGTCGAGAAGCCTTATCTTCAAGCTGTCAAATCGTTGTCGATACTCAAACGGTTGCGGCTGCTTTGGATCAAACTCGATTACTTCACTTGGGATGCCACATTGAAACCTTGATTGATAATCCTCACATTACTACTGCCACAGAAGCAGAAGTTGCTTTTTGGCAGCATCGAGAATGGCGAGAAAAATTGCTGCAAGTTAGTCAGGGTTGCGTGTTGGTAGTTGGTTATGCTCCCTCAGTCCTTGTAGAAGTTTGTGAAGCGATAACCAATCAAAAAATTCAGCCTGCATTAGTAATCGGAATGCCCATTGGCTTTAGCCATGCTCCCGCAGCCAAGCGACAACTGATGCAACAAGAGATACCTTTTATTACAGTCGCAGGGACTTTGGGAGGTGGCGCTTTAGCTGCTACTGCCTTAAATGCCTTGGTAGAGTCACTGATTGATAAGCCAGATTGTCATTGTTATCTCAAAAATGTAGTAAATTCTGGTGAATGCTGAAAAATTAGTACTCAGTACTCAGCACTACTGAAAATAATATTGTTAAATAATATTGAATTTGCTACACTTTACCAGTTTTAGTAATTCAATAATTCATAATTGTGGCCATAAGGTACAAACTTGGTATAAGTTGCAATATAAATTAGAACATTTTATAGTAAACAGACTCTAGCAATCAGAGTATAAATTATCATGCTATACAAGCTATTTGAAAGTATAGATCGATACAAGTGCATTGAAGAAACTTAGAAGTAAAGATAACTCAGATGTATAATTAGCGCGTCTCCTCCATAATCCTTAAAAAGATCGCTATTTAGGATTGGCAGGCTTTCTATTTTTTACTTTAATAAGGGGCTTATGTGGCAACAAGAAAAAAAAGATATTTCGATAGTTAGACTGGTATTATGGCTTGCCTTAGCTACAAGCCCTATGGCAGCAAATTTACTGGTGTCAGAACCCATGCTGGCACAATCTAAACCTGATTCTCCTGCTTTTACACTGTCGCAAACATTGCAAAATGAAACGACAGTAAGGATTGATGGTTCAAGTAGCTTAGGCGCAATTAACCAAAGCTTGAAAGAAAGTTTTGAAAAACAGTTTTCCGACAAAAAGGTTGAAATTGCCACTAACGGCACTGATACGGCACTGAAAAACTTGCTAGATGGCAAAATCGACATAGTAGCAATGGGGCGTGGGTTAACACCAGAAGAAAAAGCCCAAGGACTAGACCAAGTTCGCTTGTACCGTGAGAAGATTGCGATCGTGGTTGGTGCTGATAATCCTTTCAAGCAAAGCTTAACCAGTAGGCAATTCGCCCGCATTTTCCGAGGACAAATTACAAATTGGTCACAACTGGGAGGGCCTTCAAAGAAGATTCGGTTTATCGATCACCCGAACACGAGTGAGACTCGCAATACTTTTCGTACTTATCCAGCCTTTAAGAATGCCGAATTTGCTACAGGGGCCAATGCTATTCAACTGAGTGAGGATAATACCGCAGAAATCATCAAACAACTGGGTGAAGACGGCATTAGCTATGTCTTGGCTAATCAGGTGTCGAAGTTGCCAGGTGTGCGAGTTCTGCAATTAAATCAAGCCTTGCCAGATGATGAGAAATATCCCTTCTCGCAACCTTTAGTTTACGCTTACAAAAAAAATCCGAGTTTAAGCACAGTAGATTTTCTCGGCTTTACCCTTGTACCCTCAGGACAGCAGGCTATAGAACAAGGTAGAACGGCTGAAGCTGAGGCGATCGCAACTAACGTATTACAACCTGCTGTTACAGGTTCCCCCGATGCCCAGACGACACCTGCTGCTACGCCTTCCCCTGATGCAACTACTTCTGCATTTGGCGAACAGCCATTTGTGGCTCCTGCTACAGCACAAAGCAGTCCAATTGTAAATAGAGAAGCGCCATTTTGGTTGCTCCTACCTTTGTTTCTTGTAACTGTAGCTGCATCGTTTGGATGGTGGATTTGGGGAAAACGCCTATCGCCCACAGAAAAAACAGACAATTTACCAGAATCAGATCCTCATCCACCCAACACAGAAGATGGAGAAATGGCGGCGCTCAACGCCAGCACAGATCCCTCCCTTAACGGAGCGATGCATGAGGAACACCCAGTGCAGCAGTTCCAAGAGCCAGAAAGTCCAGAGCGCACTCCTTTCAACATCTATGCTCAAACACAATCTCACCTGACAGAAAATGCTACTCAAGGGACATCAAATTTAGTACAAGAGGGAACTAATGGTACCTCTAACTCTTATGAAGGCACAACATCAGGTGTAGCTAATGGCTCAGAAAATAACAACTTGGGAGCCGCAGCTTTAACCAATGGTGCAGCCCTGGCAACCGGCATCGGGGCGGCTAGCTGGTCTGCTTTTAACAACAAAAAAACAGAAACAGATGCCATTGATGAGACAGTTGAGCTAAACAATTATACGGAGACGAGCAATCCTGAGTCTGATTCTGATGAAATTGCATGGGACATAGAAGCCCCAGCAGCTGTAGTCAATACTTCATATCCTCACCTAGCTAATATTCCAGAAGAGGCATCTGATGTGGAACTACCTTTATCTGAGGAGACAACCCCACTCACGGAATTACCAGATGTAACAGAAATAACATCTAAATTTGGATATTGGGACACAGAAGTTAGTGAAGATCAGATAGATGACGAACTTCTAGATGACGAACTTCAGGCAGAATTGAATTGGCTAGAGAGTATTACCTCAACTGAAGATATATCAGTAGATGAAGTACCCTTACCAGAGTCTGACGAAGTGGCAGCCAATGTAGAACCCCCGGCTGCACAAACATCCTCAGCGCCGGATTTCCCAGAATTGCCAGAAGATTTATTGAATGTGGTAGCAGACGCAGCTGAACCCACAGTAGATTTGCCAGAGGAAGAATCTCAAGCAGAGCCTACTGTTGATGAAAGTATTGCCGAAACTGACTCCACGGATTTTGCTGCTGCTTTAGCAGCAGGTACAGGGATTGGAACCTGGGCTACTATTTCTGCATCAGATGCCGAAGAACAAACTGATACTACAGTTGACAATATACCCATTGCGGACGAAACAGCAATTGACTCCACAGATTTTGCCACTGTAGCAGCAGGCGCGGGGATTGCAGGCTGGGCTACTATTTCTGCATCAGATGCCAAAGAACAAACTGATACTACGGTTGACAATGTACCCATTACGGCCGAAACAGCTATTGACTTAGTAGATGCAGAAGAAGAGAGCAGTATTGTCCTCACACCACATACTTCTACATCGGCTCATGTCTCTTGGGAGATTTCCGAAACCAAGAAAGCAGCGCTACGCCAACAGGGCGGCTCTCAATTGGTAGTGCGGCTGTATGATGTCACTGGAATAGACTTGAGTTATCAAAGTCCCCAGCTTGTCCAGCAGTATGAATGTGACGAGACAGCGCACGATCGCTTTGTAGAAATTCCCATCAGCGATCGCAATTACATAGCTGAAATTGGCTATGTCGCTGATGGCGAACGCTGGTTATTCATCGCCCGTTCAGCAATTATTCGTGTCTTCAGTGCATTTTTTGCAGATCGCATAGTTGATGATATGCCGATTGCTGGTGAAACAGATATTAACTGGGATGTAGAAGAAGAGATTAGTGAAGAAGAAAGCAAAATACAGATCACACCTCGCACTCCTAAGTGGGCTTATGTTTCTTGGTACATTTCCAAGGCTCAGAAAGAAGCACTCCACCAACAGGGCGGCTCTCAACTAGTAGTGCGGTTGTATGATGTAACTGGGATTGACTTGAGTTATCAAAGTCCCCAGCTTATACAGCAGTATGAATGTGAAGAGGTAGCACGCGATCGTTTTGTGGCCATTCCCGTCAGCGATCGCGACTACATGGTTGAAATTGGCTATATCGCTGATAGCGATGCCTACGGCGGTAAACCACGTTGGTTACTCATAGCCCGTTCACCTAATGTTCGCGTTTTTAGTCGTTCCCACGAAGATTTTTGGTTTGTGGCAGATGCTGAGTTGATTATTCACGGAGCAACCCAACCAAATACAAGCGTAAACATTAGTGGTCATGCCGTCAAAATCAAACCCGATGGTACTTTCCACCTACGCCTTCCCTTTTCAGATGGTTTAATGGACTATCTCATAACGGTAGCTGCTGATGGGGAATCCACTAAAACTATCCATAAGAAGTTCTCTCAGGAAACTTCAGAAAGCTAGTACCGCAAGGCGGAAGTCAAAAGTCAAAAGTCAAAATGATTACAGCGTAAGCATTTCGTTGATTTGGAATTGGTTGTTTATTTCCACTGGTTGTACTAGTACTTACCTTTAGGACTTACGCAAAAGCTAATGAAAGTAGCGGTAATTCATGAATTACCGCTACGCAAGAATAAGGTTTTCGGCTACATCTTGCGTAATATCATGTCCGCTTGATTGCTTATTAAACCCGAAGAACCCCACCCCGCTTTTGTCTAGCGACAAAACCTCCCCTCCCCGTGAACGGGGAGGGGATTAAGGGGAGCCAGTGCGGTCTTCTCTGCGAGACGCTGCGCGATAGCGCCAGCGTTAGCGACGGAGGAGCGTCTGGGGTCTCCCCAAGTAGAGCATCTAGCGTGTGGGGTAAAACGCCTGTGGAATAAGCGTTTTAACTTAAGTTGACACCAATGGGCAAAGACAAGCCCCTACACCTTGCAATATAATCTTGTACCGCATCTGAATGGGAACCGCAATAGACACGCTGAAATAACAAATGGGTACGCCAAAATAGCAAATGGGTACGCCGAAATAGCAAATGGGTACGCCGAAATAGCAAATGGGTACGCCGAAATAGCAAATGGGTACGCCGAAATAGCAAATGGGTACGCCGAAATAGCAGATGGGTACGCCGAAATAGCAAATGGGTACGCCGAAATAGCAAATGGGTACGCCGAAATAGCAAATGGGTACGCTGAAATAGCAAATGGGTACGCCGAAATAGCAAATGGGTACGCTGAAATAGCAAATGGGTACGCTGAAATAGCAAATGGGTTGGCGTAGACCGCCGTAGGCATCGCCATGATTGCAACAATTTAGCTTTGTCACGCCAGCGTAACGCACAGCAATTCTTTGGTAGATGAAGTTTTTCCGACTTGTGTATACAACGTAGCCTAAAAGGAGAGAATAGGGACAGGGTTCATTTGCTAAAAACCTTGCTGTATATAAGTCAATACGCTTGGATTGTAGCAAGATACCGCAGAGTACGAAGTGAAACTGCCTTTACACTTGCGGAAAACACCAAAATGAGAAAGCAAACTGAGGTTTGAGTAAGTCAAAGGTCATTTTACTTGCGATAAACACCAAAATGAATAAGTTAATAATTGCGTATGAAACGGCTAAATCATTTTCTACTAGCGCTGTTGACTGCGTTTCTATGCATAGTTTTATCCCCTGTTTTGGCAAAACCTCCTGTTGTCTACTCTGCCATGCAAAATTTGCTTGAGCAAGAGAAGTGGGGAAAACAAGGAAATGCAGAAAACAGGGAATTGGTGAATGCTCAATCCCCTAGTCCCTACTCTCTACTCACAGTTAAAAGCCAAGCATCCCAAGCGGAAAGTTTAGTGGAGCAGGGAAAAACATTATATGAAACGGGACAATTTACTGAAGCGGTCAATGTTTTGCAACAGGCTGCTGCTGCGTTTACAGCCTCTAGGGATGAATTAAAGGAAGCGATGACACTGAGTAATCTCTCTTTAGCTTATCAGCAACTTGGCTTGTGGGCTGAAGCTGAGAAAGTGATCGCCCAAAGTTTAAAGTTATTACACCCAAGGGAAAATACGGACACTTCTGGTCACCAATCGCAAATTCTCGCACAAGCCCTAGATATGCAAGGGCAGTTACAACTGGCACAAGGACAAGCAGAAGCGGCCTTAACTACTTGGCAAAAAGCGGCTGATATTTATCAGAAAATAGGAGACAGGTCTAAATTAACTCGTAACCGCATTAACTCTGCACAAGCTTTGCAAGCTTTAGGGCTTTATCTTCAAGCTAACAAAGTTTTAAACGAAGTACAGCAAACCCTTACAAGCCTTCCAGACTCACTTCTGGTAGCTACAGGATTGCGTAGTCTTGGCAACATTCGCCGAGTTGTCGGAGATTTAAACGTATCACGCTTGGTATTGGGGAAAAGTTTAGAAGTGGCAAAGCGAGTGCAATCTCCAAAAGCGATCGCTGAGGCTCAACTCAGTTTAGGCAACACAGCCCGTGCCCAACAAGACACTGAAGCGGCTTCGCAATACTACCAGGAGGCTGCTGCTGTATCTGTTTCCTCCATCACCCGCATTCAGGCTCACCTCAATTTACTGAGTCTACTTTTGGAGAAAAAGCAAGATCAAGATGCATTGGCATTGTCGTCTCAAATCCAGTCGGAAATTAGCAACTTACCACCCAGCCGAACCTCAGTATATACTCGGATTAAATTTTCCCAAAATCTTACCCAATTAAAAGAAAAAACTAGCCTAGATACCCCCTCATGGCTGAACATTGCCCAGCAATTGTCCACCGCGATCAAGGAGGCGCAAAGCTTACAAGATCGGCGAGCAGAATCTTATGCTATGGGCAGCCTTGGTGAGTTGTATGAAAAAACCAGCCAGTTTTCTGATGCTCAAGAGCTTACCGAGAAAGCTTTATTCATAGCGCAAAGTATTAATGCATCGGATATTACTTATCAATGGGAATGGCAACTGGGACGCATACTGAAAAAAAAGGGAGATATTAAAGGCGCGATCGCATCCTATAATGTAGCCTACAAGACCCTTCAATCTCTGCGTGGTGATTTAGTAGCCATTAATCCAGACGTTCAATTTTCCTTCAGGGAAAATGTTGAGCCGGTGTATCGAGAGTTAGTTGAATTGCTGTTGCGTTCTGACGTTCGTGTTGGCGCAGGCTCTGGTATAGAAACGGAACGAAGTTCAGGGAGTATCGCTTCTTTTGAGGACGCTCCTTCACCTTTGGCATCTCCCCTTGGAAAAGGACTCGCTAACACTCCGCGATCGCCCCAAGAGAGTATCAATCAAAACAATCTAAAGCTTGCTCGTGATGTAATTGAATCTCTGCAATTGGCAGAACTGGATAACTTCTTTCGGTCAGCTTGTTTAACTCCTAGGCAGGAACTTGATCCAGTAGTTGACAAGCAAGACCAACAAGCAGCAGTGATCTATCCGATTATTTTGCCAGACCGCTTAGATATTATCCTCAAGTTGCCTAATCAAGACTTGCGCCACTACAAGACTGTAACAGCTCAAGCTGATATAGAAAACACAATAGCAGAACTAAGGAAAAACTTACTAAATGTCACTGCGACTGTTCGAGTTAAGCAGCAGTCCCAACAAATATATGACTGGTTAATTCGACCTGCACAAGCAGAATTAACCAAAAATGGGATAAAAACCTTAGTGTTTGTACTAGATGGTCAGTTGCGGAATATTCCGATGGCGGTTTTATACGACAAACAGCAGGAGAAATATCTGGTAGAGAAATATGCGATCGCCTTGACACCGGGTTTACAACTCCTTGATCCCAAACCTTTGCGACAGGTACAGCTAAATGCTTTAACTGCTGGAGTCAGTGAAAAACGCCCAGTCGAAGGCAGAGAATTTCCCGAATTGCAAAATGTCCCACGAGAATTAAAAGAAATTAAATCTGAGGTATCCAAGAGTGAGGAACTGTTAAATCAAGAGTTTACTCAAACAAACCTGCAAAACAAGTTGCAAACAGTTCCCTTCTCTGTGGTTCACCTAGCAACTCACGGTGAATTTAGTTCTGATGCTGAAAACACCTTTATTCTCACCTGGGATAAACTGATTAAGGTTAAAGAATTTGATAATCTACTGCGAGTTAGCGACAAAAACAGGTCTAACTACATTGAATTACTTGTCCTGAGTGCTTGTCAAACTGCTGAGGGAGATAAACGAGCAGCTTTAGGATTAGCTGGGATAGCTATGCGGGCGGGGGTACGCAGTACACTAGCAACATTATGGTCAATAGATGATCGTTCTACCACCGATGTAATGAGTGAGTTCTATCGACAGTTAAAAGCTGGGGTGAATAAAGCCGAGGCACTCCAGCGTGCCCAATTATCAGTTTTTGCTAACGAAAAAGCTCCATACTTCTGGGCACCTTACGTTTTAGTAGGCAATTGGCTCTAATGTGCCCCAGAAATCCGGTTTCTCTAAACTAATACCAATTTTAAAAAAGAATGTAACAGATTTAAATCTGGAAACCCACATGAAATCTGGCTTTCTTATTTTTGAATTTTGAATTGGTATAACCTGGTTTTTTTAGAAACAAGAAGCAGGAGTAAGCGAGGAACTATGAGGCAAAGCTGTAGGCGCATCAGCCGTGAGTACAACTTCACCTTTAGCATTTCTCACCCACCCTTGTGCTTCTACAATCGTTACTGGATTGGAGATACTTGCCTGAGTTGAAACAGTTGTACTAGAGCGGTTTTCAGTTTTAGGGTTGAGAGTTACCCAATCTAGTTGAAGTGCATCAGGAGTCAGGGGTTCGGTTCTAGGGTTGGGTGGTAACCCACCGCGTCCGGCAATGGTAAAACTGCTTTGATTTTGTGCTGTACGTGCTTGACAGACTTGCGAGACTTGAGTATCGACTGGTACGACTGGTAAGTTAATTAATCCTCGATAGGGATCAACATTGAGGGTATTGATATCTACAATGCCCCTTAAATCAGGTCTTGTTTGGGAAATTGCTGTAATATCATTTGTCGGAAGTTGACGCGGGTCTGGATCATCAGGGCGCAATCTTCTAAGGTCTTCGCTAGTTAGTGGCGCAATTCCAAAAATCTTAGTAGCATCGATTTTGACTGTTCCCCCATTACCATTGTAGGCATTGGCGGTGATGTCGCTGTTTTCATTTGGTTTGGCGACGATAAAGCCATCAGGCGCATCGATAGTAATATTACCGCCATTTCCACCAGCCCCTTGAGTGCCTGCTGAGGTAGAAACTTCACTGTTTCGGCCCAGTAACAATAAGTCTTGCAGGTTCAGCATAATATTGCCACCATCACCGGAGTTAGCTTGCCCAATGAGCTTACCTTTCTCATCCAATTTGATAGAACGAGCAGTGATTTCCAAATCACCTGCTTTTTTTGTGCCTTGACTGCTCACAGTTATGTCAGCGTTATTTAAGACATTTAATTCTCCAGCCTTAACTATGATGCTTCCCCCCTGTCCAGTAGACTCAGCAGAAGTGGAAGCTGAAATTCTTGCCCCATTTTGAACAATCAATTGCCCAGTTTCTATCTCTAAGTTTCCGGCATCTCCACTAGCTATAGTCCCAACAAATAAGCCACTGACACTTTTTAGGGAGGTTCCAATGAGTTGGATAGAGTCTGCGGTCACAGATAACCTTCCTCCCCTTCCCTGATTACGAGTATTAGCTGAAATCTGCGCTCCATCTTGAACAATCAACTGCCCAGTTTCAATCTTCAATTCTCCGGCTTTTCCAATGCCTTGTGTTACGGTAAACAAGCCACTAGCTCCAAGTCGCGAGGTTCCAATTAGTTGGATAGAGTCCCTTGCCTTGACAGATAAAGTTCCTCCCCCTCCTGTAGATTGTAAAGAAGTGGAAGCTGAAACCTGCGAACCATCTTGAACAATCAACCGCCCAGTTTCAATCCTTAATTCTCCGGCAGTTCCAGAGCTTGTTGTCTCAGTCAACAGACGGCTTCCTCCTAAGAGTTCTACTGACTCCGATCCGTTTACTACTAATGTTCCTCCTGATTTTGAGACTACGGTATTAACCGCAATCTCTGAATCATCGAAGGTAACGCGCCTGCCTTGTACCTGGATACCACCACCGCCTTCACCACTAGCATTTACTGTACTTAGATTGGTAATAGATACATCTGCTCGCGCTACACTATCAGGAAAACTTAAACGGAAATTGTTGTTATCAATATTCAACCCTACCGTTCCTACTCCCGCCAATCCTCCTAATTCAACTCGACCATCTGGAGCGTTTAGTATCGCTCCTTTTAAATTCACATCGCCTCCCAATAGCACTAAACTCTGACTTTCAGGAACGAACAGAATTGCTTCATTAACTTGAATCGGTTTAATAGGCTGAGATTCAATTTGATTGAATAGAAATGCAGAAGGATTAACTCTCAGCAAGGGGTTGAGCGGATTGACGGGTGAAGTCATGGAAAATTCTCCACCACCCGGAAACTGGATCGCACTAGCTGTTGTTCCGATAAATGAACCGTTAATATTTAATAGGGCATTTTCTCCAAAGATGATGCCGTTGGGATTTATTAAAAAGAGATTAGCTTGAGCCTGAAGTGTTCCCTGGATGTCAGAGGGATTTCCCCCTGTAACTCGCACCAAAATATTGTTGATGTTAGGGGCGTTACGGAAATTGACTGTCTCCTCACTTGAAACACTAAAGTTGCTGAAACTATGAAATAAATTTGTATTACCAACGGTTGTACCCCCTGTAATATTCAAGGTAGTGTCGTCGATTCGCTGCACTTGAGTTCCTACAGAGGGATCAGGAGTCACCTGAGCAAATGTGCGATCGCCTCCTTCTATTCCAATCACACCCACTAGAATCACTAAGCCTAACAACCTTAAGTGACAACCGTTACCAAACCAGCTTCTTAAACTCACAAAACTTGTCTCCTAACCCTTGAAAGTTATTTTATTGCAGCGTAAACTAGCAAAAATCACAGCGAAAACTCGAAGCGGCGGTTTCCGTCGCTCTGGTAGCGCAGCCTTAGCGGTAGCGTATACCTAACACCTACAGAGAAGTAAGCTACGCACAGCGTCTCATAGAGGAACAAGCGTCCGCAGGAGCGTTATTGTTAAAGACAGACATTGCAAAAAGGTAATTGAAAAATCTAATTAGAAGTCTTGAAAACCATACCTGCTATTTTGGCTTTTCTGTCACTGCGTAAGTCCTAAATCGTTAGGAAAGTAAAGGTTAGGAGGTAGCCAAGCTAATTGCCGATCCTCATAAAATAGAGCACCAGTGTTTCCGTCATAGCTTAAATAATTAGGAAGTTTGATACCCCTACCAAATATTGCTGATTGAGTTTCACCCAGAACTTGTTTTGATAGCAAAGCATTAGTTTTAGACTTAGTAACTTTAGTTTTAGACTTAGTAACTTTAATATCATTCTCAGAAGATTTAATAGAAGGAAAGGTGTTACTATCCTTGCCATCAGTGAGAATGTCATCACCAACTCCCTTCATTAAGTAGTCTTTACCTGATCTATCTATTAAAATGTCATCGCCTTCATAACCTTTAGAGCTGGAGTTACTTATATTAATAGAAGGGATAATGGGGGTAGTAATTTTAACAATATCGTTATTAAATGAGAAGTCTGTAATTGTATCAATACCACCACCTGAGTAATCCAAGACAAAAGTATCTCTACCACTACCACCAGTGAGAATGTCATTACCACCTCCTCCCACTAAGTAGTCTTTATCCGACCCACCTATTAGAGTGTCATCGCCTTCATAGCCGTATATTTGCTCGTTTGCTTGAATCGTAGTTAGATAGTCGTTTCCAGGGGTACCTTCAATTACCACGTTCTTCACTCCCGAAGAAATTAGTGTTTCTACTGATAATTTTAACCAGCAATTAGCATTGCAGATGAGATCGGTTAAGAAACAAAATAAGGCGATCGCACCTAGAACATCAATTCCGTAATCAAAGCGCGAATCCCTCGTTTTATACACAGTAGGAAGGGAGTTTGGCTCCCCCCAACATTAGTAGAAAACTCTGCTGGGGAGTTAGATTTTTTATTTATCAATATTATTAATTGAAACCACTACAACAGTTACTACAGTTGTATTCCAGCCAAGGTTACGAGGTAGCCAGCCTAGCTGCTGATTCAAATAAAATAGAGTACCAAAACTTGCAAAAAATAAATTATCCAAAATATTTTTAAATTTATAGGGGCGCAAGACCTTACGCCCCGGAGATGGAATGTTTTTTTAACTGTAAGTTCTTAAAGCGAAACGGTATAACATGGTTATTTTTAGAAGCAAGAAGCAGGAGTAAGCGAGGAACTATGAGGCAAAGCTGTAGGCGCATCAGCCGTGAGTACAACTTCGCCTTTAGCATTTCTCACCCACCCTTGTGCTTCTACAATCGTTACTGGACTAGAGCTACTTGCCTGAGTTGAAACAGTTATACTAGAGCGGTTTTCAGCCTTTGGGTTGAGAGTTACCCAATCTAGTTGAACAGCATCAGGAGTCAGAGGTTCGGTTCTAGGGTTGGGTGGTAAGCCACCGCGTCCGGCGATGGTAAAACTGCTTTGATTTTTTGCTGTACGTGCTTGACAGACTTGTGAGACTTGAGTATCGACTGGTACGACTGGTAAGTTGATTAATCCTCGATAGGGGTCAACATTGAGGGTATTGATATCTACAATGCCGCTTAAATCAGGTCTTATTTGGGAAATTGCCGTAATATCATTTGTCGGAAGTTGACGCGGGTCTGGATCATCAGGGCGCAACCTTTTAAGGTCTTCGCTAGTCAGTGGCGCAATTCCAAAAATCTTAGTAGCATCGATTTTAACTGTTCCCCCATTACCATTGTAGGCATTGGCGGTGATGTCGCTGTTTTCATTTGGTTTGGCGACGATGAAGCCGTCAGGGGCATCGATAGTGATATTACCGCCATTTCCACCTTGTTGATTAGTGCCTGCGGTAGCAGATATCTGGCTGTTGTCGCTTAGTAACAACAAATCTAGGTCGTGGAGTGTAATATCACCCCCATTACCAGATGCGGTTTCAGCAGTAATTTCCCCTTGATTCTCTAAGCGAATGAAACGAGAGCCTACCTGAAGTTTGCCTGCGCTCCCTGACCCTTGAGAGCGAACAAACAAGCCACTGTTAGCAGACTCATCCTCAACAAGGTTCCCATCAATTCCTCGGACAAGCCGTTTGAAGGTAGCCCTGCCAGATATAGTCACCCTATCAGTAGCATTAACTGTGATATCACCTGCAAATCCACTGCTGCCTGTGAAAGCATTAGCAAGGATTTGTCCACCATTAACCGCTTCCACAGTATTCGCGTTCACTGTGATATTGCCAGCATTTCCCTCACCTAGAGTGCGGGCATCTACAACCCCATTATCTGCTACCCGGAAAGCATTGGTATTAACAATGATGTTTCCTCCTTGCCCCCCTTGATTGGTACGTGAAAATAATCCACTTGCCGTTTTATCGCTACTAAATCCGAAAACATTAACAGCTTCAGTTGCATTAACTTCTATCTGTCCACCTTTTCCTTGGCCCAAAGTACCAGTAACTATCTGTGCGCCATTTCCCACAATTAACTGCCTAGTGTTAATCGTCAAATTACCAGCATTTCCAACATTGTCAGTCTGAGTAGATAAAGTGCTAGCGCGCTGCCCATTGGATGATATTCCTGTTCCTTGTAATTCCACCAAATCGCTAGCAGTCACAAATAAATTTCCCCCCTGTCCCTTGCCTAGAGTAAAAGTTAATATTTGCGCTCCATCTTGGACAACCAAGCGCCTGGTATCAATTGTTAAAGTTCCAGCATTTTTAGCACCTTGAGTAGAAGTAAACAAGCCGCTACCAAGACTAATAACTTCTACGGAATCGGTGGCAGTTACAGTCAAATTTCCCCCCTGTCCCTCGCCTGAAGTAGAAGTTGATACTCGTGCTCCATTTTGAGAACTTAACCTTTGAGTGGTAATTATCAAGTTTCCAGCATCTCCAGCACCTTGAGTTTCAGTAAACAAGCCGCTTGTTGTTGTTCCTGCTAGTTCCACAAACTCCGAGGCGCGGATGGTAAGCTCTCCCCCCCGCTCCTTGCCGAATGTGCCAGCTCTTATCCTTGACTGATCGCCTTGAATACTCAACTGTCCAGTTTCAATTGTCACGTCTCCTCCGGTTCCAGTCGCTTCTGGTAAAACATCAGCTGTAATCTGCGAACCCTCAGTGAGAATCACCGCCTTTGTCGTGTGAACGAGCACCTTTCCACCAAGC
This sequence comes from Nostoc sp. FACHB-892, assembly GCF_014698795.1. Taxonomy (GTDB): domain Bacteria; phylum Cyanobacteriota; class Cyanobacteriia; order Cyanobacteriales; family Nostocaceae; genus Nostoc. The sequence goes on from NZ_JACJTR010000015.1 coordinate 82,905, forward strand.
TCTGTACCTTCTGTATCGGCAAAAATCCTTGAGCCTTGAGTTAAACCCAAATTATTACTCTGAATCTGAACATCACCACCGCCAGCACCGCTAACAGCAACATACGCTCCGTCTTGCAGCCGAATATCGCCAAAATTATTTATAGAGGCGTACCCCAATACCCAATCGTTATCTTTTTGGTTCAAGCTCACTTCTCCAATACCAGCCACACTACCTAGCTCAATCCGTCCTCCTGGAGCTGCCAAATTCTGTTGTCGTGGTTCTAAAGCTGCTCGTTCACCTCCCTGCAACGTCACCTTACCGCCCACGAGTGCTAAAGTTTTACCAGGTTGCACTTTTAGGTCAGATCCTTCTACACCAATTTCTCCTACTGCTTCCTCAAATTGCAAGCCAATAGGAACACTTACTGTTAGTAGAGGTGGGTTTTGGGGAGGAAAGGCGCTAAACAGAGCGCCATCTGTAAATTTGAGGCGGTTTGCTGTAGTTGCGATGAACGAACCCTTGATGTCCAATTTGGCATTAGGCCCAAAAATAATCCCATTTGGATTGAGAAAAAACAAGTTAGCAGAGCCATTGCGATTGGGTTTAATCAGACCATCAATGAGAGAAGGAGAATTACCCGTGACGCGGCTGATGATATTTTGAATATCTAAAGCGTGGTTGAAGTCAGCTTGACTGCCAACGGGTACAGAAAACTGTTCAAAACTGTGGAAAAGATTACTTCCAGCTTGAGTTCCTCCTTCAATAATTCTGGTATTTCCCTCTAATTTGACTGTGGAATTATTAGGTAAAGTGCTATCGGGCGTAATTTGAGCAAAGATGCAATTCCCAGTATTAAGGTATACGCCACTAATAGTTAAAAAAATCATTAGCCTTAAAAGCCAGAACGAACCGCGTAAGTTTTCAGTCATTTGATGAATTTCCCTTAACAACAGAGATAAATGTGACTTTTTGTGCTGTTTGGATAGCAGAAACTATAAACTTTTATGAAGAAATGGCATAATTGGCAGAAAAATTTATATTGCAAGTTGGGTTCTAAAATAGAGGTGATTTTACCTCTAAGGAAAAACAATTAATTGGGTGATTACTATGTACCATTCCTTGAAAATAAAAATCCTGGATTTAGACCATATTGAATCAATTGTTGAGCAGGACATCACAGATGTGGAGGCTGAAAAAATTGTAGGAGGAACACTAAGTGTAAGTGAGCCTCAAGTAGTCGCTAAAAAAACTATAGTAAGAGTAGGAAGTGAACAAGGCTATGAATTACCCCCTCTGGTTATCCCTCTTCCTCCTCCCTGGCGTGTTGAACTCATAAGTTCGTTGCCCGATGCAGCTTTAGATTACATACAAATCGCTGAAAAACTTAAAGCATGAGGTATTTTACCTCTAATAAGTTTGCTGCGCAAAGCAGGTTTACGGTTACAAATCACTGTGTAAAAGGTTAATGTGGTCGTTTTTTAACCATTAAGTAGCCGCAAGGTAGAACTTAATACTTAAGAAAGTCTGAGGCATTTAAATGCGCTTGGCTTTGCCAGTTCTTTTGGATAATCGCTCCAAATCCTGCACAATGGAATAATAAGCACTCTAGCAATCCTTTGGCGGACATTTTATCATTTAAAAGCGGTCACTTTATTCTTTAAACCACAATTTTCTAAGTCATAACGCGCAACAATTGGCGTAAAGGCAAATTCTGATAAATCAATAGCTTTTAACAAATTAATCCAATCATCGCTGAAGGTGCGATCGCCTGAATTAATGCGGCAAAGATCAGCTAAATTATAAATCCTAATGAATAAGAGTAAGGTAGTGTCCTCACCTTACTCTTTCATATTTAAAACTTAAATCTGAAGTGGTTCCCGTTAACTCTGAAGCGACTCCCGTTAACTCTGAAGCGACTCCCGTTAGCTCTGAAGCGACTCCCGTTAGCTCTGAAGCGACTCCCGTTAGCTCTGAAGCGACTCTCGTTAAGTCTGAAGTGACTCCCGTCACGACTGATATCATGTCCGCTTAATTACTTACTAAACCACAAGAACCCTAAAGAGCCAAAGCTACGCTTCGTCTCCCCTCTACGGTGTACACACAAGTCGAAGTAAACTACGTATCTAGGCTTTGAGTGCAGGAGTCACTGAAAATTCATTTCTTTAGTTTATCTAAAGTCGCATCTAAGTTATCAAATTACCTTTCTAAGATAGAAGCAGCAACTATAAGTTGCCATACACAACTAAAACCCAACTAACAGCTAGTGGCTGCGGAGAACGTTAAAATGGCTAAAGCGGCAGATTCTTTAGATTTATCTACCTACGATGCTACAGACAAATCCCTTGATCGTGATTGTACAACCTTATCCCGTCACGTCTTACAGCAACTTCAGAGTTTTTCGCCAGATGCACAAGATTTAAGTGCGCTGATGAATCGCATCGCCCTTGCAGGCAAACTAGTTGCTCGCCGCATGAGTCGCGCTGGCTTAATGGAAGGTGTTCTCGGATTTACTGGGGAAGTTAATGTCCAAGGAGAATCCGTCAAAAAGATGGATGTCTATGCCAATGATGTATTTATCTCAGTTTTTAAGCAAAGTGGCTTAGTCTGTCGCCTAGCTTCTGAGGAAATGGAAAAACCCTACTATATCCCGGAAAATTGCCCCATTGGTCGCTATACCCTGCTGTATGACCCAATTGATGGCTCATCTAACACTGATAATAATCTCAGCTTGGGTTCTATTTTCGCTATTCGCCAACAAGAAGGAACTGATAGCGATCAAAAGGCAACTGACCTCCTCACCAACGGACGTAAGCAACTCGCTGCCGGATATATCCTGTATGGGCCTAGCACAATGCTGGTTTATAGTATAGGTAAGGGCGTTCATTCTTTTGTCCTTGATCCCAGCTTAGGAGAGTTTATTCTCACAGAAGAAAATATTCGGATTCCTAATCACGGCTCTGTTTACAGCGTGAATGAAGGGAACTTCTGGCAGTGGGAAGAATCGATTCGAGAATACATCCGCTATGTTCACCGCACAGAAGGCTACAGCGCTCGTTATAGCGGCGCAATGGTGAGCGACATTCACAGAATTTTAGTTCAAGGCGGCGTATTTCTCTACCCAGGCACAATTCAAAACCCAGAAGGTAAATTGCGCTTACTTTATGAAACTGCTCCTCTAGCCTTTTTGATTGAGCAAGCAGGTGGCCGTGCGACTACAGGACTAATGGATATATTGGATGTAGTACCTAAAAAACTACATCAGCGCACACCTTTAATTATTGGTAGCAAAGAAGATGTAGCAAAGGTGGAGTCTTTTATTCAAAACGGGCACTAGTGTAAAAAGGCACGGTTTAAAAGAAAACAAAGCTTGTAAATAAAGCTTTTTAAACTTTTTCAATTGATAGTTACTTTTTGCCCTGCTGCACTAGAAGACGGTAACAAGAGGATCAAGGATGCGTCTAGCATCTGGCATTAATTAAAAGTTAATCATGGTGATTTAGGATTGGCAATGCAGAATAGCAGTTCTTAAAGATGTATTAAAGATTATCTCAGCTGGCCGATGCGATAAGTAGTTGGCAACGCCACAATTCAAAAGTAACCATCAATATCTGATGCGTTTTGCCAAATTCACTTAGAAACATCACTATACAGGAGTGAAACAAATTAGAGCTATGTCTACCAATCATCTACTAGAAATTAACCAATACGGTCAAAGTATCTGGATGGATAACTTGAGCCGTGACATTATTCAATCAGGCGAACTCAAAGACATGGTTGAAAACCAAGGTATCTCTGGTATTACCTCTAACCCCGCTATCTTTGAAAAAGCGATCGCAGGTAATGTCATTTATGATGCCGATATTGAAGCCGCAGTTCGTGCTAATTTACCCACAGACAAAATTTACGAATCGCTAGTTTTTGCAGATATCCGTTATGCATGTGATATTTTACGCCCTGTTTATGAAGCCTCGAATAGACTAGATGGTTATGTGAGTATTGAAGTCCCACCAACTATCGCCCATGATACTGAAGCAACAATAACCGAAGCCCGGCGATATTTCCAAGAGATTGGTCGGGAAAATCTGATGATTAAAATTCCCGGTACAAAACCTGGTTTACCAGCAGTAGAGCAGGTAATAGCCGAAGGGATGAATGTTAATATCACGCTGCTGTTTTCTGTAGAAAGCTACGTAAACACAGCTTGGGCTTATATTCGTGGCTTAGAAAAACGGTTGGCTGAGGGCAAAGATATCAGTAGAATTGCTTCAGTCGCTAGCTTCTTCCTCAGCCGGATCGATAGCAACATTGATGCCAAAATTGATGCTAAGTTGAAAAAAGGCGTTGATGATATTTCTGTGGAAGCAAAGCTAAAAGCTGTTAAAGGGAAAGTAGCGATCGCTAACGCCAAGATTGCGTACCAAGAATACAAGAAAATTATCGAGAGCGATCGGTGGAAAGCCTTGGCAGAAAAAGGGGCCACAGTACAACGGCTACTTTGGGCTAGTACTAGCACCAAAGACCCCCACTACAACGACGTGATGTATATCGAAGAGTTGATTGGGCGAGATACCGTTAACACCGTACCCCCAGCGACCATTAAAGCTTGTGCCGATCATTGTAACGTAAGCGATCGCTTAGAAACAGATGTAGATAATGCCTACACGCTGATCGAAAACCTCAAAGATCCCGACATCAACGTTGATCTTAATGCCGTAATGGATGAACTGTTAGATGAAGGTATTGACAAGTTCATTCAGCCCTTCCAGTCCTTGATGAACTCTTTAGAAGAGAAGATCAAGGTATTGTCACCAGTGTAAGGGCTGGGGAGTGGGGAGTGGGGAGTGAGGGAGATGAGGGAGATGAGGGAGATAAGGGGAATAGCCAATGCCCAATCCCCCATGCCCTATGCCTCATGCCCCATGCCCAATTCTCCATTCCCCATACCTAATCCAAAACCCCTAATCCAAAATCCAAAATTCCTATGGTTAGTCTGCTAGAAAATCCCTTGCGCGTTGGTCTGCAACAACAAGGGATGCCCGAACCCCAGATTATAGTTATCTTTGGCGCTTCTGGTGATCTCACTTGGCGCAAACTAGTGCCAGCACTTTACAAATTGCGGCGAGAACGGCGTATACCGCCAGAAACTACTATTGTCGGCGTAGCACGACGAGAATGGAGCCATGAATACTTCCGTGAACAAATGCAGAAGGGCATGGAAGAGGCACATCCTGATGTCGATTTAGGGGAACTTTGGCAAGACTTCTCTCAAGGTCTGTTCTACAGTCCTGGGGATATAGACAACCCCGAAGGCTACAAGAAACTAAAAACCTTATTGAGTGAATTAGACGAAAAACGGGGCACGCGAGGTAATCGCATGTTCTACCTCTCAGTTGCCCCCTCATTCTTTCCCGAAGCGATTAAGCAGCTAGGAAGCGGCGGGATGCTAGAAGATCCCTACAAACATCGTCTAGTAATCGAGAAACCCTTTGGTCGGGACTTGGCCTCTGCCCAGAGTCTTAACCAAGTGGTACAGAAATATTGCAAAGAACATCAAGTATACCGTATTGACCACTACTTGGGTAAAGAAACAGTCCAGAATTTGCTGGTGTTTCGCTTTGCCAATGCAATTTTTGAACCCTTGTGGAATCGTCAATTTGTTGACCACGTGCAAATTACCGTGGCAGAAACCGTGGGAGTGGAAGACCGGGCTGGCTACTATGAGAGTGCTGGCGCACTGCGGGATATGTTGCAAAATCACCTCATGCAACTTTACTGTCTAACGGCGATGGAAGCACCCAACGCAATGGATGCCGATAGCATCCGTACAGAAAAAGTGAAGGTACTCCAAGCTACTCGTTTAGCTGATGTTCACAATCTGTCGCGGTCGGCAGTCCGTGGTCAATACAGTGCTGGCTGGATGAAGGGTCAAGCAGTACCAGGGTATCGGACAGAACCAGGCGTTGACCCCAACTCCAGCACACCCACCTATGTAGCGATGAAGTTTTTGGTGGATAACTGGCGCTGGAAAGGTGTTCCTTTCTACTTACGGACTGGAAAGCGGATGCCGAAAAAAGTGAGTGAGATTTCAATTCACTTCCGCGAAGTTCCATCTCGGATGTTCCAATCTGCTGCCCAACAGACAAACGCCAATATTTTGACAATGCGGATTCAGCCAAATGAAGGTATTTCCTTGCGTTTTGATGTCAAAATGCCGGGGGCAGAATTCCGCACTCGTTCCGTTGATATGGACTTTAGTTATGGTTCCTTTGGCATCCAAGCAACATCCGATGCCTACGATCGCCTATTCCTTGATTGTATGATGGGCGATCAAACATTGTTCACACGAGCGGATGAAGTAGAAGCAGCTTGGCAGGTAGTAACACCAGCCCTTTCCGTTTGGGATGCACCCGCCGATCCTACTACTATTCCTCAGTATGAAGCCGGTACTTGGGAACCAGCAGAAGCAGAACTCTTAATTAACCAGGATGGCCGTCGCTGGCGCAGACTTTAGAAAGTTAGGAGTGATGAGTTAGGAGTGATAAATTAGGAGTGATAAATTATGAGTAATGAGTGATGAGTGATGAGTTATAAATTATGAGTTTTTGAGTTAAAAATTTCAGTTAACTCTAAACTTAAAACCCATAACTTTCCACTCCTAACTCCTAACTTCTAACTTTTAATTCCTAATTTCTAAATTATTCAACAAACAAAGCTGACAACTCAAAACTACTATGGTTCTCCAAGCTTCTACAATTTTTTCACTTCAGGCACCGAAAGATATTTCGCTTAACGAAATAGATGCCGAACTCAATCAAATTTGGCAAAGTTACGGAATTACTGGCGAGGACGGTGGACTTCCTAGTGCTACTAGGGCAACGACATTTACTTTAGTGGTCTACGAACCAGAAGAAACTCAGTATTTGTTGGCTGCTTTGGGATTTTACAACGGCCCAATTGATGGGATTTTGGGGCCACAGATGGTGGCAGCATTGCGGGAATTCCAAAAGAAATATAGTCTGCCAGAAACTGGAACAGCAACACCAGAAACTCTGACTGTATTACGAGAAGAATTCGCTAAAGGCCAGCGAGGTGGATCTGGAGGAGAATATCCTGCTGCTGGATTAAGTAGCGGTAGCCCCAGAATTGCCGATGAAATCGCTCTCCGCAACCCCTGCCGCATCATTGCGCTATTTCCCATTGCTGGCGAAGATGAAGGGGTTAAAGCTCAAGTTTCTGCCTATTGCCCCATCCAAAAGCAATCATCAAGCACACTTATCTGCTGCGAATACATCACTCTCAGTGGAACTGCTGCTGCCTTAGAACGCATCGGTGGTATGATTCCGGCATTATTGATTGGCGGCTTGCCGAAATTTCTCTGGTGGAAGGCAACACCAGATCCTAACAACGGTCTATTTAAGCGCCTAGCAGCAATCTGCAATAATGTGATTGTAGATTCTTGCAACTTCAACGAGCCAGAAAGTGATTTACTCCGCCTACAAGAGTTGGTAGAAGCGGGTGTACCTTTAGCTGACTTGAACTGGCGTCGCCTCTCATCATGGCAGGAATTGACAGCTGAAGCCTACGACTCACCTAAGCGTCGCGCCGCCCTCAAAGAAATTGACCGCGTTACGATTGATTACGAAAAAGGCAATCCTGCCCAAGCTTTACTGTTTTTGGGTTGGTTGGCAAGCCGATTACAATGGCAGCCAGTTTCTTATGAAAAGGAAAGCGGTGATTACGACATCACTCGCATCCGTTTTATTGCTCAAGAGCAGCGACAAGTAGAAGCAGAGTTAGCAGGAGTTCCGGTTGCTGATGTGGGTGATATTGTTGGTGACTTGATTGCCCTGCGCCTCAGTTCGACAAATTCCCAGGCAGACTGTGGTACAGTTATCTGCTCAGAAACTGGTGGTTGTATGCGGATGGAAACCCACGGTGGCGCTCAATCGGCCGGTCTGTTTCAACAGGTGACTTCACTTTCGGAACAAAAAGCAGAAGCTTTGCTGAGTCAGCAGGTGCAACGCTGGGGCCGCGAGTCACTTTTTGAAGAAAGCCTGGGAGTGACAGCGAATATTTTCAAATCGGCGAATTAAAACAATTCGCAATTCGCAATTCGCAATTCGCAATGGGCTACGCTAACGCAATTACGTTTTGTGTTAGCGCAGCGTATACCCTTCGGGATGCTTCGCTTAGAGCGAGTCTGCGAGCGTCCGGGGATTTAGCTTAGGCATCAAAACCTGCTGCCTGTAGAGACAGGGGACTTAAACCCCCGCCACTTGTTAATTCAGTTCTAACCCTTTTACCCCCTTCCCGCATTGGGAAGGGGGGAATTTTTTTAATTACTAAAGTGAATGGCAAGGAAAATTTAATTTATAAAATAGTAAATATTGTTGATTAAAAGATTTTGTATCTTTCTTAAAAAAGAATTATGGAGTTTGAATTTGATGCTAACAAAAGTGCAACTAATAAAACTAAACATGGCATTGATTTTATTGAAGCACAGAAACTTTGGATAGATGCAAATTTTATTGAAACCCCTGCACGCACAACAGATGAGCCTCGGTTTCTAGTTATTGGTAAGATTGCCGGAAAATATTGGTCAGCAGTCATTACTTATTGTAGTGATAAAATAAGAATTATTTCTGTTCGTCGCTCTCGTGCTGAAGAGGTAAATATTTATGAAAGCTGAAGAATTTGATGCTAGGTTCGATAATGGAGAAGATATTACGGAGTTTATAGACTTATCTAACGCACATCGCCCACGCTATGAGCACAAAAGAGTTAATATTGACTTTCCCCTTTGGATGATTGAAGCCTTAGAACATGAAGCCAAGCGTTTAGGAGTGACATCTGATTCTATTATTAAATTATGGCTGGCTGAACGTCTTGATAGAAAAATCATTACTGATTAGCATAAAAGCAATGATTTTTATAAAATAAATATTTTTGTTTGACTTTGATTTAATTTAATCTTACTAAGATAGTCGACTATTTAGTTTAACCAATTAACAATTATCCATGTCTGTAATCATTGCTGGAGAACGTAGTGGGGTGGGCAAAACAACAGTTACGCTCACCCTTTTAGCATCTTTACGTCGTCGCGATCGCCTGGTGCAATCTTTCAAGGTAGGCCCAGACTACATTGATCCGATGTTTCATCAACACGTAACTGGTCGTCCTTGTCGCAATTTAGACCCAGTGTTGACTTCCGAAGCCTACGTTCAGCAATGTTTTGCCCGTCATAGTCAACTGAGCGAATATGCCCTAGTAGAAGGGGTGATGGGGTTATTTGATGGTATTTCGTCATTAGTCAATAGTCATTTGTCATTTGCAAAAAATAAAGAACTAATGACCGACTTTGCAAGTACGGCACACATCGCACGGCTTTTAGATTTACCTGTGGTGTTGGTGATTGATTGTAGTCGTTTATCTGGTTCTGTAGCTGCGATCGCTCACGGCTACCAGTCTTTTGATCCCCGAATTAAAATAGCTGGGGTAGTATTAAATCGTGTGGGGAGCGATCGCCATCTTTCTCTACTAAAAGATTCTCTACAACCCTTGCAATTACCCATTCTCGGTGTACTGCGCCGTCAAGATAACATCACAATTCCCGACCGCCATTTGGGTTTAGTACCTACAGCAGAACTTCCCGAACTTAATGCTTTAATTAATCGCCTCGCCGATTTAGGAGATACTTGCTTCGATTGGCAACACTTATTACCCCTGTTAAAATCAAAACCTCTCCCTCATCCCCCTCATCTCCCACCCTGCGGGAAGCTAAAGCTACATCTTCCCTCATCCCCAGTTAAGATTGCAATAGCCCGCGATCGCGCTTTTAATTTCTACTACCAAGACAATCTCGATTTGCTACAACAACTTGGCGCAGAACTGGTTTTCTGGAGTCCTCTAGAAGATGCTGCAATACCAAAAGATGTGCAGGGAATGTATTTTGGCGGTGGTTTCCCGGAAGTTTTTGCCCAGCAACTAGCAGAAAATACCAGCGTTCGTGATGCAGTGAAAACAGCAATTCTTCAAGGAATGCCGACAGTTGCCGAATGCGGAGGATTGATGTATTTATGTGAGCAAATTATCAATTTTGAGGGTAAATCTTGGTCAATGGCAGGAGTTTTACCGACATCTGCTGTCATGGGTGGGCGTTTAACTTTGGGCTATCGTCGTGCATTAGCTTTGCAAGATAATTTGTTAGTGAAAGCAGGTACAACTGTTTATGGACATGAGTTTCATCGTTCCCATTTAACCTTAACTCCCACTCAGCCCCTATTTGAAACTTCTCGCTACGATTGTGACGAAAATATGGGATGTGAAGGATGGGGTTTACCTGCAAATGTTCATGCTTCTTATGTTCATTTACACTGGGGAGAAAGTATAGAAATTCCCCAGCACTTTCTTAAAAAATGTCGGAAAGTAGCGTCTATAGAAACGTAGATTTAAACATGCACTCGCAATTCGCAATGGGCTACGCCCCGGTACGCTAACGCGAACGAGAGGCTTGTCTGCGACACGCTACCGTTTGACGAAATCTTCGCTGATAGAGGTTTGGTAACAGCGATGCCTACGGCGGCAAGCTACGCAAAGCTTGTGAGAAATCCGGGTGTTACGTATAATGAAAAATAAGAAAAGAACAGTAAAAATACTGTATATTTCTTGTGTAGCACAGTTTAGCCTAAAGCAAAGATATTTTGAGCCAGCAAATAAGACAAATAGTAATTAAAATTACCAGAATTAATTGCAGGCCAAATAAAAAAGTGAACATTTATTTCATCAATTAGGAGCCAATCATGATTCGGGAAACAAACAATCACTCTATGCAAAAACAAGAAAGCAATAGCTCAAAATTAAGTGAGGATGTCTCTGCTAGAAGCTCATTTCATCCTCCAAATATTAAGTCAGCAATTGATTGGGAAAAACCAGATTTTGATGAACTTGACTTGTGTATGGAAATTACCACATACATTCTCAATGAGCAATAATTGTAGATACTAAGTTTAATTGCTGAATTAAAACCTCTACCTGCTTTCTGTTTTTATGTTCTTCAAAATTCTTGGTACTGCCGCAGGTGGTGGTTTTCCCCAATGGAATTGTAACTGTCCCAATTGCCAAGCAGTCCGTACAAATCGTGCAGGTGTAAATTGGCTGAACCAGTCATCAATTGCAGTGAGGAAAAACAATCAGCCCTGGTTTTTGGTCAATGCCTCTCCAGATGTACGTCCGCAGTTGGAGAAATTGCGGGAAGGACAACCGTCTACAATTCGGTCAAGCCCGATCGCAGGTGTCTTGTTAACTGATGCAGAGATTGACCATACCACTGGTCTCATTATCCTTAGAGAATCTACAGAAAAGCTGCGCGTCTACGGTACAGAAACAGTACGTAAGGCTCTAACAGAGGGTTATCCCCTGCTATCTACGTTAGCAAGCTATTGTGGTGTGGAATGGTCTGTACTTGAACCTCATGTACCTATAAACCTGGGGTTGAATGGAGCAGATGGTTTGGAAGTGGAGGTATTTCCATTAGCAGCCAAACCACCAAAATATATGCGCCACCAGACAAATTTAGATGGAATTTGGGTTATAGGTTTGACATTTCGTGATCGCACAACTGGTAAAGTTGCTACTTATGCTCCAGGTTTAGCTGAACTTGACGAAAAAATCTTAGAGCGGTTTGAGTCTAGTGACTGCATTTTGGTAGATGGCACTTGCTGGGACAATGATGAGTTGTTGGCTTTAGGAATATCCAAGCTGCAAGCCCGCGATATGGGACACTTACCCCTTAACACTAGTTTAAAAAGCCTTGCTAAACTGAGCCGTCCTCGGAAAATTCTGGTTCACATCAACAACACTAACCCAATTCTTTTACCTGATTCAGAGGAGCGCAAAATTGTTGAAGCCGCAGGAATAGAAGTTGGTTACGATGGTCTGACCATCGAATTGTAATTTTGAGGTGCAAAAAAAGCGTGTTGGAATTAGTTAAAGAACCTCTCCCTTGGACTCAGACAGAACTAGAGGCGGTATTGCGATCGCAACATCGCCGCTATCATCATCTGCATCCATTTCATGCAAGAATGAACAGTGGTGATTTAACGCCAACAGAAGTAAGGCGCTGGGTAGCAAATAGATTTTATTATCAAAAAAGTATTCCTCTTAAAGATGCTGCTATCTTGTCAAACTGCCCTGATTTAGAAGTGCGGCGGGAATGGATTCAACGCATCATTGACCATGACGGTCAAGGTGAGGGCGAAGGTGGTATTGAGGCATGGTTAAAACTCGGTAAAGCTGTAGGATTGTCTCGTCAAGAACTCTTAGAAGACCAGCACGTACTGCCAGGAGTTCAATATGCAGTGGATGCCTACGTTAACTTTTGTCGCACTCGACCTTGGATTGAAGCAGTGGCTGCATCGCTGACTGAACTGTTTGGCCCAGATGCAATTCGAGTCCGCTTAGTTGCATTAGAACAGCATTACTCGTGGATCGATCCTGCTGGATTTGACTACTTCCGGGCACGTCTTCACCAAGCACCCAGAGATGCTCAATATGCCCTAAAGCAAGTCCTCAAACACTGTAGAACTCGTGAGTCTCAAGAGAAAGCAGTACAAGCTTTAGTATTCAAGTGCAATTTATTGTGGAGCCAGTTAGAGGCGATTGAACAGGGCGATACCAGACCTCAAGAAGGGCATAGAGAATAAATTAAATAGGGGCATAGGCATTGGGTTCTGATTTTGCTAATTACGAATTACGAATTAAATGAGTACTATAGAAAATCATGCCCAACCGCGCCTAGTTCGGGGTGTGCGTTTACGCTGGGATAACCTGAGAAAGCAGCATTGGCTCTTGGTTCCAGAAGGGGCACTAAAATTAAACTCCACAGCAGCAGCAATTCTAGCACTTTGTAACGGTGAGCGAACTCTGAATGCGATCGCAGCAAAGTTGGAGAAACAGTACCAAGGCGAAAATATGCTAGAGGACGTGCGCCATCTGCTCTCTCGAATTAGTGAACGAGGACTATTAATTGTAGAAGGCACTAGCCAGGAGGCAGAAGTTAGTTTAGGAACTGACAAATAATAAAAATATCCAACTATCTCTTGTGGGGTGAGCGTCTTGCCATTAATGTCAAGTTAAGGCAGAAGCCCAAATGTCAAAGGTATGTTCATCGAATTCGGGGTGTCGTTTGTTGAATTCGGGCAGCCGTTTATTGAATTCGGGGTGTCGTTTATTGAATTCGGGCAGCCGTTTATTGAATTCGGGGTGTCGTTTATTGAATTCGGGCAGCCGTTTATTGAATTCGGGGTGTTGTTTATTGAATTCGGGCAACCGTTTATTAAATTCGGGGTGTTGTTTATTATTTTTGTTCAATTTTAATTTTATGACAATTGATAGACCTTTAAGCTTAATTGCAGAATTAACGTATCGCTGCCCACTGCGTTGTCCGTACTGCTCCAACCCGCTTAATTATGGCGATAACCAGTATCGTCAAGAGCTTTCCACCGAGGATTGGTTGCGAGTAATTCAGCAAGCCTCGGACTTGGGTGTGTTACAGCTTGGCTTGACCGGCGGCGAACCACTACTACGAAAAGATTTAGAATTACTTGTGGCCGCAGCAGCCAAAGCCGAACTATATACCACTTTGATTACTGCTGCTACACTGTTAACTCCAGAACGAGCTACGCAGCTGCGTGATGCCGGACTCGATCACGTACAAATTAGTATCCAAGATAGTCGTGCTGCTGAGTCGGACTATATTGCTGGAACTCCCTCTTTTAAGCAAAAAATAGAGGCAGCAAGATTAGTAAAAGCTTTGGGTTTTCCGTTGACACTTAATTTTGTTCTGCATCGGCAAAATTTAGACAGGATTGATGAGATTTTAGAGCTGTGTGAGGTTTTAAAAGCAGACCGAGTTGAATTAGCGAACACTCAGTATTATGGCTGGGCATATCGCAACCGTACTGTTTTACTACCCACCCGCCAGCAGCTAGAACGAGCAGATGCCGCAGTGGCATTAGCTAGAAAGCGCAATATCTGCCCAATGGGCATCTTATATGTGCTTCCAGACTACTATGAAGATTATCCCAAACCATGTATGAGTGGCTGGGGTAATCGAGCTTTAGTTGTTGCTCCTAATGGCGATGTGTTACCTTGCCAAGCCGCCAGTTCAATTCCAGAACTAGAATTTGCTAACGTCCGTAACCATTCACTAGATTGGATTTGGTTTGAATCATCTGCTTTTAATCGCTTCCGGGGGACAGAATGGATGTCTGAACCTTGCCAAAGTTGCGATCGCCGCCATCTTGATTTTGGTGGTTGCCGTTGTCAAGCGTTACTTCTAACAAACAATGCTGCTGCGACTGATCCTGTCTGTCATCTGTCATCACACCATCACCTAATTACTACAGTTATAAAGCAGGCAAATCAGGAAAACTTGGATTCACCCCTACCTTTGGTTTATCGCTCTATGCAAATGTAATGGGCTTTCTCGCCGTCTTTTGTAAAAAGTTGCCAGGGCTAGTAAAAATTAAACTTTCCAAACATCCTCTAAGATTCATAACAAGAACCTTACAAGGTCAAGCGGTAAATGAATTCATCAGAAAGTTTGCCCTTGATACACTCTGCATTTCGATTTACTTTGTACAACTTGAACCCAAGTTTTTCGACCACTTTACGGGAGGCAATATTGCACTCGTTCACCGATGCGTGTAGTGTGCATAGACTAAAGCGTTGTTCGGCTTCAGCGATTGCTAAAGAACTGTATATTTTAGCGTATCCCTGGTTTTGGAAACCAACAAATGTCATAAAACCGATTTCTGCATATTGATCATCAAAAATACCTATCTCCACAACACCAACATATTGATTTTGGGGAGTTATCGCAACCCATTTCAACCAGATCATAGTCTCGTTATCGGGTGATTTTTCTAGCGCGGCAAACTTGAATTTTTGCTTAACTTCCATGAAAGTCGGAATTTGATCCTCAAGATATTCGTACAGATGTGGGTTGCTTATACAAGAGTAGAGGATCTCGGCGTGCTGTTCCGTAAGCTTTTCTAGGCGCAAGATTACCGCGTCTGCTGCCATGATTTTTCTGATTTTCTTCTATTAATTTCGTTAGATTTACTTTCTTTTGACTATTCAAGATTGACTGGATTATTAACTTCGCAAAGAAGTCACATTCATATCATCATTCAACTTCCGAATCAAACGGGATAACTCACGAATGATATTCACCGCAATTTCAGGAGTTTCTTCGATTGCATCATAAAGTTGCTCTTGCGTCAGTTCTAAAAATTCGCAAGGTTCCAAAGTCGTTGCGCTAGCGGAACGAGGTTGAGTATCAAATACTGCCATCTCACCAAAGTATTTTCCCTGTTCCACCTCTGCAAGTTGTTTATTGCCGATGTGAACTTTAACTTTTCCTGACACAACAATATAGAGCGATCGCCCTTCTTCTCCTTGGCGAAAGATGGTGTAATTAGCCGGAAATGACAATTCATTCATTACTGAAGTGAGCCGCACAATAAAATCATCCCGCAATTCTTTAAAAATTGGGACTCGCCGGACAAATAATAAACGGTCAACACTGGTTAGCATAATTACAACTTAAACATCAAACATTACTGTAAATTTTAAGACTTCAGCTAGAGCGCAATTAGTTATATTAACCGGTGTTTAACACTAGCCGCTAAGAATATTTCAATAGGAGCTTTTCAGATATTAGCTCAACCAGCGTGTAAATATATACTAATTTTCTCTATGTGTAGGAGGAAGTGGTTTTGTTAAAAACCGTGCAATCCCCGCTAAAGCAATGGCTATAAAACATACTGTTATCGGTCTAAGTTTGTTATTTAGCTGTGCAAACTCTAAATCATCGATACCGCCTCTTATCCAGTTCAAAAAGACAATATGAAACAGCAGCCAGAAGAATATCCCAAAAGGGGTAAGTATTGCCAACATAGTAGCTGTTTTATTTGCCCTACTGTGGCGACGTAACCGCAAAGCTACCCAACATCCTAGTACTTCTCCAATCCACCACCCGCTAACCTGTCCTATAAAAGGCGGGATAACTCCCTCTAGTTCAGCATTTGGCATAAATTTCTTTGCATAAACAATCCCTAGATAACCGCCTAAATTCAGCAATGCTACAGCCCCCGTTAGACCTCCTAGAGCTGCTGTAAGGTATCCATCCCACCAATTTCTTTGTAATGACATTTTTTAAACCAAGTTATCATAGCTTGCGATCGCAACAATAGTAGATAAAGGCACTTGGGCAAAATATTGTTGCTGAAATTGTTCTTCTCTGACAGCAGCTAAAAATCTTGCCACTGCTGCATCGGCAACGTTTTCTGCACTATCGCTTGGATGCCAGGTAATTTGTAAATAATTATCTTCTCGTTTGACTGTGAACCCTAAAGATTTTAAAGCTTTGATGCCTACAAGTAAGGTTTGGTCGCTAATGCCGATTTTCTCTAAAAGTTGGACGCGGGTAACTGGTTGATTAGTGCGGCTAAGATATTTGGCAATTCCGACAAGAGTTAGCCAAATTTGATTAGGCGATTGGTGGTTGGGTTTAGACCAAGCGATCGCTAATTGTTGCTGATTGTAAAGCGATCGCCGCAACCATACGCGTAAATTATCCCAATTGGTGGGACAATCTTCAAGAATCAATGCTGTTAGTGGGGCGTTGAGCCTGTCTTGACTTGTGTTAGTGTAGCAGGTCTTAGCCTTTTCTGAGTGTTCTTGATTTCGCAAGTCTAAGATGAGTGGTGAATGCTGAGTGCTTAGTGCTGAGTTAACACTTGGACGCACGGCAATTAATCTGATTTCATAACGTTTTTTGAAGGTGTTGTAATCTAATTCTGCTATGCAATCACACCTTCCTATGGGCAATTCATCTTTGTAGTGTCCCCACCATATACCAGGAAAAGCACTTCTGCCGGAATCATCTCGAATGTCAAACTCGGTTTTAATGTACTGTACCTTTTTCCCTTGCCAATCCTGCTGATTGCGATGCCAAGCATTTTCAAACCAGCAATTTTGAATTAGCAATTTCGGAACAGGATTACCCATTCCACAAGGTTCTAGCAGTTTCAGTTCTAAAAATAACTCTTTCCCCAAGTCTGCTACTGTTACCGTCAAGTCTGCTTGCACGGTTGGCGTTAGGGTTGTACTACCTAAAGATTGCCGCAACTGCTGATTAATCGCGGCTGTAAATAAAGGAATATTCTCCACCAACAAACTCAAACCTGCTGCAAAAGGATGTCCTCCAAAGCGATGTAACAGATGGGCTTGATCTTTCACCAGTTGGTATAAATCGACGGAGTTCACCGAACGGGCGGAACCCCTTGCTAAGGGAGTAGGGGCGGAATCTTCTTCCCCACTCCCTACTCCCGATTCCCCACTCCCTTCCGTACTTAACAAAATAGTCGGGCGACCTGTTTCTTGTGCTACCTGTCCAGCAACTAGACCCAATACACCCGCAGGCCATTGGGCATCTTCTAGGACTATGACGCTGGTGGTTGATAAGTCTAATTGAGTAAGTTTCTGTGCTACTTGCGCTTGCACATCTTTTTGCAAAGATTTGCGGCGGGTGTTTGCGAGTTCTGTAACTTCGGCTAGTTCGTTACAACGTTTGGTATCCCGGCTAGTTAATAATTCAACGCAAAAACTGGCATCGCCTTGGATGCGGCTGACGGCGTTAATTCTTGGCCCCAAACCAAAGGAAATATCTGTGGGGCGATCGCCATTTTTTTGGCACAATTCTAATAATCGCCCCACCCCCGGACGGCGACGCGCTGCTGGCGGCTGTTGAAAATCTGCTTGCAGTCGTTGAATCCCCAACTGTGCTAAATAGCGACAATCTCCGCTTAACTGCACTAAGTCGGCAATTAATCCTACTGCTACTAAATCCAATAAATCCTCTAACGGATGTTTTGCAATATTCGGCAGACTTTGATATAGTGCTTCAACTAATTTATAAGCTACCGCTACCCCAGAAAGATTAAACAGCTGATGTTCCCTTGGCAAATAGCGGGGATTGATAATTGCTGCAACGGGTGGGCGTTCGGCGGGTAAAGTATGATGGTCTGTAACTATTACATCTATATCTAGTTGTTTAGCATAGATAATTTCTTCAATGTTTGTGCTGCCTGTGTCGCAAGTAACAATTAATTTGCAACCTTGTTTTGCTAGGTTATCAATCTCTTGATTATTAAGTCCGTGTGATTCTTTCAGGCGATTGGGAATGTAGTAAATTAACTGAGTATTTTGTTTGAAAAATTGTCCTAATCCATCCCAAAGTACCGATGTGGCGGTAATACCATCAGCATCAAAGTCTCCCCAAATGGCAATTTTTTCTTTGGTATTATATGCTTGTTGCAACCGGGCGATCGCTAAGTGCATTTCTTGCCCAAACTCAAACGGACTCGCTGGTTGATAAGCTTTGTGATTGATAAAAGCTGTTAATTGTTGATGATCTTTAATTCCCCGTTGCCACAACAATTGCGCTGCATATATTCCACTTGATGCGGGTGTATGCTGTTTCACCGCTTGGATAAACCACTCCGGGGGTTGTTCGGTTGCTACTATAGTCCACTGCTGTTGTTCTGGCATTGTTAAATCGGAGATTGATCTTCGGTTGTTTGAGATTCACCTGCTAGGGGATTGAGAACTACTTCATTAGCGACGCTATCGGGTTTACGGGCGCGAATTGCTGGACGCGAGCGCTTGTAACCTGCTCTTTCAGCTTTTTGGTGTTCGTAATCAATCAATCTGCCATAATATTCATGCTTGCTTAAATTCATCGACAAGAAAATATGCTGGCGGATATTACCAAAACCTTTACGGTTAAAAAACTTTAATGCTGAAGTATTGGTGGGATCAGTGTCTACCAGCATAAACCGCGCCCCATCTTCAATCATCCGGGCGACGACTTTATCAACCAACTTGTCTGCTACTCCCCGACGCTGATACTTCGGACTAACTCCTAGCCATAAAATATATCCATAAGTCCAGGATGCTTTGGTGATGATGGTTCCTAAAATGAATCCTGCTAATTCTCCGCCTGTTTCGGCCACAAGACAATATTCTGGATCGGTGTTGTAAAGTCCAATTACCTCCCATTCGTCCCAGGTGCGGTATAAATAAGGATATAAATCGCTGGTAAATAACCCTTCTCCCAAATGGTAAATGGGAGCAATGTCATCAATTCCTAATTCGCGTACATAAATCGCTTCTGTTTCGTCAAAGCTTGACATAAATTTAGAAATTGTAATTTTATAGCCCTATTGGACTTGACAACATCCTTTATATGGGGTTGAGTGAGACTTCTTGAATGCTGTCAAAATTTGGCAATGAGTCTTTCACTGCTTCTTCAGTAGTTTGTGTGCGATCGCACCGTTTAACAAACTGACAAAAATTACAGTTTTTGCTACCCTCCACTACTTGAGGAAACTGCTGATTATTTTGGTAATCTTTCAACCAACGCGTTAACTGACTTAATAGTTGATTAAGTTTGTTTGCTATTTGTTTGTGTTGAACAGTATTGTAATTAAATTTAATATTTTGCGGCTTCCCCTCAGATTGGACAAACCAGTAAGTCATGGAAATATTTTCTGGCAAATAGTCGCTAGTTTCTGCCAATACATACAGATAAAGCCGTGTTTGCCAGTTGGATTCTAACTTGCGTTTATTGGGTGGTTTCGGATAAGTTTTCCAGTCGAGAATTTGCGCTTGTTGGTTATCTGCAATCAATAAATCATAGACAACCGTTAACAAATAATCTTGGACTTGCAGAGTCCGGTAGTGTTCACTCTCACGGAAAGTTTGATTATCAGATGCAGACGTTAAAATTTCTGGGGCTGCATCGGCAAAAGCTAACATCCAGCTTTGCAGTTTAGCATCTGCTTGCAGGAAACTATCAATTGGCAAACCCATTTCTCGCTGCTGCATTAGCAAGTGAAAACGACTACCCAAAGTTTGCCGTTCTTCTTGTTCTGGATTTGAGGGCGAATTGAGTTTTTCTAGATAGGTATGTTGGAATTTACGCGGACAAGCTTCTAGTAAGTTGAGTTGTCCTTGAGACAGTCGCAGTAGTTGAGTAGGAGTTGACAGCATTCTTCTATTTTAGAAGTAAATTCTGGTCTGTAACTCACCCTTGGCAGGCTATCTGTAAAAAAAAGGTATTTTTTACTGCATTCACAAATATATTAGGGCTAGTATTTGATTTTTGAAAAAAATCAGTACAACTAAGAAGCCTTCTTTCCCCTTTCCTATTGCCTATTACCTGCCTCCACAACTCATCTCACAATCTCATTTAGGATTGCTATAGTTCTCATGTCTGCTTTTGAAGCCCCTTTAAAATTAAGTAAATCATCTCATCTAAATCTTCACTCTCAAATAAAGCTCTATTTTCTGACTCCTCTAATTTATTGTTCATACCCTGTAAACCTGTATCATGAAAAGTCTTAATTAAAGCATTATAATCAATAGCTGGATGAGGAGAACCTAGACGAGAACGTTGGTTATAAAACTCAACTGTCTCAGCATAAGTCTGGCTTTGGGCAGCTTGCTCTTCCCATGTCAATACCAGTGGAGTAGCTCCCAGTAAAGCTTCTCCTACCGCCTTAGCACAGCCACCAAATGCACCTAATACAAACAAAGGCTTATGATTGCTTAGTGTTAGCGCTGCTTCTTCAGCAATACCGGGAAATACTCCCTTATAATTAGTAACCTGACCTCCAAGAATAATTCTTGCATCAATTTGTTTTGCCATTTGTTCTCGCATTGCTGTCAAAGAACGCATCCAAACATAGCAATTTTCTTTGCCTTCTGGCTTCAGAAACTCCTGGTCGTTAATCTCAAAAGGTTGCTGCTTGATATCTTCTGGAAGAGGAATTGCTTGAATTGAAATTTCATTCCTATATTGTGCCCGCCAGGTAACATCTTCTTTTACTTTTAAATGTAGTGGCCAAGCAAGAAAGCTGAGTATCTTCTTTTCAAGCTTATTATTTTCCTGCTGATTGTAGGCTTTGACCATCTCAATCAAATCCTGTGTAAAACCATCTTGGCGAAGGTCGCCACCGTATGCTACGCTTGCCCCTTGAGCAAGTAGATGACGACTGATTTCGAGCAAAGCACGTTTGAGATGATAATCACTAAAACCAAGCCTTGCCAGATCGGGACTATCGGAAATAGAAATACCAACAACTTTGCCTGAAAGTGGCTTTTTAAAATCATCTGTAGCAATTGAAGTTACAGGCTGAGAAGGAGTCCAAGCTTTTATATTTGAATTTACCAAGTTTAGTACGTTTATTTCATTATCCCCTAAAGGAGGATCAGGGTACATTATTAGCGTCTCCTCACGTTGTTTATTTTCCTGCCAATATTGTACTAAATTCAAAAGTTCAGGAGCAAAAGGTAAAACTATTGTCTCTTCTGGAATATTGCGAATTTTTTTCAAGTTATCCACATATTTTGGAAAATATTGATGCCGCAATACTTCAAGTAATATTTTTCTAATTATTAAATATATTTGAGATTCTTGCCAAGTAACAGTAGGAACATTTCCTAAATACGGAAAGCTGCGTTCTTCTCCTGCTTTAATAGCATTAATTACCAAAATAGGAATTTTATATTTTTTAGCTGTCAAAACTTCCCAATGACACCAATAACGTGAAGCATAGGCATCAGTCTGGAAGATCAGCATAGCACAAGATTTTAAAACTTTTTCAATCTCTTGTACAAAATTATATCCTGAATGAATATCTTTAGTATCTAAAAAAGTGTTCAAAATCTGATCTTTGTTAATCCAGTCATGAACTTTTTTTGTAATTTCATGTCCATCATGTCTAGTATAACTAAGGAATAGTTTTACAGGTGCTGTTATATCATTATCTAAAGAAATATTTTCCTCAATTTGTTTTATTTGTTTCATTTGTCTACAACATATATGTAGAATATTCCTCAGTAACTTTTCTTTTTGTTGAGTAACATCACTTTCCCCATAAATTCCTTCTATAAATTGAATTTTATTCAGTTTTTGACTCAAATTATAGAAATATTCTGTAAATGCTACAGGATAAATGTGGTGGTAGGGATTTATTAAATCTTTATTATCATAGAGTTGTTCAATGTATGCTCGCCAATTGTCGCAAACTACCATATTGTTATCTACAAATATGAAAATGGCAGAATTGAGACATTTTTTGATGTTTATCGGCTTGGGTAAAGTAGTTTCTTCTGTAAATGGTACTGAACAAAAGTGAACCGGAATTCCAAGCCCCTGTAATAAAGGATGCTTTGGGTCTCCACAAATGTTGCTAAAGAGATGTTTTGCAAGCTCCAAACCATTAAAAAACTTTTGATGCCAAACAATATAGATTCGGAAATACGGCAAATAATTAATATTACTAGACATTATTCTAATCTCCTATCAAATGAGACTTTTAAATATTATCAGAGTTTTGTTTTAGTAGCTTTGGTATGGTCGTAAACCAATTTGAACACCCAAATTAGGAATCTAAATTAAATTTACTACAAATTGGGTAAGGAGGAGTAACCATTGGCTGCTCCTCCCTTTAAAAACGATTATTATTCTATTTATTGCTAGTTTTATTTTTTGGAACTCCCTTAAGTAAATTTCAAGAGCCTAAATTACTTGAGTAAGTCTGAGCAAATCCAACCAACCTTATTATTCGCTTCGACTTCATACCAAGTTTCTTTAACAGAATTTATTTTTTCATTCAGGATGGTTATAGAACTACCATCTCGTATTTTATCTAGCAAAGTTCCTTTAATACTTGGAGTGCCCCGCAAGTTTATGAACCCAGTTGATGTTTTAGTAATTAAAGTTTTGATTGGATGAGAGATATAGCCACATTTTTTATCCTGCTCCTCACCCTGGCATACATAAGCCAATCTTTCTGAAAAATTATTAGCTTGAGAAAACTGTGGTTGAATGACAGGATTACCTTGACGGTCAATATAACCCCACTTACCATTCATGTATATAGCAGCTAAACCTTCTGAAAAGTCGTGCTTATTATCTAAATGTTTACACTCAGCCTTGTTACTGATTATGTCTGTGGCATCACAGTCAAATCGTCGACGGGTATCTCTAGGTTCATCAAATTGTGGTTGAATGACGATATTACCTTGACGGTTAATATAACCCCACTTATTATTTTGTTTTACAGCAGCTAAACCTTCTGAAAAGTAACTAATCTTATCAAATTTTCCTTCAATTATAGGTTTTCCATCTTTATCAATGTATATCCATTGATTATCTTTTTTTACTGGTGCTAGACTTTCTCTAAATTGGTAAGCTTCGTCAAAAGATTGACGAATTGAAAAAGTACCAGCTTTATTGATGTACTCCCACTTGCCATCAATTTTAACTGGGGCAAGTCCTTCAGAAAATTGACCAGCACCTGTAAATTTTCGTTTAATAACTTCGTTGCCACTAGTATCTATATATCCACAAGTAGAAACATGGCATATATATGCTTTACCTTCAGAAAACTGGCCAACCCTATTATAACCATACTGAGGTTTAATTTGGTATTCGCCTTTTTTGTTAATAAAGCCTCTATTTTCTCCATATTTCCATGCTAATGCTAAATTATCTGGTTTAGAAAAGTCTAAAGCTCCATCGAAATTTGGCGGAATTTGAGTATTACCTTCTCTATCTATATAACCTGCCTTACCATTAATTCTTACTCTTGCGAGTCCATTATTAAAATTACCACCGCGCTCTATTCTTGGCTCTAAAACAAATTTAAATTCAGGAGTATGACTGGGAATTATTGGATCTATAGTTTTATTATTTTTAGGTATATTAGGAGGAATTGCAAATGATATACTACCTAATAAACCTATGACTGCTAATACTAACCCTCCAGATATAACATAAGGCATCCTTATAGTAATGTTATCCTTTAAGTCATCTTTACAAGCTAATTTGATAGCTTTTTCTAATTCACTAAAAGCCCATAATTTCCAAATAAACGGAAGTGCTAACTTAATTTTTATTTTTCCCAAATAAAATTCATGTTCTTTTATTTTTATCCAATGATAATCTTGTAAAAAAGCTTGAATTCCCTTTTCTATG
The DNA here is from genome assembly GCF_014698795.1 of Nostoc sp. FACHB-892. Classification (GTDB taxonomy): domain Bacteria; phylum Cyanobacteriota; class Cyanobacteriia; order Cyanobacteriales; family Nostocaceae; genus Nostoc. Next base: position 106,999 of record NZ_JACJTR010000015.1, read on the forward strand.
TTTTCTATATTTTCTATATTATTAAGATTGTTAATGTTATTAAATTCTGTTTTTTCTTCTTTGCTTTTTTCACTAGTGTTATCAAATGCTATTTTAATATCTTCATATTTTTCAATGCCTCGAAGAAGAATTGGAATTACTCTTTTATCACTCTTATTTTTTTGGTCTTTTTTTACCTCTTTTTGTATATCAAATATTTCTTTTATCTGAAAAGGACCTAATCCATTTTCACTTAAAAAAATCAAAATTATTTTTGATTCAGTGATTGCGTCACTAATATTTATTTTATACTTATCTCCAGGAGTAATTCTGTGTTGATCTAGCCATGATACTACTTTTATAGTTTTAAAAAAATTCAAAGAATAGCGTTTATTATCAAGATAAGTATGAAACTTATTTACCAAGTTTTTATCTTTACTGTTATGGCATAAAAATATAGTTACTGATACTGTCTTCATGTTTGTATAACTCCTTTAAGTTTCAGTAGTACTGCTTAGTCTCTGTACAAAGCTACAAATGTACAGAGTAGAATTCCAGAAAATATATCAATTTAATTAGATTTTTAATAGCTATTTTATACTTTGGAAAAAGAAAAATATGTCTTTAGTGTGAATGTATCTATAGTTAAGAATTTCAGCTTTAAATTAATAAGTTGTACACGAATTGCTAATTTAAAAAGCTAGGGCAGAGATGGTGTTCTGTTCATCTCACTCACACTCAAATATCGCTTTAGAGCTGCAAGAGAGCGATGACCGCTAATTGAATGAGTAAACTCTCCCACTTGCCTAATGTCTGAGGTGGGAGTTTTCAGCAGCCGTAAAAGTGGCGAAAGTGTTTCTCCACCAAAGCCGTTGCTGTTGTTGGGCATGATATAATATGCCAATGAAAAGTTATAAAGCCTTTGACTGAATGAAATTTAGCCAAAGGCTATTTAATAAGTTTGAGCATTAGCCTTGAATAGTAACCCTGTTCTGTTAACCCCAAGACTCAATAATCATGGCGATCGCAAATAGACAGACTAGGGAAATTGCTATCCTTGCAACCCATATCCAGACAATTTCGGATAAAAGCATCGCAACTATCGTGATAGCCCCAAAAGTGTGAGACACAACAAAGACTACTGCAAGACCCAGCAGGGCCAGTAGAAAATACTTGAGTCCTTTAAAAAACCACCTCAACAGCAGACTATCATTGTCTTTAAAATTGGGTTTCATCCTTTTTTTCCTGTTTTGAAAGTTGAATCTAGGTAGCAGGTAGTGCTTCCCCGACCACACTAAGGAAACAGCTAATACCCACAGTGTTGCTCCCACCAAGTCAAGCTAAACAACAGTCCTACTCAAGAGTTACAGTTGGAATGCTGCGGAATGTGGGCTTGATATTTGCAGATAATGAAAAATTAAACTCCTTGAATCAATTGCCAAGGCAATCTTGATATTAAAATTAGGCGTTCAATGCCCGTAATCGCACATAATACGCACTACGCGCATTGAACCCTCGCAATTCTCCTTTTTAAGAATCGACGTTTTCTACCTTTACTTATTACTCACAGGACTTACGCAAAATTATGAAATAAACCTAGTTCCCGTTCACGTTGGTGTTCGCGTTAGCGTCTCTGAAAGAGAAGTTTCTCGTAGAGAAGCGTAGAAATCAAAGTTTCAAAAAAATATTGCGTAAGTTTTGACTTATCTAAGTCTCTTTTTTGCCCGTAGCCTTACTAAGTTACTATTTTAAACTGTTAAATTCACTATAAAGTAACTAAGTTACTTAGGTCAAGGCAAACTAGAGAGAAAATTATTTAAACAGCATCAAGATGCCACAAATATGCCTGAAATCAGATCCCTCATAGACGAAGTTTCCCACCGCGTTCAATGAATACTCACTTTTAGCAGTAATGTTGTCTCACCTAGTGAGGTAACATTGGTGTGTAGCGAGTGTGAGTGTAAAGGTGAGTGTGATTTCTGAAAACGTTCTTTTAACTTTAGCCCAAAAACGATGCTTGTCTAGCAGCGAGGTAGAGGTCTTTTTGTATGCTGTTCAAGGACAATCGCCAAATGCGATCGCAAAGGAATTGACAATCAGCGCCGAGGCTGTACGCAAAAGATTAAGCGAAGTTTACAAAAAATTTAATGTTACTGGTAGCGGTCCAGGTAAGCTCACTAAGTTACAACAAGTTATCGAATTTGAATATCAAGCATCTTCACTGAATGAGAAACTCATTGCCAAACACCACCAAGATTGGGGGCAAGCGCCTGGTATCTGCGTTTTTTATGGACGTGTAGCAGAATTATCTCAGCTAACGCAGTGGCTAATCAAGGATAACTGCCAAATGGTGGCAATATTGGGCATGGGTGGAATTGGCAAAACTGCCTTATCTGTGAAGTTAGCAAAGGAAGTTCAGGAGAATTTTGAATACCTGATTTGGCGAAGTCTCCGCAATGCGCCACCCGTATCAGAGATGTTGGCAAACTTGATCTATTTTTTATCTGATGAGAGAGAAACGGAGTTAGCAGAAAATGTAGATGGTCGAGTAACTCTGCTGATTAATTATTTACGAAAGCGTCGTTGTCTTTTGGTATTAGATAATGCAGAGACTATTTTACAAGAAGGCGATCGCGCCGGAGAATATAGACATGAATATGAAGATTATGGTCAACTACTCCAACGGATAGGGGAGGAACCACATCAAAGCTGCTTGGTGCTGACTTCTAGAGAAAAACCAAAAGAATTTGCCCCTTTAGAAGGAGAAGCATCACCAGTCAGAACATTATCCTTAGTTGGCTTGGGAGAAACAGAAGGGCAAGAAATCCTCCAAGACAAAGGATTATTTGGTTCACAGCAGGAATGGGGCAAACTGATTGAGAAGTATTCAGGTAATCCCTTAGCATTAAAACTCGTTTCTGAGCCAATTCGGGAGTTATTTGATGGTGATATCGCTGCCTTTATTGCTGAAGGGGAGATAATTTTTGGCGACACCCGGAAATTATTAGATCAGCAATTTGAGCGGTTGTCAGAGATAGAAAAAGAAATAATTTATTGGCTAGCAATCAAGCGTGAGTTAGTTTCTCTGGAAGAATTGCTAGATGATACTGTGCGTCCCTTGCAAAAAAGGGAAGTAATGGAGGCGCTAGAATCACTACGTAGGCGATCGCTAATTGAACAAAGAACGGCACTTTTCACCCTCCAGTCTGTGGTGATGGAGTATATGACTGAGCGATTAGTTGAAGAGGTTTGTCACGAAATTACCACTAGTGAGATTAGACTATTTCTGAGCCATGCTTTAATGGAAGCAACGGCCAAAGATTATATTCGTAACGCTCAATTTACCCTTATTATTAAGCCAGTTATAGATAGGTTATTAACAATTTTTAGATTTACTAAAAATCTAGAAACTCACCTATCTAAAATTTTATTTTCCCTACAAAATCAGACTCCACAAACAGCAGGATATGCAGGTGGAAATCTGCTCAATATGCTTTGTCAGCTACAAACTGATTTAAGCGGCTATGACTTTTCTAATCTAACTGTTTGGCAAGCATATTTACAAAGTGTGAATTTGCATCAAGTGAATTTTGCCAACGCTGATTTAACTAAGTCCGTTTTTGCAGAAACATTAGTTAGTATTTCGTCAGTGGCATTTAGCCCAGATGGAAAACTTTTAGCTACAGGTGATGCTGATGGCAAGACTTACTTATGGCAAGTTGAAAATGGAAAGCTACTTTTTACTTTTACTGGACATAGCAGTTGGGTAAAATCAGTTGCCTTTAGTCCCGATGGTCAAATTTTAGCTAGTGGCAGTGATGACCAAACAGTGAAGTTATGGGATGTCCAAGATGGTAAGTGTCTCACAACTTTGCAGGGACATAGCAATTGGGTAAGGTCAGTTGCATTCAGTCCCGATGGTCGAATTTTAGCTAGTGGCAGTGAAGATCAAACAGTGAAGTTATGGGATGTCCACACGGGAAAATGCCTCAAAACTTTGCAGGGAAATACCAATCGAGTCAGGTCAGTTGCCTTCAGTCCTGATGGTCAAACTTTGGCTAGTGGCAGTGAAAAGCAAACAATAAAATTATGGGATGTCCAAACGGGAAAATGCCTCAAAATCTTGCAGGGGCATAGCAGTTGGGTAAGGTCAGTTGCTTTTAGTCCTGATGGTCAAATTTTAACGAGTGGTAGTGACGACCAAACAGTAAAGTTATGGGATATCCATACAGGAAAATGCCTGACAACCTTGCAGGGACATAGCAATCGGGTGTGGTCGGTTGCCTTTAGCCCTAATGGACAAATTTTAGCTAGCGGTGGTGACGACCAAACAGTGAAGTTATGGGATGTCCAAACGGGAAAATGCCTCAGAACCTTGCAGGGGCATAGCAATCGGGTAATGTCAGTTGCTTTTAGCCCCGATGGTCAAACTTTGGCTAGTGGTAGTGAGAACCAAACAGTGAAGTTATGGGATGTCCACACAGGAAAATGCCTGACAAGCTTGCAAGGGCATACCAATCGAATCAGGTCAGTTGCTTTCAGTCCCGATGGTCAAACTTTGGCTAGTGGCAGTGAAAAGCAAACTGTGAAATTATGGGATGTCCGTAACGATAAATGCCTCAAAATTTTGCAGGGGCATAACAGTTGGGTACGGTCGGTTGCCTTCAGTCCCGATGGTCAAATTTTAGCTAGTGGCAGTGAAAAACAAACTGTGAAATTATGGAATGTTCACACTGGAAAATGCCTCAAAAGGTTGCAGGAACATACCAATCGAATTAGGTCAGTTGCATTCAGTCCTGATGGTCAAATTTTAGCTAGCGGTAGTGACGACCTAACAGTGAAATTATGGGATGTTCACACTGGAAAATGCCTTAGAACCTTACAAGGGCATACTACTTGGGTAAGATCGGTTGCTTTCAGTCCCAATGGTCAAACTTTGGCTAGTGGCAGTGAAAACCAAAGAGTCAGGTTATGGAATATTCATACAGGACGATGTCTCCAAATTTTGGAGGGACATAGTAATCGGGTCAGGTCAGTTACTTTCAGTCCCGATGGTCAGATTTTGGCTAGTGGCAGTGACGACCAAACTGTGAAGTTATGGGATGTCCATAATGGCCAGTGCCTCACAACTTTACAAGAACATACTAATCGGGTATGGTCAGTAGCTTTTAGTCCCGATGGTCAACTTTTAGCTAGTGGCAGTGCAGACCAAACGGTAAAATTATGGGATGTCCATACTAGTAAATGCCTCAAAACCTTGCAGGGAGCAAATTGGGTCAGGTCAGTTGCCTTTAGCCCCGATGGTCAAACCCTGATTTGCGGTAGCCAAGATGAGACAATTAAGCTTTGGGATGTATTGACAGGTGAGTGTAGAAAAACACTGCGATCGCTAAGACCCTATGAAGGAATGAATATCACCGGGGTAACAGGGTTAACCGCAACGCAGTTAGTGACCCTAAAAGCTTTAGGCGCAGTGGAAGATACAGAGTAAAAATAAAAGGTAAAAGGATAAACTTTGCCTTTGTTTCACCCTTTTACCTTTTTTATATACCTGATGCTTATTTCATGTTAGCCCTTGCGTCCTTCACTGCGGCAAAGAAAAATAATCCTGTGAGTGGAATGCTCAATGCCAGGATAATCGCAGTGGCTGTGAAACCAAAATCTGGCCGTCCGTAGCTGAGTTCAAAAATCGAACCGACAGCTGCTATTGCACTTACACAAGAACCACCCAGAAATAAACCGCTTTTTGGAGTTAAATACACTACTAATCCCCTATGCTATTGGTTTCACCGCTTGATACGAGAAGCCATTCTTAGATAGCTCCTGGGCTAAAGTCAAGGAGTTTTCTACACGGTCTACAAATACCACGCCGTTAAGGTGATCCATCTCGTGCTGAATGCAGCGTCCTAACAAGTCATTAGCCTTTAATGTCCGGGGACGACCATACTCGTCTTTATAGGCGATTTCCACGACTTCGGGGCGCTTTACATTTAGATATACGTTGGGAATGCTCAAGCATCCTTCTTCGGCAACAGAGATGTCGCGGCTTACCTGTTTGATAGTGGGGTTAATCAACACCAAGGGCTGATTAGCGGCATTTTCTGGTTCCAGGTCGATAACAATTAGTTGTTTGTGAATTCCCACTTGGGGCGCAGCCAAACCAATGCCATCTTTGCTGTACATGGTTTGCAGCATTTCGCGCACCATCTGGCGAAGCTCGTTATCTACTTTCGAAATTCGCTTTGCAGCTTGACGCAGCACGCGATCGCCTAAATAATGAAGCTCCAAAGGTGGATTTTTTAACTTTTTTTTCTCTACAGCAATTTCAGAGGGCATGAGTCTTGATGGCTAGTGGTGAAAATTCTTACTACTCTAATTCTATCAAGCTGGGAATTGGGAATTAGGAATTGGGAATTATTAATTACGAATTACGAATTACGAATTATGTTTAAGTCTTTCACCAAACTTGACTACCTGCTCAAAGAAACTTTCCTCGGTTTATTGCGGGGAGGTTGGATGAATTGGGCAGCTGTAAGTACTGTTACGGTGTTACTGTTTTTATTTGGCTTGAGTTTGCAAACCTCTTGGCAAGTTGAAAAACTCCTCTATCAGTTCGGTAGCCAGCTAGAAGTTTCAGTTTATCTCGAACCAGATAGGCAAGCCGAAAGCATTGAACCACTGATCGCAAAAATGCCAGAGGTAGCGACGATGCAAACCATTACCAAAGAGCAGGCTTGGACTAAGTTAGTTAAGGAAATGAGAATTTCTGATATTGAAGGTGCTACCGAGCAGCTAGGTGAGAATCCTTTGGTTGATGAGATAAAGGTGAAAGCGCGTAATTCTCAAGTTGTACCAACTTTGGCAACGCAACTGGCTAAGTTAACAGGAGTTGAAACGGTGCAGTATGTGGATGAAGCAGTCAAACGCATTGCCCAATTGCACCAAGGTCTGAACTGGATTACTTTAACAATTACGATTATTCTGACTTTAACAGCGATCGCAGTGACTACTACGACAATTCGGCTGATTGTCATGGCGCGACGGCAAGAAATTGAAATTATGCAACTAGTGGGAGCAACTTCGGTTTGGATTTACCTGCCATTTATTTTACAAGGGATTGCTTTTGGTTTAGTTGGTGGTGCGATCGCTTGGAGTTTTATTTCTGTAATTCAACAGTTTATCGGTAAGTTGCTAGCTAATCAACCTGAGTTTATTCAAGCTATTACCAACGGGGTGCAACTCACTCCAAGAGAAATATTACTATTGCCCCTAATTCTCTTAAGCTTTGGTGCAGCTGTAGGATTAATAGGAAGCTTATTCGCTGTCCGACGTTTTGCCAAAGGTTAATCATTAATCATTGCGGCATTGCAAAGGACAAATGACAAATGACAAATGACAAAACCTTATGAAATCGCAATGGGAATGTTTGCTGCAAAATCTCGGTGTATGGGAAGGTTCATTTACCAACTTTTCTGCCGAGGGTATACTTCTGAACGATACTCCTAGCCATCTTTCCCTAGAAGGTTTGAACAATAACCAAACAGTGCTATTAACTTTGTGCCGTTCGGGACGAGATGATTTAGTTAAAGAATATAGTTCAGTGGGAGGGGGCTTACTATTTTTTGAAAATGGTTCTTTTTCTGAAGGTTTAATTCAGCTAGCGCCATTTTCCGAATTCGGTGCAGAACTCGCTTTTGTTCATGAAAATCGCCGCTTACGTCTGGTGCAACTGTTTGATAAGGCTGGTAATCTAAGTAGATTAGTTCTAATTCGAGAACATTTAGCAGGAACCCCAGCAACAGAACCTCCACCCTTGCAAGTAAATGACTTGTTGGGTGAATGGCAAGGACAAGCAGTGACAATATATCGAGATTTGCGTTCGCCTGATATTTACTCTACAACTTTGAAAATACAACTTGATGATACTGGGCAATTAATTCAAAGTACCTCTTTTGGGGAACGTACAATTACCTCAACTGCTACTATCAAAGGTTCCATCATTCTTTTTGACCAAGATCCCGAAAAGCAAGTACAAGTATTATTGTTACCTGATGGCGCTTCTGCAACTTCTCCCCTCAAGGTGCAATTACGTCAACCATTATTTTTGGAAGCGGGTTGGTTAATCCAGTCAAATCTGCGTCAGAGGATGATTCGCAGCTATAACGATAAAGGTGAATGGGTTAGTCTGACATTAGTTACTGAAGAAAAAGTGTAAGGGATTTGAGAGTGCGATCGCTCTATCCATCTCAGAGAGATTATGCTGATAACAATTACAGCCTTCCAAGCTCTCGCAGATTTTTCAAATCCAATTCCAAGTCATCAACGTCATAAGAGTAGAGAGGGATGTTTCGCTGCTTGAGGAGTTGGCGAAAAGTATTGGGTTGCATATCCGCTAGCTGACTCGCGTAGCCTATCGTTAAGCGCCCTGTCTGGAATAGGAACAGCGCAATTTCTTGACAAAACTCGCTTGGAGTAAGCTGAGATGCTTGGAGAATTTCGTCTGAGATTACAACACTCATAACAAGGCTAGTTTTCCGATTATTATGTTTAGGGTAGCTTAAGAAGCTTCAGGTGCAGTAGGTTTGTTAGACTGCGATCGCTTTTCTTAGCCTCCACCGTTAATCCCCTCTGATTTCGACTAACGCTTCACCAGATCGCAAAAGCTCTAATGCTTCTAGCAATGTAGAATTCAAAATCTCTTTCAATCGGGTATTTGACGTATTGCCACATGTTAACCAGATAACTTGTGGCGGTGTTCCAAGACGATCAACTAAGTCAGCAAAGTCACTGTCTTTGGTGATGAAAATGACTCCTCTAGCCCTAGCTGCCTCGAAAATCTCAGAATCTTCGGCATCTCTTAGCCCAACATCACGCAAAGCTAATGCGGTTATGCCGAATGTGGTGGTGATCCAAATTGCAATTGCGGGTGACAGATGTGCATCTACCCAGATCGTCATGCAACCAAAACGGGATGATTGAGCTTACGTGAAGCATACACAAGTGCTGCTTTAAGATCATCCGCTTCTAAATCAGGCATTTCTTCTAGAATTTGTTCGGCACTCAGTTCAGCCGCAAACAAGTCGAGTATATCTGATACTCGAATTCTCATGCCCCGGATACAGGGACGACCACCACATTGTTTGGGATTAACTGTAATTCTTCCAAGTAAGTCTGACATACGGTTTCACTCGGAGATAGTCTTTAACCTAGTATATAAGGTAGACGCTTCTTAAGTTGCAAGTGTTGAATTGCTTGGTAATCAGGCAATTTGAAGCGTGCTAGGTTCAGGAATAGATTCATTTTCTACTTGCCAAGCTTCCAAGTACATTTCAATCACTTCTTCGCCATTACGAATAGCTTACTCACGAGTTTTGCCATGAGTGCAAGGCATAATAACGCGATCGGCAAACTCTGGAATTGTGACTAAGAAAAGCTGATTTTCATCAAACCATTGAACAATCATCGTGTATCGACTCATCAATCCTAGTTCTTGATCGCTTTTCTTAGCCTGCACCGTTAATCCCCTCTGATTTCGACTAACACTTCACCAGATCGCAAAAGCTCTAATGCTTCTAGCAATGTAGAATTCAAATTGAATTGTTATGCTGTGGTGCATAGTGTTACTGTCCATCCATCCACTCGGAACAAGACTCACAAAAACCAAAGTTCCAGGAAAAACCTGTCATGACTTCTCCACATCTACCACACTCTGTTAGAGGATTAATACTATTGCACTCTGAGTTGCTACAGATACCTTCAAATTCCCCAAGAGTAATCAGAGTTTCTTGATAGCAATCTGGGCATATCGTAAATGGAAAGTATGCTCCTTTATTGACTCTATATTCTTGCTCTATTTCTTGAAGAATACGACTATGGTTACGCTTAAATTTTCTAACTTTAAGCTGAATATCTTGATTCCACTTTTGTTTTTTTTGTTGTTCGATACGTTTCCATATTGAATCAATAGTATGTATTTTTTTCTGAAGTTCTAAGCTTTCAGATGAAGCTTCAATATTTATTTGAAGCTCGTTAACAAGAAATCTATCAATCAACTCCAAAAACTTTGAAATATTCGTCCATAAACGATATTTATTAGTGGAAACTTTATAATGCTCAAACTGGTTTCTAATATCCTGAACAGTCCTAATTACTTCAAGCTCATCGTTAGAAAATATAACTTTTGGGCCAATCTCAAGCCTTTCTAATGCTTCATCCAGGTCAATTGTATTAGGAGTCTTGCCAGAAGATATTTTTTGTTTTACTTCATTGACTCGCCCTTTAAAGATAAGTTCTGGTAAACGACGGGAAAGACGTTCTTTGAGAAGCAATAAAAAGCCAGAGAATAGATGCAACACACCATACTTGTAGCTACTTATAGTTATATCTGTAGCGCTGGAATACTCTCTAAGCACATGGTCTTCATCAAAGAGTTCATCTATACCCTTAAGTATGAAGTCAACTCCATTATCAAGTAAGTTAAATTGAAGTGTAGAATCAGATTTTTCGTTACTCATGGAAAACTTTATTATCCCAATCTCGGCTTCTCACAAATAACCTCGAAATTGCGCCCTAAGCCTGAAAAAGCTACTGAATTAAATGTCCTATAAAATTTGACCTCGCTTAAGCACTATTCTTACATAACAGGAAAAGCTTAAGCACTATTCTTACATAACAGGAAAAGCTATGTTAAAAAGTTTACGGAACTATACCAAAAAACAACGACGTTGTAACGCTTGCTTTAGTAGCATTTGATATTCTTCATCTTCAACTTGATAAGCCCCAAACCTCTCCAAATGGGGATTCATCATTTGGGCATCGAAAAACACAAATTTTCTCTGGCGTAATCTTTCCACCAACTTTACCATCGCTACCTTCGAGCCTTCAGGAATGCGGTAAAACATCGACTCTCCAATAAAAGCCCCACCAATAACAATCCCTAAAATTCCCCCAGCTAATTCGTCACCTTGCCAAGTTTCAAAACTATAAGCATAACCACTCTGGTAAAGTAGCCAGTAAATCTTTTGTAATTCCGGTGAAATCCAAGTTGTCTCTCTGTCAGCACACCCAGCCACCACAGCTTGAAAGTCCCGATTAATCGCCACACTAAAACGCTCTTGATTCAGGACACGCTGCAAAGACTTGGGGTAGCGAAACCGTTCATCCAAAGGAATAAAAGTCCGATCGCAACTTCCGTACCAACTCAGGCGATCGTGTTCATCAGCCATGAGAAAATAGCCTTGTGCATAACCCTCAACAATAGCCGCGATATCATATTCCATAAATAAATATAAAAAAAACACCAGAGAAACGCAATTTGATGTTAACAGTCAACCTCAGCGTTCCTCTGCGTTTCCCTCCGCGTCCCTTTGCGTTTAAAAAAAATGACTCAACCAATTCCCCCCATTACCCTACCACCGCCTGAAAACCCCTTGCTCGAAGGTGAATGGTTACGAGAACGCCTACAACGATGGCTAGATACAGAATTTATCCCCGAAGCAGTCAACCAAAACATCGCCCAACGAGCCGCACAGATTTTTGTGCGTCAACGGATGGAAGGAGAAAACGACCTTGGTTCTCTGGTAATTGCCATTGTCACAGAGATGCAGTCGTATGATTTTTCCAATAGCTTTTATGGAGAGTTTGCGATCGCTAACGCCGTCAGCGATCTACTCTTAGAGAGTCTGGGAATTGATAAATGTTGTGGTCAATAATAAATAGTTAGGAGTTAGGAGTTAGGAGTTAGAAGTTAGGTTTGTCTCAATTAATAACTCATCACTCATAACTCATCACTCATCACTTTTTACCAACTAGACTTAACAACTCCAGGCAATAGACCTTCATGCGCCCATTCTCTCAGCACGTTCCGAGACAACCCAAAATCGCGGTAAACACCTCTAGAACGACCAGTCAACCAACAACGGTTGCGGTGGCGGGTGGGCGCACTATTCCGGGGTAGCTGTTGAATCTTGCGGTGGATTTCCAACTTATCTAGGGGAGATGCTGCACTTTTGAACTCTTCCAAAAGAGCTTCCCGCTTGTCAGCATACTTTTCTATCAACCTAGTGCGCTTTTTCTCGCGCTCAATCATGCTCTTCTTTGCCATTATTCTCGAACTTATTTAAAGACACCGTTCTCTATTCTACAGTTTCTCCATCAATTCTGGGATTACTTGTGTCGCTTACCCTACAACCATTGGCTTATTAGCAGCAGGGCATAAGTCGGCAAGCTCACAAGCAACGCAAATAGGAGAGCGTGCTTTACAAATAGCACGACCATGATAAATCAGCCGAATTGACCAATTTTCCCAATCACGCTGCGGCAGTAAACCCATTAAATCTTGCTCAATCCGAACAGGGTCTTTTGCTTGGGTTAAACCCAAACGTTCGCTAAGGCGCTTGACGTGAGTATCTACCGTTACGCCAACATTAATGCCGTAACCATGACCCAGAACTACATTTGCTGTCTTCCGCGCCACACCTGGAAGCTTTAACAACTGTTCCATTTGGTTGGGAACAACAGAGTCAAACTCATTAACAATCATCCGACAGGCGGCTTGAATGTTCTTGGCTTTATTGCGATAAAACCCTGTTGAACGCACCAAATTTTCTAATTCTACCAAGTCAGCGATCGCTAAACTAGCAGCATCAGGAAACCGCTCAAATAAAGCTGGTGTTACTTTATTCACCCGTTCATCAGTACACTGAGCAGAGAGAATAGTTGCCACCAACAATTGTACTGGTGTTGAGTAGTTCAAAGAGCAAGTAGCATCTGGATAAAGACGCTTCAGGCGAGCTAAAATTTCTATCGCCCGTTGCTTTTTAGATAACGATTTGCGGGTAATGCTCACTGGAACAATTTTTGTACCCACTCCAATTGGCTAGTTAATTGAGTAGTTTCTTTAACTATCAGAAAAATTCCTAGCCCTAAGAGTAACACTAAACCAGTTTGCATTACACCTTCTTGAATGCGAGCCGGAACAGGCTTACCACCGCGCAAGCCTTCAATCAGCAGGAAAGCCAGTTGTCCGCCATCCAAGGCTGGCAAAGGCAAAATATTGATAATAGCCAAGTTAATGCTGATAATTGCCCCAAAAGACAACAGATTTACAGTATTGTCCTCAGCTAATTTTGCACCAATTTTGACAATATTAACCGGCCCAGAAACTTGTCCAGCAGTTTGTTGAAAGTTGGTAATCAACTGTCCAAAACCGCTCAGTGTCCCAACAAATAATTGTTGAAACCTGTTAGCAGCAAGACCAAAAATTTCAAAAGGACTATTAGGACGGCGATAAATTGCTGTAGCATTAGGACTAAGCGCCACACCAACTACACCTTTGCCATCGGCTCCCTCTTTTGGCGTTAATTTTATGGATTGTTGTTGGTTTTCACGCTGAATTTTCAGTTCGATTTGCTGATTTGGATGAGTTTGAATTTCTTTTGTCAGCAAAGGAGTTGACTTGTCAGAAGCCGGGAGTTCTTGACCGTTAACAGCCAGAATAATATCTCCTTCCCGAATTCCTGCTTGGTAGGCAACAGATTCTTGATTAACAGGCTGGACAACGACACCAGCCTTATAGTTTAATTCCTTGGGAATGCCAACGATGCCTAATTGCAGAACCAGCACCAAATAGGCAAATATTAAATTTGCTATCACTCCGGCACTGATAACGATCGCCCGGTCTAAAATTGGACGATTACGCAACAGATTTGGGTCATTGGGTGGAACATCGCTATCGGGGTCATCATCAGGAAAGCCCACAAAGCCGCCCAAAGGAAAGGCGCGGACAGCATATTCGGTTTGTGAACCTTGATACTTCAAAAGAACTGGGCCAAAACCCAAAGAAAAACGGTTAACGAGAATGCCTTGAGAACGGGCTGCAACAAAATGTCCCAACTCGTGTACCAAGATTAAAACAGCCAAAACTGCGATCGCTGCTAAAACTGACATAGAGTAAATGAGTGAAAATATTAAGCTATAGTTATCTCCATTCTAATTGGGCATTGGGCATTGGGCATTGGGCATTGGGCATTGGGCATTGGTAAATAACAAAGGACAAAGGACAAATGACTAATGACCAATCATAATACTTCCCGCCCCAAGTAAGGTTGCAGCGCTTCTGGTATCCTCACTGTTCCATCAGGTTGTTGATAATTCTCCAAAATTGCTGCCATTGTCCGTCCCACAGCTAAACCCGAACCATTGAGGGTATGTACAAACTGAGTGCCTTTCTTCCCTGCTTCTTTGAAGCGAATATCAGCTCGTCGCGCCTGGAAATCTATAGTATTGGAACAGCTAGAAATTTCGCGGTATTTGCCAGAAGAGGGCAACCAAACCTCTAAATCATAAGTTTTGGTAGAGGCAAATCCCAAATCTCCAGTACTTAAATTTACTACTCGATAAGGCAACTTCAACGCCTGTAAGATTGCTTCTGCATTCCCCACCAATTTCTCCAGTTCATCAAAAGATGTACTTGGTTCGACAAATTTCACCATTTCCACCTTATTGAACTGATGCAGGCGAATTAATCCTCGCATATCGCGCCCATAGCTACCAGCTTCGCGGCGAAAACAGGGAGTAAAAGCACAGTGGTAGATAGGCAAGTTTTCAGCAGCGAGAATTTCGCCCCGATAAAGATTTGTAACCGGGACTTCAGCCGTAGGAATCAGCCACAAGTCATCATCAGCACATTTAAAGCTTTCTTCAGCAAACTTGGGTAACTGACCGGTCGCCGTCAAAGACTCGGTATTCACTAACAACGGTGGACTGACTTCTACATACCCAGCTTGAGTATGAAGAGTTAGCATAAATTGAATTAATGCCCTCTCTAATGCCGCACCAGCGCCTATCAATGTCACAAAGCGACTTTGGGCAACTTTTACAGCCCGTTCAGTATTGAGAATTCCTAGCTTTTCGCCGATTTCCCAGTGAGGGAGAATATTCGGATTTTGGGGAATGTATTCATCACCCCAACGGCGCACCTCTACGTTATCTTCCTCATTTTTACCAAGGGGTGTAGAGTCGCTTGGTAAATTGGGAAGTGCCAACACAAGTTGGGCAATTTCAGCTTTGAGGTCTTTTTCCTGGGGTTCCAGTTCGCTCAATGTAGCCTTGACAGAGTTCCCTTCATCGCGCAAAACTTGAATTTCTGGGTCTTGAGGATTGATTCCAGATTTAATCTTTTGCCCAACAATTTTACCAATTTCGTTACTCCGAGCTTGGAGTTGACTGCGTGTCCCCTCTAGTTCTCGTTGCTTGCGATCTAACTGTAAAATCGGTTCAATGTCGTATTTGCCACTACGACTATTCAATCGTTCTTGAACTAATTGCGGATTTTCCCGTATTTGCTTAATATCCAGCACAGATTTTTCTCAGTTTTTAGCCTAAAATCTTCCTGTCAATACAGTTAACACATAAGCATTTAGCATATAGTAATTTTGGTTGGCTGTGACCTGAAAAACAAAGTTTATTAGAAAAATTCAGTCTTAATCTCTGAATCAAGATTTTACCCTAGCATCACTGCCAGGGCTAAGAAATCATATAATAATCTATTTAGCTAATCATAAACTCTTATTTTGAGTCACTGTCGTTTCAGAAAACTGACCAAGACTCTGACCATTACCACTACCATTATTATCAGTGGCTGCAAACGTCCTTTGAGTGATATTAGGTGGTTCCTTATCGTCTCTGGTTTGTCCAGGTGAAGGTAACCAGTATGCAAGCACACCTGATAAACCACCCCAGTAAAGCGCAATATTTTTATCATCTGTTGGTGAGCCAAGCTTGAAAATGCACAGTCCCAAGACGATGCTACTAAAGAAAACCTGTACGCCAAATCTCCATACGTCTTGATTAAATTTCTGTGCTGATTGATTTCTCATGGTGTCATACTTCCAAAAAAGGTACATATCATCCCTGTGCTAGTTTTGGCATCACCAATACAACTTGGCGGAATTCGTAATTATGCTCGTACCCTTACAGGTATCTTGCTTGGCGCAGCGTGCCGCTTTTTTGACTCGCTAACGTAATTCGTAATTCCTATACCGCAAGCGTTCCATTGATTTGAATTACGCAGTGCTGTACTAGCAGTATGTTTTTCAAGGATTATGTAGTTGTCTTCACACCCAGCTTTGTCCGTTTCGGAAAAATATGATTAACTTCTTTTGATTCTTAGAAAACTCAGCACTTGTATTAGGGCCGGTTAATCCGATTCAGTAGCCATAGTGATGCAATAAGCCCTGCAAAATGTGCTGAAACAGTGTTGGTGTTTGCCTGTACCACAAGCATATCTAGACCGCTAATAATCCGGGTAGGGTCAAAAAATTGGGTAGTTATAGCTTGGGGTGATATGGATCTTGCTACCAGTGTACCAACGATCGCTTGCGCCCCCAAAAGAGTTACCAGCGTTCCCCCTAAATTCAGCCACAGCCCTAAGCGTAATACTTGCACAGTCTCGCTTTTCCGAGGGCGGTTACTGGGATTCGAGGATTCCAATTGCTTGCCAATTCTAGTGTAACGATAAGCTAAATAAATGCCCCCACCCAAAATAACCAGTCCACAAATTGCTAAAAATACACCAAAGCCAGTCCCAGGATTATTACTAGAACTGCCACTTCTTTGATTAAAGATGGCGAACAGCAACACAATTATGCTAGAAACAACGCCTAGTACTAGCTGAATCCAAAAGCTAATCCAACCTGTAAGGCGAAAAGTTTGGGCAATTGCCCGGAGAGTTGAGGAAGATGATGGAGCATCGGGAGTCTGTGACATACTGATCACTAATGTGCTGGGCGCTTGATTAAAGGACACGGGGACAAGGAGAACTTTGTTGAGAAGTTATCACACTCCGCGTCTCTGGCTCTCCGAGAACACCAATTCAGTAATCCTGGAAGAACCTTTCCCTCAACCCTACAAGGGTTGTAAGCTAGGGGGTTACGTTTTTGATTCCTGAATAGATGCTCTAGTCTTTGCGTCTTCTTTGATCAATTTACTATCACATATACCAAATGGGACAAGAGATTATCTTGTCCAGCCAATCAGCAATGGTTACTACTTAAATAAATATGTCCAAAGGCATAGCAGCTTTAATCCAGGCATATTCCTTAGCTTAAGCTTTTAGAATCTGCATTGAGAAAATCACTGTAAAACAAAGTGTTTATTAAGTTCTACAGACAAAATAGCATTTTACCTGTAAAATTTCTTCGATGGCATTTTATTGCTTAAGCAGTTCTAACTAGCTCGGCATCACTTAACACCAAGGCAGTGGCCTTGCCACTGTCTGTTCGCTCCTCACCACACCGTATCGAGCTTGAGTAGGGGTACATTCTTTTATGCCCCTAAAACTCGCAAACTCGTCCCACAACTTCACAGGTGTGGGTAATTATTTCGTATTTACGCTTTGGAAATCTATTCTAAGTAGTTTTCTGTACTGTGTTTGCTTAGTTGCATCACTGTATACTGACTACAAGAATTGTAGACCGACCCTAAGGCATTTTTTTAGCCATTCACTAACCATGAAACTTGAGGATATATATCAATTCTTTGAGAATCCTCCGCCAACTTACCTTTGTCAGGAAGTAGCAGTTTGTTACATACTGTCTGTTTTGTTACAAGGTGAATCCTACGGAACCGAGTTGATTGAGCAATTAGAAACTGAATATCCAACCTATAGGCTTTCGGATACCGTACTTTATAGTGCAATCAAATTTCTGGAAGACCAAAGGGCAATCACTGGATATTGGAAGAAACTGGAAGGACGAGGACGCCCTAGGCGGATGTACCAAGTTTCTCCAGAATGGCAAGTTCAAGCGCAAGAGTTAGCTTTTCAATGGCTTGATTACATCAACAGGAAGACAAAGTAACGAATGATTGATAATGAATAAGTCTCCTCCAGTCAAACAGTAACAATTAGTTATGGATACTGCTATTCTGCCATCTACGTTCCTGCTAACCTTGTTGTTATCGGTTGGGCTGTTTTTCTTTATTCGTGCCTCGACTAAAGACCGCATAGAAACAGCGCAACTGGTATCTGAGCAAGACGAAGCTGCTTTAATGTCTCAATTACAAGAGTATTTTCGCTCACGGTCTTACCGAGTGGCAGAGGTAGACCGAGAACAAAACAAAGTGACTTTTGAAGGTAATGTTCGCCCCAGTTGGTTCTTAGCTATATTTTTAACTCTGCTGGCAGCGACTGGTATTGTTTGTCTATCACTAGTCGTGTATCTGCTTTTTCCTAACCTCAGTACCTTTGTTCTGGCTATGGTACTGCTGTCGCCTTTAAGTGGCCTATTTTATTGGAAAAAATCTGGGAGACTTGAGAAGGTGTCGCTCAAAGTAGAAACAACTCAGAGCAAACAAACCCCCTCAAGTAAAATCACTGTAGTTGCCCATCGGGATGAACTGGGCGAGTTACAGAGAACTCTACAGCTCAAGGCTGGGGAATAATTTTTGGTTTTTATGACCATCTATTAACTATGATATGCAGACTTCTGACCTGACCTACTCTTTAGGCAATGGAAAGTAGGAAGGAGGAAATCAAGACTTCTGCTTTGTCAGTTTTCCCCACAACTTTTGTCGTGGGGAAAAATTTAAATTCATTAACTTAAATTTGTTGACAGAGCTTGGTTAACAATTCACGGCATAAGAGCACAACTTCACTAGCGCTTTTGGACGCGCTTGGCTTTATACCCACTCCCTTCTGCATCGTCAAAATAGCATCAATCCATGCAAGATAGCGTGGTTTGAGACAAATTAACTTTCCAACTACCTGGACTAGCCTTAAAAAGCAAATCAACTCCAAACTAAAAAAAGATTAAATTCTGCATAAACTTAGCAATTTTGCCAGTTAATGATAGTCAGGAGCCATATTCAATGCGTATGATGACCGTTTATGGTTCACCGACTAGCTAAAGCAAGAGGTTCTTGACCTGGCGAGGGTTCTAATACCCTTAAGCTAGGAAACAAGAAATGGTTTTCCTCTACGTATTGAGCACCAAACAGTCCCTTTTCTGCCCAGAAATAACGATCTGTAGTGTGTTCGTTTCGCTTTACGAGTAGCAACGCAGGTGGCAAAATACCTTCAGCTTGAATGAATCTTCTTGCTGCTGTCACAGGTTTTTCTTCGCCACTTTCGATGCTATATTGAGGCACATGTTCCAAAATTCGCCGTCCTTCCTGACGACGACGACTTTTCCTTTTGCGTCTCCTTGCCAATCTATTGTCCTCCTCTTTCAAGCTATAGATTGTAGTGATAGCTACAAAATCCGTCGCCATTATATAAGTTCTAGTTCAAAATATCAATAGGTTTTAGCGTTTTAATGCAAAAAAATTAATACCTTTGAAGATAGAGAAAAAAATCACCCAAGAATATAATCCCTTGGTACAAACCATCACTAAGAAGATTTTAGTTAAGCTTTATTAAATGAGTGAGGTAAACACTAAGTATCTTCTCTTAATCATGCCTCAAAATCTGTAATCTTGAGCAAAAGCTAAAAAATGTTAATGTCTGCCAGTTCCGATTTTCTTGCTCTGTGTCGAGAGCAAATAGCGTTGCTAACCCAAGGGCTGGGAGCAACTTTAAGTATTGTGTACCTGACACAAGAATTGGTAGAGACTCCTTCAGGTGAGGCCAAACTGATTCCTGTAGTGATTTATCCGGAAACAGCATTATTACCGCCAGGGGAGGAAACTGCTGAGGCGACAGCATATAAGCAACTTCAAGTTGGAAATGTGTTTATATTACCTAATCAACAAACAAGGTTATTGACAGCAGGATCAGAATCTCCAACCTCGTCACAGGAGTTTGAGGCGTCTCAACCCCATCTAAAAGAGGAATACCTTTTTAGTGGCAACCAAATTGTTTTACCTCTGGTTTATGAGGGTGTGATGATGGGGTTACTGGTCACGGGTAGGCAAGACCGGGCATGGAATGAACAGGAGGAAAGTCAGATTCAACGGATAGCCCAAAGTTTAGCGATCGCTTGTATTTTAGATCAGCGACGAGCATGGTTTGAGCATGAGTTACATGAGCAACAAATTCTCCAAGAAAAACAGCGAGATTTGCTTGATAATCTGTTACATCAGTTTCGTAACCCATTAACAGCATTACGGACTTTTGGTAAACTGCTATTAAAAAGGTTGCGACCAGGAGATGCTAACCGGGATGCGGCAACTAGTATTGTGCGAGAAAGCGATCGCCTCCAAGAATTGTTGCAACAATTTGATCAAGTAATTGATTTGACAGAGGCAGATTTAGCACCACTACATCTGCCCGGACATGAAGTATTTGTGGAAGCAACTATCCAAAAAGACGCTAATCCACCGCTATTATTGCCGGGAACGGGAGATAAAGCAGTTGACTGCTTTTTAGCAGATATATTAGAACCATTATTAATATCAGCCAAAGCAATCGCCCAAGAGCGAAAGTTAAAACTAATAACTGAAATTCAACAGAATTTACCTTTAGTACGTGCCAACATCAAAGCATTACAAGAGGTTTTAACTAATATCATCGATAATGCGTTAAAATATACCCCCACTGGGGGCAAAATTTTAATTCAGGCGGGGCAAAAAAAGTCTAATTTTCAGGGAATTGTGATCAGTGATAACGGACCTGGCATTCCACCCGAAGATTTAGAGCATCTTGGAGAACGACATTATCGGGGTGTACAAGCGCAAACAGAAATCCCCGGCACTGGTTTGGGGTTAGCGATCGCAAAACAATTAATAGAGCAAATGCAGGGCGAAATCGAGGTTTTCAGCCCTGCAATCAACTCTAAGTTCACTTCACCCCATGCACCAGGGACTACGTTTATTATTTGGTTACCGGAAGTTTAGGATTTGTTCTTTGTAAAGACCAATGACTATCTTAGTGAAACCAACAGATTTTGATTAATTGTCATTTGTAAATCGGTATCTGGGTCAATCGCTACTAAGTCAACACTATTTCTACCGAAGAACAAACCAATTAACGCACCGATACCAGCACCACCCAAGACTTCTTCTGTGGCAATGGCGCGATCGCCTGTGACAGCAGATACCGCAGCGGCTGCACCTGCGCCCAATACAGTATTTTTAACAATTGACCCAGTACTAGTACCCTTGTTGACTCTTTCAGTTTTAGTAATCACTTCAGAGCTAGCGTTCAGTTGATACTCTTGGCCTGTAGTCAAAACCAGTTTTTCGGCAACGAATTGAGAACCACCTGTAGCAGGTTTTAGTTGACCAATAACCTGGCTACCAGCAGGAATCACTACAGATCCTTCTTGTGTAATTACGTTTTGGGATACTGTCAATGTCAAAGGCGCTGTCTCATCCTTTGTAACCAGAATTTTATCTGCCTTGTCATACTTCACGGGGATAGCAGTCCCTTGAGGAATTGTCACAGCTATAGGTGTTGGGGTAGTAGTAGACCCGACAGCGACGACATAGGGCGAGTTAATTGCTGAGGCTTGATTAGAACTAACTAATGCTTGGTAGATAAAAGCTGCTACCTGGGCGCGAGTGGCGGTTGCGGTTGGATTCAGGAACTTCACATTAGGATAGTTCACCACAATTTGCTTCTCAGTTGCTGCTGCGATCGGGCTACGGGCATAGCTAGCGATGTTAGAGGCATCGTTGAAGTATTGCAGAGTACTTTCGGTATTACCGCTAGGAGCATATTCTAGACCGTTAGCGAGAGAAACCAAAACCTGCTGGCGGGGAATAGCTTGGTTAGGCTCAAAACGATTGCCAGGATATCCTGATAAGAAACCAATGGTATAGGCTTGTTGAATCGCACTGGATGCCCAATAGTTGCTGGGTACATCAGCAAAATTGATTCCTTGCCGCTGCGGTGCTTTTTGAAAAGCTTTGTTGACCATAGCGGCAAATTGAGCGCGTGTCACCTCTTCTTCAGGACGGAAGCTACCATCAGGAAATCCGGCAATTACACCTCGTTGTGATAATTGTTGAATAAATTGTGCCGCCCAATAGTTAGATGAAACATCAGAAAAAGTAGTTTGAGCAAAAGATGGTGAAGCTGTAATCAAAGGCGCTACAGTACCAACTGTGACGCTTAAAGCCATGAGTGCAGTTGTTCCAGATTGCAAACGATTTAAATTAAACATTAAATTTTAACCTTGAAAAAATCATTTTTTTACTGTTAATTAATTAGACCTTTGCTGAAGTATTAAGTTGCCAATCATTTCTTATCTATTGTTAAATAAATTACTAAGGAGTCTACAAATAAATTAGATATCAAAAAGAATAAGCTAACTGTCAATATAGTTAGCAATAGATAATAGCTGAATCAGCCTCTTAGCGATGAACGCTATTAAAAAAATGTTGTAAAAAACCTGAATACTATATGAGACGATACAGAGATAGAATAGTTTCTGGAAAATGGAATTTTTAGGAAAAATAAAGGCGATCGCACACTATAGTTGAAGTTGCGATCGCCTATCAGAGATGATTAAAGTCACAACAGACAATTAATTCCTAGGGGCTGACACGACATAGGGCGAGTTAATTGCTGGGGCTTGATTAGAACTAACTAATGCTTGGTAGATAAACGCTGCTACCTGGGCGCGAGTAGCAGTTGCGGTTGGATTCAGAGACTTCACATTAGGATAGTTCACCACAATTTGCTTCTTAGTTGCTGCTGCGATCGGGTTACGGGCATAGTTAGCAATCTTAGAGGCATCATTGAAATATTTCAGAGTACTTTCGGTATTACCGCTAGGAGTATATCCCAGACCGTTAGCAAGAGAAACCAAAACCTGCTGGCGGGGAATAGCCTGGTTAGGCTGAAAGCGATTACCAGGATAACCTGATAAGAAACCAATCCTATAGGCTTGCCCAATGGCACTAGAGGCCCAATAGTTGCTGGGCACATCAGCAAAATTGATTGCTTGCCGTTGCGGTGCTTTTTTGAAAGCTTTGTTGACCATAGCGGCAAATTGAGCGCGTGTTACAGGTTCTTCAGGACGGAAGCTACCATCAGGAAATCCGGCAATTACACCTCGCCTTGATAATTGTTGAATAAATTGTGCCGCCCAATAGTTAGATGAAACATCAGAAAAAGATGAAACATCAGAAGAAGCAGTTTGAGCCAAAGATTGCGGAGAGCATCCCACTCTGACGGGTTTGCTTTGGAAAGTAAAAGTCATTGGCTGACAAACAAAACCTGCCGACTTAGGCTCTACATAAGGTCGTTTTGGCGGATTTTGTTTGTCTAGCCGCGATTTCCAACCGCTAGATATTTTTTTTAAAGTAGGATGCTTACTTAAAAACTCTGAGTCTGCAATAATATCGTTAGGGCCCTTAACACTTACCTTAGAAGCATTGATGTAGAGATTATAGTCATAAACAACGTTTTTAGTTTGATAATTACTGTTAATATTCTTACCAGGAAAACCATAGAGAATGTTTCTTAAAATTCTCACATCAGATGAATTATTAGCAAATATCTGCCCATCTTTAATTTCTGGACTCTGATTATTTAAAATAGCAGTGTTATTTACAATATCAACATGATCACTTAAAAACGCATGAATACCTGAGCCACCATTATTAAATGTAAGATTGTTTTGAACTAAAGTACGCCCTTTATATGCACCCAATTTTGAGTTATTACGATTATTTTTTGTAGTATCGATAATAATTCCATTACCGTCAGTGATCTTTCCGACTTCAATCCAAGGGATGTACATGCGATTGTTGTAACTCTTATTGTTGGTTACAAACATTTTGTATCCCTGTTTGTTGTCAAAATTCCAATTGCTCAACATTGAAATGCCACTGTTACCATAAACGCTGTACCAAGCATTATCAAACACCACGTTATTGTCTATTGTCACATAGTCCGATTCAATCGCTGCAATGCCTCCTCCTCCACACTTATGTACCTTGTTGTTGATAATGCGTATATGGTGAGTATGACCATTTTTTCGACCATCCACGCTGATGCAGTTTCCATTCGTCAACGGGTTTAATCTGTTATTCTTCTGACTCCTCGCATAATCAAGGCTTACATTGGCATTGTTCCCTATCACTTCAAGCCCGTTGATTTCGATATATGAAGCTCCATGTGAAATTAGGATACCATTCCATGTATTGTGCTGAATTTTGGGAAAATGCCCAGGATATGCTTTATACCTAATCCATGCATTTGCAGTACCAGAACGTTTAATACTTAATACACTCGCAGCTTTGGCTATATTTTTGTATACTCCGTTCATAATCAATACTGTATCGCCAGGATTGGTCAGGTCTGCTGCCTTTTGAATTGTTCTAAAGGCAGATGAAGTAGAAAGTCCGTTATTTTTGTCATTTCCATTACCACTAACATAGTATGTTTTCGGTGTTGAATTTTGGCTAATTAGGTGGCGGCTGGATAGGCTCATTTCCTTGTTAGCCGATACCTGATGGGCATTTTCAAGTAAAGATATTTTTATCCTTTCTCCCTGAGCCAAAAGACTTAATACTACGGGAATTGCAAGATATGTGCTTACACTGAAACCTTGAATTACCACAAGTAAAATCTCCTTTTTTTGCCACTATTTAATAAAAATATCAGGATACTAGGTAATTTTGAATCCTCTTTTGGATTGAAAACAAAATAAAACCAATTTTACTAGCTCCCCACATAGCTCAATTAAATAAGTATCCCAATAAATATTGATACTGATTAAGACGATATAGAAGTAGAATGGTTGCTGTTAAATAGAATTTTTTAC
The DNA here is from genome assembly GCF_014698795.1 of Nostoc sp. FACHB-892. GTDB lineage: Bacteria > Cyanobacteriota > Cyanobacteriia > Cyanobacteriales > Nostocaceae > Nostoc. Next base: position 131,691 of record NZ_JACJTR010000015.1, read on the forward strand.
TGTCAAAAATGAAGGCGATCGCACTCTATAGTTGAAGTGGCGATCGCCTATCACGGGTGATTAAAGTCACGATTTGAATTGAATTAAATCTAGTAGCGGGATTGTGGTACTAAATTCAAGTTAGAATTCAGTGTGAGCCTCAAATCCTGTGCGGGTCTGAGGACAAAAGCATTTCCTTGTTTTTTCCGCAACAACACACTTGCTCCCGCACCCGCAGCCCCACCGAGAACAGGTTTTAAATCGTCAATTCTGCGGTTCCCAGTAACTAGTGAACCTAAAAGACCAGCACCCGCACCAATAGCTGCATCAGTTAAAACCTGACCTGTGCTAGGCCCTTGTGAAACTCTTTGAGTTGTGGTGTATGTCCGAGAAGTTGCATTAATCGACTGACGCCGACCATTAGAAAATTCTAATTCTTGAGCTACAAACTGCACGCCTTTTCCTTGGTTATCATCTGTATCTCTTGAATAACTATTTAGGTCAACAGATTCTAGTCGTCCAATTACTTTAGTACCAGCAGGAATCAAGACATTTCTATTCCTGTCGATAATGTCATTCGCTATTCTTAGCGTTAAAGATTGACTTTCCCCAGGAGCAATAGTAATTGTCTCTTTCTCATAGGTAACAGGTAAAGCAACCCCAGAAGGAATGGTAACGTTTCCATATTGCCCAATTCTGTCTTGCCCAATTCTGTATTGTGCATTAGCAGGAGCTAAAGTTAATAGTGGGGCAGTGACGCTTGCGGTAACAGCTATTGCCATGAGCGCAGCAGTTCCAGATTTCCATTGATGTAAGCGTGTCATAAGAGGGTTGTCCTTTGTGTATGTGATGTATGTAATGACGAGGGTTCACTGAGTTTGTTTCTGGCTGTTTTGGAACCTGTCTATAAGCGTATTCCGAGGATAAAAGTACTTATTATGATGGGAAGTTTATGCGATCGCAATCGCTCTTCAGAATTTGTATTTTGCTAATGTGCCTTATTAGAATCAGAGGCAAGACAATTATAGGACGCAAAATGAGTATCATTTTGTTCCCAAATGCTGTTTTATTACTTATGTCCACATATCTAAGCCATTGATATAGAGGCGAATGGGCTAACTGCGAACTCTTACTTCCATTTTAGATTGACTTGCTAGGACTTGGGAAATATTTTCACTTTCTTAACAAATGATTTAGCTGTGGGACTGAAAGAGCAACTAAGCTGATGCGCGCCTAAATTGTATAAACATTCTTTACGGTGGTTAACTGTTAACTGTTGACGGTTAACGGTTATCAGTCATCAGTCATCGGTTATCAGTCCTATCAATTTTTGATGCGATCGCAGCAATTCTTGTGCTGGGTTACAATTTATTCAATTACCATCAAGAAAAATAAAATATGGAGGTTTATAGCAGTTCTTAATTGCGGAAAATAATACAACCAGTTGTGTGCAGGGTTTAACAGACTTGAGTAAACTGGCGTACTGTTTGTAGAGCTTCCCTCAGGTACGAGAACCGCTAAAAACCTCATATTGGAGCAGAAAAATTATCTAGTGTAATTACATCCTCAAGGGCAAACAGGAGCAGATGTTCTAACACCCAAAGCTCTTATGATTTCTTGTCCAGTAATTTTTTACGAGATATCAGGTATATCCCTACTAGGGATAGACCCGCCACTGTTGCAGGTTCGGGTATGGTTTTGGTTTTAATTTTGGCATAAATAGCTGTTGTAGTTGTGGCTGCTTCAAGAGCTTTAATATTTATCTGGCCAACATCTGGATTAAAGCCAGTTAGCTCAAGCGTGTATTCATTGCCTTCAAAGCTAAAACTGCTATTACTCAAGCTTGTGTCTATAATTACAAAGTCTGCATTCTCTTCAGGATCTGTTGCGTTATTAGGTGTATTTACTAGACGCAAGTTAAAGTCAAAAACTTGGCTGGCTCCAACGGGAGGGCTGAAGGATAGATTGAGATTTAGAGGTACAGATTCAACGCTTGTACCTTCAGCTACCGTTCCATTAAAGTAAGTTAAATCACCTACTTTGAATGCAGAGTTGATCTCAGTTGAAAATGAATTTCCATTAAAGTTAAGTTGATTTGAGCCTGTTATCGTACACTCACTAGGGCCTGGTAGACACACATTAGGATCACCCCAAGTAAATGTGTTGCTTCCCACACCTGTGTATATGGGATTGGTATCGGTGCTTCCTGGAATAGGTTCACCCCATGTACCACTAGAGATTCCAGAAAAAGTTAGAGCATATACTTGGTCAGAAAAACCAAGTGTTGTGGTCGCACCGACAAAAAAACTAGATATAGCAGTCGCAAAAACCAAACTTAATTTCATCATTTAAGTATCCAAATCTCAATACTGGAGCTTTTTTCAATTATGTCTCTGGTCTAACTTAGTAAATTTACTTAAATATGCCAATGCTTTATTGTATTCTTTATACATCTTTAGTATTTTTCATAAAATATTATTGAAAACTTTACATATTAAGCTAAGTTTATGTAATAGTAAAATATTTTACTAATTTATTATTAGTAAAAGAATAATTGCAATCGTTACCTTACTTGGTTCCCTGATTAATTGTCAAGCCAATATAAAGTTCCTCTTTTTGAGCGACAAAGGCTCATGATACAGAGCAACTAATAATACTTTTGACTTCCGCCTTGCGCTACTAGCGTCAATTGAGAAGTCCTTAATCAGGTTCATCCTCAAGGGTTCTCGGTATATGTTTTATAACTTTGACAAAATCTCTGGCAACAACTGACTAGGAACTTTAGATAAAGCCAGATTTTGTCCCTGTATGCCTAACTCATTATGAAAAGCACGAATAGTTTTTACCACATAAGTAAAGGTTGTTTGATAAGCCTCTGGTTGTTTGCTCAATCCGTTTAAGGCTTGCAAATGGTTGTCTAAAGATGTTTCTAGGTGTTGAGAACGTGTTGCTTTGTCACCATTAAACGACTTATCTATTACTAGCTGATAATGTGCCAGTCCCAGGTTATTATAAGAGGCTAGCAAATCAAAACTTAAAGGAGTACCGCTAAGTGAACGAGCCAAATCTATGGCCTCTTCGTAAGCGCTGATACATAGTTGCAGATACTTTTGCCGTGCCTCTTTAGTTGTCTGAGATAGGTTTGCTAGATGCCAGTAAGCAGTACCTAGATTATTTTGTGTAGCAGCGCAGGCGCTGGGAACATTAGCTGGAGTGCGATACTTGAGAGCTTCGCTATATACATCTATAGCTAGCTGAAGATTTTGGGCAGGTTGCTCGTATTGTGCCAGATTCCAACAGGCAGTACCGATGTTGTTTTGAATCATGCCATACTTAAGCGGTTCCTGTTCGGGGTTGTAGTATACAAGTGCTTGGTTGTAAGCTGCGATCGCTTTCTTTAAATGCACAATCGGTTGGTTGTATTGCCCTAGATGCCAGTAAGCAGTACCCAAATTATTTTGGCAAGCCGCATACTTTGATGAGTCCATGTCGGCTGTACGGTAGCTAAGTGCTTCATTGTAAGCTAAAACTGCTTGCTGCCAGTTTTCAGATGGGTCAGAAAAACGAGCTAAATCACCATAAGCCGTCCCCAAATTATTTTGCACACGAGCGTAAGTTTCCCGATGCGTCTGGGGTGAAATCATCTTTAACGCCAACTGATAAAATTCTATTGCCTGCTCTATATAAGTTTTTCCTTCCTCAGAATTGGGTGGTGTACGGTACAGCATCCAGTAGAGTGTACCCAAATCATTCAAGATATCTGGGAGTTGTGGTGAGTTTTCGTCATAGCTAATTGCCTCCTGATAGGCAATAATTGCCACCATCAGATTTTCTAGGGTTGAATCTCCTTGCTCAATGCGAAGGCGGTATAAGGTACCCAAGCGATGATAAGCTTCTGCCAGTACCTCTACTGGAACTTGTTTTTCGTGTAATTCTTCAATCTCCAGCAAAATCTGCTGCGGTTGCAAGTAATCCTCTGTATCTTGAGCAATATTTGTATTTATTGTTGCTATTACTAGCTCCGTTAACTCGCTACTAATATAAGACAAAGACGACAGCGATTGAGAATTAGTCTCACTACCAGACCGATTAGGAGATTCCTGCTGTTGTGGCGTAGCCTTCAATAAATCCCCTATTAGCGGCGAAGTTTCCTCAATTTTGTGTACACCATTACCTTGTGTTTCTGCCAGAAAATCAGAATTATTCTTAAACTTGAACTCGGTGTCTGCGGTTCTAAGTTCTCCTGGGACAACTGATTCATTTAGAATCGACTGCTCAATATTACCTAAATCCAAGCTTCCAGAACGTGAAAAACGTTCTGGATAGCCCGAATTTTGAGTTGCTGGTGTGGGTTCACCGGCAAACATAAATACACCAGTCCGACAACGCCAAAACTGTGGCGCTGATTGCTTGATAGCAGATAACCAAGGACGCGGTATCCACAACAGCAAGTTAGATTCTAGGAATCGGCTAGATTCTTGTATAGAGAAATATTGTTCGCTCAAGCGGAGATGGTGCAAAAATAACCGTTGTGTAGCGACTGGTTGCTTGGTGAGATGCTCCACGCCGACAATCTGAAATGCTGGTACTGGAAAAGGTCTTCCTGGGGTATCTTTTGATGCCCCAACAATTGGCGGTGGATAATTTGCCAACCATTGATTTATTTGAACTATGGGATTGGGATCGTTTAAATTTAAACGCAATGTAACTAATCGCGGATAGGCTGGAGTGCTATTTTCCTGAGCATTTGATGGCTGAGATAGCACTTGTCCAATAGGATAAGCCAATGTTGAATGCAAACGACCCGCTACTTGATTTCTCAAATATAAATCATCACATACCGCCAAAAAAAGTTGTCGTCGTAACCCAAGGCTGAGGGCAAGTTTCAAGCGGTTGTATACTTGCCGATTCCAAGCAGAATTATCATTGTGTGCAGTATCATTCACGCTCATGGCGGCTAAAGAGCGAAAATACAGTACATTTCACTTTTCTCGGCGTATTCAAGTGGGCTAAACTCATAATAGAAATAATTTTTAAACTAACGCTCTGCTGCTCAGGATAAACCGAGCTTTTCAGGTTTAGAAAAATAAGACAGTATATAATTATACTCTAATTAATAATTCAATTTTAACAAAAAATAAAAAACCAGGCCCCTTTTAAAATCGGAACCTGAAAAACTATAAAGAAAATGAAATTTTATTAAAATGTTTTGCGATCAACTGCTTTGAGAAACAAAGAAAGCGACTGAAATCAACCCGCCAACCAAAACTGTAGCAGCGATTCCTAGAAAGAGATAAGTTCGCTTTTGCCCTTCTGTGGGAGGTTCTGCTTGATAAATCTTTGGTTCGCGGGCAAAATTATTCAGAAGACCGCCTTCTTCGTTTGTATAGGGCATGAATTGATTCCTTTATCTTGATTGTTCATTTAATGTTACATAAATGCTAGATCCGCTCTTAAACTGCTAGACAAATCGTTACATTATTGGGGATTGGGGATTGGGGATTGGTTATTCCTTTTGTCTCTTTTGTCTTGCTTGCCCGTATATTCCCCATACCCCATTCCCCATGCCCTAACTAGTAATCGTCCCAGTTAGAGGAGAACTAGGACTAGCGTAGTCTTTGATAGGCATCCTGCCAGCAAGATATGCCAAACGACCGGCAACTGTTGCTAAATTCATGGCACGAGCCATTGCTGCTGGATTTGGAGAAAGAGCGATCGCACTATTAATCAACAAAACATCTGCTCCCAATTCCATTGCCTGAGCAGCTTCTGAGGGTGAACCAATACCAGCATCCACCACCACTGGCACATTCGCATTTTCGATGATGATTTGGATGTTGGCGGTTGTTTTTAGCCCTTGTCCAGAACCAATCGGCGATGCCAAAGGCATTACCGTAGCACAGCCTACTTCTTCTAAACGCTTGGCTAACATGGGGTCAGCGTTAATATAGGGCAATACAGCAAAACCTTCTTTAACTAGTTGTTCTGCGGCTTGCAGCGTCCCAATCGGATCTGGGAGCAAATACTTAAGGTCAGGTATTACTTCTAACTTGACAAAGTTATTATCTTCCTGCCCTAACAATTTCGCCATTTCTCGCCCCAAACGCGCCACCCGAATCGCCTCTTCAGCAGTTTGGCAACCTGCGGTATTGGGCAACATCCAGATTTTTGTCCAATCTAAAGCTTCAGCTAAACCTTCATGTCCGGGGGCCTTGGTTTGTACCCGTCGGACTGCTACGGTGACAATCTGGCAATCACTGGCGACGACGCTTTGCTGCATTTCTTCGATGCTGCGATACTTGCCAGTTCCAGTCATCAAGCGGGATTGAAAGGTTTTGCCAGCAATAATTAGTGGTGAATCTTGAATGGCGAGTGGTGACTGCTGAGGCGATATGGCAAGATGATGCCCGTTGGAGAAATTGGCAGAGTGAGTCAGCATTGGGGTAGAGGTAGATGGTCTGGACTGGAAGCGCGAATAGTGAAAATCAGCAAGTAGGGGGTCAGACTTTTGTTCCAAGATCAAATCAGCAATCAATGAAGCTGTTACGGGTGCAAGTAGAATCCCGTTACGGTAATGACCTGTAGCAAGGGTTAAATTTGGACAGTGGCTAGTGCCAAGGATGGGCAGCTCATCAGGGGTGGCTGGGCGAAATCCCCACCAGAATTCTTGGATGGGATAATGTTTTAGCTGGGGATACAACCGGATGGCAGCTTGTAATAGTTTTTGAATGCCTTCTGGGGTGTTGTTAGGGGTAAAGCCAACATCTTCGCTGGTTGCGCCAAGAACAAGGCGATCGCGTCTTGGTACGATGTAAATATCCTGCCCAAACAAAACCCGCTTCAAGGGCAATTCCGGCGCAAATTCTGGTATCCGCACACTCAGCATTTGTCCTTTTCTAGGACGCACGGGTATTGGTAACAACTCATTTGACCAAGCACCTGAAGCTAAAACATAGTGCGCGGCGCGAATCATTCCAGCATTGGTTTGCAAACCAACCACTTTTCCTTGCTGCTGTAAAAATGCTTCTACTGTAATGCCGTCTTTGAGTTCAACACCAACAGACTCAGCAACTGTCCACAATACGTGAGCTAGAGCTTTATTATCAACTAGTGCGTCTTCAGGATACCACCAGCCACCAACGACCTCTGCTCCCAATCCTGACTGATATTGATGAATTGCCTCTTCGTTTAACCAGTAAGCCGGGGATGAGGAGGATGAGGAAGAATTTACTTCCCTATCTCCCCCTGTTCCCCTTGCCCCCTGCCCTGCCTCTTCAAAGACGGGTGCAAGGATACCGCAGGGCCGGTAGCCAGTATTTAACCCAGTTAATTCTTCTAGTTTGCGCGTCCAGTCGGGATATAAAGCACGCGATCGCCAACATAAGGAACGCATTGCCCCATTAGTGATGTTTTCCGCATCTGGTGCCAACATCCCAGCAGCGGCATGGGTAGCGGCAGCCTGAAAGTCACGACAAAACACGGTGACACTTGTCCCGCGCAGTTTTAGTTCAATGGCGATCGCTAAACCAATAACGCCGCCACCAATAATTACAATCTCACTAGTCATTAGTCATTTATTATTAGCTATTTATCATTAGTACATAACTAATAACTCATAACTAAAACTCATAACTTATAACTTGTAATTAAACATGGATGTATCATTACCACAAAGCACGAATAGGTTCGTTGCCTTGATTTACATCAGTGGATGGTGTATCAGTTTGTGAAGTATCTGTATTAACGTCTGTTGTACTGTCAGTATTCTGGGCAACGCTACTCCTGTTGTCAGGTCTTGGGGCTACAATAGTGCGTCTAGGTTGGTTTGTTTCACTTGTTTCATTTCCTTCAGTTCCTTCAGTTGCAGCTCCATCATTCCTGCTGCCAGCACCGCTATTAACATTGATATTAGCTGGCAGGACTTCTGATTTCCTGTCACTGGGATTGTTAGCAGTTTGTACGCCCATAGGAAAGTTGATGCCTAGTAATGTACCAAGCAGAATGGCTAAACCTCCAGCCATTAAAATTAAGGGTGTCCATCTACCCATCTTGTCTTACTCCTTTTTAACCTTTTGGTGTCCACACTATTCGAGAACCTTGTCCCCAAAATCCATCAAACTTTGTCACTTTCACGTCGCCTAAAACCTGAGTTTGACAGGCTAAACGCAAGTCTGTTGTAGGAGAATGGGGAGGAAGCGAACGCCGTGCTCGATCACGCCAATTCGCTGCTGATACTTCACCCTCTACCTTAACCGCGCAGGTTCCACAACTGCCAATGCCCCGACAGTTTATTACCTTAGCACCGTCATTGTAGAGGTCAATACCATTTTGCAGCAAAATTGTTCGGAGATTGCTTTTACTTACGCACTCAATTGTTTTACCTTGAGCTAGTATCTTAGGCATTTTTAAATTGTCAAACTGGCGTTTTGTTGTATATTGACACATTGCCTCGAAAGTTGTCTCGTCGGTCCCAGTTTTATGACCACAAATTCCTCACCTCAACTTTGGCTCTATGACACTACATTACGGGATGGCACTCAGCGCGAGGGGCTATCAGTATCGATAGAAGATAAGTTACGCATTGCCAAAAGACTCGATCAACTGGGAATTCCCTTTATTGAAGGCGGTTGGCCTGGTGCAAATCCCAAGGATGTACAATTCTTCTGGCAACTCCAAGAAGATCCGCTAAAACAAGCTGAAATTGTGGCTTTTTGTTCGACTCGACGCCCCAACACCACTGCCGCAACCGAACCGATGCTACAGGATATTTTGGCTGCGGGAACTCGCTGGGTAACGATTTTTGGCAAGTCTTGGGATTTACATGTCACAGCCAGCCTGAAGACGACATTAGAAGAAAATTTGGCGATGATTCGTGACACCATTGAGTACCTCCGTTCTCAAGGTCGTCGCATTATCTACGATGCCGAACATTGGTTTGATGGTTACAAGCATAATCCAGATTACGCTTTACAGACATTAGAGGCTGCGATCGCATCTGGTGCTGAATGGCTAGTCTTGTGTGATACCAATGGTGGCACTTTACCCCACGAAATTAGCCAAATTGTTCAAGATGTCAGTAGTCATTTGTCATTTGTCATTAGTCAAGAACCAATGACAAAGGATAAAGGACAAAGGACAATCCCTCAAATTGGAATTCATACTCATAACGATTCGGAAATGGCGGTTGCTAACGCAATAGCCGCCGTTATGGCAGGGGCAAAGATGGTACAGGGCACAATTAATGGTTACGGTGAACGTTGCGGTAATGCTAACCTCTGTTCGTTAATTCCCAATTTACAACTGAAGGCGGGTTACAGTTGTATCACAGAAGACCAGCTAACACAACTTACAGAAGCTAGTCGTTTTGTGAGTGAGGTGGTCAACCTTGCACCAGATGAACACGCTCCCTTTGTGGGACTTTCGGCTTTTGCCCACAAAGGCGGTATTCATGTATCAGCCGTGGAACGTAATCCCCTGACTTACGAACACATTCAGCCGGAACAAGTCGGGAATCATCGCCGCATCGTTATTTCTGAACAGTCTGGACTTAGCAATGTTTTAGCCAAAGCCCGCAGTTTTGGAATTGACTTAGATCACCAAAAGGCAGAAGCCAAGCAAATTCTCCAGCGCCTCAAAGATTTAGAGAGTGAGGGATTTCAATTTGAAGCAGCAGAGGCTAGTTTTGCGCTGTTGATGCACGAAGCTTTGGGAGATCGCCAGAAGTTTTTTGAAGTCAAAGGTTTTCAAGTCCACTGTGACTTGATTGAGGGGAAAGAAACTAGCAACGCCCTAGCCACAGTCAAACTCGCTGTTGATGGGAAAAATATTCTGGAGGCGGCGGAAGGTAACGGGCCCGTTGCTGCTTTGGATGCAGCTTTACGAAAGGCTTTGGTAAACTTTTATCCCCAAATAGCAACCTTTGATTTGACAGATTATAAAGTGCGGATTCTCAACGGACATACGGGTACTGCGGCAAAAACCCGTGTGTTGGTAGAATCAGGCAATGGTCGTCAACGCTGGACAACAGTAGGGGTTTCTACCAATATTTTGGAGGCTTCCTATCAAGCTGTGGTGGAGGGCTTGGAATATGGTTTGTTATTGCACTCTCAAGCGGAAGCAATGGTGAAAGCTTCTAGTTGACAAAAATATGATGTAGTGTAAGTTTTACGATTTGCAATGAAAATGGGAGGCGATCGCCTCCCATTTTCGAGCTAATAAGCAGATCATTGAACGCTAACTTCCACCCTTGCATATATTCAGTAAACCAAAAAGTTTTTTTCCAAAGAGCGATCGCTACCACATGAATCGATATAAAACATTGAAATTCCAACCCTTGGATTTACTCGAAAAAACTGGCTGATCTGGCAACTCATCCAGAAGACTGATCATTTTGAGTATATTCATCCTTAGGCTAGTTTTGACGTATCTGATTGAGTTTCTAGTGCCCAGTGCTGATATGGTTAAGTTAGTGGCTTCTGTGCCGTAAATGCAAACATAGCAACCCAATTGCCAATTCCAGATATGTTACTCCTATACCTAAAATGCGTAGGCGCACCCCGCCGCAGGCATCGCCAACATTTAGGTGCAGTCCTAGAAAACTAATGCTGCGACAACAACTTCATCATAGACAAGATTTTAGGAGAACTTTTCCCAGGATTGGGCAACTAATTGGGTTAACCAGCGACGTTGTTGCTGATCCAACAGGGAATCATCTGCTAGCAACTGAGCGGTTAATTCTTCCAAAGATTGACCCTGAGCACGGACAATTTTAATCACTCCAGCGATTGCACTGGCAACTAGTTCTTCATCAATCGGCTGTTGTCGTAGGGCAGCAATTTCCTGGGGACTGTCTGGAATGGGATAATTCATGGCGTGGGTTTACAGAAATACAAAATGTACAATAAATTTGACAAAATCTTAAAATTTCTTTACTGAATCTTTACCAAAGTAATAGGGCGGAGTGTACTTTACTTTGTGCCTTCATAAAATCTGTCTTAGTGAGTAGATTGATCGGAGATGTCAGGAAACGATGAGAGAAATCCTTTATTTAGAAGTACCAACTCCAGATATAGCAACTGTGCGTAACTGGTTACAAACAGATTTTGAACCCGGAAATGCAGAAAAAGTGCTTACATCGGAAGGCTTTCGCCTCCAAATTCCCACTGAAACTACAACTGCTGGGGTAGCTATTTCCGAAAACTTGCCTGCGGAACTTTCGGTATTTGTCTGGTCGGTGCAACGAACTACCTATCTGAAAGTGTTTCGTTGGGCAGAACAGCCCTTTCCCAATGAGGGACAAATCCTGCAACGTCTAACCAAGGAAATCAGAAACCGTTTTCCACATCATTATCCAGAACCGCCAGCGATTGATTTATCTCAGCAATCAATATTTGCAGCACTAGCCCCTTATTACCCCCTCACGGTCAAGTATTTTCAGAAAATGCCCAACGGTGAATATGACTTAACACGTGCCTACTGGTGGGAACAACGATGGCGCGAAGGAGTACGGAATCCGCAGCAGCCTCGTCAAGTGGTGTTTTCCAGTCAAGGGGACACAGGACTGGGGACTAGGGACTGGGGAAAAGGTAATCCCAATACCCAATCCTTAATCCCTAATCCCCAGTACGACATAATTTACATCGGCGGCGCACTAGGCGCGATTCATGCAGCATTGATGGCAAAACTGGGATATAAAGTTTTGCTGGTGGAACGAATGTCCTTTGGGCGAATGAACCGAGAGTGGAATATTTCTCGTGATGAGATTCAAAGTTTGGTTAACCTGGGTTTACTCACCCCCGCTGAGTTAGAAACCATCATTGCCAGGGAATACAAAGACGGATTCAATAAGTTTTTTGATGCTAATAATCCATCGAAACTGCGATCGCCTGTCCTCCACACACCTACAGTCCTAAATTTAGGCTTAGATTCCGAAAAATGGCTGCAAATGTGTGGGCAAAAACTGCAAGCAGCAGGCGGTGAAATCTGGGATGAAACAGAGTTTATCCGTGCAGATATTGATATATCACAAGTTGCTTTGAAAGTCAAACACTTACCTAGTCAGGTTGAGAAGCAAGTAAGTGGACGACTGCTAATAGATGCGATGGGGACTGCATCTCCCATCGCTTGGCAATTAAATGGTGGTCGTGCTTTTGATAGTGTATGTCCGACAGTGGGAGCGGCAATTGAGAGCGGATTTGAGCCGCAAGTGTGGGATTCACAATATGGGGACGTTCTTTACAGTCATGGGGATATCTCGCGGGGAAGGCAGTTAATTTGGGAATTGTTTCCCGGAGCAGATGATGAACTGACAATTTATTTATTTCATTACCACGAAGTCAATGCTAAAAATCCCGGTTCTTTGCTAGAGATGTACGAGGACTTTTTCACGATTTTGCCAGAGTATCGCAGGTGCGATATGGACAAATTGGTGTGGAAAAAGCCGACATTTGGATATATACCGGGGCATTTTAGTGTGGGAAGTAACGATCGCACAGTTGCCTTTGATCGATTGATTGCAATAGGTGATGCCGCATCACTCCAGTCTCCCCTCGTTTTTACTGGTTTTGGTTCGCTAGTTCGCAACTTAGAGCGGTTAACTACGCTGTTGGATATTGCTCTCAAACATGACTTGTTGAGTTTCCGCCACCTGAACCAAATTCGCGCTTACCAAAGCAACGTTTCAGTGACTTGGCTATTTTCCAAAGGCATGATGGTGCCTACTGGGAAATTTTTACCGCCCCAACGGATTAACTCCATGCTCAACACCTTCTTTGGACTGTTAGCAGACGAACCCCAAGAAGTAGCAGATAACTTCATCAAAGATAGATGTGATTGGTTAACCTTTAACCGCCTAGCACTTAAAGCAGCTACAAAAAATCCTGCCTTACTTTTATGGATTTGGGAACTTGCTGGGCCTAGAGATTTAGGGCGATGGCTTGGTAGTTATTTTAACTTCGGTCGCCATGCCCTAATTAGTTCTTTGCTGAGTCCGTGGTTCCCCCGCTTCTTGAACCGGGTAGGTTTTTGGCTAGAACCCCGGAATCCAGGCTTGTGGCTGTGGCTGCTGGCGATTAATTATGCGATCGCTACAGGCAAACCGCGATCGCGCTCTCAAGTAGTAAAAGCCAACCCAGAAGCTATAATACCGAAGTCAGAAGTAAGAATTAGTCATTAGTCATTGGTCATTAGTATTAGACAAATGACTAATGACAACTAACTATTGACTCTTGGGGCGAAAATTCGGCAGTTCCACAGATGCCAATGATTTACGCCCCTTAGGTGGACGCTGGGGATAAACCACAGGTGAAGGTGATGTATCACTGGTGTTCTGATCTAATGACTCTGGAGGCAAATTTGTCGCCGACAATTCCAACTGTGTTAATTGTGAAACTTCTGACCAGTAATCTTCAGTTCCTTCACTAAGCGTCTCAATATCAGGTGAAGTAGAGGAAACAGGTAAGTTATTGGTTGGTGAAACCATAGAATCTGTCGTGCAAGAAGTGGAGATAGTTATAGAAGAATTGATTTCTGGTTCCAACTGCTCCTCCTGTGGATTTTTTAATTTCTCATCGTCTTCTAGGATTGTTGCTATCTCCCAGATAGGCGCATCACCCTGATTGCTATCTACATCAGTTTTTGCAGCAGGTGATGATGATGCAGATGCAGATTGAGAGGTAAAAAACATTTGGATTAGACTATCTAATTGCTGATCTAAATTTGATGACTCAGAAGTTGAAACAGTTTCCGGTGTATCTGGATCATCAATCTTTGGAGATGGGCCGGGTTCTGCTGGTGTTGGGGTATTTTGCTTAACTGACCAGTTCCAAGAAGATGATGGCGGCGGAGTCGGTTCATTTCTTTGGAATGGGATTGGTGCTGACGGTTCGCCCCAAGAATCATCGAGATTATCCAAGGATTCTGGTTCTCCTGACCAAGGTTGAATCGGCTGGGCGTTAGGAAATAAAGACCGAGCTTTTCTAGAGAATCTTCCTTGTTTACTAGTTATGTCTTTGGGATGTTGTGCAGTATCTTCTAGGGAGTCGTAGCTAGGAACTGATGTATCTAAACATTTTTCTAGAGCTGCTTTAAATTGCAGCGTCTGGCGTTGTTGCCGCATCAATCTAGTACGTAACTCCCGACAAACAGTTTCTGATTGCAATAGCTGCTGAGACTGTTCGCTGTTATTAGTGTGTAGTAACGTACATTCTCGCTCTAACTGGGCAAGACGTTGTTGGCTAATTTGTAGCTGTGCTTTATAAGTATCAGTGAAAATTTCCTGGCGTTGAACAGTTTGTACAGCAGTTTCTAATTGTTGAAATAAGGATTTTATCTGATCTTGAGCCGCAGCCAGTTCTTGAACGTGTTGGTTGAGCATCGACTCAGTAACGCTAGAACGCGTTTTCTGCCACTGCAAAACCTTTTCTGACTCAGCTAAATTGTCTTTTAGCTGTTCCACTTGTTCATACAAGTTATTGTTAGCTGCACGCAATTCTTCGTTCAATGCCAGCAGGTTCTGAAATTCTGAGTCAATAAGTGCTTGTTTGCCGCTTTCAGGCTCTGCAACCCAGTCCTGCTGGGTGGTATCTTTTGAAAATTGTGTATCTTCAGCTGGCATCAAAAGTGGCATTTTTTTTACTACCATATTGTCATTAGGCACAACTGAGTAAAAGGGACAACTCGCCTGCTCCGATTGTGGCGAATTAGCAGAATTTAGGGATTCCATCACAGCCCCCTTGTTTGAGGTGTCAGCTTCATTCATCACTCTTGACCCACCTGCTTAAAAATATTCAGCAGTGCTGGCATTAGCATTGCTTATCAATTCTGTCTAATCAGGGTTTGCTCTAGAAGCTAAGTTTAACTCTCTCCAAGCACCAGCAATTAATCATCAATTGGTGTTCCCCATTTTGTATCTAGACTGATGCCGTTATAACACTATGATGCTCTTCCCCGTCAAGAAGATACGCAAACAAAGGGATTAGGGCCGCCTCTGGAGATGGTCACAGAGGGGAAATCCGATGCTTAAAAACTAAAATGCATGGGCTGAGAAGTTTTTCTACATGAAAAACTTCCTCACCACATAAATTATTGTCTATAATCGCATCTACCTTAATATTTAAATTATAAATGTATCTGTAAATACGTTTATCGTTTGGATGTTTTATTACTCAGGATAGATGTTGGTACAAGTATTTACTGCTCGATGATAATTCTGTTAGTTTGGGCGATCGCTATTTATATATCAGCAAACAACTAAGAGCTTCTGTTAAAGCGCTGACTCCACAACAATACAAAGTATACTTTAATACTTATTGTTAGTGTTTATAAATGTAGATTAATTTATAATACTTTTATTGTAAATTAAGTATTATCACGGATACATTTTCAATTGATTTATTAAAATAATTGAAGTAACCGAGTTTTCTAGTAGTAAAAAAGTAAATATAAAGACTATTTAACCACGTAGTAATGTGATTATTACGTTAGATAAAGCGTTGTAGCAGTTAGGCTTGTCCAAAAATTCAAACTTTAAAATAGAGGTTCTTAAAGATGACTGATATACTTACAATGGGTGCAAACATAAAGCAAGAAGCTGCCCAATTACCACTGATTGCAGAAAATTTTGACAGTTTTTGGGATAAAGAAATCAGACCGTTATTTACAGATGAGTCTCTATCTTTCAAGGTAAAAACTCTTAACGGAAACTATGTCAAGTATATCAACTTGGATAATGGAGCTACAACCACTCCCTTTGCAAGCCTCAAGCAGTATGTGGACGAAATGCTTGACACCTATGGCAGTGTACATCGAGGTTCTGGGCAAAAGTCCATCATCACTACACGAGAGTATGACGCTAGTCGGAACGTCATTCGGGAGTTTGTGGGGTCATCTTTAGACAACTATGTAATCTTTGCAAAGAATACAACAGAGGCAATTAATGGAGCTGCCACACTTTGGGCAAAAAAACCTGGAAAAATCTTAGTTTCTGATATTGAACATTCATCCAACCTGCTGCCTTGGGTTACTAGAGACGAAGTTGTACAGTACAGAACCCAGGCGGACGGAAGTGTAAGTGTTGCAGAAATTGAGAATATCTTCAAGGCACATCAAAATCTTCCCAAAGCAGAGCAAATTAAGTTAGTAACTATTACAGGTGCTTCGACAATTACAGGTTACAGACCCCCGATTTACGAAATCGCAGCTTTAGCACATCGGTATGGTGCTAAGATTTTTGCCGATGTGTGCCAATTAATTCAGCATGAGCGAGTAGATATGCGTGCCGATAATGACCCGTGTCATTTAGATTTTGTAGCTTTCTCTGGACACAAGATGTATGCGCCCTATGGAACTGGGGTTTTGCTGGGGCCAAAGGAATTTTTTGACAGTTCTTATCCTTATCAAATTGGCGGTGGAAACCTGCCCTATATTACTAGAAACCTAGAGATTAAGCGTTTTTATACAGAACGGGCCCATGATCCTGGAACACCAAACGCAATGGGTGCGATCGCCATTGCCAAGGCGATTCAAATTATCGAAGCCCTTGGACGCGATCGCATTGCTCAGTATGAACACTCTTTAGTTGAATTTACATATACACGGCTTCAAAGTATTCCTGGTGTCAAAGTCCATATTCCAGGAGATAATTTAGCCCATGTTATTCCCTTTGATATTGATGGGTTTGATGGACGCTTAGTAGCAGAGATTCTGGCACAAGAATACGGGATTGGAGTTCGGGCTGGGGCTTTCTGCACATACGAATACATTCGCAAACTCAAGAATATTTCGGATGGGCAAGACTGCGAGATTGCCAAAGAAGTAGACAGAGGAATTACGCGCAACATTCCTAGTATTATCCGAGCAAGCTTTGCTGTATATAATACATTGGAAGATTGCGATCGCTTTATTGATGCGATCGCTCAAATAGCTAGAAACGGATTTGCTCACTATTTGCCCAACTACACACAAGATGAAATAACTGGTGTTTGGACAGCGATAAACAGCTAGTCTTACCCCTTTTTCTCGCTAAAAAATATATGGCAGTAGGGGCACGATATGCCGTGCCCCTATCTACTGAAAATTACAAGGAGGTAATATAGCTTGAGCGATGAAAACCTCTTTGACCAGGAGGATTATCTACAGGCACGGGTTGATCGGTATATCTGGCAAAAAAGTACAGATGCAAGTATTTCGCGCCAGCGCTTTCTGCAAATACTAGCCACTATGGTTGGTGCAACAGCTATCGGAGGGTTAGCCAAACCTGCGCCTGCTTACAGTCAAGCAGCTATTAAAACTAAAGGCAGTAAAATACTCAAGCCATTACCACCAGGGTATATCTCTCATAGCAAAGGCACATTAGAGATGAACTGGGAAGCAATGTATGGGCGTGGTTATTTAGTACCAAACGATTGGTTCTATGTTCATAACCGCAGTACACCTCCGCCATTTGACCCTTCTACATGGCGTTTGCAAATTCATGGAACCGGCGTTTCTGCCCCCTGTAAGTTCACTTACGATGAAATAATTGCTATGCCGTCCATCTCGGTCACTTGTGCCATAGAGTGTGCTGCTAATGGTCGGCGCTTCTTTGAAGAGGCTTACAACACACCACTCTCTGGAACACGGTGGAGACTTGGAGCTATTGGTGTGGCTGAGTGGACTGGTGTACCACTGAGCATATTATTAGAGCGAGCTAAATTAAAGTCCACAGCAAAAGATGTACTTGTTGAGGGTGCAGATGTGGATTCGCTGGACTCTAAGGGGACGAATAAATCCAAGTTCAACAATGTAGTTCCGATTGCAAAAGCGTTAGCAGATAACTCGCTCCTTGTCTATGCAATGAACGGAGAACCATTACCTCCAGATCATGGTCAGCCGTGCCGTGCCTTATTTCCTGGTTGGGGAGGAAACGCTAACGTTAAATGGATTGAGCGGATTGAGGTTTCTGAAACACCGATATATACCCAGTGGGTGACGGAGCAGATGGTGCTGATTGGTGCAGACTACCCAGCGATCGCACCGTATAAGGGTAAGCTGATTACCTATCAAAATGTTAAAAGCGCTTTTGAGTTGGCTTGGCCCGCTACGCTTTCGGCTCGAACTCACTTACTGCGTGGGCGTTCTTGGTCTGGGAAAGGAAAGATTGTCCGTGTAGAAGTCAGCCTAGATGGGGGCAAAACTTGGCAATTTGCACGACTACGAGAACCAAATTTTCCATTTGCATGGGTACGGTGGGACATCGAATGGAACCCAGTTCCGGGGGAATATTTTCTCCAGGCTCGTGCTACTGACAATTTAGGTAATACACAACCGAGTACAGTTCCGTGGAATGATTTTGGATTGCTCTACGGAGGTGTTGTTAGCTATCCGGTGACGGTAAAGGGGTGAGGGAGTTAGGAGTTAGAAGTTAGGAGTTAGGAGTTTGGAATCAAGTGATTAATGCCCAATGCCTAATGCCCCATGCCCACTCAACACTATCAGTTCTCTAGAAAAAGACCTATTATATGATTGATTTTAGTTGGTTGATTTTAGTAACTGGGGGTTTAATATCTGGAGTTATAGCTGGACTTTTAGGAATAGGTGGCGGTATTATCACAATTCCTCTTTTAGTCACACTAGGTTATACTCCCGTTCAGGCGATCGCTACTAGTAGCCTTGCAATTGTGATTACTTCAATTTCTGGAAGTTTGCAGAATTGGCGAATGGGCTACTTTGACTTTAAACGAGTAATTTATTTAGGAATTCCAGCTTTTTTAACTACTGGAATAGGTGTATATTTCGCTAATAAAATTCCATCTTACATAATACTATTTACATTTGGTATCATACTGCTTGCTAATATCTATTTGATTGAACTTCGTAAGCAACTGGTGTTTAAAGAAAAACAGAATACAGCCCCAGTATTTAACTCCTTAGTTTCTAAAATTGGTACTGGAGGAGCAGCAGGAATTTTAGCAGGTTTATTTGGCTTAGGTGGCGGTACTATAATGGTTCCACTGCAAATTTTGCTACTAGGGGAAGAAATTAAAGTAGCAATTCAGACTAGCTTAGGTGTGATTGTCATCACTGGTTTAGCTGCCTGCACAGGACACACTTTAGAAGGAAATATTCTATTTATTCAAGGTATAGTTTTGGGATGTGGCGGTCTTTTAGGCGTTAAAATGAGTACTCGCACATTGCCAAAACTACCAGATTATACTGTGAGTTTAGTACTTCGTATCTTCTTAGGAATACTATCAATTTATATTTTTTGGGAAGCTTGGATAAATTATCAAGTGATACTTTAAAAATCTTCGATAAAGGATAATTTGTCACCTTGTTACCATCAAGATTCCCGACTTCCTTAATAAGTCGGGAATCTAAGATTTTTCAACGAAGAGGTGTTTCTTGAAGGGAGCATAATGCTTGGAAAAATTATTATTTTCTTCTGCCATGAAATTAAAGAGGGAACATGGGTTTGAATCCCCATATAAATTATTCCCCCTGCTCCCTGCTCCCTTGCCTCTATTTCAAGGTAGCCAGCGAGGACGAAATCCGGCTAAGGGGAGTTGTTCTGGTCTAATTTCAACGGTTGCAGCATCGGCAATGGGTAACAGAGGCATTAACCACAAGCTACTGGTTGCGATCGCATCTCCATCATCAGTTTTCAAAGTGTTTGGTGGTAATGATGCTGTTATGTTTGTCTGCGGTACTACTTGGTCAAATAACAAGCCTAAACCGTCAGCAGATAAACTCATTTGCACATTCCGTTGAGCGGGAGGTAATACTAACAATGGTTTCTGTTGCCCGGTTTTTAGATCAATTGCCACCACATAAGGCTGTTCTATGTATTGTTCCTTAGATACTAGCTGTGTCAGTAAGCAATAGATAGTGGGTGAGGCAATATCAAATTGGCAGCTGAGAATTGAGCCTGTAGTTTTTAATAGTTGTTTCTGCACACCTTGGTTTGTTACTAAAAACAAATCTCGCGTGTAATCTGTATTAAACTTTACCATCGCTGCTTGAGAGCCATCTTTAGAGAAAGCCTGTACCAAACCAAACTGCGGAAGAAAATCTAGGGGTTTACTGGCATCACCTTGCAGTGGTAGGATGGCTGCTCCCTGTCCTTGGGCAACTGCTACGGCTTGACTATCTGGTGTGATGATAAAGTCTCCCCCAGGTTGGCTTTCCAGACGTTTAGGGGTGGGTTTTTCTGCTGAACCGTTGCTGGTTGCTGGCATAAACCACAGCCCAAAGTCACCGGGATTAGTTTTATTGCCTCGCTGGATGACAATAGTTTGCCCATCAGGCGATAAGTCAAATTTCAGGTTTTGATAATCTTTACTATCTAAAACCAAGTCAACTCTGCCTGCTGGTTCTACTTCTTGTTCAGATTTACCAGGAACGCCTGTTGTCACTGTGTATAGTTGGGCTGAAAGTAAGTCTTGGTTGTTAGCAGCGCGAGCAGAAAATAAAATTTTCTCCCCATCAGGAAAGGACTCAAAGTCCATTACTATCAAGTCTTTAGGGGTAAGTAGTCTTTTTTGCTCTTCGGTTAAGTTGTAAAGAACTAATCGTCCCTGTTCTTCTTTATCGGTTCCTATGTAAAGAATAATGCGATCGCGTGTGCGGAAGCTACCAACAAAGGGCTGTATTACCCGATTTTTGCCTTCTTGTTCCGCAAACTGATCTTTAGCTCCCTCTAACTGCACTTTATAATTCGTGCCATAGGGTGCTGGTGTCACCAGTGTATAAACCATCCGCCGCCCTGCCCAACTGAATTTACCTGCTAGGGGTGGCTCAATTTTTAAGTTCTCCTCTACGCTTTTTATTTCCATTGGGCGGCTGAAAGTGAGGGTGAAGGAGGTATCTTCTGCCCCAATTTGTTGATTTTGCCAGGTAAAGTCCCGGACACGGGCAGTGATTACATCACCTTGCATTATGATTAACCCAATCAGCACACTCAGCAGTAACATCAGTGCGATCGCTATCCGATCCAGGGGTTGGATAAATGCTTTAGATTTAGTCATTTGTCATTGAGCATTGGGCATTGGGCATTGGGCATTGGGCATTGGGCATGGGGCATTGGTTGTTAGTCATCTACAAATGACAAATGACTAATGACTAATAACTATATGGATTCTCCGGTTGAGGAATCTTTTTTAGAGAGGTAGCGGCAATAGTAAGTTGGCGTTTATCTGCCAAATTTTCTGTCACCATTTGCCCTTCGACCTCCAGCCAGGTATCAGGGGAGTAACGCTCTTGATTTTCTTGTAGTTTGACGGGTAATCCCACAGGGTAAGCATCTGCTGCACAACAAGTTAAGACAAATCGGGCTAAAAATAAATATTCTTTTCCTATATCTGGCGGGTGGATCACAAATCCCTGCACCTTGACTTTTTGTCCTGTATATGCATCTGGCTCTGGATAGACATTGACAGTGCGTACCCAGTCTACAAGTGATCGCTCTTCTGGACGAACAGTTACCCGAAAGGCTTGGGGTTTGACACGTGTGCTTCCCAATAAATCAGCCGTCACACCCCTTTGGAGTGCTTTGTCACTAGCAAAAACTTGCGGTGTAATGATAAAACCTAGAATTGCTGTAGTCAACAACAAAGCACTGCCCCAACCAGGGGGAAATAAA
Organism: Nostoc sp. FACHB-892; assembly: GCF_014698795.1. Lineage (GTDB taxonomy): Bacteria > Cyanobacteriota > Cyanobacteriia > Cyanobacteriales > Nostocaceae > Nostoc. The sequence goes on from NZ_JACJTR010000015.1 coordinate 153,286, forward strand.
CTAATATGCTGCATATTTGGCGTAACATCACGGCGACGCCGTTGCCAAAGTTCCTGCATCTTAAATAAACCAATAATGATGAAGCCGATACCAGCCACAATCACCAACCCAAAGAAATTTGGGTGAATCAATAGGTTCAGCTTGTTAGTTTGCCAATATCTCAACATCAAAACACCCCAAGCTGTAATTGCTAAGGCATCCAGCCAAGGGAATAAAAGATTTAGGATTTTAGATTTGGGATTTTTGTTAGCCATTAATCATTAGTCATTGGTCATTAGTCATTAGTCATTAGTCATTAACAAAGGACAAATGACAAATAATTTCTTAAAAAACGTACAAGTTCAAGAAAAGGGTGAACAAAAATGTTAATTGTCCTGCTAAAGCAAATAAGTAAAAAATAGTTTTGGGTTTAAAAATAGATAACATCAAACCAACACTTTTGATGTCAATCATTGGCCCAAACACTAAAAATGCCAGCAATGAACCACTGCTAAAGGTTGAGGCGAAAGATAAGGCAAAGAAAGAATCGACTGTAGAACAAATTGACACCACTACTGCTAATATCAGCATGACCACAATTGAACTAATGGGACCAGCTCCCAAACTGAGAATTAATTCGCGGGGAGCTAGGACTTGAATAGCAGCAGCGATCGCACTTCCTAAAATCATCACCCCGCCTAATTCTCGCAATTCTTGGATGCTATTATCCACCACTAAGCGCAGTTTATCTGTAAGCGGTTTATTCGGATTAGACACTGCGGTAGTAGCCTGTACCAAATTAGGATCTATCCGCAAAGGTATACCTGCTTTTCCTCCTAAGATATAAGTCCCGGATTGTAACAGATTCGGTACTGTTGCTTCCTGTTGTACTTGGTAACGCTTACCACGGCGTTTGGTTTCAGGTTGTGCGGGTGGATTAAACTTCATATACCGAGCGATCGCAGGTTGGACTATGGGATTTAAGTCCTTTTGAAAACTGAAAACAAAACCGATAATTGTGGCAATTGCTAGAGAAAATACGACTCGTAAAACCACTATTTCTGGCTGATCTCGAAATGCTGTCCAAGTTGACCAAATTACAATTGGGTTAATTGTTGGTGCTGCTAACAAAAAACCAATTGCGACTGGTGTGGGTACTCCCTGCATTAGGAACCGCCGCGCTACCGGTACATTCCCGCACTCACACACTGGAAATAAAAAGCCGATCATGCTGCCAACTAAAGCACCCAGCAGCGGATTTTTGGGCATTTTTTCTACTAATTTGCGCTCATCAACAAAAAACAGCAGCAAACTGGAGAATAAAACCCCAAGAAGCAAAAAAGGCATCGCCTCGACTAGCAGACTTAGAAATATTGTAAAACCATTGTTCAGTTGATTCATGGGCGTCGCAGTCAAAAGCGGTTTTTAGTTTTAGGGTTCTGCCTAGTCATTCTATCGAAATGGGGATCAAAAGCAGTTCGGGAAAATTAAACATTATTTAAGTAACAAGTTGTCTTCCGTTTCAAGTAGCGTTTAAGCCCTATAAACCTTTGCTTCAGCCAAGATAGTGATATTTACCTGAGTGCATTTACTGACATGACCATTTCTAAGATTGTCTAAATTCAGAAATTGTTCCGACTAGAGGGCAAGTAGCTGCATAGATGATTTAGAATAATCTATGTTTATACTTACAGTAATTTGCTCGATAAGATATTAACTCGGCTGTATTTTCATCAAGGATTCACAGTTCTTCAACAATTGGGGTAGGCGCACCCTATCTTAGACATCGCTCTTGGTTGCTAGCAGCATTGATTTTAGCTAGTTTTGGCAAAATTTTATCTAAGCTCTGGTTGATTTTCTACTATAAAAACTCTAAAAATGCAAGATTAAAGTTTAGCAAAGACGATAAATGATTGGGGGAATTTTTGGCGTTAGCGATCGCCTGACTTTCTACATGACGTGAAAAGTCGAGCGATAACGAGTTACTAAACCTTGGAAGGAGCGTCAAAATCCCAGACAAGTATATCCCCGATTTCTTTAAGAAATCAGGGATATAGTCTACTAGTTCAGGATTATTTTGTCCGATCGCTGTTAATGCTGTTAATTAGGTTTTGATGGAGTTCCCCAAATCTTGATTTGTTTATCAAATCCACCACTGGCAAGAATTTGACCATTTGGACTAAAAGCGATCGCACTTACCCAATCTGTATGTCCACTCAGTGTATTTATTAACTCACCTGTAGTTAAATTCCACAATCTAATGCCATCTCTACCGGCACTAGCAAGGGTTTGTCCATCGGGGTTCATGGCGATCGCATTTACCCAGTTATTATGTCCTGTAAGGGTGCGGACTAATTCTCCAGTATTAATATTCCACAGCTTGACTGTGCGATCGCGGCTTGCACTAACTAATGTTTGTCCATCTGGTGTAAAGATGACAGCGCTAACACCATTAGAATGAGCTGCCAATTCACTAATTAATTTACCAGTACTCAAACTCCACAGCTTGATTACACCCTTATTATCACCGCTAGCCAATGTCTGACCATCAGGACTAATGGCTAGGGTATAAATCAAGTTATCAAAACGTACTAGAGTCCCTAGAGGACGTTGCTGTAGCAAATCCCATATCCGAATTCCATCCAAAGCTCCACTGATGAGAACTTTGCTATCAGGAGACACTGCCAAAGATAATACGTTGCTGGTATGTCCTACAAAAGAGCGGGTAAATTTAAAATTTTTCAGGCTCCAGAGGTTAATCGTGTTGTCAGTACTACAGCTAGCGAGGGTTTGACCATCTGGCGAAATCACTAAAGATTCTACGGCTGTTTTGTGTGCTTTGTTAATATCCGCCAACTTTTTGCCGTTTGCTGGATTCCACAGGCGAATTACACCCTCGTTTTCTGCACCTCCACTCACAAGCATTCTGCTATCTGGACTGAAAGCGAGAGATTTAACAGTTCCTTTATGTCCTTTGAGTGTGTAAAGTAGTTGGGCATTAGCAAAGCTGCTGTTAGTTTGATTTGGTGTTACTTCAATAGCAGCATGAGCTTCATGAATATAAAACCCTTCCCAGGTAATCACTGGAAGGGCAATAGCTGCCATAAATGCCAGGATAATATCCGGGCGCAGAAAATTACCCCCACCTCTTCCCTGACTACTCACTCTTTTTCCTCACTTTTATAGATACGGTTACATCAATTTTGCAGAGTTATTACTTAACAACTCTGCACTTCCTAAAGAGGTGGTTTTTTCTTAGAAACGCTTAACATTGGTAAAGGCGCACTAGAAGAACGAGAAGGCAAATAATGTTGCACTATAGGCTCCTCTGGTAGAGGACGACGCTGCTGGAAACGCCACAACTTAAAAGCTAGCGCTATCCCTGTTGTTCCCAAACCAAAAGCGAACAACGACCAGCTATCATTCAAGCCGCCAATCAGGGCATCTATAGCGCCCATCGTCACCAATACACTAATGAGTGGCTCTTTTCGGTAGGTTGACTTCAAAAAACGAGGTAATACAGCATTCATCACAGCTTGGTTGGTTCCAGTTCAGCTTTTGTGTATATTTACCAAGAATACCTCACCCGTAATTTGCCTATCTCATTTAAGGCAGATACTAATTATGATTTTCTTTAGTAGGGGAGGAAGTGGACTCATTAATCACCTTGTATATAGTAGTAGACTGTGGCGGAAGTTTGCCTACCTTTATCTATGGGATTTTGCTACTTGCCAAGTTTCGTTAATTGACATAAGGGCTGAATTTCCGCCGTACTGTACTAGTTGCAAGTCTATAATATTTCTATAACTAATAAATATTTCGATTCCTCTCTTGCTTACATTCTAGGGCAATAATTTACGAATAAGTCTAATTGAAAGTATCTAGGGCGAAGTGCTTCGCTATCAATTGTTAAAGTCGAAACCAACTGGTTGTTCCAGCTGGTTGAAACTCTTTTAATTACTAGCTTACAACTTCTACCTTATGCTTGTGGGTGGCACTACTTCAGACCCAGCCATGATAGCACCCCTTGATTGGTGACGGATTCAATTACCAGCAGCAAAGCGAAGCCAATCATTGCAGCTCGACCATTCAAGCGTTCAGCATATTCGTTAAAGCCAAACTTAGGCTCCTCTAGTTTAGGTGTAATCGTTGGTTGTGTTTGTGTCATTTTTGTGAAACCTTTTTTCGGCAAACGGGACTTGATATTAGACTTTGCAGCAATTGTCTAAGAAGGTGGGGAAAAACGCTAAAGGTTAAAGGAATTATTTGCCCTTAACTTTTACCCTAGACTTGGTAGCTTATAAGCTGATTGCAGGCTTGAATAACAAGATGACTTGAAAAATTCAGCAAAAGCTTCCTAGTAGGAAGCTATACAATCGCTCTTTTAATAAATTGTTACTATTCTTTATATATTGTATAAATACTGGGGCAATAGTCAAGGGTAAGAGTTTGAGGCTACTCAGATTAAATTGAGAAACTTAGGACACAGATTAACTATCTCTAATACAGCTATCTGTAATAGATCAGTAGCAAGCTTGAAATTCGCAGGCTACAGTTAAACAAAAAAATTATCAGAGGCGATATATGGAAATTGGCGTTCCCAAGGAAAATAAAGATCAAGAATTTCGGGTAGGTTTAAGTCCTTCTAGTGTGAGGGTGCTGCGGGAAAATGGTCATAGCATCTTCGTACAGACGCAAGCAGGTAATGGTGCTGGATTCTCAGATGAGGACTACAGAAGTGCTGGAGCCGAAATTGTACCCACATCAGAAACGGCTTGGAATCGGGAATTGGTTGTTAAAGTCAAAGAGCCGCTAACATCTGAGTATAAATTTTTGCAGAAAGGGCAGATATTATTTACTTATTTACATTTAGCAGCCGATCGCAAATTGACAGAGAATTTAATTGATTGTGGCACAACTGCGATCGCTTACGAAACCGTAGAACAACCTGGTGCTAATAGACTACCCTTGCTCACCCCCATGAGTGTGATTGCCGGTCGGCTTGCAGTACAATTTGGGGCGAGATTTCTAGAACGCCAACAAGGTGGTAGAGGAGTTCTTTTAGGTGGTGTCCCTGGAGTTCAACCAGGTAAAGTAGTAATTTTAGGTGGCGGCGTTGTTGGCACAGAAGCAGCTAAAATTGCTGTGGGCATGGGTGCTAGCGTCCAGATTTTAGATGTGAGTGTCGAGCGCTTATCTCATTTAGAAACCCTTTTTGGCTCTAGAGTCGAATTGGTTTACAGCAATTCTGCTCATATCGAAGCCGCAGTGATTGAAGCCGATTTGCTCATCGGTGCAGTTTTAGTACTGGGACGCAGGGCACCAATATTAGTATCCCGCGAATTGGTTAAACAAATGCGTCCTGGTTCTGTAATAGTTGATGTAGCCGTTGACCAAGGTGGTTGCATAGAAACCTTGCACCCGACATCACACACAAATCCGGTGTACGTTGAAGAGGGTGTAGTGCATTATGGCGTTCCTAATATGCCAGGAGCAGTACCTTGGACAGCAACCCAAGCACTCAACAACAGTACATTACCTTATGTCGTCCAGTTGGCGAATTTGGGAATTAAGGCACTGGAAGTTAACCCAGCATTAGCTAAGGGTGTGAATGTGCAGAATCATCACTTAGTGCATCCTGCTGTGCAAGAGGTATTCCCTGATTTGGTAAATTAAGGTGTGCAAGGATTAGGCGATCGCTTATTTTAATAGAGGTAGCGATCGGTAATTAGGCTAATTTCCTTGCCAAATGCGCGGATGGGTAGGTGTACAAAATGATAAGGAGCAAAAAAGGCTGTACGCTCCATCTATACAATACTTTCAGGGCAATGGTACTTTAAAACCATCCGCGCACCTTATGGGGAGTGGTTTTCAGCGTTTAGCATCTTGTAATATCACTATTCCCTATATTATGATTCGTTCATTCGCGCAATTGAACCTTGAAAACCAAATACAGCAGCGCTTTCAGAAGCCAGATTGCAATTAACCAAAATCCTTATTAGGGATTGAAACATTTTGGATAAAACAGTTCTAGGTTCACTGGAAATGCAATTAACCAAAATCCTTATTAGGGATTGAAACATTGGTACGAGTCGATTAACGTCGATTCTCATATTTGCAATTAACCAAAATCCTTATTAGGGATTGAAACATGACCTGCATTATTATCCCTAAACCTATAAAAGGTGCAATTAACCAAAATCCTTATTAGGGATTGAAACGAGCGCTTGAAGTTTCCCCATGAAACTCAGGAAGAACATTGCAATTAACCAAAATCCCTATTAGGAATTGAAACTTTATACCTGCTCGTCAGGTATGCCAAGATGGGCTTTGATTATCTTTTTGTATTTCTTTTTTATCTGCTCAGATTTCACCCCACCCATCTGTATTTGATAAAGAATGTTAGGCGAGCATTTCCCTTTTGGTTGACACACACCAGAATCGATTAGTCTAAAAATGTCATTTTCACTATATTCTCTAGGAAAATTATAAGCTATGACTGACTCCTGAATTATGAAGCTAGGGACGCTTAATCCAGGTTTTAAAATGCATGATGTGTCCGAGTTTGGATGCCTTTTACTAGCATTTAAAAATAAATACTTGTTTTCATCTATTGCAACAACAGCAATATATAAATGCATTCCTTTCGGCGGTGTGTCCAAAAGGAATGCATCTCCAAGGTTTATAGGACTAATGTTACTAGCCATTCAACACCCAGTCTAAGTAATCTTCTCTTTCAAACTCTTCGCGGATACGCTCTATGTCCTCATCAGTTTTTCCTACATTTTTGAGAACTTCTTCAACGGATATAGGAATGGCGCTTCCATAAGGATTTACCCATTCTGGAAACAGATGAGTTGTTTCCGCTAAATCAAAAGGATCTATGTGTCCATATTTTGCATAGACCTGTTCAATGATTTTCACTTCTGCCTCGGAAAGCTCATCGTCTCCCGGATATTCCCGCAGAGAAACAGTATAGTTAGCAGAAATTTTATAGCGAGGATCGCGTGAGTAAATATACCTCGACCATAGATCCTTGGCACCAGCAACATCTAAGCCCTTGATCAAATCATAGACACGGCTAAGGACGGGGCCATAATTCATTGATACATATCGGTCGCCAGTAATTGGCTGCTCTAAACGCTCTAAAGCAATCCGATCTGCCATGTAAAGCAGCTTGAGCAAACCTAAATATGACATAGGTTTGCCATGAAGCTTCAAAAATAAACATGCCACTTCAACAGCTTTCTCAGGGTGAAATTTAAACCGTATTTGCATATCAACCACTTTTTAGTACTATTGTACTATTTTGAGAAAACTCCAAGCTCAACGCTCCTACTAAAACTTTATTACCATAGCCCGAACTTGATCAAAGTTTTTTAATTCACGCAGATGATAGCGAGAAACTTTTCACAAACTTCAAAGTATCATTAACGCATTACTGCCCTGTGCAATCAGCATGGACGATTATTTGCTTGCCTTAGCTGCTTGCCGTTTGATTAGGCAAAAGCCCAAATAGAGTGATCGCTTTATCGTGGACTCCTGACTGGGGGGCGATCGCCCAACACTCATGACAAAATTACCAATAGCAGGACTATTAGATGGATCGCCTTTTCAAGTCAACAATTCGTCTACAGCTACACTAAAACCCAGTAATACTTTTTGAGTACTAACCACATCACGTAACCGCTCAATAATCCGGGGTAAATCGCTCAGTGACAAGGCTCAATGGCGTAAATTCGTTCCTGAACTGGTAGTTCGCCCCGATTTATTGAGCGGTTACCACATCACCAGCTTTAAAACCCAAAACCTGATTATCAATCATTACAAAAACTAATCGACTGTCAGGAAATACTAGCCAAACTTCCTCGCAACCAGACTGCAAATACTCCTGTGCTTTGAGAAATAATTCTTCAGCTAAATCGGTGGGTGAAACTATTTCAGCAATTAGTGGGAAACTCTGTGGCAAAGTGGGAACATCACCAAACTCAGCTACCAACTGAGGTGTCAGATAAGCTACATCGGGACGGCGACCCTGTTTATATGTGCGACAAGGTACTTCAGTATAAACTTTTCCACCTTGTTGATTGGAGTTGATGTAACTTCTCCAGTAAAAGTAGATGTTGCCTTGAATTTCACTATGTTTTAATGTCATCCCTGTTTTTTCTACTAGTTGCTCATCTATCCACTCCATTCCCTCTGGGGGATTTGCCATGAAGTCTTCTAAAGAGAGGATTTCGGGGATGGATACAACATCATTTTGTTTGGAGACTAACATTGCGATCGCCCACTTTATTTACGTAGAAAATAATAATTTTAATTGTTCTATTTGACATAGATTTTCTGGTTAAATCTATTTTTTAAAGCATTACCAAACTACCTTCTGTTTCTTCTTCAAGTTCATAACCATTAGCCAATTTTTCAATTGCTTGGTCAATCATTGCCAAACCCTGATCTACCTTTTCAACTAAACTTAGCTGTCCTCGGAGTTCGGCAGCACCAACGAAACCTTTAGCATACCAAGTCATGTGCTTACGGGCTTGACGTACACCGCGATCGCCTTTATATTCCCACAAAGCTTGTAAATGATCTCTTGCACATTCCAAGCGCTGAATCGGTGTAGGTGTCGGTAATATTTCCCCAGTTTTCAGGAAGTGATCAATTTCTCCTACTAAAAACGGATAACCCAAAGTTCCACGGGAACACATCACGCCATCAGCGCCAGTTTGTTCTAAACATTTCACCGCCGCTTCAACCGAAAAAATATCTCCATTCCCAATCACTGGGATAGAAAGCACTTCTTTGACACGGGCAATCCATTCCCAACGGGCATTGCCATTGTATCCTTGGGCGCGGGTGCGTCCGTGTACTGTAATCATTTTTGCCCCTGCATCTTCCATCCGCTTGGCAAAGTCCAGAATAGTAATTTCGTTATCATTCCAGCCAATACGGGTTTTTACTGTCACAGGTACATCAACAGCTTTTACCACTTCCCGTACAATTGCCTCTGCTACTTCTGGTTGCCGCAACAACGAAGAACCACCACCATTTTTGGTGATTTTATTTACCGGACAACCCATATTAATATCTACAGTATCAGCACCTTCTGCAACTGCCTTTACTGCTGCTTCTGCCAGAAAATCTGGACGGCAATCAAATAATTGAATGCTAATTGGGCGCTCATTTGGGTCTACCTCCATGATTATGGGTAGCTGCTTGACATAATGTAACCCTGTAGCGTTCACCATTTCGGTATACATCATCGAATCTGGCGCATAGCGACGCACAATCCGGCGAAACACCATATCTGTTACCCCAGATAGAGGCGACTGGAGAACCCGACTTTTTACCTCAAAGGAGCCAATTTTGAGGGGTTGGGAAAGTCTAGCTTGGAGAATGGGAGAGAGCAAAATCATATAAAAAATAAAAAATTAATGGGAATGGAAAATAGCAGGAATATTTAGAGGTATCTGCGATCGGTGATAGTTGTAGGTTATGTATCCTGACTTGGAGGCTGTTTTTGCATTTCTTGCTGAATCTCTTCTAGGCTCAAACCTAACTCTTTTGCTGTTTCTTCAAAACTCAATCCCAATCTCAACAACAAAGGTATCATTCTAAACTTTTCTTCATACGCTCCTTCTTGCTTGCCTTCTTGATAAACTCGTGTTTGTTTCAAATCACTTAACCCAAACATACCTTCAATCTCCTCTCGACTCATTGTCGGAAACTTGTAAACCAAAATTGTCTCTATCAATTCTAGTAACTGCCGCCGTTGTGGTTCAATGTTGATTTCTTGCCGGGTTCTGTGTATTAACTGTCTAGCAGATGTAATTGCTGTCTCCTCTTCATCGACCACTAATTTCATCGTAGCAATTCCAACTGGCAATGATGCAGTTTCACCTAATTCATTAAGATAAATGCGGCTGATGCGCCCACTAGTGAAAAATTCACTGTAATTCTTGATATCTGCTGTATCTAAACTGCGATTGGGATAGATAACTACTCCTCGCCAAGAATTTTTAGGTTTATTTTGACGTAAGTATAAAGAAATTTCTGAAAGTAAGCGTGAATAAATTTCTGCGTCTGTTTGAAACTGGACTTCAACAAAGTAAATCGGATTTTCTTCCCCTTGTGCTGGAAGAAAAACACCATCTATACGGAATGCAGTTTGCTTGATTTTGATTGAGGAGAATTTATAATCCTCTGCTGTTTGCGGTGAATTACCAATTAATTCAAAAAAGATGCTAGGAAGTTCTTGAAAAAGGCGGTAAAAAATGCTGTCAGTTTTCACACTTGGTGTATTGCGGTGATTTAAACCGTTAGATTTTACCGTAAAATAGCTAGTAACAGATTATTTAATTAGACTTAATAAAATGGGGGCAATTTCAGTTATATATATGTTATGTCAATTTGTAGATAGTTGACTACGCCACTCTTTCAATACAAGACTAGACCACAGCAAGAAACCTATCAGTAACAGTCCCATAATTCCATCCAGCCAAATTAGGCTATGCATTTTCAAAGACATGGGAGCAACCATCGGGAAAAGATAATGGGCTGGACTGGAGATACTAGTGATTGAGTATAAGGCTAATAAAAAGTACGCCAACCAAAACATACTTTTGGTGTAAAACCAATATCCCAACAGTCCTACTGGAGTCATCGCAATCACAGTGCTAATTACTCCAACAGAAGTGAACCACTGGGGACCAGGATATCGACTCAAAAATAGTGCATTGTCTATGTAGTGTAGCCAAGTAGAAATGAGGTTGAGTGTGATTACAGCTAGCAGAATCGTCTGGCGAAACCTAGAAGTATTAATCATCATGTAAATATGCAATTAAAATGCGTAATAGTTTATTAAGCCGATTACGAAAAGCAATCGGCCTAACAAATTCATGATAATTTAGTTGCAATTTAGCCGTGAGTTGCACCTTGAGGAGGACGCGAGACAACTTTTTTGGCTAAACCTAAAGTCTGCAAAACTAGGATGCTCCACCAAGTAACATCAATCTCCCACCAAGACAACCCAGATTTCGCCATATGAGGATAAGTATGATGGTTATTGTGCCATCCTTCTCCATAGGTGACGATCGATACCCACCAAAGATTACGAGCGCCATCATCAGCATCAAAGGTGCGATAACCCCATAGATGTGATGCTGAGTTCACAAACCAGGTTGAATGCCAAAGCAAGACACATCTGAGAAACACTCCGTAGAACACAAAAGACCATCCTCCTAAGGCATAAAGCAGCAGCCCAAAGGGTATTTGCAATAGCAAGAAATAGCGATCTAGCCAGCAATAAAAGGGTTGCCTTGCTAGGTCAGGGGCATATTTTTTATAGGTGTCATAGTCAAAAAATTCTGGACGCGGGTAGAAAATCCATAGTATATGGCTCCACCAAAATCCTTTTTGGGCAGAGTAGGGGTCTAGGTCAATATCTTCCGTGTGGGCGTGATGCTGGCGGTGTCCACCTACCCAAAAAATTGGCCCACCTTGCAAAGCCAGCGCTCCAATGAGGGCGATCGCATACTCTAACCACTTGGGAACTTGGAAACTCTTATGGCTCAGTAGTCGGTGATATCCCAAGCAAATACCAATGCTCCCGAATAACCAGTGCAGAAACACTAGCAAACCTAATGCTGGCCAGGAGAAAAACCAAGGAGCCAAAAGTGCTAAGGCATGAAATACACCAAAAAATACCACATTTATCCACCTGAGTTGAGGTGAATTGCCTCTCTCAGGAGCGATAGTTTCGCCAACGCCTTTAGCGATCGCCCCAAAATTTGCGGTCATAAAAATTCCTGTTGATGGATGATCAAGCGATTTGCTTTTTCTTAGGCATAATCCCACAGAGATTTACCCGCCCTGTATACTAATTCGTTACAGGAGAGTAAAGCAAGTATCACTTACATTTGTTATGCTAGCAGAAATCTGATATCCGTGCAAGTGCCACTTGCATTATTTTATGTCATCTCAACTCATTTCCACTCGCCAACGCCTAATTCAAGCTGCACTTGAGTTGTTTTCTGCTCAGGGAGTCAGCGCTACCACAACCCGCCAAATTGCTGAAAAAGCCGAAGTTAATGAAGTGACGCTATTCCGCAATTTTGGCAATAAGCATGGACTGCTTTTGGCTGTACTGGAAGAGTCCGCAGCTTTCAAGGATTTAGGTGAATCGCTGGTGCGGCGAGCAACGCCTCCCAGCAATGTCTACCAAGCTCTGAAAGATTATGCAAGTGACACTTTACATACATTAGAACGAGTGCCAGAGTTCGTCCGGTCTGTGGTGGGTGAAGCCGACCAATTCCCGGCAGAAAATCGCCGCGCACTAGGCAGGGGAGTAACAGAGGCAAACCGCTATGTAGCTCAGTATTTAGCTACTGTAATCCAGCAAGGACACCTAAACACCTACTTACCGGCAGAGAAATTAGCCAGTTTGCTGAATGGGATGATCTTGGGGTATGCCGTAATTGAGTTCACCAGTGAATTTCACGAACTTTGGGAGGATCGCGATGATTTTCTGGAAAATTTGGTGGAGTTGTTTTTACATGGAGCGATGTCATCTTCAGCAGAATCAGCAATAAACTCTTTACAAGGAGGTTTTATTACCACAGAAGTAGCTGATTTGCCTGCTAATTTAGTTCACGAAATTTTGCAACAAGCCAGGAAATTGGGAATACGAGATTATGCCTTGGCTTATCTGTTATTTGGGGCTGGGTTATCTGCCACGGAAATAATTAGCTTGGAGCGATCGCACCAAATCTACGATACTCAAGGGCACTTCCTGCAAATTACTATCCCTGGATTTGTCCGTCAAGTGCCTGTGAATCAGTGGATTATGGGCAAACGCTACGGCTCTTTTACCAATAATCCCTTAATCAAATGGTTGAAAAGTCGTAAAGATGCTCAAACAGCGATGTTTTTGAATGAAATAGGCAAACCCCTCTCAGAATCAGAGCTTGAGACACGTTGGCAAGTATGGAGTGAGGGACTGTTAACTCCCCAAGGACAAACGCCAGCCATAGCACAAGCACAACAAACCTGGCGTGTAGAAATGTTAATGCGGGGGATCAGCCTGGAAAACCTGATTATTTTAACAGGTTGCGATCGTATGCAATTACAACCCTATGCCCGCCGAGCTAGAGAAAAAGCCGCCCTAGAACAAGCAACCCGTTTAGATCATAAGCCAGGATAGGGAGATGGGGATTTAGACCCCAACACAAAACAAGCTTTGGCATTGGGGATAGGGTCTTAAACCCTAAAAGACAAGCGGTAAAGGACTTCCCAATAAAAAAATATTCCACTGTTCACCCCACATTCAGCAGTCAACAACTTCAAGCAGGATAATTTATTTCTTGGAGTTCCCTACGTTGAAATCGTGTTGAAGTACTTCTAAGTCATGTTGAGGTACTTTGAAATCGTGTTGGAGTATTAGATGATGGGTTTCTTTAGCTCAACCCAACTTAGGCTAAATCTTAGACAACTCTTTAAGTATCTACACTACTTTGCTTGTATTCAATTTTATTTATACGTAAAAAGGTAATTTAGCGATCGCTCTTTTAAAGTCTAACATCACAAAATCGCGTTGCTCCCTTAAGAAGCAGATTGCAGATTCCTAACGTGCAGTCAAACGCTGTTTATGATCTGGCACATACTCTTCACTCATGCGATCGCCTGATAATTTGACAGCTCGTCCGTTTCAATTGTGATTATTTGGATACATCCTGTGAACCAGATGACTCCTGACTTCGGCTTGTGTTGTACTGCTGCTGTTCCTCTCTTAAGCATGGATTGAAGCGCGAACCGATCGGGCAGTAGTCCTCATTAGATGGCCATTCGAGCGACGACTTCCCCATCCTGCGATCAAGACGGGATTTTGGGTCTTCTCCTAGATTTGCTGGGGGGTTTAATGTCGGCAGAGGTGTAGTCCATACTTGCTGTCTGTCTGTTGGCAACTGCTGCTCCCTTTGTTTCGACTCTGCCATTGCAGTAGTTGCAAATATGCAGGAGGCAGTTAATAAGGAAACTGTAGCTGACAAAAAACGATTAAACATAATTTTGTTCAGAATATATGCTCTTCTCTCTACCATCTAAACGGAAATTACACAATTGTCGCCTCAATGCCAACTTGCTACAGCCACAGAAGGTAAAGCAATAGGTAGGGGAGACAAGGGGACAAGAGGTGAGAACTTGAAACAAGTCTTTCCCCTTGTCCCCAATTCTTCTTGTCCCCAAGTCCTCTTCCCCATGCCCAATTAATTCAATGGCTCCATAATGGCTCTTAAACCGTTGGTATAGAGTGTTTTGAGCATTTCTTTAGCATTATATTCACTGCTAAATACTCCTGCTTGCATAACTCTTTGACCTTGCCAAACTGTGGAAAACGCACCAGGAGCAAGGTATTGCACTAAATCTTTATCCCTATCAGTGAAGAGTGGAACTACTACGCGATAACGAATACCGAACTGTGTCGCAGAGTTACCACCATAAGGAATACTTGCAGAACTTGTTTGCATATTGCGAGTATTACTAATGGGAATATTGTTATTAGGAACTGGTAAAAGTGCTGAAGCACCTGGAGCAGCAGTTTGTAGTATTGGTAATGGCTGTTGTGTTTGATTCCTGATACTTGGAACTGCTGGCTGTGCAACTGAATTTGATGGATACTCAGGAGCAGTAAACTCAATTGTATTCGGCTCAATCCGCACATAATTTAACTGTCGCGGATCAGGTAGTTCTGCTGGGCTTGAAGTTGCAACTTGAGTATTAGTTGGTTTTTGTCTAGCCAACAAGCTGGTAGGAGTAGGAAATCTGGCAACTTTAGAGGTGGGTTGCTGTTGATTTGATCTAGGCGTGGAAAGCGGCACATTGGCTGGTAACAATGGCAGTGGTTGACTGTTTAATTGTGCAGAAATAGGATTATTTGCGGAAATGCTGTTGCTAGTTTGTCTATTAGTACTTTCAGAGACTTCAGGAGCCGAGAAGGTGATTTCCCCCCTTGGTGGTATTTCTCGTAATACATTGTTGGGAGCCGGAGCAGATTCAGAAGTTTGGCTTGCTAGTGCTGTTGTACCGTTGATATCTACCTTGCCAGTGATGCGACTACTCACAAGGTTGTTACCAGCAGCAGAAATCACCTGTTTGGAAGCGCTGGCGTTAATGTCGTAGCGAGCATTATTTTGAAATGCATTACCCCCAGGTTCAGATGCACTACCCAAATCTGGCATTGCTTGAGCGATCGCAACTAAACCATCTTCTTTATTATTTTGAATAATATTATTCCGTAAAATCGGACGGGCCTTTGCTTGCACGACAATTCCCGATCTATTGTTCTGGATTTGATTTCCTATGACTACAGGAGCAGCATTTTGGGCAATATTGATGCCAAAACCCGTTTGGTGAAAGACATTTTCCTTCACTTGGGGACTGGAGTTACCAGCAATTGTCATGCCATTGGCTCCATTGCGATCAAAAGAATTCTTACTAATAGTAGGTGCAGCATTACCACAGACAGAAATCCCATCTTGGGTACTGCCAGTAAATGTATTTTCTGCGATTACCGGATTACTTGATTCAATCCATAAACCGTAACCACGCCGATTAGGATTGGTTATCGTTACCCCAGTCAGCAAGGTTTGGTTTGCTCCAACAATTGCGACATTTTGACCGGCAAAGCTCCGGCTCAGGTAATCACCACCTCCCTGAATTACAATGTCCTTACCTTGATTGCTAGGATTACCTTGAATTGAAACACCCGGTTTCATAATTAAGGGAAATTCTTCTCCTGTCTCGGCACTATAAGTGCCCGTGGAGAGCATAATTACAGTATTAGACTTAGCTAATCGCAACGCTTGGGTAATAGTTTTCACAGGAGCGGATTCGCTGCCATTGCCTGCACTGTCATCTCCACCATTGGGGTTGACAAACAGCACGTTAGCCTGAGAATTTGTTGTCTCACCCAGAGGTGCTGAATCTGGTGTCGATGGCATCTGAGCAATCGCGCTACCCAGGAACGCCATACTTGCCGTTCCCATGCTAACGGTAAAAAATAATACTGAGAAAATAAAAAATAAAACCTTTGCTGATTTCAAAAACCTTAGCTTTGCAGACATAACCTCTAGTCTACGGTACTTAGGTAACACACGGTAGTGAATCATATTTAACACAACTCCTCAGAAGTAACAATAACTTCTTATACTCTTAGAGAGTATTATGTCGATAATATTACTCAAATATTTACCGAGTGGCGATTTTTAATACAGGGCAATAAATGATATTGTGTCTATTCAACAATACTTTGTCCTAAAAGACACGCTACGTGATTGCCAAAATACCCTCACCACTTTCAATACGGTTCGGTTAAGAAAATTATCTCTTAAGGTGAGCAGGGAAAGAGAATGTTAACTTAAGCGCAAACCCTTTTAAAACCTAGTTTCCAGCCTATTGCTGGAAATAATTTTTATCGCGAAATACTTGACTAACCTTGGCGCGAAACTGTAGCCTCAAACTACCCTTATCACTGCCATTCGGAACATGAGATAATTTCCCGTAACCCTCGATATTACGTTATTTTGCGTGTATTCTATAAAAATTAAGTAAAAAAAAGCAAATTAATTAACTTATGGTTACTAGGACATATGATAATTCACATTCCGATGAAAGCACTAACGGGGTTGTTGTAATGGTCGAGCCATACAGCCAAAAAGAGCAAATACAACAAGTTGTCTACCGTATTTTAGATGCCAATTTAGATCGCGCTCGTGAGGGCTTGCGAATTATCGAGGAATGGTGCCGCTTTGGGTTGAATAATGGGCAGTTGGCTCTGGAGTGCAAGCAGCTACGACAAGAGGTAGCTAAGTGGCATACCCCAGAATTGCGGGCGGCGCGAGATACACCAAGCGATCCTGGGACTGAGTTAACCCATCCTCAAGAAGAACAACGAGCTAGTATCAAATCGGTGTTACAAGCTAATTTTTGCCGGATAGAAGAAGCATTGCGGGTGTTGGAAGAATACGGCAAACTTTATCACCCAAATATGGCTAAAGCTTGCAAGCAGATGCGCTATCAGGTTTATACCCTAGAAAGTAGTTTGATGGGTCATCAGCGCCATCAATTATTGTGGCGATCGCATTTGTATCTTGTTACTTCCCCTAGTGAAAATTTGTTAAACAACGTCGAAGCTGCACTTAAAGGTGGATTAACGCTTCTACAGTACCGCGATAAAACCGCCGATGATTCTTTGCGTCTCGAACAAGCTAGAAAACTCCGGCAGTTATGCCACATCTACGGTGCTTTGTTCATTGTTAACGATCGCGTGGATGTAGCTTTAGCTGTAGATGCTGATGGGGTGCATTTAGGACAACAAGATATGCCCATTGCTGTTGCTCGGCAATTACTTGGTTCGCAGCGTCTGATAGGTCTTTCTACCACAAATAAAGAAGAAATGCAAGGAGCAATTGCTGAAGGTGTAGATTATATTGGCGTGGGGCCAGTTTATGAAACTCCCACGAAACTAGGTAAGGTAGCAACAGGTTTAGAATATGTCAGCTATGCTGCCAAAAACTGCTCAATTCCCTGGTTTGCTATTGGGGGAATAGATGCCAATAATATCAATGATGTAATCGATGCAGGAGCCAAACGTGTGGCGGTGGTGCGATCGCTCATGCAAGCTGAACAGCCTACCCTAGTAACACAATATTTGCTCTCCCAACTCAATCGCATTAAACCAGAAATTTAAAAGAGTCATTAGTCATTAGTCATTAGTCATTTGTCCAAAGTAAGTAACCAATACCTAATACCCCATTCCCCACATTTATGTCTAATGAGATTACGGTTCAGGTAAATGGGGAAACCCATAGCTGTTCGTTTCAAACTTCTTTACCCGACTTGATCCAACAGTTGGGTTTTAATCCGCGCTTGGTGGCTGTTGAGTATAACGGCGAAATTTTACATCGCCAGTTTTGGCCAGAAACAAAAGTACAGCCAGGCGATCGCTTAGAAGTGGTAACTATTGTTGGTGGTGGTTAGTTGATTTGAGCTAGCAAACCCAAATCCTTGAGGCTGCGTCGTGTAATTTCGATGCGGGCGGGTGCATCCTCTGCTTTATCCATATCAAGGGTTGTTGCGAAAAAATAGACGTTTTTATTTTGCTCTAAATAACCCACGAACCAACCAACGTTTGGTTTGGTAGTCGTTAACCATCCCGTCTTCCCCCGCAGTATGTAGTCTGGAGTTTGTTCGCGTACCATAATGTCTTTGACAAGATTTATTGTCCTTTGGGAGAAAGGTAAATCGCCTTGATATAACCGTTGCAAAAACTTAATTTGCTCTTTGGGTGTAATTTGCAATAGCTGCTGTTGTAGCCAAAAACGATCAATGTCTGCGGCTGTGCCAATTTGACGATTTCCATAACCTACTTTATTAATAAATTGCTGCATTCGTTCATATCCAGCCCTACGTGCTAGTACTTGATAGAACCAAACAGTTGAATCTTTAAAGGCTTGACGCAAATTCGTATCATGATTCCAGGCATCAATTTCTCGGTGAATTCCATCCCAAGTGAGAATCGCCACATCATCAGGAACTACGCCTGTTTCTAAAGCTACCAGTGCGTTAAAAATTTTGAATGTTGAAGCTGGAGCGATCGCAGTTGCATTACGTTTAGAATTGTGTTCATAAATGCGGTTATTTTTTGAGTCGTAAATCAAGATAGAACCTTCACGGCCAAATTCTTGAAAGTGCCGCCCTAAATTTGGTGCTTTAACAATAGGACGTTCAGATGAGGTTGAAGTCGGTTGAGCCAGAAGATACATTGTCCCAAAGCTAATCACACTCAATACAGTAAGACATCCAATAACTGTGAAGATAAGTGATTTAATTCGGTAACCCCGAAGGAATCGCCCTATGCGAAACAAGATATTTTTCATTACATATTTAATAGAATCACAACTGAGATTCTACACAGCAATCTTGCTCATCTTCAAAACTATTTATGCCGTGCTTGACTACCATTAGTTTTTGGCGATCGCTAAACGTGAATTTATCTTACAAAACCGCATTTTACTCCTCTGATTTGTAAAGCGACCGATGAAGAGTTCTGCGCTTGGCTAATTCTTTACCTTTGCGACCAAGCTGCTCACGTAGTTGCTGGTCTTTGCACAACCGATTGAAAGCTTGAAAAACTTCATAACCAGAATTAGGATTAACCAGTATCCCATTTTCCTCATGCTGAACTGTGTCTAGAACACTGCCTAAGCGAGGCGCAATTACAGGCTTACCGAAGTAACTTGCTTCTAAGTAAACCATACCAAAACCTTCCATATTATTAGGTTTAGTATCTAATAAAGTCAGCATGGCAAATATGTCGCAAGCAGCATAATAACCTGCTAATTCTCGCTCTGGCACATATCCGGCAAAGTGGACGCGCTTATGTACCCGCAAACGATGTGCCAGAGATTTCAGTTCAGATTCGCTTGGCCCTTGACCACAGATTATATAGTGGACATCTACCCCAAAAGTTAGTAATAGTGGGATATTATCAATTACTCGGTCGAAACCTTCATGTTTTGCTAGCTTTCCTATGGAGAGAATAAGTATCGCTGATTCGGGAATGTTGTACGCCTGACGCATACGAACACGTAAATCATCAAGGCTGCTAGGACTTGCTACATTATTACCAAATTTTTCTGGTCTAATTACTGGGTTAATAACATGGGTAGGAGTATCTAATCGTAAAGCAGTTCTGAGATAGTCTCGTGTATAAGAACTATTACAAACAATACCTTCGGCTCTATGAAGTGTTAATTTAAATAGCGATCGCAGCACGGGATTATGTAGTGTACAAAGAAAATCATTGCCGTGCAGATAGATAAAAAAGCGAATAGGTAGAAAATAGCTCAATAGCAATAGCGAAGGAAAGTCATAGCCGTGGCCCCACTCTATATAACGGTAGTGATAGCGAAAATAGAGTTTGATTGCTAAGACAAATGAGCAAACGATATTGACTAAAGGTTTCAGGATACTTCCTATAAAGCCACTACCCCAGTATCTAGGATAAAACCAGCGATACACGGGAAACTGTTGACTTTCATCAAATACTTTATCTCCTGAGCAACTAGCCGCCAGTACAATTACTCGTTCTGGATCTTGGAGACAGCGATTATAGATATATTCCCCAATTACAGCTTCTTTCGGCAGAAATATCCGGGATATGACTAGGATATCTGGGTACGCAGCTTTGTCTCTGATTTCGGCTGTTAGTTGAGAAATGTGTTCCATAATCAACTTGATAATTTTACTTCAAATAATTTTGAATTTATTTACAATTAGGATTACTTTCAGAACCATAAGTCTTATTTTATTTCTTTTAAAACCAATGTGGTAGACAAATTTGAAGGCTATTTTAGAGATTAGCCAAGAAGATTATTTTTTATTGCGTTGAGTTTACTTTTGCTGCAAATTTCCCACTAATTGAGAATTTCTGTGCATGATGAACAATAAATAAAAGCTATGCACTTGTAGCTAAATTACTTAGTAAAGAACTGTTGCGAAAATTACTTACATTCAATAGAATATCCTGAATAGTCTAAACTATTGTGCCAAAATGCCAAAATTTTAGATAAGTATTTGATGGCTACTTAGTGTCTGGCTGCAATTACTGGCAAGCATCACGGCTACTTGTCAGCCTGAGCAGTATACATAAACAATAACAGTATCATGTATTAAATAGTACTATAGATTTAAAATATCCTCTTAGTCTTCTGACAAAACAAGTAGAGTTAAGTATTAAAAAATTAGTCAAAATAATCATTAAAAATTAGAATCATCTGTATAATTCAAGACTCTAGCCTAAAGTGGTAGTCCAAAACGTAGCAGCAAATTGCGCGTAGGCGTAGCCCGTTGTAGACATCGCAACTTTTTGTAAACATGAACATATCTTAAGGTACGGTTCCCCAGCCGAGAAATCCCCCCTGCGATCGCTGCCTACCCAAGAGAAGACGCGGTAAATTGAATATGTAGCCTTTAAAAGTGAATGCTACGTGAATGCTACAAAGCAAGCTTTTACGCGCTGGCGTTAGCGACAGATTGAAACACTCCTACCAGCATGGGGAGAAATCATAAATAATTCCGTTTTCCAAGCGATTGTATTATGCGTAAAAAACTACAACAAACCATCAAACCACTGTTAAAAACCTTCTTAGCGCTAGGACTGGTGTTAACTTTGGCTTTTAGTCACGCCGATGGAGCATTAGCGGCCCGCAGTGGAGGTCGAATCGGTGGTGGCTCTTTTAGAGTACCTTCTAGCCGCACCTATACACCGCGCACCTATGCACCTCCTGGCGGGGGCGGATACTATCCTGGTGGTGGTTTTGGTGGTGGTTTTGGCTTTCCCTTCCTACTTCCCTTCTGGGGTATTGGGGGAGGATTTGGTGGTCTATTTAGCATCTTAATCTTCTTTGCGATCGCTAATTTCATATTGCAAACTTTCCGCCGCGTCTCTGGCGGTGAAACTGAAGAAGTAGGATACAGCAGTAACTCTCCTGTTTCCGTGACTCGTTTGCAAGTAGGTTTGTTAGCTCAAGCCCGTGAATTGCAAAATGAACTCAACCACATTGCTGAAACTGCTGATACTAACACCCCAGAGGGGAGAGCAGAAGTTCTACAAGAAGCTAGCCTAGCTTTACTCCGCCATCCCGAATACTTTGTATATGCAGGTGGCGGGACTCAACAAGCCAGTTTAAATTCAGCTGAGGGTCAATTCAATCGGCTATTATTAGCAGAACGCAGCAAGTTTAGCGAAGAAACTCTTTCTAACGTCAACAACCAGCTAAAAGCAGCCCCTGCCAAGGATGCTTTACCTCCGGCTGGTGAACTCGACAACCCTACCCGCCTATTTACCGAAGGTCCTGGTGAATATATCATCGTTACGTTGCTAGCGGCAACATTAGGTAAGTTTGAAATCCCCACAGCGATTAACAGTGCTGATGATTTGCGTCAAGCTTTGCGGCAAATTGGTAGTATTCCCAGCGAAAGACTTTTGGCAATTGAAGTTCTTTGGACTCCGCAAGCTGAAAATGATACCTTGACATCTGATGATGTACTGGCAAATTATCCTGATTTGAGACTTGTTTAATCTTCAATAATTTCACGTTCGCCCTAAAACGCTAATACCTAAGTTGGTATCTTGGCGCGACAAATAAGTTTCCTCTTGAGGGCAATAACTAGAAAACCGTTTGTGATTGACAAACGGTTTTTTGTATAACTTAGATATACCAAGACTTACGCACTGAAAACCAAAACCTAGATACTCTATAAACAAAGGGGAACCCTAAAAGCGCTCTTTTTAAGGGAGTTGGGGGATCTCTCTACCTAAGTCCTATATACTTAACTATATTTTAGAAAAACTATTCCTAGCCAAAATTTTGGTATATTATCAAAATGCATTATACGTAAAGCGTTATCTTATGCCTAGTGTTGAAGCCGACGAAAACCGAGAGCATCGCATTAAAACAGAGATCATTGTAGATGCTGAAGATAAAGAAGACAGGGCTATGGGTTGGTACTACTACCTTGAGGAGGTTCTGAATTTTCCCTTTATGGCTAAATGGACTAAGAAGGGACGCAAGTCAGGTGCTGCTGAGGAGAAACAAGTCGAAGTGCTGGGAATGGCTCCAGATGATGAGTGTTTAAAAGATATGCTTGTAGAAGTAGCTTACATAAATGGTAAGGATGATGATGTATATTCTGCAAAGTTATCTGAAATAACAGCCATTGATGCTGACAGTGAAACTCAAGAAGCGATCGCAGACTGGCTCTATTGGATTGCTAGAGGATATAAGTTTTAAATTCTAGGATAAATACCGAATGACGCGGCAGGGATTGCCAGCAGCGACAACATTCTCAGGTATATCTTTGACAACTACACTGCCAGCACCAATGGTTGTGTTATCACCAATAGTTACACCTGGACAAATAATTGCACTGCCACCAATCCAGACATTGTTACCAATGCTAATTGGGGCAGCTAATTCTCTTCCAGAAAGACGAATTTCTGGCTCTACAGGATGATAAGCAGTATAAATTTGCACATAGGGAGCGCATAAAACATTTTCACCAATGTGAACTGTATTACAGTCTAAAATTACACAGCCATAGTTCATATACAATCTGTCACCAGCGAAAATATTACCGCCATAGTCACAGTGAAAGGGTGGCACAATTAATGTTTTGTGGCCTATCTTTCCAAATAATTCTTGCAAAATTTGCTGCCGTTGCTCTTGCTGTTCTTCAGTTGTAGAATTGTACCTTCGCAACAGACGACTAGCTCGCTTATTTTCGGCAGCTAATTCTGGATCTTCCGCCAGATATAATTCCCCTGTAAGCATTTTCTGCTTTTCGGTTTTTTCCATGATAAATCTATGGGGGTTCTTTTTGTTTAAGCTAATTAACTAAATATCGCATAAGTAGCTTTCCCCTGCCGTTTAGCTCGGTACATAGCAATATCAGCGTCTCGCAGTAGAGTTGCAGGCTCCTCATAATTGCTAAAATTCCAAGTAATACCAATACTAGCTGTGGTAGATAATTGATATCCATTCAGGTTAATTGGCAATCGTAAGGAGTCTTGAATCCGTTTGGCAACATTAGTAGCGTCGTTAATGTCTTTAATATCTTCTAAAAGAACAGTAAACTCATCGCCACCAAATCGTGCTACAGTATCGCCACTGCGTAAGCACGACTCTAAACGTCTAGCGATCGCTACTAAAAAATCATCCCCTATTCCATGCCCAAAGCGATCGTTAATCTCCTTAAAGCCATCTAAATCCAAAAACAAAACTGCAAAATAATAATCGCTTCTGCGTTTACTACGTTCAATTGTTTGCCTGAGCCGATCTAAAAATAAAACACGATTCGGTAATGCTGTCAGTCCATCATAAAACGCATTACGGATCAGTTGCGCCTCTGTCTCCTTGCGTTTGGTAATGTCTTGAAAAACTAAAACTGTGCCAGTAATATTGCCATTGTCATCGCGGATGGGTGCAATATTATCGCCAATCGCTATTTCTTTGCCATCTTTGGTAATCAGTGTACAGTTTTCTGGTAAATTGAAAACTTCATCGGCTTTGATTACATTTGTCGCCAAATTTTCAATTTTTTCTCCTATTTCTTTGTCAACTAAGTTAACGACTTCTATTAAATCTTTACCAAACGCTTCACTTTGCTTCCAGCCAGTAATTAGTTCTGCTATGGGATTCATCATTTGAATACAACCATTTGCATAAGTTACAATCACTGCACAGCCCATACTGTTAATAATTGCCGTCAGCCTCTGTTTTTCTTCGTACAATATTTTTTCGCTCTGATGTTTATAAAGTGCCATTTCAATTGCAAAATGTAAATCGCTTTCAAGAAATGGTTTGGTTATGTAACTAAAAGACTCACTTAACTGATTTTTATGTAATGTTTTATATTCAGAACTATCGGTTAAATATACTACAGGCACATGGAACTGATTCTGGATAATATCCGCTACGTCTACACCGTCGATTTCCCCAGCTAGCCCAATATTAATTAATACTAAATTTGGATGAGTTTCTGCTACCTTTTTTATTACTTCTTCACCAGAGTCAGTTATCTCTGAAACGGAATAACCTAATTTCTGTAAACTTTTTCTAATATTTGAGGCTAGAATTTTTTCATCCTCAACAACTAGGATTTGGCGAGCGAACATTTTACAATAACCTGTTTGCTAAGGTTAAGATTTTTATTATGATTGTTAACTTTAACTAAAAATCATTATCTTATCATAAACAATCTCTAGATACCGTATCTGATTGCTTAATATAAATACTGACTAATCATCTAATAACATCATGCTATTAAGCTGTTATAATTTCTGTGCTTGTCAAAGCTAATTTTTGATTATTTAATCTAGTTAATATCATGTTATCAACATGAAATACAAATTACCAGCAATCAAAAACTGATTTTTAAAGATACGCAATATTTTTTTGTAAAAAGCTATAAGCGATTATAGTATTTATTTAAAAATTAAGCAAGAAGAACAATTCATTAAATCACTGCATATTAGTTTAATCTAAGCCAAAAAAATTAACAGAGTGTAATGTATGTAATATGATAATAATATCAATTCACTAACTTAAGTAAGTCGTGGTGAAATTTTATAAGTATGTAACAAAAAATTAAGCAGAAGAATGAGAGTCAAATTTTACACGTTGTGTACTGTAGCTTCTCTTTTCACCTCTTCTTTGAACTCCATCAATGACA
>NZ_JACJTR010000151.1 GCF_014698795.1 Nostoc sp. FACHB-892
ACCTGGCATCGAGCTATTTTTGCGTAGGGCTACCCCTAAACTATCGTGGCCGCAGCAGCGTTTCACCTCTGAGTTCGGGAAGGGTTCAGTGTGGTTCCACCGCGCAATAGACACCAGGAAAACTTGTTGGGTTCAAAACCCTGAAGACTGCAAGCAACGCGAAACCAAATGAGTTTTGAGGTCAAGCCCTCGGTCTGTTAGCACGGCTCGGCTACATACATTGCTGCACTTCCACCTACCGCCTAAGAACGGGTGTTCTTCCCGTGACCTTACCCACTTACGTGGTGAGAGCACTCATCTTGAGGTGGGCTTCCCACTTAGATGCTTTCAGCGGTTATCCGCTCCGCACTTGGCTACCCAGCGTTTACCGTTGGCACGATAACTGGTACACCAGCGGTGCGTTCCTCCCGGTCCTCTCGTACTAAGGAGGACTCCTCTCAATGCTCTTACGCCTGCACCGGATATGGACCGAACTGTCTCACGACGTTCTGAACCCAGCTCACGTACCGCTTTAATGGGCGAACAGCCCAACCCTTGGGACGTACTTCCGCCCCAGGTTGCGATGAGCCGACATCGAGGTGCCAAACCTCCCCGTCGATGTGGACTCTTGGGGGAGATCAGCCTGTTATCCCTAGAGTAACTTTTATCCGTTGAGCGACGGCCATTCCACTCTGCGCCGTCGGATCACTAAGGCCTACTTTCGTACCTGCTCGACTTGTCAGTCTTGCAGTCAAGCTCCCTTTATGCCTTTACACTCGCCGCACGGTTTCCAAGCGTGCTGAGGGAACCTTTGCGCGCCTCCGTTACCTTTTAGGAGGCGACCGCCCCAGTCAAACTGCCCACCTGAAACTGTTCCCTGACCAGATAATGGTCATGGGTTAGAATTCTAGCTTCGCCAGAGTGGTATCTCACCGTTGGCTCCATACTCCCCACAAGGAATACTTCATCGCCTCCCACCTATCCTGCGCAAGCCAAGCCCGAACACAATTCCAGGCTACAGTAAAGCTTCATAGGGTCTTTCTGTCCAGGTGCAGGCAGTCCGTATCTTCACAGACATTCCTATTTCGCCGAGTCTCTCTCTGAGACACCATCCAGATCGTTACGCCTTTCGTGCGGGTCGGAACTTACCCGACAAGGAATTTCGCTACCTTAGGACCGTTATAGTTACGGCCGCCGTTCACCGGGGCTTCGGTCGCTAGCTTCAAGGTTGCCCCCTGACCAACTTCCTTAACCTTCCGGCACTGGGCAGGCGTCAGCCCCCATACTGCGTCTTTATGACTTTGCGGAGACCTGTGTTTTTGGTAAACAGTCGCCTGGATCTCTTCACTGCGACCCACGTCTGAGGTGGGCACCCCTTCTTCCGAAGTTACGGGGCCATTTTGCCGAGTTCCTTAGAGAGAGTTATCTCGCGCCCCTTGGTATTCTCAACCTCCCTACCTGTGTCGGTTTCGGGTACAGGTAACTGTAAGTTAACGTGTTTAGAGCTTTTCTTGGAAGCTAGACTATGCCACTTCCCCACCGTAGTGGGTCGTACTCACGCCTCAACTCGAAACGTTTTCGCCGTCTCTCAACATCTTGACGCTTGAACCGGTAACCAACATCCGGCTGACACTCATCTTCTCCGTCCCTCTGCACAACCTACAATCAGTACGGGAATTTTAACCCGTTGTCCATCGACTACGCCGTTCGGCCTCGCCTTAGGTCCTGACTAACCCTCCGGGGACGAACCTGGCGGAGGAAACCTTAGGGTTTCGGGGTATTGGATTCTCACCAATATTTGCGCTACTCAAGCCGACATTCTCACTTCCGTTTCGTCCACAGCTGCTTGCCGCTACTGCTTCTACCTACGACGGAACGCTCCCCTACCGATTAACCTTAGTTAATCCCACAGCTTCGGTACATCGCTTAGCCCCGTTCATTTTCGGCGCGAGAGCGCTTGACTAGTGAGCTATTACGCACTCTTTCAAGGGTGGCTGCTTCTAGGCAAACCTCCTAGTTGTCTGTGCACTCTCACCTCCTTTATCACTTAGCGATGATTTGGGGACCTTAGCTGGTGGTCTGGGCTGTTTCCCTCTTGACAATGAAGCTTATCCCCCACTGTCTCACTGGCAATGTGTGCTCTGGGTATTCAGAGTTTGTCTCGATTTGGTACCGGTCTCCCAGCCCGCACCGAAACAGTGCTTTACCCCCCAGATATAATCATTACCGCTGCGCCTAAACACATTTCGGGGAGAACCAGCTAGCTCCTGGTTCGATTGGCATTTCACCCCTAACCACAGCTCATCCGCTGATTTTTCAACATCAGTCGGTGCGGACCTCCACTTGGTGTTACCCAAGCTTCATCCTGGCCATGGTTAGATCACCAGGGTTCGGGTCTATAAACACTGATTATCGCCCTTTTCAGACTCGGTTTCCCTTTGGCTCCAGCATTCTCGCTTTAACCTACCAGTGCCTATAAGTCGCCGGCTCATTCTTCAACAGGCACGCGGTCAGACTTTTAAATAGTCCTCCCACTGCTTGTAAGCTAACGGTTTCATGTTCTATTTCACTCCCCTTCCGGGGTTCTTTTCACCTTTCCCTCGCGGTACTGGTTCACTATCGGTCACACAGTAGTATTTAGCCTTACGAGGTGGTCCTCGCTGATTCACATGGGATTCCTCGTGCCCCATGCTACTCGGGATTCAGCTACTATCCTTTAACTTTCGACTACAGGACTTTCACCTTCTTTGGTGCAGTATTTAGCTGCTTCGTCTAGCCTCTAGATTCGATATCGCTGTCCCACTACCCCAAAAGATAAATCTTTTGGTTTAGGCTTTTCCCCTTTCGCTCACCACTACTTAGGGAATCTCTTAATTGATTTCTCTTCCTCCAGCTACTAAGATGTTTCAATTCGCTGGGTTGGCTCTCTCCTGCCTATATATTCAGCAGGTAGTATATAGGGTTGCCCCATTCGGAAATCTCCGGCTCAATGTTTGCTTCCAACTCCCCGGAGCATATCGTCGGTAACCACGTCCTTCATCGCCTCTGTGTGCCTAGGTATCCACCGTTAGCCCTTATTAGCTTGACCACTCAAATATTTGGTCTTTCAACAATTGCATTCACAAAAATATCCTTTCGGAATGTCTGTGTCTGCCTGCTATTTTCGCGTTACTATGCAGTTTTCAAGGTTCTGGCTGAGAAAAATCTCAGCAGTCTGACTCAAT
>NZ_JACJTR010000016.1 GCF_014698795.1 Nostoc sp. FACHB-892
TAATCAACCGGGCTAACCTGGGTATGGAAGTAATGCACGAGCGTAACGCTCATAACTTCCCCTTAGATTTGGCGGCTTCTGATGTTGCTCCTGTCGCTCTGAGCGCTCCTGCTATCAACGGTTAATTATTCTAAGCTCTAACTTAAATTAAAAGCGCTCTCCCACCAAGGAGGGCGCTTTTAATTTAAGTTAGTAACAGATACTGTTATGGAGTTAGATAAAAACTCAGAAACATTGTTGATAATTACTAAAAAATAGCGAAAAATTATACAAAAAACAAAGACAAACTTTGTAAAAACTCTAGGTAGAATACATAAGCCTCACCTTTTTTCTCAAAATCATGGGCAATATTTTTGGTCATCTATTTCGCATCAGTACTTTTGGCGAGTCTCACGGCGGCGGTGTGGGGGTTGTGATTGATGGTTGTCCTCCACAACTAGAAATTTCGGCAGAAGAAATTCAAGTAGAGCTAGATAGAAGGCGTCCCGGACAAAGTAAAATTACTACGCCTCGCAAAGAAGCAGATACCTGCGAGATTTTATCAGGAGTATTTGAAGGCAAAACACTAGGAACGCCTATAACAATTTTGGTGCGGAACAAAGATACTCGTCCCCAAGACTACGACGAGATGGCCGAGAAGTATCGGCCTTCTCACGCAGATGCAACTTATGATGCCAAATATGGCATTCGCAATTGGCAAGGTGGGGGTAGATCCTCAGCGCGTGAGACAATCGGAAGAGTAGCAGCAGGTGCGATCGCTAAAAAAATTCTTCGTCAAGTCGCCAATGTCGAAGTTATCGCTTACGTTAAGCGCATCAAAGACTTGGAAGGTGTAGTTGATCCAAATACTGTCACCTTAGAACAAGTGGAAAGCAATATCGTCCGTTGTCCCGATGCTGATTGCAGCGATCGCATGATTGAATTAATTGAGCAAATAGGCAGACAAGGTGATTCAATCGGCGGTGTAGTAGAATGTGTGGCGCGAAATGTGCCGAAAGGTTTGGGCGAACCAGTATTCGATAAATTGGAAGCTGATATCGCTAAGGGTGTCATGTCTCTTCCTGCTAGCAAAGGCTTTGAAATTGGTTCCGGTTTTGGGGGAACCCTGCTAACGGGAATTGAACATAACGACGAATTTTATATTGATCAAAATGATCAAATCCGCACCCTAACAAACCGTTCTGGTGGTATTCAAGGGGGGATTTCTAATGGCGAAAATATCATTTTACGAGTTGCATTTAAGCCGACAGCAACAATTAGAAAAGAGCAGAAAACTGTAACTCGTGAAGGCGAAGAAACGCTATTAGCAGCGAAAGGACGCCATGATCCTTGTGTATTACCACGTGCAGTTCCAATGGTTGAGGCAATGGTGGCATTGGTGCTGTGTGACCATCTGTTACGGCATCATGGGCAGTGTAAGGTCTTGTAGGAAATTTTAACTGACAAAAAATATTTATTTTCTTGTGAGAATTGCTGACTCTCTGCTACTAAAGTCAAATTGCAAAACCTACAAACTGCCCTGAATCCAACTCCAGCAGAAATAGCGATCGCACAAGAACGCATTGCTCAAGAAAAAGCTACGGGGCAAGGTAATTCTGATTTCCACATCTGTACAAAAACCGGAAAACCCTCCTGCCTCCTACCTCCTCCCCTAATTCCAATCCTGTTCCTCTTTCTTCCCGCGACTTTTGTAAATTCCCCCCAAGTTGTGAATTTGACGAGTTTTCTCAAAAAGCTCGGCTTCGGTCAAACCCCACTGCTGCAAGGCTTTATCTAGGTCTTTTTGGATGTCTCTTGCCCCTGGAAACCCTTGATAACGCATTCGCAATCTAGCTAATTCTGCTAAGTTATAGTCTGTCGCCTCTTGAGCGAGTAAAATATCAATAAGGGTGCGATCGCGGTTATAAAGAGGGTGTTGTTGATCTTTACCTCCCGTTGGTTGAGTCATGATGAGTCTTGAGTGTTAAGTGTTAAATCCTGAGTTTTTAGTTTAGCCCAGAGCACAGGAGTATATAAGGCAAAGGTAAATCACTAAACACTGAAACCTTAATTGTTAAATATACGACTACTGACTTCCTAATTACTCTACACAGCACGGGCTAAACGCCCTGCTATCGCTAACCGCACTCAAAACTCTTACAGACGGCAACTACACCTGAGGCTTACGGCTCTCACCACTGCCGCGAAAGTTTAAATAAAGTTACATTAGTCATTAAGAAAATACAAAAAACTTTAGATGAGGGTGAATTTTATCTCACCCAAAGTCCAAGCAGCGAGGGAGCAAGAACCCATTATGTTTGAACACTTCACTTCCGAAGCCATTAGAGTAATTATGTTAGCTCAGGAGGAAGCCCGTCGCCTGGGACACAATTTTGTAGGAACTGAACAAATTCTCCTGGGTTTGATGGGAGAAGGAACTGGGGTTGCTGCTAAAGTGCTGGCCGAATTAGGCGTTACCCTCAAAGATGCACGTCGCGAGGTAGAAAAAATTATTGGTAGGGGTTCTGGCTTTGTACCACCAGAAATTCCTTTTACTCCTAAAGTAAAAAGCCTGTTCGAGCAATCGTTTAAAGAAGCTCATAGTCTGGGACAGAATTACATCAACACTGAACACTTACTTTTGGGATTGACCGAGGCTGGTGAAGGTGTCGCCGCCAAAGTCCTGCAAAATCTTGGAGTTGACTTTAAGAGTGTCCGCAGTGCTATAGTTCGCCGTTTGGGTGAAAATGCACCAGCTTTAGCTGGTGGTGGTAGTCAAAAACGCACCCAACCGCTAAGTATGGAAGAGTTTGGCAGAAATTTGACCAAACTAGCACAAGAAGGCAGACTCGACCCCGTAGTTGGTCGTGAGAAGGAAATTGAGCGGGCTATCCAAATTCTTGGTCGCCGCACTAAGAATAACCCAGTGTTGATTGGAGAACCAGGGGTTGGTAAAACTGCGATCGCAGAAGGTCTAGCTCAACGGATCATCAACCAAGATGTACCCGAAACCTTACAGGATAAGCAAGTTATCAGCCTCGATATGGGGTCATTGGTAGCTGGAACTCGCTTCCGTGGCGATTTTGAAGAACGCATCAAAAAAGTCGTAGAAGAAGTCCGCACTGTAGGCAATATCATCTTGGTGATTGACGAAATTCACACTTTGGTTGGCGCTGGTGGTACAGAAGGTGGTTTGGATGCAGCAAACATCCTCAAACCTGCCTTAGCACGCGGTGAACTCCAGTGCATCGGTGCAACTACCCTTGATGAGTATCGTAAGCACATCGAACGCGATGCCGCCTTAGAGCGTCGTTTCCAACCAATTATGGTCGGGGAACCCTCAGTAGAAGAAACCGTACAAATTCTTTACGGCTTGCGCGGCGCTTACGAACAGCATCACAAAGTCACAATTTTGGATGCGGCACTTGTAGCAGCAGCAGAATTATCAGACCGCTATATTAGCGATCGCTTCTTGCCAGATAAGGCAATAGACTTAATTGATGAAGCTGGTTCTCGCGTTCGTCTGCGGAACTCTCAAAGTTCTCCTAATAAAGAACTCAAGCGTGAACTTGCTGGCGTTACCAAAGAAAAAGAAGCAGCAGTCAGAGTCCAAGATTTTGACAAAGCTACACAACTGCGCGACCAAGAGTTAAAACTCGCAGAACAACTGCAAGCAACCTTTGCACAAAACGATCAACCTGTCAACTCGACTGTAGTTGACGAAGAAGACATCGCCCAAATCGTTGCCTCTTGGACTGGCGTACCAGTTAACAAGCTGACTGAATCTGAGTCAGAATTGCTTCTGCACCTAGAAGACACTCTGCATCAACGGCTCATCGGTCAAGAGCAAGCAGTTTCGGCTGTATCTCGCGGTATCCGTCGCGCCCGTGTTGGCTTGAAAAATCCCAATCGTCCCATTGCTAGCTTTATCTTCTCTGGCCCTACCGGAGTTGGTAAAACAGAATTGGCGAAGGCACTAGCTTCCTACTTCTTCGGTGCGGAAGACTCCATGATTCGCCTAGATATGTCCGAATACATGGAAAGCCACACCGTCGCCAAGCTAATTGGTTCGCCTCCTGGTTATGTAGGATACGATGAAGGCGGACAACTTACAGAAGCCGTGCGGCGGAAACCTTACACAGTGTTGCTATTCGACGAAATCGAAAAAGCACACCCCGATGTATTCAATATGCTGCTGCAAATGTTGGATGACGGTCATCTTACCGATGCTAAAGGTCGGAAAGTAGACTTCAAAAACACGCTGATCATTTTGACTTCCAACATCGGTTCTAAGGTGATTGAAAAAGGTGGTAGTGGTTTAGGCTTTGACTTCGACACTCAAGCCGACGCTAGTTATAACCGCATCCGCACCTTAGTAAATGAGGAATTGAAAGCTTACTTCCGTCCTGAGTTCCTGAACCGTCTTGATGAGATTATCGTCTTCACCCAGCTTTCTAGGAATGAAGTGAAGCAAATCGCTGAGATTATGCTTCGTGAAGTTTCTAAGCGCTTGACGGAAAAGGGAATTATCTTGGAAGTTAGCGATCGCTTCAAAGAACTTGTAGTTCAAGAAGGCTATAACCCCAGCTACGGTGCTAGACCATTACGCCGAGCGATTATGCGCCTTTTAGAAGATTCTCTCGCCGAAGCAATGCTGTCTGGTGAAATTACAGATGGAGACACAGCGCTTATCGATGTTGATGATGACTCTCAAGTGAGAGTACAAAAATCAGAAAAACGAGAATTGCTTTTGGCAAATGTTGGCTAATTTCATACCCGATTACTTTTTGTTGTAATATTTGAGAAATACTCTAGCCTCTCATCTCAGTAGAGGCAATCGCAGGGGCATCTCCGACAAACATAAAGTGAAATGGTATTATATCTTTTACCCCTAGTAGAAATGCTGGGGGCTTTTTTTATGCGATTTCGTTTTTAGTGGGCAATATCCACCTACCCACAGATGATTATAATGAGTTTAGAACATAGCAGCAATATGATTGAAAATCAGAACTTTCACATAGTTAAAGATACTGTCATAACTGATGAAAAAGGACGATTAAACTTGGGTACTGTTGCCAAAGCAAAGAGCTACCGAGTCCTCATCAATGACGCAGGACAAATTTTGCTAGACCCAGTTGTAAACATTCCAGAAAGAGAACTTTGGATATGGGAAAATTCTGTAGCTCGTACCTCGTTAGAAGTTGGTGTAAAACAGGCAAGTTCTGGTGAACTTCACGACTTAGGCTCATTTACCCAGTATGCGGATCTAGAAATTGATGAATAGGATGTCTCTACGACACCAAGATGTCACAAGGATACTAGCCCTGGACACTGATCTCAAAATATAATCCTTGTCACAAGGTTAATCTTTCGCACTAAACAATACTGAATTTTAAGATAATATTTTCAACCGAGGCTAGTACAGCATTAGCTAAACTACAACAAACCGACTCTAAGAAGTACCAGAAAGTTTTAAAAACACTGGGTTTAATGGAAGTAAACCTACGACACCCTAGTTTGAATACTCACAAATATGAATCTTTATCAGGGCCCAATGGAGAAGAAATTTTTGAAGCCTATGTAGAAAACAAAACACCTGCTGCTTTTCGAGTTTTTTGGTATTACGGTTCTGAACAAGGAGTTATAACTATACTAACGATTACACCCCATCCTTAATAACACCGTTGAACTTCTTGTTAACGGTATAAATGGGGCATATTATTTTTATCCACAACTCATGGCGATATTGATTCCTCTGGCAACAATTCTGATGCTACTTCACTCTCAACTACATTCTCAGAATCGCCAGATTTAGAAAAACCATCTGCTACATCTTTGATAAAACCAGCTACAGGGACCGCGATTAACAAACCCAAGACTCCACCAACATTGGTTCCTATAAGTAAAGCAATTAACACCCATATTGGTCTGATACCAGTAAATTTGCCTAAAAGCCGTGGTGCGATCGCCTGATCAATTAACTGGTCAATAACAACAGCTACTGCAAAAATCTTCACTGCTAGCCAAAAGTCATGTGTGGCTATTATTAAAGTTATTACAACAAGACTGACGACATCGCCAAAGGGAATTAAACTCAAAAGCCCAGCCCCCAAACCAAAAAGTAAAGCAAACTGGACTTGAAAAGCTAAAAATAATAATGTTAATGAAACTCCCATCAGCAAAGCCAAACTTCCCTGACCAATCAAGTAATTTTGAAAGTTTTGTTGAATAGATTGGCTTACCTTCGGAGCAAAACTTCCAGGTAGCTTTTTAAATATCCCCTCCCAAACCCTTGGCCCATCTAACAACAAATAGAAAGTCAGTACTATTATGATTAATGCCTCAGAGATACTATCAATCGTATCTATGATAATGCTTAGAAGTTTATCTGAAAGAAACTCTAATTCATTGGGTAATTGCTCAGTTAATCGGTTTAATAACTGAATTAAGTTCACATTTAAATTGTGCGTTAAAAACCAATCATTTAAAATATGAAGTTTTTCTTCGCTAGAATCAATCCATCGGGGAAGGACTTTCACCATCTCATTAAATTGTTCTAAAACAATGGGAAGTAAAGTGATACCCAGACCAACGATAATTACCAATGCTAATATAAAAACTAACGCTACTGCATAGCCACGTTTCACTCCTCGCTGTTGGAGAACCGAGACAGGATAGTTTAAAACGAATGCGAGTAAAGTCGCCAAAACAAGAATTGTTACAACAGGTTGAAAATTTTTAACCAGCAAAAATGCTAGCCAACCATTGAGAAAGACTAGAGGAAATAGCAGCGTAAAAATTAACCATTTCAGTACTTGATTGAGTGTAAAATTCATAATTAAGTTAAAAATTAAAATTATTCTATTTACTAGATTGAAGCGAGTAATAAAATCTGCTCAAGAGGAAGTAGACAAGAAAAATCTTCCCCATTGTCCATTCCCTACTTTCTATCATTTCGATTACTAACTTTCAGAGAAAGCTAAAAATTGCTCCTCATTTATTCGCCCTGCTTGATACATAGTATTAGTAATTTCCGAAATAGTTAAAACCGCATGACTGCGATAACCATTTTGCTGTAACCTATCTTTCACCCCTTGTTCATGATCGATAAGTACCACAATATCATTAACATTTAATCCTGCTGATTCTAATTTTCCTGCCCCTTCCATGACACTTTTTCCACTGATGAGAATATCGTCAACCACTACAACTGTTTCACCAGGATGAAAGTTACCCTCAATTACTCTCCGAGTTCCGTGAGCCTTCACCTCTTTGCGAGGGAAAATCATTGGACAATGAAGGCGCAAAGCTAAACCAGTAGCTGTAGGCAAAGAACCATAAGGAATACCTGCTAACCTATCAAAATTCAGATTTTTCAAAATATCCTCATAGGCTGTGAGAACTTGATTAAAAACTTGGGGATTAGAAATAATTTTGCGTAAGTCAATGTAATAAGGAAATATAGCTCCTGATGCTTGGACAAAGCTGCCAAACATAATGCAGTCAATATCATAAAGTTGTAAAATCAAATCCTGGTGGGGGTGCTGATTTAGGAAACAAACATCAGGTAACCACACAGAACAAGTGGAATTTTCATGAATTATTTCAGTTTTTATTTGATTAATTTCTGTGCGTAAAAGCTGAATTTCCTCAGATAATTTTTGCTGTCCCAACATATCTTGAGGAACAGGAATCAGCAAACCATCGCCGTTAGCATTCAAACCTGCTTCTAAAAATTGCTTCAGGTTTCCACCCTGTGCCCAGATGCTACGCGCCATAATAATTCGTTCAGGTGCGATCGCTTGAATAAGTGCTAAAACTTCAGGATTTGTAGTTCCTACCTCCAAACCCAATTGCTCTGGAGTTCCCCAGGTTTTTGATTCTTTTACCACCTGTAAATAAAGGGGCGATTCGTTTGTAGGATATTGCTGTAAAGCTTCTGCACCTGGATTAGAAGTACAACATAAAATAAACACCGCTTTATCAGGATAGACCAAAAAAGGTGCTACATGATCTTGTCCTGTATACGGAGTAAGGGTGATTGCATCCACCTGCCATTCTGTAAACACAGTTTGGGCAAAGATTGTACTAGTATTTAAGTCACTGTGTTTGGCATCTAAAATAACTGGGATGTGGGCTGGAATAGCTGCTAAAGTTTTGTACAGCAATTCTAAACCGGGAATACCTAATGCTTCGTAAAAGCCAAGTGTCGGTTTATAGGCACAAACAAAATCAGAAGTTTCAGCAATAATGAATTGTAACCACTTCTCTAAACCAGCGATGAGTTCTTCAGATTCATAACGCACAGGCATCATCTCTGGATTTGGATCAAGTCCTACAAATAGTAAGCTTTGATTTTGCAAGATATTACGATTCAATTTATCAAAAAAGTTCATTTTTTTAGCTTAAAAAAGAGTCATTGGTCATTAGTTATTAGTTTCTACGTCTTCCTATCCCCATGACCATAGTTTGTTTACCAAAACATTGATTCTGTTAATTCAGTACCACCAGCCTTGCGCCCTAATCGAGAGTGAATTATTACAAATAAGATAACCATCGGCACTGAGGCAAAGTGAACAATTCGCAATGCTTGCCAATCGCCAAAAAAATCCACAATCCAGGGAAATTGAGCAGGTTTATACATTCCTATGCCTGTAAATAAAGCCAGCAGCAAGATAGGAATAATTGCTGTATATGCAATTCGATGCCAAGCATAAATTAGGCGTTTAGAATTTTGACTTTTTTGTAATGCTTTGAAATCATTAGCACCTACAAACCGATGTCGCCAGCGCCGAGTAATTACAACGTAAATTCCATACCAAAGTAGATTCAGCGAAAATAACCACATTGCGGCAAAATGCCAGTGTCTTCCTCCTGCAAGCCAACCTCCCAAAGTAAATATTGGAGGAATGTGCAAACCTGCACGTCCACCAAAAACAGGGTTGGCGTTGTAAATTTGTAACCCACTGGTGAGCATGATAAATAGACTAATGATGTTACACCAGTGGAAAATTTTGGCTGCGATCGCTTGAGTAGGTAGCTTTCGAGTTTCAGAGGGGGTCAAAGTCATAGGTTTTGACTGATAAAATTTGCTGTTTATCTATCTTGGGTAAATGACACCGCAAGTTTCGAGGTAGTTATTACTTACCCTCTATTTTCCCTTAACCGAGCAGTATTGCCGTTCATCCTGCCTCCCCTATTTAAGATTTACTGTATAAATAACCTTTTATTGTCAATTAATTACATGGACACGATTAAATACATTTTGACTGAAAAACAGATGCCCAAAGCTTGGTATAATATCCAGGCTGACTTGCCACAAGCCTTACCACCAGTTTTAAATCCTGGTACTGGAAAGCCAATTACACCAGATGAATTATTACCTCTGTTTCCATTGGCGCTGATTGAGCAAGAAGTTAGTCAACAAAAATGGATTGAAATACCAGATCCAGTCCGTTCTATTTATTGCCAGTGGCGGCCAACTCCTCTTTATCGCGCCCGTCGTTTAGAACAAGCCTTAGATACGCCTGCCAAAATTTATTACAAGTATGAGGGTGTTAGTCCCTCTGGAAGCCACAAACCCAATACTGCGGTTGCTCAAGCATTTTATAACAAACAAGCTGGAGTAAAAAAGCTTACTACTGAAACAGGAGCCGGACAGTGGGGATCATCCCTCGCCTTTGCTGGTACACTATTTGGTTTAGAAGTCTTAGTTTACATGGTAAAGGTCAGCTACCAGCAAAAGCCTTACCGCCGAGCTTTAATGGAAACCTACGGCGCGAGGGTAGTTGCTAGCCCAAGTGCTGAAACCCAAGCCGGACGTAAAATTCTTGCACAACATCCCAATAGCACCGGCAGTTTGGGAATTGCTATTAGTGAAGCTGTGGAAGTAGCTGCTGCTGATGAACAAACTAAGTATGCTTTAGGTAGTGTTCTCAATCACGTACTGCTACATCAAACCGTGATTGGGCTGGAAGCACTTACTCAGTTAGAGATGGCAGGAGATTACCCTGATATTGTCATTGGCTGCACAGGTGGCGGTAGCAACTTTGCTGGAATTGCCTTTCCATTTATTGGCGCTAAACTGCGAGGAGAACGAGATGTACAAGTAATAGCTGTAGAACCTGCTGCTTGTCCATCATTAACTCGTGGTAAATATGCTTACGATTTTGGTGATACTGCCCACTTGACTCCACTTACTAAGATGCATACTTTGGGCAGTAAGTTTGTGCCAGAAGGAATTCATGCTGGAGGCTTACGTTATCACGGTATGGCCCCGCTTGTTAGCCATATTGTCAATTTGGGATTAGTTCAATCGCGTGCTGAATACCAACTTGGTTGCTTTGCTGCTGGATTAACTTTTGCCCGCGCAGAAGGAATTTTACCGGCACCAGAAGCTAACCATGCAGTCAAAGCAACAATCGATGAGGCTTTGCTCTGTAAGAAAGAAGGTAAAAGCAAAACTATCTTATTCAATCTTTGCGGTCATGGGCATTTTGATATGCAAGCTTATATTGACTATGAAGCTGGACGGCTTGTTGATACTGAATATAGTGCAAATGAAGTGGCGATGGCACTAGCAGGATTACCTGTAGTTGAGTAGTAACTGATTCGCTATGCAAATGTAGTTGAAACGATCACGTTTGCATAGCGTTGCTGTAGGGTTACAAATCTATCACACTCTGGTATTTTTAATGCGATCGCCTTGGCCATTTTTAGAAAAAAATAGCTACATTGTGTGCATCTACATTCTAAGATATGTCTAAAAAAAGTAGTTCAAATCACATATAATTACCTAAAAACTCAAAAAATTTTGTAAAAAAATTTCTATGCTTGAGTCAAGTCAAATGTTTCAGGATACAAAAAAATTGTCAAGCTTTGTTTGTAGCTTTTTGGGAAAGGGCTGGCTGCTGTCTATACAACGCAGACTATATTGAGTTCCAAACAATAATGGTGTGAGAAAATTTCATACTTAATTAGAGCCGATGAGTAATGACTATAAATGAAATAGTATTGCTACTAAAAGCCAGTCAAGCAACCGGTTTAACGACACTTCAAGAGATTATATTGCGTTCTTCATGGGCAGGAAAAACCTACACAAATATAGCCAGTGAAGCTCACTATGACGAGGAACGTGTCAAGAAAATTGCTGCTAATCTATGGCAATTACTGAGTGCTTTTTGCAAAGAACCTATAAATCAATCAAACTTCCGCCAGACTTTAGAAAATCACCGCCTTAGCAAAGCACATCAGCAGTTAGTTAAAGAATTCAACAAAGCAGCTACGGCTATATCCTTAGAATTTCTTAGTGGAGCGGTATCCCTCAATTCCAGATTCTACATCCCTCGCCCACCAATTGAAGAACTCGCCTACGCAGAAATGGCTAAACCTGGGAGCCTCATTTGCATCAAAGCACCGAAGAAGATGGGGAAAAGCTCTCTGATTTTGCGGTTGCTTACACGTGCTAATAATCAAGGCTTTCGCACTGTGACGTTGAACTTTCAGCAAGCAGATAAAGCAGTATTTGCCAGTTTGGAGACATTTTTGCGCTGGTTCTGTACAAATGTGAGTCGGGAGTTACAGCTAGAACCGAAATTCAATGATTATTGGAATGAAGATATAGATAGCAAAATCAGTTTCTCTATCTATTTCCAAGAGTATTTACTATCTGCGCTGGAAAGCCCTCTTGTTTTGATATTGGATGAGGTGGACTGGGTATTTGAGCATCAGGAAATTGTTGAAGAATTGTTAGCATTAGTCCGATCGTGGTATGAACGAGGCAAGGGGTTAGAAATTTGGCAAAAACTGCGTCTAGTTCTGGTTTATTCAAGAGAAATTCTTGTTCCAATAAAACTGAATCAATCATTTCTTAATATTGGTTTGCTCATTAAGTTACCTCCCTTTACGAAAGAGCAGGTGGTGGATTTGGCACTACGTCACGGCTTGGATTGGACAAATAGTAAAAATGCCGATAATTTGATGGCAATGGTGGGAGGATATCCTTATTTAGTGCGATTGGCTTTATATCACCTTGTGGGTAAAGGGGGATTGGAAGGGGATTTAGAACAGCTATTGCAACAAGCACCCACAGAAACAGGAATTTATCACGAGTATTTAAGGCAGTATCTGTTAGCGCTACAAGATGAGCCAGAATTGGGAGATGCTTTTTATGAAGTAATTAAGGCTACAAGTTATATAAAATTAGAGCCAGCATTGGCATATAAATTACAAAGTATAGGGCTAATTAATTTAGAAGGCGATGTCTACGACGGGCTATGCCTACGCAGTACTCCTGCGTGTGAATTATATCGTTTATATTTCCGACAATATCTGAAAAAAAGTGAGAGTTTAAATAATAATTGTATTGAACGATTGTTTTAACATAAGATTAAATTGGTAGCATAACGCAAGATTTCATGACCATAAAGTTTATTCTGAGCGACTATGTTGACCGAGCGCTTGCCCAGGCAATTTATGACAAGTTAGAAGATGGTACATTTGTAGGTAGAATTCCTGTTTGCAAAGGATTGATAGCCTTTGCATCGACTTTGCGCGAATGTGAGGATGAATTACGCTCAACACTGGAAGACTGGATTTTGCTTGGATTAAAGCTAGGACATTCTCTACCAATAATTGATAATATTGACCTCAACAAGAAGCCGACTCTTGAGCCGATGGATACCCTGTAAGCGTTGGGATTTTGTAAAGAAATTACGACAGATTGGGTTTGAGGAACCGTATTTTGGAACAAGGCATCAATTTATAGTTTACGCGCAACATCGTCTAACTATTCCCTCTAATGATGAGTATTCTGTACCACAATTGCGGCTGATGATTCGGGAAGTTGAGGTGATTCTAGAGCGGGAAATCACGCTAGAAGAATGGAATAGCCTTTAAGATTTGCCTAGAAGTGATGTTTGACGACAACAGCGATCGCTTGTTGATTTACACTTTAAAGTAGAGCGATGTCTGCGACGGGCTACGCCTACGCCAGCTTTCGGCTCAATGATATACCAAAATGAATACGTGAATTACTCAAATGAGAAAGCAAACTTGGGTTTGAGTAAGTAAAAGCTGATTTTAGTTGCGGAAAACACCAAAATGAGAAAGCAAACTCAGGTTTGAGAAAGCAAAAGCTTCTTTTGAGTAAGTCAAAGCTCATTTTGCTTGCGGAAAACACTAAAATGAGAAAGCAAACTGGGGTTTGAATAAGTAAAAGCTTATTTTGCTTGCGGAAAACACCGAAATGAGAAAGCAAACTCAGGTTTGAGAAAGCAAAAGCTCGTTTTGAGTAAGTAAAAGCTGATTTTTAGTAAGTCGAATGACATTTTTACTTAGTTCAATATGAATTTTAGTCTAGGCGATCGCGCTTTTCAGTTT
The DNA here is from genome assembly GCF_014698795.1 of Nostoc sp. FACHB-892. Taxonomy (GTDB): domain Bacteria; phylum Cyanobacteriota; class Cyanobacteriia; order Cyanobacteriales; family Nostocaceae; genus Nostoc. The sequence goes on from NZ_JACJTR010000016.1 coordinate 13,360, forward strand.
TATTACGGTGTGCTTTGCACAAGACTAGCTTATTCTGGATTTTGAGGGAGGCGATCGCTTATGGGTTTACAATCAAAAAGAGAGCGCTAGGCTTTACAATATCATCATTGCACCTCAGAGCGATGAAAAAGATTTTGGAGCGATCGTTTATGTTAGGTCTGGAAAGAATTACATTTGACCCTAGCATTATGGCTGGACAAGCTTGCATTCGGGGGATGCGGATTCCGGTTTCTTTAGTGGTAAATTTGGTAGCTAATGGAAAGCCTAGAGAAGAAATTTTAGAAGAATATCCTGATTTAGAAGCAGAAGATATTCGTCAATCTCTTCTTTATGCAGCATGGTTGACTCAAGAACGGGTTTATACCTTCAAAAGTGCTTAACAAGTAATAATGAAGTTTTTGGCAGATATGGGAATTTCACTACGCACTGTAATTTGGTTGCGTGGTGCTGGTTATGATGTGGTGCATTTGCGCGATGAAGGTTTGCAAAGATTACCAGATAATGAGATTTTAATTAAAGCTTGTGCAGAAGGAAGAATTTTATTAACTATAGATTTAGATTTTGCCCAACTTTTAGCCGTGAGTGGGGATAGTTTACCCAGTGTGATTTTGTTTAGGTTGGGGAACGAAAATTATGATGCAATTAATGAACGGTTGACTCAAGTTTTGAGTGAATGCCAGGAAGATTTAGAGTTAGGGGCAATTATTTCTGTAAGTAATGAAACTTTCCGAGTGAGGCGATTGCCTATATAAAAATAGGCTTGGGTTAAGGCTAAAAACTAAAACTGGCGTAGGTTGGGAAACCTCATTTTACCTCAGAGTTTAGAACAGGAAAAGCCGAGTTAAAGCGATCGCAAATCTATTTTTTAACATGGTACGCTTTGCACAAAACTTGCCTATTCTTGATTGGAGGAGAGGCGATGCCTGCGGCGGGCTAGCCTACGCGCAAATCTGCTAAGTTTTTACGGCAAGCAAGAGTATTGGGATGATTTACTCCTAAGCGTCGTTCTAAAATATCTAAAGCTTGGATGTATAGGGGTTCAGCTTCGCTGCATCCGCCTTGGGATTTGTATAGTGACGCTAGGTTGTTGAGGCTAGTGGCGACATCTGGGTGTTCCTCTCCCACCTCTCTCTGAAAGACGTTTTTAATAGAGTCAGCTAACTTTGTAGAATTGATGACGGTTGCTGGTTGCGAGTTTAGTCCATTCGCTAACGCCTGGACTTTCGGCGCTTGGGGATCAGCATTTGCGGCTGCTTCGACTTCTCGCACAGATTGAGCAATTTCGGTATCTGCGTCTGCTGCTGCTTTTAACTCCAGCACTGCTTTGCCATAATCTAACGGCTGCGTTTTTCTCTTGAGTTAAATCTCACAAATATATTTACTAAAGCCATACTATATCTATTAACGCTAAAGTCATAGTAAGACTACTAAAATCACAACCTAAATGCAAGCTGACAAATACCCTTTTGCTCAAGAACTGATTACTGATATGGAAGGTAATATCCGCAAAGTAGTCATAGATTTTGATGACTATCTACGCTTGCTAGAAGCTATTGAGGATGAAGGACTTATCTTAGCAATGAAGGCAGTAGAACATGAAAAACCTCTGAATATTGATGAAGCATTAGCACAACTAGAACAAGAGTGATTACCCAATATCTACCCAGCTTTATCAAGGATCTTAAGGCTCTGAAAAGTACACCTTACTATGAGACTATTAAAACCCTTGCTTTTGAAGAAGTACCACAAATATTAACTTTTGAAGAAATTAATAACCTCAAAAAACTTCAGGGTTATGAAAATGCTTATCGCATCCGCGTTGGTGATTATCGTATTGGAATTTTTTTTAATGGAGAAACAGTCTTATTTCAGCGAGTACTACACCGGAAAGATATTTATCGTTATTTTCCCAAATAAAACCATTTTCAATGATTTGGCGAATAGAATTCGCGCCCATACAAACATAGATGCTTTGCAGCTTACCACAGGGTAGTGTACCTACGCGGACTAATAACAATTAAAGTTTTAAAACCTGCAAAAGCAAGTTTTGCCTGTGTGCAATATGAACTGCAATTTATAATTTATAATCTCTACTTTCGTAATTACGAACCACGAATTAATAATGCAATTTGATACCCAACTGCTACCACGCATTAATGCCACAGCCAAGCGAGAAAATGGTAAACAATATTATGTAGATGCCAACGGAAACCGCTTTCCCAGCGTTACTACAATACTTAACGCCACCAAATCACAAGCAGACAGAGACAGATTATTAAACTGGAAAACGCGTGTTGGTACAGAAGAAGCTACTCGCATTACTACAAGTGCTAGTCGTCGGGGAACCCAAACACACAAACAAATTGAGCGCTACCTTCTTGGACAAAACCCTGTTTGTCCCGAAGCGAGTCGCCCTTATTGGGAAAGTATCCAGCCAGTTTTACAACAAATTGACACAGTTAGACTTGTAGAAGGCTCTGTTTTTCATCATAATTTGGCTTATTCTGGCAAAGTTGATTGTATTGCCAGCTATCAAGGTATTCCCTGTATTTGCGAGTGGAAAACAGCAGACAAACCCAAAGGTTCAATTGAGCATTTATATGAACATCCCCTGCAACTTACCGCGTACATAGGAGCAGCTAACGAATATTATCAAGATTATGGTATTCAGCTAAAGCACGCTCTCTTGGTAGTAGCGATTCCAGAAATGCCAGCAGAGGTATTTTGGTTTGAATCAGGAGTCATGAAAGATTACTGGGAGCAGTGGGAAAAAAGAGTTGCTGAATATTGGGAACGCAGAAGCGTTTGGGGTTAATCAGTAGGATTGCATAATTACCGAAAGACTGCATTTCGTAACGTGAAGTAAATTTTCACGAGTAGTAACAATAAGCAATCTAACCTTGTAATGGCAAGACAGTAATTAACCCAGAAAATCTAGCAAAATCACTTGGGTTGTGAGTGAGTAACTGAGGAATGCCATAAACTAGCATTGTGGCAACAATATTTGCATCATGAACTTGCTTACCACCGCTAGGAATTTCCTCCATAAGTGCCAGTAACCTTTCTGTCACTAGCAAATTATCTTCAACCAAACGAAAATAACTAGCAAAATACCTTACATCAGCCACTAAAGATGTAATAGGAATATTCCCGGTTAAGTCGCCTCGTCTTGTCATTGCTGCCAAATATTCTCTTAAAGTTTGGCGACTAATCCATAAATCAATATCTTGTTCTGTAAGTGCTTGCATTCGTTCTGTCGCTTGTATATGAAATGGCGACAAGGCTAAATTTGCATAAACTAAAATATTCGTATCAACGAAAACAGAGCTATTAGTCGTTTGCATAAAGGTCTTCTCTACGGAAAGTTAAACTTTCCGAGACTAATCCTACAGGATAGGCGGAAAATTTGAGAGGCGCTTTCTTTTCTTTATTCTCTGTTTCCTCAGTTAAAAGCTTTTCATCAATTACTATTATCACTTGATGCTCACCCTCTGCAATATCCAATGGTAACTGCGCTGTAATCTTACCATCTTTGGTAACTGTGGCAATTGTTTCTATACTTTTCATAGTATTTCTATTCGATTAATACATCACTGGTTGGTAAAAAGGAGATTCGGACACATTTGCATACACTAAAATGTTCGTGTCCAGAAATACAGAGTTAGCGACCCCAATCACCATACATATCCTCACGTCTTAAAGAAAGATTCTCAGGACAAGGCCCATAATTATGTACAGGGAAGTTTAGAGGAGGACGCTTTTGTTTTCTCTCTGCTTCCTCTGCCAAAGGCTTTTCATCAATTACTATTACCACCTGATGTTCACCCTCTGGAATATCCAATGGTAATTGCGCTGTAATCTTACCATCTTTACTAACTGTGGCAATTGTTTCTATAGTTTTCATCTCATTCCTCCTTAATCAATCCATTACAGCTAACACAGCTTTCGGCAATAACTTATCTTTAAACCAAACAATTCTGGCGGGGACATCATTTAATTTTACTCCTGCCTTTTCTAAATTAAGTCGCTCGGAAATTGCTAAAATTAAGTCATCACGTCCAGCCCGTCGCACTTGAGAAAACTTCTTTTGTAAATATTCTGGTCGCCAATAACCAACAATCTCTAATAAGAAAGTGCGTCCATCAGCATGAACTAAGCGAAAATCGGGAATCATCACACTACCAGGAATCGGTATCAAATCAACTTCTCGCTCTAACGCCCAACCACTTTTCAACGCATCCCATTTATCAGCAAAGGATGCTTCTAGCATACTATCGTAGGGTTTACCTGGTGGATAGTGGGATACTAAACCACATTCGGAATTGAGAGTAAAACGTCCAGTTTTCCAACTATTTGTATAAGCATCACGGGTTTGGAGAATCGACGAAAGACTCCATTTAGTAACGTGAAGTAAAGCCGGAATAAGTTTAGCGATCGCTAACCCATATCGTGTACTAGGATTAAACAAACTCGTTGGCCCATCTATCGTAATTGTAAACCCGTGGTCAGCATCACCCTCAATATAAGCCATTAATTGAAACAACTTAAGATAGCGAAATAACAACTTATATTCTCCCGGAACATTGCGGTGAGCATTTAATACAAGTTGACTGGCTTTATAAAATACACCCTGTACCTGAGATAAGTTATATCGATTTATCAAATCTGGCGCTGTTGGTGCATCAAATACTGTCAAAATCTTATTTTCAGATAAATCAGCATATAACCCATTACGAACCTGTTCCAATAAAACTTCCCGTTCAAGTTCTTGAGTTAACTCATCAGCAATTTTACTCAGAGTAATTTGTGTAGATTCTCGGCTAGAAACCGATTTTGCAGCCAACGAAAACACCCGTTCTCTTAACATCTGTGGTTCTAGAGGACTAACTACCTCAAAAGTGCAAAAACTGCTTTTGAGAATATAAGCTAATCCTCGCTTCACACGATAATCTGTAGAATCTCCTTCAAAATCAGTCAGTTGTCGCTCAAGCACACCTTGAGTTTTCCCTACTGCTGATTTAAAATAATTAATTAACTCAATCGCCAAATCTGAAGTTTTCTGATCAATCTTCAGTCTCTTCGGGATAATCTCCTCCCCATTTTGGCGATGCATCAGTAAATCTGTCGGTAACATCTGAATTTTGGATTTTAGATTTTGAACTTCCGGTTGAATAATTAATTTCTAACTGTTCCGCAGCCTTCAAACTCCTTTCCTTCCCACTCCCATACACAACCTGTAACTTCCCTTTCCTCTCTTTTTCTTCCCCTGCTCCCCCTGCTCTCCTCTCCCCTCTCCGCCTAGCCGAAGTCCCTTCCTCACTTGTATCCTCAGCCACCACCTCATACAAAATTGCCTGCTTATTCTCTATATTCCCCTTCCGTAAAACCCTCCCCAAACGCTGAGTGTACTCCCTAGCCGAACCCGTTCCCGATAAAATAATCGCAACAGTTGCCGCCGGCACATCAACCCCTTCATTCAATACATGAGAAGCAACCAAAGTATTATATTTACCCTCCCGAAACTTTGTTAATATCTCATGCCGTTCTTTCACAGGAGTTTGATGAGTGATTGCCGGAATTAGCAACTCTTGAGAAATGCGATAAACCGTCGCATTATCAGCAGTAAAAATCAAAATTCTTGCTGGATAATGTTCTGCCAATAAATCAATCAAAATTCGCAATTTACCATCAGTACCCAAAGCGATATCTTTCGCTTCTCGGTGCGCTAACATCGCCCTACGTCCCGATTGCGATCTAGCGCTCATTTGCACGAACATTTGCCAACCTTGAAGACTCCCCAAAGAAATCTTTGATTGCTTTAAAAAGTCATTGCGAGTTTGAATTAACTGGTTATATCTTTCCCGCTCAAATTGCGATAACTTTACCTTAATTTGGACAATTTCATGCTCTGCTAACGCCTTCCCCGCCAAATCCTCGGCGCGTTTGCGATATACTTCTTGACCAATGAGGATATTTAAGTCAGCGTGTTTACCATCAGTGCGTTCTGGTGTAGCGGAGAGTCCAAGACGATAAGGTGCGATCGCATATTCTGCAATCACCCGATTAAAATCTGTTGGTAAATGATGACATTCATCAAAAACAATTAAACCATATTGATTTCCCAACGTTTCAGCGTGAATTGCTGCACTATCGTAAGTTGCGACTAGAATTGCCGTTCTATCCCGCGAACCACCGCCCAACAATCCCACTTCAGCATCGGGGAAAGCCGCTACTAAATGTGCATACCACTGATGCATTAAATCCAAAGTTGGTACAACAATTAGCGTCGTGCGCGGCGTTGACTGCATCGCCATTTGCGCCAAATAAGTCTTTCCCGCCGCCGTAGGCAGCACAACCACCCCTTGTCTACCCGCCAGTTTCCAAGCCGCTAGCGCTTCAGTTTGGTGGGGATAGGGTTCCATTTCCAGACTGGGAACCAAATCTACAGGATAAAATTGCTTTGCCTCATCTATAAAATTCACATCTTCCGCTTGTAGTGCTTCCACTAGCGATCGGTATCTAATTGCGGGAATGCGGAATTTTTCAACTCTATCATCCCATGTAGCATAATCCATCCAACCTTTGCCGCGTGGTGGTGGATGCAAAATTAATGTGCCACGATCAAAATTTAGTGTAGGGGTACGAGCCATTTTGGGGATTGGGAATTGGGATTAGGGGAGAGGTGACAGGTGACAAGTGACAGGGAATAATCTATACCCTGTAACTTGTACCCTATTCCCTTCTTTAGTCCCTTGATTACTAATAACGCAAAAAGTGCATAATTCATCTAAGTAACTCGGACAAAGCTTAACTAAATGCGCTCATTTGTTAATGAATGTAACGTCCCATCGGCATTGTAAAACTTTCTATCTATAAAAATCTGAGTTGATTTCTCTTCGCGCAGCGTGGCGTAGCCATAGTTATTTGCATGGTGCGGGTTCGCAGTCTCGCACAGAAGCGCAGCGCAAGCGCGATAGGCAGGAAGTAAGGAATCAGCCTTTTCGAGTTGTACGAAGTTTTTTCACAAATCAAATATGAGTCATATATAAGCTTTAAAAATTAGTGTTAACTCACATCATATAGCAGCTATTATCAAGGCTTACGAAGTAATTTATCGGTACTTAAAGGATAAATGTAAATGCTTACTGCTGGTTAAACTAAGTTTAATTAAGGTTAAAGGCAAAGGATAATTTCTAACTAATATGCTAAAATTGATTAGTTTAAAATCTATATAATTATACTTATTGGCGGATAGTTAAAAAGCATAAATATATAATTAGAGCGACGCTTATCAGGTTATTAAACCTTTACTAAAACTAAGTTTTACTACTTTAGATAGATTCACAGCAATTAACTGCTTAGTTATGTATTTTTCCAATGCATAATAGGTGTTGAGCAATCGCATTGTCTAGCTGATTTTGGGAATAATCCTTTAGCTAGCTGCATAAAAGGAGAAGTTACATTGAAAGGAATCCGTTCCCTTCTAACACCTTATGCTGTGGCATTGTTGACTGTTGGTAGCGCATTGCTACTAACACTATTACTACAGCCACTACTGAAACCAACTATTTTCCTGCTGTTTTTTGCTGCTGTGGCGGTTAGTGCCTGGTTTAGCGGCATGAAAACAGGGTTGCTGGCTACTGCTTTGTCTACTTTAGCCGTCAGTTACTTTTTCTTAGAGCCAGTGTTTTCGCTGTTCGTTGCGAGTGGAGACAGCATATCGCGGTTAGGCTTGTTTGTGTTGGTGACAACACTCATCAGCTTGCTGAACTCAGAGTTACGCACTGCTAAACAACATCTTCAAATGAGTTTGCAGAAGCTACAGGTGAGCGAGGCAAAGTTTAGAAGGTTGGTAGATTCCAACATCATTGGGGTAATTGTAGCCAAAATGGACGGGGCGATCGCAGAAGCTAACGATGCCTTTTTAACAATGGTAGGTTATTCGCAAGAAGATTTGTTAGCAGGGCAAATTCGATGGCGCGATATGATCCCACCAGAATATATTGAAGCAAACAACAGTGCGATCGCAGAACTCAAAACCAACGGTGTGTGTCAGCCTTTTGAGAACGAATACATCCGTAAAGATAACAGTCGCGTTCCCATCTTATTAGCTTCTGCCTTATTAGAAAATAATCCAGACGATATTATCAGTTTTGTACTTAATTTAAGTAACAGCAAACAAGTAGAGGTTGCTCTTTGCAAAAGTGAAGAACGTTATCGTGCCTTTTTAGAGCAGAGTTCGGAAGGTATTTGGTGCATGGAACTGGAAGTGCCGATTTCGCCAGAGTGTCCAGAAGAGGAGCAAATTCAGCATTTTTATCAGTATGGTTATTTAGCAGAATGCAACCATGTCATGGCGCAAATGTATGGCTATTCTTATCCACAAGAAATTATCGGCGCTAGGTTAACAGACTTTTTTGTTCGCTCATCTCCACAGAATATTGCATACCTGCGTAATTTTATTTGTTCTAATTATCGATTAATCGATGCAGAGTCCCATGAAATAGATAAGCAAGGTAATTCCAAATATTTTTTAAATAATCTAGTGGGAATTGTCGAAAATGGCTTTTTAGTCAGAGCGTGGGGAACTCAACGCGACATCACAGAACACAAGCTAGCAGAAGTAGCACTGCGTCAACGAGAAGATCAACTGCGCCTGATTACAAATGCTGTGCCCGTCCAGATTTCCTATGTTGATGCCGAGCAGCGTTATCGCTTTAATAATAAAGGATATGAAGACTGGTTTGGAATTCCTACTTCAGAAATTTATGGTAAACATATTAGAGAAGTTGTTGGAGAATCTGTTTATCAGTCAATTCTTCCTTATGTAGAAGCGGTACTTTCAGGAGAGCAAGTAACTTACGAAACTGAAGTTCCCGATAAAGATGGTACAAACCATTACGTGAATGTTACTTACGTCCCCCAGTTCAGTCAGCAGGGAAAAGTTGAAGGATTTGTTGCCTTAATCACAGATATTACACTTCACAAATTAGCAGAAGCAGCTCTCAAACAAAGCGAAAAACGGTTAAAGACACTCACAGAAAAAGCCCGCGTGATTCCTTGGGAGGTAAATGCTACTACCGGAAATTTTACTTATGTAGGACCACAAACCGTTGAGATTCTTGGCTATCAATTATCAGACTGGTACAGCGATAATTTCTGGGAAAAACATATGCATCCAGAAGATCAAGAGTGGGCCATCCAGTATTGCCAAGAATCTTCTTTCTCACAGAATAATTATGAATTTGAATACAGAATGTTGACTGCTGATGGCAGAGTTGTGTGGTTATATGAGATTGTTAATGTGGTGCGGGATGAGAATGGGCCGCAGCTACTACATGGATTCATGATTGATATCACCGATCGCAAGCAAGCAGAGCAAGAACGGGAACAACTGCTTGAGCGCGAACAAGCAGCACGCGCCGATGCAGAAGCTGCAAACCGCATGAAAGATGAATTTCTCGCCACACTTTCCCATGAGCTTCGTACACCCCTAAACGCCATATTGGGTTGGACGCAGCTACTTAGGAGCCGCAAGTTTGATGAGACTACTACTAGCCGAGCGCTAGAGACAATCGAGCGTAACACCAAATCCCTAGCTCAACTAATCGAAGATGTCTTAGATGTCTCCCGGATTATTAGAGGCACACTCCATTTAAATATTCATCAGGTAAAACTTGTACCACTTGTAGAGGCAGCAATCGATACTGTCTACCCAGCAGCCCAAGCCAAAGAGATTAGCATCAACTGTAAATTCGACCCGGAATTAGGGGTAGTTGTGGGTGATGCCAACCGCTTGCAACAGGTTGTGTGGAATTTGCTCTCCAACGCCGTTAAGTTTACACCCAAAGGGGGAAGAGTTGATGTGCAATTGGAGAGCATTGAATCCCATGTGCAAATTCGGGTGAGCGATACGGGAGTGGGAATTGCTGCCGAATTTTTGTCCCATGTATTTGAACGCTTCCGTCAAGAAGACAGTTCGATCACGCGATCGCATGGTGGACTAGGATTAGGGTTAGCGATCGTCCGCCACTTGGTAGAATTGCACGGCGGCACAGTCTCTGCCGAAAGTCTAGGGATTGGAAAGGGGGCAACATTCATTGTTAATCTGCCAATGAAAGCCGTTTATGTAGAGGCTAATACCGCAGAGCAGCTTTCATCTTATGTGGATGCCCAAGAAGTTAATAATTACCTGCCAAACCTAGATGGCTTGCGGGTGCTGATTGTCGATGATGAGGCAGACGCGCGTCATTTGCTCACCACGATTCTGGGACAGTATGGGGCCCAAGTCATGGCTGCTCCATCTGCAAGTGATGCACTACTTGCCCTGCAAGAATTTCGCCCCCATATACTGGTGAGCGATATTAGTATGCCACAAGAAGACGGCTACACACTAATTCGCCGTGTGAGGGCACTACCAACAGACCAAGGTGGGCGGATTCCAGCAGTGGCGCTGACAGCCTATGCTAGGGCAGAAGACCGCACGCAGGCGCTGTTGGCAGGCTTTCAACTCCATGTCCCCAAGCCAGTCAATCCGGTCGAGTTAGCAGCTGTAGTTGCCAATCTCACCGGACGGACTTGAATGCTCTCAAGCCCTACAACCGTCCAATCCACTCGGTCAAACTCAGACTAGAATTAGAATGGACGTGACGTTCTCTAGTAGCTAAAGTGCCAGACTCTTTGCCATTGCGCGATCGCTATCTTGCCTTAATCGATGAAATTGTCGAAACCACCCTCAAGGGCAAAATTAGCTCTGTTGAGATGGTGTATCAAATGCTGCTTAAAGGAATTACTTCCGGTACAGGGGAAGTCTTTGAGCTAGCTTTGAGCGATCGCCTCAATGCCCTCCAAAGCCAAGTAGATAGTGAAAAAGACGAACTCAAAAAAGCTAAAGCTACTCGCAGTTTGAGAGCGATTAAAACCATTCAAAGTCAATGGCAACGCTGGCAAGAGCAAAACAAAGCCACAGAAGCGATCGCCTCAGCAGTTACAGAAATTACCACAGCCGAGGCTGACGAGCGTCTGGCGACATTTTTACGGGTTACTGACCCCAATCAGAAGTATCCGCTAAATTTGCAACAGCTACAGCAATTGTCAAAAGGATTACAGCAATTTGCCCAGGCAGATGCTGATTTACAACAATTTTCTGAAGGGATTACCCGTGGTTTAGACTCTTGGCAGCGATTGCAAGATAACTTGCTCAGTTGGATGTACGAGCAAAAAGAAGCTTTAGGATTTGGCGGCGTACCAGGAGAACGTGGCCCTTGGGCAAGTTGGGCGAAACAACTCAATAGTGAGTTACCCAAAGCACTACTTCGCACCTTAGCGATGGAAGAATCGGCAATTGAGTTTGCCGAGCGACAACGGGGTATCACCCTGAGAGATTGGGTGGAAATGGCATTGATTTTACAGTTCTTGCAACGGGGACTAATTAACTGGTTTGACCAACAAGCTTACGATGTTAAGGCGGGGCCAAAGTTGTCCATTTCCACTTTTTTGACCTTTGCAGTGATTTGGAGTCAATTAGCAAGTGGTTTTGGGAGCATTGGGACAGTGTACGGCGATGCCTGTTCTCAAATTATGCTCCAGATTTTGCGAACCTTTGCCCAGCGTCCGTATTTTCCCTTTTATGGTGGGATTTTCGCCTCTTTTACAGGCACTTATTTGCGAGATGCCCTTGATTATTTGGATGAACCATTGCGGAGGGGTGAGGGAACCCAAGAAAAAGCGCGTATTTTGACGCTATTAGGCTATTCTCAGCGTGCTTTAGGGCAATACCAGCGCTCAATTGATTTTCATCAGCAAGCGCTGGAGATTGCCAGAAATGCAGGCGATCGCGCCTGTGAAATTGCCAATCTCAACCACCTCAGCCGCACCTACGTGCAACAGCAAAATTATGCTGAGGCAATTAACTACAGCCAACGAGCATTAATATTGAGCCGGCAAGCAGGCGATAGAACAGGCGAGGCAAACGCGCTAGTAAATTTAGGTTACAGCGAAGTCATGCAGGCTCAAGAACTAGAAAACCTAGAACCTGAAACTTATGAAACTGCAATTAACTATTTGGAACAAGGTTTAAAATTATCAGAAAAATTAGGCGATCTTCAAAGTAAAGCCTTATGTGTCAGCAGCTTAGGAATTGCCTATTTAGTAATTGGAGAACACCAAACTGCAATTAAATATCTTGAAGATGGTTTTAAAACAGCGCAAGTTTCCGGTGATTTATATCTGCAAGGGCGAAACTTAGCTTATTTAGCAGAGGCTTATTACCATCTCCAAAATTCTGAAAAAACTGTTTACACAGGCTGCTTGGGAATGTATCTTTTGGAGCAAATTGCTTCTAATGAATGGCGACAAGCGGCAGGTTTACTAACAATTTTGCAGGGACAAATCGGTGTAGAAGCTTTCCAAAAGTTCCTACAGCAACATCGCCCTAAAATCATTGCAGTTATCGGTGTAGATGGGTATGATCACATTCCCCAATTATTAGAAGTATACAAACAAGATATGTAAGGAGACGCGAGGCAAAAGTTAGGAGACAGAAGATAGAAATTAAAGAAGAAAATAACTCCTCACTCCTAACTCCTAACTCCTAACTTTTTACTAAGTGATTACAGTTGGTTTTTCCCGTCCTGTCAGTTCGCGGATCTGGGCTATCTCCTCAACAAGGCTAATTAAAGAAGCAAGTGCTTGCTGTGGATCAAGGTCATGTTTGGCTGGATCTGCCTCATAGCTTTCTATGTAAACTCTTAGGGTTGCACCTTGAGTTCCCGTACCAGAAAGTCGCACCACAATGCGGGAGCCATCGGTAAAGCCAATGCGAATACCCTGTTTTTGGCTAACGCTACCATCAACAGGGTCGGTATAACTAAAGTCATCGCTGTATTCAACTTGATAGTTACCGAATTGCTTACCTTTAAGAGTTGGTAATAAAGAATGCAGTTTTGCGATTAAGGTGTTTGCTGATTCTATTTCTATCCCTTCATAGTCATGGCGAGAGTAATAATTGCGTCCATAAGTCTGCCAGTGTTCCCGGACAATCTGCTCAACAGACTGTTGTCGGACTGCTAGGATATTCAGCCAGAACAGAACAGCCCAAAGCCCATCTTTTTCGCGGATATGGTTAGAACTAGTACCAAAGCTTTCTTCACCGCAGAGGGTAGCTTTACCCGCGTCTAAGAGGTTGCCGAAAAACTTCCAACCAGTGGGCGTTTCATAGGATTCAATTCCAATCTGAGCGGCAACTCGATCCACAGCTTGACTAGTAGGCATCGATCGCGCTACCCCAGCTAAACCGGAACTATAACCAGGGACTAGCTTGGCGTTTGCGGCTAAGACTGCAAGGCTATCGCTAGGAGTGACAAAGAACTTACGCCCTAAGATCATATTGCGATCGCCATCTCCATCAAAAGCTGCCCCAAAGTCTGGCGCATTGTCTCCGTACAAAATATCTACCAACTCATGGGCATAAACCAGATTTGGATCAGGGTGTCCGCCCCCAAAGTCTTCTAGAGGTGTACCATTACGCACAGTTCCCACTGGCGCGCCCAAACGTTTCTCAAAAATGGCATGAGCATAAGGACCAGCTACCGCATGTAAGGCATCGATGCTGATCCGAAAATTTCCAGAAGTCAACAGTTGGTGAATGCGATCAAAATCAAACAAAGACTCCATTAACTCTTGATAATCTTGTACGGAGTCAATCACCTCAACTACCGTGTTTCCCAAATGTGATTCACCCAAGGTTTCTATATCTACATCTGGTGCTTCCAGAATTTGGTAGCTATCAATCACTTTACTGCGATCATAGATAGCCTCTGTCACCTTTTCCGGCGCTGGGCCACCGTTGCCAATGTTATATTTCACACCAAAGTCACCATTTGGCCCGCCCGGATTATGACTAGCAGACAAGATGATGCCGCCAATGGCCTGGTACTTGCGAATAATAGCGGAAGTTGCAGGAGTAGACAAAATCCCCCCCTGACCAACTTTAATCTGCCCAATGCCATTGGCCGCAGCCATTTTTAAAATGATTTGAATGGCTTGGCGATTGTAATAACGACCATCACCACCCAGAACTAGGGTTTGCCCCTGTAATTCCCTTACAGAATCGAAGGTGGATTGAATGAAATTTTCCAGGTAGTGGGGCTGCTGAAAAGCCTTAACTGCTTTCCGCAGACCAGAAGTACCGGGCTTTTGGTCGCTGAAGGGAGTAGTAGAGACTTTACGAATGTTCATAGATCGTGTTTAACGTTTAACAAGGCATTTTCTCTTACAGCTTTGCATAAGTTCGTTACAAAAAAAATTGCCCCGTATTAAACCTTTGTGTATCCTCTGTAGCTTTGGAGTAGTTCATTCTTACGCAAAGCTTTACTAAGTACACCTGAATTCTGCTGTTTACTCAGGAAGGTTCCTTCTTTTCTATTTGGTAAGCCTGCAACAGATATTCACCATTGAAATGAATCAGGTGAGTTGAATCTTCAGCAACCCAAACATCTGTTTCCCAAGCAATCTCTGCCAGATATGCCACCATTGCCTTACGGCTGAGAAATGTTGTTATCATCACCAGAGGTATTTTGGCACTTCTGAATAAGAATTCAAGTTCCTTCTTCCGTTTAGGATTAATTGGGCCATGTGACGTTACAGCTTCAATCAGTACCAACCAATTATTTTTTGTGAAGTGAATAATCACATCTGGCATTTTGCCGTGGGAATCAATATTAACGCCCACATCGACCAATGCTGCTTCATCGAAGTGGACGAACTTTTCATCTGTATCGCCAATATAGATGAGCTTCCCACCTGGAGTAAAACGAGAGGCAAAATCATTAATAATTTTCTCAATGAGAATATTCTGGCCACCTGGTGATAAAGTTTTAATTTCCCCTGCAATCACTATTGGAATACGGGATATTTCACGTTCTTGAGCATACTGCTTTTTCAAAGTTTCAACCGAAGCTAGATAGGTGCGAATACTCTTTTCCCATTCATCAGTACCGTAGGTTCGTAATAGATCGAGCGCACTTTCTTCAATCTGATATACAGTTTTGGGACTGTTGATAGGGCGGCTTAAATCATCTGGATTTGCAACTATCAAAGCTGCATCCAAAAATTGATGCACTGTCTGGCGGCGAACTGTTTCCCGTGTGTTGGGCTTATAAGTTTTGCCATAATGTTGAGCCATAAAGTCCATCATCGGTGTAATCCCCATCAAAGGGGAAGTTGCTAATTGCCAAGAGTCTATCGGTTTTAAGTTAAGTAACGCCAGAAGAGTTAAAGCTGACCGTTCATTAAGCTGTGCCCGTGGAAAGCCCAATCGCGTCAATATTTGCAGCGCTTCATCAATTCGAGATTTAGTAGCAATTGGATTATTCTCTGACAGATTCGACATACTCAATAGCTTATTTTCTATAAGTTCATCAATTTCCCGCAAAGAAGGAAACTGCCCTTTAATCGCTGTCCCTAATAACAATAGCTGTTCCAAGTTAGGGTACTTTAATTTTCGTAAATCTGTTGCATTGATCTGAGTATGCCCATTAAACAACCGAAAAAAAGCATCAACTAGGGTTGAATTTAAATAAACAGCAAGCCCACGAGCCAAGGTAGGGCTAAGTCCATGCCCATTTTTATGAAAGTAATTCAAGTGATTTTCAAAGCCAACATAAGCGTAATTAAATTGGCTAGCATCATAAACCACCGCAACAACACGCCTTTTCTCTTCTTTTGATGAGAATCTTTTGGTGATAACGTAATGCTCATTTGGTATTAGAAGATTCGCTGTTTCTTCTACAAAAACTATAGCTTGGGGCTTTTTAGTTATTTTTGGGTATTCTACATATCCATCCGATAAATTTACCGGATAAATTAAAGGAACGGTATTGTTTTCTGGATTCGCTCTTAAATAGTCTTTTGCCCGGAAATCTACTACCCGTCCGGTTGAAACTGTTAGCCCTAAATCTTTCAACGTCCAACTGAAAAGTGCCATCCGCCGAACGATTTGCTGGCTAATCTTGTCTGGGAGAATATGAATAAACTGCTCTAGATCATCGGGCTGAACTAAAGCTGTATATGGTACAGAGTGTGACCTGATTAAGTCATCATTAGCACCAGAACTGGTATTGATGATGACGTTGCTAGACTTTTGCTTTTGTTTTGTAGCTTGGATTATGATAGTTTCCTGCAAAATATCATCGTCACTAAATGCTTCTTGCCGCGACTCAAAAAGATGTACTTGTTGTAAAGCCATCATCTCTAAAAACATCTTGCGGAAGCTGCAAAAATAGGGGCCATTACAAAAACTGCGCGGGGTAATCGCTACAAACTCCCCACTTGGTTTTAGAAGTTGCGCTGTAGCAGCCATAAAACCAGTATAAAGATTGCTAGTTTCCAAACCAATGGAACGCAGCAATTCGCGCACCTTGGAATTAGCATTGATTTTTAAATAAGGCGGGTTGAGAATAGCATGGGTAAATTCTGCTGTGTTGGCACTATTCATTAAACCAACCTGAAGCAACCTAACTGCATCTTCGATAAAATCAGTCTCACGAATTTCGTAATTGAAGGAAATACCCACACGTTGACATTCCTTGTTACAAAGCTCTAGAGTTTGATGCAAATATCCAATTAGAAAAGGGTCAATTTCATAAGCTACAACGCGCAAACTTGATGTGTGTTGTGTATGCTGACATACTTTTGCTACAAAAGCAGCGATTAATGAACCAATTCCTGCTCCAGCATCAAGCAAAGATATTTCAAGCAAATCCAGCCTATTAAACATCCCAGCCATCAATTGTGCTACTGAAGCAGGAGTCAGAAATTGACCCATTGATGCTTTTTTTTTGTCTTGCCTTAGCTTTAAACTTACTACAGCCCGATGAAGATCCACTTGTGCAAGCAAGTTTCCACTTGATAGTTCTGCGAGGCTGGTAAACCTCAAACTATTATTATGATTTGCTACGAACGGTCTACTGCTTGATGGGACGATCACAGTCTATCTTCTTAATTGCTATCAAGTTTATATAGCAATCCTAAACCATTTGTAAAATCTTCTCTTTCTACACTTTGCGTTCTTGGCGGTTCGTTAAAGAAAACAATTTTCATAACCCAGATAGGATTGCTATAACAACTTGACATAAAATCAAAAGTGTTATTGAATAAGACTTACGCATGAGTTACGGAATAACGAACCGCAGAGGCACAGAGGGCACGGAGAAATCAGAGTTTGAGAGATATTTTGCGTAAGTCCTAATTGAATAAGCTTTTTAGAGTTTTAAGGGGTTGCTGTATTTACGCCGTGGTGTACTAGTCTAAGCTTTTTTAATCAACGCTCAAAGAAGTCCTGCTGATTCATATAATCGTTTAACCATTGCTGAAATCCTTGCACCATAATCTAAATCTGCTGACCACCGCCCTGATAACTGATCAATTAATGGCGCAATCCCGCGTGTGACAAAGCGAAACCGTGGATCTACGACTTCCTGTACCAAAGGTTCTAAACTAGCGTAAGCTTTCAAATGTTGGACGTGCGCTCTCACTCCAATTCTGGCACTTGGAAAAGACGCAGCCTCTGAACCACCACCGATCGCACCTAAGCCTGCAAAGTTATTTTGCTCAGGTCTAATATCACCACCAAACTGTAAAAATCCAGTTTCTACACACATTTGGCAAAAGGCAATATCATAGTTAACTCCTTCTACCCCTGCCTCTTCCCGATAAAGTTTTGGGATGTCAGGAAACCTTACCAAAGCATTTTGATTATTGTTTCTCAAGAATAATTGTAACTGTACTTCAGAAGTATTACCGTTCGACATCACCCGGTCAAATTGACCAGAGCAAACCATCAAATTTGAGCGCAAACTGGCAGTCCGAGTTGCAGCATCCCAACTGACTGCAACATTAAAATCTCGCAGTTCAATCGCTTTAACATAAACTATTTTGCGATAGGTAATTCGATTAACATTAGCCGCTTTTGTAAGGTCAATCCGTAGACGATCTACTAAATCAATGGGAATGTAAGCATTTCCATTAACTAAAACTCCTTGCTCTGAGTAACTTTGACCATTAATATTAATATTAATTGGCGGATAATTTGCTTCGGTCGGAGTTCCAGGAGTTGGGTCAATTACACGACTCCAAGTTACCAATCCATCGGCAATCCCCAAAGCAAAATCGCGGCGACGACTTTGCAGCAAAGCCCGATCTTCTGGATTGCTGAGAAACCCCACTTGCATCACCAAAGCTGGAAGCGTTGTCTGGCGACAGAATGCTAAACTACCTAAACCACTGTTTGTATCTGGCTTAACTCCCCGATTCGGTAATTGGGGTACACGGCGCAACAACGCCACTAGTAACTGTTCAGCATTGCTTCTGCGATCGCTATTATTAGCAATGTAGAAGACGCTAGCCCCACGCACAGAAGGGCTGCTAGCTGCATCAGATTCAATTTCTAGGGCAACATCACCCCGGCGGCCGCGAGAATTGATCCAGGTGATAGTTTGGGCGGCACTTAAGTCATCAGGAACCGCCAAAATTTCCACATTCCGCGCTCTCAGTTCCGTGACAATCAAATCGCGCAGCAGAATCATTTCTTTCGCTTCACTTGTACCACCTGCGATCGCACCTGGATCGACTCCTCTGGCTTCTTTACCTCCGTGAGCTGCTGAAATAAAAATACGCCCCATTTTAAGTATTTCCTCTGATAAAATTAAGTGTAAGCAATTCTATAAATCATTCTTGGTCTAGCAACAAGAATATAATAGCTATCAGTTGGGAAACGCACCGCAGTGTTAACTACTAACCCATGAATTGATAAATAGACTAGAATGCAAATTCCCCGCTTGCACCCAGACACAATTGAAGAAGTTAAACTACGGGCTGATATTGTAGATGTTGTATCCGAATACGTAGTTTTACGCAAACGCGGAAAGGATTTTGTCGGTTTGTGCCCCTTCCACGATGAAAAATCTCCTAGTTTCACCGTCAGCCAGACTAAGCAAATGTACTATTGCTTTGGCTGTCAAGCTGGGGGAAACGCCATTAAGTTTGTTATGGAGTTGGGGAAGCGCTCTTTTGCTGATGTGGTGCTAGATTTAGCACGGCGTTACCAAGTACCTGTACAAACCCTAGAACCCGAACAACGTCAAGAATTACAGCGTCAGCTATCTTTGCGTGAGCAGTTGTATGAAGTTCTGGCAACGTCCGCCCAGTTTTATCAACACGCCTTAAGACAATCACAAGGGCAAAAGGCACTTGAATATTTGCAATCTAACCGCCAACTCAAAGAAGAAACTATACAGCAATTTGGCTTAGGTTATGCTCCCGCAGGTTGGGAAACTCTCTATCGTTATCTAGTGGAAGATAAACACTATCCAGCGCAGATACTAGAAAAAGCGGGATTGATTAAGCCACGGCGGCAAGGAGGCGGTTATTATGATGTATTCCGCGATCGCTTGATGATTCCCATCCGCGATTTCCAAGGGCGTGTCATTGCCTTTGGTGGTAGAACTCTCACGGATGAACAGCCTAAATATCTCAATTCACCAGAAACCGAACTTTTTAGTAAAGGTAAAACATTATTTGCCCTCGATCAAGCCAAGGGTGGGATTTCTCAACTCGATCAAGCGGTGGTAGTAGAGGGATATTTTGATGCGATCGCTCTCCACGCGGCTGGTATTAATAACACAGTCGCCTCCCTTGGTACAGCCTTAAGCTTAGAACAGGTACGGTTAATATTACGCTACACCGAATCGAAACAATTAGTACTCAACTTCGATGCTGATAAAGCCGGAACCAATGCCGCCGAACGTGCGATCGGTGAAATTGCCGAACTAGCATATAAAGGCGAAGTTCAGCTAAAGGTTCTCAATTTACCCGATGGTAAAGATGCTGATGAATACTTGCATAGCCACACCCCAGAAGATTATGCAGAACTGCTAAAGAATGCGCCACTTTGGTTAGACTGGCAGATTCAGCAAATTATTCAAGATCGTGATTTGAAACAGGCTACTGATTTTCAGCAAGTAACTCAGCAAATAGTCAAATTGCTTAAAAATATAGCTAACAGCGATACACGCAACTATTACGTTTCCTACTGTGCAGAAATACTCAGCTTGGGAGATACCAGACTTATACCCTTAAGAGTCGAAAATCTCCTAACTCAAATTGCCCCGGCTACAGCTACATATTCCAAGCCCGTGTCAGCCAGGAAGGCATGGGGAGATAGCAAAGTTTCTCACGCTCCACTTCCGACAGAACGCAACCTTTTAGAACACGCAGAAGCCTTATTACTGCGAATTTACTTACATTGTCCTGAACAGCGTCAAGCGATTATTGCCGAACTAGAGGAGCGAGATTTGCAATTTAGCCTTTCTCACCACCGATTTTTATGGCAACAGATTTTAGAAATCTCATCCGTTGATGTAGAAACGAGAAATGTTGCGTCTCAACCAGATTTAATTTCCCGCTTGCAAGACCATTTTTTAGAATTTAGCACTGAGATGGGGTTAATTTCCCATTTATTCCATGTAGATGAAAAAAACCAGAAAGAGATACTTCGGACTCCGCAAGTAGTTCAAGCTGCGATCGCTTGCATGGATTTAGTGATGCTTGAAAAACGCTATCGCCACTTTTTGGAACTATGGCAACAAACTGATCCCGAAGCTGAACCAGAGCGATATCAATCCTATTATCAGGCTTTTTACGCTGAAAAAATCAAGCTGCAACAAATAGACCGACAACGATTATTTTCCATCACAGAGTTATTGTAGTTTCGGAACCTACAGCTAGATTTTAAACACTAAATAGATAAAGTAAAAATAAGTTTCTCGGCTTAAAAACTCTATCTGACTCTGAAAACTGCGATAGCGGGTAGTAGGTGTGGGAGACGAATGTGCATCCATTCCTAAGCCTCGTGCCATTAATACGGCTCGCTTCATATGCAATGGATCGCTAACAATAAGAAACTTGGTTAATTGGTGAGCATTCGCTACCTCTAAAGCATTTTTGAGGTTCTGGTGAGTTGTGCGAGATTCAGTTTCAGTGAAAATGTCAGCAGCTTTTACCTGTTGCGCGATCGCGTAATTTTTTCCAACTATAGCTTCGGCTGGTTCATTACTTTCGCCAACTCCGCCAGTAAAAATAATCCTCTTAACAGATCCATTTTTATATAAATTAATGGCGTGGTTGATTCGCTCTCTGAAAACAGGAGATGGTTCTTGTCCCCAAACTGCCGCTCCTAAAACAATTGCTGCATCTGCCTTGATATTATTAGTA
This sequence comes from Nostoc sp. FACHB-892, assembly GCF_014698795.1. Taxonomy (GTDB): domain Bacteria; phylum Cyanobacteriota; class Cyanobacteriia; order Cyanobacteriales; family Nostocaceae; genus Nostoc. The sequence goes on from NZ_JACJTR010000016.1 coordinate 34,630, forward strand.
CTGCTGCCATATAAGTAAATACTTGAGGCTGTAGATGCGATCGCCAGCAACAAGGCAGATATCAAAGCCACTGTAACCAAAATTAACCATTTTTTGGGAATTTTGTAATTGAGCATCGGGCGTTGTGCTATTTTTCATTCTTAGTTTCAATATCTAAGCTATAGCGGTTCCCATTCAGATACGGTACAAGATTATATTGCAAGGTGTAGGGGCACGGCAGTGCCGTGCCCCTACGGGTGTACTCCACGAACGCTCGTAATGACGTAAAATCATAGTTTGTGCGTAAGTCCTGGCTATAAAGTCAAGTTCAAGAGCAGGTTGAAAGTGAATTTAACCGCTTAGGGGCGTTGCTGAAAGAGTAATCCTTAAGAACGAAGATCAGCGATCGCGTTTAGCAGAACGGCGCGATGCCGACGAACGCGCACCAGGCTTATCGCCATTTGTGGCAGGTGGCGCTGCCTTACGTTTAGCCGATTTCTGTGGTAACGGTTTAGGAGTACCAGCCGGACGCTTATCACCTACAGGCTTGGCTCTGTGTTGCCGTCCATTTGGGATTGCTTCTGGCTTGGTATCGGGATTGAGCGCAAAACCAGCCACTACTTCCCTTGGTAAGCGCTGCTGAATCAGTTTTTCAATATCTGTCAATAAAGGGTATTCATCAACAGACACCAGCGATACGGCTTCACCTGACGCGCCAGCGCGGCCAGTACGGCCAATGCGATGAACATAATCCTCCGGTACATTGGGTAGATCGAAGTTGACGACATGGGGCAGGTCGCTGATATCAAGACCCCTAGCAGCAATATCTGTCGCAACCAATACCTGTAAGCTGCCATTTTTGAATTTTGCCAGAGCATTGGTACGCACCGGCTGGCTCTTATTCCCGTGGATTGCCAGTGCTTGAATGCGGTCTTCACCCAATTGCTTAACCAAACGATCAGCGCCATACTTAGTGCGAGTAAACACTAGCACTTGATACCAATTATCTCGGCGAATCAGGTGAGCAAGTAATTGGCGTTTCTTGTCACGGTCTACGTGGTAAATTTTTTGTGCGATCGTCTCGGCGGTAACGTTGCGGCGTGCTACCTCAATCATCGTCGGGTTATTAAGCAGCCCGGCGGCGAGTGCCTTAATTTTGTCCGAGAAAGTAGCGAAGAATAGCAAATTTTGTCGCTGTTTGGGCAATAGTGAGAGGATGCGGCGGATATCATGAATAAAGCCCATGTCCAGCATCCGATCTGCTTCATCTAGCACCAAAACCTCAATATGCGATAGGTTCAGCGTGCCCTGCTGTACATGGTCTAATAGTCGCCCTGGAGTAGCGACCAAAATATCCACTCGGTTCTTCAAACGCTGCTTTTGCAGACTAATACCGACTCCGCCGAACATCACCATCGAGTTTAGCTGCAAGTACTTACCATACTCGCGCACGCTTTCTTCTACCTGTGCGGCGAGTTCACGAGTCGGAGTAAGAATCAGCGCCCGGATCGGCGGGTATCCCTTATATGTACCTTTGACGCTCTTATCAGACGACAACCGATGCAGAAGCGGTAGGGTAAAACTAGCGGTTTTTCCAGTGCCAGTTTGTGCCCCAGCTAGTAAATCGCTACCCGACAATACAGCAGGAATCGCCTGTATCTGAATTGGCGTGGGTTCAGTGTACCCGCGTTCTGTAACCGCCCGGATAATTTCATTGGACAAGCCGAGAGTAGAAAAAGACATAAAACTCCAAAAATAACATCGGCCTGTCGCCAATGGCGGCGTCAGTCTTAGGCGGACGGATAAAAAAGCGTTGAAAGGCTGATGGGCAATAGCGCAAAGACTGAAGAGCGAGTGCCGCAATTCTACATTTTAACAGATTGTAGTCCATTGTGTCGTTAAAGTTGCTCTAATTCAGCGTTGTGTTAAATTAGCATTACTTGGAATGTAAAATGTTGAACAATTAGGAGAAATTCGTTATCGCAATCCAAAAGCAACTGATTAATTCACAAATCAAGTCACCTAGCGTCTTCTTGATTGACCATGAGAATAACAATCGTGGTCTGATCGACACCAATGAGGCGCTACAGCTAGCCGAGAGCTTAGAGCTTGACTTAGTTGTAGTCTCCCAAGGTAAAGAGGCTCCAATCGCCAAGATTTTGAACTACGGCAAGCTTCAGTATCAAAAGAAAAAACGTCAGAGCCAGAGTGCTAGACCCACGGTAAAGGAAGTTCGATTTGGCCTAAACGTGGGCGTGGCTGATTACAATTTACGCATCCAACAAGCAGGTGAATGGTTGAGTAAAGGCGATTCAGTCAAGTTTGCCATCCGTTTACGAGGCCGAGAACATCAATATCGTGACAAAGCAGGAGAACTGCTAGACCGAATTGCAAATGATCTCAGTCAAGTAGGTAAAATCCAGTCACTGGATAAACGCGCACTAGTTGTTCAAGTGATTCCTGCCTAGTTAATCTTGCGATCGCTTGAGGATATATTGGTGAGAGCCTGTTAGGAACAAAAAAATCTGGAGGCAACACTGTAGCTTCTATGGAAAAAACATTGAGATTCTCCCCACTGAAGACAGCAAGGGGATTTTTTCACTGTGTATTTGAGTCATGCTTGTACAGAGCTACACTCAAATGAGGATGGAACCTTAAACCAGTAGGGGGTGCTATAGCCCCAAGTACTGAGACATCGAAAAATCTCACATCCTTTCTACGAATATTGATAGAGCTAACCCCATCTCTGTGAAACTCAAAGCCGCACCGAAATTTAAAGGTGCGGCTTTTGGATTTATTATTAAATTCAAAGCAAGAGAGTTTTACCTATAATCAGAGGCACTGGAGGATTAAAAATTCTCTTCATTTTATCGTTAGTCAGAAAACCGTTCCACAATATCCTTTACTGTCTTATAACTTAGATGAAACTGCTGGGCAATCTGGCGACTAGAATACCCCTCCCTGAACATCGTTAAGACTTGAAAGGCATACTTGTCTAATTGTTTTAAATCATCCATATAATTTCTAGACCTTTTGTATAGGGTTGGCTAAAAATCCGTATTATGTAGATGGAATAATTATTGTATAACAAGCTCTTTCAGTAATTCTTCCTAATTACTTTGAGCTATGAAAAACCCTCTAGTCTGTAAATAAACTAGAGAATAAGCTGTGCTTAATGTTGTCTAAAAAAAAAATTACTCTTTTTACAAAATTTGTTCTTCCATCTGGTGAATAAATTAAGGCAGACAAAGTATAGTTCAATGTTAAGTTCGCTTGCAATAAGGGATACAACGCAATAGTGCCAGGATTACGGCATAGTTGTTGAAATAACCTCAAAAAAATCGGTGCGAATCCCATTTCTTTAAGGGGTAGGAGAGATAAACGTTCGCCGATTTGGTCATCGGTACTAATGAGTAATGACTTGAAATGCGTGGGATGAGTTAAAGCCTTTTTCCACCCAGATGAATATTTTATCTATGGTTAGGGGTGCTTTTAAGAAAACTAAGTAGGAAATGGAAATCCTATACTTGTCGAAAAGCCTTATTTATAAAGGTTATAGGCAGGAGCGAACTCTTAACTTCCGGTTTGTTCAAAGCCAGGGCGTAAGAACTCGTAGGGAATCTTGCAACGGATTTTCATAATATTGTACGGAATCGTACTGACTGGCAGCGACTGAAGGCTTTAGTCTTTAAATATACTTAAATATAGGCAATCCCAAAGTTATAAAAAATTTGGGAACAAATTCATGGATGGCAATATCTCTTAACTTCTCGTTACTAGCTAAAACCCAGTAATGAATGATTTGTGGGATAAAACTCATTAGGAATTGGTTAACAGTCTCTTTTTATTCAGGGATTGAAACTTAAATGTCACCTGAATTGAAAATGAATCTAAATATATTTGCCCAGCAGTTACAGTCGCTGCAAAGGTGTTTAAACTTGTACCAAAATGCGAACACCGGAGTAGAGCCAGAAGGCGATTTGCTGCAAGCTGCCTTAAAAGAACTTGATACTGTTTCAAAAACATTAGAGATCGTTACAGAGAGGCTGTTCGAGCAAACTCAAAAATTGGGAAATGCGCAAGCACGCCTTAGAGAGCAATGCAAGCGCTACCAAGACCTGTTGGAGTTCATACCAAATGCTTACTTTGTGAGTGACACACAAGGGAAAATTCTGTCAGCTAATCTTGCCACTGCCACACTGTTCAATCTTCAACAGCGATTTTTGCTAAACAAACCGTTAGTCTGTTTCATTCCAGTAGAAGAACGTCAAGCATTTCGTTGGCAACTAAACCAGATGCACGAGTCTGAGTGTGACTATGTAAAAGAGTGGATATTACGTATACAGCCTCGTTACTGTGAGCCTTTTGAGGCTGCTATGACTGTAGCTCTTATACGCGATGTTAAAGGTAAGTTAACAGGCTTGCGCTGGATGGTGCATGACATCACTCACGTCTGGCAACAGCCTCAATTACCGCTCTTAAGGTCAGAAAAGCTTTATCCGTTATCTCTTTAGATTAAAACTTAGCAGGCGATCATAATTCCTCTTTGATTACGGGAGGATGGAAATTATACCACTGAATGTTGTCTTTTAAAACTTAGCAGGCGATTGTATTCCTCTTTGATTACTCCATAACACTCGCAGGAAACCTCTTCTAGTCCCTGCCGATTAATGGTTTTGATTTTCTTTCGGCTGCATTCGATGAGACCTTTCTTTTCTAGAATATGGGCGGTTTCGGTGACGCTAGAACGGCGCACGCCCAGCATATGGGAGAGGAACTCATGAGACAAAATGAGTTCATCCGAGTAGAGACGGTCACTCGACTCAAGCAACCAACGGGCCATGCGTTTTTCTATAGTATGAGTGCGGTTGCAGGCAACATTTTGCGAGATTTGTGCTATGTAAGCCTGTGTGTATTTGAGCATTACGTCCCGCAGCGACTTATTGGTGTCGAACTCATGGAGCAACAAATGTGCCTTCATTTTCACCGCTTTGCCAGGAACCTGAGCGATGTACTGGGTCTGCGTCGTCTCCTGACCGCCCATGAAGGCGTTGATCCCTACCATCTCGCGGCTTCCAACCACTCCGGCTTCAACGGTGCTACCGTCCATCATTGTGATGGTGACTGAGATTAAGCAGGTGAGGGGGAAGTAGACTTCTTCTATAGGTTCGCCGGGTCTGTTGAGTATCTCGCCGTATGAAAGCTCTACCTGTTCCATTTTGTTTTCTATCCGCTTGTACAGATCGCGTGGCAAAGCGGTAAGTAGAAGGTTTTCGTTAGTCATCTTTTTGTTAAAGCTTGTTTTTAAACTATTGTTAAGTTTATGCCATCTAAAAACCTATAAGTATAAGTATGGTAGGTTCGCCGATTTTGAAAAGATGTTTGCCGAACAGCAGTTTTTTAAGAATTATTTGATGCTAAGTATTTCAGGTTTTTCACGCAAAGTAAGCTTTTGCAAACCGTACTATATTAAGTAAGGGTATCCTTTGCTTATTGTATACCACCCCGTCAAACTGTACTTTGTCTTCCCTTCCTACAGTCGGGACTACGGTGTATACACAAGTCTTTTTGAAGGCAATTTACGGTTAAGTCTCAGAGCCACTGAGATACCTCACCCTGGTTTTACTACATAAAACCTGTCCCTCTCCTTATTAAGGAGAGGGATGTCCGATAGGACAGGGTGAGGTTTTGGAGGACTTTTGGGTAATCGGATAACTTGTGTGTACGCCTAGTTCCTACAGGTAGACCGAACAAGCACTGGGACATAGCCAATCAATTGGCGCAATTAGTGATTAGGTGTATCAAGGCATTAATCAGGCGATCGCTTTCCATTGGTAAAATATCTTTGCCATGCATAATCTCCTGAGCAATCACTAAATGCACTATTGACCCCATTAAAATCCATACCATTGCCTGTGGATCAGGGATATTAAGTTCAGGGCGAGAAACTAAGTATTGAGTGATAATCTCGCTCCCCGGTTTAGCGATACAACTCAGGAAAAGCTGAGATAATTCAGGAAAACGAGCAGACTCCCCAATCAGCACTCGCTGAAATCCCTGAAATTCTTTGTCATTGAGCATCTGTGTTAATGCTTTTGTTAACAAATGTCTTAGGACGATACGCGGTTCTCCCTCAAGAGGTTCTGTGCCAAAAACTGACTCAAACCGCTTTCGTGCTAGTTGCTCTACTAATGCTTTAAAAAGTCCTTCTTTATCTTGAAAGTGGCTGTAAACTGTCGCTTTAGAAACACTTGCTGCTACCGCTACCCTATCCATGCTTGCGCCAGCATAGCCATGTGCTAAAAACTCTTGCATCGCCCCTTGCAAAATCTTTTCGACTTTATCGCTTGAACTCTCCCGCTCAACTTCGTTAATTCTTATGCGGGTCATTTTTTTATTATCCTGTGCTGTAAAACCATCTTAAAAAGAATTGAAATTAAAAATACTTTCTCCTTTGTAATCAATCTCAATAAGAGAATTGGTATTATAGCAGTCCTAAATCATTTGTAAAAATAAATTAACCGCAGAGGCGCAGAGAACCCAGAGAGAGGAATCGGAGATTTTTACGGCTCATTTAAAATTGCTATAAAATAAATTCTCCAATTTCTAAACTTCACTACGACTTTCCCTCCCCGTGCTCCCTGCCCCCGCCCCCTACCCTTAAAGCGATAGGATATTTTTTATTTGGAAGCCCCTAAATTTGCAATTAGGACAAATTAATGACAACTTGAGCTACGCGATATTGACTAAACTACTCCGTTTAGTTTAGCATTTTAAAACTAGACGGTTTAGTTTTATTGTCCGCTAGTTAAGGTGGGTGCTATGGAGCAAAACTTAAAGCTGGATGAATCGCGTCCTTCCCAAAATCTCTTTAAATTGCCTGTTTTGTTAGCAATGCTAGCATCTTTTATGATGGGTGCATTAAGTGTTTATACGATACAAAAGTTTCAGGGTGCAGTTAATAAGCCGCAAGAAGCATCAGCATCACCCAAGCCAGTGGTAAAAACAGTAACAGCATTAGGGCGGTTAGAACCAAATGGCGAGGTAATAAAACTTTCTGCACCTACCTCGAATCAAGAGAATCGCGTTCAACAACTGTTGGTTAAGGAGGGGGATAAAGTAAGAGCTGGGCAGGTAATTGCGGTTATGGACAGTCGCGATCGCTTACAAGGAAGTTTGCGTGAAGCACAAAAACAAGTCCAAGTAGCGAAACTCCGTCTTGCCCAAGTAAAAGCGGGAGCGAAACAGGGAGAAATTGAGGCACGGCAAGCAACTGTGAGCCGTCTACAAGCTGAATTAGAGGGAAATGCTAAAACTCAGCAAGCCACAATTAATCGTCTAGAAGCGGAACTAGAAGGTCAAAAACAGCAGTTAAACGCAACAGTGGCTCGTTTAGAAGCCGAGAAAGCTAATGCTCAAGCTGATGCCCAACGCTATGAAACTTTATACCAACAAGGAGCAATTTCCAGCCAGGAAGTTGATAGGAGACGCTTGAGTGCAGAAACTTCCACTCAGCAGTTGCTGGAAAGTCAAGCTACCCAGAGAACAACTATCGCCACCCTAGAACAGCAAATTAATGAGGCAAAAGCCAACCGGAATAAAACTCTAGCCACTCTTCAAGAGCAAATTAATGAGGCAAAAGCCACACTGAACCAAACTGCTGAAGTGCGTCCAACAGATATAGCAACCGCAGAAGCAGAAATAGACAGCGCTCAAGCTACTGCTGAGAAAATTAAAGCAGAACTGGCGCAGGCATACGTTCTAGCTCCTAAAGCTGGTCGAATTTTGGAGATTAATACGCGATCGGGAGAAATTGTTAGTAATGACGGAATTGTGGATTTAGGTCAAACCGACCAAATGTATACCGTAGCAGAAGTCTACCAAAGTGATATCAACAAAGTGCGTCCGGGGCAACGAGTGCGGGTCAGTAGCGATTCTCTACCTAATGAATTACTAGGAAGGGTAGATAGGGTTGGTATGCAGATAAAGCGACAGAATGTCATCAATGCCGACCCCTCTAGCAATATTGATGCCAGAGTAGTGGAAGTGCATGTCCAACTGAATCGGCTATCTAGTCTAGAAGCTACTAGCTTAACTAATCTGCAAGTCAAGGCGGTGATTGAATTGTGATTGGATTTATCCAGCAACTACGGCGGCGAACGCCTTTAGGATGGCTGCAATTAAGTCATGAAAAAGGGCGTTTTTTGGTGGCATTGTCAGGCATTGCCTTTGCCGATGTTCTCATGTTCATGCAGCTAGGGTTTCAGAATGCCCTGTTTGACAGTAACACTAGGCTACATGCGAGTATGCAGGGAGACATCATGTTAGTTAGTCCCCAAGCTCGTAACCTGGCAAATATGTCTACATTTCCTCGGCGGCGATTGTACCAGGCAATGGATATGCCGGGGGTGAAGTCGGCTGAACCAATGTATCTCAACTTTATCGATTGGAAAAATCCCCAAACGCGGCAGGAAACGGCGGTACTAGTTATAGGGTTCAATCCTGACAAGCAACTTTTTGACTTACCGGAAGTTAATCGCAACTTGGACGTAATTAAGTTACCAGATACCGTTTTATTCGACAGCGCTTCTAGAGGAAATTATACAGAGGCGATCGCTCAAATTGAACAGGGTAAAACTGTTACAACCGAAATACAACGGCGCACGATTAGTATTAATGGCTTATTTAAGGTTGGAGCTTCTTTTATTGCAGATGGTAGCTTGATTACCAGCGATCAGAACTTTTTGCGATTATTTCCTAGGCAAGACGCAAGCAGTGTAAGTTTGGGTTTGATTCAGCTCGAACCAGGAAATGATCCAGAGCAAGTGGCAAAAAACTTGAAATCTTATTTAGGTAACGATGTCAAAGTTCTTACCCACGATGAATTTATCGCCTTTGAAAGAAAATATTGGCAGGAAAACACCGCCATCGGATTTATTTTCAGCTTGGGTGTAACGATGGGGTTTTTGGTAGGGGTAATTATTGTCTATCAAGTTCTTTCTACTGATGTAAATGCCCATATCAAAGAATATGCCACCTTCAAAGCAATGGGTTATAACAATTTTTATCTACTAAGCGTAGTGTTTGAAGAGGCAATAATTTTGGCAGTATTGGGCTTTATTCCAGGGGCAATTGTGCCCTTAGGACTTTACCATCTGACTCGTAATGCTACGAATTTACCCGTATATATGACCTTAGCACGAGCCTTGACAGTGTTAGTGCTGACTATGATTATGTGTATAATTTCTGGTGCGATCGCTACTCGTAAATTACAGTCTGCTGACCCGGCGGATATGTTTTAGAGATGGGCATGGGGCATGGGGATAATCAACAATTCCCAATCCAAATTTAAAATCTAAAATTAGTATGTTTCCTGTTATTTCTGTTAAAAATCTTGACCACTACTTCGGTCATGGTCAACTTCGCAAGCAAGTTCTTTTTGATATTAATCTGGATATTAACGCTGGGGAAATTATTATCATGACCGGGCCTTCTGGTTCCGGTAAAACTACACTTCTCACCTTAGTAGGCGGCTTGCGTTCTGCCCAATCTGGCAGTTTGCAGGTTTTGGAACAAGAACTTTGTGGCGCTAACGCAGCACGACTCACCCAGGCGCGACGTAGTAATGGCTATATTTTCCAAGCGCACAATCTGCACGGTAGCTTGACTGCGCTGCAAAACGTCAGAATGGGCTTGGAATTGCACAAAAATATTTCGCAGCCAGAAATGAAAACTCGGTCAGCCCAAATGTTGGAGGAGGTAGGATTAGGAGAGCGCCTCAATTACTATCCTGATGATTTATCAGGGGGACAAAAACAAAGAGTAGCGATCGCTCGTGCTTTGGTCGGTCGTCCTAAAATTGTCTTAGCGGATGAACCTACCGCCGCCCTTGACAGTAAATCGGGACGAGATGTGGTAAACCTCATGCAAAAACTAGCTAAAGAGCAGAATTGTACCATTCTCTTGGTGACTCATGACAATCGCATTCTCGATATTGCTGATCGCATCGTTTACATGGAAGATGGCAAGTTAGTAAATGACGGTGCTGTTGTTGCAGCCAGTTAGGCTCGTTCTCCCCAAACGCCAGCGAGTAAGTCCTATTCACTATATTTGATCAGAAATCGTCTCTGTGGTTTCACTAATGCCAATCTACCCACGCATCTGCTAGAGATTTGAAAGGTTTACTGTTATATAAGAAATGCTTGCCAGAGTTTGGAGTGCATCAATTGTCGGCATCGATGCCGTCAAAGTCGGCGTAGAAGTCGATGTGTCAGGGGGATTACCGGGAATTGTTGTTTTGGGATTGCCAGATTCAGCGATTCAAGAATCAAGAGAAAGAGTTAAAGCAACGCTGAAGAATGCAGGTTTCGCCTTTCCCATGCGGAAAATTGTGATCAATTTAACTCCAGCAGATTTACGGAAAGAAGGCCCCTGTTTCGATTTGCCTATTAGTATAGGCATTTTGGCGGCTTCTGAGCAAGTTAGCGCTGATTTATTAGGGGATTATTTATTCTTAGGAGAAGTCTCTCTAGATGGTAGTTTGCGCCCGGTGGCTGGTGTTTTGCCGATCGCAGCAGCAGCCCAAAAGATGGGAATCGCAGGTTTAGTTATCCCTGCTGATAATGCCCAAGAAGCAGCAGTAGTTCAAGATTTGGCTGTTTACGGCTGCAAACATCTGTCTGAGGTAGTAGATTTTTTAAATAATCCAGGGCGTTACAAACCTGTGCAGATAGATGACACGACAAAGATAGCAACAGTATCTTACCCTGGCGCAGATTTACATGAGGTGAAAGGACAAGCTCATGCGCGTCGTGCCTTAGAAATTGCTGCTGCTGGTGGGCATAATCTGATTTTTGTCGGACCACCGGGTAGTGGAAAAACTATGTTGGCACGGCGCTTACCAGGAATTTTACCGCCCCTGAGTTTTACCGAATCTTTAGAAGTGACTCGCATCCATTCGGTGGCTGGTTTATTGAAAAATCGCGGTTCATTAGTACGCGATCGCCCTTTTCGCAGTCCCCACCACTCAGCATCCGGGCCATCTCTTGTTGGTGGTGGTAGCTTCCCTCGTCCTGGGGAAATCTCATTATCTCACAGGGGCGTACTGTTTTTAGACGAATTAACTGAGTTTAAACGTGATGTGCTGGAATTTCTGCGCCAACCTCTAGAAGATGGCTATGTAACAATTTCCCGCACCAAACTATCGGTAATGTTTCCCGCACAGTTTACTTTAGTGGCGAGTACCAATCCCTGTCCTTGCGGTTATTATGGCGATACCATCCAACAATGTACTTGTTCTCCCCGTCAACGCGAGCAATATTGGGCAAAACTTTCTGGGCCGTTGATGGATCGAATTGATTTACAAGTTGCGGTGAATCGCTTAAAACCAGAGGAGATTACCCAACAACCTACGGGAGAAACATCAATATCAGTGCGGGAACGAGTGCAACAAGCAAGCGATCGCGCAATTACCCGCTTCCAAGGAGAAGCAAATCTGCGTTGCAACGCCCATATGCAAAGTCGTCATCTCCAAAAATGGTGCAAGCTAGATGATGCTAGTCGTAGTTTATTAGAAGTAGCAATTAGAAAATTAGGTTTATCAGCAAGAGCAAGCGATCGCATTCTCAAAGTAGGGCGGACTATTGCAGATTTAGCGGGAGAGGATGAGCTAAAAACCAATCATGTGGCGGAAGCAATTCAGTATCGCACAATCGATAGAATGCAGTAGGAATCTTGTGATCATGGCTTACATTTATTAAGCTTTGACGCAGATAATTCGTTTTCCCAGCAGCCAGAACAGCAAGGCTAAAGCTATGTTTCTAATAAACGAGTGAAAGTTCAAACTTTATCATAATCAATACTTTATGAGAATCACAGATCGCAAATTTAAAAGTCAATATTTTCCTGAAAAATAGAGAATATGGTAGCGCGATCACATCTATTTTATAACTTCCACAGTATGTATTGAAGTCAAAACTTAAAAGTAGGAAAAGTAGGAAAAGTAGGAGATTTTCTATAAAACATTAAATAAACTCTTATTTAAGCGTAACTACTATTAACAAAATTAATTTTGTCTTAACCTGCAAAACATTATTTAAGTGTAATGTATAGTCATTAGTAAGCTTTAAACATAAATCCTTTTATAAAGGACAAGTCGTTGCTGAATCAAAATCAGAAAACCTTATTTTGGAGTGTAGGATGAAAGGTTTTATCACACGTAAAATTGCCCTTGTAGTTACTCTAGTCACTGCAACTATTGGCTTGAGTGCTAACAAAATTTCAGCTGACGTTGGCATCAACAACCTAGCTGATATCCTTCAAATCAATGTTACAGGCAACTGGTCTCCTTTAAGATTCATTGGCTTAACCTCAAATAATATTCTCGTAAATATAGATCCGAGTGGGTTTGCTTTCACAGTTAAAGTCAAAGGAATTGACGGCAACTTACAAGGTATTGACTTCCGTCCAGCAAACGGTCTGCTTTATGGTGTTACAGATACTGACAACATATACACGATCAACTCTAGAACTGGTCAGGCGACCTTTGTGAGCAAACTATCTAGCAGCTTTAATGGAGGATTTCAGTCAGGGTTTGACTTCAATCCCGTACCAGACCGCTTACGGACAGTAGGTAGCAATGACCAAAATTTTCGTACCAATGTAGATACTGGTGCAGTCACTGTTGATAAAACCCTAGCGTATGCTACTGATGATGTTAACGCCACAGTTGACCCCAACGTTACCGGTGTCGCTTACACAAATTCGGTTGCTGGAGCCACGACAACTCAACTTTTTGGCATTGATTACGATCTTGACGTGTTAGTACTGCAAAACCCACCCAATGATGGCACTCTCAGAACAATCGGCAAACTTGGTGTTAACTTTGCGCCGATAAGTGGGTTCGACATCTTTACAGATGCACAAAGCAAAAATACTGCCTATGCACTGTCTGGTTCAGTTCTTTACACTATTGACCTATCTACTGGCACTGCAACTAAAATCGCCGATGTACCTAAAGGTAACTTCCTCGGTTTAGCCGTTACATCTAAGTAGGCATCCTCAAGTTCGACTTGATCTATTATCAAATAGAATATATGCGTCAGTCGCCAGAATGGGCTAAACGCCCTGCTACCGCTAACAGAATTGAATTCTGAATGAAAAAGCGAATGAATTAAGTGGGTTTAAGATCCCCGCTAAATCTTCTCTTTCAGAGACGCTGCGCGAACAATTTAGCGGTCTACAATGAGTGGCGGGTTTGAATCCCCCACTCATTGATTCTGAGGCCTCGGCGGAGCGTCTCCGGCTCCGCTCCTGAATTCAGAATAGCTGAATTCTTCAAATTTTAAATTCCTCCCCAAGAAAGCTTCACAAACACCCTTGGGGGGATGCCTCTACTTATGAAATCAGTATCCAATATATCAGGAAGTAAGCGACATTCCCTAAGGAGACTGATTGGATGAATTTGCAGGCGATTTGGAAGTTATTACAAGAGACATTCAAAGAATGGAGTGAGGATAAAGCCTCACGGTTAGCGGCGGCGCTAGCTTATTACACGATTTTTTCTATTGCACCATTGCTAATTATTGTAATTGCGATCGCAGGGGCAGTATTTGGAGAAGAGGCGGCAAGGGGGCAAATCGTTGGACAAATTCAAGGTTTAGTCGGCCCAGACGGTGCAGAATTTATCCAAACAGCCATTCAAAATGCTAATAAACCACAAACAGGAGCGATCGCTTCAATTATTAGTGTCGCAGTTCTACTATTGGGTGCTACTGGCTTATTTACTGAGTTACAAGATGCCCTCAACACGATTTGGGAAGTGAAACCGAAACCCGGACGCGGCGTAACTAACATTATTCGCCTACGAATTTTGTCTTTTGCAATGGTGATAGGTATTGGTTTTTTACTTTTAGTTTCTTTGGTAATTAGTACAGCGTTATCAGCATTATTAACGTATTTTAGTAACTTGGTACCAGGCATAGATTTTCTTTGGCAAATTCTCAATTTTATCCTCTCTTTTGCCATTACTACGTTTCTATTTGGACTCATTTTTAAAGTCCTACCAGATGTCGAAATTGGTTGGGGTGATGTTTTAATTGGAGCTATGCTCACCTCCTTTTTGTTTTCTATCGGTAGATTTTTGTTAGGACAATACTTAGGTAATGGCAGTTTTGGTTCAGCCTATGGTGCAGCTGGCTCACTTGTAGTAATCTTAGCTTGGGTTAACTATGCCGCACAGATTCTTTTTTTCGGTGCGGAGTTTACCCAAGTTTATTCCAGAAGGTACGGTAGCGGCATAACCCCATCTAAACATGCCATACCTTTATCTGATAACACGGAATCTAATGGCAAGGCTCAAAGGGGACAATCGTCTACTAATAAAAAGTCCTCTCCTAATTTTATTAATCGCTTATTTCAGTCTTTCAAGAAGCCCAAGCGTTTAAAACAGAGAAGAAAAAATCAGAGGTTTTAATCTCTGAATACTGGAATTCTACGTTTGTAACTTTGATAAATGTTGAAGTATTTAACCTCTAATAAAAGTTAGTCTTATGAAATAAGACCACAGATAAATAACCTGATACTGGATTTTTCCAGAAGTCTATTGAAAAAAGAAGAAAATCAATGCTAATGGAAAAATTGTTTTTTATCGATTGGCAGGCAATCTTTATTCCTAGCATCAGCATCTTTGAGTTGATTATCCGTGGTTCGCTGGTATACTTGGCCTTATTCTCAGTGTTACGCGTGCTTCCCAGCCGACAACTAGGAACATTAGGAATTACAGATTTACTCGTAGTTGTGCTATTTGCTGAAGCTGCCCAAAATGCTATGGCTAGTAATTATACGTCGATTACTGAGGGCGCTATCCTGGTAGGAACTGTGATTTTCTGGAGCTATTTGCTGAATTGGTTGGGCTACAAAATACCCCAGTTCCAACGTTTTATGAATCAGCCACCGCTTTTACTGGTAAAAAATGGTCGGATAATTCAGCGTCATTTGCAACGAGAGTTAATTACAGACGATGAGTTGATGAGCAAGTTACGCCAGCAAGGTGTGGAATTTTTAGCAGATGTGAAGTTTGCATATATGGAGGCTGACGGTAGGATTAGTATCATCACCTTTGATTCAAAAACTAATCCCGCCCCTGAGCAAAAAGCAGTAGTAAAAAGCGATCTACATTAATTAAACTGTAAAATATGACGGTTGTATTCTGTGCCGAACTGTGATTGAGCGTTATACTTTGCCCGAAATGGCTAATCTATGGAGTGAAGCCTATAAGCTAAAAACTTGGCTGCAAGTCGAAATTGCTGTTTGCGAGGCTCAAGCTGAACTGGGTTACATTCCATCTCAGGCGGTTGAAGAAATTAAAGCCAAGGCAGATTTTGACCCGAAGCGGGTGCTGGAAATCGAGGCTGTAGTCCGCCATGATGTGATCGCTTTCCTAACAAATGTCAACGAATATGTTGGTGAAGCTGGACGCTACATTCACCTGGGTTTAACTAGTTCGGATGTTTTGGATACAGCTTTAGCACTGCAATTGGTTGCTAGTCTAGATATATTATTGCAACGTCTGGAAGATTTGATTCAGGTAATTCGTCAAAAAGCAGGAGAGCATCGTCATACGGTGATGGCTGGTCGATCACATGGTATTCACGCTGAACCGATCACTTTTGGTTTCAAGCTAGCTGGCTGGTTAGCAGAAGTGTTGCGGCATCAAGACCGCCTGAGAATTCTCCGCGACACTATTGCCGTGGGTAAGATTTCTGGTGCGGTGGGAACTTATGCAAATGTTGAACCGCGTGTGGAAGCGATCGCTTGCCAAAAACTCGGACTCAAACCCGACACGGCATCAACACAAGTTATTTCCCGCGATCGCCACGCCGACTATGTGCAACAATTAGCTTTGGTAGCAGCATCCATCGAACGTTTTGCTGTAGAAATTCGCAATCTACAAAAAACAGACGTTCTGGAAGTTGAAGAATTCTTCTCAAAAGGTCAAAAAGGCTCCTCGGCAATGCCACACAAGCGCAATCCCATCCGTTCGGAACGGCTGACGGGAATGGCGCGACTCGTCAGAAGTCATGCTGGTGCAGCTTTAGAAAACGTTGCTCTTTGGCATGAGAGGGATATTTCCCATAGTTCTGTAGAGCGGGTAATTTTGCCAGATGCTTGTACTCTGACACATTTCATGTTGTCAGAAATAACCGATTTGGTGAAAAACCTGTTGGTCTATCCTGAAAATATGGAACGAAATCTCAACTGCTACGGCGGCGTTGTGTTCAGCCAAAAAGTTCTACTTGCCTTAATAGACAAGGGAAGCAGTCGTGAAGAAGCTTATGCGATCGTTCAAGAAAGCGCTCACGCCGCTTGGAACAAGCCAGAAGGGAATTTCCAGGACTTAATTAGCAAAGACCCTCGTGTTACCGAAAAGTTATCCCCAGCAGAATTAGAAGTCTGTTTCGACCCCCAGCAGCATCTCCAGCATTTAGAAGAGGTTTATCAACGGTTGGGAATTTAGGATTAATTTGCTTGTAGTGAGCGTTTAAGCGCTCACTACTAACTTGTTACCCAAACAATACGCAAATTTGATCAAAGAAGATATATTAAGATACCAAAAATATTTAGTATTCCCTTATTGAAGACTGTAAGTTTGGTGCTGGAATTCTTGCCAGCCCTGGGTAGTATAAATAACAGATATTTATTTCTTTATTAGTGGTTCAAGTGCTTTAATGATTGAAATCTTAGCCACACTTTCTGCCTCTGCGGCAGCAGGGATGAGAATAGGTACACCTCTGCTGATTATTGGGTTATTGCAGGGTAGTAACTTGTGGTCACAAATCCCAGTTTTATCTCACATTTCTCCACCAATCTTATTAGGCTGTCTCACCTGTTGGTCTTTAGTTGAATTATTAGCCTCAAAAAAGTTATGGGGGCAAAGATTGCTACAACTGGTTCAGTTATTCATGTCTCCCCTCGTGGGGGCAATTATGGGGTTAGCAGTAGCTAGTGCAACAACAGCACCACACTGGCTGATTGCGTGTATTGGAGGTTTATTAGCTTTAGTACTCCAGCTAGTTCAAGTTGGTTGGTTCTATCGCTTACGCGGCTTACCCTTGTGGGCAGTCTTTCTTCAAGATACCTTGTGTGTTGCTTTAGTACTTTTTGCCTTTGATGCTCCCTGGCAAGGAGGAGTAATTGCTTTAATACTGCTTTGGTTTGCAGTTCGTAGCGCGAAGGAGTGGTATGAGTGGTATCACAAAAGGGCATAGGGGATGGGGCATGGGGCATGGGGAGAAGTTTAAATATCAGGCTTAGATGAGGCTACGCTACCCCCAAAGTGGTAGAGAACTTTTTCTAAAAGAGAAGATACACAAACGTTGGAACAAAGGAAGAAGAGCTTTCCAATACCCAATGCCCAATGTCCAATCCCCAATCCCCTTTACTGCAAAAGCCCAATCATGTGCAAGAAACCGTGACCAGTAATCAGCTCGATGATTAAGGCAATGAAGCCCAGCATGGCAATCCGACCATTCCATACTTCAGCACTAGTAGTCAGACCCCATTCCCAACGCTCTTGAGGGTACATTTTCACCCTTTTTTTCATTTGGGCAGCTTGCGAAAGCTTGAAACTGGGATTTTTCAGCGCATTAATCACTAAGTCTGCAAGTGCATTAATAAATACTGGATGGGTATTGGGAGCAGGAACACGACGGAAGTTGTGAATTCCTGCTTCTTCTGCTACTTCTCGATACTCAATATCAATTTCTTGCAGGGTCTCGATGTGTTCTGAGACAAAACTGATTGGCACAACAACCAAATCTTTCACACCTTGTGCGCCTAGTTCTTTGAGGGCATCTTCAGTATAAGGTTGGAGCCATTCTACTGGGCCAACGCGACTTTGGTAAGCTAAGGTGTGGGCATTGGGACGATTGAGGGTCTGCATAATTAGTGCAGTGCATTCCTCAATTTCTTGCTGGTAAGGGTCGCCAGCCTCTTCAACGTAGCTTTTAGGGACACCGTGAGCACTGAAGAATATATGAACCTCGTCTGGATTAGGGAACTGCTTAAGTTCTTGGGCTATAAGTTCCGACATTGCTTGGAGGTAACCTGGTTCTTTGTACCAGGAAGGAATGACGGTATAATCAATGGGTTGAAGCTTTGGGTCTTCTTGCCAAAGTTTATCCAAAAGCCGGAAGCTAGAACCACTGGTACTGATAGAAAACTGGGGATACAGTGGTAAGATTACCAAGTGTTCTATTTTATCTTGGGTGATCTGTGCGATCGCTTCTTCTGTATAGGGATGCCAATAACGCATTCCAACGTAGATATTGGCTTCTTGCCCCAAATAACCCAACTGTTCTTTTAAAGCTTCCCCTTGGGCTTCTGTGATCCGCCGCAGTGGGGAACCACCACCGATTTGCTTATAATTTTCTTGAGATGTTCTGGTTCGCCGCGAGGCAATAAACCAGGCTAGGGGCTTTTGCAACCAGCGAAATGGTAGGCGAATAATTTCCGGATCGGAAAATAGGTTGTACAAGAACGGCCCGACATCCTCTAGCTTATCGGGGCCACCGAGATTGAGTAATAAGACGCCTACACGACCCATAGCAGTTACTTTCCCCCGATCTTTTCAGGTTTTTTACTAATGTTAACAATATATCTTTATTAAATAATAAAGCTTAATAGCAAGGAAATATGCAATGGCAACAATTTTAAGGGATTGGAGTTACCGTTATCAGTGGCTGTATGATGCTATCTCTCGTTTAGCACCCTTAAGTGTAGGTGGTGAAGCCCGTTTTCGGCGACTTGCTTTGCAAGGCTTAACAATTCACTCAGATACTCAGGTTTTAGATTGATGTTGCGGCAGTGGTCAAACGACGCAATTTTTGGTAAAGATTTCACAAAATGTAACAGGATTGGATGCCTCACCCAAGTCTTTACAACGGGCGCGGCAAAATTTACCTGAAGCACCTATGTTAAAGCTTTTGCTGAGGAGATGCTATTTGCAGATAATCTATTTGATGTAGTGCATACCCATGTTGCATTACATCAAATGCAGCCTCAGCAATTGCGAAAAGTTATTAATGAAGTTTATTGCGTGTTAAAGCCAAGAGGAGCGTTTAGGCTGGTGGATTTCCACGCTCCTACAAATCAGATATTTTGGACTGGAGTATCAGTATTTTTGTTGTTGTTTAAAACAGAAACAGCTTGGGAATCACTAAAAACTGATTTAGCTGAGTTATTAACTAAGACTGGCTTTGAAGTGGGTGAGTCAACTTTATATGCAATAGGGTTTTTCATGAATTGCAATTTATTGATTTTGTTGCCGCTTCATACGCTTTCCGTTTCAATCCCTAATAGGGGTTTTCATGAATTGCAAGTAGCACGATTTTAAAAGTCTGGGCACTCAGCACTGCTTTTGCCTGACAATAGCCACAGACCAAGAACGCTTCGACACCAAACAAAGCTAATATTACGGTAAACTAATTCATAAATTGTAATATTTGTTGTCATACTTCTTACTGTACTGATAACCAACAATAAAGTTTTCGCCAATTCCCAATTCAAGGTAGGATGATGAAAGAGATAACACGCCGCAAATTTATCGCAACTGCCACCTTGGCAACGGGTTTTGCCCTGGCAGTGCAACCCATTTCGGCTCAAGTCGTCAGCACTGAGGCTAAGGGTTTAATAGCTGGTGCAGTGAAAATTCCTGTCAAAGATGGCGAAATTCTTGCCTACAGAGCAGTACCTGCAAATGGTGAAAATTTCCCAATTGTTCTAGTACTCCAGGAAATATTTGGTGTACATGAGCATATTCAGGATGTCACTCGTCGCTTTGCTCAATTGGGATACTTGGCGATCGCACCTGAATTATTTATCCGTCAAGGCGATGTCACTAAGTTAAGCAGTATAGACGAAATTCGCCCAATTGTTGCCAAAGTACCAGATGCCCAAGTGTTATCCGATCTTGATGCGACGGTAAACTGGGCAGTGAAATCAGCTAAGGGTAATGCTGATAAATTGGCTGTTACAGGCTTTTGCTGGGGCGGTCGCATTACCTGGTTATACGCGGCGCACAATCCCAAGGTGAAGGCTGGTGTGGCTTGGTACGGGCGACTCGTAGGTGATGCTACCGAGCTTCAGCCCCAATATCCTGTTGATATTGCATCAAAACTGACAGTCCCCGTTCTCGGACTCTATGGTGGGAAGGATACAGGTATTCCCCTTGATACAGTAGAGCAGATGCGCGATCGCTTGAAGTCCAGTAGCAGCAAATCTGAAATTATTGTCTATCCCGACGCACCACACGCTTTTTTTGCCGATTATCGCCCCTCCTACCGCGAGGAAGAAGCAAAGGACGGTTGGAAACGTCTTTTGGCATGGTTTAAGCAGTATGGCGTGTAAAAAAGAGGAAAAGGGGCAGGGGGCGGGGAGCAGGGGGGGAATCCCCATACATGAATGTAGTTGCTCTCTAACTCTTGTGGCAGGCTAATTTCAGTATCTTTCTCCCTGCCCCCTTCCCCCTGCTCCCCTGCCTCTTTGGTAAGTCTGCAAAACAAAAAAAGCCTCCCATATCAGGAGGCTTAAAAGTTAGCGGAGAAAATTTATCAATCTACTACTGTGTAGCTACAGCGATCACTCCTCCTAATGCAGAGAAAATCGCAGAGACGGTTGCTGTGGCAAACAGCCACCAAGATGCTGAAGCTGCGGCTTTGCGGGTTTCTTCTGCTTGACGCTGTGCTTGATGCTTCACTTCTTCGAGACGGCGTTGCGCTTCATGCTGTATGCGTTCTGCACGTTGCAATACTGTGTTGCGGGCCCGTTCAATTTGGTCGATGACCCGGTTGGCATCTTCCTCAGAGATGTCCTCACGAGAACTCATAATTGCTACTAGGGTATCACGGTCAAAAGAAGATAGGCGATCGCGCAGGGCATCAAACCCAGCTTGGGGATCGTCAAAAAATGTGCGGACATCGCGCTTGATACTATCATAGTTAAGTTCCGGGCGATCCAAGGAGTTGAGATAGTTACGAATTCGGGCAAAAACCCCGTCAATCGCATCTTGAATGCCTCGTTGGATGTTCCGCACTTGTTCTACAAATTGATCCCTTACGGACACAATGCTATCGGCAATCCGCGCCGCTTCTTCATCGGACATATCTTCCCGAATTTTCAGCAAGGCGATGATGGTAGAACGATCAAAATGGGAAAGGCGATCGCTAAAAGTTTCTACCCCAACTCGCGGATCGTGTAACAGTAGTTGCAAGTCGCGTTTAATACCTTCTGGATTAAGTTCTTCCTTGCCAGTTTGACGCAAATACTCTTCCAAATAAGTTTTGAATGTTTGCGCTCTTTGCTGTGTGCGGGTAGCTAAACGACGAGGCGCACGCACAAAGTTGCGAATCGAACTTTGCGTGGAATCAATGATTTGATTGATTTGTTCTTCATTCAAGTCTTGACGTTGACTTACCAACTTCACCAGCGTATCCCGGTCGATCTGGGATAATCGGCGGCGCAGTGCTACGGCTCCCTCTTTGGGATTTTCAAACAATCGGGTCAAATCCCGTTGAATACCTTCTGGGTTCAATTCTTGTTTACCAGTATTCCGCAGATAATCTGCGATCGTGGTGGTAACAGAGTCGTATTGCTCTTTGGCTTTATCCGCTACAGCTTGGGGTGTGTGGCGAATACTATGCCACGACTCCTCAGCAGAATTGATGATTTGATTAACTTGATCTTCACTCAAATCTTGCCGTTGACCCAACAATTGCACCAAGGTATCGCGGTCAAAGCGAGACAACCTCGCCCGAATTGAGCTAATTCCAGCTTGGGGATCTTCCAGTAACCTTTTAAACTCTGCGCGGATAGCATCAGGATTAAGTTCTTCTTTTCCTGTATTACGCAGATATGATTCTACATTCAGCCACAAGGTTTCTGCTTGATATTGTGCCTGTTCTGCTAGTCCTTTAGATTCTACCAAGACGCGATCGCGTTGTTTTTCCAACTCGTCCAGAATGCTGTCTACTTCATATAGTTGAACATCATTCCGTTCCAGTAATATCGCCCGAATTTCCTGACGATCAAGGTGCGCTAGTCGCAATGTCAGAGTTTCATAATCTGCATCTGGATCTTGCAACAGTGGTTTAAAATTCTGCTCAATGCCAACGGGTGTCAAATCTGCTTTTGGGGTAACCAGCAGATAACTTTCCACTGCACGTTGCAAGTCTTGTACTATTTCTCTTTCTTCGATACCTCTAACTGTCACTATCACATCTTGGCGGACAGCTTCTAACTGATCTGCGATACGCTGAATTTGGGCTTGGGTAAGCAGTCCGCGTTGTTGCAGAATATTAGCGAAATCGTTGCGGGATAAACTTTCTAGTTCCCTGCGGACTATTCCAGGGTCAGCTGCTGGGTCGTAGATAACATCACGAAATTCCTGGGCGATTCTTTCCTGGCTTAGTTGCCAAGCATAAGTGTTGTGCAGGTAGTTTTCGACATCAGCCCGAATTGGACTATAGGGTTGTGATGGTGTTGGCAGACCTAGCTTATCTGCTTGTTGGGTGACTTTATCTTTGGCGGTGGTGAGACTACGCAAGATTTTTTCCACATCCAAATCAGGCAAATCTGCCCGTCCCAACACAGTGGCGGTTAAGGCGGATAGTGCTTGCTGGATTGTACTTTGCATTGGGCCAACGCCTGCTTTTTGGTTTTGGTCAGCTTCTTTGGAACCGCCCTGTTCTGCTAATAACCGATCCAGTTTGGCGTTGAGTTCATCTGTTTTGTTTTGTCCTGCTGGAAGTGACTTCAGATAATCCATCAACTCACCTAGGCGGTCTTGGGTGGGTGATTGCTGGCTCACTACCTGTTGCCACACTTTATACAAGGTATCAGCAATGCGGCTAACGTCTTTTTTGGAAAGGTCGGTGCGGCTGCTAACTAACTCGATAAACTTTTGGCGGTCGATGTTGCGAATATCTGGAGTCCCTGCGATCGCTTTTAATTGCGGATCGTTGAGTAGATTTTCAAAGTCACTCCGAATCTTTGACAAATCTAGCTCTGGAGGACGTAACCTATCTAAGTAATCTTCTATATTCTCACGGATACTTCCAGGGTCAATGGCGCTTCCTAGTTCTCGACGGACGGCGGCGGCGGCGGCTTCAGCTGTTGCTACAACTTGGTTATTGACAGCTTTTGCGCCCAGTGCGGCGGTGGCTGTCCCCATAATCGCCTGAAAACCTGAAGTTGCCGTATTGACGACTGAACCAATTAAGGAACCTACGGTGGTGGAACTTACCCAGACGAGGAGCAAAAAGTAAGCGCCCCAAATCACCAAACCGAGAATCGCCCCCAATGCTGGGTCTAAGATTACAAGGCTCAATTTAACCGCAAGAAAAGAAGCAATTAATAAGGCGATCGTCACAGTGACTAATGTCCAAATCCCCACTGCGGTGCCAATTTTGCGAATGTTACCGCCCAAACTTCCGGCTTCCCCAGTGTTATCTGAATCCGAGTCAGATGAGTGCCCCAGATAGGAAATACCGGCTGCAAGGGAGAGATTAGTTAAAACTAATTGGAAAGCAAAGGCTAAAATCACGCCGGAGATTAAAGCCACAAAAAAGCGCGGCCCGGAAGTGAGAACCGATGCCTGTGATGGTGTGACGTTTGGGGGATCTACTAGAACCTGTGCCACCCACAATAGTGGTTTGTAGAGTCCCAGCATGATTTCCGTACTTTGGAACATTGTATTTCCTTCTTCTAAGGTTTAAATTTGGGGAATTAAGATTTTCTTGAGAAGCAACTCTTAGTATTTATGTATGTTTGTACCTATGGCAATACCTAACTCATTAGCTCAGAATCCTGGAATTTGGCTATTTAAAGCATCTCTCTAAAGATTGAAAAGTGTATCCAGCGAAAGATATAACTTTTATTATCCCTCGGTGGGAATTTTAATCAAATTACCACCTGCTCTTAATTATGTATAGCTAATTTTTACTTTTTAATTGCTTATTTGTAGCGATTGATTCTGTTTGAGTTATAGTTTTTTGGAAGTTATTTACATTTATTTACATATTTGTTTTTAGTCACCCTCTCAAGGTGGATTTGTCTAAAAAAATACGTTTCTGATAATCGTCCAGAAGAAGTGCCTGTGGTTTGTACCCATAGGCATAAATATGTCTAGTGATAAACAGCTACATTAAAGTTAACAAATCAAACGAAACGTTGAGGACGAAAAAATGGCAACTCTTTCTTCTATATATTTGCCACAATTTCCAACAGAATGAATCGCAAAGATAGCAATGAATTCTATTTGGCTAAACTCCTCAAACCAAAATTTGGAACGTTCGTTTTGCAATTATTGGCTTCTTGCCTATTTACCTTTGGGATGTAGCCGATTATAGCCTTCTGAGTGACGTTTTACGCATAGTTGGCTACTAGAACATTAAACACTTGAAAAATTACTAGATATCGGAGAAAAAAAATGGCAACTCAAGAGACTCGTCCTTCTACTGATTTACCACCTGTTGCAGCAGAATACAACGGTCGCGATCGCAATGAATTTCTGTTTGGCTGGACACCTCAAGCCGAACTTTGGAACGGTCGCTTTGCAGCAATTGGCTTTCTAGCCTATTTATTGTGGGATTTGGCCGGCTATAGCGTTGTTCGTGACGTTCTACGCATAGTTGGCTACTAGAACATTAAACACTTATAAACACTTGAAAAATCACTAAATATTGGAGAAAAAAAATGGCAACTCAAGAAACTCGTCCTTCTACAGATTTACCACCTGTTGCAGCAGAATACAACGGC
Organism: Nostoc sp. FACHB-892; assembly: GCF_014698795.1. Lineage (GTDB taxonomy): Bacteria > Cyanobacteriota > Cyanobacteriia > Cyanobacteriales > Nostocaceae > Nostoc. The sequence goes on from NZ_JACJTR010000016.1 coordinate 59,422, forward strand.
GTAGATCGCAACGCATTTCTGTTTGGCTGGACACCTCAAGCCGAACTTTGGAACGGTCGCTTGGCAGCAATTGGTTTTCTAGCCTATTTGCTTTGGGATTTAGCTGGCTATAGCGTTGTTCGGGACGTTTTGCACTTAGTTGGCTACTAGAGCATTAAACACCTGAAAAATTACTAGATATTGGAGAAAAAAAATGGCAACTCAAGGAACTCGTCCTTCTACAGATTTACCACCTGTTGCAGCAGAATACAACGGCGTAGATCGCAATGCATTTCTGTTTGGCTGGACACCTCAAGCCGAACTTTGGAACGGTCGCTTGGCAGCAATTGGTTTTCTAGCCTATTTGCTTTGGGATTTAGCAGGTTATAGCGTCTTAAGGGACGTGCTACACCTAATTAGTTATTAGCAATAGCTCAGGATTGATAAGTGTCTGAGTATAAATAAAGATAGTACTCAGTAACCCGGCTTCTTACCAAAAGTCGGGATTTATCTCCTGAGCATTTTACATTTAATTAGGTTCACCCTTGCCTATCTAGAGCAAAAAGCGAACCAACACATACAAAGCTGAAGTTAATAGTTGCAATACCATTACTGGAATACCGTAGTGGAGAAAGGTTTTAAATGAGATGCGGCGTCCATGCTGCTCAGAAATCCCGGCGGCTACGATATTAGATGATGCACCTACTAGTGTGCCATTACCTCCTAAAGTTGCACCAAACATCATCGCATAAAACAGTGGTAATACTTCTGGCGGAAACTGTCCTTGAAAGTCTTGTGCTAAAACTTCTGCGGGTGCTAATCCAACAGTAACAATATATTGTTTGAGTAAGGGCACCATCCCTACCACTAAAGGGATATTAGGCACTACGCTAGATAATATTCCCACAAAAAATAATAAAACTAAGGAACCTAGCATAATATTTTTTCCTAAAATTGCTGCCAATACTCCTGATAAACCATTAATCACACCTGTTTTTTCTAACCCTCCAATTAGCACAAAAATACTCATAAAAAATATTAATGTACTCCAATCTACATCCCGCAAAATGTTGTTAACCGAATCGATTTTGCTATGATGAGATAAAAGCAAAGCTAAAGCTGCTCCTAACAAAGCTACGGCAGCAGGCGAGATGGGAACTGGTAGAGATTCTCCAATTACAAAAAATAGCAATACGAAAAATACAATCACTGCACCGATGCTTAAAGCTCGTGGGTGATTTATTTGTGGGTGTGGCAGTTCTTCAAGATTATCTAACTTTGTATTCCAAATTTTACGGAATAAAAATGGTAGTGTTGCAATTACTACGGCAACAGCAATTACTCCTCCTAAACTCAATTTCAATAAATAATCTGTAAAGCTGATATTCACAGCATCACCAACAATAAATGTAGCTGGATCTCCAACTAAAGTCAGTAGTCCGGCACTATTAGCAACGAACACCATTAAAATCAACAAGGGTACGAAATTTATCCCAACTTCCTGCGCCATTGGGGGAATTAAAGGTGCTAGCAGCATTACTGTTGTGGCATTTGGTAAAACTGCACAGACGGGTGTAACAATAGCCACAATGCCGAGCAATAGACGCTTGCCTTGTCCCTTAGCTATGAGTACTATTTGAGTAGCTAAATAATCAAATATTTTGGTAGGTTCAAAAGCCCGCACTAACACCATAACTCCAAAGAATAAACCGAGTGTTCCATGACTTTTGCCGATGTAACTAACAGCTTCTTGTAAAGTCATAACGTTGGTAAAAACTAATAACAATGCTCCTAATAATGCTGCAATTGTGAGATGTATCCATTCTGTCATCACTAAGATAATGACGCTTATAAAGGTAATCACACTGAGGATTGCTTGCCAGTTTTCCACATCCTACCTCCCAAAGTCTAATTTGTTGCATAATAGCGAAAAAAGCCACCTAATTTTAGGTGACTTATCTATGATTCCAATTAGATAAAAATTACTGAAATTCTGAACAGTGATTATTCATCAATACAACTGGGAATACCCAAAACGGCGCAGGGAAAATTAGAACCTAGAGCCTCAATCATCGGATGATCAACAGATTTGCAACCGAGAAACAAAATATCGGCAGTTTCTGATTCAACAACTCTGTTAAGTTCTGTGGAAATGATGCCAAACCGCAAATGAGACTTGAAGGAACCCTGCCATTCTTCAGCTAGACTTCGGGCTTGCCAGAGAATTATGTCTGCTTGTTGCAGAGGAGTTACCACTGTCTGCAATTGGGGTTGAGTTAATACCTGTGTGGCAGACTTTGATGTTTCAGTGACTTGACGTTCCAATTGAGGTTGTTGTTCTGGAAAGGTTAAGATATTTGAATACTGGCTGCTTTGATTATCTTCTATCACATAAACGGCTTGAACTGTGACTTCTGCATTAGTCGCTAAACGGGTTTGATGAGCAATCCAAAAAGCAATATCTAGCGCCGTATGACTGTTAGGAGATGCGTCATAGGCAACAATTAAATTAACTGCCTTTTCTCTTTGAGGTTTTTTAGAAAAAGGTTCTTTTGGTTCTGGCAATAGTACCATTTGTTCAATTAAGTCATCTCGACCTACGGCACTTTGCAGACGTGCTAACATTGGCTTAATTTGCACAGCTTTACTTCTCCCAATGAAATGATTTAGTAATGAGAGGCAGGGTGATTAATTTTAGATTTTGGACTTTGGCTAGACTCAGTCGAACGATTTTGGATTTTAGATTGAGTAACGATAACCAAAAGTTCAAATCTTAAATTAGTCGAGGAAACCCCAATAATAACTGTATTACAGCCAAACTCTTGGGGGTTCCTTCCATTGCCTACGGAGTTAGCTGACGGGCTAAGACTGGAAGGTGTCTCTCGTTAGATTAGCCCCAAACATTGGTTCCTCCGTTCCAAATTCAGCTTTGATGAATTTGAATTAGGCTACCCACTAAAAAAGATGATAATCTAATTTACTCGTCTTGGGCAAAATATCGATCAAGGAAATTCAGAGCGTGGTTACGGAGTTCAAAATATTCTTTTGAGTTTCGCATGGCGGCGCGATCGCGTGGATGCTCAAAAGGAACTTCTAATATCTCTCCTATACTAGCAGCTGGGCCATTGGTCATCAAGACGATGCGATCGGACATATAGATTGCTTCGTCTACATCGTGGGTAATCATCATCACTGCTTGACGATTATTTTCCCAAATATCCAATACCTGCCGTTGCAATTTGCCACGAGTTAGCGCATCCAATGCCCCAAAAGGTTCATCCATCAGTAACATTTTAGGACGAATTGCTAAAGCTCTGGCAATCCCTACTCGTTGTTTCATACCTCCAGAAATCTCATCAGGATATTTGTCAGCCGCCGCCGTCAAGTTTACCATTGCCAAGTGTTCATTTACAATGCTAATTTTTTCAGCCCGATTAGCATTTTTTAGCACTTCATCCACAGCTAAACGGATATTTTCGCGCACAGTTAACCAAGGTAACAGCGAATAATTCTGAAATACCATCATCCGCTCGGCTCCTGGCTTATGAATTTCTTTTCCATCTAGCCTTACTGAGCCTGAAGTTGCTTTTTCTAAACCAGCTACTATCTTTAGTAAGGTTGATTTTCCACAACCAGAGTGACCAATTACAGAAATATATTCATCTTCACCAATTGTCAGATTAACTCCATCTAAAACGACAAAGTTATCTTTATCAGGTGTCGGATAAGACTTGACTAAATTTTCAATTTCTAAAAATCCAGGGCGGGGCATAACTCCGGTCTGGGTATTAATAGGTAATGAAGTATATTCCATCATCAAATGCTCCCGAAATAATTAAGTCATCAGTCAATAGTTGAACTTGGGATTTAAGATATGAAAAAGTTAGTGGGAGCGTTAGCCCTGATGGCAAAACTATTTAGATAACCCACAGGATCGCTGGGGTCGAAGCCTTTTTTATCTATAAATACTTCTGGTGGTTCGACCTTGTAATCATCCTTGGGGCACTCGATGCCTATTTCAGATGCTATCTCCCGATATAAATCTGTTCTCCAACCAAGTTCTGCTAGTTTCTCGGCATTTTTGGGGAATTCCTTAATTTGTCCCCACCGTGCTGCTTGTGTCATCATCCAGATACTTCTTGATCTCCATAGAAATGTGGAGTGTTCTGCTGGCTGTTTGGGAAGGTTGTCAGGAATATCGAAGAAAATCGTGGTGTCAGCGGCTTTGATGGTGCGGTCTTTGCCGTCAAAGCCGCCATAGTTGTAGTTGCCGAGAATTCCCGGACTTGTAAATTTCGCAATTGGGGCATCTTTCTTTTTAGGTCTAGCACCTGTAAAGGAACGGTCTGTGATCAGTTCGGCGACTTCTTGGCGGTTTTCTACTTTGCTGCAATACTGACAAGCTTCAATCATCGCCTTGACTAAAGAACGATAGGTTTTGGGATATTTTTCGATGAAAGATTCCATCACACCCAAAAGTCGATCTGGGTGTCCCAACCAGACTTCTTTGCCTTGTGCAAAGGTAAAACCAATGTTTTCATTACCTGTTATTGCTCGTGTATTCCAAGGTTCCGCAACCATATAAGCTTGCATTGCCCCAATCCGCACGTTTGTTACCATTTGGGGAGGCGGAACGATGATGACGCGAAACTCTTTAAGGGGATCAACACCTGCGGCAGCGGATAAGTAACGGATAAAGTATTCGTAAATGGAGGAACTTAGAACAACTGCCCAGACTTTGTTTTCTGCTGGTTGCTTCTCAAAGTAGTTTCGGAAATCGCGCCCAAAGGCTTCTAAAGCACCATCTCCATATTTTTCTTGATACTCGTACCACGGACGCAGCCCAAAATCCCACATGGCTTTGTTCATTGTCATGGCGTTACCGTGGCGGTGGATGGTCATGGCTGCACACAAGGGAGCGTGGCGTGCGCCTTCAGCACCAATTCTGGCGTTGGTAACTGCACCAGATACCACAGGTGAAGCATCCAAGCGACCAAAAATTACACCGTCGCGTGAGGTGGCCCAACTGGCTTCGCGGTTGAGTGTAACGTTCAAACCATACTTACGGAAGAAGCCTTTTTTCCAGGCGATCGCAAATGGCGCACAATCATTAACGGGAACGTAACCAACTGTAAGATCGGCTTTTTCTAAGTCGCCGCTTTTAACTACTGGTTGCACAGCTAAAGCTTCTTCGGTCAATCCTTTGGCTGATCTATCTCCTGAAATTCCACAGGAGGACAGCGCCATTCCCACCGTTGTTGCTCCTATTCCCTTGATAATATCTCGTCGAGTCCAGTTAATATCACCCATTTTTGTAGCTCCATTGGTGATTAATTGCTCAGGGTTCAGGCGCAGAGTTTCGTTCTCAAACAGAATTTAATAGTCAGGATTTAGTTGGGTATTCTGACCGAAAAAGCGAATGAATAAACAGCGTCTTTGCATCCCAGCAAATCTATAGTTTTGTGGTTACTAAGCAAGGCGTAAATGTAGTTAAGAAGACAGTGGCGGGTTTAAATCTCCCATAAAGAATATTATGAATTCTTCTTCGAATCTTGCTGTTTCGATAGCAGCCAAATTTTGTTAGTTGGAAGTTTTAGGGCGATGGGTTACTAATTCTTGGATTTTGTCCACGGCGTAATCCAGGATTAACCCAGTTACACCAATTACCAATACAGCTAAAAAGACTGAACTCAGGTTTAAGCGACTCCATTCATCCCAGACAAAAAAGCCGATCCCAATACCGCCTGTGAGCATTTCTACGGCAACGATTACTAGCCAAGCTATCCCTAAACTAATTCTCAAACCTGTAAAAATATATGGCAAACTTGCGGGCCAAATAATTTTTGTAATCCGTCGCCAACGGGGCATTTCCAGCACTCGTGCTACGTCTAAATAATCTTTGGGAACGCTAGAAACTCCTAATGCGGTATTAATAATTGTTGGCCATAGGGAGGTAATAAAAATTACAAATATGGCTGAAGGATCTGCCAAATTGAAAATTGCTAAGGCGATGGGCAACCAAGCTAAGGGCGATACAGGTTTAAAAATTTGAATGATGGGATTGAGTGCTAGCATTGCAGGTCTGGACATCCCAATTAGAAACCCCAGAGGAATCGCTACTACTGCACCTAACAAGAATCCTATTAATACCCGGCGCAGACTTGCGATTAACAGCCAACCAATTCCCAAGTTACCGGGGCCTCGCTGGTAGAAGGGATTTAAGATGTAGTCTAGATTAGCGATTAACGCTTCTGGCGGGGTGGGCATCAATTCATGGTTAGCAAGTGCAACAATCCACCACAGCACAATTATTCCGAAGAAGCCCAATACAGGTAAAAAGAAGACATCTCTTTGGATGACAGGTTTTGTCTTTTTCCACGCGGCTTGCCCGGCGATCGCTGCGATCGCGGCCAAATTTAGTTGAAATATCATTTACGACCTCAACAGATTTAAGTGCAGGTACAAAGAATCCGAGCAGTACCAGCCTTGGACACCGATGAGATCAGAACATTATAAAAATGCTGTCTCTTCAGTCTCCTCTCAATGCCTACGAAGTTAGCTGACGGGCTAGAGCTGAGAGATGCCCTTCTGAAGAAAGTTATGAGTTATAAGTTATAAGTTAAGTGTTTAGTAAACTAACTTCCAACTCCTCACTGTCAACTCCTGACTTTCTATGAGATACGCCCCACAATTTGGTTCCTCCGCTCCAGCGTTATGCACTGTGACACGCTGGATTAGGCTGACTTACTCTAATGGATACTAAATTATGCACAATATAACATTGACGCTCAGTAAAAGCTATCTATCTTATGATAAATATTGTTTACTTGAATACTGAGATCAATTACCTCTATTTGTTTTTTGGTAATAAACAAAATTTATATTTTTAGTTGTGTTGTGAGTAAAGTCTTGCACAGACAGCTAAACAATATAGTCGAGTCAAGCATCAATATTGTTATGTGCTTGATTAATATTTCTGAATATATTTTAGGCTTACTGGTAGTTTTAGATACACAGACAATTAATCATTAACCAGTAAACATAATATTATAATATATTCCTTTTGGTAGGTGAACTAAATTATTAATTTTGGTAAAAACTCACTCCACTCGCTAAACTAATTGGATATGGAAGTTTATTCATCTATCTTTGTAGCTAAATTTAACAAAATGGATTTTAGTCAAGTACTGGCTGAAAAAACGGACACCATCATAGATAAATGGATTACAGCAGTTCGCAAGGATAGACGGATTGAAAGTGCTGATGATTTATCTTATACAGCGGTAAAAGATCATATCCCTGATGTCTTACAAGCAATGGTAACAGTGCTTTCAAAATCTCAGGATAATGATATTCAGTCAATAGTTACTGCTAGTTTCCAACATGGAGCTATTAGAGCTGAACAAGGCTTTGATCCAGCAGAAATTGCCAGAGAATATCATCTGCTGCGAACAGTAATATTTGATGCTCTACAAGCAGATTTATTGAATGGAACACCTGTAGAGATAATTCGTTCCATGCGTTTGATTGACGCTATCATAGACGAAGCGATCGCTCGGTGTTTTAAGAGTTATGTTGAGGAGCGGTTTCGAGAATTACAGCAGTTGCACTCAGCACTAACGCTTCATAATGATGAACTTACGCGCTTGATTAGCGCAAATCAAGAGTATCTTTCGCAATTGGCGCACGAATTGAAACATCCTCTAACTTCCATTATTGGTTACTCTGATTTGTTTTTACGCCAACAACGACGAAAGACTGAGATAAAAGACAACTATAACAATTTAGAACATATTGAACGGGTGCTACGCAACGGTAGACAGTTACTCCATCTGATCAATGATGTATTAGAACTTTCGCGGTATGAGGCAGGGCAGATAAAACTCCAACTAGCACCTACCGATGTGCGTGAATTAATTAATAATGTATGCGAAATGTTGGAACCCTTAGCTGCTGGTAAAAATTTAAAAATCGTAGTGGATTGCGATCACACTCCCAAGAAATTAATCACAGATCCTTTTCAATGCCAACAAATTATTACAAATCTTATTAGTAATGCGATTCGCTATACAGAGTCGGGGACTATTATTATAATGTGTCAGGTGTTGGAGAATCAGAAATGGGCGATCGCAGTTTCTGACACAGGAATTGGCATTGCACCCGAAAACCAAGCCCAGATATTTGAACCTTATTTTCGCGTGAGTTCTAGCGATCGTCCCTATCTCCCTGATAGTACAGGATTGGGATTAGCGATCGTCTCCCGCTTAGTAAAACTACTACAAGGTACAATTAACTTAGTTTCTGAGGTGGGAGTTGGTTCTACTTTCACTGTAATTTTTCCCTTGCAAATAGAGAGTTGATTTCGCGCCAAGATGTACAATTATTGTCTACACCCCTGCGTGAAATCAAAAAACATTATTACAATAAACCTTGTTTTTCCAACTTAGCTAGCGCATCTTCAGCAGCAGCTTTTTCTGCATCTTTTTTATTGCGTCCGTTACCCGTTCCAAATGCTTTTTGTTCATCCACAAATACAGCAAATACATCAGATTGGAACTTTGGTGCGTGAGGTTCACCACCTATTTGTCTTGTATTATATATCGGGGGAGTAGTGATCCCTTTGCTTTGCACCCATTCCTGAAAGCGATTTTTTGAGTCTACATTAGAGCGAGACACAGTAATATTCTCATGTACAGAATCAAAGAAGGGTTCTACAAAATCACGAACTGGTTTAATATCAAACTTTTTATCTTCATAATAAGCACCAATGATTGCTTCAAAGGTACTACTTAGTAAATTACGGTTTTTACGGCCTCCATCTTGAATAGCACCTTTCCCTAGTAGCATTTTAGAATTTAGTCTTAAATCCTCAGCAAACTTTGCCAATTGCTTTTCATCTACTAGTGCAGAACGACGACGAGTTAATTCATCTTCTCCTCTTTCTGGATGACGCTTATAGAGATATTCACCACTTAAAAAATTTAGGATAGCATCACCAAGAAACTCTAGACGTTCGTTGTGTTCACCTTCTTCTGGGTGTTCGTTGACATAAGAACGGTGGGTAAGTGCTTGACGGAGTAATTTTTCATCCTCGAATATTGGAAGTTTGTACATTTTGATATTTATAGTTAAATCATATGATAGTGAATAAATAATTTACGGTTTATTTTGCGCGTGAAGCGAAGCTATCGCATTGCGAATCGCACCATATAAAATACCTAAAATTTTCTTAATATCCTTAATATAATATTCACTCAAATCAATCGAAACTACATTGCCTTCAAGTTTCATAAATTGCCATATAGTACCAATAGTAACAGCACCATATATAGCTTTGATTTGATTTCCACCTCTGTCGTTAAATAACTGAGCCGCTACCATTTCGGCAATACATTGGGCTAAACCAGACCTCAAATTCTCATTTTTACTTTCTACTAAGACAATTATCGGGCTGCGGACAAGCAACTGCTCCGAAGAAAGACTCAAAATAAAATCACAAAAGCCGTTTAATCCTCGCTGACTATCAACAGTAAAATCCACGCCAGAAAAAAAGCTTATTTCATAATTAAATTTGCGTCTAATTTCTAATAAAATTGGACTTATTATCATTTCACTTCGAGCTTTTTCTGAACTTATCGCTACTGCTAAATCAACATTTTCCCTAAGAATAGTAGATAATAAATCACTACATTCTTGCTCCTGCACATTTGCGAATAGTCCAGATGATTCGTGGATCACTAACCCAAAAGAATCAATAACTTCAATAAGTTTAAAATCACTATAAGCCATAAAACTTAATCCTTTGTCTTATGACTGAATTCTATAACAAAGTTTAAAAATTCAGCTTTGGCGGAAACACCCTAGCTAAATCAAGAGATAAATCAGGGAAGCAGGGAAAAGTTATTATCTCATCTGACAGGAAAATTCGCTTATTTGAATAACCATATCTGCCTTGATTATCCTGATATGGTTCACTGTAAGCTTCCAAATAATTATCGAATAAATTGAATATCCAATAATCAGTAATACCTCCTTTAGCATAGAGAGGTATTTTAACGTCTTGGTCATAGCCCAAAGAAGAATCTGCAACCTCCATTACCAATAACACATCAGTCGGTTTAGGGTGAGCCGATAGATAATCATCAGCACGGTTTTGAACAATCGCAAAATCTGGCTCAGGTTCGCTGTTAGGTGGCAAAGCAATCGGGGCTTGAGATTGCAAAGTAGCCTTGTCTCCCAGTATTTTGGGGAGTTCCTTCCACAGTTTTCTTAAACAAGTTTCATGAGCTTTCCCTTTGAATGCCATTTCAATAATTTCCCCGTTGATTAATTCAATATGGTCATCTTCATGGAAAAAGCCCAATTCTCCAAGCCTGTGATATTCATCCAGTGTGAAGCGTTTAGCCTGAGCAATACTCATAACCTTACCTTTCTCTCTTTGCCATACATAATACTTATTCTAAATGCGTCAGAAATTGGTATGCTAAAGGCCGAGACTCGCTATGAAAGCAAACAATGCCTGCGCCTACTATCAACCCCACGATCACTGCCTTTCCCTTGACAGCTGTAGTCGGTCAAGAAGCAATTAAATTAGCCTTGCTGTTAGCAGCCGTTGATCCTGGTTTGGGAGGAGTAGCGATCGCAGGTCGTCGCGGTACGGCAAAATCAGTAATGGCTCGTGCTATTCATGCTCTACTACCGCCCATTGAAGTTGTCAAAGGCTCAATCAGTAATTGTGATCCCAACCATCCAGAAGAATGGGATGATCAATTGTTAGTGGAGTACGCAGACAAAGATATTCAAGATGTGCCCGTTGAAATTATTCCCGCGCCTTTTTTGCAAATTCCTCTAGGTATCACTGAAGACCGACTATTAGGTTCGGTAGATGTTGAAAAGTCAGTAAAACAAGGTGATACCATTTTTCAGCCTGGATTACTCGCTACAGCAAACCGGGGTGTACTGTACGTAGATGAAATTAATTTATTAGATGACCAAATATCAAATCAACTTTTAACAGTATTATCTGAGGGACGCAACCAGATTGAACGAGAAGGGATTAGTTTTCAGCATCCGTGCAAATCCCTATTTATTGCCACCTACAATCCAGAAGAAGGCGGATTACGGGAGCATTTATTAGATAGAATTGCGATCGCACTGTCTGCTGACGGTGTACTCGGCTTAGATCAAAGAGTAGAAGCAGTAGAACAAGCGATCGCTTATTCTAAATCTCCCCAAGACTTTCTTCAGCAGTACAACGAAGACTTAGACTCCCTCAAAACCCAAATCATTCTGGCGCGGGAATGGTTGAAAGAAGTAATCATCACCCATGAACAAATTGCCTACTTAGTCGATGAAGCCATTCGCGGTGGAGTTCAGGGACATCGCGCCGAGTTATTCGCCGCGCGCGTTGCCAAAGCTGCTGCGGCTTTAGAGGGACGAACAACAGTTAATGCCGAAGATTTACGCCGTGCTGTGGAATTGGTGATTGTACCACGCGCCACAGTTGTGCAGACACCGCCACCCGAACAAGCACCGCCACCGCCTCCACCCCCACCACAACAGAATCAAGAAGAATCCCAGGACGAATCAGAAGAGGAACAAGAGGAACAAGAAGAACAGCAAGAAAATCAAGAGCAAGAACCTCCCGACATCCCGGAAGAATTTATCTTTGATCCAGAAGGGGTAATCCTTGATGACAACGTGCTGTATTTTACTCAAATGGCGAAGCGGCAAGGTAAATCTGGTAGTCGCAGCGTCATATTCTCCGATGACAGGGGACGCTACATTAAGCCGATGTTGCCCAAAGGAAAAGCGCGACGCATTGCAGTAGATGCAACACTAAGAGCAGCTGCTCCTTATCAAAAAGCACGAAGAGAAAGACAACCAGATAGAAAAGTTATTGTCGAACAGCCAGATATTCGCTCGAAACGCCTGGTACGTAAAGCCGGGGCGTTGGTAGTATTTGTAGTAGATGCTTCTGGCTCAATGGCCTTGAATCGAATGCAATCGGCTAAAGGTGCAGTGATGCAACTCTTGACAGAAGCTTATCAAAACCGTGACCAAATAGCATTAATTCCCTTCCGGGGAGAACAGGCAGAGGTATTATTGCCTCCAACACGTTCTATTGCTTTAGCGCGTAACCGTTTGGAAAGGTTGCCCTGTGGTGGGGGTTCGCCCTTAGCGCATGGTTTAACTCAAGCTGTGCGCGTCGGCTTAAATGCTCAGATGAGTGGAGATATTGGGCAAGTTGTCCTTGTAGCAATCACCGATGGACGGGGTAATATTCCCTTAGCGCGTTCTTTAGGTGAACAGCTAGAACCAGGAGAAAAGCCAGATATTAAAGGAGAATTATTAGAAATTGCTGCCAGAATCCGTGCTTTGGGGATGCAACTATTAGTAATTGATACAGAAAGTAAATTTGTGTCTACTGGCTTTGCTAAAGAATTATCGCAAACAGCAGGCGGTAAATATTATCATTTGCCAAAAGCAACAGATCAAGCTATTGCTGCTATGACCAAAGGTGCGATCGCTGATTTAAAATCTCGGTAATTAGTCATTTGTCATTGGTCAGTTGCTTTTCTACTAACCACTGACCAATGACTACGATCCAGTGGGCATTACCTGTGGTTGCAAATAGCAAATTAAATCTTGGATTCCCTTTTGCAGATACCGCGTTACTGTCATTGGACTAGTACCAATGTTTTTAGCAGCATCCTTGCGAGAAAGTTCCTTCAAAAATACCATTTCAACTGCCATGCGGGGCTTTTCTTCCAACATATTGATTGCACCTTGCAGTTGTTGGCGTTCTTCTTCTTGTTGCAGAAGTACATGAGAACGAGGGCAAGGAAGTGCTTCACCCAAAGTTATTTGGCAATCAACATAATTAACTGCGGTTGCATCTAAACTTAAAGGCATCCGATTTTGAGCAGCCAACTTAGTTTCTTGCCATTCTTGCACAGATACCCGCAGGTGGCTAGCAATTTCAGCATCTTTGGGCTGACGACCTAAAGACATTGCCAAGTCCTTGCGAATCTTTTGCCCTTCATTATATAATTCTTGCCAACGACGGGGAATTTTTAATAGAGTACTGCGATCGCGCAAAAAGTGCAGCATCTCACCGCGAATATATGGTACAGCAAAGGAACTAAAAGCATATCCTTGGCTAGGATCGAAGCGTTCAATTGCCCTAATCAATCCAAAATAACCGATTTGTTCTAAATCTTCATAAGGTTCATTACATTGATGGCTGAACTTATGAGCCATCTTCCGTACTAAGCCAGTATGTAACTGTACAAGTTTATTACGAAGTTTAATAGATGGATTCTGGTGGTACAAGTGTAATAATTCTATACCATCAGTTCGTAAAGAGGACTCACTTGTTGCCATATACATTCCTTTGTTGTGACTCCTATTCCTGGGAAAATGGAGTTGCGTATATTTTCTTTTAAGCTGTCATTATTTTCCTTAGTTGGGGCTGAATAAGCCATCGTCGTTTCACTGAACTTGTAAGGGGTCGCACTCCGCAATTCAGTATTTGTACGCATGATTTTGCTACTCTTTCGGTTGCAGATTATGTTTGTTTTTTAGATAAATTTTGAATGGCACATAATCTTTAGCTTTTGCAACAAAAACTAGCTATTTATGCTGAAAAATGCATCACTGACCTAATAGCCATATTTCATACTGAGCGCAACGTGCATCCGTACTGAATTGATTGCGGAAGAGGCTGGGCAATTTTATCTCTTAGTACACACCCTCATTCATAAAGGTGAGAAATCGAAAGATTCTGATTTTTAGCAACAAAGCCACGTTTCAGATTTTGCAACAATATTAAATCGTTGGCTGTTAACCTCAAAGATTGGTAACAATAGGAATAAGCACAACGTTTTCCTAAAAAACAGTTTTTCAATATGAGCAATACCAGTAATTTTCGTGAAGCTATCCGTGAGGCTAAATCTCACGCCCTTGTTGGTCCTAACGTCATTGCCAACGCCCTCCCCTACGTCGGTGGTGGTTTGGTGCTAACGGCATTAGGAACGTACGGCGGTTTGGGAGTTATCCGTAGTAACCCCGAAATATTCTTTCCCACCTTCATTGGTGCGGTGATTGTAGAGTTAATTTTGTTCTTTGTTGCCCAAAATGTTGCCCAAAAAGGTAATAAGGGGCTTGCACTACCACTGTTGGCAACCTACAGCCTTTTGTCTGGATATACTCTCAGTGGCTTGGTATTTGTCGCTTTGAGATCCCAAGGTGTTGGCATTCAAGGCATTGGGTTGGCTGCCCTTGGTTGTGGTGTCACCTTTATTGCTGCCCGTCAAATTGGTTCAAATCTTTCTGAACAAGATGGCATGGCTTTGACGAAAACCATCAATCTTGGCGTTATCGCCTTGGTAGTTGTGTGCCTTGCCCAATTCGGCTTTGCCATGTTTGGTGTTTACACGCCAAATTGGTTAGAAATTGCCATCTCCGGTTTAGGAGTATTCCTGTTTGTTGGGGTTTCTGTTGTCGATTTCTACATCTTGCCCCGCACTTACAGCGATGACCAATATTTACCTGCTGCTTTGTCGATGTACCTTACTTACATCAACTTGTTTGTCTTTATCTTGCGGTTGTTAATTGCCATCAATGGCCGCGATTAATTGTCTGTAGGCACTAACACAAGTAGAGTTTTATAAAGTAAAAACCGTGGTTAAATTTTTGGCAACCACGGTTTTTTCATCGTTTTAATAGTAGAATATTAAGTTAAGCCTCAAATGAGCAAAACTATGCCTGAACTCTTAAATATTAAAATTGAAGTAGAAAATTTGTCTAATATCTTGGGTAAGGCTGAGGACTGTCTTTGACCTCCAATATTTGACTGCAAAAATTCAATATTTAGATCAAGTAATTGCTCAACCGGACTTTTGGAATAATCCAACCCCTGCTTATGAAGTACTTCAAGAAATTGAATACTCGATATTCTACAAGCATCAGCAATATCAGCGCTGGTGTTCGATTCTAGAAGATATCAAAGCTGCGTTGGAATTGTTGGAATCATCAGCCGATGAGCAATTGTGGCAAGAGGTGCAAAGCAACCTTACCCAACTCCAACAAGAACTCGAAACAGCAGAAATACGACAATTATTGTCTGACCCCGAAGACAAAAAAGGTGCATTTCTGACTATTACTGCTGAGGTTGATAATGCAGATGCTCAATACTGGGCATATATGTTGCTGCAAATGTACTGTCGTTGGGGAAAAAGCCACAATTATCCATTGGATGTAGTAGAGATTTCTGAGGTAAATGAAGCCGGAATTAAGTATGCAACCTTAGAAATTACAACACGTTATGCATACGGCTACCTCAAATCAGAAACAGGCACACATCAATTACAACAGATATCGCCCTTCGATGTTACTAACAGCTTGCGGACGAGTTTGGCTAGTGTAGAAGTTATTCCAATATTGGGTGAGTCCGTTGAGTGGGAGATTCCAGAGAAGCATTTAGAAATTACTTGGCATCGCCATCGGGGGAGTGTCAACCGCCCAGAAACATGGGTACGGGTGTTTCACATTCCTACCGGGATTAGTGTATTTTGTAACCAACAGCGTAGTCTGATGCAAAACAAAGATAAAGCCTTAGCTATTCTCAAGAGTAAACTGTTTGCGATGCCTACGGCTGGCTACGCCTACGCACTAGCCCAAGGTGTCCAGATTGACAAAATTCAACCCCGACAGATAAAATCTCTATCCAACAAGCTCATTCGTGAATATATCTTGCATCCTTACACCAAGGTGAAAGATTTACGTACCAATGTAGAAACACTTGCTGCCAGAGAGGTATTAGACGGTAAAATTGATTTTTTTATCAAAGCCTATCTGCAACAGCTAAATCACACTACTTCAGTGACCCAAGAAGCGCTTGATAATTTCAAGTAACTTTTGTAACTTATAATAAGTAGTGCGGAGAAAATTTGCCCAACTACAGCTAAAATCAAGAAACATAAGTAGAATAAAGAGCAATTTTCCACTACTAGCGCTCTATCTATCATTCAGTAAGCACTATGGAAGTTTTAGAACTCAAACGCGAAATCGAAACGTTGTCTGGCCGCCTGGGTAAAACCCAGGACTATCTTTGACGTACCTGCACTGACAGCCAAAATTCAAGACCTCGAAAAAATATCAGCACAGCCAGAATTCTGGAATGACCAAACCCAGGCCCAACAAACCCTGCAAGAACTCAACGACCTGAAAGCCCACCTCCAGCAATACGATCGCTGGCACGCCAACCTAGAAGATACTAAGGCTGTTGTTGAATTGTTGGAGTTAGAAACTGATGAGGCACTACTCCAAGAAGCAGAATCTACGATCACTAAACTGAATCGTGACCTGGATCAGTGGGAGTTACAACAGTTACTTTCCGGCCCCTATGATGCAGAAGGTGCTGTACTGACGATTAGTGCTGGTGCTGGTGGCACAGATGCTCAAGACTGGGCATTTATGCTGATGCGGATGTACACCCGTTGGGGCGAAGCTCATGGCTATAAGGTAACTTTAGCTGAAGAGTCGGAGGGTGATGAAGCCGGAATTAAATCGGCAACCTTAGAAATTACTGGTCGCTATGCTTATGGTTACTTGCGATCGGAAATGGGTACACATCGCTTAGTGCGGATTTCACCTTTTAATGCCAACGGCAAGCGACAAACCAGTTTTGCAGGGGTGGAAGTGATGCCACAGATTGATAACTCTGTGCAATTGGATATTCCAGATAAAGATTTGGAAATCACCACAACTCGCTCTGGTGGTAAAGGCGGGCAAAACGTCAACAAAGTAGAAACTGCGGTGCGGATTGTTCACCTTCCCACTGGTCTTGCCGTGCGCTGTACAGAAGAGCGATCACAACTGCAAAATAAAGAAAAAGCCCTAAATCGCCTCAAAGCAAAGCTGTTGGTCATCGCCAAGGAGCAACGCGCCCAAGAAATTGCCGAAATTCGTGGCGATATGGTGGAAGCCTCCTGGGGAAACCAAATCCGTAACTATGTGTTTCACCCTTACCAGATGGTGAAGGATTTGCGTACAAATACAGAAACAACAGCGATTGGCGATGTGATGAATGGCGAACTTGATACATTCATCCAAGCTTATCTGCGCCAAGAGAATAAACTAGTAGAAAGTGCTAGTGCATAATTTTGAATTATTTACAAGTGCTAAGTAATTATTTTTAATATTACTTAGCACTTGTTATTTTGAGGATTTTCAGATTGGCGCGTAGGCGTAGCATTATCTCTTATTTGGTCGCTTTCAGAGAAATTCCTTAGTAATATACAGGCAATCGCCACTCTATCCCAGACCAACTGTTACAGTTATAAAAGAGTCTGTGGATAAATAACTATGAGTAACTCCCCTTCAACAGAACCTCAACCTAGCTACGTAAAACTCGCCATGCGAAACATGGTGCGTAAGGGTGCAACTTCCCTGAAGCATTTTGGATTGACTGCCGTAGGGCTTTTAGCTCTCCTTGTTGGTCTTGCTTACCTAACTCACTAAATTAGTCATTAGTCATTAATTATATTTAAAAGGACAGATGACCAATGACAAAGGACAGCCTTAGCGAAAAACCGTAAACCTCAGATTAGGAGACTGTGTGCCCCTGAGCGTTGAACTATATGTGGAGGATGATTTTTACGAGTTGTCCCCGACAATATCTGTAAAAATTGGGGACACTGATCCCCGAATTCCTACTGAAACTTGGGAAAATTGGTTTAATCGCTGGTTGGAAATACTTCACCCTCAGATTCCGCCAGCGCCAAGTTATGAAATAGGGCTGCGTTTGACAAATGACGCGCAAATTCAAGAACTGAATGCCCAGTATCGTCAACAAAATAAGCCTACAGACGTTTTAGCCTTTGCTGCTTTGGAGGTGGATTTTCCTCAAAGTAAAGAAATGCTTGCTTCTATACCATTATACTTAGGTGATATCATCGTGTCTGTAGATACAGCACAACGTCAAGCTCAACAGCAGGAACATAGTTTACCAACTGAGCTAGCTTGGTTAGCTAGTCATGGTTTATTGCACCTGTTGGGCTGGGATCATCCTGATGAAGAAAGTTTGGGGCGAATGTTAGAACAGCAAGTGAGATTGCTGAACATAATAGGTATTTCTATTGACATAGAATAGCAAGAGTTTGTGTATACCTATAGTGTTAATTTTTGGTAATACTTTTATAATACTTCTGTGGAAAATTGCTTAAAGATTGCCTCAAAGTTAATTTCGCCATTAAGATCGGCGAATATTCCCACTGTAGCAACTCTATTCTTGTGTTTTTAAGTCTATGTCCCAAAAAATTTCTCCATCACCAACGCCTACCTCGTTACAAACACTGGTGTCTAACGAACGGGAATTCTCCTGGAAAGTAGCCTCTAATTTATTTGTTAGTTTTAAATATGCCTGGGCTGGAATCAGCTATAGTTTTCAAACTCAACGTAATTTTCGCATCCACGTAAGTGTTTGTGCAATGGCGATCGCTTTAAGCGTTTTTTTGCATCTGCAAGCCGTGGAAATAGCGGTAATTGGCGTAACTAGTGGTTTAGTTTTGGCATTAGAGTTACTCAATACAGCGATCGAGTCTCTTGTGGACTTAACCGTTAAGCAGACATACCATGATTTGGCTAAAATTGCTAAAGATTGTGCGGCTGGTGCAGTTCTTGTCTCTGCTTTGGTAGCGGTGCTGGTAGCTAGTACGCTGATGCTCCCTCCTCTGGTAAAGTTAATTATATCGGCTTTGTAGAGGTGGTTTGCAATTGCTAAGTGACTCCATAAGAGAATCACACTCTGTCCGATCCCCTAGAGAACACATTATAAAACAACTCAAAATTCAACTAATGCGATGTCTACCACGGGCTACGCCAACGTGCTAAACATCCTCGGTGAAGGGTTACTTGGTAATCTTTAGGCATCCATGCCAGCTTTATTTTTACACCTAGCGAACAAATAGCATGGGATATCTGTCTATGCTTTGTTGCAACTGATGAGTGGTAAAAACCAGGAGTGATAGGCTTTGATTATAGTTATCGATAATTACGACAGTTTTACATATAATTTAGTGCAATATCTGGGAGAATTAGCAGCAGAATTCCCAGTAGCAGATGATATTAAAGTTTTTCGTAACGACAAGATATCCATAGATGAGATTCGGGCATTAAAGCCGGAAGCTGTGGTTATTTCTCCTGGCCCAGGTCGCCCGGAAGATGCCGGCATTTCCCTAGAATTGATTAAACAGCTAGGCCAAGAGTTGCCAATTTTGGGTGTCTGTTTGGGACATCAAAGCATTGGTCAAGTATTCGGTGGTAAAATAATTTCTGCTCCAGAGTTAATGCATGGCAAAACCTCTCAGGTGTCTCACACTGGGGTGGGGGTGTTCCGGGGATTAGAAAATCCTCTAACCGCTACCAGGTATCATAGTTTGGTAATCGAACGTGAGACTTGCCCAGATGTGTTAGAAATCACCGCTTGGGTTGATGATAACACCATCATGGGAGTGCGACACCGGAACTATCCTCACATTCAGGGCGTCCAATTTCACCCAGAGAGTGTCCTGACATCTTCAGGAAAACAGTTATTGCGAAATTTTCTGGAACAGTTACAGTCGAGAGCATAATTAATGAAACGACGACAGTTGATGGGCTATGCTGGGGCGGGTTTGGTCACAGCTTTGGTTACTACCTTGGGTTCTGAATCTCAAGCTGACGCACAATCTAGCGGTTTATCAGTTCAGTGGTTGGGTCATACTTGCTTTCTTTTTACTGGTGGCGGTACGAAAATCCTCGTCAATCCATTTCGGTCGGTCGGCTGTACTGCTGGGTATCGTCCACCAAAAGTTGCAGCAGATTTGGTACTGATTAGCAGTCAACTGCTGGATGAAGGTGCTGTGGACGTACTACCGGGAAATGCAAAACTCATCTACGAACCAGGAGTTTACGAGTTCAAGAGCATTAAGTTTCAAGGAATTGCCATAGACCACGATCGCAAAGGTGGTAGACAGTTTGGTTCAAATACTGCTTGGAGTTGGCAGCAAGGCGGAGTTAATATCCTCCACTTAGGCGGAGCCGCTGCACCCATTTCCATTGAGCAAAAAATCTTGATGGGGCGGCCAGATGTAGCATTCATTCCAGTGGGAGGCAGTGCAAAAGCCTACAATGCTCAAGAAGCAAAGCAGGCTGTTCAAATCTTAAATCCTAAGTTGGTGATTCCAACCCATTACCGCACACAGGCCGCTGATGCTGCTGCGTGCGATATTTCGCCACTGGATGATTTTTTGACCTTGATGCAAGGTATGACAGTGCGGCGTAGTAATGGAGATAGTATGTCCATTAACCCTGGTAAATTACCGGAAAATAGCGAAATTCAGGTTTTGACTTACAAGTTCTGAGAAGCAGGGGATGAGAGGATGAGGGAGCAGGGGGAGCAGGGGGAGATGAGGAGAGACAATTCCTAACTCCTAACTCCTAGCTTTTAAAATGTATACCACTCTGGGCCAAGCTTATCTGCTTCGCTGATAGGAGTTTCAACAGCTGTTGTCTCATTTATAGTCCAAATGTTGTCTGCACTTCCTGTCTGATCGCGCCAGTAGATATCGGTCTTGCCATCGCCGTTGTAATCGCCAAGGGATGCTGTCAGAGCCGCGTTATTAGCCGGTAAAAAAGCTTCAGTAGCAACTGTTGTACCATTCATCAACCAAGCGGTGTTTGCACCTGTGGTTCCATTGCGCCAGAAGATATCAGTCTTGCCATCACCGTTGAAATCACCAATGCTTGAAGTCCAAGATGAGTCAAGTGTACCCAAAGCACCTTCTGTGACTAAGATACCATTCATCGTCCAAATCTTGTTTTCACCTGTTTCGGCGTTTCTCCACAGCAGGTCTGTGCTTAAATCGCCGTTGAAATCGCCAACGGTATAAGTCCAGGCTGCGTCTTGTGATTGCAACGCAAATTCACTCTTTTGCGTACCATCCATAAACCAAACGCTGTTATCGCCAGTTGTCTGATTGCGCCAGAAGATATCACTTCTGCCATTACCGTCGAAATCAACAATGGTAGGAGTTAGTGCTACGTCTGTGGTGTCTAGAACAGTTGCAGTGACAACCGTTGTGCCATCCATCTCCCAAATAGCATTCTCACCAGTTTGAGCATTATGCCAGAAGATATCGGTTTTGCGATCGCCGTTGAAATCGCCAATCTGAGAATTCCAGGCTGCATCAACGCTAGTTAGAGAAGCTGCATTAGCAACTCTTGTACCATCCATGAGGACAATGCTATTCTCACCGGTTGTCTTATTGCGTAATAAGAAGTCGGTTTTGCCATCATTGTTGAACTCGCCAATTTTGTAATCATAGGCGGCTAGGTCAAATTGACCCAGGGAACCTTGTTCGATAACTCTTGTCCCATCCATCAGGCGAACGATAATTTCACCGGTTTGAGTATTAACCCAAAGTTTGTCAGTTTTGCCATCAGCATTAAAGTCAGGAACAATCGCTGCACTGGTTAAGTAAGGATTAGGATTAGGATTTACTGACGTTTTGATAGGCTGGGTTGACTGTTCATTTTGTAATGTTAGTGAGGAACTTTTACCCCCAAATCTAAAATCAGAATTTAAATTCTCAATAGAAGATGTCAAAATTTCTGATTTTTTGAAAGATTCTTCTGCCCATGCAGCTGTATTCAAAGATAAGGATGAGGAATTTGCCTTTCCAAACATGGTGCGTTTTTATGATTGGTTGTCATATTTTTTTAACGTTTTTTGGAATCCTCTTTCTGTAACCAAATAACATTTACTAGGTTTTCAATATTTTTTTAGAACTATATTTTTTAAAGATAAATATCAGTTGACATTAAACGACGATTATGAAAAATTCAGCTCTATACAAACAATTACCCAATATTATTTTGTATTTTATATATAATTTATAGATAAAATTTGTTAGCTTGTCTGCTTTCTTTGACATTTTAAACTCTCGATTAAAACATACATATTCCTGTAATTTTTACTTGATTACATGAAACTATTTACACTATGTAGCCCTAATGTGAATACATAGTAACTTGTATAGCAAGTCTAAAATATTGATGAATAATAAGATACCTTGATTCTTTGAAAGGCAGGGTATCTTAACTTTTGAAGAAAATTGATTATTCTCCAATAATTTACGACTTGAGTTGAAACAAATATTGGTTAGAATAACTTAGATTGGCAACTATTAAGAGGCATGATTTGTGCATTCTCTAGTTGTATAAAGTGTAAAATAACATAATACTTTTATAAATACATCAGCTATGCAAGCAGAATATCGGCAACGTCGTGAGCAGTTAATGGCAAAAATCGGTGATGGCACAGCCATTTTTCGCAGTGCGCCAATGGCAGTGATGCATAACGATGTCGAGTATGTTTATCGCCAAGACAGTGATTTTTTCTACCTGACTGGTTTTAACGAACCACAGGCAGTAGCAGTGTTAGCACCGCATCATTCAGAACATCGGTTTGTGCTGTTTGTCCAACCGAAGGATCGCGAAAAGGAAGTATGGACTGGTTATCTTTCTGGAGTAGATGCAGCGAAGGAAATTTATGGTGCTGATGAAGCTTACCCTATTAGCGAGTTAGATGAAAAGTTGCCGCAGTATTTGGAAAAAGCTAGCCGCATTTACTATCACTTAGGACGCGATCGCGCCTTCAATGACCAAATCCTGGGACATTACCAAAGCTTACTGCGGACTTATCCTAAACGCGGTACTGGACCGATCGCTATTGAAGATACTGGCCCTGTCCTCAACAGCATGAGACTAATCAAAAGTGAACCTGAGTTGGGGTTGATGCGTCAAGCAGTTGCGATCGCCACTGAAGCCCACAATTACGCCCAAGAAATCGCCGCACCCGGATGTTATGAGTACGAAATACAGGCGGAGATGGAACGTATCTTTCGAGTCCGGGGTGGAATGGGGCCAGCTTATCCTTCGATTGTGGCTTCCGGTGTGAATGCTTGCGTACTCCACTACATTGAAAATAATCGTCAAATGCAGGATGGAGAATTACTGCTAATTGATGCCGGCTGTGCTTACGGTTATTACAACTCGGATATTACGCGGACATTTCCTGTGGGGGGTAAATTTACGCCAGAACAAAAGACACTGTATGAGATTGTATTAGAAGCACAAAAACAAGCGATCGCTCAAGTGCAACCAGGTAATCCGTTCAAATTAGTTCATGATACAGCAGTGCGCGTTCTCACGGAAGGTTTAGTTGAACTTGGCATCCTCAAAGGTGAAATTGATAAGTTAATTGAAGAAGAGAAATATAAGCCATATTATATGCACCGCACCAGTCATTGGTTAGGTTTGGATGTCCACGATGTGGGTGTTTATCAGCACGGTGAAGACAAACCGCAGATTTTGCAACCAGGCCAAATTTTGACAGTGGAACCAGGACTATATATTGTGCCTGACACCAAACTAGCAGAAGACCAACCAGAGACTGATCCTCGATGGGTTGGTATTGGTATTCGCATTGAGGATGATGTGTTAGTTACATCTAATGGACATGAGGTGTTAACTGCGGGAGTTCCCAAGGAAGTAGATGAAGTGGAAAGATAAAAAGACCTCTCCCTGGTTTTACTACGTAAAACCATCCCTCTCCGACTCGGAGAGGGACAGGCTTGAACTTTAGTTCAAGGCAGGGAGAGGTTTATCGAATTCACGATAAAAAAGTGAGAGAAGGGGAGCTAATTTCAAAGTCTCTCTCCCAGATAGGGAGACGTTAGAAAACCCGGCTTCAACAAAGTAAGCCGGGGTAAGCACTTATAAAAAATGACAGTTAAACCTTAGCCCTGGATAGCAGGGGCAGTTAAAGCTGCCGGTGAAGCAGCGCCAGCAGCCAAATCTAGAGGGAAGTTGTGAGCATTACGCTCATGCATCACTTCCATACCTAAATTGGCACGGTTAATCACATCTGCCCAAGTGTTAATTACGTGCCCTTGAGCATCAATGACAGACTGGTTGAAGTTGAATCCGTTGAGGTTAAATGCCATTGTGCTGATACCCAAAGCAGTAAACCAGATACCAATCACAGGCAAAGCTGCTAAGACAAAGTGCAGCGATCGAGAATTTTGGAAGCTGACATATTGCCAGAATAGCCGTCCCAAATAACCATGAGCAGCAACAATGTTGTACGTTTCTTGTTCTTGACCAAATTTGTAACCGTAGTTTGCAGATTCATTTTCTGTGGTTTCGCGCACCAAAGAAGAGGTCACCAAAGAACCGTGCATTGCGGAAATTAAAGCACCGCCAAATACACCCACAACTCCTAACTGATGGAAAGGGTGCATTAATATATTATGTTCAGCTTGAAACACCAACATGAAGTTGAATGTTCCAGAGATACCCAAAGGCATGCCATCAGAAAAGGAGCCTTGACCGATGGGGTAAATCAAGAATACTGCGGTAGCAGAAGCTAAAGGTGCGCTGTAAGCTACACAGATCCAAGGGCGCATTCCCAAGCGGTAGCTCAACTCCCATTGCCGTCCCATGTAGCAAGCGCAACCTATTAAAAAGTGGAAAATTACTAGCTGGTAAGGCCCACCGTTATAAAGCCACTCATCCAGGGAAGCTGCTTCCCAAATCGGGTAGAAGTGTAAACCGATCGCATTTGAAGAAGGAACAACCGCACCAGAGATAATATTGTTGCCATAAATTAAAGAACCAGCAACAGGCTCGCGGATACCATCAATATCTACGGGGGGCGCAGCAATAAAGGCGATGATGAAGCAGGTGGTAGCTGTTAGCAGGGTGGGAATCATCAGAACACCAAACCAACCGATGTATAGACGATTATCGGTGCTTGTAATCCACTCACAGAATTGCTCCCAGACATTGGCGCTAGAGCGTCTTTGTAAGGTAGTAGTCATAGTTTAGAATAATTTCAATGATTTTGTTGATGATTTAAAGTTGTTGTTCGTTGGGAATCAACAACTGATAGCATCTTAAAAAAGTTGCTGAATCTTTGCAGTAACTAATAGTTATTGAAAGTTACAAGTTGAAGTTAACTTTAGTAAGCAACCTCTGGGCAAATGACCGTCGAAGAAGCCTTAGCCATTGTTGAAATCATTCTGGAAAAGACATCTCTAAATGACTTGCAAGAAATTATTTTTCGACAGTCATGGGAACAGAAAACATATCCAGAGATTGCTGAAAAGTTTGGTTATGATGCCGACTACATCAAAATTGTTGGCTTTCGACTTTGGAAAATGCTTTCCAAGGCGATGGGTGAGAAAGTTACTAAAGATAACCTCCATTCGTCTTTGAGAAGATGGTGTTCTCGTCAAAAGAATACTGGAGAAATCAAGTCTGATAATCCAGCAAAAACCTATCAAGACTGGGGTGAAGCGCTCGACGTTTCTATTTTTTACGGACGTTTCCAAGAAATTGCCACCTTAGAGCAGTGGATTATCCAAGATCATTGTCGGTTAGTGGCACTATTGGGGATTGGGGGGATTGGTAAAACTTCTTTATCTGTGAAGTTGGGGGAGAAAATTCAGGGAAACTTTGAGTATGTAATTTGGCGATCGCTCTATAACGCCCCTACTATTGAAGCGCTACTCACTAGCTTGATTCAAGTTCTCTCTCACCAACAGCAGGGAGATTTACCCGAATCTGTCAGCGATCGCATTTCTCGGCTGCTTACCTATCTCCAAGAACATCGCTGTCTGCTAATTCTCGATAATGCAGAGACAATCTTAACCAGCAATGAGGGTCGAACAGGTCAATATCGCTCTGGTTACGAAGGGTATGGTGAGCTTTTTAAGCGAATTGGTGAGTTTCGCCATCAAAGCTGTTTAGTGCTGACGAGTAGAGAAAAGCCTAAAGAGGTAGCGGTACTTGAGGGCGAAAAGTTACCTGTTAGAACTCTGCAATTATCTGGTTTATCAATCGCTGATGGACAAGCAATTTTTAGCTGCAAAGGTAGCTTTATTGGATCGGTTGATGAATGGCAAACTCTAATTCAATCCTATGCAGGTAATCCACTGGCGCTGAAGATTGTAGCAACCACCATCCGGGATTTATTTGATAGTAATATTACTAATTTTCTTGCTCAAGGCACTGTTGTCTTCGGCGATATTCAAGATTTGCTAGAACAACAGTTTCAACGTTTATCAGTTTTAGAAAAATCAGTCATGTACTGGTTGGCAATCAACCGCGAACCTGTAAGTTTTGCCGAAATACAGGCTGATTTATTACCCTTGATTGCATCTTCTCAACTCCTAGAAGCATTGTCAGCTTTAGAAAGGCGCAGCCTGATTGAGAAAGGTAGTGCTTTATTCACACTACAGCCTGTGTTGATGGAATACATTACCAGTCGTTTGATTCAAGAGGTTTGTGTTGAAATCGAAACTCAAAATATTTCTCTCTTCAAAAGCCATGCACTGATGAAAGCGACGGCGAAAGACTATATCAAAGAAATTCAAATTTATCTAATTCTCCACCCTGTAATTAAAAAGTTGCTTTCTTTGTTTGGAACTGCAAATCGGATTGAAGCTCAACTGATGAAAATTCTGGCATCACTTCGTGGCAAAAAACCAATGGATGCTGGTTATGTGGGTGGAAACACGATTAATTTACTTCATCAGCTGCAAGTAGATTTAAGCGATCGCAACTTTTCTAGTTTGACGATTTGGCAAGCTGATTTAAAAGGTGTAAACTTACACCAAACCAACTTTGCCTACTCAGATTTAACTAAATCTACCTTTACTGCAAATCTCAGCTATACTTTTACACTGTCAGTTAGTCCAGATAGCAGTCTTCTGGCAATTGGAGATACCCTCGGTAAAATCTCTTTGTGGCAAACAACAGACGGACAGCAACGCATAACCTGGGAAGCACACGCAGGTTGGGTACGTTCCATTGTGTTTAGTAGTGACGGTCAAACCTTATTTAGTGGCAGTGATGACCAAACTGTTAAACAATGGGATCTCACAGGTCGATGCTTACAAGTATTCAGCAGTATGCACAAAGGCTTTGTTTGGTCTGTAGCTCAGGCTCGGCAACAAAACTATTCAGTCCTTGCCAGTGGTGGTATGGATCAAATGGTAAAATTATGGGATATCCAGACAGGGGAATGTCTGAAAAGTCTTGAAGGACACACAGATTGGATCTGGGCGATCGCTCTGAGTAAAAATGGTCAAACTTTAGCTAGTGGCAGCGCTGACCATACTATCAAAATTTGGGATGTCAATACAGGAGAGTGCCGAAAAACCCTGCAAGGGCACACGGGTATTGTTTGGTCTGTAGCATTTAGCGTAGATCAGAAAATACTGGTAAGCGGTAGCGCTGATTACACCATTAGGATTTGGAATCTAGAAGTAATGGAGTGTTTATATACTCTCCACGGTCATACAGCCCATGTCTGGTGTGTGGCTTGTAGCGCCGATGGTAAAACAATAGCTAGTGGTAGTGGTGACACAACAATTCGCTTTTGGGATATTCACACTGGAGAATGTTTGAAAACATTGCAAGGACATACCCACACTGTTCGCTCATTAACATTTAGTCCAGATGGACAAACCTTGATTGCCAGTGATGACAACCAAACTGTTAAATTCTGGGATATTCGCACAGGAAAGTGTTTCAGAACGTTTCGCGGACATGGTAGCGGTGTGTGGGCATTAGCTACCTCTCCACTTAACGATTTCTCTAACAATCAAATCTTAGCTAGTGGTGAAGACCAAACAGTTAAACTATGGGATATTCAAACTGGTAAGTGCATTAAAACCTTGACTGGTCATACTAATTGGATACGAACTGTGGCTTTCCATCCTCAAGGTAAAACTATTGCTAGTGCTGGTGCTGATGAAACGGTGAGAATTTGGGACGTAGAGACAGGAGAATGTTTGCAAATCTTACGGAGTCACATGAACTGGCTGCTTTCAGTCACCTTTAGTCCAGACGGAAAGACTCTAGCCAGTGGTGGTAGCGACAAACAGGTACGGATTTGGGATGTCAAAACTGGGGAATGTCTAAGTGTGTTGTGTAATCACACCAATATTGTCTCCTCACTTGTCTATAGTCCTGATGGCAAAATGCTAATTA
The DNA here is from genome assembly GCF_014698795.1 of Nostoc sp. FACHB-892. GTDB lineage: Bacteria > Cyanobacteriota > Cyanobacteriia > Cyanobacteriales > Nostocaceae > Nostoc. The sequence goes on from NZ_JACJTR010000016.1 coordinate 87,508, forward strand.
GTTGCTGTGCAGATGCCCTAATTCGGGCTTGGGATGTAGTTACAGGAGAATGCTTGAAAACTTTTCGTGGACATACGAACGGAGTTTGGTCAGCTAAATTCACTCCAGATGGGCAAACTTTAGTGAGTAGCAGTGAAGATGCAACTATCAAAATTTGGGATTTCGAGACTTGCCAATGTCTGAGAACCTTTGAAGGACATACTCGCGCTGTAATTAGTGTTGTCAGCCCCGATGGTTGTGTACTGGCAAGTGGAGGAACCGACCAAACCGTGAGAATTTGGGATATGAAAACTGGGGAGTGCTTGAGAATACTCACAGGTCATACAAGATGGGTTTTTGCGATCGCATTTATTCATTCTCCGCTTAAAAGTCCGATTATTGCCAGCAGCAGTGAAGACCAAACCATCCGCTTATGGAATATCGAAACAGGTGAATGTTTGAAAATTCTCAGAACTCCTAGACCCTATGAAGGCATGAATATTACAGGAGCCGTTGGTTTGACGGAATCTGTGCGATCATCACTTTTGGCACTAGGAGCAATAACAGAAAGTTATTAAATCAAGAACAACCCTCGACAAATTCAACTTCTGGTAGTTTACCTGAGCGAAACTGAGTAACAAACTTACCATCAGTCTCAAAGACAACGCGATAGTTCTGGTCAGCACGGTCTTTGGGGATAAATGTCAAGTAGTGTCCGCCTTGGACGTATTTATGAGGTGTGACTTGAATTTGTTCTGGGTAAAGAGACTTAATTTGCGCTTCGGTGTCGCCAATTTTTGCACCTTTGAGGGTAGTAATTTGGGTATTCTGCCGCACATCTACTCTAGAAATGCGACCTTTTGTGACCATGAACGAAATATTTTTGGGTTCATTTTGTGGCTTAACATAGTAGCAATTGTTATTGGGTGAATCACCCACTAGCTTAGTACCAGCAGCCTTTGCCGCTTGGGAAACAGTCATCCCAACTCTTACTGTGCCGATTCCATTGATAAACAATTTTGCCTGATTTGTCAGTTTCGCCTTTGCTACAACTGTACTAACAGTTAGAGAAGAAACCGCCAACGTTAAAGAAGCAAGAGTCAATAACTTAGTATTCATAAATTGTGCAAATAAAAGTGGGTAGATTTTTGTATACATCACCTGGGCTAACAGTTTCGGATTTTCAAGTTGGTGATTGGCGAAATTCTGATATTACTTCAATTAAACCAACGATATTGCGGTTGAATTCAGGTAAATCTTCCGCAGGTATCCAATATTCCTGATGTATGGAACCGCCTACAGTTTTTACGGAGTAGCGGCTTAAAAACTCTGCACGCACCTGAAAACGTGTTACATAGCCAATGTATCCTGTGTCAGTACTTGCCGCATTCCAGTTACGGGCAATTTGTGCGGCGTATTCTTCGTTAAGTACCGGGTAGAAAATAGGCTGTTCAGGTAGTCGAGGAGGAAATTCACGATCGCCACTTTTTTTAATCAAAGCCAGTTCTTTTGGCCCAGTAGGACGGAAAAGTGTGATTGTTTCTCTATCACCTTTGGGCAAAGGTTCTCGTGCTTGCAGCCATGCCGTGGGAATACCTGACACACCTGTAGATACCGCCACAATACCACCCGCGATCGCACAAGTAGTATCTCTATCTCCCAAGCCACTTACAGTTAACCACAGTGCTTCTTCGTAGTTATCAAGGTGCTGGGCAGCACACCATAGTGCAAAGGGGACTGTATCTTGTGCTGAGACATAAGTGCCATTTCCCAGCAGAGTAGCTGCTGATTGCACTGGTGTTCTCTCCGACAAATCACAAGCAAGGCGGATTTTTGAACTTACCTCACTTTCGGGTACATAAGGTAAGACAAGGTTAAGAAACTCTTGTTTACTAGGTATAGAACCTTGTAATCTTGCCGCCCAAGCAGCAGCAACTGCTACGGCAATTGCACCGGCGATCGCTTCTGGATGACTGTGAGTTACTTCGGCGCTAGAACGAGCTTGACTAACAACCAAATCCAGATCCTCAGCAAAGAATGCCCCTATGGGTGCAACCCTCATTGCCGCCCCATTTCCATAGGAACCCTGTCCGTTAAACAGACTACTTGCCAATTTCTGCCAAGATTCGCCATTGCGTATTTGTGTTAACAGCCTGTGCATTGCTGCACCATAACCTCGTTGGCTGTCGTATTGCTTGGCAAAGCTTTCTGCTAGCCTGTCTTGGTTAATTTCTCCATATTCTTGAAGAATTGCCACAATCGAAAGCGCCATTTGGGTGTCATCGGTATAGTACCAAGGTGATGCTGGGATGGCACGGGCGACAATCAGACTTTCTGCCACATCTGGATGGAGAAAAAATCGCTCTCCAAAAGCATCACCCACCGATAAACCTTCAAGGGAATGTTGAGCGCAAAGGAGGCGAGGATCTTTTGTTGTTGGCACAATTCACTCCTAGACTAAAAAGTTATGTAGTTAGGACTAGCCCTTTCAAGGTGACCAACGAAGATACGTTGTTTCAGTGCTACCATCTTGAATCCTCCGCTCAGATTTTGGGCTTTTTGAAGGTTGAAATAACCAATTCTCCTTCTAAATTTCACCACCTTGAAAGGGCTAGTAGTTAGGACTTACGCACTGTACAAATGCATTGTGATGTGAATTAACGAGCTTCAGGAAGTTTTCAGGCTTTTCTTAATTATCCCGCGATCATAAATAGACGATGCTGTACCCTTACGAAAGATATGGTTCTTAACTTGGCTCACATCTTGTGTTTTTTGTCAATACGTAGATTTTGGTAGTATTTTTGTATTATAACTTTTACATAGAATAATGGGGATAGTTTTAACTATCCCCATTTAAATTGAGCAATAGCTCAAGATTTTTCTTTCACAGCTTACAATTGCGGTGCGTACTGTTGCTTTTCAGGGACTTCAGCGTACTCAGCCACAATCTGGCGGAATTCTTCGCCGTCAATGGTTTCTTTTTCAATGAGTAGATCGACTAAGCGATCTGTGACAGTGCGATGGTCACGGACAATCTTCTTAGCGTTTTCGTAGCATTCTTCCACGATCGCTCGGACTTGTCCATCAATGCGAGAGGCAATAGATTCGGAATATTCAGATCGAGTTGTCCAGTCACGACCCAAGAATACTTCACCCTGCTGGCTTTCTAAGGATAGTGGCCCTAAGTCGGACATTCCAAAACGAGTCACCATCTGCCGCGCCATTCCCGATAACTGTTGCAAGTCTCCACCAGCGCCAGTTGTAACTTCAGCAGCCCCAAAAATCACTTCCTCAGCAGCGCGACCGCCCAAAGCACCAGTAATCCGGGCTTTCAACTGAGAACGAGAAATTAACCCTTGTTCTTCATTGGGAGTAAACCAAGTCAAACCTTGCGCTTGTCCTCTTGGGATTAAGGTAACTTTCTGTACTGGGTCATGGTCTTTTAATAAAGTCCCAACCAAAGCATGTCCAATTTCGTGGTATGCAATTAAGCGCTTGCTCTTGCTATCCACCAAAGGAGTGCCTTCCATCCCAGCGACGACCCGATCCACTGCATCATCAATTTCGCGGAGGGTAATAGCTTCTTTGCGTCTTCTAGCAGTCAGAATTGCTGCTTCGTTGAGTAAGTTGGCTAAGTCAGCACCAGTGAATCCAGGGGTGCGGCGAGCGATCGCATCTAAAGATACACTAGGGTCTAGTTTCTTGTTGCGTGAATGGACTTGTAAGATTTCCAAACGCCCTTTGATATCGGGTGCATCTACTGTTACTTGTCGGTCAAAGCGACCGGGACGCAACAATGCTGAATCTAGTACATCGGGACGGTTGGTAGCAGCAATAATAATGATGCCAGTGTTACCTTCAAACCCGTCCATTTCGGTGAGCAACTGGTTAAGGGTTTGCTCTCTCTCGTCGTTACCGCCACCGATACCAGCGCCCCGTTGCCGTCCAACAGCGTCGATTTCATCGATGAAGATGATACAGGGGGCATTGTCTTTAGCTTTCTTAAATAAATCGCGGACGCGGGATGCACCCACACCAACGAACATTTCCACGAATTCCGAACCGGAAATACTAAAGAAAGGTACGCCTGCTTCACCAGCGATCGCTTTTGCTAGTAAAGTTTTACCAGTTCCAGGAGGTCCAACTAACAGCACTCCCTTGGGAATCCTTGCGCCTACAGCAGTAAATCTTTCTGGCTGCTTGAGGAAGGTGACAACTTCTTGCAATTCTTCCTTAGCTTCTTCAATCCCGGCTACATCATCAAATTTGACCCCGGTTTTCGCTTCCATTTGGAAACGCGCCTTGGATTTGCCGAAGTTCATCGCTTGACCTGGCCCGCCAGGGAGGTTGCTAGAACGCCGGAACAAAAAGAACAGTCCGGTAATCAATAAAACTGGGAATATCAGATTGCCCAACAATCCCCAAATTGCGCCATCATTCCGCATCGGGTGAGCATCAAAACTAATGTCTTTTTCTTTGAGCTTGCTAATTAACTCAGGAGCGTTAACAGGCAAATCCACACGCCACCTTTGGACACGATTTTCGATGTCTGGATCGCGGGCTTCTATAATTGCTGTCCTACCACCTTCGTACAGATCCACGCTGGTGACGCGATCGCCATCCAAGTATTCTAGAAATCGACCATAAGTCATGCGGGTATTGGCTGCATTCTTACTCATGTCAGTAGGAGCGCCTGCAAAGGCCCCTTGCCAGAAGAAAAAGCCAATTACCAAAGCCGGCAACGTCCAGAGTACTACAACTTTCCAAGAGAATTTCATTTTAATTTGCCTCTAGATGCCTATACAAATCGTTAGCATTAGCAACTGAATGTGAATCACTCTGTCACTTTAAGCTGTTAAACGGATGTCTATAAATCCATTTTGTTTAATTGGATCTCTTATATGCATTGCCATAGAGCGATTGACGCATTATGGCAATGCCAACAAGAATCTTAATCAAAGTTAACTTAATTTTAATACAATATCGCACGAGAAAAGGGAGGCAACGGGATGCAAAGCTATGGAGAATTTCTTCACAATGCTCCTCGTGTGGTTTTAGCCCTTGACAATCATCATCAGGGAGCAGGGGGCAGGGGGCAGGGGGCAGGGGAGAAGAGTTTTCCCCTCTGCCTCTTTTCCATGCCCAATGCCCAATACCCGATTCTCTACTTAACTTCTGTAATTTGTAGAGTGTAAGGAAGATACTTACCTTTTTCGTAGGAACCAACCCAAATTTGGTAACTTCCAGGCAGCCATTCACCACTAATGCCAGCATTTTTGCCATCAAAATCATCATTGCACCAAGTACCACCGGGTCCCTTGATAATGATGGTGGTGTCTTCAGGACTTTGTACTTGCAACTTTAGGTAGTCAAATTTACTTGTTAGCGCTAATGTATGGTCTGGTGTTTCATCAACAAATCCGGTACAAGGGCCAGTGGCTGTTTCGCTTCTCCCACCTACTTGATTGCCAGATATTGAACCACCGCTCATGCCGCGAACTGTCAGGGGGTCTGGCGAAAACTGAGGGCTAATGGTGACATCTCCAAATATTGTTGGCGCTTCCTGAGCATCAACGCCAGCATTAACTGTCGATGTGATGAAGAGTGTAACTATTATGAACGATAATCTCATCCCTCTATTGAGCGCTTTTGTCAGCATTATAATTACGTTCGCTTCTAAGTATTTTTGAAGACATGAATTTTACACACCAAGTTCCCAAAGTGAGGAGAATTGACTACCTATTTTAGATTTGAAATTAGGAATAATTCATTAGTAATTAACCAATGATTTTTTGTTCTTATAGTTGCTTTACTTTATGGATAGGGGCGCACATTTGTGCGCCCCTATAATCTCAAAGATTTCTAAAATCCGGAATTAATCGCTAATTAGCTTCTGCTATTGCCCGATTCAAGCGCGATTTGTCTAAACCAATCTGATTTAGTAGTAACCAAGATTGGATCAGGTCGGGGCCATGAACATCTCCAGTTAAAGCTGCTCTAAGCGATCGCATTACCAAGCCTTTTTTGACTTTTTGCTCTTTCACCACTTGTTTAATGATGTCCTGGGCGGCGGCTTCTGACAGTTGCGGCTGATTTTCTAAAGCTGTGACAATCCCCTCAAGGACAGCAGTAGAACCTTCTTGCTTCAGCTGTGTACTGCCTTCTTCGCTAAATTCAACTATGTCGGTAAAAAATAATTGGCTTTGAGGTACTGCATCTACCAAACGAGTCAAGCTTTGGCTAATTAAAGTTACTAGTTGCTCTAACCAGGGGCGATCTCTTCCACCATCAAAGTTATACCCAGCCTCTTGCCAATAAGGTATGAGTAAATCTGTCAGTTTATCTACTGGCGTATTGTGGATATACTGACTGTTCAACCAATCTAGCTTGTCCCAGTCAAACTTTGCACCCGCTTTATTTACACGCTCAAAACCAAACTCTTTGGCTGCTGTTTCTAGGGTAAATATTTCTTGAGTTGAATCTGGTGGCGACCAACCCAGTAATGTCATGTAATTCACCAAACCTTCGGCAACAAAGCCCATTTGCTTAAAGTCAGAAATGGAAGTAACTCCATCCCGCTTAGAAAGCTTGCGCCCTTCCATGTTCAAAATTAACGGTGTGTGAGAAAACTCTGGAATTTTTGCACCCATTGCTTCATACAGTAAAATCTGTTTGGCAGTGTTAGCGATGTGGTCTTCTCCCCGGATGACATGCGTGATTTGCATATCGATGTCATCCACTACAACTACAAAGTTGTATAGAGGTTGACCGCTACCTTCTTCTGAGGCACGGGCGATGACCATATCACCACCTAAATCGCTACCTCGCCAAGACATCTTTCCCCTTACTAGGTCGTTCCAGACAATTTCCCGCCCATCTTCGATTTTGAAGCGAATCACAGAGGAGCGACCTTCTGCTTCAAATGCGGCGCGTTGTTCTGGCGTAAGGTTGCGATGACGGTTGTCATAGCGAGGAGCTTCGCCTCTAGCTTTTTGAGCTTCTCTTAGAGTTTCTAGTTCTTCGGAAGTAGTGTAGCAGCGATAGGCTAATCCTTGATCTAGCAGTTTTTGTACTGCTTCTTTATAAAGATCCAGGCGTTGGGATTGGAAAAATGGTCCTTCATCCCAGTTAAGTCCTAGCCAGCGCAGTCCTTCAAGAATATTGTCGGTGTATTCGGGACGCGATCGCTCTAGGTCTGTGTCTTCTATTCGCAATATAAATTTACCGCCGTGGTGACGAGCAAATAGCCAGTTAAATACAGCCGTTCTAGCTGTACCAATATGTAAATTTCCAGTTGGACTCGGCGCAATACGGACTCTAACGGTCACAGTTGATTCTCTCTTTCGCAAAGCATGATAAATGTAGCTTATATTCAAACCCTGAATTCTGAGTCATCCCTTTGGGTAATTCAAAATTCAAAATTACCGAAGTTTAGTTCGGTGATTCACTTTTCATAAATTTATAACGGGACTGACGGGGCTCGAACCCGCAACTTCCGCCGTGACAGGGCGGTGCTCTAACCAATTGAACTACAGTCCCTTGTTTGGCAACTTTGCTATTATCACTATTTTTTTTCTGCTTGTCAAGTGTTTTAGAGTTGAAAATTAGAAATTATTCTTGTCCTGCCTCTCCAATGTGCAAATTTTTCCTTAAATAGATCCTGATAATACGACCTGTGGCTCTGATTCAAGATGCTGCAACATCCGGGATTGCATTTGTTTATACTGCTGCTTTAATAGCTGTTTGCTCACCTGGGGCGCAGAAGCGGGTGGTAGACGATAACTCTGTTGTACCCAGTTTCTCAACATTTGTCGCTGAGTTGGCTCGATGCGACTGCTGAGAACGTTGGTGCAGGAATGTGGTACTTCTAAAGTAAAGAAAATCAAAGGATAGTGTTCATTTTCAGCCAGAAAACTTACCAGCCTAAGATTTTGGGGATTTTTCATATCTAAGTAGCACGGTAGCCACTTAGGAGCCAATTTTCGATTGTAGAGTACAGTCACCCACAACAGCATTGGGTGAGGGGATGTTATGAAGATAAATTGGTTGTAACGGGTAGAAACTGCATAGTTTTTGATTTCTTGTTTAGGCAACATTAACCATAATGCTGCCATCCCTCCCTGGGCAGCGTTTAGAACCTGGGGAAAAACAATTTCTTGAATTGGTTTATTTTCAGGCCACAAAAGTTGACGGCAGCTTTGTTCTACTATGATTGATAATCCAGAATCTAAAGGACGGCTAAGGATGGAGCTAGAGGGTATTGTAGGTAAAGTAGGACAATTTAGCTGTTCTAAGCTGTTTAAGACTTGCAAAATTTCAGCGATAGTTTGTGGGCGATCGCAAGATTTTTTTGCAAGGCAAGACATGATTAAGTTATTTAGCTTCTGAGGTATTTTAAGGGTGGGTTTAACATCTGCGATCGCTTTTGGTTGCTCAAAGTGATGTGCTTTATACCAAGCGCCAAAGTAATCAGTTTCTGGTTGCCAGGGTTTTTTGCCTGTGAGCATTTCAAACATCATCACACCCAGGCTATAAATATCAGAGCGGCTATCTAACTTTTCCCCATCTAGTTGTTCTGGAGAACAGTAGGGTAAAGTGCCATTAAATCCCCTACTTGTACTAGACGTTGATGCATAATCTAAAAATCTAGCAATCCCAAAATCGAGAATTTTAACTAACTGACCCAATATTGGATCGGGAATAATTAATATATTGGCAGGCTTAATATCTCTATGAACCAAGGGACAAATTTTACCATCAATATTAATGCCTTGGTGGGCGCACTGTAAGCCCAAACAAATTTGGCGGGAGAGAGTCAAAAACATGGGCAAGGAGAGCGGAATAAAATCCTTTAAACTCTTACCACACAGATATTCCATAACATAGTATGGTTTTCCTTTTTCATTCACACCATAATCATACGCCCGCACTATATGTAAGCTTTTTTGGCTCAAAGCTGCACTCATTAAAGCTTCACGAACAAAATCTTGTTGCATTTTGCTGTCAACTACAGTCTGAGTCAAAAACTTGATAGCAACTGGTATACCTCCTAACAAAATATCATTTGCTAAAAAAACTTCACCCATGCCACCGCTGCCAATTAATTGCTTGAGTTGATAACGATTGGCAAGCAAGCCCGTACGACTTGGAGATGTAAATAAGCTCTGATTCACTGTCTTTACCTCTGCTGATGAGTTCATTTAAAATTAGCAATACACGCATAAAAATATCACTAGGTAATTGGTAGCAAGGATTTTGATTTTAATCGTAGACTTTCAAGAACGTGATAAAAATTTAAAAAAAACCTCCAATAAATTAGCTATCCAATTTTTTAAGCCTTCTTTTTCAGCTTTATAATGTACGCTTAACTTTTGTAAAATTTCTAATTTCAGCTTTTCGTAATCTGTTTTTAGAAGATTTTTGGCTTGATTAGACAAAATTGATTCATTTGAATTTTGGTTCATCTCTAAGCAATCTATAAGTTGCTGTCGCTGGTTAGCCGTGAGGGTTAAAGTCGTTACATGAGAGCAGCGATTTGGATCTTCTAGGGTAAAAAATAGTAGATGATAGTACCCCACTTCTGCCAAACTACGTGCTATACTCTGTCCTTTACTATCTTTTAAATCCAAAAAATAAGGTAGCCACTTAGCCATTGAAGGTTGGGAATCGTATAGCAATGTTACCCACAATAGCATCGGGTAAACATCCATTTTACTAATAAATTCAGTGTTATGTATCTTATCGAAAAATTGTGTAATTTCTTGTTTGGGTAACATCGCCCAAAAAGTAGGTATAGCTCTATGAGTTGTTTGTAATAAATGGGGAAACCCAATTGGGGCAATTGGTTTATTCTTAGGCCAATTTTTCTGTAAACACTCTTTTTCTGATAATGAAGTTGCAGGGACTAGTTGAACGGGAATTGAAAGCTTAATAATATCACTATTATTACTAGGAGTAATTTCATTAATCTGAGTATTTACTTTTTCTAATATTTCTAATATTTGGTTAATATTTTGAGGGCGATCGCTTACTTCTTTAGCTAAACAACTCATCACCATTTTTTCTAACACCTGCGGAATTTTGACTTGCGGATTTACTTCCTCAAGCGTAGGTGGAATTTGAAAGCGATGCGCTTGATACCAAGTACCAAAAGAGTTACTTTTTGTTTGAAATGGATGCTTTCCTGTCAGCATCTCAAACATTAGTACTCCTAAACTGTAAATATCAGAACGCACATCTAGCAATTTGCGCCCTTCCATATGTTCTGGAGAACAGTAAGGCAAACTGCCAATAAAAGAATCTGTCAGCGTCATGCCACTTCGCTCTGTTAAAAACTTAGCAATACCAAAATCGAGTATTTTGACAATTTCTCTTTGTTTAGTATCTTCAACAATGAATATATTTTCTGGTTTAATATCCCTATGAACAATAGGATAAATTTCTCCTTTGAGACTGATACCTTGGTGGGCACATTGTAAGCCTAAACAAATTTGATTACAAATCTCCACAAATTTCGATATTATTAAAGGCTGAATTTTGAGAATTTGTTTTAGATTTTTTCCTTGCAGGTATTCCATTACATAAAATGGAGTTTTATCCTCGGTAAACCCATAATTTAAGATACGAACAATATTTTTACTTTTACGACCTAATTGAGCGCCAATAAAAATTTCTCTGGCAAAGCGTTGAGACATATGCTGATTAGCCAAATTAAATGATAATATTTTGACTGCAATCAGCATACTTCCTTTAGCAGTGTCTTCTGCTAAATAAACTCTACTCATCCCTCCTTTGCCAATTAAATCTCTGATTAAATAGCGATTATTTAAAAATTGCCCAATGTAATAATCTAATTCTGCTTTTTGCCCTACCATATTCTCAATTTTATTGGGTAACATAAAACTCATTTATGAAAAATATTGTTGGCAAAGCACTCTAACAACTTTAGATAACCATTAAATTTGAATTTAGAAAATATCACAATTTCTAGAAAATTAATCATATCTTGTAATTATGGTTAATCTCTCTGAACATTTTCTTATAATATTGTGTAACATATTTATTAATGAATACGGTTGAGAAATTACACTGAAACTATAAATAAGCTAGATAAAGCTGGCTAGTAGATTCCGTGAATACACAGGAAAAAGTCAATGGCACTAAAGACGCGATCAGTCTGTACCGTTAACGGTTGAGATTCGGGAGCAAACGGCGTAATAATCTGATTAGTGGTGTTTCAATTTTAATTTTAAAAGCTAGTATCTGGGTACGTTGCAGGGAGTTAAAATTGTTATCACTGATGAGAATTAATGATTGCTGACCATCGGGTAGTTTAGGGCCCATAGTTAAGCCTTCGATGTTGTCTAGCAGTACATCTAGGGTTCTTAAATCTAATAGAAGTTTTTTCTGAACTGGCTTAATATTTTTGATGTCAATGGCTAAAAGGCTATCTATCTTATAAATATCATCAGCTCCTTCTAAAGAAACCTGAAACAGAGAAATAGCAAATCCTAAACCAGTAAAAGACCGTTCTAAACTTAGAAAGTGTCCTTGATTATCGAGAGCAAGTAAATCAGGTAATCCACTAGCGAATTTGCCAGTGATATTTAAAAAGGGCGAAACTGCTTCTGTTTGGTAAAGAAATTCCTTTTCTGGCTGGTTGTTGAGCAAGTTATATTGCAAAATTCGGCAAGGAGTACCGATGTTAGGTTTAGCTGCTACGCCATCTTGAATTAGAGCATTCTCGGTGGCTGTAAATAGATGCTTTTTATCGGGTGTGATGGTGAGGCTTTCAAAAGCCAAATTGTTGCGGATACCTTGTTGAGAAGTTTTATCTGGTAAGAATTTGTTTGGTATAGGAAGTATTGCAATTTCTCTACCAGAAGCTAGGGAAAACTCTTTAATAAAAGGATTAATGAATTTTGCAGCATCCCCTTCAGAAGAAATAAATACACTTGCTTTATTAGTTAAGGCAATACCTTCTGTATCAGTTTCACTAGAGCGAAATGTTTGACCATTTTTATTTAAAAATGTGGTAACGCTAATAGGGGCAACTCTACCGTTTTGTAGATAATCCTTGCTTAAGTCGATTTTTAGGGTGTAGAAACGGGCATTAGCTTTTTGTCCCCGGTCATCAGAAATAGCATAATAAAGATTATTTTTTGCATCAAAGGTGATTCCAGATAAACCTCCAACTTCAGCTTTTTGGAAAGTTAAACCTTTCGCTAAGGTGGCTTCTCCAATAAACTCTATGCTACTAACTTCAACACCATTTATGGGTAACAAGTGGAGTAAAATAATGATAATTATAATTGGTATAAAGAAGTAAATAATCCGTGGAATTGCGAAGATATTTTTAATTAGCTGCATAGATATTTTGTTGAAGTGTGAAAATTATAAACAAGATATATAGCATTCCTAAATCATTCGTGAAAAGTTAGATCCCCGACTTCTTTGAGAAGTCGGGGATCTGGACACTGATGATATATATTACAGCCAATTGACAACCTTGATATAATACGAAATTACTTAAGCTAGCCGCAAACCATATTCATCCTGAAAAAAGTTTACAAGCCAATCTTTGACTTCGCGGGTTGCGCGGCAATCATCTTCGTTATAACTTTGGATAATTTCTAGTAAGGTGCGATCGCCTGTTTCTAGCCACTGTTCATACCAGTAAATACATTTAGCACCACTAGCTTCTTTTTCTCGCCACTCAAATCCTAACCAACGAGCGATCGCTTTGAGGGCATAACTTTCTACGGGCAATGCTACACTTTGCGTTAATTGTTCATATACATCCACAAATCGATTCAGTACAGGACGGACTAAGGAGGAAGGAGTGTTGTAAAGCCTTGCCAACCGTTTGACTGTATCAAACTCGTAGACACAAAAATGATAAATTGGCGCTTCGGGATATTGCCAAACCAAATCCAAAAATTGCTGCCAAACTAATCCTTCGTCTTCTGGTTTATCTGCTAAAAACGAATAAAATTGTTCTGTATTAGCAAGTCTATCAACGACCAAAACTCCCAAAAGATAATTTAAATCCAAATCTGGCTGTGCTTCAATATCAAAGTAAAGCTCTACGGGGGCTGTGAAGGTAATATCTTTTATTGGTGGCGGGTAGGGTAAAACTAGGGGTCGTCTTTCCAGTGCAGATTGAGCTTGCACTACTAACTTAGGTGCTACTTCACGGTCGAAACCCACTAGGTTTTCTAAGATGCTGGGACTGGTGTTAGCAAGAGATTCTAGTGTGCTGATGGCTATATCTTGGAGTTGAGTGTAGCGAAGAGGTGTTACGCCTGGTAATAGTGAAAGGTGTTTTTCAGATTGAGCAGCAGCATAACATTGACTATACCAATGGCAAAGATTGCACTTTTGCCGAGAAATAAACACTTCTGGAGGATTCGGTAACTCTAAAACTTCAATAAACTCCTCTAGAATCTGCTGCATCCGTGGTGTCCATTTGAACAGATCCACTGCATAATTGGAATTTTTCGTTCGCAATATGAGCAAAGCTGTTTCTGGTAAAACTCCTTGGACTGTTGCCAACACTTGAGCATGAAATGCAGCGACAACTTGATATTCTTGCTTAGGGCGTTTACCCAGTTCAATACTAGCCGGGACATACATCCAATCTCCAAAATGGGACTGTCCTGGTTGTTTTACAAGTAAATTTGGACGACTCAGTAAGGTGTATCCTTCAGAATAAGTTGCTAACAGCACTCCTTTATAAATGTATTCAACCCCAAGCTGCATCAATTCTAAAGTTGCTTCCTCTGCCTTTTCCCAGTTTCCGTATGAATAATCTGGTTGGTGATAAGTCATCTGTGCCAAAGCACTCAGCTGATGAGCGATTTTGTCCTGTTGCAGTTTTTGCAGCAACTCATTGGGAGCATCGCGCTGACTTTTGTCACCGTGGATATCTAGAAAAGTCCGGCGTTTACAGCGTTGGTATTGCAGTACGAGTTCAGCATTAATTAGCATCCTTTTAAGTTAACAAGAATTAGCACAATCTGGCAGTAACTCAGACAATTAATAATGGAGTGGGAGAATGAGGAAGATGAGAAACTAATGACTAATCCAAAATCTACAATCTAAAATCTAAAATTGGTATGACTAGTACTTCTGTTGCACAAACCAGGTTGCATAGCCATCGAGAGCAATTTCCCGCTTTAGCGAATAAGACTTATTTCAATTATGGAGGACAAGGCCCGATGCCCCAAAGGGCAATGGATGCTATGACTCAAACTCAGGCTTATGTTCAGCAAATAGGTCCCTTTGGCAATGAGGCGTATCGCTGGATAGCACCGCAGACTCAAGCCGCAAGAGAAGCGATCGCTTCGGAGTTACATATACCAAGTCAAACAATTACTCTCACCCAAAATGTCACTGTTGGCTGTAATATCGCCATGTGGGGCATCGAGTGGCGTGCTGGCGATCATATGCTGCTCTCGGACTGCGAACATCCAGGCGTAATTGCCACATCACAGGAAATTGCGCGGAGATTCGCTGTGGAAGTTACTACCTGTCCTCTCAAAGCTACTTTAAATGAGGGCGACCCTGTAAAAGTTATTGCCCAGCATTTGCGTCCTAATACCCGTCTTGTAATACTAAGTCATGTTTTCTGGAATACTGGTCAAGTTTTGCCTCTTGATAAAATTGCCGAAGTATGCAGAAATAATCATTCTTTTCTATTGATAGATGCTGCCCAATCTGTTGGTTTATTGCCTTTAAACTTGACTGAATTGGGTGTAGATTTTTATGCTTTTACTGGTCATAAATGGCTATGTGGCCCTGCGGGTGCTGGTGGTTTGTATGTGCGACCAGAAGCACGAGAAAGCTTAAAACCTACATTTATTGGCTTAAATGGCATTATTGTGGATAGCCAATCTCAGCCTGTGGATTGGCTTCCAGATGGGCGACGGTATGAAGTGTCTACATTAGCTTATCCATTGTATGTTGGGTTAAAGGAAGCGATCGCAATCCATCAGCAATGGGGAACCTCACAGGAACGTTACGAGCAAATTTGTCAAAACAGTGAGTACCTCTGGCGGCGCTTGGTAGCATTACCCGATGTCAAGTGTCTACGAACTTCCCCACCAGAAAGCGGTATAGTCTCCTTCCAACTTGCAAATAATCAGCCTCAAGCTAATCTCAAGTTAGTACAATTCTTAGAGTCACAAAGAATATTAACTCGGACGATTGCCGATCCTGGCTGTATACGCGCCACCGTCCATTACCTTACTTTAGAATCAGAAATCGACCAATTGATTGAGGCGATTCAAAGCTTTTGCAAAAATAGTTAAAAATTAGGAGTTATAAGTTATCAGTTTGGGAATTATGATTTTAACTTGTAACTCTTAACTCCTAACTCCTAACTTAAAATGGAACGCCCAATCTTATACTTAGCGATAACTAACCACGGCTTTGGTCATGCTACTCGCATGGCTTCTGTAGCTGCGACAATTCAAAAATTATGTCCAGAAGTTCTGCTAATTCTGGTAACTACTGCCCCGCGCTGGTTGCTAGAGTGCTATATAGAAGGCGATTTTATCTATCGTCACCGTGCATTTGATTTGGGTGTGGTGCAAACCGATAGTTTGACAATGGATAAAGTAGCGACTTTAGAAAAGTTGCTAGATATTAAAAAGCATCAAAATTCTCTCATTGCCTCAGAGGTTAATTTTATCCGCCAGAATCGCGTTAATCTCATTTTGGCAGATATTCCCTTCCTCACTCCTGGGTTTGCCAAAGGTGCAAACATTCCCTGCTGGATGATAAGTAACTTTGGCTGGGACTTTATCTACCGAGATTGGGGAGATGAATTTACCGCAGTTGCAGATTGGATTAGTGATTGGTATTCAAAGTGCGATCGCTTATTTCGTCTTCCCTTCCACGAACCAATGCAAGCTTTTCACAATATCACAGATGTCGGTTTAACAGGCGGTTCCCCCCGTTACTCTGCTGATGATTTACGTTCTCTTTGGGGAATAACTGCACCAATAGAAAAAACTATTTTGTTAACTTTTGGTGGCTTGGGTTTACAGCAAATTGCCTACGATAACCTGCGGCGATTTCCTGATTGGCAATTTATTGTCTTTGATCAATCTGCTCCTGATTTACCTAATTTAGTAAAAATTAATGACCGCAAATACCGCCCTGTAGATTTTATGCCTATTTGTGGGCGAGTCGTTTCTAAACCTGGTTACAGCACTTTTGCTGAAGCCGCACTATTAGGAGTACCTATTGTTACCATCCCCCGTGAGGACTTTGCCGAAGCAACTTTTCTAATAGAAGGCATTACAAATTATAACCAGCATCAAATCATTACCCCATCTGAGTTTTTTCAAGGGACTTGGGATTTTCTGCGTGAGTTACCTCAATTGCCAAAGCAATCTGAACCAATTGCTAAAGATGGTAATGAAGCGATCGCTCATGCTGTAATTAATTATTTTCGCAGTAATTGAACTTCAAAGTGCGTATTGTATACAAACGAGAACCACTATAAACTTTATTTATATGGTGAGACAAATCATCTAGACTAAAAAATTAACGGTTATTAGTAAATAATCAATTAAATTATAGATGACTCACTACCAAAAACTACTAAAAATTTCCACCACGGGTAAATCTTTTTACAATATCACTGCGAAAATTGAAGCCACAGTTGCAGAATCGGGAGTTGAAACTGGTCTTTGTACTCTATTTTTACGCCATACTTCAGCCAGTTTAGTCATTCAAGAAAATGCCGATCCTGATGTTCTTGTGGATTTAGCTAACTTTATGGCAAAACTCGTCCCAGAATCAGGCAAATACATCCACGATGCAGAAGGGCCTGATGATATGCCAGCACATATCCGTACAGTTCTTACCAAAACTTCTGAACATATCCCTATTAATCGTGGTCATTTAGTACTGGGAACTTGGCAGGGAATTTATATTTGGGAACACCGCCAACGCAGTCATTTAAGAGAATTGGTTGTCCATATTTCTGGATAGCCGACTCTCAAGTTTTATTTAAAATGGAGTTCTGTAGAGTTTAAATACTCTGGTTATCCCACTTACCCTTTGGCTATAATCTCATAAACTTGCGGTGATATACATTAAGTAAATTTCGCCGCGATCGCTTTGTTATGAAAATTAATTAGATATACACCAAATAATTCGTGTCAATTTGTAAATTAAAAAGTAAAGTTTATTTGTGATTATTTAGAAACCTAGTTATTTCGATATAAACTAATATTTAGTGCAAGCTGTCTGGGCTATTTCAATTATTATGAAGCAAGAACTGACACCAACTCATACTTTCCAATATATTGATGAAATACTTGCCCAACAGTCTATTCATTTGTTATCACTTAATCCCCAAAAGACATTAATTACTAGTTTTTCAGAATTGGGAAATTTGATTACTGAACAAAACACCGAAATTGAAATTATTTTAACCATTCAGGAAACTCTCGAAAATATAGTTCATACTCAGTTACAAAACTTTCCAGAAAACATCTTTTGGGATTTTGATTTTCTAGTCAGTAGTATGCTTAGACAGGCTTTAGTAGCAGATGAGGGTGCTATTACTTTTTTAAAGGTTTTTGGTGAAAAGATGGTTTCTCTGATCGAAATGTTTGGAAGTAAAACAGAAATCCGCTTCCGTTACGTTCACGATTTTATGTATGGGTTTGACTGGGCAAGATGGGTACAAAAAGAGCCACAAAAACGCGCACATATAGAGCCTTTTAGTCCGGTTTATTTAGATTATTTGCTCGCTAAAGGTAAAGAAATTTTACAACGGATTAATCACGGTCAGGTCACATCTTATAAATTATGTGACACAGGTTACCGCAATCCCTTCACATTTTCTCGTGAGCCAGAAGATGAATATCGTCTGTTAACTTGTCTTGCTGAGGAGCAATTTATCCCAGTCGCAGTGTGGAACTGGAATGCCAGCCCTGTCTGGAACAAACCTTTCCAAGAAATACGACAGCAATTAGCATTAGAATTAAATATTCAACCACAGAAACACTAATTAGCAATTAAAATTAAAAATTGCTGAAAAAAATAGTTATGAAAATTGCTGACTTAATTACTTGGTTTGAAGCATGGGCAAATCCCGCTTGGTGTGAAAGCTGGGATAATTGCGGCTGGCAGATTGAACCAGGAGTGTTGCAGGAAAAAGCACGGGTTTTGGTATGTTTGACACCGACTTTGGCAGTAATGCAGGAAGCGATCGCTCTGAATGCTAATCTAATATTTGCTCATCATCCCTTAATTTTTACTCCCCCCAAATCTTTACGCACTGGTGAAGCGATCGCAGAAATGGTACGGTTGTCCTTCACCCACAATATTGGTATTTACACTGCTCACACAAATTTCGATCAAGTGCAGGATGGTACTGCTGACGTTCTAGCTCAGATTTTAGAACTTAAAGAAGTTACTCCTATAGTACCGACACAAGCAGGATTAGGATATGGTCGTGTTGGTTTACTAGAGCCATTTCTAACATTACAGGAATTACTCGCAGCTATTCAAACCCGACTTGCTCCCCCTAATTTGATTTTTTCTCCAACTAATGATTTACAGCAAACAATTTCACGAGTTGCTGTTTTGGGTGGTTCGGGGGCTAGTTTTATTTCAGGCGTCGTCAAAAGTGGTGCCCAAGCTTATCTGACTTCTGACTGTAAATTTCATCAGTTTCAAGAAAGCCGCGATCGCAATCTCATTTTAATCGATGCCGGACATTACGCTACCGAACGTCCGGCTTGCGATCGCTTGGCGCAAAAATTCCAGTCCTTAAACTTAGACTGGGTGCAATTAAGTCAAAAGGATGAAGATTTTCGCCAGTTTTTTGCTTGATTGCGTATGTTTCAGGCTATTTTTTGGATATTTGCTTAAAAATTTTTCTATATTTTAATGTTTTTAAATTATGTGCCATCTCAAGATTGGTACTAAACATTTTTATAACCATACCTTTGCGTATATCTATAGATAGATGCATCGAAATTTCATGCTATAGCCCATTGTTGTGATTGGAATCACTAATTACGTGTAATTATAATCACTTGATATTCATGTTCCATATCAACGAGTAGCAAAGGGAAATGTTTCACACTTGAGGTAAGGAATTTATTTACTCTGCCCTAACCAAGATGATTCGCACACTCGTTGAATCTGCTTTCCAAACTGGATATCTTAGTGTTGAATCTGAGGGTTTACTTCATCAAGTGCTGGTCACTAAATGCTGGAAGGAAGAGGATTTGTCAGCCCTCGCAGCCCTATACGATGCAGTTCGCGTAGGTAAAATTAAACGAGAAGCGTCTTCGTCGAACGTGCTTATGGAATTTCCGTTACCGTATAAATCTTGCTGATACTCCAAAAGAAGCAGAGGGTAATTTTTTTATCGTCTTTACTTTCTGCCCCTTATCTCCTTTGCCTCTCTGCTTCTTTCACCTACTCGGTTGTCTTTTCCTTAGCCATCATCAGGCGAAAATCTTAAAAACTTAAAACTCTTTGAGTCTTATTGTTGAAAACCATCAAGGTCAGCAAGAGAATGAGTTAAGATCAGATACACATGGGTAAAAGTAAAGCCAAATCCCCGGACTTCCCAGTAATGCCAATGAGTAAAACTAGGCAAGTTAAACAACCGCAATCAACGATTGTTTTGGAGTATTCTTTATTACATAATGGTAAAAAGGACTCACCAGCAAATATGAACCTGGTTAGAACAGGTTCCGAATTGTTTGACTTCTATGAAGCACGCATTCGGTAGAATGAGCCGAAGGGAGATTGAATTCATTGCTAGAGCAACCATTGATTTATGACTTAAAATTTCCTAATATTTGACAACTACAAGCAAGTCTTGGGATTAAGTTATGAAGCATACTTGTTCTGAAAGGTGAAATTAACCTCTTAAAGGTGTAATGTAATGGGGTAGAACCCAGATTTTGACAGGTTTAACTACGTTGTTTAAAAAGGCAGAAACAATACATGCTACACCGCAAGATTTATCAACTCTGTTGCGATGGGCGCGAGGTATGTGTTTTCTTGCGGGACCAGCAACGCTGGATTGAACGCGCCCGCATCATCGACATAGAGGGAGATTTAGTGACCCTACGTTATGAAACAGAAGAAGAGGACGAAGTTTGTTCTTGGGAAGAAATGGTTCGCCTCGAGAGCATTGGTGCTGTAACGCAAAAACTGGCTTCAGTACCACGCGGTAATGTGGAACCTTTGATGACTGAAGACTGTCCCGAAGCCGAACGCATCCACAACCGTTACACTGACTCGAATCCAGAATAATCAGTCATTAGTCATTAGTCATTCGTCATTTGTCATTAATTAAAAATGACCAAGGGCACCGGATTAATGACTATTGGCTATCATTTAAACCTTCAAAAGCAGGACAGTAACCTTCTAGAGTTACCTTAAAGTTATACAACGGGGAAGCTGGATTCCAACATCGCTGCCCCCTTTGGTGTCGGCAAGTACCGCAACAGTCTACATCTGTCCATGTATAGCGATCGCTATTTTGGTTGAGCAATTCTCGTTGAGACAATCCCCTCAATACTAGTTCTTCCCCTTGCCAACGAGCTTCGATTAAACCAGTATCAGCAAATTGCCGCCAACGAGGATCAGCAGTAATCACATCGGCTAAGGTGATTGTGATTACTGTTCCCAACTCTGTCAGTTCGCCTTCGTAGTTAGTTTCTGGTGCTGCCGGTTGTAAAAATGTATCGCCGATAGGCAATTCTACTAAAATGTCAGCCGCCGGGGAATGGATATGGTAGCGGTTTTGCAACTCCTCTAAGCTAGTCAGGTCTGCCAAGTAGGCAGGAGAACCGTGAACAAAAATGACGTGCTGGGGTCGCAAATTATGAATTAACTGCGTAGTACCAGGGCCATCACTATGTTGAGCCAAGAGATAAGTTTCGACAGTGGTGGGTGCTAAATATTCTTTATTAACTTTTATATCAATTTTTTCTGGTAAAAGGATCAGCCAAGGACCAGTGTCTAGTTGACAGTGCTTACCCAAATCATCTGTAGAGTCGGTAAGGACTATACAAGGAGACTTACCCACAGTGGAACGATGTTCTGCTTGTAAACGACGCACGCGAGGACGCACCCGTTCATCCCAAAACAAGGGTTGATGGCGGGCGAAGTTTTGTACAGATGGGGGAAGGTGGGTTAGCAGCTCTAAATAGGCATCACACCCAGTAGCGACAGCACCATCTACCCAAATATCTATATCTCGTCCGGTGAAGTGGTGATGAGAGCGTAAGAGCATTAATAATTCTTGACCCAATCCTAAAGCAGGAGTGGGAAGGATCACGGAACAATGGTCAGCGATCGCCCGATTAATTCGTTCTGCTAGTTGATTTTCTTGGTTGCGGCGGTGAGGATGCCGGGATGTGCCATAACTGCCTTCAATAATTAGCACATCCAAGTCTAATCCTCGCAATTCCTCTAAACGCAAACCTTCTACCAACCGGGAGTTTGACAGGAAAAAATCTCCTGTATACAGTAGTTTGTAAGTACGCTGCTTTGTGGTGTAGGTAAGGAGAATTGCCACTGCCCCCGGTAGATGCCCTGCGGGAAATAATTCTGCCACCAAACCATCTTGGAATTCCACAGGCGATCGCAACGGCAAGGCATGACAAAATTCGGAAATTTTCTCAGCATCTTGGTCTAGCCAATTCAACGGCAGTAACTTGCTGGTTACTTCACTACCATAAATAGGTAACTTTGGAAAAGCTTTATGAAGTGCCAGTAAGCCTCTGGCGTGATCTGGGTGGGCATGACTAATCAAAACGAAATCTGCCGGTAGGGACGAACTAGCTCCACCTACCGACTTAGTAAGCCCCTTAACCAGCGATGAAATATCCTCCAAACCACAGTCCAACAGGATACGGTGTGGGCCCATCTTCACCAATAAACACACACCCTCATCGTAATGCTGGACACTATAGGGCAAACATTCTAATTCAGTACCCACTTCCGCAGCATCTACGCGAGAGGATGCCGACAGATTATCCTTCATGCTGTCCTCCCCACAAATCTCATCATCATGGACATATCCCAAAAGCCAAAAATTACACAAATTTTGGTTTTGTGACTTAGGGGTAAGTTTTATCGTGCGCCCCTACACCCTGAGAATACAGATTTTTGATTGGGGAGGACGCCTCCACCGAACCCGCACTGGTTCGGAAAGGTGGACTAACGAGAAGCCATTAAATTACTAGCTCAAGGAAGCTTCTTGTTTATTTTCTCTTTGCAAGTTCTGAGCTATCTGAGCCAACTTATCCTATAGGAAGTCGCTCAAGCGTCTACAGACTTTTTTCAATGTGCAGAGCCATTGCCGTGATAGTTATCTGAATCATAAAATCCATTTTTCGTGCCAAAAAACAAGCACGAAAGCGTAAATATAACTGTTAATCCAGCTAAAATCAGCTTTACATCCATTTGTTTGCTGCCCTTTACTCAAGACTTCCTTATATTAATTTAGTGCTTCCGCAATCAAACGTAATCACTAGAAAATCTTTACTATGCTTATGGGGATTGGGCAATAGGTAAATTTACCGCAATCAGTCAGATTGTAGAACTTTTCGGTTCACCTGTCTATCCATTTAAATGTGAAGCAATATGACAAGGAGTAATCCTCTACAGCCCCTCAAAATCCTCAGTAGTTAGGATTGATTGTCTTAACTGTTGCCAATCCGGTTATAGCCTAAACGCCAAACCCAAGCCATCACCTTAATATTAAAAACAGGAGCAATTATTTCCCAACCCCTAAATAAAAATACCTGTGTTGTATGACTATCGAACGACTTCCCCAAAAACACTATCCCAAGGCTGAAATTGGGCGGCGAGGTATGGCATTGGGGCTTGATTTCCTTGGTGTCTGGTTAGTCAGTTCCCTACTGGGAGGCGGCGATATCGGGATTCAATTTGTGCAAATCCTAGTTTTTGTGATACTTTGGCTGATTTTGCGGGTGCTGGTGGTATACAACAATCAAGGGCAGAGTTTAGGGCGTTGGGCATTCGATTTAAAAGTCTTGGAAGTTGAAGATGGGGAAGTAGTGGGAAGAATTCCAGATTTGCTCTCACTAGTGAAGCGAGAGGCGATCGTCGGCTTGGGTGCCCTTTTAGTGTCAATTGCACTGAGCAATATTAGAGCCAATCCCACTGTTATACTGCTAGTATTTCCCCTAGCAATTGATTGTGGAACTGCCTTATCTGATGCCCAGATGCGGCAGGCTTTACATGATCGCTATTGTGGAACTTTCATAGTTTCGTCGCGTCGTGGCTACTCTCTTGACATAAAAATTAAAAGATTAGTTGATAATATGCGGCGGAATGTGAGAAGATAGTCATTTGTGTTAATTCTCTTCAGGCTTCACTGTTTGTAAGATTATGGCTAAGAGTAAAGGTGCCCGCATTATTATCACACTAGAGTGTACTGAGTGCCGGACAAATTCAGACAAGCGGTCTGCTGGTGTTAACCGTTATACCAGTACCAAGAATCGCCGCAACACCACTAACCGGCTAGAACTGAAGAAGTTCTGCACCCACTGCAACAAACATACCGTTCACAAGGAAATTAAGTAGAGATGAGTTATTTCCGTCGTCGCCTTTCTCCGATCAAGCCAGGAGAACCAATCGATTATAAAGATGTTGATTTACTGCGTAAGTTTGTCACCGAGCGAGGTAAAATACTGCCACGTCGGATTACTGGGCTTACATCTCAGCAACAGCGAGAGTTGACATTAGCAATTAAACGTTCGCGGATTGTGGCTTTGTTGCCATTTATCAATGCGGAAGGCTAAAAAGAGTGATGAGTTATGAGTGATGAGTGATGAGTTAAGAATCAAAACTCCTAACTCCTAACTCTTAACTTAAAACTATTTAAACTGTTCACCAAATTAAAGTGCGAGAGTTGTGGAGAAGGGGACGCTAGTTGAATTTAGGGTTCAAGGCGATCGCCGTCTGGGCATCGTAGAACGCCCAGACGGTAAAACCCGCTGGTTTGTGGTAGACGAACGTGGTCAATCCCACAGCCTCGCGCCTAGACAAATAACTTATACAGTTACCGGGCAGACCTACAAGCCTTCTGAGATTGCCAGCTTTTTGGAGCAGATCAAGCCTTATTTAGACCCATCTAGCTTAGAAATAGCTTGGGAATTACTGGTTGAGGATGGGGAAACAGTCACCCCTGACCAAATGGCGAATCTGCTATTTTCAGAATCAGACGCGCCTCCTTGTTACGCCGCCCATTGCTTGTTATCAGACGACAAACTTTATTTCAAGCAAAAAGGAGACGCTTACGAGCCGCGAACAGCTGCTCAGGTGGCAGAACGGAAGCACCAGATGGAAGTAGAGGCATTAAAAGCCAAGGGACAGCAGGAATTTTTAACTCGTGTAGAGCAGGCGCTCAAAGGTGAAGCAGTAGAGTGGCAGCGTCACGATCGCCAGCGCTTAGAAGGACTCGAAAAATACGCAGCACTGCTTGCTGACACCGTGCGGACAGGAGTCAATTATGATTCCTTGGCTCGTGCTTATCCGCCAAGCGCTCCAGTATTAGAAACTATGACCATGCTGGGACGACCCACAACACCCCAAGGAGCCTTTCAGCTGTTGGTGGATTTGGGTTGCTGGAGTCCTTATGAAAACTTGTTCCTGCGTCGTTCTTCAATTCCGATCCAATTTCCTAATAAGGTATTAGAAGTGGCGCAACAACGTTTGGATTTCCCGCCGATTGACTCAGATACAAACCGCCTTGATCTGACTCACCTGAAGGTCTACACCATTGATGATGAAACTACCACAGAGATCGACGATGGTCTGAGTTGGGAAGTACTACCCGATGGGCGGGAACGCCTGTGGGTGCATATCGCCGATCCGACTCGATGGTTAGTGCCAGAAGATGAATTAGATTTGGAAGCCAGAAAGCGGGGTAGCACAGTCTATTTACCTACGGGGATGATTCCCATGTTTCCAGAGGTATTAGCGACCGGGCCGATGAGTCTAATCCAGGGACGGGTTTGTTGCGCCCTAAGTTTCGGGATTATTTTAGATACAACTGGGGGAGTAGAAGATTACAGCATTCATACCAGTTCGATTAAGCCGACTTATCGCCTCACCTACGAAGATGTAGATGAAATGCTGCAATTACGGGTACAGGCAGAACCGGAAATTGCTGCGATCGCAACTTGGGCGCAGAAGCGCAAAGCTTGGCGTTACGCTCAGGGGGCAATTAGCATCACCATGCCGGAAGCGATGATCAAAGTCAAAGATGATGAGATCAATATTGATATTTTGGACGATTCCCCATCGCGGCAAGTAGTGGCAGAAATGATGATTGTTGCCGGTGAAGTTGCAGCTCGTTATGGTAAAGCTCATAATATACCTTTGCCCTTTCGCGGTCAGCCGCAACCAGAATTACCCCCAGAAGAAGAGTTGCTGCAACTTCCCGCCGGATTCGTTCGCGCTTGCGCTATGCGTCGTTGTATGCCCAAGAGCGAAATGAGCATTACGCCTCTGCGCCATGCTGGTTTGGGTTTGGATACTTACACCCAAGCAACCTCTCCCATCCGTCGTTACAGTGATTTGCTTACCCACTTCCAATTGAAAGCCCATTTGCGGGGTGAAGTTCTGCCATTTACGGCAGATCAACTTAAAGAAGTTATGATGACAGTTACCAGCATCACCCAAGAAGTGACAATGGTAGAACGGCAAACTAATAGATATTATGCTTTAGAGTATTTACGCCGTCATCCAGAGGAAACTTGGGAGGTAACAGTGTTGATGTGGCTGCGAGAAGACAGCAACTTGGCTTTAATTTTGTTGGAAGATTTGGGCTTACAGTTGCCAATGGTTTTCAAGCGTTCTGTGAAGTTGGGCGAACAGATATTGGTGAAAGTCAGCCACGCCGATCCGCAAAAAGATATGATCCAGTTTCAAGAAATAGTTTATCAAGAAGCCCAAACAGCAGCAAATTAACTAATTTGTCATTTGTCATTTGTAATACTCGCCAGAGGCTAGTATTATCAATTGCGAATTATTTTAATCTTGCTCAAACCCCTGTCGGTTAGGATATAGGGTAAATGGAATAAGGTAATAGTTGTGAATATATCTTTGACCCCAGAACTGGAGCAGTTGGTTAAGGATAAGGTTAGTAGTGGGAAATACAACTCAGTTAGTGAGGTGATGGGTGAAGCATTGAGATTGCTAGAAGAACGCGATGCCTGCGGCGGGCTACGCCAACGCACTCGAAATCAGCGTCTAGCAGAATTGAAAGCTAAAATCCAAGAAGGAATAGAAGCCTCAGAGCGCGGTGAAGTAGTCGATGGCGAAGAGGTTTTTGCAGAAATTGAAGAAGATATCCGACGCGCTGAAGCCCAAATGCAACAAGCAGAGGCCTTAAAATTGCATTTGATGTAAGCGATCGCTTTCTGTAACAAATATGTCAAATTTGATTAACTTATTCTTTGGAAGTCTCTTAGTAATGATAAAAGATAAAAGTGTAACTGAAACCATAAGTTGGGGTGAAAGTCCCCAAGACGCATTTTGCCGCCACGCGATGGCTGAGATTATTGCTGTGAAAGAGTTACAAAAATAAAATAGCTCTTTTCACCAAAAAACAGAGAAAAAGCTTATTTTGACTGTGCTAATAAAACTCCAAGTTATTTGATCCGGCATTTAGGAACGTAGCAACAAAGGTTTCAGACTAAAAAAATTAGTTAACTGAAAAACCGAACCTATGAGTACCTTTACTTTTTTACCCAAACAGGATCGCTCTGAACGAGGATGGAGTGATTATGAGGTTTTGACAGGAGATGTCAATGGCGATGGTCGTACTGATTTGATTTGGAACGAAACAACAGACACCAATCGCACTTACGTCGGGCTTTCTAACGGCAATGGAACTTTTACATTTCTGGGAGCACAGGATCGCTCTGAACGAGGATGGAGTGATTATGAGGTTTTGACAGGAGATGTCAATGGCGATGGTCGTACTGATTTGATTTGGAACGAAACAACAGACACCAATCGCACTTACGTCGGACTTTCTAACGGCAATGGAACTTTTACATTTCTGGGAGCACAGGATCGCTCTGAACGAGGATGGAGTAATTATGACGTTTTGACAGGTGACGTTAATGGCAATGGTCGTACTGATTTGATTTGGAACGAAACAACAAACACCAATCGCACTTACGTTCGACTTTCTGCTCTCTAAACTTGCCTATAATGGTTAATACAAGGGTTCATGTCACTAGGGGCAAAGTAAGCTAAAAATATTGCTGGACAATTGTTTTCACCAAAGCCATTCTCTTGGACAGATTTTCATTTCTCTTATTGGGTTAATTTGAGATGGTAGCTGCATTTTTGCCGTGCTGTACTACTGATAAATTTACACCAGACTCGTCAGTGAATATAAGGTTTTCGGTAAGAATCACTTGAACTGTTTGCCAGAATTCTACTCGTAGTGACTGAACCCACTCACCCTTTTTTCTCCATCTCCTCACACTGTGCTTTTGACATCACAGCCCGGATATAGTCATTTTTACCATTGGTATAAGCCTCGCGATCGCTCCGAAAACTTGCTGCCAAATCGCGTTTTAAAGCTTCATATCGTTTCGCTTCTTCAGGATGCCTCCTCAGATAGTCGCAAAATAACTTACGTTCCCAAAATTCGCTGTTAACCTCGACTATGTGAACATGATGAGTACGCTGCTTTCCGTATGGTGGCATTCCTTTGACAAAAAACATCCGTCCAGGATCTGGGTTTTCACGCCAATAAACGTATCCCAACGATTCCAATGCCGGAATAGTAGATTTCGCACCTACTAAGGAACGGACTCCTACCATGATGTCAATAACTGGTTTTGCTGCCATTCCTGGTACTGCCGTACTCCCAATATGTTCAATTTCCACAACTAAGTTATTGCCTAGTACCTGCCAAATATGCTCGGCTTCTTGTGCAAACAAAGTCTGCCACTGTGGATCATATTCGACTATATTTACTTCATCCATCGGTGAAATTAATTTTGTCTATAACAGTGGTAGTTGGTTAAATCGTTTATTTAATTACCATTCAAGCAATTTTATTAGTATAATAATGGATCGTGTCGAATTAAAGCTAAACAATGCCTAAACTAAAGACTCGTAAAGCCGCAGCGAAGCGATTCCGTGCCACCGGCACCGGCAAAATCGTCCGTCGTAAAGCGTTCAAAAGCCACCTTTTAGAACACAAATCTTCTGACAAAAAGCGTAGTATGCGTCAGAGTGCGCTTGTACATGAACGCGATGAACTTAACGTGCGCTTGATGCTCCCATATTTGTAAGTATTTTAGGAAATAAGTTATGACTAGGGTAAAACGCGGTAATGTAGCTCGGAAGCGCCGCAATAAAATTCTCAAACTAGCTAAAGGTTTTCGCGGTTCTCACTCAACTCTGTTTAGAACTGCCAACCAACAAGTAATGAAGGCGCTACGGAGTGCCTATCGCGATCGCAAAAAGAAAAAGCGCGATTTTCGTCGTCTCTGGATCACCCGCATCAACGCTGCTTCAAGGCAACACGGTTTGAGCTACAGCCAGTTGATCGGTAACTTGAAAAAAGCTGATATCCAACTAAATCGCAAGATGTTGGCACAATTAGCAGTCCTCGATCCAGCTAGCTTCGGTAAAGTTGCTGAACTCGCAAATCAAGCTAAAGGATAAAGGTGGCAAGGGATGTATAACAGATGTAACAAATGGGAAATAATTACTCGGTTACATCTGGTATTATCCGCCACTATTTTTTGGATATCTTGTTTTTCCATAGTGGGGACAGGATTAACTGCGTCTGCCGCCGAAATGCCAGAAATTCAGCAGCGAGGCTATCTAACTGTTGCCGTCAAAGATAACTTGCGTCCGTTGGGATTTAGAGATGCTAATGGTAATTTGCAAGGCTTAGAAATTGACTTGGCACGGCAATTGGCACTTGACTTGCTTGGTAAAACAGAGGCTGTAAAATTGGAACCTGTAGCGAATCGCGATCGCTTGTCTGTAGTCTTAGACAAGAAAGTTGATTTTGCGATCGCTAGGGTAACAGCAACTGAATCTCGCAGCCGCATAGTTAGTTTAAGTGTTCCCTACTATTTGGATGGCACTGTATTAGTTACAAAAGATCCCTCTGTGCAGAAGTTTAGTGATTTGGCAAAACAAAAAATTGCCGTACTGAATAATTCCAGCACCATTGCTCAAGTGCGGTACTATGTGCCAAATGCCGAGTTGGTAGGAGTAAATTCTTATGAAGAAGCGCGAAAGAAGATAGAAAGTAATGCGGCCGTAGCCTTTGCCGCAGATGCTAGCGTTTTGAGCGGTTGGGTGCAACAATATCCCCAATATCGGCTACTGCCAACCAAGCTATCAACTGAACCTTTGTCTGTAGTCATGCCCAAGGGATTGCAGTACGATAAGTTAAGACGAAATGTGAATGAAGCTATCGCTCGTTACTTAGCAGAAGGTTGGCTCCAGCAACGTTCTCAATATTGGGGTTTACCGTAAGGTTGTCATTAGTCATTTGTCATTTGTCATTAGTGAACAATCAAGGATAAAGGGCAAATAACAATAGGCTGATAATACATACAAAACTAACTTTATAATATTTGTATTTGCAGCAATGGATAACAATCTAGCCGTAGTTTATCTCTCAATTTTTGTGACTATACTCACACTTGCAGCCGTGAGTGTTTTTCGCCAGATTTTCAAAACTCGCAAGATTGAAGGCTCCTTTGCAAGATTGCGAAAGAAGTTAGAGAAAGAAAAGGGTACGACTCAAGAATATTATGAGTTAGCCAGTATTTATTCAGAAAAAAAAATATATTCCCAAGCGATCGTGCTGTTTCAAAAAGCTATCAAAACTGCCCAAGAAGAGGGAGAAGAAAATATTGCTCCCATTTACAACGGGCTGGGTTATATTTATTTTACCCAAGAGCAATATGACCTAGCAATTCGTCAGTATAAAGAAGCTCTAAAAGCTAAACCAGACTACGTAACAGGGTTAAATAATCTTGGTCATGCTTACGAGAAGAAAAAGTTAACTGCTCAGGCGTTACAAAGTTACGAAGAAGCACTAAAACTTGCTCCAAATAACCCTATTGCTAAACGCCGCGCTGAATCTTTACGTCGTTTAGTTTCTGCTTAAATTAAGGGCATGGGGCATGAGGCATGAGGCATGGGGGAATAAACTTTTCACTAGTCCCCAGCCCCCCTAATTGTTAACAGATTAATTTGGCTTTAGCTTCTTAATTTATCGGGTTTCAAGCTTAGGCTTAGAAATAGATAACTATACGTCTTTTGTAAGAATGTAAAAGATGATTAAGCGGCTAAAGCGTTTTTTGTGGCTAGCTATTGCCATTATTGTCGTCGTTTCTATCTCACTAAGACTGATGGGAATATTAACGGCTCAACAGCCTTCGATTTCTCATCCTATCACTTCGCTAACTGAGGTAGAAATTAGTACAGCTGTTTCGGTTATCAAAAGAGAAAAAACTTTGAGCGAAATGGCAGCTTTTCCACTTATTGCTTTACAAGAACCAGATAAAGAAGAAGTTCTAAATTTTACACCTGGTAAAGCTTTTGGGCGAAATGCTTTTTTGGTAATCTATGAGCGATCGCTAAACAAAACCTATGAAGGAATTGTTGATCTAACAAGCAAAACCTTAAGTTCTTGGAAAGAAATACCCTTTGTTCAACCTGCGATCATCGCTTCAGAATATGAACTGGCAACTGAAGCTTTTAAATCCGATGCCCGATGGCAAACAGCCATGCAAAAGCGGGGAATTACAGATTTCAACCAAGTCAAAATCAGTTGTTGGGCCCCAGGAATCCTGAGTAAACAGGAAGAAACAGCAGAAAACCGTCTTTGTCGGGGTTTATTCTACTACAAGGGCGATCGCTGGAATTATTATGGCAGTCCAATTGAAGGAATATTGGGAACCGTTAATTTGAACACAGGTAAAATTTCCAGTTTCGTGGATAGAGGGATAGTTCCTTTTTCCAAGGAAAACTGGAACTACGATATAAAGTCCTTGGGTAAATTACTTTCACCACTTAAAGCATTAAAAATTCTCCAACCAAATGGTGCAAGTTTCCAGATTAAAGGCAATGAAATTAGCTGGCAAGGTTGGAAGTTTCGCTACGTAATGCATCCCCGCAGTGGATTAGTACTTTACCAAGTGACACACAGCGACGGGGAAAATGTCCGACCAGTTTTGTACCGCGCTAGCTTATCAGAAACGGTAGTGCCTTACGGTGCTCCAGATCCCACTTGGTCGTTTAGGAATGCATTTGATGTTGGGGAATACAATTTTGGTTCCCTAGCAACGACGATGGAGTTAGGTAAAGAAATTCCTGAAAACGGTCTTTTGCAGGATGCTGTGTTTGCTAATGGCGATGGAGAACCTTATGTCATCCCAGGAGTAATCGGCATATACGAGCGAAATAACAGTATGCTCTGGAAGCACTATGACTTTGGCACTCAGCGCAATGATGTCCGTCGCAGTCGAGAATTAGTCATGACTATGACTGCGGCCATTGACAACTATGATTACAGTCTTAATTGGATATTTCACCAGGATGGGACTTTAGAAGTCCAAAATGAATTAACGGGTATTATACTGGCGCAGGGAACAGCTTCTGAAAACCAATCTGCTGAGGATTCTTATGGTCGATTAATTGCAAAAAACATTGTGGGGGTAAATCACCAGCACTTTTTCAATTATCGCCTGGATTTCGATGTTGATGGTAAGGCTAATTCTGTGATGGAAATGAATGTCAAAGCTTTGCCGATGGATGAGAAAAATCCTTTAGGAAATGCGATCGCAGTTACAGAAACCCCACTCACAAAAGAAACGGCTGCTGTCCGCGATTTAGATATGAAAAGCAGTCGAGAATGGATGATTGTTAGTGCAGATAAGAAAAATATGCTAGGGGCTGCACCTGGATATATGCTGATGCCTGGTGGAAACTCCATTTTTTTCCCTGTGGAAGGCTCAAACATCCGTCAAAAGGCAGAATTTGCGACTCACCACCTCTGGGTAACAAAATATAAACCTGCTGAATTCTATGCTGGCGGTGATTATCCCAACCAGACTCAACCAGGACAGGGTTTACCTAAATATATTGCAGACGATGAATCCTTGACGGGTGAAGATGTCGTGCTGTGGTACACAATGGGCGTAACTCATGTTCCGCGATCGGAAGATTGGCCTGTGATGCCTGTTCACCGAGTTGGCTTTAAGCTAATCCCTAGAGGATTCTTTAGCCGTAATCCAGCGATTAATTTACCAGAGTAAAATATTCGTTTTCTAAAGTTTCCTTAGTTCAGTTTTTTCATAATCTGTAAACCTGTAACTTGAATGCTGATAAGCTTATCGTAGGTCAAATACTAGCAGTTTTCATTCATAGGATAGCTCATGGATTTTCCAGAAATTAATATTTCCGGTGATGGCACATTGCACGCTCGTTTAATTACTTCCTTGGGTCAAATTATAGTTCGTTTGGAGGAAGACAAAACCCCCAACACCGTCAAAAATTTTGTAGGTTTAGCAACCGGCACAATCGACTGGAAAGACCCTAAGACAGGTCAATCTCAGAAAGGGACTCCTGCCTACGATGGAGTCCGCTTTCACCGAGTCATCCCTGATTTTATGATTCAGTGTGGCGATCCCCTGGCTCGTTATCCAGATATGGCCAACCGTTGGGGTACTGGTGGCCCAGGATATCAATTTGAAGATGAGTTTCATCCTGAATTGAAACACTCTAGTGCCGGTATTCTCTCAATGGCAAATGCAGGACGCGGTACTAATGGTTCGCAATGGTTCATTACAGAAGGCCCAACGCCTCATCTTGACCGCAAACACAGTGTTTTTGGTAAAGTTGTCGAAGGTATGGATATAGTCAACCGCATCGCCAATGTGCCTACAACTAGAGATCGTCCTAATCAAGACGTAGTGTTAGAAAAAGTAGAAATTTTTCGGCAGTAATTAACACCTCTGTAGTACCGCAAGGCGGAAGTTAAAAGTCAAAAGAATTGTATTCCAAGCTTTTACGCCATTTGAAATGGTATGTTTATTTCCGCCGTGTTGTACTAGTGTTATTCCCCCTTTTTTCCTTGTTTAAGGAAGCTTAGGGGGGATATTGATACTACAACCTAATCCTTTACAAACATCCTCTCAGAATATATTTGTATTCTTTGAGAAGTTGTACATAAATTTTATGAATTTATTGGTGATAGTTAATACTATTTCCTTGTCACACTGCATAATACCCTTTTAACTTCTTTCTTTCTTTCTCCGTGTCCTTTGCGTCCTTCTCTAACGAGACGCTGCGCGATTGCGGTTCGTTTTTCTTTCTTCTTTCTTGTACTTAAATCTGATTTAGCGCATCTTCATACATAATTGGTATAATATGCTGCCCCAGATTGAAAACAAATTTGCTGAAAAATTAAGATTTATTTTAAAAAAGCAACAGTAATATTGTTAAATTCAGAAGCTAGATTTCAATCAGGAACAAGGTTTGAGCGATGCCTACGCCTACAGAGCGCAGCTAAAATACTTACAAGTCTTCACTTCATCAGGGATACAACTTTTGAGACAATCAGAAACGATTTAATAATAATCAAGCACTTATAGTCCACTCTTATCGGACTCCGTGTTATTTCTATTGAAAAGGGAGAACACAAACATGAAATTAGCTTACTGGATGTATGCAGGCCCAGCCCACATCGGCACTCTGCGAATCGCTAGCTCTTTTAAAAATGTCCATGCGATCATGCACGCCCCCATTGGCGATGACTACTTTAACGTCATGCGCTCCATGCTATCGCGGGAGAGGGATTTTACTCCGGTAACAACCAGTGTCGTCGATCGCAACGTTTTGGCACGCGGCTCCCAAGAGAAGGTGGTTGATAACATCGTCCGCAAGGATGTCGAGGAACACCCAGATTTGATTGTGTTAACTCCCACCTGCACCTCCAGCATTTTACAGGAGGATTTGCACAACTTTGTCGAACGGGCGCAGTTGGAAGCTAAAGGAGACGTAATGCTGGCGGATGTTAACCACTACCGCTACAACGAATTGCAAGCTGCCGATCGCACTCTCGACCAAATTGTCCAATACTACATTGAAAAAGCCCGGAGGCGGGGCGAATTGGCTGAGGGCAAAACTGCGAAACCCTCGGTGAACATTATCGGTACTACTACCCTTGGTTTCCACAACAATCACGACTGCACCGAACTGAAACGACTGATGGCTGACTTGGGAATTGAGGTAAATACTTTAATTCCCGAAGGTGCTTCGGTGAATGACTTGAAAAAGATGTCCCAAGCCTGGTTTAACCTGGTGCCTTACCGTGAACTCGGTTTGACCACAGCGCGTTACCTGGAAGGACAATTTGGTACACCTTATATAGACATTACTCCAATGGGCGTAGTGGAAACTGCCCGTTGTATTCGCAAGATTCAGCAGGTTATTAACGCTCAAGGTGCAGAAGTTGACTATGAAAACTTCATCAATGAGCAAACCTTGCATGTATCTCAGGCTGCTTGGTTCTCTCGTTCAATTGACTGTCAAAACTTGACTGGCAAAAAAGCTG
Source organism: Nostoc sp. FACHB-892 (assembly GCF_014698795.1). Lineage (GTDB taxonomy): Bacteria > Cyanobacteriota > Cyanobacteriia > Cyanobacteriales > Nostocaceae > Nostoc. Next base: position 122,129 of record NZ_JACJTR010000016.1, read on the forward strand.
TGGTCTTTGGTGACAACACTCACGCCGCCGCCATTACCAAGATTTTGGCGCGAGAAATGGGGATTCATGTTGTTTGGGCTGGAACCTACTGTAAATATGATGCCGACTGGTTCCGCGAACAGGTTAGCGAATATTGCGATGAAGTGCTAATTTCCGAAGATCATGGTGAAATTGGGGATGCGATCGCTCGCGTTGAACCCTCCGCCATTTTCGGCACCCAAATGGAACGCCACGTTGGTAAGCGTTTGGATATTCCCTGCGGCGTAATTGCAGCACCGATCCACGTTCAAAACTTTCCGATTGGTTACAAACCATTTATGGGTTACGAAGGCACGAATCAGATTACAGATTTGATCTACAATTCCTTCACTTTGGGAATGGAAGATCACCTGTTAGAAATCTTCGGTGGTCACGATACCAAAGAAGTTATTACTAGGGGAATTTCTGCTGATTCTGATTTGAATTGGACAAAAGATGGTCAAGCAGAATTGAATAAGATTCCTGGATTTGTTCGCGGTAAAGTGAAGCGAAATACTGAAAAATTTGCCCGCGATCGCGGTTTCAAAGAAATCAACGCTGAGGTATTGTACGCCGCGAAGGAAGCTGTTGGAGCTTAGTTTAGAGTTTAATTGAGAAGATTGATGGGTGAGGAGTTCTGTATACTCTTTACCCTCATTTTTTTGCTTTAGTAGTAAAAATTAAATTATGAGATATCATAGATTTAATATTAATTTTTATATATTATTTCTCTCAATAACTATTTAAAATAAATAAATTAAATATGAACCATGACAAAGCGGCATTGTTTGCGGCACTGTGTCAGGCTGGTATTAAGCACAGTCCAGAAAAGGTTGTGCAGATTGCCAAGCAAGCTGATGGTAAAATCGTATTTTTAGAAAAGGGTAAAGCTGGTAGAGGAGGAAGGGGACTAGCACACATCTTAGAGAGACATCAAGAGGACTTTGCCAGACGTGGAATCTCCGAAAATGAAATTCCGGATGCTGTTATGGCTGCTGTAACAAGAGGAAAATTTCTTGGTTATCAAGGAACGATAGAACCTCGCCGGGAAATCTATGAAGTAATTTTTAATGGACAAACACAATACATAGCAGTGACAATAGGTGATAATGGTTATATAGTCGGAGCTAATCCCACCTCGTTACCATAATTTCACCTGAATAGCTATGGCAGTAAAGATAAAACTAATGGCTGATTATGGGTGCGATCCTTTATGGTGGGCAGATGCTGATAAAGTTGGTAATATCGATCCAGCAAGACTGCCCCTCAGTCCAGAAACCATTAGCCATTTGAGAAAATGGGCATCTGTTTACAATGAAACATTAAATTGGCAAGATCCTGCTAACTCACCAGATTTGAGTGCAGAAGCTGAAGCGGCTTTTGAAGAACAAGGAATTAGTCTATGGAAACAACTGCAAACAGAACTCGCTCCTAATTATCAAGTTGTTTATTTCAGTGAACCATTAGGCAAGGTTTTAACTCATCCTAGTGAATTAGAAGTTTTACGTCCTATTCAGCAACGAGCTAGTACAGCACCTAGAAAATTAATTGCGATCGCTGCATCAAAGAGAACCAAACTGAGGTTTTATACGCCGCGAAGGAAGCTGTCAGGACATAGTTTCAGAGCTTAACAATATTAGCAATCAACTTCCAAGGTTGACTGCTGATATTGTTATGTGAGTACTTAACAGGTACACCCTTATCTAGTTCGCCAGGTTGCCAATCATAAGGTTCATAGTTACCCAAATTTCATAAGTCAGTCTCTAGCCATCCCGCATCAGATTCTTCACTAACTATAGATAACTGAAATTTTTGCCGATTCTCTTTACTCCACTCTAAAAACTCAACAAAATCTAGAACTTCCTGCTGTGCATTTTTTGGGAGGTGTTCTAGTTTCTCTAAAATCTTGTCTTTGAGAGAATCCATGTTTACAGCCACGCTTTTGACTGAATAGTGTAACTTATAGCCCCTATCTTACAGAGTAGGCTTTTTTGCCAGCTTTGAATTAGGTATGACTTTACAAATAATTTGAGCCACTTTCGTTACATTCTTCGCTATTTAATTTCTCTATGTGCAGTTCTGTTTATAGAATAGGTGCTTCCCCTAAAGCTCAATTTATAATTTATTTGTGATGTAATTATTCCAGTCGATTGGGCATTAGGATCAGTGCAAACAAAATAAGTAGATCCCCTAAAGCTCAATTTATGGCTTACTAATGCTAGGGTTACTACATCTGGTTTGGTATTAAGGTCAGCACTATAGGAAGCCCCACGGTAGATTAACTTATAATCTGGTTCAGATTTGGGAATTGGCTGTTGCGGATATTGTATTTCCCTGTTTACCACCTTGCTTGTGTAGTATTCATAGCTTGTACTAATAAGAATAATAATTAACAGTAGAAGTAAAATCTGCCAAGGAGCTAATATTAAACCCAAAATTAGGCTGATAGCTGCAAATACAGCTACTAAATGCGAAATTTCATTATTATTTTTTTTTAATAAAAAATAGCCAGTAATGAAACAAGCACACGGTATACTCAAAAAGTATAAAGCCATATTTCCTACATTGGGAACTAAAAGCAAAGGGTTTATAAGCAGATTGAACTTGTTTGGAAAGTTGTTGTCTATTTTACCTCCAATTAAAATTTGAAGTTACCGTGCTACTTGAGTAAAAGTGTTACGTCAAGGTATCTGTATTAGTCTTGTTTGCGAAAGAAAAATTAACAGCTAAGGCTATCTCAAACCTTTGTTAGCCAACTTTGGAGTGAGGTTTTTATCTTGATTCATCAGAGATGCCACACCCCAAACATGAGGCGTGGTAACAGGTAAATGCTCAGTGTGAAATTTTTGCTCAAGTTGATGAAGATGTTACCCTATAGCGATCGCTGCTGCAACCCCTCTAGCGATCGCACTCCTTAACGCAGAAATTTACTGATAAATAAAAATTAATAGCGAACAAATATCACAATACAAAATTATTACTTCGGGGATCTAATAGGCAGAATAACCTACTGGAGTCCGAACCGATGTATCTCCCATTACGAAGTAAAAAAAAGCTCATAAAACCCTCGCAATCTCCCTTATAGAAAAAAAACAGATGCGTGCTAATCTTTTAATCTCATCGTCTTCTCTTCGGGTCTTTCCCTATGCATCTGCACTATTTACACCCCCAACACCTTGAAGAATTAGTCAAGAGTAGTGGTATAGACTTACACCTAGTGCAACTCAATTTTAGGTCACTCCAAGGCGTAACAGCTTATGAGTACCTATTGATTTCTGAGCTACTCCCCCGCACCAATACAGGAATGGTGAAAGCTGGATGGTTGCAGCGTTATGCTCATATTACTGAAGGGGGTTGGTGGTGTTCGGGACTAGACCCTTTGAATAATTGGCAAATGATGGAATGGGGATGCTTTAAACCAAACCAACCCCGGCAGAATCACAATGCTAAGTCCATCAAATACGAGCATCCCCCTAGCACGCCAACGCGGGTATTTTGTTTGCGCGTAACGCTGCAAGTCTGGCAGCAAGTCGCCGCACGTTACAATCTGGTCATGCCTGAAGATATCACCATTACTTCTGATGGTGAAGCTAAAGGCTTTTGGCAATGGGTGATGCAACATAACATTCCCCTGATTCTCTGCGAGGGTGTGAAAAAAGCAGCCACACTTTTAACGCAAGGATATGTAGCTATTGCCATTCCCGGAATTACTAGTGGTTATCGGGTTGTTAAAGATGAATTTGGCAAAATTACTCGTCGTCAGCTAGTTCCTGATTTAGCAGCGTTTGCAATCACAAAGCGTAGTTTTTATATTTGCTTTGATTTTGAAACTCAACCTAAAACAATTGCTGCTGTAAATAATGCTATTTCTCAACTTGGTTGTTTATTCCAGCAAAAAAATTGCACTGTTAAAGTCATCGAACTTCCAGGAATCGAAAAAGGAGTTGATGAGTTTATCGTTGCGAAAGGTGCAACTAGTTTTGATAAAGTTTATCGCCAAAGTGTTGATTTAGAAATTTATTTAGCTCAAACCAAACCCCACACTGAGTTAACTATTCCTGCGGCTCTCACATTGAATCGCCCTTATATAAGTGAAATACCTTTCCCCACTTCTGGATTAGTAGGAGTCAAATCAGCAAAAGGAACAGGTAAAACCACAGCACTGCAAGCTGTTGTTCAGCAAGCAAAAATTAGAAATCAACCCGTTTTATTAATTACTCATAGAATCTTACTAGGAAGATTTTTGTGTGAGAAAATTGGTATTCAATGGGGAACACATAAAGAAAATGCAAATAAAGGGATTAATAAACCACTTACCCCTGCTCCTCCCATTCTCCGCTCACTCTCTCCTCAGCAATCTCTTGGATTGTGTGTTGATTCTATTTGGAAACTTAACCCGGAAAATTGGCGGGGAGCAATAGTAATTCTGGATGAAGTAGAGCAGTCTTTGTGGCATCTATTAAATAGTAATACTTGTAAACATAAGCGTGTAAAGATATTAAAGTTATTCCAGCAACTAATTTCCACAGTTTTAACAACTGGGGGGTTAGTAATTGCCCAAGATGCTGATTTATCAGATGTATCACTTGAATATTTACAGGGATTAGCAGGAATTAAATTAACACCCTGGGTAGTTCTCAACCAGTGGAAACCTCAGCATGGTTGGGACGTAACTTTTTATGATTCGCCGAATCCAACACCGCTAATTCACCAACTGGAATTGGATTTACTTGCTGGACGTAAATGTTATGTTACTACCGATAGTCGCGCTGGGCGTTACAGTTGTGAAACAATTGAACGTTATCTCAAAGAACGCTTACAAAAGTTACGAAGGCAATTTCCCAAAACTTTGGTAGTTAGTAGCCACACTACAAACACACCTGGCCACGAAGCGGTTGATTTTATCACAGCAATCAATCAAAAAATCTCTGAATATGACGGCGTTTTTGTTACTCCTAGTCTTGGTACAGGAATTAGTATTGATGTCCAACATTTCGACCGAGTTTATGGCATTTTTCAAGGGGTAATTCCTGACTCGGAAGCAAGACAAGCATTAGCAAGAGTGCGGGATGATGTGCCGCGTGTTGTCTGGTGCGCTAAACGAGGTATTGGCTTAATTGGTAGTGGTAGTACAAATTATCGCTTGCTATCTGATTGGTATCAAGAAAATCAAAAAGAAAACTTAGCTTTGCTTAGTCCACTCCATAAAATAGATGTGGATTTACCTTTAGTTCATGACCCGATTCATTTGCGAACTTGGGCTAAGTTATCTGCACGGGTAAATGCCTCTATACGCCTCTACCGTCAATCGATGCAAGATGGTTTGACTGCTGATGGGCATCAAATTCAGATGCGGAGTAATGCTGTTCACAATAATATTATTCGAGATTTACGCCTTGCGTTTTTGGCAACTGACGCTGATGATTTAGCTACCCGCAGAAGATTAATTTTAGAAATTGTCAAAGTTCAAAAAGATTGGGCGCAAAGTCGTCAAAAAGCTAAAGAAATTAAGCGTAAAATTAAAGATATTAAGCAGCAAAATCAACTCTCAGTAGCAACTGCTGTGGCTAATGCTAAAGATATTGATTATGTAGAATATGAGCAGCTATTAGTGAAGCATTCCCTGACTGATGGAGAACGTAACCAAATCAATAAGTATGTTCTCAGGCAAAGGTATGGTATAGAAGTTACTCCTTGGCTGAAATTGCAGGATGAACAAGGATATTATCGTCAACTGTTAATTCATTATTATCTAACTCACGAAAGCGAGTATTTTCACGTCAGAGATCAGCAAGAATGGCATCAGCAATTGTCTTGGGGTGAAGGGAAAGTTTTTCTCCCGGATTTAAAAACTTACACGCTCAAGGTTGAGGCGATGAGAGCTTTGGGAATGCTTCAGTTTCTTGAACCAGAACGAGAATTTACTGAAGTTAATCCAGATTTGATATTGCTGAAAAATATTGTTTTTCAGCACAGTAAGCATATTAAAAGAGCGCTGGGTATTAACTTAGTCGGGGAGAAAGAGCAGGTTTCAGCAATAAAAATACTCAGCCGACTACTAAATTTGTTGGGCTTGAAACTAAAGCGAGTAAATGAGGTTTATCAAATTGATCTAGAAACGCTTTATGATGGCAGAGAGAAAATATTTGCAGTTTGGCATCAACGGGATGAGTTGATGTTGGCTCATGTTAAGAGTGTTGGCTATGAGTTGCCTGAGTATTCTTCAGACTGGAAGCTTGAAATTGTACAACCAAAGGTTTATGCCGCAGCAGCCAATATCCTTGATAGCTAATATAAAGCGAAACGGCGTGTCTAAAAAATAGCCAAAAATTTAGTCATATAATTAGCCCAATTTCTACTTTGGCTTCACCCGCGCCTGCTTTACCATTGCAATTAAAGTTTGATGGGCATCTTCCGCATCTGCTAAAAGATGATCAAACTGAATGCGAACTGGTATAGCTTCCCCATTCACTTGGGCTGTTAAATCCATGCCCTGTGAATCAATTGACAGCATTTGTGCTGCCCTCGCATCTGTTATACCACCAAAAGCCTTAGCATAAAGAACTATGGCATCAGCATGATCATCATTCATGTGCTTACAGATGCGCGAACTAATATCAGCAGAAAAAGCTTTAGACATTATTGAGATAGAAAATGAACGATACAGCAACAGCTTAAATTTTAAGCTAACTACGCGAATGAAATTTGCTGATTTTCTTTCTTAGCACTCAAGATCCTGGACTTTACCTGATTGCTATCACAAATTAATTTTATTTATGAGAGAATAATTAAATTAAAATAAAACTTATTCAGTATTTTTACCTTCCATTACGGAAACCAGACAGCTTAAACTGTAGCAGAAGTATTAGCCAAACTATTGAAGCTAAGAGACAATGAGCGAAATTAGCCCCAGACGAATTGTAATTGGGGATGTGCATGGCCACTATGAAGGTTTGATGACATTGCTGGAGGCGATCGCCCCCGCATCAGACGATCAAATCTATTTTCTGGGAGACTTAATTGATCGCGGTCCTCATAGCTCACAAGTAGTTAATTTTGTCAAGCGGCATAACTACTCATGTTTGCTGGGAAATCATGAGCAGATGTTATTAAACATTCTGACCAATGAAAGAACTTCCTCGCCGACCATGCAAGCATGGCTGTACAGTGGGGGGCAAGCTACCGTAGCCAGTTACCATGAAGCTTCAATCCCTGATGATCATCTGGATTGGTTCAAGAGTTTGCCTACATATCTCGACTTGGGGGATATTTGGTTAACTCATGCTGGTGTTGACCCTTCCAAGTTGGTGACAGAACAAACTGCCGATCAACTTTGCTGGATACGAGAGGAATTTCATAGCATTGAAAAACCCTACTTTCCAGATAAGCTTATTATCATCGGTCACACCATTACCTTTACTTTGCCGGGTGTTTCTCCTGGCAAACTAGCACAAGGGCAGGGATGGCTAGATATAGATACTGGCGCTTATCATCCCCGGAGTGGCTGGTTGACTGGATTGGATGTCACGAATAACCTGGTTTATCAAGTTAACATCTTTAAAAACTATCTCCGTACTATGCCCTTAGAAGATGCAGTGATCAGAGTCGATCCAGCCAAAATCAAAGTCGATCGCCGCAATAAGAATTAAGCAATATTCGAGATCAATGGGGAGGTGGGGAAGATGAGGAGGATGAGGGGGATGAGGGAGACAAGGGGAATAACCAATGCCCAATGCCCGATGCCTAATACCTCAAGACCTTACTAATGGTCGAATATTAGCTTTATAACTAGCATTATCCAAGCCATAATTTCCCTTACTAGGTTGAGAGTTAATTGCACGTCTGAGGCCATCAATGCGATCGCTAGTTCCGGGGTGCGTACTCAAAAATGTCGGAGTAGAACCACCCTTTTTCAGTAGCTTTTGCATGAAAGTAACCATTCCAGACTGGGCATAACCAGCGCGTGTCAAAGTTCGTAGTCCTCTTTGATCGGCATCAAATTCATCTTGACGACTGCGGGGACGATTCAAGGCAAGGTCTACACCAATGCCCACGGCTATATTACGATCTAAACCAGTTGCTGTTGCTAAACCACTAGCGATCGCTCTTTGCCGCATCTGTTTAACCAAGTGTTTCCCGCCAATGTGACCAATTTCATGGGCAATTACACTTGCGAGTTCCGCTTCATTATCTGCGGCTTTCAGCAAACCTGTGTGGACATATACATAACCTCCTAAAGTCGCAAAGGCATTAATAGCATCATCATCAACTACTTGGAAGGTAAAGGGAAGCTTGGGGCGATCGCTATTAGCTGCTAAACGCCGACCAATTTCTTCGACATAGCGATTAACTTCAGAATTCCGGTAAAGTTTGACTTGACCTCCCACTATTTGTTGATTAATCTGCTTACCAATATCAGTTTCCTGGCGATCGGATATATTAGAAAGCTGAAGTACCTGGACTCCCTGCAATATAAGAGGCAAGAAGTCTAAAGTTCTTCCAGGCAGGGGTGTACTCAGGCACAGACTCAGGGCGACTACCACCGAAATTAGGGGATAAAACCAGCGACGCCGCCACGCACGGTAATTCGCAACAAAACTTTTCCAATTGAACATAATACACTCTGAAGATTCTTTCGGGAGAACATAAAATTATGGGACAAATTATGAGACGGATTTAGAGTATTCTAAGTTGCATTCTTAACTCAAGACGAAAGGAGTTGTAATACAGATAATGTTTACGCAAATCTACCGTATTTCGGAGAGTAAAAGATTCCCTCTACAGATAGGCTGAAACACTAGATATTACTTTCTGGGTGTGTCAGTCTTAACGGGCAAAAATTTAAGCTTTAGCTGCCGCACTAACACGTGAAATGTCCCATAACCGCAACACCAAGCCGCTTTAAGTTATTACCAAATAGGTAAAATTGCCGTTCCCATCGAAAACCTTCTTGCTACAATCAATTACTTCGCTATTACCTCGGAAAAGTTTTTATGGCTATTTTAGATTCAAAAGGTCGCTTGTTCGGCAAAATCAACCTCTTAGATTTAGGTGCTGCCCTAGTAATTCTGCTAGTTATATTTGGCATCTTTGTCTTTCCTGGCACTTCTGGTTCTGTTGCCCAAATAGGTTCAAAAACAGTACCCATAGAAGTAGACTTATTAGTTCGTGGTTTGAATGTCCGTGACCCTGAACAATTATTTGACAAGGGCTTAAAAAAAGGTGGGAAAACTAATGTGATTATCCGCAATCAACCCCACGGGCAGATTGAGATTAAATCCATTCAACAACTACCTAGAACAGTCAATGTTTTCCAGCCTGATGGCAGTGTTAAAGAATTACCAGATCCAAAAACCAACAATTTTAGTACAGATTTGCTTTTGACTTTAGATGGCAAAGCCCAGGTAACTGAAAATGGCCCAGTTCTGGGTAACAGTAAAATTAAAATTGGAATGCCATTTGAGTTGGAAGGCTTTAACTACAACTTCAATGCAACTGTTATTGATATTCGATTAAAAGACAAATAGCACTCTAATTTTAGTCTTCAAAAATGGGCTGATAAACCGAATTTTCTCTAATCTAAAAAACTCGGTTTATCAGATTAATTGAAAATATAATTATTTAGGAGCTTTAATTTTAAACATTAAATACGTCCCTCCTAAACCTTCTACAATCGTGCGTGTATTAGCAATCATCATTTTTTGATAAGTGTCCGCCTCGCTTCCTGTTTCAGTAAGCCCTTCAGCATACAACTTTCTGTCAGAAATTTTAACTTCAGCAACTCTTGCTACAGATTCAAGCAAATTAGGGTTAATTGCCACTTCAGGAAAAATTGTTGAAACTTTAGCTCGTTTAATATTTGTAACCAAATTCTTTACTCTTGTAGGTGTCAAGTTTTCGTTATTACTCATACTTTGTAATCCCCCTGCTAATGGAATACCGTATGCTTTGGCGTAATAACTCAGTGCATTAGAGGTTGTAACTAACTTACGTTCTTTGGCAGGAATACTGGCAATTCTTGACTTAATCCAGCTATCTAGTTGAGTGAGTTCATTTGTGATTCTTTTGGTATTGTTAGTATAAGCCTCTGCATCGCTAGATTCTAATTTTCTTAGGTTACTATTAATTACCTCCACCATCCTGATAGCATTCTTGGTATTGTGCCAAAGATGAGGATTAGTTACCTTCTTGCCGTCTTTCTGAAATTGTTGTGGCTTAGACAGTGCAAGTTGTCCAACAGCTATTTTAGGTGCAGTGTTTTTAGTCGCTTTAATTAATTTGATCAGATTTGGTTCTAAATTATAACCACTATAGAGAATAAGATTAGCTTGCTCAATGGCTCTACGATCTTCCGGCTTTGGTTTATAAAATTGAGGATTGGCATTAGGATCAATTAAGCAGTTGAGGTTAATTGTATTCCCGGCAATTTGTTTGGTTAAGTCACATAATACACTCGTTGTTGCTACTACTTGAGGAAGATTATCATTTACCTGGGTGGAAGTTTGAATGAATGTAGTTCTTGCAGCTTGATTTCCACACCCAACAAATCCAATTGTCAAAGCAACAAAAATGGCTCGAAAGGAATTAGTTGATGGTAATTTTTTTGACATCCTCACCTCCTACTGAATGTATAGAAAAAATAATCATTATCAGTAACAGATTAGTGAAATACCAGGGGGAAGCTTTCAACAAGAAAGAAATTAAAGGTTAAGGGAAGATAGGTAAAGCTGCGGCTGAGAAAATTATAAAAGTTAAGGGAAGAGGAATTAATGAACTCTTTCTTTTCCCACTTTCCCTTTACCCACAGCACATACAGTAATTTTTGCTTGGTAAACGACTAGTACATTGCAACCCAAAACTGACGTGTGGAGACAGGCAGGGGAGGCAGTGCGGTCTTCTCCCTAAGGGAGAAGGGGAGACGCTAAAAGCGATAGCACAGCGTAAAGCCTCTCGTAGAGAGCGTCTGGGGTTTCCCCTAGTGGAGCAACTGCCGTGGAGCAGAGGAAAAAAAGAACTTGATTTTCCTACCATAAACCAAGCATTGTTGCCTTTATAAACCACTAGTAAGGTTTTTGCAGACGAAATATTAGTTAACTTCACGCGGTAGAGTGGAAAACTGGTAGACGTAAAAGCACAATAATAAAAGTGATGCTGGCGAGCCTGCGGTAAGAGTGTAGTGTAGTTCTCTTACCCTCTGTTGAAGGGGCTACACCATTGTGCTTACATTTCACAAAGGTTGCAAATTATCTAAGATTATCATGTGAAGGAGCGGAACGTAGTAATGCTGGGGCTTATTGAGCATACGGGTTGATTTCGCAAACCGAGTCGTGAATCATAAGGCAATTGTAGCTGTGGTTTTACGAGGTGGGGGCATATCGTTGTTACAGAATTGGCAATTGGCGATTTTTTAGCCATCAGCCTTTGTTAAACTGATTTTCACCGAGTAAAGGTTTTAAATAATGTTTAGAGCATTATCTAACTGTTCTTTGTTGCCATAATCTCGGCTGTACTTTGTACCATACTTTTTATCCTTTAGTTCTTCATTATTAAATTAAGAGCTAAGTCAAGTATATAGAACAATTTCTCAAAGTTGATATCTGTCAAGATAAACAATGGTAATTTTAGTTATTCTCGTTAATACTCTCATTTCACTGATACTACTCTATGTGGCTTGGCGGATGTGGCAACTCAAACAGCAGCTAGCATACATAGCAGATTGGTTAACCGCTTATGAAAGTTGTACCCACATAGCACTGAATAAAGCACCTGAAAATATTTATATCAGCCAGGATAATATTTATAAATTACGGCAAAAAAATCAAGTGCTACAAATGCAAATCCTACAAGTGCAGCAAATTATCAGTCTACTTTTGCTAGGACAGCAAATCTGGCAGCGTTATTTTCGTAGGCTAGATTTAACATCCGGGAAAAAAACTGTTGCAAAATGAGTTATGTCAAGTTCACATGAACATTTATAATTAGGGCTGACATAGAGACGCGGTGACACGGACCAAGGGAGACGGTGTGAGTTTTGAATTATGAATAATTGATAGTTTTAATATTTCATGAATAAAAGCAACATTTTTAGCTGATATGTTGTCACGATAGATTAACTGAATAAAATCGGTGGAGTCTTACAAGGAGAGTAAACCCATTTAAAATGGGTGTAAGGAGAGAAACAACAAGATGTCTAATAACCGTTCTGGAGTATTTTTTGGCGGTTTGATGCTGGGAGCTACCATCGGTGCTTTGACCGGATTGCTTGCGGCTCCTCGCACAGGGCGCGAAACGCGTAAAATTTTGAAAAAATCTGCCAGTGCTATCCCAGAATTGGCAGAAGATTTATCAACGAGTGTGCAAATCCAGGCAGATCGTTTATCTGCTAGCGCATTACGAAATTGGGATGAGACTTTAGATAGGTTACGGGAAGCGATCGCAGCAGGTGTAGATGCCAGTCAAAGGGAAAGCCAAGTCTTGAAGCGGCAAACATCTGTTGAAGACTCAGATTCTCTTCCCCAGCAATTAGAACGCTCATAAATGACATTACCGTGATTGATCCCCTGTTTTGGTTGGGACTTTCCTTACTCTTAGTCGCCACAAGTTTGACTGCGGTTCTAGTGGCGGCAATACCGGCTTTGCAGGAGTTAGCATGCGCTGCTCGTAGTGCAGAAAAGCTATTTGATACACTCTCGCGGGAGTTACCGCCCACTCTAGAAGCTATCCGTGTGACTGGTTTGGAAATTACTGACTTAACTGATGATGTCAGTGAAGGTGTAAAAAGTGCTAATAAAGTTGTGAAACAAGTTGATCAAAGCCTTGATAGTGCCAAAAAACAGGCTCAAAATCTGCAAGTAGGTACACGCAGCGTCTTGATTGGCGCGAAAGCTGCTTGGAGAAACTTCACGCGCCAAAAACCCGCCAGGCGAAATAGCGATCGCTTGCCAAGCAATGAAAAACCCCCATTAACTTTGCGAGAACGAGAAGTGTTCAGGCAAGAAAATCGTCGGAGCAAAGCAGAAATATACCGCGTTAATGACGATTACAACGACGCTACTACCAATTTCGATGACGAAGATTGACCATAAAGTTAATGGATAGAGCGTCCCGAAACAGGGCGATATGTAACTTGTTCTTGAGCGCTAGAAGTTTCTCCGTTTCTTTGTGAAGCTGCATATATTTCCCCCCCGACTACGCCCGTCCCTCCTTGTGAAGGGGGGACTGATTATGTGCATCTTCATACAGAATTAATATTAGTAATCTCTAACCATTAATCATTCCCCATTTATTGTATTGGGAATTTCGTTATAGCTTAGTCAAATTTGAGTATTTTAACTCATTGACAAAATGCACTTTTTCATAAAATCTCAGGAACCCTGCTCCCCAATGCCCAATTCCCGAAAACGCTTTGCTTTGATCCCTGAGATTAGAGTAAAGTAAACAAGTGTAAAGAAATATCATTTTTCTACTACTCTTTTAAAACAACTTGTTCACTTCTACCGTTGATATTTGTATAAAAACGTCCATGCAATCTTGTTTTTGGCAACGAATTCTAGTATCTATTGCAGTATTTTTCCTGGCTGGGTCAATTTGGGTGATGCATTCTCCCCCGGCCCTAGCTTATGACAATCCTGAGTTACTCCCTAACACCTTTACTCCCGTTGTAGACTTAGCAAAATCTCTGCCTGTGCTGCAAGAAGAAAAGCTTGTCAAAGATTTAGAACAGTTTGAAGCCGATACGGGCTGGAAATTGCGAGTATTAACCCAATATGACCGCACCCCAGGTCGGGCAGTCATAAAATATTGGGGTTTGGATGACAAAAGCATTTTACTAGTTGCCGATTCTCGTGGCGGTAACATCCTCAGTTTTAGCGTCGGCGATGCTGTTTATGAACTTTTACCCCGGACGTTCTGGATAGAACTGCAAACCCGCTTTGGTAATTTGTACTTTGTCCGCGAACAAGGCGAAGACCAAGCCATTTTGCAAGCCCTAGAATCAGTGAAAGGTTGTTTACTTAAGGGTGGTTGCAATGTTGTCCCCGGACTGCCACGAGAGCAGTGGATTCTCACCTTAATTACCTCAGTTATTGGTGGGGTAATTTGTGGATTTGCAGCTCAACCCCGCGAGGAAGGACAAATTTTCGCTTGGCAATGGGCTTTAATTTTCTCACCTTTGTGGGGAATCTTGTTTATTGCCTTTGGCATTGGGCCAGTGGTAACACGTACAACCGACTGGCTACCTTTAGTTCGCAATATCTCTGGGTTTCTTATTGGTGTTTTAGTTGCCTACCTATCTCCTGTTTTTAGTCGGCCTTCTTCCAGTAATGAGTTATGAGTGCTGAGTTATGTTAGCGGTAGCGGGGCATTGAGCCAGTGCTGAGTTATGAGTTTTTAATTAACTCCTAACTCTTAACTCCTAACTCCCTGAAGCTGATAAGCTGAAAGCTAATATTTGAGAACCTCAACGAAGATGGAATGGCACGTAACTGATGCTCAAAGTTTAGCAATCATTGATGGTGAAATTGAAAATCATGTCTTTTCACCCGCAGAGTATGAGATTGTGCGTCGGGTAATATACTCTACAGCTGATTTTGAGTATAAGTCTTTGATTCGTTTCTCTGAGCGTGCCTTGCAAGCAGGGGCAGCAGCGCTAGCCGCGCGTACCACGATTGTGGTAGATGTCCCAATGGTACAAGTAGGTATTGCCTACGAGATTCAAAATACCTTTGCTAATCCGGTGTATTGCAGCATGGACGCACTAACACGCCCTCAAAAAGAAAAGACTCGGGCAGCATGGGGAATAGAAACCTTAGCAAAGCGTTATCCAGAGGGCATTTTTGTAGTTGGTCAAGCGCAAACAGCACTAACAGCACTGGTGGATTTAATTGAAGCGGAGGAAATTAGACCTGCTTTGATAATTGCAACTCCAGTCGGATTTGTTAATGTTGATGAAGCGAAGGGGCGCTTACAAGATTCTCTAGTGCCTCACATTACAATTGACAGCCGCAAAGGTAATGCAGTTGTAGCTGCTGCGATCGTTGATGGATTGGTAGACTTAGCTTGGCAAGCCTATGGACAAGATGGAAATCGGGCGAGTTAGAAACGCCGACCTATCGTACCTTTATGCCAAATACTATTTTAAAATACCGAATATCCCGATATTTTTATTAATAAGTGTGGAGGAGTAGGCATTGCAACGATTGAATCGGATTATGTGACAATAGATAATAATGTGGTGTTCGATAATGCTTGGTACAGTCCAGAAATTAAAGATGGGCAAATATTTGCTAATAATTTATCTGGTCTTTTGATTGCTGAGTAGTTTACTCTTCCACGCTACGACGCCGTCGGCGCGGTCTTTGTTGTTTGTCTTCACGCAAGCGGCGACTAACTTCGTTAAAGAAATCTCGCCGTAAATAAGGATAATCGCTAACCCATAGGTTACTACTAGGAAAATATATATCGCTGAATTCTTCAATCATGCTCAAATCTGGGCGATTTGACATAACTACCATTTCTGCAATTTGACCACGAGTAATAACTTTGTAGGCAGAACGTAATGGTGCTACAAACTCAATGCTAAATCCTGTTTCATCACCCACCTCTAAGTTAATCTGTTTTTCTCGGTTTTCTACAATCACCAATTCGCCTTTGTTGTTGACTGTTTCGGTTTTACCTACCAACTGGTCTGTAATCCACCAATCTAGCACTCGACCACGGAAAAAGCCGCCGTACTTATAACGGCGGCATTGTAAATTCCGCATACTTGCTTGAAAGACTGGATACCACAACCAAAAAAAAGCGCTAGTTATGCCTAGCACAAGTTCTATTGAAGCAAACTCAAGCCTGAAAACGACTGTTACAAGCAAAATCACAACTACCGCAACTACGGAAATTAACAGCCGTTGCAAAAAATTTGAGAACTTCCCCCAGTAGTACTTGTACTGTAAACCAGTGGCAATTAGAGGGACAACTTGTTCAAATTTTTGGCGAGTCAGTGGTACTAACATGAGTGCTTAGTGATGAATACCCAATAGTGTGTTTAAAGTTTAAAGTATCTTTTCTAATCCATATACTAACGACTTTAGCGCTAAGACTTTGCGAATCGCTAGTAGCACTCCTGGCATATAACAAGCGCGATCGCTCGTATCATGTCGTAAAGTATAAATCTGTCCTGCTGCGCCAAAAATAACTTCTTGATGAGCAATCAATCCTGGCAAACGCACGCTATGAATTCTAATCCCTTCATCTGCGATACTACCTCTGGCTCCTGATAGTTTCTCTGTTTCTTCTACAATAGCAGGGTTAAAAGTTTTACCGAATTCTCCAAGTAACTGCGCCGTTTGAATGGCAGTACCACTGGGAGCATCAGCTTTTTGGTTGTGATGCAGTTCAATAATTTCTACATGGTCAAAATATTTGGAGGCTGCGACTGCGGCTTGTTGCAATAGCACCATACCAATAGAAAAGTTAGGAATAATTAGACAACCAGTGCTTGCTTTGTCGGCAAAGTCTGCCAAGTCTTGAATTTGTTCTGGACTTAACCCAGTGGTGCCGACTACAGGACGAATACCGTAAGCGATCGCACTACGAATATTGTCATAAACTGAATCGGGATGAGTAAAGTCTACAATTACCCCTGGAGGAGATTGTCTGTCGCCAGCTACATACCCCAACATCGGTTCTAATTGATTAGTAATTGGCACTTCTAGGGGTTCGCTTAAACCCGCCAATTCTCCAGCGTCTTTATCTTGATGTTCCAAACTGTGGTCAATTGCACCCACTAGGTTTAAGTCAGGCGCTTGCGCCACTGCCTTAATCACCTCACGGCCCATTTTACCAGCAGCACCGTTGACAATAACCGGGATAGGAGCTTGATTCGTCATAGGTCGAGAAATACTTTTTGAGCCAACAAAGGAATTGTAAAGACTTTGGTGATCTAGTCGCTAGCTTTTCAAATCTCTGGCTTAATTCCGACTACCCTGATTTATGCAGCTAATTACTCAGTTTTTCTACTCCCCAAAGCAGATCGGTTCTCATTTTCATCCCACTATCTTAGCTGGTAACCAGTTTTATTCTCCCTACTTCACTTACCACATCTTCAAAAATAGCTCCATACTATCCCTGTTGAAGAAGGCAGGAGGCAGAGGGCAGAAGGTTTGTTTAGGAGGGGTCAGAATCCCCTCCTAAACAAGAGCCACCAAATTGAAAATTTGATGGGGGTCTTATACTCAAGTTCTCTTGGTTACGGGCAGAGAGCAGAAAACAGTATTCCTTCTGCCTTCTGCCCTCTGCCTTTCTTGATAAGTAGGTCTTATAACGGCTATCAGCCTTTTTCTGTCAAGTCCAGTTGACTATTTGTAATATTGTTGTTATATTTATTTACATAACTTAGCAAAGACCAAACTTAACGATCTAATTGGTGTTAGCTAAGAAAAGCAGATTTCGGTATCGGTATCTCTCATCGACATTTAGACTTCTCCCATCTACCTCGGCTATCAAGTCGGGGTTTTTTGTGTTCTCGTTAAACTCTCTAGAGTTGTTGTTTCAAGTGATCGGTTAGATTTGAGAGAAAGTCGCATACAGCATGATCAATCTAATGAGTACAATAGCGATCGCGCCCTTTTTGTTTGGCATTGTACAGTGCTTTATCGGCTGAAGCGATGAGTGTATCTGGCTTGATGTCGCAAGTGGGTATAACAGAAGTAATACCCAAACTCAGTGTGACGATATTTTTAATATCAGACTTTGCATGGGGAATGGCCTGATTTTGAATCGCTTGTTGAATACTTTGTGCTACTTTGATCGCTTCTACTAAATCTGTATTGGGGAGGAGTACCAAAAATTCTTCTCCTCCGTAACGCGCTACTAAATCAGCAGGACGATGATGAAGGAGCTGTTGCATTGTTTGCGCTATCTTGATTAGGCAATCATCACCTTTAAGATGACCATAGTAGTCGTTGTAAAGTTTGAATTTATCAACATCAAATAAAATCAATGACAAGGGTTGTTGTTCTCGTGCAAGGCGTTTCCATTCTGCTTGCAGTCGTTCATCGAAGCAGCGACGGTTAGCCACCTGAGTCAAACCATCTAGATTTACTAGTTGTTCTAATTTCTGATTTGCATCTTCTGCTTTTTCTTTAGCAATTACTAACTCTGCTGTTCTCTCTTGTACCCGTTGTTCCAAAGTTTCAAAAGATGTTTGTAACTGAAGTGCCATGTTATTAAACGATTTCGCCAGTTGACCTATTTCGTCTTTTGAGATAATTTTGGCGCGGATATCTAAGTTACCTGCGGTAAATTGGAAAACTATATTAGTAAGGTAAATTATTGGCTTTGTTAGCAGTTGTCCAATGACACAAGCGATGAATGTCACTACTGAAGCGATAATTGCAAACAGAAACATTGTGTCACGAATTTGCTTTTCTACAGGTGCTAGGGCAACAGCAAGGGGCTGTGCGAACAACACAGACCAAGGTTTATATTTTAAACGAGCGATCGCAATCATATTGACCTGATTACCTGTTGCTTCCAAAGATGCAATTAAATAGGATTGTTCATTATCTAATGCTTGCTTAAGTTTTGACTCATTAGTTGTCAACTCTTTAATAGGATAATTACGTAAATCTCGTTTACTTTGTAGTTGAGTTACAACATCTAATGACAGAGGCACAATTGATTTAAAAAGTAGTTGTGGTGCAGTGCTATGTGCCAAATAAATATTATTTTCATCTAAAAGAATAGCAAAAGATTTTGCCCCAGCCCTTTCAGTTTGTCGAGTTACTAACTGCTGGACAACAGTAGCATTGTATGAAACACGCAATACACCTAATATATCTCCCTTGGCATTGCGAACCGGACTACTAAAAAAGAGGGTAACAATGTCAGGAATTCTCGGCGATCGCTTCATGCTAGAAACAAAGGATAATCCAGTTTGTAGTGGTTCTTTAAAATAGTCTTGAACTGATTCATCTTGGCTAATATTCGATGTATATGTATCCAATACATTTTTTCCGTTTAAGTCGAGCAAAGCATAGGAGAGAATATTGAGCATATCTTTGCGGCTGAGACGGATTAATGTTTCTGTAGCCAATTGCATTTCGGGGCTGTCATCTCGCTGTTTTGGAGTTAGGCTGAGGTAGCGTGCCAAACCTGGTAAAATCGCCTCTACGCGCACAGCATTGAGATTTCCATCAATAAAAGCATCTATTCTGTTACTAGTTTCGTTAGCCGCCGCAGATAGGGCTTGTTGAGCGTTCTCAGTTAGTGCTTTTTCAGTTGTCTGTTTGTTAATAAATGCCAATAAAAGCAACGGAATCAAAGCAACAATGAGAAACGAGGCGATCAACTTTGTACGGATACTGCCCAAAAGAGAGTGCTGCATGGCTTTAAACTAAGAGGCAGGATTCAAGAAAGAAGAATTAAACAAACTTTTTAGCTCAGGAATGCGCGTCACGTTTCCAGAGCGAATAAAAAAGTCTGCATATATCTTCGCAGTTTTGTAGATAGAGTTAGGGTTGCTAGATTGAAATAATTTTTTATTTTCACCTAAATCACTTAGGTTTACTCCTTCCAGAGAGAGTGTGCTGTTAGGAATTTTTAACGCTTTACTGATGATCCTGTTTCCTTCCTGAACATTTGCTTTCCAGTAAGTCGAGGCTTGCAGCCATCCTTGCACAAATGCACGAATATCTTCGGGGCGATCGCGGATTACATTATTATGAAATATAATCATATCTAAAACTAAGCCAGGAGTTTGTTTGCTGGTAAATAGGATATGTCCCCCTAATTTAATAGCTTCAGAAAGATGAGGTTCCCAAGTATGTCCAGCTTGAATAACATTATTGCTCAGGTATTGAGGAATTTCTAAAGCCTCTAATTTAACCAAGTTAACATCATCGCTAGTTAAATTAGCAGTTTTCAACATCTCAGCCATAAAAACTTCGCTAAAACCGCCTAGATTTGTACCCAGCTTTTTCCCTTTCAAGTCAGCAACGGTTTTAATTTGTGATTGGGCAACTACTACATCTGCTCCTATTGATTCATCTATAATGACCACGCCTTGTATATCGGGATTTGTGGCAGTCAAAATTATAAAACTTCCCAAGGACGATGTAATACCATCATATTTACCCGCACTGAAATTTGCTCTTTCCAATTGGGTATAGCGTTTATAAATTAGTTCCACATCTACCCCTTGGGCTTTGAAAAATCCTTTTTCTTGAGCAATTATGCCTGGATACTCGCCAATAAAAGATCCAAATACCACTTTCAAGGGAGGGCGTTTCAATTCAGGTGGTGCTGAAGCAGAACAAGCAAATAGCAAACAGGTAGTAATGAGAAAAATCCCAATGTATCTAAGTAGTTTAAATCTAGAATATTTTGCCAATGACATAACCGTAACTTTGAGTTTTATATTCAGGGATAATTAGTGAATATCGCTCTTTTGTCATCCAAATAAGATAATAGTAAAAGCTATGTAGGCGCTGTATTTGAGAGAATAGACCTTTTGCAAAAGTCCCTACCACCCCAACCCTCGCCAAGAATCCTACTGTGTATATACAAGTTCACCCTGAGAGAGTTACCAGACAATCAAAATGGATTGACAAAGAGGCAAAGGGGATAATTTCACACCGCTTCATCAGTAAGGTGATACACCAGAGAGTATTTGTCAACATCTAATGCCTCATCCGAAGCGTCCCTGTTGATGGGAGAATAATAACGAGAAATGATGCAAGCCTGGTGTTGTCTCCAGCCCAAAGGAATCTTTAGAAATGTGGAAACGAATTGTATTAATTTTGCTACTGGTGTTGAGTTTCAGCCTGAGTAATTCTGCTGTAGCGGCTGCGGCTGGACTCAAAAGCTTTGTAGACTCTAATGATGGCTATCAGTTTTTATATCCTAACGGCTGGCTGCAAGTTAAAGTTGCCAATGGGCCAGATGTGGTTTTCCACGATTTAATTGAGGTGTCTGAAAATGTTTCTGTTGTGATTAGCCCAGTTCCAGAAGGCAAAACTTTGTCAGAATTAGGAACGCCAACAGAAGTAGGATATAAATTGGGAAAAGCTGCTCTTGCGCCTCCTGACTCTGGTCGTTCGGCTGAATTAGTCAATGCTGCACAGCGAGAAGTGGACGGAAAAACATACTACCTTTTAGAGTATGAGGTTAAACTCCCTAATCAACAGCAACGACATAACATTGCCAGCGTCGCTGTTAGCCGTGGTAAACTGTTTACCCTCAACGCCTCAATTCCTGAAAAACGCTGGCAGAAAGTTAAACGAATGATTGATGAGGTTGTAAATTCTTTTTCTGTTTATTAATTGAGAAGTAGCGATTAGAGGAGGCAGGGGAGGCAGGGGAAGAAGAACTATTAATTATTGATTAATACCCAATACCCAATTACGAAGTTTTTCTGAAATCTCATGAAAATTCCACCTTTTGTACTTGCTTCAGCTTCCCCAGCCCGACGCCGCTTGCTACAAACTGTTGGTATTGAACCGATAGTTCGAGCAAGTGATTTTGATGAGTCGCAAATTGAATTAAGTGAACCAGCAGAATTGGTTAAAACTCTTGCCCAGTACAAGGCGGAAACTGTAGCCCCACAGTTTGAATCGGCTTTGATTATGGGTTGTGATTCGGTTTTGTCCATGAATGATGAAATTTACGGCAAACCAGCAGACTTCTCTGAAGCGATCGCACGTTGGCAGATAATGCAAGGTAACTTTGGCGACTTGTACACAGGCCATGTCTTAATTGATCTTGAGCAAAATCGCACTATAGTCAAGTCTCAAGTTACAAGAGTTTACTTTACTCAAATGAGCGATCACGCCATTAAAGCTTATGTTGCCACAGGTGAACCCCTCAAATGTGCTGGAGCCTTTGCAATTGAAGGTTTTGGTAGTTTCTTCGTAGAAAAAATCGAAGGCTGTCATACCAATGTAATAGGACTCAGTTTACCCCTATTACGGCATATGCTCGCAGAACTGGGATACGATGCCACAGATTTCTGGCAATAGTCTTTCAACCAAAGTAATTGACCAATGACCAATGACTAATAACTAAATTGCCTGATATTAAGTATTGCCTCTCCATGATCTGGAATCCAGGTTAGCCATTCATCCTCTGAAACTGGACACAATAAAAGTGCTTCGTCAAAACTAAAGGGGTTGGGAAGTTGCAAAAGCTTCACCCAAGTAGAAGCTCTTAAGCGCTGCAAACCTTCCAGATTCTGTCTTCTTGGTTGTACAGCAAAATCTGGTCTACGAGAATCTAGTTTCATGGCTTTCTATTAGCCTTTACTAATGGGCTAATCTAAAATTAATTCTGTAACCTAGACTACAAAATAAATAATCCTTCTGAAAAGCATCTGTCTTATAAATTTACGTTGGCTAAGTGCAAGTGTTTGCTTATATTGCAGACCACAACAGCTATGGCACAACAGGTTGTAGACTGGCCACTAGATCGCATTCCCAACTAGAATATGTCATTTACTTCTATACCCTCGCTGCGTGAGCAACAACATCCCCTAATTCGTCAGCTAGCTGATTGTATTGAAGCAGCTTGGCATCAGCACCTGGATCTATCGCCCTACCATTTGCCTGATGAGTTGGGGTATGTGGAAGGTAGACTAGAAGGCGAAAAACTGACAATTGAAAATCGTTGCTATCAAACGCCCCAGTTTCGGAAAATGCACTTAGAACTGGCGAAAATCGGAAATATGCTGGATATTTTGCACTGCGTCATGTTTCCCCGTCCAGAATACAACCTGCCAATGTTTGGTTGCGATTTAGTTGGGGGTAGAGGGCAAATTAGTGCAGCGATCGCAGACCTTTCTCCTATTCAATTAGACCGTACCTTACCAGAATCTTATACTTCTGCACTGACACAACTAACAGTGCTTAACTTTTCCCAACCCCGTGAATTACCTGAATGGGGAGATATTTTTTCAGATTTTTGTCTCTTTGTGCGCCCTGGTTCCCCTGAAGAAGAAACAATGTTTCTCTCGCGTGTGCGAGAATTTTTAGACATTCATTGCACCCAAGCGATCGCCTCACATCCTGTTTCACCTGAACAAGTCACACAAAATCTCGCTGGACAACATAATTACTGCACCAAACAGCAGCAAAACGATAAAACCCGCCGCGTACTAGAAAAAGCTTTTGGCCCAGCTTGGGCAGAAAATTACATGACCACAGTTCTATTCGACCTCCCTACTTAATCATCTCTCTTATCCCCCTCATCTGTAGGCTCTGTTACGTTTTCGCGTAACGGATAAATGTAGAATTCATTCAACGAGAGTTTAATGGAGTCCTAAAACAGCAACAGGAAGAATAGTAAGGTCTTTGAAGCCAATATCACAAAATGGTTTGTTGTCTTGGTAGGTGCAAGCAACTAGCCGTGCTAAGTCATTGACCAGAAAGTTAAGGAAACTCTAATGTTAGAAATGCTCAAGTTGACAGATATTTTTTAGTTAATTAATCCTTGATTCACTTAAGGAAGACTAACTTTTGTACCAAGATTGTATCCAGCAAAGGCAACAATCTATTTTTGATGTTTCTTTTCAATTTTGTGGCTAACTATAGCCCTAGTGAATGTAGCAGTAAAGTACCGCATCATACCAATTTAGGATTTTGTGTATAGACACAATACATTGCGTCTATACATCTAGATTCATACTGCTTGTGAATTTTGCTAACGTTCATTGCACTCATGTCTCAATAATACTCAGAGTTATTGAATAGCCAGCTACTATAGCGTTTCTAGGTTTCAATACAGACCTAACCCCCAGCCCCTTATGAACTAGCGTTGGGGAGTAATATTCAAAGCTTCTCTCCTAAAAGGAGAGAGGAATGGAAGTGAGGTCAGTGTATTGCATACAAACGAGAAGCACTATAGAAAACACCATTTTGTAAAGCCATAGTGTTAAGCGTTGATCATGCAATGGATTTTAAGCCCTATCCAGCTTTAAACCATTGTTGTTTGTCCTAAGCGGCTGGCTGTTGATTAAAAACCCTTTTATTTTTACTTCCATCAGCACAATTCAGGTAAATGGGCAACATACTATGTCAAGGGTGACTGAAAAGCCAAAGCCAAGTGAGCAGGCATTTAATCAAGAACAACCTAAGATTTGGTGGGGTATCGCTGTAGCTGTGCCAATAGTAATCGCTGCTGGGATACTAGGTACAGCAAAAATCGAGCAACTGAGAAAACTAACTACATCTGCCCCCGTAATGCCATCTACCAATAGCGTTAGTGCTGTAGGGCGTTTGGAACCACGAGGCGAAGTTGTTAAATTGTCTGCCCCATCATCAGGATTAGCACCATCGTCACGAATTCAGCAACTTTTGGTGAGAGAAGGTGAGCAGGTAAAACAAGGCCAAATTATCGCAATTTTGGACAACCGCGATACCCAAATAGCGGGACTAGAAGAGGCAAAAGCCAAAGTGCAAGAAGCTCGTGCGAATTTAGCACAAGTCAGAGCCGGATCTCCAAGAGATATTCAAGCCCAAAGAGCAGTTATTGCTCGCCTACAAGCGCAGTTAATTGGGGAAAGGAATGCAGGACAAGCAACGATCGCGCGGATTGCAGCCCAGTTAAGTGGGGATAAACTTGTCCAACAAGCAACCGTGAATCGCCTAGAAGCTGAACTCAGCGGGCAAAGAGATGCCCTAAGAGCAACAGTTGCACGTATTCGAGCCGAACAGCGCAATGCTCAAGTCGATGCCGGACGCTATGATTATTTATACAGAGAAGGTGCTATTTCTCAGCAAGAGCGGGACAGAAGACGTTTGAGTGCAGTAACTTCTAATCAGCAGGTTATTGAAAGCCAAGCTACGCTAAAGCAAACATTGGCAACTCTACGACAGCAGCTTGCCGAAGCCAGAGCTAATCAAGTACAAAATTTAGCAATTTTGCAACAGCAGCTAATCGAGGCCAAAGTTAACCGTGACAAAACCATAGCAACTTTGCAAAGACAAATCGATGAAGAAAAGGCCAAACTAAGCAGAATTGTGGACGTTAGCCCTACTGATGTGCAAATAGCGCAAGCTCAAGTTAGTAATGCTATCGCAAATATCAGAAGAGCCGAAGCAGAACTAAAGTTAAGCTACGTTCAAGCACCAATCGCTGGAGAGATTTTAAAAGTTTACACCAAATCAGGCGAAGCGATCGGTGCAAATGGCATTGCTGAAATTGGACAAACCAGCCAAATGTTTGTGATTGCTGAAGTCGCCGAAGACAGTATTGGTAAAGTGCGTATTGGTCAAAACGCCACTATCAGCAGCGATAATGGAGCATTTAGCGGCGAATTAAAAGGAACTGTCACTGAAATTGGCAGAAAAATTGGTAAAAAAGATGTGCTGAATACAGATCCAGCAGCAGATGTGGATGCCAGAGTCGTAGAAGTGAAAATTGCTCTGTCTCCAGAAGATAGCCAGAAAGTTTCTGGTTTAACTTACGCCAAAGTTGTTGTCGATATTAATAACTAATCAAGTTATTGGCGAGCAGTAATACCAATTTATTATTTGATATCTTGGATTACAAATGCTCTTAATTAAACTGCCTAATCAATTTTAAGCATTTTATAAATTCGATCTGAGCGTAATTACGAATTACGTTAGCGTAGCGGGGCGTAGCCCATTACGAATTATCTTAACTGTGCTTGGATGCCTATAAAATGAGTCAAAAAATACCTCTGTCGTGGCTACAACTGACCAGAGAAAAAACTCGCCTAGCTGTGGCTTTAGCAGGAATTTCCTTTGCTGATATTTTAATGTTTATGCAACTCGGTTTCCGAGATGCCTTATATTATAGTAACGTTAGATTTCATAACAGCTTGCAGGGCGATATTGTTTTAATCAATAGTCAATCCAGCGCTGTTCTGGCTATGAGGAGTTTTTCTCAAAGACGGTTATATAAAGCTTTAGAGTTACCCGCAGTCCAATCAGTACATCCGATATATTTAGACTTTACAACCTGGAAAAACCCTGAAACAGGCCGCCCTCGTAGTATCCTGATATTTGGAATGAACCCAGAAACTAACATAGTTAACTTACCTGGAGTTCAGGAAAATTTAGATAAACTTAAACTGCCTGATGTAGTTTTATATGACCGTTCTTCTAGGGTAGAATATGGCCCAATTGCTGCTAGTTATGACCAAGGAAAGACTGTAACCGCAGAAGTGCGAAGACGGCGAATTAAAGTAGAAGGTCTATTTACATTAGGTGCATCATTTGGTGCAGATGGTAATTTAATTACAAGTGATATTAACTTTTTGCGAATATTCAACAATCGTCAACGAGGATTAATTGATATTGGTTTGATTAGATTAAAGCCAGGAGCAAATTCTACAGTTGTAGCACAAGAATTACGAAAATATTTACCTAGCGAGGTCAATGTTTTAACCAAGCAAGAATTTATTGATTTTGAGCGAAATTATTGGGCAAATAGTACAGCTATCGGATTTATTTTCACATTAGGGACTGTCATGGGTTTCATTGTGGGGACTGTGATTGTTTATCAAATTCTTTATACGGAAGTTGCAGATCATTTATCTGAATACGCTACTCTTAAGGCAATAGGTTATACACAAAATTATTTATTAACCGTCATTCTTCAAGAAGCTTTGCTGTTAGCAGTGTTAGGATATTTGCCTGGAATAGTTTTTGCTTTATTTATGTATAAAAGCGCCAGAGAAGCAACCCTGTTACCAGTTTTTATGAGTTTTGATCGCGCCGTAATGGTGTTGATTTTAACTATACTAATGTGTATTATCTCCGGTGCGATCGCAGTCAGAAAATTACGTTCTGCCGATCCAGCAGATATCTTTTAGCTAATTCAAAATTAATTAAAAGATATTATTGATAGTTATATCCTATAATCAATGTTTAAGAAAAATTAATTTCTAACAAGCACTACAAGTCTTAGAATTGCTAACTTATAACTAACCAAAATATGATGGGAAAAGAACCTGTAATTGCCATTAAAAATCTCAATCACTACTATGGCAAAGGGGCACTGAAAAAACAGATATTGTTTGACATAAACCTAGAAATTTATCCAGGTGAAATTGTAATTATGACTGGGCCATCAGGTTCAGGTAAAACAACATTACTGAGCTTAATTGGTGGCTTGCGCTCAGTACAAGAAGGAAGTTTAAAATTTTTAGGTGAAGAACTCTTTGGGGTTAATCAGAACAAATTGGTGCAGATGCGACGCAACATTGGTTATATTTTCCAAGCTCACAATTTGCTAGGGTTCTTGACAGCGAAGCAAAATGTACAAATGGCGGTAGAATTGAATGATAATATTTCTCAAACAGAAGCAGTGGCTAAATCAAAAGCCATGCTTGGTTCTGTTGGGCTAGAAGAACGAGTTGATTACTACCCAGACAATCTTTCTGGTGGACAAAAACAAAGAATTGCGATCGCTCGCGCATTGGTGAATCGCCCCCCCCTGGTACTAGCAGACGAACCAACAGCTGCATTAGACAAACAATCAGGACGCGATGTTGTAGAAATAATGCAGAGTCTGGCTAAAAATCAGGGAACTACTATCTTATTAGTGACACACGATAACCGCATTTTAGACATAGCCGATCGCATCGTAGAAATGGAAGATGGTCTTTTAACTCGTAATTCCCCCAATACAACTATTCAGTCATGATTCCGAAGTGAGAAATCACAACTGATAACTAAGCTGTAACGCAAATAAACATAGCCTATTTACTCGTAAAAGTCATTCTTTGTCATTGGTCATTTGTATCTACAAAAGACAAATGACTAATGACTAATGACAGCCATAATTTATTGTCTCGCCGAGCCTGATTTCTTCATTCCAGGTGGCGTTGGAGCATTTGGTTGGCGACTAGTGCGAAAAGTTACATTTACGCCTTCATTCGATTGCTCCAGCACCAGTAGAGGCGTAGGTTTAGCCTTTTGATCCCAATGCATAGTAGCAATCCGACCTTGAATTGTTGGTTGCCAACTATCTTCGTCTTCTATAGGGCTTAGATAAGTTTCTATACAGTCAATAATTTGACTAATAGTCGCAGAAGTTGCTTGCGTCGGTAACTTCATTAACCGGATTTGAATACGAAACAGCACTCGTTTGGCAGAGTTACCTGGATTACCAGTTTCATACTCTACATCAAAAATTTCATCTACTTGCCGTCCAGCACTATTAGCAATTCCGACTGTTCCTTGTTGAGCTTGATTTGGCCGCAGAGCTTGAGAAACTTTCTCTTTGATTTGAATCTTCACTTGATTGAGGATTGCAAAATGAAACACCTCCTCTGACATCCGCATTCGCAGATAATCTAAATTAAAGTCCCGTGAGTTGACTAAATCGGGATTAGTTTCCATTTTGCGAATTGTTTCCAGCGCCAGCTTAAACTTTTTTTCTAATTCTCGCGCACGGAATTGTTCAAACTTAAGTTTTTTCTCCAGCTTATTCATCTGGAGTTTACTATACACAATTAAAGCAATCACTATTAAAGCCAGTCCTCCAGAGGTTATCACCAATAATGGTGGTAGTTGAGGATTACTTGCTGGCACTTCCTGGGATGCTTTTTTAGGCTTTGGCCCAGGGGATTGGGCAAGAAACATCGAAGTGGGCATGGTTGGAAAACTGAAAAACTTGACTCCTGATGTTTAGGATGCCCAAATCTTCAATGCCATCTTGCTGTATCATTAATATTTTTTACATCCTTTTAAAACCACGTATGTCCAGACACCAGAGTATCCTTGCCCTGTCTGAGGTTTCATCTACAAGCTTTAGCAATATTCGTCTGATAGCCACAGATATGGATGGCACTCTGACTATACGAGGAAAATTTACTCCTGCACTGCTGCAAGCTTTAGAGGATTTAGCCGCAGCTGACATTAAAGTAATGATTGTCACAGGACGTTCTGCTGGGTGGGTGAGTGGATTGAGTGCGATTATGCCAGTGGCAGGTGCTATGGCAGAAAATGGCGGTTTGTATTTTCCACCTGGAAACCAGAAACCAGTTGTTTTAACACCCATTCCCGATTTAGCTAAACATCGCCAGCACTTGGCTATGACTTTTGAGAATTTGCAAACTAAATTTCCCCAAATCCAAGAATCTGCTGATAATCGCTTTCGCATCACCGACTGGACTTTTGATGTAGCTGCTTTGCGTCAAGACGAATTACAAACCCTAGATAGTCTTTGTCAACAAATGGGTTGGGGATTTACCTATAGCAACGTGCAGTGTCACATTAAACCCCAAGGGCAAGATAAAGCTGTGGGATTGTTGCAGGTATTGCGCGAATATTTGCCCCAATACTCACCAGAACAAATTGTTACTGTGGGCGATAGTCCCAATGATGAAAGTTTATTTGATCGGCGTTATTTTCCTATTTCTGTAGGCGTGGCAAACGTGCTGGAATATCTGAATCAGTTGAAATATCACCCTACTTTTATTACTAACGCTGCCGAAGGCGAAGGATTTTGTGAGTTATCTAGTTATATTTTGAAAAGCTTGCACATCTCAAGTTAGGGAGAAGTAAAGTTGTTTTACAATAATCTCGTAGCACTGATTTTACAACCATGACGGCTACTGTACCTGTTATCTCGTAGCACTGATTTTACAACCATGACGGCTACTGTACCTGTTAATGTCGAATCAGAAATCTTCTACCCTAGTGCTGATGGTCAACCAGTGGCAGAAACCTACGACCACCTTTATGCCTTGTTAACTACTTTGGAAGTCCTGAAACAGTATTTGGCAAATCGTCAGGCAACAGTATTGGCAAATCAATTTCTTTATTATGCACAAGGCTTTCCTAAGTTACGGGTAGCTCCAGATGTGATGGTGATTTTTGATGTTGCACTTGGTGGTCGGGACAACTATAAAATTTGGGAAGAGGGTCAAGTACCTATAGTTATTTTTGAAATGACATCCTTTGGTACTAAGGGACAAGACGAAATCTTCAAAAAGACCCTTTATGAGCAGCTAGGTGTCAAGGAATACTGGCTATTTGACCCTAAAGGCGAGTGGGTGGAACAACAGTTACGTGGCTATCGCCTGCGAGGAGAAATCTACGAACCTATACAAGATGGACGCAGTGAACCATTACAACTGCGTTTGGTGGTTGAGGGAAGGCTAATTGGGTTTTATCGAGAGAATACGGGGGAAAAATTACTGATTCCTAATGAACTGGCAGAGGCTTTACGGCAGGAAGTTTTAGCAAGACAGCAAGCAGAAGGACTGGCAGAACAAGAACGCCAACGAGCAGAACAAGAACGCCAACGGGCAGAACAAGAACGTCAACGAGCAGAACAGGAACGCCAACGAGCAGAACAGGCAGAATTGCAGATAGAGCAGTTAAAGGCAAGGTTGCGATCGCTCAATGTAGACCCCGATACTATTCAGTAACACGCAGGGTGTAATTAGACATGGATTTTATCGCGCCGACTTACTTATAGATTAAGTATTGCTACAAAGAGGTTTCTAAAAACCACTCATAACCTGCTTTAAACTGAGATTTACCATTTTGTTCAATTATGCTGCCATGCGCCATAATTACTCGTTCAAAATCCCAAGCAAGAAGCTGTTTAATTGAGCATTTGACTTTGACTTTATCCTGAGTTGCAAATTTCTCCAATATTGATGGACGAAGTTGGTTGTAACCACCCAGAAGTTTGGCTATTAACTTTGTGCTTGGTGAACATTGATCATCAAAATGAAAAACTGTATCGGTGACAATCAAAGTTCGGCTTTTGATATGAAAGAAGACGCATTCATTCAGTGGTGAACATCCGCTAGAATCTAATGTGTTGAATCCTTGTACTAATAAATACTCAACTCCATTAATTTGGTGAATGCTGCGATCGCTAATAATATAGTCAATTTGCAAATCTGGTCGTTTACACTCCAGACCAGATACTGCCCATAGTTTGGCATGGGGGTAACACAGCTTGAAGTCAGCAACAAATAGATGATGGTACAAATTGGGGGCGACAATATAAATCACTTCTCCCAATTGATTTAGCTCATTGATAGTTGCGTCATCCATCTCAATAGGCGAGATCACCATTAATTTACCACTGGTCAGACGAATCACAGTCATCCTCGTCCCTACTTCCAAGCCAAAATATTTTAGAGGTTGTTCAGCAACCCAAAGGTCGGTATCAATTGCTTTAAGCATTATAATTTTTGAGTTAGAACCGTCGCTAGACTATAAAAATTGCTGCACGCTGTAGTAAAGACAAGCCAGACTGCCGACGATATAAACTAACCAAGTTCCGAAAAAACCGATCGCCCTGCCCGGTGATGGGCCATAGGTCTGTATCAATCCCCAGGCATGGGCAATCCTAGCTAGTGTCAAAAGAGTCCCCAGCATCCACAACAGTCCCCTCCCAGCCTGCATACACTCCAGGGCAATTAGGAATATAAGGCTAAGGGGTACGTATTCTGTAAAGTTGCCATGCGCTCGGATAGTACGCTGCAACACCCCGTCTTCGATATTTTTCGTGACAGAAGATTGTTGTGTCATTTTTTCCACA
This sequence comes from Nostoc sp. FACHB-892, assembly GCF_014698795.1. Taxonomy (GTDB): domain Bacteria; phylum Cyanobacteriota; class Cyanobacteriia; order Cyanobacteriales; family Nostocaceae; genus Nostoc. The sequence goes on from NZ_JACJTR010000016.1 coordinate 153,671, forward strand.
AACTCTGCCCAAGCATTCGGATGATCTAGATAATTGGGCTGTGAGGCAACCTCAGATGTAGACGCACCATGCCAAATCCGAGTACGGGTGCGTTCCATTGCCACTCGATAGGATAAACCCAGAGCAATTAGCCCATGACAGCCAATAAAGAAAGTTGAAATGGGAATCAGAACAGGCATTGACAATCACTCGAATCAAAATCTTAACTTTGAAAATACTTGCCTGCAATTGTTCCTGTCTTTTCAATTCTTGCGGAATATCGAAATCTGCTTTTTGAGATGATAGGGAACAGGGAAAAAGATACAAACCCTCACCTCTTGTTGGCGAAAGCACACCTACTCCTTTTCTCATGAGGGTTGAGAGTATGGGTGGTTTCTCCCCTTGCTCCCCTGCTTATTCGCTGTCTTTGCCTATGAATCTGCTAAAAGAGTTTTTGTTTAATCCCCCAGAACGTAAAATTCCCCTTAATCAGCCCCCACTAGAGGCTCTACCCCAGTGGGGACACTGGCTAGAAACATCAGAGTTGATGGTAGCAATAATTCCGCCAGGACATTTGGAAGTAAATATTCGTTCGCCACTTAACCTTGTGGTAACAAGTTTTGGGGAAACTCGTGGGATTGCTGCCTTCAATGCCGATCGGCTGCAACCTTACCAAGCGCTACCAGGAGGTTTTGATATTGTGCCTCAAGGCAGTACTTATAGTTCGGTGGAAGATGCTTCTTGTTTTGTAGTGTTTGGATATTCCCAATCTTTTCTAGAACGCATAGTCAAAGTGGAAGCAGAGGGACAGACAATTGAATTACAGCCAGGGCAAATTCCCAAGACTCATTGGGGCTTGAGTGCTGCGATCGCTATGCAAGAGTTTTTTTATAATGGACAAACTGGTGGTGCATTCTACTTAGAATCAGTTGCAACGGCGGTGTTGGCACAGATAATTTACCGACGTTCAAATCTATCTGGACGGCTTAAACGTTCACCAGAGTTTTTAGACCCAAATTTATTAAAGCTTGTCTTGGAATACATTAGAGCAAATCTATCCCAAGAACTTAACCTAAACCAGATTGCTGCCACAGTAGGATTTAGTCCCTACCATTTCGCACGAGCATTTAAGGTAACAACTGGACTATCACCTTATCAGTATGTCCTTCGGTGTCGGCTAGAACTTGCCCAAAAACTTTTACAAAACCAAAAGCGATCGCTTGCACAGGTAGCCGCAGAAGCCGGATTTGGTAACCAAAGTCACATGACATCTGTCTTTCAACGAATGCTACATACAACTCCCAAGCGGTATCAGCAAGAAATGAGTAGTATTTTAGACCATGCATGAAACTGATATATGTGTAGTCTTTTGCAAGACGGTTTGAAAATTTGCTATATCTGGATTTTTCACCCATAATATACAACTCTTTTACTGGGTTAACATAGGGTGTTAACGTGTGCTAACCTAGTATGGTTAACTAATCTCGCACATCTGAGAATTCGGGTGTTTCCCAATTGGGAAATGCACTTGGATGGAGGTTTAACCCGAATAGGAGTTAGAAAATATATGCCAGTAGTTTCATTGGCTCAAATGATGGAGTCAGGGGTTCACTTTGGGCATCAGACCCGGCGCTGGAACCCAAAAATGTCTCCTTACATTTATACTTCCCGCAATGGTGTGCATATTATCGACTTGGTGCAAACTGCCCAGTTGATGGATAATGCTTATAACTATATGCGATCGCACGCTGAACAAGGGAAAAAGTTTCTTTTTGTTGGCACTAAGCGCCAAGCAGCTGGAATTATCGCCCAAGAAGCCAGCCGTTGTGGTTCCCACTATATTAACCAACGCTGGTTGGGCGGAATGTTGACCAACTGGGCAACCATCAAAACACGGGTAGATCGTTTGAAAGATTTAGAACGCCGTGAAGAAACTGGCGCACTAGATTTATTACCCAAAAAAGAAGCATCAATGCTACGTCGGGAAATGACGAAGCTTCAGAAATACTTGGGCGGCATTAAAACAATGCGGAAAGTACCCGATATCGTGGTAATCGTAGACCAACGGCGGGAATATAACGCAGTTCAAGAATGCCAAAAGCTGAATATTCCCATTGTGTCCATGCTGGATACAAACTGTGACCCAGATGTAGTAGATATCCCCATCCCAGCAAACGATGATGCTATCAGATCCATTAAGCTGATAGTCGGAAAATTGGCGGATGCCATTTATGAAGGCCGTCACGGTCAGCTAGATGTTGAAGACGATTATGAAGATTACGACGGTAGTGAGTATGACGATGACTACGAAGAAACCGAATATACTGATGCCGTAATTCCCGACGAGGAAACAGAAGAATAGTGCTGTTAGCGGAAAGCTAAGGTTTAGCCCGTGAACAGTGCTGAGTGCTTAGTAAGATAGAAAGACTCAGCAAATTGGATAGTGCTGAGTCTTGATTTTTGAAGTTGTAAGTTGTGATTTGTCAATGAAGAATAAAATTGATAACTGAACACTCAAAACTCAGCACTCAGCACTAAATTAGGTGAGCAATTACAACTCGAGGTCAAGTTAGGAATTGAGGCAACATGGCGGAAATATCTGCAAAACTCGTCCAAGAGCTACGCCAAAAAACTGGTGCAGGCATGATGGACTGCAAAAAGGCGCTGATAGAAACTGAAGGCAATGTAGAAGAAGCCGCAGACTGGCTACGGAAAAAGGGCATCTCTAAGGCAGGGGCAAAAAGCGATCGCATTGCGGCAGAAGGTCTAGTAGACACTTACATTCAACCCGGTGGTCGAGTAGGTGTACTTATCGAAGTCAACTGTCAAACTGACTTTGTTGCTCGTAACGAAGCTTTTAAAGCTTTAGTTAAGAACCTGGCAAAACAAGCAGCAACTGCTGATAGTGTTGAGTCTTTATTGGCTCAACAGTATGTTGATAGTCCAAGCGCCACTGTAGAAGAATTTATCAAGCAAACTATTGCTACGCTTGGTGAAAATATCCAAGTGCGTCGCTTTATAAATTTTGCACTAGCAGAAGGCACGCCAGGTGTAGTAGACAGCTACATTCACACTGGCGGTCGAGTTGGTGTATTAGTAGAACTGGGTTCTCAAGCGGAATCAGTAGCTGCTAATCCAGAGTTTCAAAGCTTGGCACGGAACACTGCAATGCAAGTTGCGGCTTGTCCAAATGTTGAGTATGTGAGCGTAGACCAAATCCCCGCCGAAATTGCCCAAAAGGAAAAAGACATTGAAATGGGCAAGGATGATTTGGCTAACAAGCCAGATAACATCAAAGAAAAGATTGTTCAGGGACGGATTGAAAAACGCCTGAAAGAATTGACTTTGATCGATCAACCTTACATTCGCGATCAGAGTATTTCCGTAGAAGACCTCTTGAAGCAAGCAAAAACGCAATTAGGCACAGAGATTCAAGTGACTCGCTTTGTCCGCTATATATTGGGCGAAGGCATTGACAAACAAGAGATTAGCTTCGCTGATGAAGTCGCTGCACAAATTGGCAGCAAGTAATATCAACTAGGAGTTAGGAGTTAGGAGTTAGGAGTTAATAGCGAGTTAGCTTCATAATTCATCACTCATAATTCTTAACTCCTAACTGGTTAAAGGACAGGTCAAGCAAATAGCCTGACCTGTGTTTTTTTTAGTAGAGATGCGAGATTTCGCATTTAATTTAAAATCTAAAATCCTTTGGGAAGTTATCATAAAATAAATTCGTACATTTGTACTATGTAATAGTTCATATGGACAAGAACGAAAAGATATGGCAAGAGCAATCGAGCGAATTGAACGGGATATTGCAGCACTAAAAGAAGCGATTCGGGCGATCGCAGTAGAACTACAAAGGGCTTATGCTAGTTATCTAAACACCTTAGGATCATCTGTACGAAAACAGTTGATTCTGGCAAGTTATCATCTCTGTACACAGGGATATCCCGAAAACTTTCTGCATTTATCATTAAATCAGCGCCAACAATTGCAACAAGCTATCCGCAAGTTGGGTCAAGAGGCAGCGGAGCAATTGCTCGCTTGTATTAAAAGTCAGGAAGCTGAAGTAGATAAGGGAGATGACGAAGATGACGAAGATGAGGCCAATAAGGAAGTAACATCTTCTGAACTTCTCGACACTTCAAATTTTCAGCCTCTGAGCGCCGCCTCTAATCCTATAGAACTGGCAAAATGGCAGCAGAACTTAGAAGAGGTCACGCAAGAGATACTGAAAAAACTTTCGCATGATGCTAATCTTTTATTACAAAAATCTGAGGTATTACCCAAAAAATTACCAGAACCGATTTTAGCGGCTGCGGCGGCTGCGGCATCAGAAGCATCTGCCGAGGCTATGCCAGGACCACCCAATTTATTAAACTTAGTAATTGAAATTGAAAATGAGCAGCAGTCAGAAGATTCTGGGCTGACGCAAATCATGGCTATTAACCTGCGGCTAGGAGAAATTGAATTTGCTGATGTGGCACTCTCCTCTGAGCGCAGGCAGATTCGCAATATTTTAGTTCAGCTAAACAAGCTAGGACGAGAGTATCAAAAGAAACATCGAGAAAAAGCGATCGCAGAAGCTGAAGCTGCATGGCGTGCTAGTTGGTTTGAATAAAGTTATGAGTTATGAATTATGAGTTATGAGTTATTTATTCCTAACTCCTCACTCCTATGTCTATTGACCAATGACTAATGAAGAACCAGATTGGATAAGATTGCACAAAGCCTTGGCAATAGAAGCCGAACGAGGCTTTACAGACTTAGTGGGCAGACAATACCGCTTCAGTGAATTTCTGAGCCTAACTTTGGGCAAATTCCCAACAGGCTTACCCCAAACTGAACGCCGCCGTTGGCAAGGACTAGCGGTGCAATTTGCTAGTTATCCACATCTGGCACTGGAAGAAAGACAACATTTAGTAGCAGAGACTCGTAGGTATCTCTCCCAATTACAGCAGGGGGAGCAGGGGGAGCAGAGGAGCAGAGGAGCAGGAGAACAGGGGAAAATTTATCAATCAAAAATCAAAAATCAAAAATCAAAAATCGTTTCTGAGGTGAGTCGGAGGCTTGCACCAAATATTGACCAAAAACTTAGCGATTTACCAGAAATAGGCTTCAAAAAAGCTGATAATTTAGCACGGCTTGGTTTACACACCGTCCGCGACTTGCTTTTTTACTATCCTCGTGACCACATTGATTACGCGCGTCAGGTGAATATCCGCGAGCTACAGGCGGGTGAAACGGTGACAATAGTGGCTACAGTGAAGCGTTGCAACTGCTTTACTAGCCCTAAAAATCAGAAATTATCAATTTTGGAACTGGTTGTTAAAGATAACAGTGGTCAAATCAAAATTGGTCGTTTTTACGCAGGTACACGTTTTAGCAGTCGCGCTTGGCAAGAAAGTTTAAAACGTCGTTATCCAGTAGGTAGTATTTTAGCGGCGTGTGGGTTGGTAAAAGAAAGCAAATACGGCTTGACACTGGATAATCCAGAACTAGAGGTTTTGGCAAATCCAGGAGATACGATTGAGTCGTTGAATATTGGGCGGGTGGTGCCAATTTATGGACTGACTGAAGGCGTGGTGGCGAATACAGTGCGACAAGCGGTAATAACTGCTTTGCCTGCTGCGGCTAACCTGAAAGACCCTTTGCCAAGTGGTTTGCGACAGAAATATGGTTTGATGGAATTGAAAGATGCGATCGCTAACATCCATTTTCCCAGCGATAGCGCCGTCCTACAAGTTGCCCGTCGTCGCCTAGTTTTTGATGAATTTTTCTACCTACAACTTGGGTTATTGCAACGTCAGCAGCAAGCAAGGGCGATTCAAACCAGCGCTATCCTCGTTCCACGAGGTCAACTTGTAGAGAAATTCCACGAAATACTGCCTTTTCAACTCACAGTAGCACAGCAACGAGTCCTCAACGATATCCTCAACGACTTACAAAAACCTGTACCAATGAATCGTTTGGTGCAAGGCGATGTCGGTTCTGGTAAAACAGTTGTCGCCGTGCTGGCTATCCTTGCAGCAATTCAATCTGGCTACCAAGCGGCACTGATGGCTCCTACAGAAGTTTTGGCAGAACAACATTATCGCAAGTTAGTTAGTTGGTTTAATCTCTTGCATTTACCAGTGGAATTGCTGACAGGTTCCACAAAAACAGCTAAACGAAGACAAATCCATTCTCAGTTAGGAACTGGTGAATTACCTTTGTTAGTGGGAACCCATGCCTTAATTCAAGACCCCGTAAACTTCCAGCAATTAGGGTTAGTGGTGATAGATGAACAGCATCGATTTGGGGTAGAACAACGGGCGCGTTTGCAGCAAAAAGGCGAACAACCCCATGTGTTAACTATGACGGCTACTCCGATTCCCAGAACCTTAGCACTGACAATACACGGGGATTTGGATGTGAGCCAGATTGATGAGTTACCACCAGGACGACAAAAAATTCAGACAACAGTATTATCAGGTCAGCAACGCAACCATGCTTATGACCTCATCCGGCGAGAAATTGCCCAAGGTAGACAAGTTTACGTGGTTTTACCCTTGGTAGAAGAATCAGAAAAATTAGATTTGCGATCGGCTGTAGATGAGCATCAAAAGCTACAAGAAAGCGTTTTTCCCGACTTTCAAGTGGGGCTGTTGCACGGTCGGATGAGTTCAGCCGAGAAGGATGAAGCGATTACTAAATTTCGTGATAACCAAACGCAAATTTTGGTTTCTACTACCGTTGTCGAGGTTGGTGTAGACGTACCTAATGCTACAGTAATGCTCATCGAAAATGCAGAGCGATTTGGCTTATCGCAACTCCACCAACTGCGGGGGCGCGTTGGTCGTGGCGCGGCTCAATCTTACTGTCTGTTGATGAGCAGTTCTAGGAGTCCTGATGCTCAACAACGCCTGAAGGTGTTGGAACAATCTCAGGATGGCTTTTTTATCTCAGAGATGGATATGCGTTTTCGTGGGCCTGGGCAAGTACTGGGAACTCGTCAATCTGGAGTGCCAGATTTTACATTGGCTAGCTTGGTTGAAGATGAAGAAGTTTTACTTTTAGCGCGGCAAGCAGCAGAGAGAATAATAGAGATGGATGCAACTTTAGAGCGTTGGTATTTGATGAAAGAAGAGTTGAAGTATCGGTATGAACGGTTAATGGGTGGGGCGATTTTGACTTAATTTATCTTGTCTTGATGATGAACAGCTACTAGATATAGATGGCACTACAGTTTCTGATAGTTGGGACGATCGCAGAAGTGAAGCGTAATTCGCAAGTTGGAGCAGGAATACAATTTGCAATCGGTGCAACCAAGTTGGGAAAAAGATAAGCACAGTCCAACTACTGGTGAACGTAGGTACATTGCCAGAAGTGGCGAGGAAAGCGTTACGGTCAAACTTCAGCGGTCGCTTGAAATTCACAGACAGTAGCGTGTGAAAAATTCCTTCAACATTATCCTCAAGGAGTAGCAGGGTCATTAATATAGGCAACACATACTGCCAGCTAGAAAAGTATGAACAAGCTATTCCTTACCTTCAACGCGGAATAGAAGCTGCTCACCATAGTCATGATCATGAATTTGAAGCTAAAGGTTGCTTTAATTTAGGATTGGCTCTAGAGTCTATACACCATTATTCAGATGCTATTTCTGCTTATGAAAAAGCTTTTAATCTGTATCAGCAAATGTAGATGATTAAAAATGCCGAAGATTGTAGAAAAGCGATTATCCAGATGACCAAATGAAGCCAAAAGTCACGATGCTTGCTGCATTTCGGCATAGGCTTCATAAACACCTTTCACGTTGTACCAGTTGAGAAAAATTCGGGCAATTTCTAAAGCAAGTTGAGGTTTACCTAAGTTAATTAGCCATTGCAACAATGGAGCCATTGTCCGTTCATTAAGTGAGCCATTGAGTGACAAAATACCCCAAAGTAAGCGATGCAACCAAGTCATTTGAATCATCATTCGCACCTCCCATGTTGGATGCTTTTGATAAAACAAAACTCCCATACGTCCGCGTTGAATTTCCTGGTCAATCAATCGGGGAATTTGCTCTAAGTTAAATGCTGGATGCCAATGATATCCTACGGCTTCTGGACATTTAATTAGTGTCAAACCTAGTTTTTTCAGCCTTACACCTAGTTCTAAATCTTCCCAGCCATAGAGTTGAAAGCTGGTATCAAAAAGTCCCGCTTTCTCTAGCCAATGTTTAGCGATTGCTACATTTCCGGTAGCAAAAAAAGCTGCTGAAAAATCTGTTACTTTATAGGGTTCAGCAGTTGGATTGTCGAAATTACAAGTATTAATAACTGCACCGTAAGTAAAAAAGCGATCGCTCCCCAATTTCTCCTGTCCCTGCACTAGCGCATCTGCGTGAGCTTGCAAGAAATTCTCCAGCACCACTAAATCGCTATCAATAAAGATAATTGTGTCTCCCAGCGCCCGTTCTACCCCCAGATTCCGAGCCGCAGCTGGGCCTGCATGATCTTGCTGAAACCAGCGCACATGGGGAAAATCTTCTTTGTGTCCTGCTAACCACTCCAATGTGCCATCAGTAGAACCATCATCCACTAAGACAATTTCGTAATCAGAAACTACACTTGGCTTACTCAACTCCTGCACCTCCAAGGCGCGGAGGCACTTTTCTAAAATCGGTTGGCGATTATAAGTCGGTATCACAACGCTGAAAAACACAGTCTCACCCACAACACTATCCATCTTCAGCATAGGACAGATGCGACGCTGACACTGTTCCTTATCTGGTTCTAGCGACCGAAGTAGTCAATCTGCTGATGATGCAATATTTGCTAGACATTTAAAAATAGCTATATAAACTTACCAAGTTTAAAAGCTGAAAATATAAATTCTTGCATATCTTTGCATATCTATTAAATATTATTTTGCTTTGAAACTTATAGATATTTGTGCTTTGAAAGCTTATCTTTACGTAAAAAATAACAACTGATAAATTCAAATTAATCAATATATAACCTGATGTTAACACTTAGTACATAAATTAATAGAAACTTCATAACTCTTCTTTGCGTAAGCAGCATCAGCCAGCCTTAATCTGTTATTCACTGCTATTTATTAGCTGTGAAAGATGCATCAAATACCAATAAATATCTAAGTAATTTCTGTAAATATTTAGAGTTTATTTTTACTGAATTACTCATGTTCATTGAGAAATGAACTGACTAGCAACCTCATAAGCCTTAAATGGAGAACAGAGAATGAAAGGACGCTTTCACCCTAAAAACAATTTGACCCTCAATCCATCTGGTAACGAGTCAATTCGTGATGTGATTGACCGCGTTAGTCTCAGTCGGCGGCGGTTTATCATGACGGCTGTAGGTACGTCGGTGCTAACTGTTCTGGGCGATGTTTCCATCGGAGGCTTTCTTCAAAGTGTTGATGCAGCTCCAATACCCAAAGGAACGGGATTTGCTGGCATAGGCTTTAAGAGCATCCCACCGAATCTACTCAACCCAGCTACAGGACTGCTGGAAAAGGATCTTGTCAGTGTTCCTGAAGGTTATACAGCTAAAGTACTGATTGCTTGGGGAGATCCGATCGCACCTGGTGGTCCGACTTGGCTACCAGATGTTTCTCAGGATGCTGCTGCTCAAGAAAAGCAGTTTGGTATGCACAATGATGGAATGCACTACTTCCCTTTACAGCCAGGGAATGTTGTTGGTCGGACAGTAAGTTCACAAGCAAGATCACTTAGAGGCTTTGTAAATCAGCCCATCAATACTGGTCTGCTGTGCGTGAACCATGAATATACCCAGGAATCAATTTTGCATCCTGATGGTTTGGATGTAGTCACAATTGCCAAAGTACGTAAATCTCAGGCTGCTCATGGCGTGTCTGTTGTGGAAATTTCCAAGAAGGGCAATGAGTGGAGTTTCAATCGCAATTCGCCTTATGGTCGCCGCATTACCGGGAACACCGAGATGCGAGTATCAGGGCCTGCGGCTGGCAATGCACTGTTAAAGTCGAAAAAGTTTAACATTACGCCAACTGGCTCTGTTGACACCGGGACACTGAACGACGGCTATACCGCTTATGGTACGCTCAACAACTGCGCTAATGGCTACACTCCTTGGGGTACTTACTTGACCTGCGAAGAGAACTGGAACGGCTACTTTGCTAACCCTACACGAGATGTAGTTGCAATTCCAGGCATCGAAAAGTCCGATATCCTGGCAGGACAAAATCGGTACGGCGTTTCAACATCATCTAGCTATCGCTGGCCGGAGGTTGATCCACGCTTCGATGCCAGCACCAACCCACTCGAACCCCATTTATTCGGCTGGGTGGTTGAGATTGATCCCTATGATCCGCAAAGCAAACCAGTCAAGCGCACTGCTCTTGGTCGGTTCAAGCATGAGAGCGCTCAAGTTGTTGTTGATGACAATAAACGTGTTGCTTTCTATCAGGGAGATGACGAGCGCAACGAATATATCTACAAGTTCGTTTGTGCCCAACCTTTAAATCCTGGAAATCGTTCTGCTAACCGCGATTTGCTTGACAACGGTGTTCTGTACGTTGCCAAATTCAATGACAATGGTACTGGTGAGTGGATTCCTTTGGTCTACGGTCAGCGTGGTTTGACACCAAATAACGGTTTCAGAAGTCAAGCTGAGGTGCTTGTCAAGACAAGACAAGCTGCGGATAGAGTCGGCGCAACCATGATGGATCGCCCAGAGTGGGTAGCTGTGCGTCCTCGCATCGGCGGATATAAAGAGATTGAAGTCTACTGCACATTGACCAACAATAATCGTCGGGGCACAACTCCAGTTTCCTCCAACCAGCCAGACGGCACAACAGCAGCAGGCGGTGCGCGTCCTCCCGTGAATCCTCCCAACCCACGTCCTGACAACCGTTACGGTCACATCATTCGCTGGCGCGAAGATGGACGTAGTGTTACAGCAACTACCTTCAAATGGGATATCTTCTTTGAAGCTGGCGACAAAACTAGACCCGAACCAAATCTCAAAGGCAACATTAAAGGTGACGACTTAAGTTCACCAGATGGTCTGTGGTTCGACGACTTCGGCCGCCTTTGGATTCAGACCGACCACTCAGGCGATGGTATCGGTGATTTAGTAAACATCGGTAGCAACACCATGTCGTGTGCTGACCCCAACACCAAACAAGTTAGGCGCTTCTTAACCAGCCCTACGGATTGTGAGGTAACTGGTATTACTAGCACACCTGATGGCAAAGCGATGTTTATCAACATCCAGCACCCAGGCGATCGCGGGGATGCCTCGAATCCCACGATCGCTAGCAATTGGCCTCACAGTCAAGGTTATGGCCCATCAGGTCGCCCACGTTCATCAGTGGTAGTAATTACCCGTAATGATGGTGGCGTTGTTGGTGGTCTTTAAAAACGATAGGAACAGATTCATTTAGCGAAGTATCTTAAATAGTTTTAAATCACCTTAATTCTTGACTCTAAACATGGGCAAGGATTAAGGTGATTTACTTACAAGGAATGTATTCCAAGAGGGCTGCTTCCTCTGGTCAAGCCATTGGAGGCCGAGCCTCCAATCATGGTTTCCCAGCCTCCAGGCTGGGAAACCAGTCAGCCCCTTCTCTGCGAGACGCTACGCGAATGGGGAAGTTAAAAGGAGCTAGTGCGTTGGGCGGCTCTGCCGACTTGTACCCCTACGGGGAAGCAAGCTACCCTCTTAGCGTTCCCGCTCTTTAGCAATTGGCGTTCAAAAGTCAAGTTATTAACCCACAAATTTTGTTGCTCTCTTCTTACGTTGCATCCACAATCCCATAACAGCAGCAATAGCCGTACCACCAACAGCTAACGGTTCGGGTACTTTAGCGTAGCTTACAGTACCCACCTGTGTTGTGTTTACTGATTGGTCAATTAGATAAAAATTGTTCCCTCCTACATTTGGAGTATTTGGATCACTCCCGATCGCAAACTGGTCTGCAACAAAATAGCTTAGTCCCAAAACTTCGCCATTATTAAAGCTAGCTATAGGAAAACTGTCGAAATCAGTATCATCTACCTGTGTATAATTAGTACCTAAATAGTTGAATGTAACTGCTAATCCATTCTCAACTCCTAATGTCTCAAGGCCTGTATTGGTTAAGGTCGAGTCATCGTATTGAAAAGAGCCGAAATACTGACCGGGATTATCGCCAGATGTGGCATTTACAGTGAAACCGTAATTAACCAAGGCAGCTTGCACCGGTTTAGTACCAACAGCAGCAACAGAGATGGCAGCTGCAACGGTAGCAATACCAAGATTCTTAGCTAATTTCATTAGAAAATACTCCAAAGGGAAAAAATTAATAGTCCTGTAATTTCACTTAAATAAGCTTTTAACCACTGCGTACAGGTTAAGAAATATTAAACAAAAGATTATTATCATAAAATCTTTAAGCTTGTCACGTGTATATAAATTTTCTACAAAGTGGCAATTTTACCCATCCACACAGTATCAAAAGGTTTCAAGCCCCTGACTTTAGTCCTTGTATTGTTACTGTCAAATTGTCATCAAATCAGGTGAAAATAATTCACCGAACCGTGTTGTTAGTAAGTGAATATGCAAATTGGAAGCTCATAATCTTTAAAATTTTATTCAAAAGTTAGAAAAATCAGTAAAAAAGATTCTTATTCTCAATATGTATTTATTGAGGTATATCGCCTGTCCAAAAGGTGTTTATTGTCTATATCAGTAAGAGCTTAAAAGATAATGGTTATCATCCTCTCAATGAGGATAATAGGTCGATTCCAAGTTTTAGTTACCAATAAAATCATGTGTAATTAGTAACCAATGACTAATATAATGATTATTGTAAATTGTAAATATTAATATGCTTTAATTTTTGATTTTTAATAAAAGCATTACCATTTCTTAAATTAAGTACGATAGGTTTTTTATAGACATATATTTTGTGTATTATTCATATATTTCTGAATCTAGAAAATAGATTTTAAGAAGAGATTGGTGAGTAATATTATAAAAGAGGCATGAAAAAAAGTCTTGAACCATAAGCTGTTAAAAGACAATATTTGAGGATATACATTCAAAGTTGAGAACATACTCACCACAGATACGGATGTTGAGTATGTTTGAAGCTACTACTGTACTGCAACAAGGCTTTTGAGTAATGGTTTCACTTCAATTGTGTGGATGTGCAGATGATTCAGTAAAAGTATTTAATAATCAGCAAAAAGCAAAAACTTTGTGGGTAACAGTAGGTTTACTTGCTGTTTTTTTTGTTGCTGAGTGGAGTGTGGGTTTATGGAGCCAAAGTCTATCTCTACAGGCGGATGCAGGACACATTTTATCTGATATTGCAGCTTTAGCAATATCGCTAATTGCCAGTTTTTTAGCACAAAAACCAGCTAAAAAAAAGGCAACATTTGGACATCAGCGAATCGAAGTTTTAGCAGCTTTGCTGAATGGATTAGGTTTGCTAGCGATCGCTACTTTTGTCACATGGGAAGCTATTCAACGCTGGCAACATCCAGCAACTATTTTGGGCTTACCAATGTTAGGAATTGCTGTGTTAGGTTTAATCGTCAATTTGCTCAACATTACTTTGCTTCATCCCCACATTCACAACGATTTAAACCTGCGGGGAGCTTTGCTTCATGTCATTGCTGATACTGCTAGTTCTGTTGGCGTAATTATAGCTGCTTTAGCAGTTCATCTCTGGGATTGGTGGTGGGCAGATGTTGCGATTAGTTTAGTCGTTGCAACTTTTACGGGTTTAAGTGCCTTACCTTTAGTGCAAGAAAGTTTAAAGATTTTTTTGGAGTATGCACCAGATGCAATTAACCCTGTTGAGGTGGAAATATCTCTCAAATCTTTTCCTGGCGTTGTCCAAGTAGAAAAACTCCACATCTGGACAATTAGCTTAAATAAGGTAATGCTTTGTGCCAATTTGACAGTTGAATCTGCAACTATCCAGGAACGCGATCGCTTACTCAATAAGTTAGAAGCTCACATCCGAAAAACTTTCAACATTGCTGAGATAACTTTACAGCTAACTAGCTGTAGAAACCCTTCAGTGCTGCCAATTCATCCTTTATTTAAGCAAGATTTAGCTTTCATGTTGTCTGCAAATAAAATGAATTTACCCCTAGAACATAGCTAAATACATAATTTTACTAATTACCGTTATAAATAGCAAAATATTTGTACTAATTTATCCTACCTATATTTAGTTTTTAAAGGTTATTTAAACATAATGCTTATTAGCATTATTGCAATTGTCAAAGCATAGCGATGTCTATGACGAGCTACGCCTAGGTTGATTGCAACTCGGTTATTTACTAAGAGGTTTCCTGATGATGAGTTTCATTCAAAAATCCAAAATGATTTCGTTACTGAAACAGTACAAACGCGCCTTGGCTTGGTTTATATCTGGTCTGGTTATGGCAGCTTTGTTGTTCTTGGCAACATCAACTCAACAACCAGCAACTGCTCAAAGTCATACCACAGAATCCACTCAGTCAGATGTGACTGCTACATACTCAGACTTCGGTGCTAGTCATCTAGAACCAAATTTTTATCAGTATTAACAGCTAACACTTGCTCAATTAACTTTAAGGCACATTGCAATGATTTCATTTTTGCAAAAGTACAAGCGATTTCTAGCCCTTATAATGGCTGGCTTGCTCTGTACCGTTCTGCTGGTATTTGGTAATTCTGTTTTTCAGCCCACCCTAGCTGCTGGTAATGGAATTAACGTAATTATCATGATTGGCGATGGTATGGGTTGGGAAATGGCACGGGCGGCAGCCGTTGCCAAAGGCGCTCCTTTTTACACAAGTGGTAAAGGCTCTGGTCTGAGCTTCCAAAAGCTAAGTGGATATGGATTGGTGACCACTTACGGCACAACAATTCAGGGAAATACACCAGAAAATCCAATAGACCAGCCCCATCTAACAGGTAACTCTGCTTTAGATGGGTCTAATGTACTGACCGGTGCAAGTCCTGTTCGTCCTAACTTCTCATTCCAGCCCACTCCTTTTAACCCTGGCAATCGAGCTGATGGCAATAGCCTAGAGGATGGTAATCTGGCGGGTTATGAGATCAGTAAGGGCGGCGCTGTTCCCTGGGTTCCTTTGACCCCTGGTAATTCTGGTACGTATGACAAAGATTACATCAAGTACAGTTATCCCGACTCTGCTAACACAGCTACAACTCTGTATACAGGAGTAAAGAGCTTTAACAATGCGATGGGGGTAGACATTTACGAGAAGAAGTTGAAAACCATCCTAGAAATTGCCAAAGAAAAAGGTAAGTCTACAGGCTTGGTAACTTCCGTACCTATTAGCCATGCAACGCCTGGTGCTGCGGCTTCTTTCGTAAATCGTCGTAGTAAGTATGACAGTGTTTACGACCCCAGCAAGACCAACCAAGACAGCATTTTGCAACAGACATTGCTGAACTTTAAACCCAATATTTTGTTGGGTGGCGGTCATCCCAAAGATTTTGAAAATAGAGAAAGTACAAGTACAGCAGACGGTGTCTTTAAGTATACGTACATTACAGAAGACACTTACCAGCATCTGAAGAATAATCCTACGTCCAATCGTTACGGCTATACCTTTTTGGAACGTGGCCCTAATGCAGCTAAGACACTGCTAAACACGGCTGCTAAAATTGACCCCAACAAGGGAGGCAGATTATTTGGTCTGTATGGTGCGCGTGGACAAAATGGCAACATTCCTGTTAGTTCTTCTAAGGGAGACTATAGTTTGACAGGTCTGGACAGCTTCTCCCTCTATAGCTCTGTTGTCAAGGCTGGAACTGTGGCTACCTGTCCATCAGGTCAGATAATAACTGGTACAGCCGGGGATTGTGTTCCTGTCATTGATGCAGCTGGTAATCCCATCGCTCCTAATGCTCCTGCACCCGATACTGTGCGTCCTCTGGCTCCCGGTGAGACTGATGCCAGCTTTATTGCTAAAGAGATTAACGAAAATCCGACTTTAGCTGATCTGACCAAAGCAGCTTTAACGGTTTTAGGTAAAGACAAAGATGGCTTCTGGTTGATGGTTGAAGGAGGCGATATCGATTGGGCTGCTCATGACAACAACATGGATAACCTCATCGGAACCATGAATGATTTTGATAAGGCAGTCCAGCAGGTAATTAGTTGGGTAGATAATCATGGTGGTTGGAGCAAGAACCTGCTACTGGTTACTGCTGACCATGACCATTACCTAACTCTAAATAATGACTTTGCCTCTAAATTAACTCCCAATCCTGACCCCAATCAGTCTAGAGGCTTGAAATATAACGCCAAAGACATCACTTTCGTGAAGCACAATACTACCGATGCTGGTCACTTCTGGGGGTCTGATCCAAATTATAAGTACCTCTGGGGTAGCCATACCCGCCGGATTGTACCTGTTTACTACCAAGGTGCTTACGCATCAGCTTTGACTCGATTGCTAGGACAAGGCTTCCAGATTACAGATAGCTCTGGAACTTACAGTGTCCCTGGTGTTCGGGGTGTGGTTGACCAAAGTCATATCTTTCAAGCCATGAAAACTGCGATTACAAACAAGCCTGTGAATTAAATACACCGCTTCACTAAACACTAAGTAGAACAAGGTGAAAAAACCAAACTATGTAAAGATAAGTAAATACGTACAATGTGTCTACAAAGGTAACAGCGATATGGGCAGCCGTTTAAGGGTATTTCTGACTAGAGAGCAAGATAAAACT